>NZ_JBNJMU010000001.1:0-1685000 GCF_050936445.1 Plantactinospora sp. CA-294935
CGGCAACCTCGGCGGTGGCGGGCAGCGGGCAGTACGGATCCCCGGCACTCTCGACCAGGTCCTGGCGCAGGCTCACGCCGAGGGATGGACGATCGACTGGGTGACGCCTGGCACTGGAGCGACCATGCACCGCGGTTGGCTGGCGGTGCGTCTCACGATCGTCCGAGGTGGCGTGCAGGCCGAGCGGGTGACGTCGACCCGGACCGTGCTGACCTGGGCGGTCGCCGTCCTCGCGATCGTCGGCGCCTGCTGGCTGATGGTCGTGATCTGACCCCAGACACAGAGAAGCGCGCCCGCCGCCCGGCCGAAGCCAGGTAGCGGGCGCGCCGCGTTGGAGACAGGTTAGGGCTACCGCAGGCGCGGCATCGTCCCGGCGGGCCGGCCCACCTCGGCGGCCGGCACCACCTGCGGGCGGATGCCGAACAGGGCGAACCCGGCCAGCACCGCTCCGGAGATCGCGGCCACCGTGCCGTCGGAGACGTTGTACCCGTACTCGGCGATCAGCGCCGCACCCGCCGCGACCACGCCGGTGAACAGCGCCGGAGCGATGGGCCGGGTGGTGAAGGCGATGATGACCGCCGACGCGAACGCGGTGATGGCTGCCGCGGCTCCGGCGTCGATGCCGGGCATGTTCAGCGAGGCCAGGACGGTGAGCAGCGCGCCGATGGCGCCGATGACCAGCGCCGGCTCGCGACCCCATAGCTTCATGGTGATCTCCTTGATCGGTGGACCGACCCCGGGCCCCCGGGGTCGGCTGTTCAGACCGGGTGCGCTAGGGACCGGCAGCCGATGACCGTGCCGGACAGGTCACGGACCTCGCGAAATGGGGCCAGCAGATCGGTACGGTGGCCGGCCTGAGCGAGCGCCAGGGCCAGCGACACCACGTACCAGGTCGTCGGGTTCTCCCACTCCGGGGACCCCTTCTCCGGCCGGGGTGGCAACCCGTTCGCGTGGCGATACTCGACGAACTCCACCGACGTCGGGCAGTCCTGGAGATACTGGGTGCCGAGTTCGATCTCTCCAATGCGGGCCACGGTGCCGGATGGCTCGATCACCATCTGCGGCTCGTGGTCGCCAAGGTTGAACCGGTCGGGCACGTCCCAGCCGTAAATACGGATCGGATGCGGGGTCAAGTTGACGAGCACGTCAAGCTCCTTCGGTACGGTGTCGGGCGTGCCAGGGATCCCGCAGCTCAGAGAGGCCGCACGGCTGTACTCGCCCGACGGCAGGCTGCTGGCGATGGTGCGGCTGGAGCAGCGGATGGACGGCTCCGGCATCTGGGTGGTGCTGGTCAACGACCCGGCCAAGGCGCCCACCGAACACGGCGAGTTCACCACTGAGGCGGCGGCCTAGCCCCGACGGTTCAGGTCCCCAGGCGCCGAACGCACCAGATCCCGCAGCCGAGCCAGGTCAGCGTCCGGAGACAGGATCTCCGTACGGAGCCTGAGCAGCATCCTGGTCAGGTCCCGCACCGAATCCTTCAGCCGGTCCAGCTCGCCGTTCGTCGCAGCCACCTTTCGTCGGGCGTCGTCAGCCTCGGTCTCCAGCTCGGCGACCCTTTCCCGCAGCGGCTTGACCAGCGTCAGCGCGGTGTCCGTCAGCACATCGGCGGTGTCCGCCTTCAGCTTGCGCCGCTGCACCAGCACCATTGCCGCGGCGACCACCCCACCCGTGCCGCCGAGCATGCCGAGGGCAGACAACAGGATCTGCAACCACGCCGGAGACGCCGCGCTCATGACCCCTCCGTCGCGTCATGGTGCCGGGCGAGTCTGCGCAGGTCGCGGACGATCAGCGCGGTCCGCCACCAGGACGCCACCCCGATCGCCGTGATGAATGCCCCGGCCGCCAGCGCCTGCCAGCCGGAGATGGCGAACAGTGCGATGGCGTACATCGTCGTCGCCGTCCCGAGCACCACCAGCGCGCTCAACTCCGAACCCACCCCGACCAGCGGCGGCCCCGGCCAGTAGATGCCGACCAGGCCGACCACTCCGGCCAGGACGAGGGCGATCTCCCAGGTGTCCTGGAGCAGCGGCGGCATTGCCTCGGCCACCGACCGGGGCCGCTGGCCGGCGGCGATCAGGGACGCTCCGGCGACCGCCGACGCGGCGAGGACGGCCGCCTCGAACGGATTCCGGCCGACGACCAGGATGCGGCGCACGGTCAGCTCTGCATCCGCTTCGCGGCGTCGTCGTTGACGGCCTTGGCCAGTGCGCCGATGAACGTGGTGTTGCCGGCCAGCGCGACAGCCACGGCGCTGGCATCCACCGCGACGGGCCTCGGCGCAGCCGTCCGGTTCAGCAGCTCGTCGGCCTTGTTCACCAGGCTGTTCGCCGAACCGCGGCCGTTGCCCGGGTCGGTCTCGAACCCGCAGGACGGGCCGCCGAGGAACACCGCCGAGTAGATCGCGTTCAGCTTCTTTCGGTCGTCGTCGGTCATGTCGTCGTCCTCCGTGTCGATCAGTCCGATGAGCTGTAGCCAGCGGCGGGCCAGCGCGACCATGCGCCGGCCATCGGCGTCTCGGAACTCGCTCAGATGGGTGTGGGTGCGGTGCGAGCTGTCGCCGGTCGACCGCTTCCCGAGCCGGTCCCAGCGGCGGACCGTGGTCCCGTCCAGGGAGTAGATGACCTCTCGCAGATCAGCGGTGTCCGAATCTCCCGAGCGGCAGAGCCCGACAAGCCAGCGGTTGTAGTCGTACAGGTCGAAGGTGCCGCGGTCGGTGGTGACCTTGAAGTAGCCGATGTCCATCGCCGACGCGTAGTCGGATCGACCGCGGCGGTCCCGGGGTGACTCGTCGACCGAGTAGTCGCCGGAGTCGTTGTCTGCACGGCTGATGTGGTAGCCGCTGCCGTGCCGGGAGTCGCCGACGATGCCAGCTTCCAGCGGGTCGAGGTCGTTCCCGACGGTGCGGCCAGGGTGCAGGTCGAGGTGCTCCAGGTAGAGGGCCCTGGCCTCCTTGTGCTTCGGCTTCGCGACCGTGGCCATCAGCCGGCCGCCATCGCCGCCTGGACGGCCTGCACCATCAGCGAGTTTCGAGCGACCATCCCGTCGGCTGGGTCCAGGTGCACGCCGTCGGAGAGATAGGCGCGGACTCGGTCGGGGACGATGCTGATGTACCGCTCCCACGCCACGACGCTGAGGTTGTCGTGGCGGGCCGTGGCCTCCCAGATCACGCCGTTGATCCAGCCCGTGTTGCGCTGGTCGTTGACCTGGATGTAGCCAGGCTGGAGCCACCGGCTGATGTGCGTCTCCACCCAGATCAGGGCGGTGTCCGGCCCGACGATTGAGGCGGCCCGGTCGATCTGCGCGGCGATGCTGGTGGGCCCGACCGGCCCGAAGATGTCGTTGGCGCCTGACGCGATGATGACGACCGGCGGCAGGCCGTAGGTGGACGCCCACTGCTCCAGCACGTCGATCGTTGGCGGGGTTGGCCTGCCGCTCTTGCCGTCGACCGCGATGACCTGACCCGTCGCCGCATGCAGCCGGGTACCGAAATCGCTGTACGTTGCCACGGTGATGCTGTCGCCGAGCAGCCACACACCGCCGGTGTCGACGGCCTCCTGGATCCGGACCGGGCTGGACACGGCGTGCGAGCCGATCGTCCAGTCGCCGAGGGTGCCGGAACCGTACGCGCCGGGGCCGGGTGGCGGCACCACGCTCGCCGCGGTGGCCGGCTCGGTCGTCAGCAGCAGTGTCGCGATGGCGACAGCCGATACCAGCGCCTTGCGGACGTGAGGAATCATCGCAGCTCCCAGCGTTTTCGGAGGATCTTGAATGCGGATTCGCAGGTTCATCGCCGTCGTCATCGCCGCGCTCGCAGTCAGCGGCGGATCATGTGACAGCTACCAGGCCGATCCGCCGCCACTCCCGGCCGAAGGGCCGGCGGCGCCGAACGTGTACCCGAGCCCGCGATAGATCAGAAGAGGGTCACGACGACAACGAGGCCGGGACTGCCCGCCCCGCCCGCCCGGGTGGTCGTGGACCCGAACGCCCCGCCGCCGCCGGCGCCGTAGCCGGTACCGACCAGGCCGACACCGCCGGTACCGGGCGACGGCGCTCCACCGTGGCCGCACACGCTGTCGCCGCCGTGGTTGCCGAAAATGTTCTGGACGGACAGGGTTCTCCCGTAGCCACCAGAGCCGCCCGGAACGTTGCAGACGTTCCCGCCGGTCGCGCCCCCACCGGCACCACCGACCCCGACCGTGCTGCCCGTCGTCGCCGTCACCGCCGCGCTCGACGTCCCCCCAGTCGCGGTCATCAAATCGAACGTGCTGTCGCCGCCAGTACCGCCGGCACCGACCCCGCCGCCGACACCGCCCGCGCCGACTGTCACCGCCTCCGACGACCCCAGATCAGCCGCGTCGTAGACGCTCTCGCAGTAGCCCCCGGCCCCGCCGCCTCCGGACGCACCAGCGGTCGTCCCAGCCGCGCCGACGACAGCTCCCGCTCCGGCGCCGCCGGCTTGGACCCGCACCCATACCGTCCGCGCGCCGGCCGGTTTCGTCCACGTCCCGTCGGCGGCGAACACCTGCACATCGGCGGCGTCGCTGTACTGGGCGAGCAGCGTGTCGACGGCGGTGGCGAGCGCACTGACATCCGCCGGCACGTTCGGCGCATCCGACAGGTCGGGATACGGCAACCCGTGAATCGGTGTGGTGCCCACCTTGTGACCTCCTACGGTGTGCCGATGACCTGGTCCACGACCAGCAGAGACGGCGGCTGAACGACGACGAGGACGGTGTCACCGACGGTCGGTGTGTATTTGGCGCCATAAGCGGCATCGACCTCAGCGCCACGCCACTCGACGGTCAGCAGGGCGTTGCCGTCGGATGCCGCACCGGGCGCGACGGCGACGACCGTGGCCTGCTCCATCCATGACGCCGGAGCGCCCTGCGGTGGCCGGTCCCGCAGCAACTCGGCGGCGGCCCGGCGGATCTCACGGCGCACGGCTACCCCTCGGCCCCGTCCGGCCGCGACGACCGGGTGGTGATCGACTGAACGCCGCCGACGGTCAGCGGCACTGTCACCGCGTCGACCAGGTGCTGCTCGACCCGGCCGGAGGAGGTGAGCACGGTGATGACGTCGCCGCGGTCGAGGCCTGGGTGCACCACCGCATCCACGTTGAGCTGGGCGTTGACGGCCCTAACCCTGTTGAGGATGGTCGTGCCGGCGACGACGGCCTGTGGCGCCGACGTGACTACCGGGCTGCTCCAGAAGTACGGGACCCTGCCGAATGGGCCGCCGACGTAGGTCGGGCTGGCCGGGTCGTCGTCCTCGATCACCTGCGGGGCGAACGGCGTACTGCCGTCGGTGCGGGCGTCGCTGACCACCACGACGTTGTAGGTGCGGGACCGGTCCCGGCGCAGGTCACCGCCGAGCAGCACCCCGGACGGGGAGGCATCGACCGTCCACACCGACGGCTGCGACAACAGCGGCGCATCCCGGACCACCAGGGTTCCGTCGTTGTCGAAGTACGCCTCAGCACCGATCGACGTCGCCAGGTCGACGATCGCCTTGTCCCGATCCCGGTCCCAGACCAGCGCCCCGACCGTCGCCGTCGAGGTGGCCAGGACGGACACCGCGACGCCGGAGACCGCGTCGGTCACCAGTCGCACTATCTCGTCCACAACAAGGTCGCCAACCTGGCTCGACGCTGGCGTCTCGAACTTCGCCCGCTGCACCCGAGCCCACCGGTCCGGGGCGGTCCGGATCCTGATCCCGCCGTCAGGGCCCACCGACATCGACTGCTCGTCCAGGCCGAACACCCCGAGCGGCACCAGTTCCGTCGCACCGGACGGATACCGGACGCCGCGGTAGGGCCGTAGCTCAACGCCGGTGACGTCCAGGTCGTCCCACAGACCCGCGTCGGTGATCGTGAGGTCGAGCTGCCGGCGGACACCCGTCCCAGCCTGGATCGTCACCTGGCCGGCGCTGCCCTCGTCGAGCGGTAGATCCTCGATCAGGAGAGCCCCGTCGTACCAGGCGTCGACCCGGACGGCGAGGGTGTGCGCCTCCCTCAGGGCGTGCCCGAACACGCTGCTGACCGGGTACATCAGGACGTCCCGAGAAGCAGGTCGGAGTAGGTGTCGTACGCAGCCAGCACATCGGCGTAGGTGGCGTGTTCGGCCAGCACGTCGGCGTAGGTGCGTTCCGACTGCAGTCCGCCCGCAGGCCTGCCCACCACCACGTACGGCGCTGACCAGGTCCGCCACGGGTGAGGTCCGTAGTCGTCGCGGAACGAGGTCTCCTCCAGGTCGCCGAGCGCCAGGTAGGCGTGCGTGATGCCGAGTCCCCAATCGGCGTCAGCGTCCAGCAGGAGGATCGACGCGTCATCGGTAATGCCGACCAGGGCGGCAGCCTCGTCCGCTGTCTCCGTTCGCAGTCGCAGCGTCGACCGGATCGACTTGCGGCGCGCGTCGGTGACGACGATCGGCTCCCGCCGGCCCAGTGGCTGCAAGACCGCCTGGTTGACCGGGCGGACCCGGTCGGCAAGCGGCCCGACCGGTTCGATCGGGATAGACAGCGACGGCACCCCGGGGTGTCGTAGCCACGGCCGGTCAGCGGTCAGGGTGACCGGGGTGGAGGTGACCGACCCGCCGGCCGTGATCGCCGTGTAGACGGCCTCGCCGTTGAGCCAGCTCTCGTAGTCGTAGCCGGTCCACAGTCCGCCCGACAGCGTCGCCGGATCGGCGAGCCGCACCAGGCGGGTACGGCCGTCCGGGTCCAGCCGGGACACCGTCGCCTCGGTCTGCCCGGTGTACTCCAGCTCCAGCAGGACCCGTGGCGGGGTGTTGCCCGGCTCTGGCGTCGCGACAAGGGTTGTCGGCACCGGCCCCTCCCGTCACTCGGCGGTCTGGTAGATGGTGGCGTCAGCCAGAGAGCCGAACGCTTCGTCGACCTCAACCCGGACCAGGCCCTGCACGGCGCCGTCCTGGACCACCAGCCGCAGCGTCATCCCACCTGACTGAGTAGGCTGCTGAGCCTGTACGGGCGCTGCGCTGCCCATGAACGGGGCCGTAACCGGACCAGGTCCGCCGGATGCCGGCCAGGCCACCCGGCCACCGAGCCACTCCTCGACCACCGTCTGCGCGATCATCCGAGACCGGGCGGTGTCACCGTCACGCGGGATGTACGCCTCGCCGCGGGTCTCCCGCTCCCCGTACAGCACCGTCGGCGAGGTGGCGAAATGTGCCTCGATCATGCCGCCGCCGGCCATGGCGTAGTCGATGCCGCCCCAGCGCCGGCCGCCGACACCGCTTCCGATCGGGACGTTGCGGCCTTCGCTGCGAGTCACCACCTGGTTGTTGACCGTGGTGATGACGACCCGCTTGGATTTGATCTGTGCCGACAGGGCGATGATCGCCCGCAGGTTAGCGGCGGCCTGCTCCGTATCGGCGGTGACCGTGGTGGGTACCCTGCGCGGCACCTTCAGGTACTGATCGGCGAGTAGCCGCGCCTGCTCCCGGGTGTAGCCCATCCGCATCGCGGTCGCGACGAAGTCGCTACGGGCCTCCCGGCTGCGCTCCGACAGCGTCTTCGTGGACGCACCCTGCGCCTCCAGTGCGTCGGTCAAGGTGTTCGATGACCGGGCGAGGCTGAGAAGCTGCTCCTCCTCAGCCGCGGAGACCTTCCGCTTCTTGTCGATCTCGTCCCGGGCCTCTTTTAAGGTCTCCCGGTAGCGGAGGTTCGCCTCGGCAGCGGACAGGTTCTGGTCGACGATCAGGTCGAGCGCCTCGGCGTACTGCTGGACCGCGCGGGCGGCGTCCTCTGCCTCGGTCGACGTCTCCCGGAAGCCGTTCATCAGGTTGGCCAGCTCGCCAGCGAACTCCTCACTCTTCTTGCCACCTTCGTCGTTGGCCCGGCTGAACCACTCGAAGAGGCCGTTGCCGAACTCCATCACCTCGTACAGCTCGGCCAGGACGTTGATCAGGCCAAAGACCATCCGGATGCCGGTCTCGACAACCTCGAAGACCAGCGTCAGGGCGCGAGCACCGCTCTCGGAGTTGTCGGTCAGGGACTCCATCCCGTCCCGGGCCGCGCTGCCCAACTCGGCCAGGCCCTCCGAGATCGCGTCGACAGCCGGGCCGGCCACCTCGACCAGCTCGCGAGCTCCGGTGACGATCTCCTGAATGCCCGTACCGCCGCCTTCCGCCAGCGGCACGACAAACCGGGCGGAGTTGCTGAAGATGGACTCCAGGTCACCCTCGACCTCGGCGAGCTTGTTCCGGATCACAGAGATCCCGGACAGCGTCGCCGGGACGAAACTGACCGCCGCCGACTGGAGCCGGTTCTCGAACTCGCTGCCCAGGGACTCCGCCGCTGACTTGACCGCAGAGTGCTTCGCGGCGATCGTGACCCCGCCGATCACCCCGCCGATGCCGGCGCCGCCCGTGATGCCGGCGGCGACCGCCGCGCCCAGCACCGTGGCGACCTCGGCAGCGATCGGGAGAGCAATGGCTGCGCCAATGGGGCCGACGCTGATCGGCGCCCGAGCGATCAGCGGTCCGATCTTGGTGGCGAACTCGGTACTGAAGCCTTTCGCCGCCTCGTCGGCATCGATCAGGTTCCGAAGATCGGTGAGGCCCCGTTGCTTGCCGCGCTCGACCTTCAGCTTCTCGGTCAGCTTGGCGCGCTCAGCGGCGTCGGCGGTGCGGGAGATTTCCCGGGCCAGGTCCCGCACGCCGCGGGCCGTGTCCGTGATCTGGCGGTCCAGAATCGCGGCATCCCGACGCAGGCCGGTCAGCTCCCTGCCGGCGCCCCGAGCTGACTTGCCGACATCACTGATCGACTCGGACGCCTTGCCCATCCCGGCAGCGGTTTCCTTCGCCGAACCGCCGGCCGACTCGACCGCGTCATCCAGCTTCGCGGTCGCCTTCTCCGCCCGCCCCACGCCGCGTACGTACGGGGCTTCATCGACGTCGAGGCCGACCTTGACGGTGCGGGCCACGGGTCACCCCCTCGGTACGAGCTGAACGGCGTGGAGGATCGCGGCCGGATGCTGCGGGTTCTGGGTGCGCGTCTGCTGCTCCGACCGGTCGATCGCCGCGCAGCAGTGGCACTGCCGGGGGTAGCCGGGTGCCGGCAGGTAGACGGCGGTGGCGAACGGGTTGTTGAAGTCCCTGCCCGGGTCAGTCGTTTCCTCCAGCACGCCCCGGCAGCGGGGGCACTGGCCCGCCTCGTAGGCCGCCAGCGCGGTCATCCACGCCACCTCGCCCGGAGTCCACTCCGACTCCGTGGTGGTCACCGACCGGGCCAGCTTGCCACCCTCATGCCGGTACTCGGTTACTCGTTCGGGCTCCCAGCCGTCGAGTCGGCGGAGGGAGATGCCGAGGGTTCGGGCGAGACCGACCCGCTGGCGGAGTCCCGCGTCCTCAGCCAGCCGGCGAACGAGAAAGGGACGTCGGGCTCTTCCTTGTTCAGGTCCCAGCAGGTGCGGCCCAGCCTAAGGAACTGCTGCACGTTGATCAGTTCCTGCTCGGAGTCGAGCAGCGCCGCCCACGTCTCCTCACGCAGAACCGGCTCGACCGTCGACAGCCGGATCAGCGCCGGGAAGAACGTCTCGTTGTTGACCTGCGGGCCCCGGTCGTCCTGGTGGATCGACCCGTCCGCCAACTTGCGGGGAGGGTGCTCGTCAACCAGGTCACGCCACCTCTTCGGCTGCAAGGCCCGCAACCTGAACTGGACCGTGGCCGCCTCGATCTGCTGCCGCAACTCATCGACCCGGGCCCGCAGGTCGGCGGTGCCACTGCCGGCGATGCGCGGGTCCGCCGCCGCCTGCACCTGGGCCTGCGCCAGTTCGCGGTCCAGGCGCCGGAACTCGTTGATCAAGTCGCCCCGGGTGCACACCGGCACGGTCTCCTCTGGCAGCCGGGCGCCCAGCAGAACCTCGTCAGCGTTGGTCATGCGACGACCGCGACGTCCGACTGCACCTGGTTGGTCACGAACAGCCGCTGAGTCGCCGTGTGCACCGAGTTCGCGCCGTTCCAGTTCTTCATCGGCTCACCTGCGGTGATCGGCCACACGTCGGTCAGGTCACCGATCGCCCACGCCTGCGTGCGTGGCACCCCGTAGCGGGACAGGACATATCCGGTGGTGCCCTCGGCCAAGGTGATGTAGGCCTCGTTGTTGGTCGGGTCCGCCGGGTTGTGGACGTACACCACGGTCAGGCTCTTGGTCTTGCGACCGGGCTGCTCGAACGTCTGCGTGGTGGCGATCCGCTCGTCAGCAACCACAGCCTGCTCCCCGGTCGGCTGCCATCCGTCGCCGGTGATGTAGCCGTCCAACTCCTGGCTGGTCACGGCGTTTATCTCGGTCAGCTTGGGCGCCGTCGGGTCGGTCAAACTCGCCACGTACAGGAGAGCGAGGGTGCCATCAGACGGCACCGAGGTGGGCAGCGGTGAGGTCATCGGGCCTGCTCCTTGCTCTTCGCGGTCATCTCGGGAGTGGTGGGCGGCAGCGGTCGACCGAGGTTGTCGACGGCTTTCGCGTCCTTGAGAATCTCCACCCCGCCACGCTGGACGAGCTGGTCGGCGCGGCGGCGCGACACGGTGCTCTCTGCCTTGGTCCGGGTCTCTCGGATGCGCACGAACTCAGTCGGCACGTCGTCCTCCAAAGGTGATGTGCCGGTCAGCCCGGCAAAGACTCCAAGCGGTAGATGTCGATCTGGTCGACCACGAGACGGCCGGTGGACTCGTCGGGGCGGGGTGGCTGCCCGTCGTCGGAGCGGATCGGGTACGGCTTCCGGCCGGCGATAACTGGCACGACGTCAAGCAGCGCGGACCGCACCCGGTTGGCAACCACCCGGGCAGCGATGTCCGTCTGGCCGACGCTGTGACAGGTCACCCGCGCGACCGCCCGGCTGGACAGCAGATCGATCGTCGGGCCCAGCGCGTAGGTGACCTGGATGTACGCCACCACGTACGGCGGGGACGCGCTGGTCGGCACGATCTGCCCGTCGCCCTCACCGTCGGCCGGCGGGTACACGACCAGGCCGTCGACAGCGCGGAGCAGGTCGAGGATGGCGACGGCGTGCGGCTCGTCGCTCACTTCCCCTCCAGGGCATCCGCAGCGGCGATTTCCAGGCCTCGTACGAAGTCCGGGGTCCAGTGGTCCAGAGCCGGGCCCAGGTGGGCGTAGGGCGGGTTGTTGACCGTGCCGTACTCCAGGATGTTGCCCAACGCTCCCTGGCGGCGCCCCTTGTCCGGACCGATCTCCGCCGTCATGCCCCGCCCGACACCGAGATCCTTGGTGTCGTACGTGATCGCCCTCGGGTAGTCCGGGGCGTGGGCGATACCGCTGGCAGCGCCCCGCGCCGCGTCCCGGATGCCGTGGGCGGTGAACCGCACCGCCGCCCGGATGAGGACGTGCGCGTTGTCGGGCGCCTCGGCCAGGTCGGCGCGTAGCTGGTTGAGGCTGGAGCCGTCGAGGTTGATGTCCACCTAACTCGTCACCTCCTCGATCCCCAGTCGTCGAGCGGTCGCGTGGGTCTTGCCGAACTCGGCCCGGACCACGAACCGCCGGCCGACCACGTCCGGGTCGTACTGGCAGACCGTGATCTGGACCCGTTGACCGGCGCGGACGCCGACAGAGGTGGCCACCGGCAGCCACAACAGCCGGGTCACCATCAGTCGGTCCGCCTCGCCGACCATCTCGGCCCGGGCGATCGGGTCGGCCTGCTGGACTCGGCACGGGCCGGCGTACACCACGTCGGTATCCTCGACGGCCTGCCCGGTGCCCAGGTCCGTGTGTGTGCCGGTGACGGCAACGATCTCGCAGGTGTCGACCATCAGCTCAGCAGCGAACTCGCGGCCCCGGGCCAGCACCTCGGCGGCCGACATCAACAGCACCTGGCCCAGGACGGAGCGCCGTACGGCCGGATCGTGAACGCGCCCGACGTGCCCAGGCCGAGCGCATCGCGGATCTGCTCCCGCTCGGCGTCGGTCAGGCCGATGCCGGACAGCGTCTCGGAGGCATACGTGTTGGTCTCGGTGTAGTCGTCGATCTGCCGTGACCTCGACCGCATGCCGCCCGGATTAAGCAGCATCCGCTTCGCCACGTCGAGGGCGACCGGCTTGAGCATGCTCACATCGGTGAGCGCGTCGTAGACCGTCGGGCCGACCTCGTTACGGATCAGGGTGGTCACCAGTGCCAGCACCAGCGCGCCCGTTGCCGGCGGCACGGTCTGCTGGGTGTAGGCGTCCAGCTCGGGCAGCGTGAACAGCGGGTCAGGCATGACGCCTCCGAGGGTCGGTCCGGCCGGGCAGCCGGGAGGGTGACCGGCCGGCCGGAGCTGCTACTCGGTCGGGACGTTGGCCGCGGACAGCGCCGCGATCACGTCGTCCCGGGATGCGTCGTCGGGCACCTCGACACCCTTGCGGGCCGCGTACGCCCGCCACTCCGGCGCACCGGATCCGGCACCGCCCTTCGGCGGCGGACCGTCGCCGGCCGGCGCCTGGGGCCCGACGGACTCGCCAGCCGGGGTCGGCTTCGCGGCGTCCGCCCAGACGTCCGGATTGGTGATCGCCGACTCGACCCAGGACAGCTCCGGCCGCGACAGGTCGTCGTTCGGGCCGACGGTCACCGACTCGCCGGTCAGCTCGCCCTTGTCGTCGCGGCGGTGCACCGTGACGAAGGCGTTCAGCTTGCGCGCCATCGCATCTCCTCAGGTCAGGCCACGTCGGCGGCGAGCGTCAGGTCCGGGTTGGCCATGATCGGCAGACCGATCGCGGCGGCCTTCGTCCACACCGCCACCGGGTCCTTCGTGCTGTACGAGCCGGCCACGATGCCCGGCTCCACCCCCGACAGCCCGTACTCGGGTTCCAGCGACTCCGCGGTGGTGCCGAGCAGGGTCGCCCCCAGGTCGGTGCCCTCAGGGTTGTCCGGCGAACCGGGCGCCGGCAGCAGGATCACCCGGTCGGCGGGAATTACCCGGGTCGCCGTGGTGCCGACCCGCACTTGCGCGTCGTAGATGTAGATCGGCGGCAGCCCGTACGCCGCGAACACCGCATTCACGGTCGCCTGCGACACGATGCTCGGGGTGCCCGCCACGGTGGCGGCGAGCTGGCGCATCTCGGCGTTGCGCAGCAGGTAGCCGAGCACCGTGGTGGAGGTCAGAATCGCGCCCGGCGCCTCCCCGTTGGTAGCGATGTAGGTGTCCCGCCACGTGATCAGGTCGGCCAGCGGGGTCGCGGTGGCCACCACCGACCACAGCACCGCCGGAGCCACCGTGTGCGAGCCGGACCGGCCGAAGTCGACGGTTGCGACCACGCCGTTCTCGGAGATGACCAGGGACCCCCGGTAGAGGGCCTCGCCACGGAACAGCTCCAGCCGCGCGGCGACCGCCCGGGCCATCCGCTCCGCGTCCGACAAGATCGCGTTGCGGATTCCCGCCTCGTCGCGACGCTGCCGCAGCCGCTCGTACTCGCCCAGCCGGATCTTGCGGCTGATCGGCGGCAGCTCGCCGGTGACCCGGGTCAGGCCCGGCCGGGAGCCGATCGGCGACTCGGCGTCGTACGCCCGCACCGTGGCCGCCTCGGTCAGCCCTTCCCCGCCCCGGGTGTAGCGGTACTGCAGGTCGTCGATCGCCCGCCGGGGCAGCCACTGGGACAGGGTGAACCGGTTGCGGTCCAGGTCGGCCAGGGCCTCCCGGACGTAGCCAGTCAGTTCCGCCGGGGTGATGTAGTCGGTGAACAGGAACATCTACCTCACCCCTCTCAGGCGTCGAATCGGATCTGCGGAAGGTCGGCCGCGTACGCGTCGCCTGCGTCCGGACCGCCGTTGAGGCCCTCCGCGATCGGCAACTTGGACAGCAGCACCCGGCCGTGCCAGAGCATGGCGCCCTGCACGTCCGTGGTCGTCGCCGACGGAGCGCCCACCGCGCACAGCAGCAGCCCGGCGGCGGTCTCCGTCCCGTCCGCGGCGGCGGCGTTATACGGCCCGTACAGGCCGGTGGCGGTGATCTGGCCGAGGATGATGCCGGAGCGGAAGTAGCCGTCGGGGTAGTGCAGGCCGGCGTTGAACGCGCTGGTGTCCAGCGTGATCGAGATGGCCCGGTCCGTGCCCTCCTCCGAGCCCAGCCAGGACTGGTCGTCCTGGCCGAACGCCTCGGTCACAGGGGCGAGGTTCATCGTTGTCTCCTTCGCGAGCGATGCCGCGCCGCCCTGGCGCGGGAATCAGCGCGGAACACCCGCCCGCGCGGTCAACTCTTCTTGCCGTGTTTCTGCTGGTAAAGGCTCGCCCCCGCCTCCACGGATGCGGTCGGGGCGGTCGACCGGGCACCCTGCGACGGGTCCGGTTTCGGGGCCTTCGGTTCCGACTTGGCCCGCGCTGCCGGGAAGTCCCGCAGGATCTCCTCGGCGTCCGCCTCCAACGCTTCCCGGGTGTCGCCGACCAGCCGTTTGGCCTGGGCCGGGGTGAGGCCCTTCTCGTGGGCCACCTCCAGTCGGGTTGCCCGCAGTTCTGCCTCAGTGGCACGCTGTTCAGCGGCGGCTCGCCTCTCGGCCTCCGACTTGTCGGCCTCGGCCTTCTGCTGCTGGGCCTTTTCGTACTCGGCGAGCTTGGCCTGCGTCTCCCGCAACTCCCGCCGGTACCGGGCCGCCTCCTGATTGGCCTTCGTGACGCGCGGGTCCTCGGTGGTTCGTTCCTCGACGTCGGGCGCCTCCGGGGCGTCGACCGTCTCGGTGATGGTGTCGCTCAAGATGCCCTCCTGGGGCGTACTTCCACCGCCCTCCAGGGGCGGGAAGATCAAATGAGGTACCCGTGCTGCCTCAGCAGTCGGATCGCCTCGTCACGGTTGCCGGCCGCGTCGCGGAGGATCTGCTCCGGCATCAGCCGCTCCATCCGGCGGCGACGGGCACCTTCCCTGGTCAGCTTTCGGCCATCAGCGGCGGTATACATGCCACGTCGGGCGTTGACGACCTGGCCGATGTCGGCGCCGTCCCTGATCACCTCCGCGCCTGCCTTGGTGAACACCCGGTCCTGCTCGGCGGCGTCAAGACTGCCGAAGTAACGACGGGGGTCCGTCCGTACGTCGTCGGCAGTGTCCTCGGCCGCCGGGACGTGGACGCAGTCGCAGTTCGGATGCCGTTGGAATCCGGTGTTCCACCGGTACCGCTGGCCGGCGAGGAGGATGCACCGGGAGCAGGTTCCGCCGACGACCATCCGCACGTAGCCGGTCACCGACGGCCGCGCCGTCAGCGCCACCTGGTCAGCGACCCGACCAGCATCCGCCACCTGGGTCCGTACGATCATGTCCAGGTGCGCGGCGCCGCCGGCCAAGGCCCGGTCGACAGTCGCCCCGGCCCCGATCCCGGCCAGCGTCGTCACCACCGGCCGGTACAGGAGTCCGGACAGATCCCGGCCGTCCGACGCGACCCCGGCCAGGGACCCGGACCGGATTCGCACCCCGCCGACCGGATCAGGATCCAGGCCCTGCGCGTCGAGTACCTCGGTCAGGTAGCCGTCCGCCCGACCGGCCGCCGCCTGCTGGGCTCCGACCAGCACCAACAGCAGTCGGACCAACAACGACCGCCACGACACCGCGATCCGGTCCGGCTCCACCTGGCGCCACAACCGGGCCGCCTCACCGGCGACGGTCGATGTCAACTGGGCACGGTCGCGGTAGTGGCGGCGGGCGACCTCAAGCGGCGTCGGCACCGGTCACCGCCGCGGCCGGCTCGCCCGCCGCATCGCCGCCGGCCAGGCCGCGGGCGATGTCGAGCACCGGGTCGCGACGGCGCTCCGCCTCGTCCTCTTCCTCCATCCGGGCGATCTGCACCTGCGAGAAACCCAGCGACTCCCGGGTCTGCCGCAGCGGCACGATCGGTCGCGGGCTGGTGCTGAACAGCTTCACCGCGGCGTCGGCCTCGGCCGCCCTCGTCGGCGTCGCCGGGTTACGCCAGATCGTCTCCAGGCTCGCCAGGTCCGGATTCCAGTCCTCGTCGAGGATCCGGCGGACCAGACGCATCACCCGCTCCCACGACCCGCCCCGAGACCGCTGTACCCGCTCGCACAGCTTGATGACGCGCGACTCGTCCGCGCGGATGCCCTCCGCCGACGGCGGATTCGTCGTCGACTGGCCCAGGTAGCGCATCGGCAGCCCGGTCACCCCCGCCACCAGGCTGGCGTAGTGGTCGACGATCGTCTTGAAGTTGCTGAGATCGGCGGCGTCGAACTGGCCGACCTTGGCGGCCGGGTTGAGCAGCGCCCAGATCGCTCCGAAGTACGCCTCCCAGGCGGGCAACTGCTTGCCGTCCTTGTCGACGAAGTCACCCTTCGACGCGCCGAGGACGTACCGCTGTGGAATCGCCATGATCTCGGTGGCGAGCTGGGCGTTCGTCAGCGCGCGCGCGGCGGCGTCGGTCAGCGGGATAACCCGCTCCATCTCCGACCGGCCATGCCGACGGGCGACCCGGGACCGGTTCACCATCGGCACCACCGGCACCACACCCATGCCGTGATCGTCCCGGTCGACCTCCACCCAGCGGGCGTTACGCCGCTCCAGCCACACCGTGACGTCCGGCAGGTACAGGGTGGCGAGCTGAATCGACTCGGCTCGGCGGGCCGGACCGATGGGGCTGTCCCGGTAGACCTTCACCGCGGCGGCGACCCGGCGGGTACGCGGAGACAGTTCGGCGGTCACCTCACGCGGCGACTCAACCGTCACCAGAGGCGTGGCCGGATCCCGGTCCTCGTCGCCGTCGTCGTCCTCGTCCGGCCCGGCGTCACCGGCGCCGACCGTGACATAAGAGCGGCCAAAGACCAGCGAATCCAGGTGGGCGAGCTGGGACTCCTCGTCGAGGTCATTCTCCTGCCACACCCGCCAAAGGTCGGCGTCAGCGCCGTCCTGGCCGGGCAGCCGGAAGCCCTCCACGTCGAGGCGCTCCTCAATCGCGTCCACATACGTGGCCGGCCAGTTCACCACCGTCAGGAACTGGCGCAACTCCGGTGGCACCGCCAGGCCGAGCTGCTCGACCCGCTGCTCACCGTTGTAGTAGGCGTCGAGCGTCCACAGCTTCCGCTGCTGCCGAACGAGTTGGTACTCCAGCCGGGCCAGGGTCTCGGCCTCGTCTTCGCTGAGCGCCACAGACCCTCCCCTCCTACCGGAACACGATCACGCGGGTGTCCTCGGGCTCAGGGCTCCATAGCCCGGAAGCCAGTACGTCGAGCCGGGCCTGCCACGACAGCCCGCCGGCCATCGCACAGTCGATCTTTTTGGGTGAGTCGTGCCGCTCCTTGGCCATCACCCACAACCGCTGGCCCTCGTCGTCGACCATGTTCGTGAACCGCTTCTGAGCGGCGCCGATGTGCCGAGTGAAGGCGTCGTCGCCGTCGTTGGTGACCTCGCCGGCCCGGATCGCCGCCGAGTACGTGCGGCACATGAACGCGGTCTTGCGCAGGTTCCGGGAGTCCGTGTACCAGAACGCCACGACCTTCGGCCCGTGCGTGCCCGACCAGCGCGACAACGGGTCGTCCCAGCCGGCCGCCGGATCGCCGTAGAACCGCAGCACCCGCCACCGCTCGAACATCTCGGCCACCGCGTCATCGACCTCGGCAACCTTGATCTCACCGCCGGGGGATTCCTCCGGTATCCACAGCCCGAATCGGTGCTGGAAGCCAGTCTCTATCTCCGTAACGACCAACGCGGTGGTGTCCCGCCATCGGGCGCCATCCAGACCGGCCGTGACGGACGCACCACGCGGGATCTTCCGCCCGAGTCGGGCCAGGTCGATCCACCGTCCGGCGTCGAACGCCTGCGCCTCGGCCTGCGTCCACCGGTTCGTCCAGACCCGCTCCAGGTACGCCTTGTCGGCCTTCGGACGGTCCCACTGCTTCGCGATACCCCGCAGGTCTGACCAAGCCGCCGCTGGGCCGGACGCCTCCCGGATGGCCTCGATCCTCCCGGTCAGGGTCTTCAGGTCGTGGTGCGGGCCGGCCTCGCGGTGGAAGTAGAACAGCTCCGGCTCGTCGATCTCGCCCCGCGCGATCGCCTCGGCTTCGTCCTTGTCCTGCTCGGCGACCGATCCGCCGCCTGGCACTCCCGCCGTCGTAATGCCCATCGACCAGGGGTCGTCGAGCGGCCGTTTCGGGAGGTTGGCCTCCATCGTGTCGTACGCCGCGACGTGCCGGGGCAGGTCCAGGCGGTGCGTCTCGTCGTAGCCCTGGAACGTCGTCCGGGCGCCGTCCCGGGCATTCGGCGACTGGGCCAGCGGCACCGCCTTACCGTCCGCCCGGCCGCGCTCGTCGAGCCGGATGATGCGCTCCAGCCCGGCGTCAAACAGATCGGCGTCCGGGCCCTCGGTGCACACCACGTAGAGCACGTTGTAGGCGAGTTCCTCCACCTGCTCGGCGGTGTACGCCAGCAGCGGAATGTACGGGTCACGAACCGGCCGACCAACAGGCTCGCCTGCGGCATTCCACCCGTCGAACCGGACCTCCGCCTCAGGATGCAGCTCGGCGAAAGCGATCCAGCCGAGCTTCTCCGTCTTCGCCGTACCCTTCCGGGCGGAGATCCGGACCCGCCGGAACCGTCGCCGGCCGGCCAGTTCGTGCCTCCGGGGGTAGACCTCGTACGCCTTGTAGATGATCGCCCGGGTCTCGTCGTCCAGCTTCGCCGGCTGACCCTTCAGCGAGCCGGGACCGAACACTGCCCGATCCTGGATCAGGTCACAGACCCCGGGACCCAGCGTCGGCCAGGGCTCCTCGTCCAGCGGTGGAACGACGAACGTGCTCACGACACCGCGTGCAGGACGTTACGCGGATCCTCCCCCGTCTCGGCCGGCGTCTTAGCAGCCTGTCGACGACGCTGACCACGCTCCTGCGCCTCACTGGTCCGCTCGATCTCCCACTGGAGCCGGCGACGATCCATCGGGGTCAGACCGAAGCCCTGCCGCTGCTGGCGGATCTCCGCCGCTATCTCCTTGCGGAGCTTCGCGTCCTCGGTCGTCCAGAAGTCATCGACCAAGACGGCCAGCGCGAACAGGCCGTGCCGATCCGACTCGTCGTACTCCGGGGCCATCGGCGACGACCAGATGTCCCGCCACCAGGCGCGCGTCTGCTCGTGCCAGAGCCGGGTCGGGAGCTTCGGAGCCTCGATCGTCGGGTCGATGGACAGGGTCGCCGCCGTGCTGGCGCGGTTGCGGCGAGCCCGGGTCGACGGGTGCTTGGGTGCTGGTCCGGGCATGGTCACCGCCTCCAACGCAGAGTCACTGTCAGTCACCGGATCCCGTACGCGGCGATTTCTACCTCCCCGGCGGTCCTGGTCCGGGGCCTGCCAGAGGGTCACCCCCCCTTCGTCACTGTCCGTGAGATTGGGCGCGTCGCCATCCTCGGTTGCATCGCTCGTGCTCGGGCCCAGTCCATCCTTTGCGGTCGTCCGTGTGCCCGAGGTCCCACCGTTGGCCGGGCTTGATGGTCCGGCTCGGCATGACGCAGGTTGTGGCGTGGCAGTCGACCTCGCTTCGCTCGACCTTGGGCTGCCACTCGCGGCGGAGTCGTTCGTGCTCGGCGTCGTAGCCGCGGTCCTGTCGTCGTCCACGTGCGGCGTCGGCGGTCCGGGCGCATCCGTCGCATCGTCCGCCCGTCGTCAACTCGGGGCACGATCCGGGGTGCTCGGCGCATCCAGTGCAGGGGCAGACGCGCATTGCTCTTGGCACTGTGTCCACGCTCCCGCACGAACCAGGCCGGACCCATACCCGAGTAACCCTCAGGCTCAGATCTTGGCTTAGAAACGCTCTCAGACCCGGTCGGCCTGGTCACGCCTTGGTCATCGCAGGTGGCGCGGCCGGACCTCGCCCGCGACCCGGCCGCGCACCACCACCCGCACCGTCTCCCGCCAGCGCCGACCGATCTCGGAGACGACAACAGCCCGGGAGCGAGGGGGCTCGACCGGGCTGTAGAGACACCCCTGCCATCGGGGTGTGTGATCAAAGCGTATCAGCCCGCTACCGGGACGCGTCGTCTGCCGCGTCCGGACAGCCGCTTGTCCCGCTCGATGCTGGCCGCCTGGTCGAGTGCGTAGTAGACCGTCTGGCCGACCTGATGCCGGTGCAGTCCGTCGCGCTGGGACCAGTTGCGGACCATCGCCACGGTGACGTCGGGGCCGAGTGCGACAGCAATCTCGGCGGCGGTGCCATACCGGCGGCCGGTCTCGGGGTGCCGGATCACGGCCGCTCCTCGATCATCTCCACGCCGATGACGTTGTCGCGAAGCCACTGCTCGCACTCTGCCCTGCTGGCGAACCAGATGTCCAGCGACAGGCAGAGGCCAGCGGTTTGCAGGACCGGCTGCCACGGATAGGCCGGGTCGCTGCGTGGCTCTCCGTCCTCGGAGTCGACGTCCTCAACGTCAGCGAACCACCCCACACGATCACTCACGCTGCCTCACCTCCATCGGCGGTAAGCCCGACCAGCCACCGTCGCGGCCACTGTGCCAGCTCCATCGCAGCGACCAAGTCGACAGCGCCCGGCCAGATGTGCACCGCACCCTCCACCTGCACCAGCATGGCGCACCCGCAGCCCTGGCCGGCGCAGCGGCAGCCGGCGGTGCACACCACGGTCCAGTCGGCGGGGTCGGGGGCGGCGGTGCAGGCGGTCATCGGCCGGCGTCCGCAGGCGGGGCACTCAGCGCCCGGCAGCACCTGCTCGTCGGGACCAAGGCCGAGCGCGGTCCGGATCCGGGCGTCGTGGTCGACGAGCCACCGGCGTAGCTGCTCGGTGGTACCGGGCTGGAGCCGGGGCAGACCGTCGAGGATCCGCCACATCGGGTCCGGGCCTGCGGTGAGCCGGAGCGTGTCGGCGAGCCAGGTCAGGGTGCTGGTGGTAGCCCGCTCCAGCCTGGTGAGGCTTTCGTTCCCGGTCAGCTTGGTGGGGGCAAGTGCGATGTTGCCGACCGGGTCGCCGTGACCGCCTCGGGAGCGGACGCTGCCGCCGGCACAGGACCGGAGTCCGTCGCGGGGCTGGTCGGCTCCGCACTGAATGGCGTGGTCGAGCTGCTGTCGGGCGACCTGGAGGCTCCACGCGGCGGTGAGCGCGTGCAGGGTGTTCGGGTGGCGCGGTGTGGCGGTCTGGCCGGTCATGACGTGCGGTCCCCCTCGGTAGGCTGGCCGGTGAGTCGCAGCGCCTTCGCGGGGTGCTGGTGGTGGCCCTCCCGGTTTCGCGGTCGGGAGGGCCACCGGCGTTTCAGGGGGTCGGGGCGGCTTCCTCGGCCGGTGTACCAGCGGTGTCCTCGGTGACGACCCGCACCGACAGGTTGGTCAGATGCAGGGTGTTGTGGTCGCGGTGGCACTCGACCTTGGCGTCGTCGGGGATCTCCTCGGCGTCGAGCGCCCGGACGAAGTCGCGGAGTGCCCACACGCTCATACCGCCCTGGTACGGCGACACGCTGCGGATGTAGATCGAACGGCTGGCACTTCGGGTCACCTTGGCCATCGGGGCAGTCATGGGTCTCGGTCCTCTCGGGTTGGCCGCTCAGCGCGGCGCGGGGTCGTCGGCGGGCAGGTGGCGGGCGTAGCGGCCCATGAGCTTGTAGGCGGGGCTGCGCGACGGGTCGTAGTGGCTGCGGTCGTAACCCTGGGTCGTGTCGGTACGGCTGTGGCCGACCTCCCGGGCCACGTCGTAGATCGAGGCGCCCTCGTCGAGAGCACTGGTCACGTAGGTGGCGCGGGTGGTGTGCGGGGTGAGCCGGTCGGCGACCTCGGGCGGCAGCTTGGCGGCGCGGGCGAGGCGCTGGAGCAGCAGCCGTACGGCCTTGCGGTCGAGCCGACCTCCGGTGCGGGTGGCGATGAGCGGCCGGACGCTGCCGGCGCCCGTGTCGTCGGCGCTGACCAGCGTGCCGGTGTCGCGGCGGGTGGCCTGGTAGGTGTCGAGGCGGGCGACGACCGGGGGCACGAGCAGCACGGCCCGGGTCTTGCCGCCCTTGCCGTCGATGATGTGCAGGACGTGGTGCCCCCGGTCCAGCCCGACGTCTCCCGTGTTGGCGTTGGTCAGTTCGCCCACCCGGATGCCGGTCTGTAGGAGCGTCCACGCGATTGCGGCGGCCCGGGGTGTGTCCTGGTCGGCCTGGGCGAGGATCGCGGCTGTGTGTTCGTCTGAGAGCGCTGGGGCGTGCTTCGGTGACTGGGCGGGTCGGTCCTCGGGCAGGAGCGCGGCCGGGTTTCGTGGGGCGGCCTGGTGGTAGACGAGCCACCGGTACCAACTGGAGACGGCGCCGAGCCGGCGGGCGCGGGTGGTGCCGGCCTCCCCGGCACGGTGGAGGGTGCTGAGCCAGAGTTGGGCGTGGGCGGGCCAGGCGTCGAGGGGGTCGATGCGGTTGGTGTCGCACCACTGGAGCCAGAGGGCGAGGTCGCGGCGGTAGGCGGCCTTGGTGTGGTCGCTCTTGCGGCCTTCGATGAAGGCGGTGACAAGCCGGGCGAGGTGGTCGTCCGGTTGCGTCACGGTGGCAAGGGTGGTCATGCCACGAGCTCGCGGTAGTCGGCGGCGCAGAGGTAGCCGTCTCGCTGGGTGGCGAACAGGTGGTCGTTGCAAAACAGCTCGCCGCATCCGGCGGCGGTCTGCTCGCCGTTGAGTTCGCCGCAGCGGCTACCGGGAGTGTCGGCCACGGTGGTGGGGCATCCGTCCTCGGTGCAGGTGGCCTCGTCGGGCATCGGGGTCATCTCGATCTCCGATCTGTCAATGAATCGAGCCGGATAGGGACCGTTAGCGCGAAGCAGGGCGGTGACGAGGGTGGTCACGCAACACCTGCCTTGCGCCGGAGGTAGGCACGCTGACGACAGAGCGGGGAGAAGTACTTCGGGCGGCGCCCGGTCGCAGGTCGGATCACCGTCCGTCCGCACTCACAGGCGCACAGGGTTTCGTCAAAACTCCGAGTTCCGGCGCTAGTTTCGTCAAAAGCCCTGTTCAGCCATAGGGTCTCGGTGCCCACCGCACCCTGGCGGCCGGCACGGTTGCTCGTGGGCCTGCTGATTCCGACGTCAATCCGGGTCCAGTCGGCGTACAGCTCGTCGTAGAGCGGCGAGGCGTACCCGGACAGGATCACCATCGCCCGCAAGGCGTGCAGGGCCTCGGCGAGCGAGCGGTGATCGTCGGAGGTCATCTCCTCCTGGTAGGCGCCCCGGTCGTTGCGGGTCTCAGGCAGGTACGGGGGATCGACGTACAACAGCGCGTCATCAGCCCGCCCGTGCTGGGCCACCACCTCGACCGCCCGGCGTTGCTCGATTTGCACCCGGCGGAGGCGTTCCGCTGCTGCGCCCATCCGGGCCAGGTAGCCGGTAACCCGGGTGGCCGGATTGTTGCTGGCGTTGGACAGCGACCAGCCAACCCGGGCCCGCCGGGTCTGGATGGGGACGGCATTGAAGCCCTGCATCTGCCGCACCCACCAGCGTCGAGCCTGCTCCACCTCGTTCGCCGGCTGGTCCGCGTGCTCTTGGCAGTGCTGGAACTCGGCACGGGCGTACGGTGTCCGCTCGATGGCCGTGATCAGGTCGCGAGGACGGTCGCGCAGCACCCGGAAGAACGTGACGACGTCTCCGGCCAGGTCGTTGATGATCTCGAATTGGGCGGGCTGCTTGGCGAACAGCACGGCGGCACTGCCAGCGAACGGCTCGACGTAGAGCCGGTGGGGCGGCAGCATTTCCACGATGCGGCCGGCAAGTCGGCCCTTGCCCCCGTAGTAGCGCACCGGTGGCCTCACCTTTCACCTCCTATCTAGATCGTTTCTTGGGCTCATACTTGGGCTTATGAGGTGGTCCGGTCGTGCCGGTCGGCGGCATCGGCTTGGTCGATCGCCTCGCGCATCGTCGGCCGTTCCTCCGGCGGGACGGCGGGCATCGACGGGTCCTTGCGCACGAACAGAAGCGCCCACGACCGGCCGGCGATGATCGTCCGGAACCGGGCCGCACCGCCGTGCAGGTTGGCGAGTACCGCGATCCGCCGGATCGGAATCCAAGGTTGGAGCAGGCGTCGCATGGTCAACTCCCTTCTGATCTACGCCTTAAATGGCTGTTTACGGCTACGTGATGGGTAGTTCAGGCGGACTCCATGACGCGGCCCCGGGTGGCGTACTCCTGCAACTCGGCGGGAAGGTGGAGCCACCACGTCCGCTCCACCTCGCTCGTCGGCATCGGGTCGCGCCCGACCCACAGGAGGTCCTTCGTGGTGCGGGACAGGGCACCGCACGAGCAGCTCACCAGCACGCGGCGATCGCGCTCCCGAGCCAACATCACCGCCCCCTCGGTCCGGGGGAGGTGGCCGTCGAACGCCGTGCTGTCGGCCGGGCACAGGTGCAGGGCGAAGGACCCGGCGGAGACGTCCCAGGGGGACCGCTTGTCGGTGTACTGCCGACCGGTCGACGGATTACGCCGCCGGCCAGGCCGCCAGTCGGCGAGGTGATCGGCTGACGAGACCCGCCGCCAGCCGTCAGGAACGTCAGTGATCTTCTCGATGATTCCAACGGCGGAGCAGTGCGGGGCATCGCACGTTACGCGGTAGATCGTGTGGGTAGACATCTCGATCTCCAATCTGGGTCGTGGGGTCGTGGCCTTATCGGGAGTCAGGGGTGGTGGGTTCCGATGGGATGGGGACGGTGTGACGCACGGAAACCCCGGTGAAGTGGAACGTGTTGTGATCCCTCTGGCATTCGAGGGTGGCGGTGTCCGGGATACCCTCGGCGTCAACCGCCGCGAGGAAGTCCCTCAGCGCCCAGATGGTCATTGATCCGCTGACCGGAGGCGGGCTGGCGATGTAGACGCTGCGGCTGGCGGACTTGGTGACCTTGGCCATCACGCCACCTCCGCCGGCAGCGGCACCGTGACTACCCGGTCGCGCAGGCTGCGCTCGTCGCCGAACGGGACGGCGGCCGGCGTCGGGCCGGCTGAGCCGTAGCCGGTGGCGCGCAGCAGCGACACGGCGTCGGCGAGCAGCATCCGCACCGGGAAGGCGTGCCCGTCGCTGACCGGCAGAGGCTCCAGCGTGGCCAGGTCGGCGAGTTGGAAGGCGGGCATGACGGCCCACCACCGGCCGGCGTTGGCCGGGCCGACCCCGGACCGCTGGACGACGAGCAGCCCGACCGTGGCGTGGGCGTTGCGGACCTCGGTGGCGAGTTCGGCCATCCACCGGGTGATGTCCAGGTCGCTGGCGGTCCGGGCGGCAGCCCCACCCTTCACCTCCCAGCAGACGCCGGGTGTACCAGTGATGTCTCCGGCGTCGTGGGCGCCGCGTAGCGACCGGCGCTCGGCGTGCGGAAAGCCGGCGGTGTGCAGGTAGCGGACGACGGCAGTTTCGGCGGCGGTGCCGATGTCTCGGGGTCGGCGCTTCATGGTCGTCTCCTCAGTAGGGCGGCTGGTCGTCAGCGACGACCGCGGGGGCGGGTGGGGTGGTGGCTCGGGCGGCACGGATCTGCTCGGCCCGCTTCGAGGTCATCCACCGCGAGGTGCCGTCCTCGTCGATGAGGGCGATCGCGCTGGCGGAGATCGGTACGCCCATGAAGTCGAAGCGCATGCACCGCTGGACCTCGTCGGTGACCTGGTCCACGAGGTCCTCGGGAACTTGGAGCACCAACTCGTCGTGGATGGCAAACCAGACCAGCGGGCCGCGGCCGAACTCGTGGGCGAAGCGCCACCAGGCGTCGACCAGGAGGTCCCGGGCGCTGGACTGGACCAGGTAGTTGATGTTGGCGTAGGTCCGGAGGTCGCCGTGGCCGTTGGTAGTCACAGGGATGCGCCGGTGGGATATGGTCCGGATCTCGTCGCGGTACTGACCCATGGCCCGGGACAACTCATTGATGGCTGGGTACCGCTCGCGGAAGGTCGCGACGATGCGCTGGGCATCCTCCAACGGGATCCGAGCCTGCTCGTGCAGCGCCCGGCCGCCGCCGCCGTAGACGATCAGGAAGTTGGTCATCTTGGCGGTGTCGCGGGTGATCTCGATCCCGGACTCGGCCAATTCGTCAACGGTGAGGTCGTGAAGGTCGCCGCCGGCCAGGATGACGTCGATCATCTTGGTCTCCCGAGCCAGCGCGGCGACCACCCGCAGCTCGACCTGGTCGAAGTCGGCGGTGAGCAGCACGTGGCCGGGCTCGGGAAGGAACAGTCCCCGCATCCGGGGGTCCTTCTTGCTGAAGTTCTGGAAGTTGGGCGCGGCCGAGGACATCCGGGCGGTGACCGTGCCGAGAGTGTTCAGACCGGGGTGAACCCGACCGTCCGGGGCGACGCGGGACAGCAGGTCGGTGGTCTTGTTCAGCGCGTCCTGGTGGCCCTTGAAGCGGATGAGCTGATCGGCAACCCGCTGCCCGTCGTCGTCGAGGTCGTACCCGAGCAGCAGCTTGACGTTCTCCTTGGCCAGGCTGGGCTTGCCGGTGTTGGTCAGCGCTCCGCCGCGGTCTTCCCAGGTCGACCAGTCCACGCCGTGGTCGGTCAGCCACTCCTGGATCTTCGGCGACCTGGCGGGGATACCGCCGGTGACCTCGACGACAACGGCCTCAGCCTCGCCGGTCTCGCGGCGGGCTTCGTCGGCCAGGGTGTCCAGCGCCGGTCGGTCGACGCGCATGCCGCGGATCTGAATCCGGTTCGCTTCGGCGGCGAGCCAGGACTCGATGCGCAGGAGCGCCGGAGGCGCCGCGGTCAAGGGGGTGAGGATGTCGGCCAGCCGGCGGCAGGCGATGGCATCGAGTCCGGCGTAGGTCAGGTACTCCGGGTCGTCGGCGGGGGTGTTGGCCCAGCCGTACGCGTCGATCACGGACCGGGCCGGCTTCTTGCGCTTCGGCTCGGTGGCCAACCAGAGCGCGGTGAACCGGTCGGCGAGCGCCTTCTCGGCGGCCTCCAACTCGGCACCGATGTGCGTGGTGGTCAGGGTCTTAAGGTCCTTGCCGCCGGCCTTGTCGTCGGGGGCGGCCATCGCGGCGAGCATCCGGGTGTCGACATTGCGGCCGGTAATGTCCGCACCGAGCTGGGTGGCCACGGCCAGGACATCCATCGGGGTGTGTGAGCAGAAGCTGACTGTCGGGTCGGAGAGCAGGTCCACCGCGGCGGCACGCTGGTCCGGGTCGTCGAGGTTCAGCACCCAGGCGTACTCGGCGGTGCCGAACTGGATCAGCCGCAGCGCAAAGTCCGGGGAGAACTGGCCGAGGTCGTCCATGTAGAGGCTCTCAACATCGAGTCCGTACAGCGCGTCGCCGGGGAAGGCGGCCCGGAACGCCGCGGCATCGAACTGGCCGGGCTCCGGGGCGAGGATCTCGGTCGGCAGTCCGCCGAGGGTCGGGGTGAAGGTGCGCACGGTCGTCTCCTCTCAGTCGCGGGTGAAGGTGGCGGGGAAGCAGTGCGGGCACGCGAACCAGAACCGCCCGGGCGGGACGAGTTCCTTCGGCTGGCGGCAGTCGCGGCACAGCGGCGCCGGGTCGACGGTCACGAGCGGCAGTAGGTGCTCGATCGGCGCGACGGTGGCGGAGGGAACGGAGGGAACGGAGGGGTGTGTTCCGCCCTCTACTACACGCGAAAACACGTGTGCGTCCGCCGCGTATGACACGTCCGCGCTAGGAGGAGATGTTTTTCTCCCGCCTGTGAAGGGAGTAGGCATCCCTCCGTTCCCTCCGTTCCCTCCGTCTTCGAGGTTTTCGGGGGGCAAGATGCGCCACTTGGCCAGGTTCCTGTGTCCTAGACCCGTTTTGACGAGCTGGTAGCCGTCGAGCACCCGGCCCTCCTGCTTGGCGTACGCCTGGCCGAGCTTGCGGGCGTAGCCCTTGGCGGTCGGGTCCTCCAGGTTGTGCGGGTACTCCGCGGCCTTGCCCGCCCGGTCCAATTTCTCGGCGGCGTGCCCGGTCAGGAACTCCGCATCGCCGAACGTCTCGTGCAGCCACCGCAGGTGCGCCACCCAGTGCTGGCGCTCGAAGTCGCTCTCGGAGCGCCACTCCCGAACGTTGGCGAGGAAGCCCTCGACGCCCGCGATCTCCAGCACCCCGGCGAGCACCTTCTGCCAGCCCTCGAACGAGCCCATCGAGAACGGCAGCTTGGGCGTCGGCTGGCCGGCGGCGAACCAGGCCCGCACGAGGGTCAGGCACGCCGCGATCAGGCCCGCTCGGTTGGCCGAGGTCCACGCCCGGAGGTCGGCGTGCCGGAAGCTGGACGTCGGCCGGTTCTCCGGGCTCTCGCCGGGGAAGGAGAGTTGGATCCGGTAGACGCGCCGGCCCATGTCGCCGTAGACCTGCACCTTGTTGCCCAGGCTGATCCAGGTGACCCGGTTGGGGAACTCGGCGAGGTTGCTCACCCCGAGCACCCGGTCCTGGTAGGTGACCGAGGTGATCGCGCGGGCGAAGCTGGCCCCATCCAGCGCGTGCGCCTCGTCGAAAATGAACAGCTCGGCGCCGGACCGGAAGGCGGACGTGATGACCTTCCGGTGCTCCGCGTCGTCCGTGGTGTAGGGCAGCGGCTGGGCATCGCGGCCCTTCACCAGCCGGTGGATGACGTCAGCCAGCAAGTTCTTACCCGAGCCGGCTTCCTTGGCGTCGACCACGGCCAGCGGCGCCAGCGGCACCAGGCCCCGGATGAACGGCGTCAGCACCAGGCCGAGTGCGTTGGCCTTGTCGGCGGCGGAAGGCAGCGGGAAGTCGCCCAGCCAGTCGTCGAGGATCAGCTTCACCGCCGCGCTGATGTCCTCGGGCGTCGGGTCGGTCGGCACCGGCCCCATCTCCAGGTCCGGGTCGAGCACCAGGAAGGTGCGCGTCTCCGCGTCGTAGCCCGGGGTCTGGCAGATCGAGCCGTCCGGCCGGACGAACGGGATCTCCGACAGCTTGTCCAGCGTGCTGAACCGCTCGGCGTTGGCCAGGATGGCGCCCATGGTCTGGCCGTCGGGCCAGGCGTGCACGTGCCGTTCCTCGCCGTCGGGCGAAGGCGTGGCCACCACCGTCACCGCGGTCTCGGCGACGATCCCGCCGAACGCGTCCTTGCTGACCGGGGTCAGCGCCACGCCCTTGCGCTGGCTGATCACCCCGCCGTAGCAGAACAGCCGGTTGGCGTCGTGCCTGTCGAGCAGCGCCTGGGTCAGCGCGGTGATGACCTCGTACCGGTCTCCGTTGACCACGATCATGCCGCGCTCAGCGGGCACCACCAGCTCGGTGGCCGCCCGCTTTCGGGCGGGCGGCGGCTTCGGCTTCTGGTCGGCCGGCTTTGGCTTCGCCGTCTCGATCAACCGGGCCAGGTACGCCGCCCGCCGTGCCGCCGGCCGGCTGCCGAGGATATCGTCCAGCCCCGCCTTCTTGCCGCCGGTGAGCCGGAGGAACCGCACCGACCGGGCGCCCTCCGCCACGCACGCGTCGGCCAGGTTCAGCCCGGCGGTGTAGACGTCGAGGTTGGTTGCGGCGTCGGCGTCGAGGCACACCACGACTTCCCGGTCGTCGACCACGTACAGGTCCGGCGTCGGCGCCCCGTCGCGGTACCAGCCACGGCAGCCGACCATCCCGAGCACCTCGACGCCGGCCGGTACGTGGCTGGCGGCGGCCAGGGCCTGCTTCGTGCCCTCGACGATGAGCACCAGGCCTGCATCTTCGTCGCGCCGCAGCGCGTTGAGCACCAGGCTGGTGTCCGCCGGCCAGAGGTACTTGCTCGGCTTCCCGTCGATCCGTACCGGCACGTCCGGGCGAAGCTGGAGTCGCTCCTCACCGTCCGGCGACCGGTACGGAAAGACCAGTGCCGGCACCGCCGCCTCGCCGTACGAGGCGAACTCCGCTGGGAGCTGCTCCGTCGCGGTGATCGACCGGACCCCGGCGGCCCGGGCGACCTCTGGCGAAATCGCGGCGGCCTCCAGCAGCGCCCGGTGCTCCGACGTGATCGGCAGGTCGCTCCAGGTCGCCTCGCTGGTCACAGCCTCGGCTGTGACCGTCACAGCGTCACCGGCCGGGTCGTCTGGAAGGCGCCTGCGTCGTCGTATCTGTTGGTGCTCAAGGGGTGCCTCCCTGGTCTCGTGGTTGCTGGGGAGTGGCGCCCCGTCGCGCTCTCGATGCGCGGTGCCGGCCTGTCCGGGCGGGGCTGGTGAATCAGGGCTTCGCGTCGGCCAGCGTCCGGCCGCCGTGCTGGAACGGCCGGGTGCGGTTGAAGGCGACCTTCCGCTCGTACTCGGCGGTCAGGTTGATCCCGAAGACGTCGCAGGTGTCGAGCAGGCGAATCAGCACGTCGGCCAATTCGGAACCGACGCCCTCCGGCTTGGCGCCCTGGTGCGGCTCGGTGGCGTCGACGAGCCGCCAGTCGCGGTACGCCTCCAGGGCCTCGGACAGCTCGCTGTGCAGCAGGGCGATGTAGTCGCCGAAGGTGTTGGTGCCGGGGCCGCCGTCAGCGGACCGCCAGCCCTTCTCGATGTTGATTTCGCGCACCTCGTCGGCCATGTCGGCGAGCGACTTGCCGAAGCTGGGGTAGCCCATCTCGTGGTCTCCTTGGTCGTAGTCGGCTGTCGGGGTTGGCGGTTGGGAATCAGAACGGAGGCTCGACGCCGTTGCCATCGGGGCGCCCGAGCACTGCCGTGGCGGTCCGGCTCTGCGCCGGGGCAGCGGTAGCCCAGGGGTCGTCGGTCGAGCCTCCGGCCGGCGGCGACGCGGTACGCTGCCCGCTCGACCCGCCGCTGGAGCGCGTCATCTTCTCGACCCGCGCCGTGGCGTACCGCAACGACGGACCCACTTCGTCGATCTCCAGCTCGTAGACCGTGCGCTTCTCGCCCTCGCGGGTCTCGTACGACCGCTGCCGGAGCCGGCCCTGCACGATGACGCGCATGCCGCGCTGCAGGGACTGCGCGGCGTTCTCCGCCGGCTCCCGCCACCACTGGCAGGCCAGGAACAGCGGGTCGCCGTCCTTCCACTGCTGGGTGGTCTTGTCGTAAAACCGCGGGGTCGAGGCCACCCGGAACTTGCAGACGGCCGCGCCGGACGGGGTGTAGCGGATCTCGGGGTCATCGGTCAGGTTGCCTACGACGGTGATCGTGGTCTCGTTCACGACTGGGTCTCCTTGGCGAGTTCGGCGGAACGCGCGGTCCACGCGTCCAGGACGTGCTGGTCGCGGATGTTGTGCTCCTGGCAGGCCCGCTTGATGACGTCGAGGGTGTCCTGGGTGGCCGCGCTGGCGATCCAGTCGAGAACTCGTTCAGGAGTGATGTCCTCGGGCTCGACGAGGCAGTCCGGGTCGACCAGGTAGCTGACGGCCGCCGGCTTGGGCTCCTCGCTCGTCGTGCCGAGGATCTCGGCGGCAGTGATGCGTTGCGGCGCCGGCCGGGCTTCGAGGGAACCGCCCTCGTCGCGGATCTCCTCGGCTGTGTACGGCATGCCCATGATCGCGTCGGAGGCGATCCACCGGCAGACCTCCGCGGTCGCCCGGGCGACCAGCATCGCGGCAGGCTGCTTCTTCCACTGGTCCTTGGTGGTCAGCCCCATCTGCTGGGCGCGCTCGATGGTCCACGTCGAGACCTGCCAGTCGGTCTCGCCCTTGCGCAGCCCCCGCACCGACGCGGTCTGGGCGGTCGGCTCGCCGACGACCTCTACCCGGTGGCCCAGGCTCTGGACGATGGCGCGTAGGGTGATCGCCTTCGGCGCGGGCGTGCCCTGGATGTTGTCGAAGGCGCGCAGCGAGGCCATCGGCGAGAGCCTCACCTCGGCGCCGGCCAGGATCGCGGCGCACGCTTCCTCGGGCTTGCCCCGGTAGGCGGCCGGGGAGAACTGCGTACCGCAGAGGCTCTGCGCCAGGCGGTACGCCGCGTCGGCGGCCTGGGCCCACTGGGCGAGTTGGACGGCGGCCGGCTCGGTACCGGCCGGGATGTCGAGCTGCTGATCGGATCGGATGGCGACGTCGGTCACTGGGAGAACTCCTCGGTTCGGTGCCACGGGGGCAGGGAGATGGGGACGATGTCGTCGGCGTAGCCGGGCCAGCGCCCGGTCTCGACGCACTGGCGGTAAACCTCGATGGCCTTGCGGTTCTGGGCTCGCCCACTGGCCCGGTCGGGCTCTTCCAGCTCGACGACCGTGACCAGGTACGGCGGGGTCTTCTCCTGGAAGACGAAGAGGAATCCGGCGTCCTCGCCGAGACCCAGCGCGGTCACCGCGTCGAGGTACCAGGGGTCCTGCTGGTGGTAGCCGTACCGGCTGACGGCTCGGCGGATGTGCTCTCGCTCGGCCGACTCGGTGGTCTTGTAGTCCACGACCACCGGCCGCCCGGACACCCGGTTTCGGAGGAAGTCGAACCGGGCCCGGCGCCAGACCCCGGTCTCCTCGTCAACCCAGAACGCGGACTGCTCGGCATCCCCCGTAGTCGGGTCGAACAGCGCGTTGGCCAGCGGGTGCCGGCGCAGCGCCTCAACCATCTCCAGCACCCGCTGGTAGTCCTTGGCCAGCAGCGGAGCCGCACCGACCGCGTGCGCCGCGTCACGCTGCTCCCGGGCTGCTTTCGTACGCCAGTCCGGCGCGTCGACCACGACGATCTCCGGCCCAGACCCGAGCAACCGATGGTGAGCGACGTGCCCGAGGTCGAAGTCCGGTTGCGGCGCTCGACCGTTCTCCCGCTCGTAGGCGAACTTCGCCGGGCACGACGGCGGCAACAACCTCCGGGCTCCGCTGGACGACAGGGACCCGACCGGCACCGGATCGCCGTGGTACTCGGCCTCAGATATCGAGTACAGACCGGGCTCGGTGATGACGGTTGGCCGCGATACTGCGCTCGGCAGCTCGACGACGCTCACGCTGGTACCTCACTCTCTTCCTCGAAGACCCCGAACCCGTCAGCTCCGCACCCGCCGCACAGCCCGCCCGGCTGCCGCCACTGGGGCAGGCACGGACACGCCGCGATTCGGGCCAGGTAGTCCGCGGTCTGCTCGGCGGCGTCTGGCCGAGGGCTGCGGGGGTCGGGGCGGCAGGGGGTGGTCACGCGGCTGCCCTCGCCCTCGCTCGCGACGACCGGTTGCGCCGGTTCTTGTTCGCGGACGCCTGCGACGGTTGGGCCACGACGACCCACCACGCCACCTGTCGGCGGGGCAGCCGTATCCCCTCGCGGTAGGTCCACGAGCGGAACGAGTCCACGTCCATGCACAGCCGGTCGGCCATCACCTCGGTGGTCAGCCCGGCGGCGAGCATCCGGTTGACGGCCGCCCGCCGCTCCGGCCCGGTCAGCGGCATCCGGTAGCCGTCGTCGGCGACCAGGCGCGCGGACAGGTCGATGGAGTCCTGCTCGGTCCAGGTCGTCATGCCGCCACCGCCTGGGCGAGCAGCCGGCGGCCGTACGACCTCACGGTCGACAGCGGCAGGCCGATGACCACCGCGATCTGTCCCCAGGTCTGGCCGTCGCGGTGCCGGCGCAGGATCTCGTCGCGGTACGGCTCCGCCAGGGAGACCGGCCGCGCCGACACGGGCTCCGGCTCGGGCTTCCGGGCCTTGCCGGTGACCAGGTTGCCGTAGTCGTCGTGCGCGACACCGGCGACGATGACGCCGCGCGGGTACGGGTTCTCGGTCCGGCAGTTGTCCTTGAACGGGCACCAGTCGCACATCTCGATGGCGTCGGCGTTGCCCTCGTTGCCGGTCTCCCACATGCGGGGGTCCCACCGGGAGCAGGGGCGGATGGCGGTGAGGGTCGCGGTGCTCACGGCGTCACCTCGGCAAGGTCAATGTCCGGCGGGAGGTAGAGGACAGAGGTGGCGTCGGCGGGCACGGCGGCCCGCGCGGCGATGTGCTTGGGCGGGGTCCAGTCGGGGGCGACGCGGTGCTCGGCGGGGATGAGCCGGTCGCCGTTGGTGCCGGGGCGGTGCCGGCCGGCGTTGCGGGTGCCGCCGAGGGCGTGGTGGAGGCTCATCGGGCGGCAACCTCGACGGTCTCGACGCCGTTGGCCTCCGCGGGCCGCTGCTTGTCGTACTGCCGGATGGCCCAGACGATGGCGTGGCAGGCCCAGAGGAACGGCCAGTCCCAGTCGGTGAGGTCCCATTCCCAGGTGTCCGAGCAGACGCCCGCTTTCTCCAGGTCGCGCAGCAGGTCCCGGGCGCCGTCGGAGTGGCTGAGCATCCCGTCGCTGTCGTAGTCCTCGACGAGTTGCCGGATCTCGGCAGGCGTCTTCGGCTCGTACGGTTCGCGCGGGCCACTGCTCTTCATTGGCCACCGGTCGGCCCAGTCCGCCGTGTCGAACTGGTGCTTCGCCGTCACGTAGTCGCTCTTGTGCTGCGGGTACTCCTCCGCGTACTCCTTGAGGCAGCCCTCGATGTGCTCCCTGAGCATGTCTTCGCTGTACTTCTGGGTTGATCGGCCGGCGTCCGGCAGCTTCTCCGCCCAGTAGCCGGGGTTGATCCGGCCGCTGTCGCTGCGGAAGAACGCGAACATGTCGGCGACGCGGGAGAAGACGGGGGCGCAGTCCATGTCGCCCCGGAAGACGAGCGACCCGGGCCAGGTGATGATCTCGAACCAGTAGAACGAGCTGTCGGGCTTGGCGCATCGCAGGTGCCGGTAGAGCCCGTCGTCGTGCAGGACGGTCAAGGTGTGGTCGGCGGTGTCGCGGACGAAGCGGTCGGCGATCTCTCGCTCAAGGTCGGTCATCAGAGGCTCCAGATCAGGAGGCCCAGCAGCACGGCGCCGGGCAGGCAGGCGATGAGTAGGGCGCGGGTGAGAGGCCAGCCGGGGCCGGGGACGATCACGCGGCGGCCCTCGCGGGTTCGGGCGCGTACTTCGGCTGGGCCAGCGCCGGCTCGGGCATGTCGGCGAGCAGTTGCTGGAAGACCCAGAGCCCGGCCTTGGTGAAGCCGACGTGCTGCCACCCGGCTCGGCGGTAGCAGCGGCCCGGGTCGCGCTTCCTCCGGGTCTTCGACGCGTCGACGAACGAGACGATGCCCAGGTCCGGCACGTCCGGCCAGTGCGCCCGAGTAGCCGCGACGGCAGCGGTGATCAGGTCGGAGGCCAGGTACTCGCACTCCGGCTCCCGGCGGAACAGGGAGTTCATCCACGCCCCGGCCCAGTCGTGCTTGACGAACCGGGCGATGGGGTTGGAGGTGACCCAGACGGCGTCGGCGTGCTCGGTCAGGAAGACGACGCAGGATCCGGGCGGGACGAACTGCGGACTGCCGATCTTCTGCCGGTTGTAGTGGCGGTCCGCGAGCGGCAGGGCCCGCTTGTCGGCCCGGTTGGAGTAGTGCCAGGGCTGGGTGTTCACGCGGCGGCCCTCCGCTGGTCGAGCTGGGCGAGGAGCTGCGTGCCGATCCAGCGGGTGTAGGCGGGCGGGATGGCCAGCGCCATTTCCCGGACGCTCATCCAGTCGATGCCCATGGCGCGGACCCAGTCGGCCTTGCGACCGTGCTGGATGCCGTCGCGCCGGGACCGACCGCCGGACTTCCCGGTGACCGTCACGTACCGGCCGTCGCCGATCCGACCCCGGTGCTCCGGGTGTTCCGGCTGCGGCAGGACAATGCCTCCGCCGACCTCGAAACCGCGGTGCCGGAACACCCCGAGGTCGAACATCTCCCCGCACAGCACGACCGGGTCGACCAGGTCGGCGAGGTTGTCCTCCACGTTCTCGATCACGTAGGGCACCTCGGCGGCCCGGAGGAGGTCGCGGGTCGGCGGGATCAGGTTCTCGTGCCGGTCGGTGGTACCGAACTGCTTGGCCTCGGCGCACCCGTACTGGCAGGGCGGGGACATGTTGGCGCCCAGGCAGGCTCGTACCAGGTCGACGTCGGTGAGCACGTCCAGGACATCGGCGTGGATGAACGCGTCACCGCAGTAGTTCCTGCGGAAAACCCTGTCGATGCCGAGCACCCGGACACCGGTCTGCTGGTAGCCGCGGGTGGAGCCGCCGGCACCGCAGTAGCCGTCGAGCACCCAGCGGTCGGTCGAGTGCCGGATGAGGTGCAGCGCCTCGCGGACGGTCAGGGTGATCACGCGGCGGCCCTCCGGTGCGGCAGGTGGTCGTGGATCCAGCGCCACGGCGCGGCCCGCCACCCGGCGCGGTGGGAGTCGGCGACCGCCCAGCGGTGCGGACCCGGCCGGGTGGCCGTCATCGCCGCGTGCATGGCCTCGATGCGGCCGGTGCCGAGGTGGCGGGCGAGGCCGAATCCGGCGGTGAAGGCCAGTAGCAGGCCGAGGATGCCGAGCAGGTAGGAGGGCATCACGACACCGCCCGAACCAGCGCCGGGAACGCGTTCGCGTCGTACTCCGCCATCCAGTCGCCGACAACCTCCGGCACGTCCACCCGGCCGCCGTCGATCAGCGACACGAACAGCGGGTTGATCCGGTAGACCGGCAGGCCGAGGCTGAGCAGGTACTCGTAGACGGCGCAGCCCCGGGCGCTCTGCGGACGGCCGGTGACGCGCAGCGCGGTCAGGGTGGCGGTGATCTCGTCGCGGGTGGTGCCGAGCGTGACCAGCGCGGCCCGGACCTGGTCGGCGTACCCCGGGTGCCGGGGCAGGATCGGCGCCGGGTCGACGGGTCGGGGCAGTCGCGGCCAGTCCGGCAGCGGACGGGGCTCGGCCGGGGTCGTCGGAGCGGTGGTCATCGCTGGTCACCCGCCTCGCGGAGCACCAGGTCAAGCGCGGCCAGCGCGGCGCGGGCTTCCGCCCGGAACTCCGCATCGGACACGTGCTCCGAGTCGGTGCTCCGGAGGATCGAGACGACGTGGACGGACTCGACGTTCCTGCCGGGGTACTTGGCCGCGAGCCGGCGCATCGCGTTGGCGATCTGGTCGCGGCGCTTCTCCTCCGGCGTCGCCTCCGGCTGGGCGGGGGTCTGGTTCATCGCGCACCGCCCGTCGGCGGCAGCGGCACCCGGCCGGAGGCGACGTCGCCCAGGTCGGGGGTGTCGAGCCGGCGCAGCATCCTCCCCGCAGCCCGGGTGGCCGGAGACCAGCCGACGAGCGGCCGGCGGGGAATGGCGGGCAGCGGCGGCATGTGCCCGACCGCGGACAGTGCGGCGGCGACCTGCGAGGCGGTGAGGTTGGTCAGGACCAGCGTCGTGGTGCCGTCGTCGCAGGCGTCCGCGGTGATGGTGCTGTCGCCGCGGGTGCCGTCGAGCACGACGCTGCCGTCGCACATCTCGGTCCGGGAGTTGGACTTCCAGCCGGCGGCGAGCAGGTTACGAACGATGGCGATGGCGTTCACTGGGCACCGCCGCGGTTCTGCTCGGCGATCTTCCGGGCGGAGAGGCGGGACGCCGCGGTCTCGACGCCGTTCTCCTTGTCCTGCTGCTCCCTGCGCTGCATCCGCAGGGTCTCGGTGGCCGACGGGATCACGGAGTCGTGGTCGTTGCGGTTGGTCATGGGATACTCCTCGGGGTTCTGGCGTCCTCGCGGCTCTTGGTCGGGTAGCGGGGGCGCCGTTCTGTGTCCGGGCCGGGTGGCCGGGACCGGAGGTCAGGCGGCGGGGCGCTCGATCGGGTGCTTCATCAGCAGCCGGCGGATCGCGACCTTGCCGAGCGGGGTGACGTACAAGGTCGTTCGCATCTGGCCGTTGTGCATGCGCGGCGCGGTGGGCTGGTCGCGCGTGGTGAACCAGTCGGCGTGGTACGCGTAGGCCAACCACTGGTAGTCCTGGACAAGCCGCTGCTGCGAAGACGACCAGCGGGCCTCGGTCTCGCGGCGGTAGATCAGCTTCCGGGCGACCATCCACTCCCGGAGCGCCTTCTCCCCCACCCCGAGCTGCCCGGCGAAGACCCGGATGATCGAGGCGTCCTCGTCGGGGTTGACGAAGCCATCGACGTACTCGGCCTTCGGTTCGGCGACGGCCAGCCGAGCGCGCTGCGCCTCGATCTCCTCCGCCTGCGTGGCGGCAAGCCGGAGCGCCTCCGAGTAGGTCTGCGGGATGGCGAACTGCGAGGCCCCCTCGTAGCGCCCGGTCTTCCGGATCGCCGGCAGCACCTCGTGGGTGACCCACCGCTTGAACTCCTTCGCCTGCGGCTTGCGGCTACGGAGAATCAGCGAGTACAGGCCCGGCTCACTGACGACGGACACTTGCTGTTGGCCGCCAGGGGTGTCATTAGTAGTGACCCCCTTCTCGTCCTCATCGAGATAGCTGACGGCTTGCCGCGAGTTGTTGATGTCGAGGGCTGTGCAGACGTCTGCGGCGACGAACCAAGGCTCGCCGTTGCGGAGCAGGGTTCGGATCTGCTGACCGGTGGCGGGAAACTGGAAGACTTCGATCTCGGCGATCACGCGGCTTCCTCTCGTGGTCAGGCGGCGGGCGGGGTGTCGGTGGTCGCCTCGTCGTCAGATCGCTGCTGCCCGGCGGCGATGTGGCTGCGGACGGGCGCCAGCAGGACGGTGAGCTGATCGATCTGCCAGGGGGCCAGGGGTGGGGCCTGGTCGACGAGCCGCTGAATGTGCTCGGCGCTCACGCCGGACAGCGGGGTCGGGCGAGGCATTACCGGTCCTCTTCGGCGAAGTACTGGCCCACTCGTACGTGGGGGTACTTGGCGTGGAACCGGAGCATGAAGATCGCGCTGACTCCCCCGCCACTGCGGATGCGTGAGTAGTTGCCGGGGTCTACGCCGAGGTCGGTGGCCTGCTTCTCCTGGGTGTCCAGTCCGAGGGGTCCGACGAGGGCGTCGAAGTCGTCGCCCTTGAAGACCACCTTGCGGCGCCTGGCCTTCGGGGTTGCTTGCATACAACTACGCTAGCTCGATGTACGCATACAAGCAAGGGTAGAGTCAGAGAAAATGCTTCGGCACAAGGAAGGGATCGAGGTCAACCCATGAACCATCAGCGCAGGTCAACACCAGGCCGAGCCAAACGGGCAGGCCAGGGCCACTACTCCCCCGGCGCCGTCCAGGTCTGGCCCCCTCGTGCGCATGCGTGGAATGCCGTAGCCTTCATGCACGTGAGCAGCAAGTGGGATTTCGAGGCGTTCCGGGACTACGTCATCCGTCACGCGAAACGCTCCGGACGGGCATCCGACCAGGCCACCCTGGCGACCGCCACCGGCATCGGTAGCGACCTGCTCGGCCGATACTTCCGGGGCGAGGTCCAGCCGGGCCCGAAGAACATCCAGAAGATCCAGGCCGCCATCCCCGGAACGACCTACGAGCATCTGATGGTGCTCGCGGGGCGAGCTACCGCCGAGCAATTCGGACTCTCCGAGAACCCGACCCCGCCGCCGGCCATCCACCCGCTCGCCGAGCGCGTCAGCCACCTGCTCGGCGAATCGTCACCCCTCGCTACCCCCGAGAAGGATCTGCTTGCCACGCTGCTCGAACGGGTACTGGAGCCGTACAACGGGAACCGCCGCCGCACCGCCTGACTCCGGATAGCAGAAGCCCCGGCCCTCAAGTGAGGGCCGGGGCTTCATCGCATGCCTCAGAGCTTCCAGGAGATCTCGATCGTCTCCGGCCGGAAGATGCGCGCCCCCCGACCGGCGGGCATCACCTTTACGACCATCAGCACGTTAACGACGGTTCGTAGCCGATCGGTATCCAGGGACAGGACCGCGGCCTGCACGTCGTCGGCCCGCACCAGTGGGCCGAGAATCTCCAGCCGGCCGGCGTTGGCCATCTCCGCCTCCACCCTGGCGAGGCGATCCCGCAGCTTTCTGGACTCCCGGCGCACCCCGAGTTCGGTCAGCACCTCCTCGGCCAGCAGGGTCGCCAGACCATCCAGGCGGACACGAAGGGCCCGAGCCTCGCGGCGCAGAGCGGCGGTGTCCGGCTTGCTCTCGTCAGCCAGCAGGAGGGCGGCGTCAGGACGCGACAGGCGGTCGATCACCAAGTCCATGACGTATAGGTCCACCGGCTCCGATGCGCGCCCCACGTGGCCGTACGCGGCACGGCAGCGGTAGGTGGTGTGCCCTTCCCGGCCCCGCCGGGCGGGAGCTGCGCCACGGTGGACCGTGGCCTCGCAGACCCCGCAGAGCGCGACGCCGGTCAGGAGACCCCGCGCGGACCGGGCAGGGTTGGCCCTAGACGGGTCCGTGATCAGTTCCACCGCCGCGCGCCAGGTCTCCTCCGACACCAGCCCTTCCCAGGCCGCCGCTCCCACGATGCCCTTGAGCCGCGCCTTGCGAGGATCCATGGCCTCCCGTATGGCCTCCGTGACGTGGCTGCGCAGGCCGGCGTAGCGCGGGTTCAGCAGCACCGGGCGGACGCTCTGGGCGGTCCACGGCGACGGTGACCCGTCCCGCTTGGTCTGTGGTGTGGTCAGGCCTAGGGCGTTCCAGCCGGCGGCTATCCTGCCCAGCGGCACGCCGGCCAGGACATCGTCGTACGCCTTCCGGATGGCCCGGGCCTCACTCTCCCGGATCGTCATGCCGTCGGCCTCGTAGCCGAACGGCCGGCGGCCCCCTATTCGCCGGCCCTGCTCTGCGGCCTGGAGTGCGGCGCGCCGCTGTCGGTCTGACTTCTGCTCGATCTCGTGTTGCGCGACGGATCCCAGGATGTCCGCCGTGAGTCGGGCCGCCGGCGTGCCCAGGTCGAGATCCGTCCCGCGTACGAAGGCCACGGTGATGTTGTGCTGCTTGCCGGCCTCCAGCAGGCGGAGACGGTCCCGCGCGTTGCGGGTCAGCCGGGTCATGTCCCAGGCGACCAGACACCTCGCCTGGCCGCTCTGGATGGCCTGTAGTGCGGCCTCGAAGCCCGGCCGCCGCCGCTTGCCAGACGCGCTGACGTCGTTGTCGACGTGCTCCGCGACGACGGCCCATCCGCGCAGCTTGGCAAGCTTGCGGGTGTCCTCTCGCTGGCGGCTGATGCCCAGTTCTTCCCCGGTCCGGTCCTGGCTCTGGCGGAGGTAGATCACGGTATCCACATCTGCTATTGAACCATCCTTGTGGTGGCCTGGAGCATCGCCGACCTCGACGGTCGACAACGGCCCGACGCCGGTGACGTGGACGAAGCCATCCAACTTCGCACCGGGAGCATCGCATGACCAGACCAGCACACCCCGCTCCGGCCGCCCCGAGCGGCGATGCCCCGCTACCGGTCGATCCGGGGCGGCGACCACCACACCCCGCCTCCGGGCCGCAGACCGAGCCCCCGACCGATCCGACTCCGAACGACCTGATTCCGGACGATCCGACTCCGGACGACCTGACTCCGGACGACCTGACTCCGGACGATCCGACTCCGGGCGACCTGACTCCGGACCTGGACGAGCCGGTGGCGATGGACGAGGATCGACTGGCACGGATCGCTCTGACCTGGCTCTTCGAGCCCGGTACCCGAGCGGTGTTCCGCCTGGTTCGGCAGTTCGGAGCGGTCGGTGCGTTGCGTCGGCTGCTCACCGGAAAGGTCCCGGACCACCGGCTGCGGGCAACGGTCGAGTCCCGGCTGGCCGCTGGAGACCCCTGGCAGGTCGCGCTCGCCGCCGCCGAGCACACCGAGCGGCTCGGCGCGCGGGTGGTGACTCCCACCGACCCGGAGTGGCCGACCCGGCTGCGGAGCCTCGACCGGCTGACCCTGCCGAGTGCCGGTCGCAGGGTCGACCAGGAGACCGCACCGCCGCTCTGCTTCTGGGTACGCGGTGCCTGGTCGCTCGGGGAGGCGTTGCAACGATCGGTGGCGGTGGTCGGGTCCCGGGCCGCCACCCCGTACGGGCTGCACGTCGCCACCGAGATCGCCTTCGGGCTGGCCGAGCGGGGCTGGACCGTAGTGTCCGGTGGCGCGTTCGGCATCGACGCGGCGGCGCACCGGGGCGCCCTGAACGCCGGTGGCCTGACCATCGCGATACTCGCCTGCGGCGTCGACCGGCCCTATCCGATGGGCAACACCGCCCTCTTCGACCGGATCTCCGACGCCGGCCTGCTGGTCAGCGAATGGCCTCCCGGGGCGGAGCCGCTGCGGCCCCGGTTCCTGATCCGCAACCGGGTGATCGCCGCCGCGACCGCCGGCACCCTGGTGGTCGAGGCGGCGGCCCGCAGCGGTGCCACCCAGACGCTGCGCCGGGCACTCGCGATGAAGCGACCGTCGATGGTGGTGCCCGGGCCGGTCACCTCCGCCATGTCGGTCGGCGCGCACGAACTGCTCCGCGAATATCCCGAGGCGCGACTGGTCACCGGCGTGCCACACGTACTGGAGGAGGTGGGACGGATCGGTGCCGACCTCGCCCCGCCGGTTCGTGGTCCCGACCGGCCACAGGATGCGCTCGACGACGAGTCCGCGCTGATCCTGGAGTCGGTTCCCCGACGTGGCCCGCTCGGTCCGGACGTCCTCGCCGCACGCACCGGCCTCGACCTGCGTACCGCCCTGCGCAAGCTCTCCCTGCTGGAACAACTGGCTCTGGTGGTCCGCCGCGACGACGGGTACGTGCTCGCTCCGGCGGCGACCCGGTCCAGCCGCGCTCCGGCGGGCTTTCCCGGCGAGCCGGCTTGACGTGGCCGACGCCCGAGGTCCACCGTCGCGGGTGATGAGCCAGCCCAGTCGCAGTACCCGCGCCCGGCACGAGGCACTGGCACCGCCGCTCCGGGAGAGCGTCGACGACTTCGCCCAGCATCTCGCCTCGGTCGAGAACCGGTCGACGCACACCGTTCGGGCCTACGTCGCGGACGTGGTCTCGCTGCTCGACCATGCCGGGCGAATGGGCTGCGCCCGGCCCCGGGATCTGGACATCACCGTGTTGCGGAGTTGGCTGGCGAAGCTGCGTACCCTCGGAGCCGCCCGCGCCTCGCTGGCCCGCCGCGCCGCCTCCGCCCGTACCTTCACCGCCTGGGCGCACCGGGCCGGCCTGCTGGACACCGACGTCGGTGCCCAGTTGGCCAGCCCTCGGACGCACCGGGAACTGCCGACCGTGCTTCGGGCCGACCAGGCGAGCGAACTGGTGGACGCGCCCGGCGAAGCCGCATCCCCGGAAGCGTCGCGGGATCGGGCGGTGCTCGAACTCCTCTACGCCACCGGCATCCGGGTCAGCGAACTGTGCGGTCTGGATCTCGGCGATGTCGATCCGGCCCGGCGGGTGGTCCGGGTCCTGGGCAAGGGCGCCAAGGAACGCACGGTGCCCTACGGGGTGCCGGCGCAGCGGGCAATCGACGACTGGCTCCGAACCGGCCGGCCACGCCTGGCCGGGCCGGACAGCGGTGCCGCACTGCTGCTCGGGGTACGCGGCGGGCGGCTCCAGCCCACCGTGGTACGCCGGATCGTCGCCGCCTACGCCCGGGCGACGGGGCTGCCCCGGATCAGCCCGCACGGGCTGCGGCACTCCGCCGCCACCCATCTGCTGGAGGGCGGTGCAGACCTGCGTACGGTGCAGGAGCTTCTGGGGCACGCCACGCTGTCGAGCACGCAGATCTACACCCACGTCTCGATGGAGCGGCTGCGGGCGGCGTACCGCCAGGCACATCCTCGGGCCTGACTCACCGGCCCGACGGGGAGATCACCCGAGCCGGACCGCCCCGGCCCGACGACCCGGCCCACCCACCCGGTCCGACCTGTCCGCCCGCCAGGGCGCAACCATCCGAGCCCGACAGCCCGAACCGACCGCCCGCCCGCCAGACAGGGCGCAACCATCCGAGCCCGACAGCCCGAACCGACCGTCCGCCCGCCAGACAGGGTCCGGAACGCCGGAGCGGGTCACGACGATGGCGGCCGATGCCGACGGCGCAAACCGGGAGACCGGTTCCGCCAGCTCGACTATGCCGCCCGTCGGCGAGGTGGCCGCCGCCCGATGGCTCGTTCCCGACCGGTACCCGATCGACGCCGGGCTACGATCACCGAATGAGCACCGCCGGGCCGCCGCCGCCCGTGCCGATCCCCGGCGCCCGACTGCTGTTCTCGCTGGATCCCGGCGTCGCCCACCTCAACCACGGCTCGTACGGGGCGGTGCCGATCGGCGTGCAGCGCGCCCAACAGCGGCTGCGCGACGAGACCGAGGCCAATCCGATGCGCTTCTTCAACCGCGGACTCGTCGACCGGATCACGCACGCCCGTCGACACCTGGCCGGCTTCCTCGGTGCTGATCCGGACGGGACGGCCCTGGTCGGCAACGTCACCATCGGGGCCGCCATCGTGCTCCAGTCGCTCGGGCTGGAGCCCGGCGACGAGGTGGTCGACACCGACCACGGGTACGGCTCGGTCGCCCTCTCCGTCGATCGGGAGGCGCACCGGACCGGGGCCGTCCGGCGCACCCTGTCGGTGCCGCTGACCGCCACCGACGAGGAGATCGTCGAGATCGTGCGGGCCGGGATCCGGCCTGGCCGTACCAAGCTGCTCGTCATCGACCAGCTCACCTCCGCCACCGCCCGGCTCTTTCCGGCGGCAGCTATCGCAGCGGTGGCCCGGGAGCGCAACGTCCCGGTACTGGTCGACGGTGCGCACGCCCCCGGGATGCTGCCGACTCCGGTGGAGAGCATCGGCGCGGACTTCTGGGTCGGCAACCTGCACAAGTGGGGGTACGCCCCGCGGGGCAGCGCCGTGCTGGTGGTGGCGCCCCGCTGGCGGCCACGGATCGAGCCGTTGGCCGTCTCCTGGCAGGAGGAGGCCGGCTTTCCCGGCCGGGTCGAATGGCAGGGGACACTCGACTACACCGCCTGGCTCGCCGCGCCAGTGGGGGTATTCACGCTTCGTACGCTCGGCCTGGACCGGGTCCGAACGCACAACGCGGAACTGGCCGCGTACGGGCAGCGGGTGGTTGGCCGGGCTCTCGGGATCGCGCCGGCCGACCTGGTCGACCCCGGCGGGCCGACGGTGTCGATGCGGATCCTTCCCCTGCCGGCCGGCGTCGCGACCACTTTTCCGGACGCGATAGCACTTCGACAGCGGATCGCGGACGAGCTCGGCACGGAGGTCAACGTCAACCCCTGGCACGACCGAGGCTGGCTGCGACTGTCCGGCCAGATCTACAACCGGGCGGACGAGTACGACCGCCTCGCCGAGCGCCTACCTGCCCTGCTCGCCTCGCTCTCCTGATCAACGACGGATGGCGTCATCGGATGGCGACTCGACCGCGTCCGCAACCTGTGGGAAGCGGCACCTTCACCCAGGCCGGTGGCGATGGGCCGGGGCCGGTAGCAGACGGACCCGGCCGAGGCCCAGCAGGAGCAGGGGATCGAGGTAGTCGTCGCCCCGGCGCAGGCCCCAGTGCAGGCAGGCCGATCCGCCGGCCGCGCAGCCCGGGTGGCCGGGCAGGAGCACGCCGAGCGGATCTCCCGCCCGAACCGAGTCCCCGGCCGCCAGTCCGGACCGCACCGGCTCGTAGGTGGTGCGCAGTCCGTTGGGATGGGCGACGCTGACGAGCGGACGGCCGGCCACCATCCCGGCGAAGAACACCACTCCCGACCCGGCCGCCCGCACCGTGGCACCGGGCGGGGCCCCCAGGTCGACGCCCCGGTGCCCGGCCGCCCACGGCTGCGGCGGCGGGTCGAACCGGCGGACGACCCGGGGCACCCCGTCGAGCGGCCACCGGAATCGTCCGGGCACCGGCACCGTCCAGCGGGACACGCTGGAGGTGGGTACTCGCGACCTCGTCCACGCCATGCGCGGCGTCGAGACCGTGGTCAGCGGGTCCGAGGCCGAGCCGGCGATCGAGACCATGGCCACCCGGTCCCAGGCCGAGCCGGCGATCGAGACCATGGCCACCCGGTCCCAGGCCGAGCCGGCGATCGAGACCGGAGCGGCGCTGTCCCGGCCCGGCCCGGCGGTCGGCGCGGTGGCACTCCCGACCGGCAGGCCGGCCGACGCTGCGGCGCTCCCGACCGGCCTGCCGGTCCAGGTGGCGTCGGACCGGGCCGGTGGCGGTGTCAGGGCCAGCAGCAACACCGGAAGCAGGATCACCGGTCCCCCGCCGTGCCATCTCCTCGTCATGGTCGTGCAGCCTCGCGGCACCGCGTGGTTCCAGCAACGTCGCGGACCGCGCCCTGTGCACAACTGCCACGGCTGTGGAAAACGCCCGCAAAGCCCGACGATCTGCTATGCCCGGCACCGGCGACGGTCCTCGCCGCAGGGCGGCGGAACCTCCCCAGTACCCGCGACCTGCCCATTGATGGCTGCCCTGGTGGGGGAAGTCTGCCCACCCAGGGCCCCGGCGTCTCCGGCGGCATCTGGGGCGGGAGAACGGCGAACGGATCGGCGATCCAAGCGGGCGGGAGAACAGCAGACGAATCGGCCATGCAGGCGGGCGGGAGAACGGCGAACGAATCGGCGATCCAGGCGGGCGGGAGGCCTGCGGTGGCAGGGGACGACGGGACGGGTGGAGCGGGTACCCCATCGAGGGCACAAACCGGACAGCGGTCGAGAGGCGTGCCCGACCCGGTCGAGCCGTGCCGCCCGGCCGTGACCTGGGCCGGCTCCACGTCCGTTCAGGCGGCTCGCCTAGGCTGGACGGCCGGAGGCGGGTTCCCGTCCGTCACCGGATCGACGGAGGAGCGGCGATGACCACAGTGGACGACGTGAGCCGGCCTTCCCGGGTGGCCGATCCCGACGAGGGCATCAGCATCGAGGAACTGGGCCTCGCCGCGCGTAACCACGCGCTGCCGCTGGAGGCGCTCCGCTACGACGTCACCCCGGTGGGCCTGCACTATCTGCTCATCCACTACGACATCCCGGACCTGGACGCGGGCCGGCACCTGCTGACCGTCGACGGCCGGGTCGACCACCCGCTGGCCCTCGATCTCGCCGCCCTGCGGCAGCGGCCCAGGGTCACCCGGCGGGTCACCCTGGAGTGTGCCGGCAACGGCCGGGCCCTGTTGACGCCCCGTCCGGTCAGCCAGCCGTGGCTCTCCGAGGCGGTCGGCACCGCCGAATGGACCGGGACGCCGTTGGCTCCGCTGCTGCGGGAGGCGGGGCTCGCGGCGGACGCGGTCGACGTCGTGTTCACCGGCGCCGACCACGGCGTGGAGCGCGGCGTCGAGCAGGACTACCAGCGCGGGCTGCCGGTCTCCGAGGCGCTGCGCGAGGAGGTGCTGCTGGCGTACGAGATGAACGGCGCCCCGCTGCTCCCACAGCACGGCGCGCCACTGCGCCTGGTGGTGCCCGGCTGGTACGGCATGGCACACGTCAAGTGGCTCACCCGGATCACGGTGCTCGACCGGGAGTTCGACGGCTACCAGAACGCGGTGGCCTACCGGCTCCGCACCTCCGCCGACGACCCCGGGATTCCGGTCACCCGGATCGAACCCCGGGCACTGGTCCAACCGCCCGGCTTTCCGGACTTCATGTCCCGGACCCGGGTGGTACGCCCCGGTACGTGCACAGTGGAGGGTCGAGCCTGGTCCGGGCACGCGCCGGTGACCGCCGTCGAGGTGACCACGGACGGGGGTCTCAGCTGGGTTCCCGCCACCCTCGATCCGATCGGTGCGGTGGAACACCTGGGCAACGGCTCGGATCCGGCCTCGGCAGGGCAACGGTCACCGGAGTCCGCTCCGAACGGACCGGTCGTGGACGAGCGCTGGGCGTGGCGCCGCTGGCGGTACGAGTGGCCGGCGACCCCCGGCCGGTACACCCTCGGCGCGCGGGCCACCGACGCGTCCGGGCGTACCCAGCCGATCGAGCAGCCGTGGAACCGGGGTGGGTTCGCGAACAATCTGGTCCAGCGGGTGGAGGTCGTGGTCACCGAGGACCACTAGGCCAGGTTCGCGGGCGCCGGAGCCTGGTCCGGCGTCGCCGGTGATCCCTTCTGAAGCTGTATAGCTGGTGATCGGATCATCCGCCCGGACCGATCCGATCACCGGCCGCCGCCGTCCACCGGCGTCTCCGGCTCGCACAGAAGCCCCGACCGACGAGTCCGGCTCCGGCAGAAGCCCGCCCGACGACTCCGGTTCGGGGAGAAGGGCCGACCGATGCCGAGGGAGCAGTTGATCTTGCTCGGGCAGCGAACGTGGGCGGTCAGCCGCCGGATCCCGGGGCGACCGGAATGCCGATGATCAACCGCCGAATCCAGAATCAGCGGGAAGGGAGATGTCCGGCTTTTCGAGTTCTTCGACGTTGACGTCCTTGAAGGTCATTACTCGGACATTTTTCACGAAACGCGCCGGCCTGTACATATCCCAGACCCAGGCGTCGTGCATTTCCACCTCGAAGTAGACCTCACCGTCGGAGTTGCGGACGTGCAGGTCAACCTGGTTCGCCAGGTAGAACCGCCGCTCCGTCTCCACGACGTAGGAGAACTGGCGAACGATGTCGCGGTACTCCCGATAGAGCTGCAGCTCCATCTCGGTCTCGTACTTCTCGAGATCTTCCGCGCTCATCCCACTCCGCCTTCCATGGCCACATCTTCCCCCACGAACGTTGACGGCCGAAGCCGCTCGCCCAACGCCACGCCGACGGTACTCCCTGCCCGGCCCCCGTGCGCCATCGACTCGATCCCACCGAGGTGCGCCGGACGCCGGGACCGGGGCGGCCGGCCGACCCGCCCGGAGACGGTCGCGACATTGACGTACGAGAAGCGATGTTCCGGGCACGGGCCGTGACGCTCCAGCGCGGCACTGTGCTCGGCGGTGATGTATCCCTTGTGCTCGGCGAAACCGTACCCGGGGTGCCGGTCGTCCAGCTCCACCATGATCCGGTCCCGGGTGACCTTGGCCAGCACGCTCGCCGCCGCCACGCAGGCGGCGACCTGGTCGCCCTTCCAGACGGCCAGCCCCGGCACGCCCAGCCCGTCCACCCCGAAACCGTCGGTGAGCACGTAGTCCGGGACCAGGGCGAGGGAGGCCAGTGCCCGGCGCATCGCCGCCAGGTTGCAGACGTGCAGCCCCCGGGCGTCCACCTCGACGGCCGGAATGACCACCACGGCGTACGCCAGGGCCCGCTCCACCACCTCGGCGTAGATCCGCTCCCGGGTGGCCGGGGTGAGCAGCTTCGAGTCGGCCAGCCCCTCGATCTCGCCACGCCGGCCGTCGGGCAGCACCGCCGCGGCGGCCACCAGCGGACCGGCACAGGCGCCCCGACCGGCCTCGTCGGCCCCGGCGACGTGCGGGAAGCCGCGTCGCCGCAGTGCCCGTTCCATGGCGTAGATGCCGCCCTCGCGGCGGATCACCGTACGGGGTGGGGTCAGCACCGCTACTCGCTCTCCAGCGCCCGGCGTAGCAGCTCGGGCAGGTCGGTCGGATAGAACCGTTCCGTCGTCCGGTCCAGCTCGTCGATCGACCACCAGCGGTGGGTGTCGATCGTCTCCTGCTCGACCGCGTCGAACCCGGCCGTGTCCACCGCCCAGGCGGCGACCCGGACGAGGAAGAAGTGCTGTTCCTGGCGGTACCACTGGCCGCCGAAACTGAACTCGGCGATTTCCCGCCGGACCGGTTCGCCGAACTCGGCCGGGCGCAGCCGCAGCCCGGTCTCCTCGGCCAGCTCGCGGGCGGCGCCGACCGCCGGCGTCTCGTCCGGGTCCAGGCCGCCGCCCGGGGTGAACCAGTAGCGGTGAACGGGTCGAGCCGGATCCCAGCCGTGGAACAGCAGCACCCGGCCGTCGGCATCGACCAGGAGCACCCGGGCGGCCTGGCGGGGGGTGAACACGGTCACCGGGTCAGCCTAGCCGCGCCGGCACCGGACCCGCCGCCGGCCGCAGGCCGGCGCGGGCGGCGATCAGCCCTGCGGATCGGGGATCGCGCCGTAGGAATCGGGTACGGAGAGCCAGGTGGCCCGGCCGACCGGCCAGAAGACGGTGAAGGCCCGCCCCACCACCGACTTCTCCGGAATCGTCGCCAACTCGATGTCCTTGCGGCTCTGCTGCCAGTGCTCGAGGGAGTCGCCGGAGGCGGAGCGGTGGTCACCCATCACCCAGAGTCGTCCGGGCGGCACGGTGATGTCGAACTCCTCGTCGGCTGCCGGATCCCGCACCCCGTTCTCGGTGAAGATGTACGGCTCGTCCAGCGACTGCCCGTTGATCACCAGTCGGTCCTGCGGGTCGCAGCAGACCACCCGGTCCCCGCCGACCCCGATCACCCGCTTGATGAAGTCCTCACCCTTCGGGTTGCCGGTCCACTGGGTGGGCGCCTTGAAGACGATGATCTCGCCTCGGTGCGGCGACCGGAAGTCGTAGACCAGCTTGTTGACGAGCACCCGGTCGTAGATGTCGAGGGTGTGCTCCATCGACGGCGACGGGATGTAGAAGGTCTGCAGGACGAACGCCCGGACCAGTACCGCGACCAGGATGGCCACGCCCACCAGGATGGGCAGTTCCCGCCAGAACGAACTGCGGGGCTTGGACTTGTCGGTCTGCTCGTCAATCACGGGTGGAGCCTACGATGCCGAGTCCCACGGGAGCGCCGGGAACGCGCGGTAACGAGCAGAGAGCCCAAGATTGGCATCGCAATTGCTATTTCTCCCGTGTTCGCGCTGTTTTGCGGACTGTCGGCGGGCGGTTCCGCCGGGGCGGACGCCGCGGCCGGTCTCGGCAGTTTGTCAAAGGTGTCCGGCACCGGCAGCGAACTCCAGTGGCCGAACGGCCAGACGACTACGAAGGCCCGGCCGATGACGTTCTCGATCGGCACCGGACCCTGGCAGCGCGCGTCCTGCGACACCAGCCGGTGGTCGCCCATCACGAAGATCTGCCCCGCCGGGACCACCACCTCGTCGAACCGCCGCGACCGGCATTCCTGGCGGTTGGGCGGGACGTCCAGTGGGGAGTTCTCCAGCACGTACGGCTCGTCGATCGGGACGCCGTTGACGGTGACCCGGCCCTGGTCGTCACAGCACTTCACCTTGTCGCCGGGCAGCCCCACCACCCGCTTGATGAAGTCCTTCTCGCCGGGTCGGCTCACCCCGACCAGGTCCCCGATGGTGCGGCCCAGCTTGGCCACGAACCCCGGATCGGCCTCCTCGCGCACCTCGGGCGCCCAGGCGGCCGTACCCCGGAAGACCACGATCTCGCCGCGGGCCGGGTCGCGCACGTCGTAAACGATCTTGTTGACCAGGACCCGGTCGCCGATCAGCAGAGTGTCCTCCATGGACCCCGAGGGGATGAAGAACGCCTGGAGCAGGAAGGTCCGGATCAGCACCGCGAGGCAGAACGCCACGATCAGCAGTAGCGGAAGCTCCTGCCACAGTGGCATCTGCTTACGGGTGCGGCGGGAGCGTCGGGGCCGACGACGCCACGGTTCGACGTCGTCCTCGTCGTCCACCCTACGCACCACGCAACTCCCCGGTCCCGAGATACCGCGCCATCACCCGCTGGCTGGGCGACGGGCACCGTGAGCGGAAGCGCGGGGGTGACGGGCGACCCCGGCGGTCGCCGGGGTCGCCGTGTCTCGCGTCTGCCCGTGCGGCCAGCGTAGTCGGCGTTGGCCGGGTCGGCACCCCGCGATCGGCGTCGGTGCGGTCAGCCGGGAGGTCAGCCGACCCGCTTCTCGCGCTTCTCCTTGATCTTGGCCTTCTTGCCGCGCAGCTCACGGAGGTAGTAGAGCTTGGCCCGGCGTACGTCACCACGGACGACCACCTCGATCCGGTCGATACCCGGGCTGTTGATCGGGTACGTCCGTTCCACCCCGACCCCGAAGCTGATCTTGCGTACGGTGAAGGTCTCCCGCAGGCCCGCTCCATGGCGCCGGATGACGACACCCTCGAAGACCTGGACCCGGGAGCGGCTGCCCTCGATGACTCGGGCGTGCACCTTGACCGTGTCACCGGCCCGGAAGTCGGGCACGTCGGTCCGCTGCGACTGGGCGTCGAGGGCGTCCAGGGTGTTCATCGCTGCATCCTTGAAGACTCACGGCGCACCGGGCGTCGGCGCGCGGATGGGTGATTCTGATCTCCGCGACGGGGTCCGGCACGGCAACCTCGGCGGAGATCCTCGCAGCCGTCCGTGGCACGGGCGACTGCGGCAACCCCCCTACTTTGCCATATCGTCGGCCGGAGGCTGAAATCCGGCCCCGGCCAGGGTCGCGACGTCCCGTTTGTCCAACTGCTCCGCCGGCAGCGCGGCGAGCATGTCGGGCCGGCGCCGGGCCGTCCGGACCAGTGCCTGGTCGCGCCGCCACCGGGCGATCCGGCCGTGGTCACCCGAGCGCAGGATCTCCGGTACGTCCTGCCCGCGCCAGCTCGGCGGCTTGGTGTAGACCGGCGCCTCCAGCAGCCCGTGCGCGTGCGACTCCTCGGCGAGCGAGTCGGCGTTGCCGAGCACCCCGGGCAGCAGGCGGGTCACCGCCTCCATGACCACCAGAACCGCGACCTCGCCGCCGAAGAGCACGTAGTCGCCGAGCGAGACCTCGGTCACCGGCATCCGGGTGGCCGCATGGTCGAGGACCCGCTGGTCGATCCCCTCGTACCGGCCGCAGGCGAAGACGAGGTGGGACTCGGCGGCCAGCTCGTGCGCCGTCGCCTGGCTGAACCGCATCCCAGCCGGGGTGGGCACCACCAGGCGCGTGCCGGACTCCCGGCCGGGCGGCACCAGGGCGTCCAGCGCCTCTCCCCACGGCTCGGGCCGCATCACCATGCCGGGACCGCCGCCGTACGGGGTGTCGTCAACCGTACGGTGCACGTCGTGCGTCCAGGTCCGCAGGTCGTGCACGGCGACGTCGAGTACGCCGGCCGCCCGGGCCCGCCCGATCAGCGAGAGCCCCAGCGGGGTGAGGTACTCGGGAAAGATCGACACCACGTCGACGCGCATGTGCGGAGGGCCCTCTCGACGGCTCCCGGTCAGCGGGGCCTGGTCAGACGACGACAGACGCGAACCTGACTCACAGGTCCAGCAGGCCGGGCGGGGCGTCCACCACCACCCGGCCGGCGGCCAGGTCCACCTCCGGCACGATCGCCTTGACGAACGGGATCAGCGCGGTACGCCCCTCGGGGCGGCGCAGCACCAGCAGGTCGGAGGCGGGGGCGTGGTCGATCCGGGCCACCTCGCCGAGCGCCTCACCCGCCGGGGTGACCACGGCGAGACCGACCAACTGGTGGTCGTTGAACTCGTCGGGGTCGGCCGGCGGCGGCAGGTCCGCGCTGTCCGCCCAGAGCAGGGTGCCGCGGAGCGCCTCGGCGACGTCGCGGTCGTAGACGCCGTCGAAGGTGACCAGCAGCTTGCCCTGGTGCCACCGAGCGGCCTCGATGGTGAGCCGTTCGGGCACCCGGACCAGCTCGCCGTGCCCGGTGACCGGGGGCGGCGCCGCCGGGCCGGTGCCGGATGCCGCCGCCGGGTCGGTGCGCAACACCGCCCCGACGGCGAACCGTGCCTCGGGATCGTCGGTCCGCACCTCCACGGTCACCTCACCGCGGATGCCGTGCGGACGGCCGATCCGGCCGACGATCAGGAGCATCGGGATCCGCGGATCAGTACGAGTCGACGATGTCGACGCGTACGCCACGGCCGCCGATCGACCCGATCACCTGGCGCAGCGCCTTCGCGGTACGGCCGGAGCGACCGATCACCGTACCCAGGTCCTCGGGGTGCACCCGCACCTCCAGGCGCTTGCCGCGCCGGGAGTCGACCATCCGGACCCGTACGTCGTCCGGGTGGTCGACGATGCCCTTGACCAGGTGTTCGAGCGCCGGCCGGAGCGCCACGTCAGGCCTGCTCGCCGGAGTCCGCACCGGCCTGCTCCTCGGTCTTGGGGGCCTCGGCGGGCGCTTCGGCCGGGGCCTCGGCGGGCGCCGCCTTGGCCGCCTTGGCCGCCTTCTTCGCCGGCTTGGCCGACTCGGTCAGCCCGGCCGCGGCCTTCGCCTCGGCCTCGTAGGCCGCCGTGCGGTCGGCCCGCTCCGGCGCCACCAGCAGCGGCGGCGGGGCCGGCAGGCCCTTGAACTTCTGCCAGTCGCCGGTCTTCTCCAGCAGGCGCTGGACGGCCTCGCTCGGCTGGGCGCCGACAGAGAGCCAGTACTGCACCCGCTCCGACTTGACCTCGATCACCGAAGGGTGTTCCTTCGGCTGGTAGATCCCGACGAACTCGATCGCCCGACCGTCGCGCTTGGTGCGCGAGTCGGCGACGACAATGCGGTACTGCGGGTTGCGGATCTTACCCATCCGCAGGAGCCGGATCTTTACGGCCACAGTGTGTTCGCTCCTGTTGCGATTCTCACCGTCCCGGACACGGGCGGTGCGCGGGTGAGAGCCGACCGGCACAGTGGGGTTTGAGCCGGGGACTGCTCGATGGACTGGCGACACGCCCGGGTTAGAGGGCGCCGGACGTGTGCCGGATACCAGCGACCCATTGTGCCAGACCCGGCCCGGGAACCTCACACCGGTCGGCGAACTCGCCGGCGGGGCGCGCTCCGGGCGATCATGGCTGGTGGCCGCTCCGCTCGCCCGGGGCGTGCCCCGCCGTCCCGACCGCCCCCGTCCGGACCTCGATCAGGCCGCGCCTCCCCCTTCCCGCGCCCGTACCGCTGCGGCTCAGCCCTTGACCGCGCCCTGTAGGCCACCGACGATCTGCTTTTCGGCGAATGTGAAGAAAAGCAGTGCCGGCAGCATCGCCAGCGAGGTGAAGGCGAGAATTCCCGCCGTGTCGGAGGTGTACTGGCTCGAGAAGTTCTGCACGCCCAGTGGCAGGGTGTGCAGATTGACGTCGCCGAGGACGAGTAGCGGCAGGAGGAACGCGTTCCAGCTCGCCACGAACGCGAGGATCCCGACCGTGACGAGCGCGGGCCGCGACAGCGGCAGCACGATCAGCCAGAGGAAACCGAGCCGGCCGGTGCCGTCGATCGCGGCGGCGTCCTCCAACTCGCGCGGGATGGCGGCGAGGAAGGGGCGCAAGATCACGATCGTGAGCGGCAACGCGAAGGCGACCTGCGGGAGGATCACCGCGTAGTACGAGTTGATCAGGTTGAGGTCGCGCAGCATGAGGTAGAGCGGCAGGATCGCCGCCCCGGCCGGGAAGAGCAGGCCGAGCGTGAAGAAGGTGTAGAGCGCCTCGCGGCCCCGGAAGGTGTACCGGGCGAGCACGTACGCGGCGCAGACACCGAGCACCACGACACCGAGCGTCGTACCCAGGGCGATCACCGCGCTGTTGAACGCCTGACCCCAGAAGTCACTCTGGGTCAGTACCCGGACGTAGTTGTCGAAGACCCACGGGTCGGGCAGCCCCGCCGGGTCCGCCACGATCTGCGGGGTGGTGCGGAAACCGCCGACGATCACGTAGACGACCGGGGCGATCGACACGGCCGCGACCGCGAGCGCCAGCGCGTAGGTGAGCGGGTTGCCCCAGGACACCGGGCGGCGCTTGGACGGTGGGGGCAGGACAGCGTTCGCGGCCACGGTCAGTTCGCCCTTCTGGTGATGGCACCCTGGATGTCGCGGCGGAGGAAGAAGCGCTGGAACAGCAGCGCCGCGACGAAGGAGATGACGAAGAGGATCACGGCCACCGCGTTGCCGTAACCCCACAGCCGGGCGAAGAAGCCGTTGTCCACCATGTACGTCGCCATGGTGGCCGACGCGCCGAGCGAGCGCACCGAGGGCACCGAGGTCACCCAGATCACGTCGAAGACCTGCAACGAACCGATCATCGACAGGAACATCCAGATCCGGATCGTCGGGCCGAGCAGCGGAAGCGTGATGTGGCGCTGGATCTGCCACCAGCTCGCGCCGTCGATCGAGGCGGCCTCGGTCAGCTCGTGCGGCACGTTCGACAGGCCGGCGAGCAGAAGGATGATGGCGAAGCCGACGTACTTCCAGGTGAGGACGGCCAGCAGCGTCCAGATGACGACGTCGAGGTCGGCCAGCCACGCCTGGACCAGGCTGCCCAGTCCCAGCGACCGCAGCAGCGCGTCGGCCGTCCCGCCGTCGGTCAGGATCAGCTTCCACATGATGCCGACGGTGACCTCGGCGAGCACGTAGGGCACGAAGACCAGCAGGCGGAACACGGTGCGTCCACGGAAGCGCCGGTTGAGCAGCAGCGCCACGGCGAGCGCGATGGGGCCCTGGATCACCAGCGACCCGACCACGATGATGGCGTTGTTGCGCAGCGCGTCGAGGAAGATCGGGTCCTGGAAGGCGAGGACGTAGTTGTCGAAGCCGACGAACTCGGTGGGCGGCCCGACCCCGCGCCAGCGGAAGAGGCTGTAGTAGACCGCGAAGCCCATCGGCACCAGCACGAACATCACGTAGACGACGACCGCCGGCGTCGTCAGCCCGATGATCTCGTACCACTTACGGCGTTTTTCGGCCACGCGGGAGGACGACCGCCTCCGGGCGGGCCGGACGCCCGCCGGCGGCGCGGACGCGCCGCCGGCGGGGTTCAGGGTTGGGTTGGTGGCGGTCACTTGCGTGCGGCCGCCTTCATGGCGTCGACGACCTGCTGCGGGCTGCCGCTGCCGGCGAAGATGGCGACGATCGCGTCGTTCATCGCGTTGCCGACGGTGCTGCCGAAGGCCGTGTCCAACCAGAGCTGCACGTAGGTCGCGCCGGACGTGGCCTCCAGGATGGACTTCAGGGCGGGGTCCGCGACACCGCTCTCCGCACCCTTGGCGACGGGCAGGCCGGTGCCGGTCTCGGCGTAGCCCTTCTGCACCTCGGGGCTCACGATGTACTTGAGGAACTCGACGCACTCCGCCGGGGCGTTCTTGGCGCAGGCGAACCCGTCACCACCGCCGAGGGCCGCCTTCGGGTCACCCGCCGACCCGGAGATCGCCGGCACGGGGAACCAGCCGAGGAACTTGGCCAGCGCCGCCTTGTCCTCCGCGACGGTCTCCAGGGTGCCCTTGTTCCAGTCACCCATCAGCTCCATCGCGGCCTTGCCGTTGGCGAGCATCCCGTTCGCGCTGGTCGGGTCGTTCTGGCCCGGGGTGGCGATGAAGTTGGGCTGGAACGGGTTGGTGCCGATGAAGGTCTTCAGGTCCTCGCCGGCCTTCACGAAACACGGGTCGTCGAAGACCGCCTCGGTGGAGGCCTTCTTCAGGGTGTCGACCGAGCAGGCACGCAGCGCGAAGTTGTACCACCAGTGCGCGGCGGGCCACTTGTCACCGGCGCCGAGGGCGATCGGGACGACGTTGATCGCCTTGAGCTTGGTGACCGCGTCGTTGAGCTCGTCGAACGTGGTCGGCACGGCGGCGATGCCCGCCCGCTCGAACATGTCCTTGTTGTACCAGATGCCCTCGATGCCCATCCGGTACGGCAGGCCGTACTGCTTGCCTTCCACCGCCCAGATCTCGGCGGCGCTGCCGATGTTGGCCACCTCCGTCTTCACCTGGTCGGTGATGTCCTTGAGGTAGTCGGCCTCCACCTGTTCGCGCATCTCGCCACCGCCCCACGCCTGGAAGATGTCCGGCGGGTCGGTGGTCAGCAGCGCGGCGGGGAGCCGGGTGCGCTGGAGCTGGTTGGTCTCGATCGCCTCGATCTGGATCGTGACGGTCGGATGCAACGCGGAGAAGTCCTTGGCGACCTTCTCCCAGTAAGTCTTACCGGGCCCGTCCTGGGAGGCGTTGTGCCACCAGGTCAGGGTCACCGGGTTCTTGTAGAGCTCTTCCTCAGCGGGCGCTTCGTCGCCGCCGCCGCTACATCCGGCAGCAAGGAGTGCGCTGGTCGTAAGCAGCGCCAGGACGGTGCCCGCGCGGCCTTTCATCGCCATCGAATGTCTCCTCGACTATCAGTCGCGGTACTCACCTGAACGGCGAGTTTTACAGCCGCGTAACTCGGTGTCAACCGTTGTCGATAACGGTTTCGACTCCCCTGTCACGGGGCGCTGGCAGCCCTCTATCATCGTCGGCGTGGCGTTTCCGCAGCGTGTCAAGATGTCGGACGTGGCCCGTACGGCCGGCGTCTCCGTCGCGACGGTATCCAAGGTGGTAAATGGCAGGTACGGAGTGGCGCAGGCGACGGTGGAACGCGTCCAGCAGGTCATCCACCAACTCGGGTACGAGGCCAGCCTAGGGGCACAGAGCCTGCGCAGTCACCGCACGAACGTGCTGGGAATCCTGGTCGCGGAGTTCGAGCCGTTCTCGACCGAGCTGCTCAAGGGGGCGTCCAGGGAGGTCGTCGGCACCGGCTACCAGCTGCTGGCCTACTCCGGCGGCGACGGTGCCAGCGCGGCCATCGGCTGGGAGCGGCGGTCACTGGCCCGGCTGTCCGGAACGCTCATCGACGGGGCCGTGATCGTCACGCCGACCGTGGTCGAGACCAACCAGGGCTTCCACGTCGTCGCCGTCGACCCGCACACCGGCCCGTCCGGCCTGCCCACCGTCGACTCCGACAACTTCGCCGGCGCCGTACTCGCGACCAACTACCTGCTGTCACTCGGCCACCGCCGCATCGGACACATCAGCGGACGCTCCGACCTCGAGTCGGCACGCCTGCGCGAGGCCGGGTTCCGCAAGGCGATGGCCGACGCCGACGTCCCGGTGGACGAGCGGCTGGTACGGGTCGGCGGGTTCCGTACCGAGAGCGCCGCCGGTACGGCCGCGGAGCTGCTCGCCCTCCCCGACCGGCCGACCGCGGTCTTCGCCGGAAACGACCTCTCCGCGATCTCCACCCTCGACGTCGCCCGGAGCATGGGTCTGCGGGTACCCGACGACCTCTCCGTGATCGGCTTCGACAACGTACCGGAGTCGGCGCTGGTCAACCCGCCGCTGACGACGATCATGCAACCGCTGCAACGGATGGGCGCCGAGGCGTTGCGCCTGCTCATCGACCTGATCGGCGGCGTCGAACGGGACACGCACATCCGGCTCCCCACCGAGCTGGTCATCCGGGCGTCCTGCCGGCCCTACGCCCCTGCCCGCGAGCCGAGCCTGCCGCTCTCCGCCCGCGCCACGCCGGCGGCTGGCTGAACTCACCGCGCCGGTCACGGCCCTCCGGTCTCCAGCGCACGGGCCTTCCGGTCTCCAGCGCACGGGCCTTCCGGTCTCCAGCGCACGGGTGGGCGGTTCAGGGCGGTTCAGCGGCACGAGTGGGCGGTTCACGCACGGATGGGCGGCTCAGCGCGCCGGTGGGCGGTTCAGCGCGCGGGTGGGCGGTCCCAGCCGGGCGGCAGGTCCAGCGCGGTCCAGGCCGGATCGGGGACGAAGTCGCACCAGGTGCCGTCGAACGGGAACTGCGCCGCCTCGGCGATCTTGATCACCCGCTCTCCCTCGGCGCGTACCGCCGCCGGGTCCGGGACCCAGTAGTGCTCCGGGACGGCGAGCCGCTCGGCGAACTCCCCCTCGTCCTTCCACTCCCAGGTGTGGTCCGGCCAGACCACCACGTCGAGATCCTGGTCCACCACGTCCACGCCGGCCAGCTCGCCGTCGTCCCAACGGACGCCGTGCTCCTCCAGGTTGACGTACCAGTTGGCAAACCGGTCCGCCGCGTCCCGGAAGAACCAGACCGAGTGGTCCGCACCGGCCGGCAGGAACTTCAGCACCGGCGGTCCGGCCCAGAGGGCGACCCGCAACCGGTAGGTCGAGGCGGCCACCCACTCGGTGAACGGCATCGTCCGCATCCCGCGACCGTCCGCAGTGACCTCGCTGGCCACCTGGGTGCCCTGGGCGACCCAGAGCAACAGGCCACGGTCGTCATCGCTGACCACCCGGGCCGGGCGGACCCAGCCGATCCGGCCCCGCCGCACGTTGCGGTGCACGACGACGCGGCCCGGTGGGAAGCGCATCCCGGTCACATCCGGCCGGTCAGTAGGAGCGGGCGAGGATGGCGGTCAGATCCGGCTCGTCCTCCGAGTCCGGCACCGAGCCGTCGGCCCGGCGCAGGCAGCGGACGGTCACACCCTGGGCGTTCGCCTCCGCCTCCCCCTCGGCACCGACGGCCGACCACGGCACCCGGGCCCAGCCGGTACCGGCCGCCTCGATCGCCTCGGCCAGCGAATCCACCGCGACGGTGTGCAACTCGCGCCGGGCCAGAGCCTCGTCGTAGAGCGCCTTCTGGTCGGCGTCGAGTGCGGCGAGCACCCCGGCGACCACGTCCGGGACCGGGACCGGGGCCTTGGCGCCGGTGGTCCGGCGGACCAGCACCGCGTTGCCGGCGGCCAGGTCGCGGGGACCGAGCTCGATGCGTACCGGATAGCCCTTGAGCTCGGCATCGACGGCCCGGCGGCCGAACGGGGTGTCGACCCGGTCGTCGAGGGCGACCCGCACCCCGGCGTCGCGCAGCGCGTCACAGAGCTTGGCGGCGGCCTCGGCGACCCCGTCGCCGGCCTTCACCACCATCACGTACGCCTGCACGGGCGCCAGCCTCGGCGGCACCCGCAGCCCGTTGTCGTCGCCGTGGCACATGATCAGCCCGCCGAGCATCCGGGTCGAGCTGCCCCAGGAGGTGGTCCAGGCGTGCTCGACGCTGCGCTCGGCAGAGGTGTAGGTGATGTCGAAGGCGCGGGCGAAGTTCTGCCCCAGCTCGTGCGAGGTGCCCATCTGGAGCGCCTTGCCGTCACCCATCATGCCTTCGAGGGTGTAGGTGCGGGTGGCACCGGCGAACCGCTCCCGGGCGGTCTTCAGCCCGGTCAGCACCGGGATGCCGAGTACCCCGACCATGAAATCCTCGTAGACCTCGTGCAGGATCTTCCGGGCGTACGCCCGCGCGTCGGCCTCGTCGGCGTGCGCGGTGTGCCCCTCCTGCCAGAGGAACTCGGTGGTCCGCAGGAAGACCCGGGGGCGCAGCTCCCAGCGCACCACGTTCGCCCACTGGTTGAGCAGCAGCGGCAGGTCGCGGTAGGAGTCGACCCACTTCGCCATGAACTCGCCGATCACCGTCTCGCTGGTCGGCCGGACCACGACCGGCTCGGCGAGCTGCTTGCCGCCCCCGTGGGTGACCACTGCCAGCTCGGGTGAGAAGCCCTCGACGTGCTGCGCCTCCCGGCGCAGGTAGCTCTCCGGGATGAAGAGCGGGAAGTACGCGTTCTCCGCACCGGCGAGCTTGATCCGGGCGTCCATCTCGGCCTGCATGCGCTCCCAGATGGCGTAGCCGGCCGGTCGGATGACCATGGTCCCCCGCACCGGGCCGTTGTCGGCGAGCTGCGCCTTGGCGATCAGGTCCTGGTACCAGCGGGGGAAATCCTCCGCACGGGGAGTGAGCACGCGTGCCATGAGGGCACATCTTAGGCGCCGACCCCCGAGCCGACGCGCCCGGCCCGCTGCCGCCGACCGTCCGCCCGTCACCTGCGCCGGTCGCCGTGAGCCGGCGCACGGTGCGTCACCTGCGCCGATCGCCGTGAGCCGGCGCACGGTGCCAGCGGACCGACCCGGCCAGCCGCGGAGTCAGCGCAGCACTCGGCCGCGCAGCACGATGCGCTCGGGTGCGCGTACCACTCGCAGGTCGGTCCGGGGGTCGGTGGGGTACACCACCAGGTCGGCGAGGCCACCCTCGACCAGGCCGGGGAAGCCGAGCCAGTCCCGGGCCCGCCAGGAGGCGGCGGCCAGCACGTCGACGGTGGACATCCCGGCCTGCTCGTGCAGCAGCAGCATCTCCTCGGCGGCCAGTCCGTGGTCGATCCCGCCGCCCGCGTCGGTGCCGACGTAGATCGGTACCCCGGCCTCGTACGCCGCGCCGACCACCGCCGGGAAGTTGTCCCGGAGCGCGAGCATGTGCTTGGCGTACCCGGGGAACTTCGCGGCGGCCCGCTCGGCGATCTCGCCGAAGGTGGCGATGTTGATCATCGTCGGCACCAGCGCGGTGCCGCGCCGGGCCATCTCGTCGACGAGGTCGAGGCTGACCCCGGTGCCGTGCTCGACCGAGTCGACCCCGGCCCGGACCATCACCTCGACCGCCGCCTCGGAGAAGGTGTGCACCGCGGCCCGGGCGCCGGCCGCGTGCGCGGCGACCACCGCGGCGGCCACCGTCTCCGGCTCCCAGGACGGCGCCAGGTCACCGACATTCCGGTCGATCCAGTCGCCGACCAGCTTGACCCAGCCGTTGCCGGCCCGGGCCTGCTCGGTCACCGCCGCCGGCACGTCGGGCGGCTCGACCTCCACCGCGATGTCCCGCAGATACCGCTTCGGCGGCGCGATGTGCCGCCCGGCGCGGGCCAGTCGCGGCAGGTCCGGCTCGTCCTCCAACTCCGGGTACGGGAACGGCGAGCCGGCGTCCCGGATCGCCAACACCCCGGCGTCCCGGTCGATCCGGGCCAGCTCGCGAGCCTGGTCGAGCGAGGTGATCGGCACCGAGCCGGGAGCGATCCCCGGATGGCAGTGCGCGTCGACCAGACCGGGCAGCACGAAGCCGCGATCGGCCACCGTCACCGCACCGGGGACCGGGGTGAAGGTGACCCGGTCGCCGACCAGCCACAGGTCGCGGACCTCGTCGTCCGGGAGCACGACCCCTCGTACGTGCAGCGCCATGCGCACATTCCTACCCGATCGGGCCGGGGCGACCCGCCGCACCCCGGCCCGCCCCGCCGCAGATCACGCCCCGGCCACCGGCGCCACGGCCCTTGCCGCGCCCGACGTCACGCCTCGGCGCGGCCGCGCAGGCCGGCCCAGCGGGTGGTCAGGGCCGGCAGGTCGACGGTCACCTTCCACGGGCGCTCGGTGCTGAAGACGTCGTCGGTGTGCGCAGCCGGCTCGTACTCCCCGGTCGCCCCGAGTACGAACTCGGTGAGCGTCATCGGCTCGTGCAGCGGGTCGACCACCCAGTAGGTCGGCACCCCGGCGTGGGCGTAGACCCGCGCCTTGTCGTACATGTCCCGGAAGGTGGAGTCGGAGGAGATCACGTCGACCGCGAGGATGGCGTCCTGCACCGGGACCGGGCTGCGGGTGACGTGCTCGGGTCGCAGCGCCACCACGTCGGGCCGGGGCTCGTTGCGCCGGTCGACCCGCATCGACAGGTCGATGCTGACTACATACTCCGGCGGGCAGTTCGCCCGCAGTGCGAGCAGGATTTCGACACAGAGGTCCTGGTGCAGGTGGGTGGGGGACGGCACGATCAACCTTCCGTTGATCAGTTCGTACGGAAGGTCCTTCGGCAGCTCGCCGAGGTCGTCAACCGTCCACTCCTGCCGCTCCGGCAGCATCGGCGCCGCGGTCATGACCACTCCTTCCCGGTGTCGCCGTCACCCTACGCGGTCAGGCTATCGCCCGCTGTCCTCGACAACGGACACCCTGTCTCTCCCGGGTCACTTCTCCTCCGGGCGTTTGCCGAGCTTGTTGAAGTCGAGTTTGGGCAGCTTGAAGCCGGGCGGCAGGCCCTGGCCGCCCTGCAGCGCGTTCGGGTCCAGCCCCGGCGGCAACTGCGGCATGCCGGCCGGGAAGCCGCCGGCCGGACCGCCGACCCGGGGCCGGCCGCCGCCCTTGGTGCCCTTGCGCTTGTTCTTCGGCGACTTGGTCGCCTTGCGCCGGCCGCCGCCGGGCAGGCCCATCATGCCGCCCATCTGCTTCATCATCTTCTGCGCCTCGGTGAAGCGGTTGAGCAACTGGTTGACGTCCATCACCGTGACACCGGAGCCGTTCGCGATCCGGGCCCGCCGCGAACCGTTGATGACCTTCGGGTTGGTCCGCTCGCCAGGGGTCATCGACCGGATGATCGCCGTGACCTTGTCGAAGTGCTTGTCGTCCACCTCGGCCAACTGGTCCTTCATCTGCCCCATCCCGGGCATCATGGCCAGGACGTTGGCGATGGGACCCATCCGGCGTACCGCGATGAGCTGGTCGAGGAAGTCCTCCAGGGTGAACTGCTCGCCGCCCATCAGCTTGGCGGTCATCTTCTCTTTCTGATCGGCGTCGAAGGCCTGCTCGGCCTGCTCGATCAGCGTGAGCACGTCACCCATGCCGAGGATCCGGCTGGCCATCCGGTCCGGGTGGAAGACGTCGAAGTCGGTCAGCTTCTCGCCGGTGGAGGCGAAGAGGATCGGCTGGCCGGTGACCTGCCGTACGGAGAGCGCGGCACCACCGCGCGCGTCACCGTCGAGCTTCGAGAGCACCACGCCGGTGATCCCGACGCCGTCCCGGAACGCCTCGGCGGTGCGTACCGCGTCCTGACCGACCATCGCGTCGATCACGAAGATGACCTCGTCCGGGTCGACCGCGTCCCGGATCGCGGCGGCCTGCGCCATCATCTCGGCGTCGATACCGAGCCGGCCGGCGGTGTCCACGATGACGATGTCCCGGGCAGCCCGCCGGGCGTGCTCGATCGACGCCTTGGCGACCTGTACCGGGTCGCCGACCCCGTTGCCCGGCTCCGGCGCGAAGACCTCGACCCCGGCCCTGCCGCCGAGCACCTGCAACTGGTTGACCGCGTTGGGCCGCTGGAGGTCGGCGGCGACCAGCAGCGGCTGGTGCCCCTGCCCCTTCAGCCAGCCGGCCAGCTTGCCGGCCAGGGTCGTCTTACCCGAGCCCTGGAGGCCGGCGAGCATGATCACCGTCGGGGGCTGCTTGGCGAACTGCAACCGGCGACCCTCGCCGCCGAGCACGGCGACGAGTTCCTCGTGGACGATCTTGATTACCTGCTGGGCCGGGTTGAGCGCCTGGGACACCTCCGCGCCCCGGGCCCGCTCCTTCACGCTGGTGATGAAGGACTTGACCACGGGCAGGGCGACGTCCGCCTCCAGCAGCGCCAGCCGGATCTCCCGGGCGGTGGCGTCGATGTCGGCGTCGGTGAGGCGACCCTTGCCACGCAGCTTGGTGAAGATCCCGGACAGGCGGTCACTCAATGTGTCAAACACGGCGCAGCATCCCGTTTGTCGTATTTACCCGAGCATGGCATGGCCGAGGCACGGGTGCCCGGCCACCGCAAGGGTAGCCGCCCACCTCCTCCGCCGCCTCCGCCCCGCCCCAGCCGGGCTAGGCCGGGCGGTGGTGGCGGCCGGTGGTGGTGGTGCCGGTGGTGGCGGTGGGGTGGCGGTGGCGGTGGCGGTGGGGTGGCGGTGGCGGTGGGGTGGCGGTGGCGGTGGGGTGGCGGTGGCGGTGGTGCCGGTGGTGCCGGTGGTGGTGGCGGTGGTGGTGCCGGTGGTGGCGGTGGTGCCGGTGGCGATGGTGGTGCCGGTGGTGCCGGTGGTTCCGGTGGTGGGCGCACAGGCGGGGCAGCTCGACAGTCTCGCGGCCAAGCTACCCCCGGCCGGCCGGGCACCAGGGTCTCGGCGTCAGGGCTCGACCAGGCCGGACTGGTAGGCGTACACCACCAACTGGGCCCGGTCCCGCGCGCCCAGCTTGACCATGGCCCGGCTGACGTGGGTACGCGCCGTCGCCGGGCTGACCAGCAGCCGGCTGCCGATCTCGTCGTTGCTCAGCCCCTCGCCGACCAGCCCGACCACCTGCCGCTCCCGGTCGGTGAGGGTGTCCAGCCGGGGATGCGGCCGGAGCACCCGGGACGGCCGGGTGGCGAACTCCCGCACCACCCGCCGGGTCACCGACGGGGAGAGCAGCGCCTCGCCGCTGGCGACCAGCCGGATCGCCCGGAGCAACTCGACCGGCTTGGTGTCCTTGGTCAGGAAGCCGCTGGCGCCGTGCCGGAGCGCCTCGAAGACGTACGCGTCGAGCTCGAAGGTGGTCAGCACCACCACCCGGGTACCGGCCAGCTCCGGGTCGGCGACGATCCGCCGGGTCGCCTCGATGCCGTCGATCCCGGGCATCCGGACGTCCATCAGCACCACGTCGGGGCGCTCCCGCCGGGCCACCGCCAGCGCGCCCAGCCCGTCGGCCGCCTCTCCGACCACCCGCAGGTCGGCCTCGCTCTCCACCAGGGCGCGCAATCCCAGCCGAACCAGGTCCTGGTCGTCCGCGATCAACACCCCGATCGGGGTGCTCCGCCCGGTCACCATCCCGTTCTCCTCACCGGTCATCTCTCCTCCCCCGTGATCCGGCGTGCCTGCGCGGGCAGCCCTGCGAAGACCCGGAATCCGCCCCCGGGGCGCGGCCCGACCTCCAGGACGCCGCCGAGCGCCTCGATCCGCTCCCGCATCCCGGTCAGCCCGTGGCCGTCCCCCGACCCCGCCACCGCCGACCCGCCGCGTCCGGTGTCGACCACCTCGACCGTCACCTCCGCCGGCAGGTACCCGATCCGGACGGTCGCGGCGGCGGTGCCGGCGTGCCGCAGCACGTTGGTCAACGACTCCTGCACCACCCGGTACGCGGCCAGGTCGACCGCCACCGGCAACGGCCGGCGCTCCCCGGTGACCTCCAGGGTGACCGTCAGCCCGGTCTGGCGCAGCCGGGCGGTCAGCGCCGCCACCTGGTCCAGCCCGGGCACCGGAGCGCGGTCGACGGCGGCGTCCCGGCGGACGACCGAGAGGGTGACCCGCAACTCGTCCAGCGCCTCCCGGCTGGTCCGGCTGATCGCGGTCAGCGCCGTCTCGGCCTGCTCCGGGCGCTTCGCCAGCAGGTGCAGGGCGATCTCGGCCTGCATGTTGATCGCGGCGAGCCCGTGCCCGACCACGTCGTGCACCTCCTGGGCGATCCGCAGCCGCTCGTCGTCGGCCAGCCGGCGGGCCTGCGCGATCCGGTCCCGGGCGGCGGCCTCCCGGTTGTTCCGCACCGTCACCCCGACCGCGAACGGTACGACGACCCACGCCGAACCGGGCAGCAGGCCGGGCAGTCCCACCGGTTCGCGCAGGGACACGAAGACGTGCACCAGCAGCACAGCCAGGGCAGGGGCGCAACCGAGCACCGCCCGCCGGATCGGCAGGTGCCGGGCGACCGTGTAGACCGCGATGAAGAACGAGATCAGGATCGGCCCGTACGGATACCCGGCCACCAGGTACGCCGTGCTGGCCACGGTGCAGAGCGCCAACGTGACCAGCGGCCAGCGCCGGCGTACGACCAGCGCCAGCGCCGCCGTCACCACCAGTGCGTACGCCGCATTGTCGACCGGCGCGGCGTCCGGGAAGTTCTGCGCCGCGCCGGTCGTGCCGAAGTAGCCGACGACCAGCAGCACGAGCGCGAGCGCGGCGTCGGCCAGCAGGCTGCCCCACCGCCTGTCGGCCGGTCGCACCCCGCCGTCCGCTTCCCGCCCCTGCATCGCCATCTGCGCCGAGGATGTCATGCCGGCTCCCCTCCCAGCAGGCCCCGCCGGTACGGCTTCAGAGGATGTCCCGGCGGTGCAGGTACGCCCCGGCCAGCAGGACGAAACCGAGCAGGTACCCGGCGAGGACGACCGCCGCCTGGCCACCGCCGACGACCGCACCGACACCCGGGGCGTCGGCCGAGGCGCCGAGCGCGGCCGCCAACGCCCCGGCATTCGGCCCGGGCAGCCCCTTCTGGAGTTCCGCCACCCAGTCCAGGATCGGCGCGGCGACGGCGGCCAGCAGGTTCTGCACGGCGAGCAGCCAGACCAGGCCGAGCCCGATCGGCAGCGCCACCCCGCGCAACAGCACCGCCAGCAGTACGCCGAACCCGGCCCAGACCATGCTGATCAGCCAGCCGCCGCCGATCCCGACCGCCAGGTCGCCGACGGCCGGCCAGTGCACCGGCTGCGACTCCGCCACCGCGATCAGCAGGCTGGTCAGCGCGCCGACCCCGAAGAGGGTCAGCACCAGCGCCAGGGTGGCGGCGGCCAGCACCAGCAGCTTGCCCAGATAGACCGACAGCCGGGAGGGCCCCTGGGTGAGCAGGGTCTTCCAGGTGCCCCAGGCGTATTCGGCGCCGACGGTGAGTACCGCCAGGATCAGGCAGATCGCGCCGACGAAGACCGGCAGTCCGCCGATCGAGTTGCCGACCAGCCGCGCCGGCAGCAGCGCGTCGAGCGCCCGGTCGCTGAGCACCCCGGCGGAACCGTCGGCGTAGGCGGCGTACGGGACGAAGTAGGTGAAGACCAGGCTGAGTACGGCCGCGACGGCGAGCAGCAGCCACGTGCCCGGTCGACGGACCATCTTGATCGCTTCCGCTCGGCAGCTAGCCCACATGGTCGGCCCCTCCGGTCAGTTCGAAGAACACCTGCTCCAGGTCGCGTTCCAGCGGCCGCAGTTCGCGTACCGCCACTCCGGCGCCGACCAGCTCGGAGTTGAGCCAGGCCGCCCGGTCCGGGTCGACGGACAGGTCCAACCCGCCGTCGACCACCCGTACCCGGTCGGGGCCGAGCAGTGCCCGTACCCGCTCCTCGGCGCCGCCCAGCGGCTCGGCCAGTACCCGCAGCCCGGCCGCGCCGCGCAGCTCCGCGACGGTGCTCTCGGCGACCAGCCGGCCCCGGGAGACCACCCCGACCCGGTCGCAGACCTGCTGCACCTCGCCGAGCAGGTGGCTGGAGAGCAGTACGGTGCAGCCCGCCTCCGCCAGCCGGCGGACCAGGGCCCGCATGTCGGCCATCCCGGCCGGGTCGAGCCCGTTGGTCGGCTCGTCCAGGATCAGCAGCCGGGGATCCTTCAGCAGGGCGGCGGCGACGCCGAGCCGCTGCTTCATCCCGAGCGAGTAGCCGGCGTACCGGTCGCCGGCCCGGTCGGCGAGGTCGACCAGCTCCAGCACGGTCCGGATCCGGATCGGCGGGATGCCGGTGAGCCGGGCCAGCACCCGCAGGTTGTCCCAGCCGGAGAGGTAGGGATAGCAGGCCGGCCCCTCGATCAGCGCGCCGACCCGGTCCAGTTGGCCGGGGGCGCCGGGCGGCCGGCCGAAGAGCCGGACGGTCCCGGCGGTGGGCCGGACGAGGCCGAGCAGCATCCGCAGGGTACTGGTCTTGCCTGCGCCGTTCGGGCCGAGGAACCCGTACACCTCGCCGCTGCGTACGGTGAGGTCGAGCGAGTCGACGGCGACGAGGTCGCCGTACCGCTTGGTCAGGCCGCGGGTCTGCACCGGGTGCGGCGGCCCGGCCGGGCTGGGTGGCATTTCCGTCATGCCCTCGACGATCCCGCCCGGCGGGCCCGGCGGCGTCGCCCGGCGGGCGACCTCCGGGCTACGCCCGCTGACGTAGTCGGACCCATCCGACCGTGTCGCCGGCCGGCGCGACGGTTCAGCCGGCGGCGGCCAGCACGGCGGCCTCGACCCGGTCCCGCTCGGCCTCGTCGGGCCAGCTTCCGACCAGGTAGAAGGCGTCGACCACGTCGCCGCCGAGGGTGGAGATCCGGGCCGCCCGCACCTGGGCGCCGGCCTCGTCCAGCGCGCTGGTGACCCGGTAGAGCAGCCCGCCGGCGTCGGCGGCCCGCAGCTCCAGCACCACGGCGTCGGTGGCGGCGGCCCGGTGCCAGACCACCCGGGGTGGCGAGCCGCCGCCCCGGGCCGCCAGGGCACGGCCGCGCAGCCGCTGGGTCACCGAGACGTCGCCGGTGACCGCCCGGCGCAGGTCGGCGGCGAGCGCGACCGGGTCCGGCGGGGTGCCGTAGCGGGGCTGGACCAGGAACTCGACCAGGGCGGTCTCCTCGACCATGCTGGCGTCGGCGGCGAGCACCTCCAGCCGGTGCAGGGCCAGACATCCGGCGACCGCGGCGAGCAGGCCCCGCCGGTCCGCCGCGGCCACCGCCACCCGGTCCCCCTCCAGGTGTACGGCCGGCAGCGGCCCCGCCACCAGCGCCGGATCCGGGGTCGGCGGCTCGGGGAGTCGGCCGGTGTCGAGCCGGGTGTGCACCCGGCGGACCAGTTCGGCGATCAGCCGGGCCTTCCAGTCCGACCAGGCGGCCGGTCCGGTCGCCAAGGCATCGGCCCGGGCCAGCGCGTGCAGCAGGTTCAGGGTGCCGGTGTCCTGCACCGCCTCGGCCACCCCGGCGATGGTGACCGGGTCGGCGAGGTCCCGCCGGGTCGCCACCTCGGGCAGCAGCAGGTGCAGCCGGACCAGCTTCCCGATCAGGTCGACCTCGGCCGGCGGCAGCCCGATCCGGGCGGCGATCCGGGCCGCGATCGGCGCCCCGACCGAGCTGTGATCCCCACCCAACCCCTTCCCGACGTCGTGCAGGAAGGCGGCGAGCAGCAGCAGGTCGGGCCGATCCACCTCGCGGGCGTACCCGGTCGCCTCGGCGGCGGCCTGCACCAGGTGCCGGTCGAGCGTGTAGCGGTGCACCGGATTGTGCTGCGGCAGGCTGCGCATCCGGGGCCACTCCGGCAGCCAGCCGTCGACCAGGCCGTACCGGTCACAGGTCTCCCAGGTGGCGACCAGCCCGGGACCGGCACCGAGCAGGGTGATCAGCGCGGCCCGGGCGGCCGGCGGCCAGGGCGTCGGCAGCGGCGGGCAGTACGCGGCCAGCCACTCGCAGGTGGCCCGGGCGATCGGCAGCCGGACGCTGGCCGCGGCGGCGGCGACCCGCAGCGACAGGCTCGGGTCCGGGCGGGCCCCGATCGCCGTCCGGGCGAGCACCAGCTCGCCGTCCTGCTCCACCACGTCCCGGGCGACCGGGCGGCGCAGCGGTCGGCCGTCGGCGCCCCGTCGCCGGCCCGAGCGGAGCCGGTCGGCGGCCCGCCAGGCGTCGTCCAGGGCATGGCTGATGGTCCGGGCATCCCCGGCGACCTGGCGCAGCAGTACGTCGCCCAGCTCGGCGACGCCGTCGGCCGGACCGTTGCCGTCGAGCGGAACCGGACCCCCGCCGTCGGGTGGAAGCTGTCGGGGGGCGGGGTCGAGGGTGCCGCGCCGGAGCTGACGCAGCCCGAGCAGGCCGGCCACCGCGGCCCGCTCCTGGGCGAGCAGCCGGTCGACGCGGCGGCCGACCGAGGTGTGCAGGGCGTCCCGGGTGTCCAGCATCCGCAGGTGCGCGGCCCGGACCGCCGGGCGCAGCGTGTCGCTGATCCCGGCGAAGGCGATGGCCCGGAGCAGCGCGACGTCCCGCAGGCCGCCGGCCGCCTCCTTCAGGTCGCCTTCCAGCAGGAACGCCAGCTCGCCGTGGGCCTGCCAGCGGGTCGCGGTGACCTCGCGCAGCGCCGGCAGCGCGCGTACGGCGGTCCGCCGCCACTGGTCGGCGGCGGCGCCGACCAGCCGGGCGGAGAGTTCCCGGTCTCCCGCGACGTGCCGGGCGTCCAGCAGGCCGAGCGCGACCTTGACGTCGTCGTGTGCGACGGAGAGCGCCTCGGGGATGGTCCGCACCGAGTGGTCCAGGCCGAGCCGGGCGTCCCAGATCGGATACCAGAGCGCGGCGGCCAGCTCGTCCATGCCGGGCATCCCGGAGTGCAGCAGCACCAGGTCCAGGTCCCCGCAGGGCGCGCACTGCCTGCGGCCGAGCCCGCCGACCGCGACCAGGGCGACCCCGTCGGCCAAGGTCGGGTCGGCCGCGTCCCGCTGGCCGGTGGTCTCCCGCAGCCCCGCCGCGAGCAGCCCGGCCAGCCACGCGTCGAACGCCGCCGCACGCTGTTCGCGTGCGGCGGCGCCGACGCCGGGGATGACCAGGGGCCTCGGGTCGACCTGACCGGCGGTCAGCGGCGCGGGTCCCGTGGTCATCGTGGCGATCTCCTCCTAGAGCGCGTCGAGGCCGCGCTCGCCGGTACGGACCCGGATGACGTCCTCGACGCCGGTCACCCAGACCTTTCCGTCACCGATCTTGCCGGTACGGGCGGCGGTGACCACCGCGTCGACCACCTTGTCGACGTCGATCTCGTCGGTCAGTACCTCGACCCTGATCTTCGGCAGGAACTCGACGGTGTACTCGGCACCCCGGTACACCTCGGTGTGGCCCTTCTGCCGTCCGTACCCCTGGACCTCGCTGACGGTCAGGCCGGCCACGCCCAGGGCGTGCAGCGCCTCCTTGACCGCGTCCAGCTGGTACGGCTTGATGACCGCAGTCACCAGCTTCATATCCAACCCCTCCATCGGAGAAACTTAACCGGCGACCTTCTCGCTGACCGGAGCGGCGGGCTCCTCCGCCGCCGTGCTGCTGTTCGGGGTGCCGATTCCGGCCATGGCGAACGCGCCGCCGCTGCCGGAAGCCGTGGAGAGGTCGTACCCGCTCTCCGCGTGCTCCGCGAGGTCGATGCTGTCGACCTCGGCCTCCTGGGAGACCCGGAAGCCGATGGTCTTCTCGATCGCGAAGGCCAGCAGCCAGGCGATGCCGAAGGACCAGATGGTGACGACCAGACCGGCCAGGGCCTGCCGGCCGAGCTGGGTCGCGCCGCCGCCGTAGAAGAGGCCGTCGGAGGCGCCCACCACGTCGGTGATCGCGCCGTTGACGCTGTTGGTGGCGAAGAGGCCGAGCCAGAGCGAGCCGATCCAGCCGCCGACGAAGTGCACGCCGACCACGTCGAGCGAGTCGTCGTAGCCGAGCTTGTACTTCAGGCTGACCGCGAGCGCGCAGACCGCACCGGCGACCAGGCCGAGGATCACCGCCGCCCAGGGCGCGATGAAGCCACAGGCCGGGGTGATCGCGACCAGGCCGGCGATCGCGCCGGAGGAGGCGCCGACCAGGGTCGGCTTGCCGCCCTTGATCCACTCGACGACGATCCAGCCGAGCACCGCGGCGGCGGTGGCGAGCTGGGTGTTGATGAAGGCCAGACCGGCGACCGAGTCGACGGTCAGCTCCGAGCCGGCGTTGAAGCCGAACCAGCCGAACCAGAGCAGTCCGGCGCCGAGGGCCACCAGCGGGATGTTGTGCGGCTTCATGACCTCCCTGGGCCAGCCGAGCCGCTTGCCGAGCACCAGCACCACACCGAGCGCGGCCGCACCGGCGTTGATGTGCACCGCGGTGCCACCGGCGAAGTCGAGCGCGTGGATGTCGGCGCCGATGAAGCCGCCGCCCCACACCCAGTGCGCGACCGGGAAGTAGACCAGGGTCGCCCAGCCGAACGCGAAGAGCAGCCAGCCGGCGAACTTGGCCCGGTCGGAGATGGCACCGCTGATCAGCGCGACGGTGATCACCGCGAAGACCATCTGGAACGCCATGAAGACGTAGAGCGGGACGCCGATGCCGCTGGGGTTCTCGGCCGTCGCGCCCCACAGGTCCGTCTCGGCCAGGAAGGTCTTGGTGCCGAGGTACTGGGAGATGTCACCCCAGAAGCCGTTCACGTCCGAGCCGAACGCCACGCTGAAACCGTAGAACCACCACAGAACAGAGATGAGCCCGATCGCGGAGAAGCTCATCATCATCATGTTGAGCACGCCCTTGGACCGGTTCAGGCCGCCGTAGAACAGCGCCAGACCGGGCGTCATGAGCAACACGAGCGCCGTCGACACCAGCAGCCATACGGTGTTGCCGGAGTCGATCGTCGGTGCTTCAGGCACGCTGGCCTCCTAAAGTTTGGTTACCCTCCTTCCCGGCCCACCGAGGCAGCATCGCCCGTACGCCGGTTGCGCGGAAGCTTCCTGGCTGGAGGTTTCACGCGTGGTGCCCACTTGGTTTCCACGGCGTCACGGGTTGTTTCCAACATGTGAAGAAGCCCGCACTATCGATGGAACGGACGGGGGCATACCAGCCGAATAGCCCGCCATGGATGTACAGACAGCGACACCCGGCTGCCGGAACGCGTAATCGGACTACCGGAGCGCGTACTCCAGGGTGTGCCGTTCGTAGTCGAGCAACCGCAGATCGCGCATCGGGCGCCGGAGGTGACCCTTGTGCACGATCCGGACGAACGCCGGGTCACCGGCCGCGGCCATCCGGCGGATCCCCTCGACGTGGTCCACGATCCGCTTCCGGATGGTCCGGACCAGCCGGTGCCGGTCCCGGGGGATCAGCCCGTACGCGTCGGCGAAGAGCCGCAGCCGGCGCGGCCGGTTGGGCCGCTGCCAGCCGAGGGTGTAGGAGTCCCGGTCGGAGAAGAGCGGCACCCAGGTCCAGGCCGCGTACGCCACGTCGTAGATCCGGGCGCCCGGCGAGGCGAGGTCGAAGTCGATCAGGGCCAGGGTGCCGTCCGGCCGCCAGATCACGTTGTGCGGGGCGGCGTCGTGGTGGCAGATCACCTCGGTGTCCGGCGGCGGCGGCCCGAACGACCGCCAGACCGCGTTCGGCGGCGGCTGGAAACCGTATTGCGCGTCGTGGAACATCCGCAGCATGGTGGCGACGGTGGCCAGCGCCTCGTCGGTGACCCAGTGCGGGGCGAGCGGGTACTCCCCGCACTCCCCCTCCAGGTACGACAGCACCTCGCGGTTGCGCGAGTCCATCCCGAGGGCCCGGGGCGAGCCGGTGAAGCCGACGTATTCCAGGTGCCGGAGCAGGGCGTGCACCGAAGGGGTCCACGGGCCGGCGTTGCGCCGCACCGTGTCGCCCACCCGCACGACGGTGCTGACGTTCCCGCCGTGCAGCGGGATCTCCTGCGAAGTCACGTACGTCTCTCCTGAAGGAGCGGCGCTGGAACAGCGTCACCAGGCCCGCGCCCGGGGACGGGGCGGGGTTAACGAAACAGTCCCCCGAGATTACGCGTCCACGCCAAGCGGCTCGGTGCCGAGGAGCGCGTCGACGAACTGCGCCGGATCGAAGGGCGCGAGATCGTCCGGCCCCTCGCCCAGCCCCACCAGCTTGACCGGGATGCCGAGCTTGCGCTGCACCGCGATCACGATGCCCCCCTTGGCGGTGCCGTCGAGCTTGGTCAGTACCACGCCGGTCACGTCCACCACCTCGGTGAAGACCCGGGCCTGCTCCAGGCCGTTCTGCCCGGTGGTGGCGTCCAGCACCAGCAGGGTCTCGTCCACCGGACCGTGCCGGGAGACCACCCGCTTGATCTTGCCCAGCTCGTCCATCAGGCCGACCTTGTTCTGCAACCGGCCGGCGGTGTCGATCAGCACGGTGTCGACGGACGCCTCGATGCCGCGCTGCACCGCGTCGAAGGCGACGCTGGCCGGGTCGGCCCCCTCCGGGCCCCGGACCACCTCGGCGCCGACCCGGCCGGCCCAGGTGGTGAGCTGCTCGGCGGCGGCCGCCCGGAACGTGTCGGCGGCGCCGAGCAGCACCGTACGGCCGTCCGCGATCAGCACCCGGGCCACCTTGCCGCAGGTGGTGGTCTTGCCTGCGCCGTTGACCCCGACCACCAGCAGCACCGCCGGGGTGCCGCCGTCCCGGGTCGCCCGCAGCGACCGGTCCAGCGTCGGGTCCAGTACGCCCACCAGCTCGGCGGCGAGCAGCGCCCGCAGCTCGGTCGCGGTACGGGTACCGAGTACGGCGGTCCGCTCCCGCAGCCGGTCGACGATCTCGCGGGTCGCCTCCACCCCGACGTCCGCGCCGATCAGGCTGTCCTCGATCTCCTCCCAGACCTCCTCGTCGAGATGGTCCCGGGCGAGCAGGCTGAGCAGACCCTTGCCGAAGACGTTCTGCGACCGGGAGAGCCGGGCCCGCAGCCGGACCATCCGGCCGGCGGTCGGCTCCGGCCGCTCCACCACCACCGGCGCCTCGACCTCGGTCGGTGCCGGCGGCGCCTCGACGGGCGGGGTCAGCACGTCCGTCGGCGGTGCCGCCGTGGGGCTGGGCGGCACCGGCGGCACCGGTGGGGCTGGCGGGATCGGCGGCAGCGGCGGGGCGGCCCGGCCGCCCCGGCGGGTCACCACCAGACCGACCGCCAGGCCCACCAGCAGGAGCACCAGCACGGCGGCCACGACCACCATGACGAGGAGGTTGTCCATACGGGCGATCCTGTCAGACGCCGGACGGCTTGGCGCAGCCGCCGCACCTGTGCCGGGGTGTTACAGCCGAGTAGGCTCGCCGCGAAGCTCCGGTAAGCACTGCGGGCAACCGGGTAGGAAAACCTGTCCACCACCCCCTCACCTCGCTCGGAGGTCGTCCATGCCCACCGCCCGGCTCCTGATCGGCCCGGTCCTGCGCCGGGTGGTCGGCTCCAGCGCGACCGTCTGGGTGGAGACCAGCGGGCCGGCCCTGGTCCGGGTCGAGACGCCGGACGGCGCGGGTGGCGAGGCGCCCACCTTCACCGCCTTCGACCACCACTACGCGCTGGTCGTGGTGACCGGGCTGACCCCGGGTACGGCCGCGCCCTACCACGTCTTCCTGGACGGCGAGCAGGTCTGGCCGGAGCCCGGGGGGAAGTTCCCGCCGAGCGTGATCCGGACCCGCCCGGCCGGCGACCTCGGGGCGCGGCTGGTCTTCGGCTCCTGCCGGGAGACCACCCAGCACGCCACCGCCCGGAAACTGCCGCCGGACGCGCTGGACGCGTACTCCCGGCGGTTGATGGCCTCGGTCGGCGCCGGGCGGCCGGGCGAGCGCGGCGGGCCCGCGGACGCCGCCGACGGCTGGCCGGACCTGCTGGTGCTGCTCGGCGACCAGGTCTACGCCGACCAGACCTCTCCGACGGTACGCAAGCTGCTGCGCCGCCGGCGCGACCGGAGTGCCGGTGCCCCGGCCGACCAGGTGGTGAGCTTCGACGAGTACACCAAGCTCTATCTGGAGTCGTGGCGGGATCCGGAGATCCGCTGGCTGCTCTCGACCGTACCGAGCGTGATGATCTTCGACGACCACGAGATCATCGACGACTGGAACACCTCGGCGCCGTGGCGGACCGAGACGCACCGCCAGCCCTGGTGGCCGGAACGGATCTCCAGCGGGCTCGCGTCGTACTGGGTCTACCAGCACCTGGGCAACCTCGAACCGGACGAGATCGCCGCCGACCCGGTCTATGCCAAGGTCGTCGCCGCCGAGGACGCGACCTCGGTGCTGCGCGAGTTCGGCGCGCGGGTCGACGCCGAGGCGACCGGCTACGACGCCGCGCTGGGCCGGGGCGAGTCGCCGGCCGAGGCCGCCCCGCCCGGCCGCTACCAGTGGAGCTACTCGCTCGACGTCGGCCGTACCCGGCTGGTGGTGCTGGACAACCGGTGCAGCCGGGTACTCGACCGGACACACCGGGCGATGCTGCCGCCGGCCGAATGGTCCTGGTTCACCGACCAGGTGCACGGCGGGTACGACCACCTGGTGGTCGGGTCGTCGCTGCCCTGGCTGCTGCCGCCCGGCATCCACCACCTGGAGTCCTGGAACGAGCGGCTGGCCGACTCGGACCGGCCCCGGGTGGCGGCGTTCGCCGAACGGTTGCGCCGGGCGTTCGACCTGGAGCACTGGGCGGCGTTCCGCCGGTCGTTCGACGCGCTCGCCCAGGTCTTCGTCCGGCTCGGCAGCGGGTCCGCCGGAGAGCCGGGCGACCGGGTCGGTGCTGGGCCGGCGTACCCGGCACCGGCGTCGATCAGCGTGCTCTCCGGCGACGTGCACCACTCGTACGTGGCCCGGGCCCGGTTCCCCGGCGGGCCGACCGCCACTCCGGTGCACCAGTTGACCTGCTCGCCGATCCACAACCAGATCCCGGTGCCGATGCGGCCGCTGCTCCGGCTCGGCTGGTGGCGCGGCCCGTCGGTGCTGGCCCGGGCGCTGGCCCGGGCGGCGGGGGTCCGGCGGCCGCCGGTGCGCTGGCGCAAGCTGGACGGGCCCTACTTCGGCAACGCGGTCAGCACACTCCGGCACGAGAGCCGCTCCGCCGAGGTGACCATCGAGGGCACCGCGCCGGACGGCACCCTGCGCACCGTCGCCCGGCGCACCCTCACCCGCTGACCGCCGCACCCCGACGAGTCCCGGTAGCGCTGACCGCCGACGAGTCGATCACAAGAGCTACCACAAACCACCCAAAACCAACTACTCCTCACCCCACACGAGAACGCGACCCGTGATTCTTGGCGAATTGTGGTTCGCTGCATGCCATAACTCGCCAAGAATCTTGACCCATAAGACCGGGGCTTGACCCCTGATCTTGGACACGGGGGTTATGCGGCTGGGGCCAGCATATCGATTGTGGCTGCGGTGTTTTCGTAGGCGATCGGGGATCGGTGTCCGAGGCGGGAGTGCCGTCGGACGGTGTTGTAGCGGTGGAGCCAGCGGAACGAGGCGAGGCGGGCTTCGTGCTCGTTGGTAAAGGCGCGGCGGCCTTGCAGGGTCTCGCGTTTGAAGGTGGCGTTGAACGATTCGGCGGCAGCGTTGTCGGCCGAGCTGCCGACCGCGCTCATCGACTGCCGGACGCCGGCCGCGGCGCAGGCGGCGGCGAAGGCCCGAGACGTGTATTGCCCACCGTGGTCGGTGTGCAGAATCGCTCCGTCGAGGCTTGCCCGGGTGCGCTGGGCGGCGTTGAGGGCGTCGAGGACCAACTCCGTGCGCATATGGTCGGCGATCGCCCACCCGACCAGGCGGCGCGAATGCAGATCGATGACGGTGGCCAGATAGAGAAATCCGCGGTCACCGACCGGCAGATAGGTGATGTCGCCGACGTAGCGGCGATTCGCCGCCGGAGCGGTGAAATCCCGACCGATCAGATCCGGGGCCTTCGCCGCGGCCGGATCCGCGATCGTGGTCCGGGTGCGCCGGCGCAGCCGAAGTCCTCGTACGCCGAAGCGGCGCATCACCCGGGCTACCCGCTTGCGGTTGACCCGCATGCCCCTGTCACGGAGTTCGGCGGTGATCCGCGGCGCTCCGTAGGTGCCGTCGAACGCGGCATGCACGGTCTTGATCTGTCCGGCAAGCGCGCGGTCGGCGGCGTCGCGAGCGGCACGGTCGGCCTCGGTCGACCGCCAGTAGTAGAAACTCGACCGGGCCACACCCAGGACCTGGCACAACCGCTTCACGCCGTAGCGCTGCTGGTGATCGGCGACGAACTGGAAGCGGTTCACCAGCGCGTCTCCCCGGCGAAATACCGGGCCGCCTTGCGCAGAATATCCCGCTCTTCCTCAAGCTCGCGGACCCGCCGTCGCAGTTCGGCATTCTCATCCTCGACCGAAGCCGGCTTCCGCCCCGACGCCGACACCCCCGGCGGCCGGCCGGTCTCGCGCTGCTGATCGTCGGCACGCACCCAGCTACGCAATGTCTCCCGGTTGACCCCGAGGTCATCAGCGATCTGCGCGATCGTCGCGCCCGGCCGAGACCGGTACAACGCCACCGCATCCGCCTTGAACTGGGCCGGGTAGTGCTTGTTCACCATCGTGTTCCAGGACTCCTGTCCACCAGGACCATCACGATCCCAGTCTCAAGTGTCCAAGATCAGGGAGCAACTCCCACCGTGGGGCTGAGCCACGGGTGGCGGGCCGGCGGGGCGGGTGATCATGCGATCATGTGCCGATGACCTGGACCGCCCCCGCCATCGACCGGCACCGCGCACCCGTGGTCGCGGACGAGCGCACCATGCTCGACGGCTGGCTCGACTTCCACCGGCAGACCCTGCTCACCAAGTGTGCCGGGCTGACCGCCGACCAGCTCCGCACCGCCAGCGTCGAACCCTCCGGGCTGACCCTGCTCGGCCTGATCCGGCACTGCGCCGACAACGAGCGGTACTGGTTCCGCCAGCAGTTCGCCCGGCTCGACGTACCGTGGCTCTACTACACCCCGGAACAGCCCGACCGCGACCTCGAAGGCATCGCCGACGCGGACCCGGCGACCGACCTCGCCACCCTCCGAGACGAGATCGAACTTGCCCGCCAGGCCGTCGCCGGCCGTGACCTGGACGACACCTTCCCCGGCAACCGTGGCAGGGACATCAGCCTGCGCTGGGTCTACCTGCACATGATCGAGGAGTACGCCCGGCACAACGGCCACGCCGACCTGATCCGGGAACGCCTCGACGGCACCACCGGCGAGTAGTCGGCCGACGCGGTCGGCTGGCGCAGCGGCCCGCCGAGGGCGCGGCCAGCTTCTCGGCCCACCCGCAGGTCAGCGGGCCAGTGCGGCGCGCAGGTAAGGCAGGTCCGCCGGCCCGCTCCACCGGTACGCCGACAGCCCGGCCACCCGCGCTCCCCGCACCGACCGGTCCGAGTCGTCGACGAAGAGCACCTGGGCCGGCGGGGCGCCGACGGCCAGGCAGGCCTGCTGGAAGTACTCCTTGGACGGCTTCGGCACGCCCAGCTTCGAGGAGTTGACCACCACGTCCACCTCGTCGGTCAGGCCGAGCAGCGCCAGATCGGAGTCGAGCAGGTCGGTGGCGTTGGTGGCCAGCCCGACCCGGATCCCGGCGGCGCGCACCTCCCGGACGAAGCCGAGCACGTCCGGGTCCACCGTGCCCCGGTCGGCCTGCCACTCCTGCACCGCCGCCCGCGCCCGGTCCGGCCCACCGGCCGGCTCGGCGAGCGCGTCGGCGATCCCGGCCAGCCAGTCGGCGTGGCTGAGCTGCCCGGTGACCGCCGGTTGCAGCAGCGACCACCGCATCGCGGTGTCGTAGAGCGCGCCGGCTGGCAGCCCGTACCGGCGCTCGACGGCGGCGGTGCTCTCCGGGTCCCACCGGCGCAACACCCCGTCCAGATCCACCAGTAGTGCGCTCGGGCGTTCCCGCCGGGCCATTCAGTCCTCCTCGTTGCTGAGCCGCTGGCTGATCACCTGGGTCACGCCGCTGCGCATGGTCACGCCGTACAAGGCGTCGGCCACCTCCATCGTGCGCTTCTGGTGGGTGACGACGATGAGCTGGCTCTTCTCCCGCAACTGGGCCATCAGGGTGATCAGCCGGCCCAGGTTGACGTCGTCGAGCGCCGCCTCGACCTCGTCCATGATGTAGAACGGGCTGGGCCGGGCCCGGAAGATCGCCACCAGCATGGCGACGGCGGTCAGCGAGCGCTCGCCACCGGAGAGCAGCGACAGCCGCTTGATCTTCTTGCCCGGCGGGCGGGCCTCGACCTCGACGCCGGTGGTGAGCAGGTCCTCCGGGTCGGTGAGCACCAACCGCCCCTCACCGCCGGGGAAGAGCACCGTGAAGACCTGCTCGAACTCCCGGGCGGTGTCGTGGTAGGCGCTGGCGAAGACCTCCAGGATCCGGTCGTCCACGTCCTTGACCACGGTGAGCAGGTCCCTGCGGGTCGCCTTGAGGTCTTCGAGCTGCTCGGAGAGGAACTTGTAGCGCTCCTCCAGGGCGGCGAACTCCTCCAGGGCCAGCGGGTTGACCTTGCCGAGCAGGGCCAGCTCGCGTTCCGCCTTCGCGGCCCGCTTCTCCTGCACCGGCCGCTCGAACGGCAGCGGTTCCGGCGCCGGCCGGTCGTCCCGCTCGGCGGCGGCGATCTCGGCCTGACTGGGCGGTACCGGCTGCTGCGGGCCGTACTCGGCGACCAGCGTCTCCACGTCCAGCCCGAAGTCCTCGGCCGCCTTCGCCTCCAACTGCTCGATCCGCAGCCGTTGTTCGGCCCGGGCCACCTCGTCCCGGTGCACCGCGCTGGTCAGCCGCTCCAGGTCGGCGCCGAGCCGCTTGGCCGCGCCGCGTACCTCCTGGAGTTCGGCCTCCCGGGCGGACCGGGCCGCCGCGACCTCGTCCCGGGTCTGCTCGGCCGCGGCCAGCGACACCGCGAGCCGGGTCAGCGCCTCCCGGGCGCCGAACTCGACGGCCCGGGCGATGCCGGCGCCCCGGGCCCGGGCGGCCCGTCGGGCGGCCGCCCGCTCCCGGGCGGCCCGCTCGGCGGCGGCCTGCCGGGCCAGCGAGTCGGCGCGGCCGGCGATCGAGGCGACCCGCTCCTCGGCGGTACGCACCGCCAGCCGGACCTCCATCTCGTTCTGCCGGGCCTGCGGCAGGTACGCCGCCAGCTCGTCCCGCTCCTCGCTGGACGGGTCGGCGTCGATCGGGGTGGCCTCGGCGAGCCGGAGCCGCTCCTCCAGCTCGGCCAGGCCGGCGAGGTCCCGCTCCCGGGCCTGCTCGGCGCGGCCCCGCGACTCGGCGAGCCGGTCCATCTCGGCCTTGGCGGACCGGGCGGCGGCGCCCAGCTCGGCCAGCCGGCGGGCGGCGGCGTTGCGCTGCCCCTCCGCGTCCCGCTTCACCGCCGCGGCGGCGGCCACCTCCTGCTTGCGCTCGGCCACCTCCTCGCGGGCCTCGCCGAGCTGTTCGCGCAGCTCGGCGATGGTCTGCTCGGCGGTGAGCCGGTTGGCCCGAGCCTCCTCGACCGCGGCCTGCACCTCCAGGAAGCTCGGCGCCTTGGCCGAGCCGCCGGCCGCCGCGTAGCCGCCGACCACGTCACCGTCGGCGGTCACCGCCCGCAGTTCCGGATTGCCGGCCACCAGCTTGGTCGCGGCCTCGAGCGTGTCGACCAGTACGACGTCGCGCAGCGCCCGGTGCACCGCCGGGCGTACCTCGTCGGGGCAGCCGACCAGGTCGGGTGCCCAGTGCGTACCGTCCGGCAGGGCGGGGCGGAGCGAGTCCGGGGAGCCGATCATGCCCGGCCCGGCGTGGCCGCCGACCAGCAGCTCGGCCCGGCCGGCGTCCTGGATCTTCAGCCACCGCATCGCCTCGGCCGCCTCGTCCACCCCGGCGACCGCGACCGCGTCGGCCAGCGAGCCGAGCGCGGCGGCCAGCGCCGCCTCGTGCCCGGGCGCGACGGTCAGCAGCCCCGCCAGGCTGCCGAGCAGCCCCGGCACCTGGTCGGCGCGGGCCAGCAGCGCCCCGGCGCCGTCCTTGCGGCGCAGCCCCATCGCCAGCGCCTCTTCCCGGGCCTTCCAGGTCGCCGCGTCCTTCTCCGCCGCCCGTTCGGCGTCGGAGAGGGTACGCACCCGGGCCGCCGCCTCCTCCTGCGCGGCGACCGCCTCGGCGTGCCGGGCGTCCAGCTCGGCGTTGTCCCGGTCCGCCTCCGAGGACTGCTCGGCAACGGCGTCCAACTCGTTCTGGGTCTGCTCCGCCCGCAGTTGCGCGTCGGCGTGCGCGGCGGCGAGCCGTTCGATCTCCTCGGCCGCCGACCCGGTACGCGCCCGCGCCGAGTTGACCTGCCCGGTCAGCTTGGCCAGCCCCTCGCGCCGGTCGGCGACCGCCTTCGCGGCGGCCACCAGCGCGCGTTCCGCCTCGGCGAGCTGGCGTTCGAGCTGCTGGCGGTTCTCCACCGCCTCGGCCAGCCGGATCTGGTCCTCGGTCAGCGCGGCACGCAGCTCCTCCTCGTGCGCGCGGACCTCCTCGGCCTCGGCTTCCAGGCGGTCCGGGTCCCGGCCGGGGCGCTCGTCGTCCGGGGTGGTGCTCAGGTGCCGCAGCCGCTCCCGGGCCAACTGCTCGGTGGAGCGGAACCGCTCGGTGAGCGCGGAGAGCCGGTACCAGGTGTCCTGGGCCCGGGCGAGCAGCGGGGCGTCGGAGGCGAGCGCCTCCTCCAGCTCGGCGAGCCGGGACTGCACCTCGGCGTGTTCGCGTTCGACCTGCTCGCGCCGCTGCCGCAGGGCGGCCTCGTCGGCGATCTCCTTGTCCAGCGTCGAGCGGAGCGTGGCGAGGTCGTCGGCGAGCAGCCGCAGCCGGGCGTCCCGCAGGTCGGCCTGGATCCCCTGCGCCCGGCGGGCCACCTCGGCCTGCCGGCCCAGCGGCTTGAGCTGGCGACGCAGCTCGGCGGTGAGGTCGGTCAGCCGGTTCAGGTTGACCTGCATCGCGTCGAGTTTGCGCAGGGCCTTCTCCTTGCGCTTGCGATGCTTGAGTACGCCCGCCGCCTCCTCGATGAAGGCCCGCCGGTCCTCCGGCTTCGCGTGCAGTACGGCGTCGAGCTGGCCCTGCCCGACGATGACGTGCATCTCCCGGCCGATGCCGGAGTCGGAGAGGAGTTCCTGGATGTCGAGGAGCCGGCAGGAGTCGCCGTTGATCTCGTATTCGCTCTCGCCGGAGCGGAACATCCGGCGGGTGATCGACACCTCGGTGTAGTCGATCGGCAGCGCGCCGTCGGTGTTGTCGATCGTCAGGGTGACCTCGGCCCGCCCCAGCGGCGCCCGACCGGCGGTGCCGGCGAAGATCACGTCCTCCATCTTGCCGCCGCGCAGCGCCTTCGCGCTGTGCTCACCGAGCACCCAGGCGATCGCGTCGACGACGTTCGACTTGCCCGAGCCGTTCGGACCCACCACGCAGGTGATCCCCGGCTCCAGCTTGAAGGTCGTGCTGGAGGCGAAGGACTTGAAGCCCTTCACCGTCAGGCTCTTGAGATACACGTTCCCGATCCTCGTCCGGCGCGACCGCCGGGCAGACTCAGCGCTTCCCGGTTCGTCCCGCTCCCGGTCCGACACCGCCCCGACCGGGTCGTCAGCCGCTCGGCCGCGCCCGAACTCGGCGGAGAGTTTGCCCCCGGCGGTGGGAGCCTGGTCAACCCGCAGGGTAACCCGGAGGCGGTCGTCCTGCTCGACGCGGCACGCCCCGACCAGCGTATCGGATCGGCAGAGACCACCCTCGGGGCAGCGCAGCGGCCACCCGGTCTACTCCGGCTCGCGGCACCGGCGCCGGGTTGGGACACGACCGGGCCGCCGTACTGCCGCCGGACGGAGACGGGACCGGCGACGGGCGCACGTGGGAGCAGGCGTACCCGGGAAACAGAACTGCGCGCCGCCACAGGTGTGTCGGCGCGCTTTTTCTGGTGCGATTCAGTTGTCAGGCGGGGCGCCGGTTGCCCGACGCCCGGAGCTCAGGTCAGTGCGGGCTCGGCCAGCCGCAGCAGGTCGTCTGCCTCGGCGACCGCCGCCGCGAGCCGATCGTTCTCGGCACGCAACCGCGTCGTCTCGAACTCCAGTGCCTGAACCCTGGCACGCAGTCGGGTGACCTCGTCGAGGAGGCGCCGGTCGGGCGCCGCACCAACGTGGCCGTAGAGGGCCTTCGCCATATCGTCTCCTTGTAATGCGCTGCCGGAAAGGCCGGCCAACGCGCGCCCAACTCGTACGCGACTACCCGCCCGCAGGCATACGCGGGCATGGTCGGGCGCGACTGGCGACACTTACATAGTGTGCCGATGTCCCGGCTGAGTCAAGTTCACCGGGACATAGGCCACCTGTGCCATCAACCACTCGATCGCCGAGGGCTTGCCGCGCGGGCACGAACCAGGTCGCTGTCCGGACCACCGGAGTCTATCCGCCGTCGATGTCCGGATCGGCGTCGCCCCTGGCCAACCGCACAATCCCGCCGGCGGGTCCCCCCTTATATCTTCCTTAGCCACGTTGCCCCTGGCTGACGGGCCCGCGTAGCGTCCGCACGGTCAGCGACCAGGCAATACCGAGGTCCGGAAGCAATGGAGGCACGGCGTGCAGGGGTGGAACGAGCAGACCGACTGGGAGGACGGCGGGGACTGGCCCGGCCGACCCGACAACGGTGCTGCCTACCCGGCCGTCCGCGCCGGTCATCCGGATGATCTGTCCCGCTCGTCCCGACATCCCGGCACGGCGGACCCGCACCACCGTCCCGACCCGGACCGGTCGGACCAGCGCACCGAGCCCGCCTGGTCGGTCAACCGTCCCGACCCGGGCTTGCCGGACCGGCATCCGGACCTGGACCTGCCGGACCAGCGTCCCGATCCGGACTGGTCGGATGAGCCCGACCACCACCGGCAGTACCCCGACGGCGGCTGGCAGGACGAGCCCGCCAGGACCGGACGGCGGACCGGAGCAGGCTGGTCGGACGAGCCGACCGACCTCGGCGCGTTCGCGCTGGGCCGGGACCCCGGCGGCGTCCCGGCCCGCCGGGTACCGTCCGGCGACCGCCGGACGGACGCCGGCCCTTCCGACCGGAGCGGATCCGGCCGGCACCGCCGGCCCACTCCGCTACGTGGCCCGGTCGGCCTGGGCATCGCGGTGACCGCGCTGCTCGGCCTCTTCGGCGTCGGTGCGGCCCTGCTGCCGCCGAGCCTCGCCGACGCGCCGGCCGGCAGCCGTGAGGGCCAGCCGGCCGTCGAGGCGGCCGGCCCCGAGCAGGCCACGGATCCGGCGACGCCGGAGCCGAGCGGGACCGCCGAGCAGACCGCCACCCCGACGCCGACCACGACCGCCACCCGGCCGGCCCCGAAGCCCAAGGCCACCACCACCGCGCCGAAGTCGCCGCGGACGAGCAGCCCGGCAGCGCGGCGTACGCCGGCCCGGTCGGGATCCGGGGGCAGCGCGGCGGGGAGCAGCCAGGAGGCGCAGGTACTCGCGATCGTCAACCGGGAGCGCGCCGCCAACGGGTGCGCCGCCGTGGTGGTCAACAGCGACCTGGCCGAGGCGGCCCGGCTGCACAGCCAGGACCAGGGCGAGCACACCAACATGTCGCACACCGGCAGCGACGGCAGCGACTTCGTGGAACGGGCCCGGCGGGCCGGCTACGACCGGCCGATCGGTGAGAACGTCGCCATGGGCTACGAGAACGCCGCCGCCGTGATGGACGGCTGGATGAACAGCTCCGGACACCGGGCCAACATCCTCAACTGCGACGCCAGGGCGATGGGAGTCGGGGTGGCCACCGGGGCCGACGGCCGGCTCTACTGGACCCAGGTGTTCGGCGCGGTCGCCTGACCCTCTCGCCCGGGGTCGGTTGCCCCCTTGCCCGGATCGGCGGCCCCTCTCGCCCGGGTCGGTCGGATGGCCCCCTCGCCCGGATCGGCGGATCCTCTCGCCCGGATCGGTTGCCGCCCTCGGCCGGATCGGCTGACCGGTTTCTTTGGGGCGCCGTTCCCGCCCGCGCTGTTCGGCCCGGTCGCCTGGCTGGCCCGTCCGGCCCGGCCGACTGAACTGCGGCTCCGGCGGCACCTCCCCGGCCGCCGTGCCCGACGTACCGGCTGACTCGTTGGCCGGTACGAGGGGGTGCGCAGCCGTGCTCAGCGCTGCTGGATGAATGTCCGGGATACGCCGGGCGGCCGGGCTGGTCCTCGCGGTCGCGCTGCTGCTGCCGACCCAGGGGTGTCGCCTCCTGCCGGACCGTTCCGCTCCGGTGCCACCGTGGCCGGGCGGCCCGACGCCGAGCTGGCAGTGGCAGGTCAGCGGTCAACTCGATCCGACCGTCGACGCCGAGGTGTACGTGCTCGACGGCTTCCTGATATCGCTGGAGACCGCCCGACGGCTACGGGCGGACGGGCGGCGTCTGGTCTGCCACGTCGAGGCCGGGATCTACCAGGAGTCCCGCCCCGACGCGGCACGGTTTCCGGCCGGCGTACTCGGTGCGCCGGCCCGGGTGCCCGGCCAGCCGTCGGGTACGCCGCGCGGCCGGTGGCTGGACATCCGGCAGTGGTCGGTGCTCGAACCGGTACTCGCCGACCGGTTCCGGCTCTGCCGGGGCAAGAGGTTCGTCGCGGTACTGCCGGTCGGGATGGACGGCTACACGCACCGGTCCGGCTTTCCGCTGACCTTCGACGACCAGCTCGCCTTCAACCGGCGCGTCGCCGAGCTGGCCCGGCAGGCGCAACTCGCCCCCGGGCTCGCGGGCGACATCGACCAGGTGCTGGCGCTGGAGCCGTACTTCGACTTCGCGGTCAACGAGGAGTGCGTCCGGCGTACCGAGTGCGCCCGGCTGGTGCCGTTCACCCAGGCCGGGAAGCCGGTGTTCCACGTCGAGTACCAGGGGTCGACCGCAGACTTCTGCACCACCTCGGTCGGCTACGGCCTCGCCTCGATCCGCAAGGACCGGGACCTCGGGGTACGCCGGGACGTCTGCCCGCCCTGACCGCCTCAGCGGGTCGGCCGCGCCGCCGTGCGGGGGCGGGGCTGGCAGCGGGGACAACTGAACGACGACCGGTTCATGAACGCCTCGCGGCGGATCGGCGTGCCGCAGCGCCGGCAGGGCAGGCCCTCCCGGCCGTACACGTTCAGTTCCCGGTCGAAGTAGCCGCTCTCGCCGTTGACGTTGACGTAGAGCGCGTCGAAGCTGGTGCCGCCCTCTTTGATCGCCTCGCCGAGCACGTCCCGGACGTGGCCGAGCAGTCGGGTGACCGCCGGCCCGGTGAGCGTTTCCGTCGGCCGGGCACCGTGCAGCCGGGCCCGCCACAGTGCCTCGTCGGCATAGATGTTGCCGACCCCGGAGATCAGGGTCTGGTCCAGCAGCGCCCGCTTGACCTCGGTACGCCGCCGCCGGGTCGCGGCCACGAAGTCGGTGTCGGAGAACTCCGGGTCCATCGGGTCCCGGGCGATGTGCGCGATCTCGGCCGGCAGGGTCGCGCCGCCCTCCGAGACCGCCAGGCCGCCGAAGGTGCGCTGGTCGACGAAGCGCAGGTCGGTACCGCCGTCGTCGAAGGTGAACCGGATCCGCAGATGGGTCTCGTCGACTGCCTCGGTCGGCCGGACCAGCAGTTGCCCGGACATGCCGAGGTGTCCGACGATCGCGTCACCACTGTCCAGTGGCAGCCACAGGTATTTGCCGCGACGGCGGGCGTCCAGGATCGTCCGTCCGGCGAGTACCGCGGCGAAGTGCTCGGCGCCGGGCAGGTGCCGGCGTACGGCGCGCGGATGGCGTACCTCGACGGCCGCGATCCGCCGACTCGTCACCCAGCGGGACAGCCCTTCCCGGACCGTCTCCACCTCGGGCAGCTCAGGCATGTACCACCTTCGTTCGGTTCGGACGGCGACCTTCGTTCAGTTCGGGACGGCGTCGCCGGCCGTACCCAGGTTGCCACGGTCGGCGTCGACCAGCCCGCCGGAGGCCGCGACGACCGGCCGTCCGGCGGCCGGTTCGGCGACCGGACCGGTGCCGTCGGATGCCGGTCCGCTGCCGTCCGGTGCCGGCTCGGCGGCGGCCGGCTCGGCGGCGGCCGGCTCGGCGGCGGCCGGCTCGTTCTGCTGCTCGGAGAGGGTCCGCCAGGCGGCCTCGGCGGCCCGCTGCTCGGCCTCCTTCTTGCTCCGGCCGTCGGCACCGCCGTATTTCCGGCCGGCCACCACCACCCAGGCGGTGAAGGTCTTGGCGTGGTCGGGCCCGGCCTCGTCGATCCGGTACTCCGGTACGCCCAGCCCGAGCGCGGCGGTCAACTCCTGGAGGCTGGTCTTCCAGTCCAGCGCGGCCCCCCGGCCGGCCGACTCCGCCATCAGCGGGTCGAAGAGCCGGTGGATCACGATGGCGACGGTGTCCAGGCCGTACTGGAGGTAGATCGCGCCGAGCAGCGCCTCCAGGGTGTCGGCGAGGATGCTCGCCTTGTCCCGCCCGCCGGTGCTCTCCTCGCCCTTGCCCAGCAGCAGGTACGGCCCGAGTCCGTCCGGGCCGAGCCGCCGGGCGACGTCGGCCAGCGCCCGCATGTTGACCACGCTGGCCCGCAGCTTCGCCAACTGCCCCTCGGGCAGGTCCGGATGGTTGTGGAACAACGCGGTGGTGATCACCACACCCAGCACCGAGTCGCCGAGGAACTCCAGCCGCTCGTTGGTCGGCAGGCCACCGTTCTCGTACGCGAACGACCGGTGTGTGAGGGCCCGCTCCAGCAGGTCCGGGTCCAGGGCGACCCCGAACGCCGCCTCCAGGTGCGTGGTCGGCGGTCGCCGCCGCTTGTCCTTGGTCATGCCGTCTCCTCGCTTCGCCGGCCGCCGCCCCGACCCGGGCAGTTGGGCTGGCCGATTCGCTCGTTGCGCTCGCCCACGCCATCTCCGCCGCCCCTGTGGTGGACGTGCCGGGACCGGGCGCCGAGCTGGCTGGTGTGTTCACTCATGCCGGCACTCCGCTTCGCCGCCACGAGGCCTATCCGCACCGAGCTGGCTGATTCGCTCGCTGCGCTCGCTCATGCCGTCACCCCGGTGCCGGTGGCCCGACCGGCCTCGATGGACTCGGCGAGCAGCGCGGAGACCGCCGGGATGGTCCGGCGGCGGTGCAGGTGGGCGGCGAGCGCGATGCCCGACGCGACGTCGTCGTCCCGGGCCGCACCGTGGCAGACCACCACGGCACCCGCCACCCCGAGCAGGGTGGCGGCGCGTGGCGGGCCGCCGCCGGCAGGCGGGCCGCCGGCCATCGCGTACGCGCCCTCGATCCCCTTCAGCAGGACGTTTCCGGTGAACCCGTCGGTGACGACGACGTCGGCCCGGTTGCCGAGCGCCACGTCGTACCCCTCGACCAGGCCCACGTAGCGGGCGCCGGCCGGCAGATCCTGCTCGGCCAGCGCCGGGTCGGCGGCCCGGCGGATCCGGTCGCCCTTGCCCGGCTCGGTACCGATCGAGAGCAGCCCGACCCGGGGCCGTGACACCCCGTGGGTGACCGCCGCGTAGGCCGCACCGAGTACGGCGTGCCGGGCCAGGGTGCCCGGTCGGGCCTCCAGGGAGCCGCCGACGTCGAGGAGTACCACCGGGCCGTCCAGGGCGGGCAGGGTGGCGACCAGTGCCGGTCGGCGTACGCCGGGCCAGCGGCCGAAGCCGAGCACGGCGGCGGTGACGGTCGCGCCGGTCGCGCCGGCCGAGACCACCGCGTCGGCCGCGCCCTCGACCACGGCCGCCACCGCGGCCTGGATGGTGTTGTCGGAGCGGACGATCGCGGCCGGATCCCCGTTCATCGCGACCACGTCGCGGGCCGGCCGCACGGCGACCCGGTCCCGCTCGGCCGGACGGAGCACGGCGATCAGCCCGTCGGCCACCTCGACGGGGCCGACGAGCAGAAGACGCAGGTCGGGATCAGCGCGGAACGCCCGCAGAGCGCCGTCAACCACGACGGCGGGAGCTTCGTCCCCGCCGAGGAGGTCGACGGCGATCCGCACGGTGCCCGGCTCCACGGGTACGCCGGCCGTCCAAGGTCGGTCGGCGTCGGCGGGAGCCGGTGCACCGGGCAGTCGCCAGGGCGGGTGCGCCGTCCGACCGGAGGTCGGTGGCGTCACTCGGTGTCCAGGAGGTCAGACCTCGATGACCTGGCGGCCGTTGTAGGTGCCGCAGACGCTGCAGGCCGCGTGCGGCAGCTTCGGCGACTTGCACTGCGGGCAGGCCACGGTCGCGACCGCCGTGGTCTTCCACTGCGCCCGGCGGGACCGGGTGTTGCTGCGCGACATCTTGCGCTTGGGGACGGCCACGGTTCTTCCTACTCCTCTTGACGGGTCAGTTGCGACAGGCCCGCCCAGCGCGGGTCGACCTGCTGGTGGCTGTGCTCAGCCGGCAGTTCGTCCCAATGCACCCCGCACTCGGGGCACAGTCCTGGGCAGTCCTCCCGGCACACCGGGTTGGTCGGCAGTGCGAGCACCACCGCGTCCCGCAGTGCCGGTTCCAGGTCGATCAGGTCGCCCTGCATCCGGCCCACCTCGTCCTCGTCGGTCGTCTCGTCCGTGGTGCTGTGCTCGTAGGCGTACAGCTCCTGGATCGGGACGACCAGCGAGTCCGTGATCGGGCGCAGGCAGCGGCCGCACTCCCCCTCGATCGGACCGGTGACGGTCCCCGAGACGAGTACGCCCTCGGACACCGACTCGAGCCTCAGGTCGAGGCTCAGGTCCGCGCCCTCCGGCACGCCGATCAGCTCCACGCCGAGGTCCGCCGGTGCCGCCGCCGTCCGACTGACCGTACGCAACACTCCAGGTCGGCGCGGCAGCTCCCTCGTGTCGAGGACCAGCGGCGACCTGGGGTTGAGATGGGTCGGCAGATGCTTGGGCATAGTCAGACTCCGGCCTGTGTGAGGCCGACGAAACAGGTTACCTGAGCAGGCGGCTTAGCGTCGAACCGGGGCGAGCCGGCCGGGCCTCGACGGACACCGGTCCACCCCGGGCGGCGACCCGGATCGCCGCCCGTCGGAACGGTCGGCGACCCGGACAGCGCGCTCAGACCGGACAGTACGCTCAGAACGGCAGCGGGCGCTCGTTCTCCTCCCCCACGAACGTGCCGATCTCGCGCAGCGCGTGCATCTTGTCCCGCCCGCGCTCGATGGAGGCGAGCGCCCGGGTCAGGAACTGCTCGAAGTTGGCCAGCGCGGTGTCGACGTAGTCGTCGACCTCCTCGCGGAGCCGCTGGGCCTCGGCCCGGGCCTCCGCGATGATCCGGGCGCCCTCGTGCTCGGCGGAGACGGTGATCTCGTTGACCGAGACCAGCCGGGCGTGCTCCGCCTCGCCCTCGCTGATGATCCGGTCCGCCTCCCGCTTGCCGGCGTCCATGATCTTGTCGCGCTCTTCCAGCAGCGCCGCCGCCCGGCGCAGTTCGACAGGCAGCTCGACGCGCAGTTCCTCAAGGGCACCGATCATCTCGGCGCGGTCGACCATGGCGTTGTTGCGGGACATCGGGACGGATCGCGCCGTCTCCACCATGCCGATGATCTCGTCTATGCGATCGAGCGGGTCCACCGGTACCTCACTCCCGTCGTTGCTTCGGTCGACATACATGATGGGGTGTCGGACCGGGTTACTGCTCAACCAATGATGCGGTGCGACCCGTACCCGACCGGCGATCGACCCGGGACCGGCGCGTCGCAGGGGCACGGACCTGGGCCGGAGTGGCGGCTGTCACCGATTTCGGTGGTCCGGCCGGCGCCGGCCGGCGTCCGGGACCGGCGCGGGCCGACCGGAGCCGGTCGGTCAGGAGCCGGTCGGTCAGGAGCCGGGGCGGACCAGCCGCTCCCGCAGCCGCTCGCGGACCACGTCCGGTACGTGCGGCGAGACGTCCCCGCCCCACTTCGCCACGTCCTTGACCAGACTCGACGACAGGAAGGAGTGCAGCGGGCTGGTGGGCATGAAGAGGGTCTCGACGCCGGCCAGCCCGATGTTCATCTGGGCCATCTGCAACTCGTAGTCGAAGTCGCTGACCGCACGCAGCCCGCGTACCACGACGCCGGCCTGCTGGGTCCGGCAGAAGTCGACCAGCAGTCCCTGGAACGACTCCACCCGGACGTTGCCGTAGGAGCCGGTCACCTCGCGGAGCATCTCGATCCGCTCGTCGACGGTGAACAGCCCGCGCTTGGACTCGTTGATCAGCACGCCGACGATCACCTCGTCGAAGAGTCGGCTCGCCCGACCGATGATGTCGAGGTGACCGTTGGTGACCGGATCGAAGGAGCCGGGACAGACCGCACGTCTCACGATCGGCGACCGTACCAAAGAGTGGTCTCGCCGTAACGGCGACTGCGCTGCGCAGTGATCCCCTGCACCCAGTCGACCGGTCCGGTCCGGCTGGACCGCTCGATCACCAGCAGGGCGTCCGGGGCCAGCCAGCCCTGGTCGCGCAGTGCGGCCTGCACCGCCGTCAGCTCCGAGTCCGGTACCGCGTACGGCGGGTCGGCGAAGACGACGTCGTACGGGCCACCCTCGGGCGGCGCGCCGAGCACCTGACCGACCTTGCCGGTGACCAGCCGGGCGGTGCCGGCCACCGGGCTGGCCGGGGTCGAGCGCAGCGCGGCGAGGTTCTCCCGGATGGTCCGGGCGGCCCGGGGATCGGACTCGACCAGCAACACCTGGACGGCACCCCGGGACAGCGCCTCCAGACCCACCGCGCCGGAGCCGGCGTAGAGGTCGGCGAAGCGGGCACCGGCCAGCTCGGTACTCGCCTCGATCGCGCTGAACAACGCCTCCCGGACCCGGTCGCTGGTCGGCCGGGTACGCCCGCCGGGCGGCGCGGAGATCCGGCGCCCGCCGAGTACGCCCGCCACGATCCGGGTCATCCCGACGCCTCCCGCATGGACGTCTCCTGCATGGCAGCGACGCTACGCGACCCGCCGGCCGTGCCGGTTCGCCACGGGCGGCAACACACTTCCGATGAACGGCAACGGCAACGTACTTCCGATGAACGGCAAGGGACAAACGGGTAGGCCAGGTACACCGAGGGAAATAGGTTCACTACCCCCCGTTCATCAATCATCTCGAATTGACAACATCATCGTTAGAGAACCCTGAAGGGTGTTCCTGTACCACGCCAATCGCTAAGGTCGTGCGCTGTGCCGGCTGCGTCTTGCCGGCGCCTACGACGTCGGGGAGGCGGTTCTCGCAGGTCGAGCGCCACCCCATGGCGCCCCCGCTCGCCAACCCACCCGCGTCGTACCATGACGCCCTCATCTCTCAGGAGTACGCGTGATCCGTCCTAAGCTGTCGCTCCGGCGATCGGCTGCCGTTCTCGGGGCCGCCTTCCTCGGCCTCGGCGCGGCAGTCGCGATTGCGGCGCCGGCCAGCGCCCACCACCCCGAGATCTACGGCAACTACTGCGTGGTCAAGGGGAGCAACAACTACGAGTTCAAGTGGACGGTCGGCAACAGCGAGAACATCAAGGCTGAGGTCACCGAGGTCAAGCCCGGCCCGGTCGGTGACATCCGGGTCGGTGCCGAGATGAACCCGAGGGGCGGCGCGCCGCTCACCGGGACCGAGACCCGCACCGCAGCCAACAAGCAGCAGCTCAACAAGAACCTGACGGTCGAGGCCAAGTGGCGCCGGGACGGTCGGATCATCAAGGAGCAGCGTACGGTCGCGGCCAAGGACAAGGGCAAGTGCGACACCCCGCCCACCACGCCGCCGACCACCCCGCCGACGACTCCGCCGATCACCCCGACCCCGGAGCCGACGCCGTCCACGACGCCGACCCCGGAGCCGACGCCGTCGACCACCCCCACCCCGGAGCCGACCCCGTCGACCACTCCGGAGCCGGTCGAGCCGGTGGGCACCTACGAGTCCACCTGTGACGAGCTGATCATCACGCTGGAGAACACCACGGACGCGGAGATCAGCGTCGTCCTGACCCCGAACGAGGGCGAGGCCAAGACCCTGACGGTGGCCGCGGGCGAGACCGGCAGCGTGAAGTTCCCGGCCGAGGAGGGCCTCGTCGTCACCCCCAGTGGTGAGGGCCTGACGGGCAAGCCGATCGAGTACGAGCAGCCGGAGAACTGCGGTGGCGGCGGCGGTGGCGAACTGCCGCTGACCGGTGCCGCTGCCGGTGGCATCGCGGCTGGCGCCGTGCTGCTGCTCGCCGCCGGTGTGGTGCTCTACATCGTGGCCCGCCGCCGTCGGGTGACCTTCACCGCCTGATCGGTAGCGACCGCACCAACTGAACCAACCGCCTGAGGGCGCGTCGACCGGAAACGGTCGGCGCGCCCTCAGCGTCAAACAACCCACCCGGTTACCTCTGAACGAGGTCAGCAGCGCGAGCCGGGCCGGCTGACAGGGCCCTTTTGGACCGGCCGCCTGGCGTGCCTTCGTCGGCGAGCTGACTCGGCGGCCGTAGGGCCACGACCGAGACGACAACAAGGGGTCTGGCGACACCGACCACACGGCGCGGCGGGGTGCTTTCGGTCGTACGCCTCGACTGGCATCGGTCGCCCTGACGGATCGAGTCCGCCGACCGTCAGCCCTTCTCCAGGTATTCCGCGCGTTCCTCGTCGACGAGTGCGGCCACCGAGGCGGCCAGGGCCGGGTGCCGGTCCAGCTCCGGATCCTCCTCGACCAGGGCGATCGCCTCGACCCGGGCATTGCGGATCAGCTCGGCGTCCTTGAGCAGCGACAGCAGCCGCAGGTGCGAACGCCGCCCGGACTGGGTCGCCCCGAGTACGTCCCCCTCCCGCCGCTGCTCCAGGTCGAGTTCGGCCAGCCGGAAACCGTCGGTGGTGGAGGCGACCGCGTCCAGCCGCTCCCGGGCCGGCGACTCCTCGACGGCCTCGGTGACCAGCAGGCAGAGTCCGGCGGCGGAACCACGGCCGACCCGGCCCCGCAACTGGTGCAGTTGGGAGACCCCGAACCGGTCCGCGTCGAGCACGATCATCACGGTCGCGTTCGGCACGTCGACCCCGACCTCGATCACGGTGGTCGCCACCAGCACGTCCAGCTCGCCGGCCGCGAAGGTCCGCATCACCGAGTCCTTCTCGTCGGCCGGCAGCCGGCCGTGCAGTACGCCGATCCGCAGCCCGTGCAGTGGGCCCTCGGCAAGCAGTGGAGCCACCTCGGCCACCGCCAACGGGGGACGCCGACCGTCCTCGCCGACCGCCCCGACCTCCTCGGCGGTCGCCGCCTGGTCGCCGATGCGCGGGCAGACGACGTACGCCTGGTGGCCGGCGGCGACCTCCTCGCGCAGCCGGCGCCAGGCCCGGTCCAGATAGGCGGGCTTCTCCGCCGCCGGTACGACGTGCGAGGCGATCGGCGAACGGCCGCGCGGCAACTGGGAGAGGGTGGAGATCTCCAGGTCGCCGTAGACGGTCATCGCCACGGTGCGCGGGATCGGCGTCGCCGTCATCACCAGAACGTGCGGCGGCTGCTCGGCCTTGGCCCGCAGCGCGTCCCGCTGCTCGACACCGAACCGGTGCTGCTCGTCCACCACCACCAGACCGAGGTCGGCGAAGTCGACGCCCTCGTAGAGCAGCGCATGGGTGCCGATCACGATGCCGGTCTCCCCGGCCGCCACGGTCTCCAGGGCGCGCCGCCGGGCCGCCGCGCCGAGCGAACCGGTGACCAGGGCCAGTCGGGTACCGTCCGGATCGCCGTCCAGCTCGCCGGCCCGACCGAGCGGGCCGAGCAGGTCGAGCATGCCCCGGTAGTGCTGCGCGGCGAGTACCTCTGTCGGGGCCAGCAGCGCGGCCTGGCCGCCCGCGTCGACCACTTGGAGCATCGCGCGCAGCGCGCAGACCGTCTTGCCGGAGCCGACCTCGCCCTGCAGCAGCCGGTGCATCGGGTGCGCGGTACCCAGGTCCGCCGCGACCTCCTCGCCGACCGCGCGCTGCCCGGCGGTCAGCTCGTACGGCAGCCGGGCGTCGAACGCGGTCAACAGCCCGCCCTCGCGGCGCGGCCGGGGCTTGGCGGGCCAGGCCGCCGCCCGGTGCTTGCGCTGCACCAGGGTCAGTTGCAGGGCGAACGCCTCGTCCCACTTCAACCGGTGCCGGGCCCGGTACAGCTCCTCCTTGCTCGCCGGCCGGTGGATCTCGCGCAGCGCGGTGGCCAGCCCGACCAGGTTGCGGGTGGCCCGCAGCGTCGCCGGCAGCGGGTCCTCCGGCGGCGTGACGGTGTCCAGCACCACCCGGACGCACCGGGCGATCACCCAGGTCGGCACCGCCGCCGCGGCCGGGTAGACCGGGATCAGCGCCCCGGCGAACTCCTCGATCTCCTCACCCACCTCGCCGCCGGTGCCGGGCTCGCCGTCGCCGTCGCCGTCGCCGAGCAGGACGTACTCCGGGCCGTTGAGCTGGCGCTTGCCCCGGAATTCGGTGACCTTGCCGGCGAACATCCCCCACCGGCCGGGCTTGAGGTCCCGCTCTCGCCACGCCTGGTTGCCGAAGAAGGTGAGCGTCAGTACGCCGCCGGAGCCGTCCCCGATGGTCACCTCCAGCAGGTTTCCCCGGCGCTGGCGCATCGGCCGCACCGCCGTACGCTGCACCTGGCCAAGCACCGTGACCTGCTCCCCCACCTCCAGGGAGCGGATGTCGGTGTGCTCGCCCCGCTCGTCGTAGCGACGCGGGAAGTGGTAGAGCAGGTCACCGGCGGTGTGCAGGTCGAGATGGCCGGCGAGCGCCTTCGCCGTCTTCTCGCCGACCAGCTTGCGCAGCGGCGCCTCCAGGTCGACCAAGGTCGATTCGGTGCCGGCCAAGGTCGATTCGGTGCCGGCCGAGGTCGGTCGGTTCGCTGTCATCGGTCCCCCACGAACGCTCTCATCCGGCTCTCCACCACCACCGTCACCCGACTCCCTCGGCACGCTCGGCCGGCTTCCCCGACACCCTCGGCCGGCTTCCCCGGCAGCGTCATTCGACTCCCACCAGCAAGGGATAGAACGGCTGGCCGCCGGAGTAGTGGTGCACCTCGACGAAGGGCCAGCGCCGGGCCAGGTGGGCCCGGAGGACCTCGGCCAGCTCCTCCGGGGCGTCGGCGCCGAGCAGCAGGGTGACCAGCTCACCGCCGCCGCCGAGCAACCGGTCGAGCAGCGCCGTGCAGGTCTGCACCAGGTCCCCGCCGATCAGGTGCACCTCGCCGTCCACCAGCCCGAGCACGTCGCCCGGCTGGCAGCGGCCGGCCACCGTCAGCGCCTCCCGAGAGGCGTGGCAGACCTCGGCGTACCGGCAGGCACCGGCTGCCTCGGCCATCGCGATCACGTCGTCGGCGAACCGCCGGGCCGGATCCCGGACCGCGAGTGCGGCCAACGCCTGCACCGGGGAGCGGGTCGGCACCACGCTCACCGATATCCCGAACGGCTGCGCCTCCTCGGCCGCCACCCTGGCCACCGCCTGGGTGTTCGGGTCGTTCGGCAGCACCACCACCCGGGACGCGCCGGTCGACCGGACCGCCCCGAGCAGCTCCCCGGCGGACGGGTTGCCGTCCACCACGGTCACCCCCTCGGCGGCGAAGATCGCGGCCAGCCCGGGACCGGAGGCGACCACCACCGCCGCCCGCTCCGGCGTGTCCGCCGGGGCCGGCTCCGGCGGGCCCGGCTCCGGGAGCTGGTCCTCGAAGCGGGTGACCGAGATCTGGTACGGCCGGCCGGCCACCACACCGGCCTCGATCGCCGCCCCGACGTCGTTGACGTGTACGTGCACGTTCCAGGTCGACGTGCCGGTGGCGTCCGCCTCGTCGCCGACCACCACCAGCGAGTCGCCCAGCCGGACGAGTTCGGCCCGGAGCCGGCGTACCGCCGCCCGGTCGGCGTCGAGCAGGAACTGCACCTCGTAGGCGTACTCCGTGGAGCCGGTCTCCCGGGCGGCCGCCAGCGGCCGGCGCGGCGGTGCCGGTGCGGGTTCCGGCCGCTCCGGTGCGGCACCGGTGACCACCTCCACCAGCGCGTCCAACAGGACGCAGAGGCCACGCCCGCCCGCGTCCACCACACCGGCCCGGGCCAACGCCGGCAACTGCTCCGGGGTACGCGCCAGCGCCTCGGCGGCGGCGGTCGCGGCGGCCCGGACCACCGCCGGAAGATCGTCGGTGTCGGCCCGTTCGGCGGCCGCCGCCGCGGCGGTGACGACGCTGAGCACGGTCCCCTCCACCGGCTCGGCCACCGCCGAGTACGCCGCCGCGCCGGCCGCCCGCAGTGCCCGGGCGAGCGCCCGGCCCCGGACCTCCGGGGTGTCGCCGAGCGCATCGGCCAGGCCGCGCAGGATCTGCGAGACGATCACTCCCGAGTTGCCCCGGGCGCCGAGCAACGCACCCCGGGCCAGCAGCCGCAGGACCCGGGCGGGTGCCGGCTGTCCGCCGACGCCCGGATCGTCCCGTTCGAGCCGGACCGCCTGCTCGGCGGAGGTCATCGTGAGCACCAGGTTGGTGCCGGTGTCGCCGTCCGGAACCGGATAGACGTTGAGCTGGTTGATCTCCTCCTGGTGCCGCTTGAGCGCGGCCAACCCACCGGCACACCACCGGTGCAGGGCCGCGGCGTCGAGGGTCTCCAGCACGGCGAGAAGCCTACTGGCGTACCCTGACGCCCCGCTGACACTGCCGCGCGACTCCGGCCACCGCTTCCGACCGGGAAATCCGGCGGCGGAGCGACGCGGCGGCCGGTGAGCCGGGACCGGCGGAGCCGATTCGCCCGGCGACCCGACCATCGGGTACCCTGGCCAGGTTGCCCGGCCAGCACCCTGCCGGCGACCTGACAACGATCAATCCCAGGAGTATCCCGTGGCTAGCGTGTGCGACATCTGTGGCAAGGGGCCTGGCTTCGGCCACAACGTGTCCCACTCGCACCGGCGGACCAACCGTCGCTGGAACCCGAACATCCAGTCGGTGCGTACCCCGGCGGGTGGCGGCACGACCCGCAAGCTCAAGGTCTGCACCTCGTGCATCAAGGCCGGCAAGGTCGCCCGCGCCTGAGCCTGGGCAACCGTAAGCTCGAATAGCCGCCGGAGCATCGCTCCGGCGGCTATTGCTGTCCGCACCGGCCCGCCACCACCGGATCCGCCAGCCAGCCGCGCCACGCCGCCCGGCGCGGGCCGCCGGTGACGGGTCCCGAGGTGGCCGGTGCCGACCGGCCGGCGGGATCAGAGAGCAGCCGGCGGTCAGAGGAACCAGCGGGATCAGAGAGCAGCCGGTCAGAGGAACCAGCGGGATCAGAGAGAGCGGCCGAACGAGAGCACCCCAGGCTCGTCCCGGTAGTAGCCGAAGTCCGGAATCCGCTCGTAGCCGCTGCCCTTGTAGAGCGCGATCGCCTCCGGCTGCCGGTCGCCGCACTCCAGGATCAACCGGCGGCGTCCGTGTTCCCGGGCCGAGTCCTCGACCGCCGACAGCATCCGTCGGGCGACACCGCGACCGCGAGCCACCGGGGAGACGTACATCCGCTTGAGTTCGGCGACGTCGCCGCTGCCGCCGTGGGTACGCCACCCGGCGCAGCCGACCGGCACCTCTTCCAGGTACGCCACCAGGAACGCCCCGGCGGGAGGCTCGAACTCGCTCACCGCCACGGGGGTCTCGTCGCCCCCGCCGCCGTACCGCTGTGCCAGGTCGGCCAGCGCGGAGCCGACCAACTGCTGTGCGACCGGGGAATCGTAGGGGACGACGCGGATGTCCAGCTCACTCACCCGGTGAAGGGTACGACCCGGGCCCACGCCTTACCGATCGGGCCCCGGCTGCAGCCGCCGATCCGGGAACCGGCGCACCGGACGGCTCGACCCGCGCCGGTCAGCGGAAGTGGTCCCAGCCGCCCGATCCCTTGTAGGCCCGCCCGTCCACGGTCACCCCGGCACCGTGTACCACGTGACCGATCAGCCGGAAGCCGCCCGGCAACGGCAGGTCCTCCGGGAACGTCGCCACCAGCGCGTGGTCGTCGCCACCGCCGAGGACCCAGGCCAGCGGATCCACCCCGAGCGCGTGCGCGGCGTCCCGCATCTGCTCAGGCACCTCGAACGCGCTGCCGAGCAGGTCGATGCCGACCCGGCTGGCCGTCGCCACATGACCGAGGTCGGCGAGGAGCCCGTCCGAGACGTCGATCATGGCGGTGGCGCCGAACCGGGCCGCCGACGGCCCCGCCCCGTACGGCACCTCGGGCCGCCGGTACGCCTCGACCAGTACCTTCGGGGTACGGAACCCGCGGGACAGCACGGTGTAGCCGGCAGCGGCGTAGCCCAGCCGGCCGGCGAGTGCGACGACGTCGCCGGCCCGTGCGCCGCTGCGCACCACCGGGGGCTGCCCGCCCAGGTCACCGAGGGCGGTCACCGCGATGGTCAGGGTGGGACTGGCCGACATGTCCCCGCCGACCACGCTCGCCCCGACCCGGGCCGCCTCCGCCGCCAGGCCGTCGGCCAACTCCTCCGCCCACTGCGCCTCCAGGTCCGGCGGCATGCAGAGCGCGACGAGCAGCGCGGTCGGCACCGCGCCCATCGCCGCCACGTCGGCCAGGTTCGCCGCGGCGGCCCGATGGCCGATGTCCACCGCGCTCGCCCAGTCCCGGCGGAAGTGCCGCCCCTCGACCAGTACGTCAGTGGAGGCGACCACCCGGCCGTCGGGGGCGTGCACCACCGCCGCGTCGTCGCCCGGCCCGAGCAGCGTGGCGTGCCCGGCGCCCAGCCGGGCGGTGACCCGGGCGATGAGGCCGAACTCGCCGGCCCTCGCGACGCTCACACCGACCTCCGGGCACGCTCGGCAGCCGTCCCGGCCGGGCCCGTGGCTGGTCGCGGCCGCCGGTTTCCGGGTACCTCCGGATCCGGCGACGCGCCCGCACCGGGCCGGCCGATTCGATCGCTCATCGTGTCTCCTCCGACCACCGATCGGGATCCGACCTGCTCCGTACGGTATTTTCACGGTCTAGCCGCTCGGCGGCGGACGGGAGGCGGGTCGTGGTCCAGGCGTACATCCTCATCCAGACAGAGGTCGGAAGGGCGCGTGACGTGGCCGCGCACATCTCGGATATTCCTGGAGTCGTCCGCGTCGACGCCGTCACCGGCCCGTACGACGTGGTCGTGCTCACCGAGGCACACACCGTCGACGAACTGGGCAAGATGATCGTCAGCAAGGTGCAGCTGGTGCCCGGCATCACCCGCACGCTGACCTGCTCCGTGGTCCGGTTGTAAGTGGTGCGGAGCACGAAGTCCGGCCAGCCGGACGGGCACCAGACCCAGCCGGAAGCAGCCACCTCACAGCCGGAGGCAGCCGCCTCACAGCCGGAGGCAGCCGCCTCACAGCCGGAGGCAGCCGCCTCACAGCCGGAGGCAGCCGCCTCACAGCCGGAGGCAGCCGAGTCAGGGTCGGCGGCGGCGGCGACCGGTCGTCCGGCGGGCTCGCCGACCGGGGCCGGACCGGACCGGACCACCCGGCAGGCGGCGCTCTGGGCCACGGTGGTCGCCCTACCGCTGACCGCCCTCGTCGCGATGCTGGTCTTCGGCCAGCTCAGCCCGGACCCGGTCGAGAAGCCCGCCGCGACGCCGACCTCGGCCGCACCGCAGGCGACCACGCCGGTGCAGATGGCCGCCCCGGCCCTGGCCGAACGGCCGGCCACGGTCTGCCGGGCCCTGCTGTCCCGGTTGCCGGCCACCCTCCGCGACCTCGGCCAACGCCCGGTCACCGCCGGCCCGGAGCAGAACGCCGCGTACGGTGACCCGGCCATCACCCTCGCCTGCGGGGTGGCCCGACCGGCCGTTCCGGCGGTCGCCGACCTCTGGATGGTCAACAAGGTCTGCTGGCTCACCGAACACCGCGACGGCGGCCTGGTACTGACCACCGTGGACCGTGAGGTGCCGGTCCGGCTCAGCGTGCCGGCCGGGCAGGAGCAGACGGTGCAGTGGGCGGCACCGGTGTCGGAGTCCCTGGTCGCCTCGGTGCCGTCGGTGCCGAACGTGCCGACCGGCTGCGCCGAGGGCTGACCGCCACCGCACCGACGCCGCGCCGTCTCCGGTCCGGCCGACCTACCCCGGACGGGCAGCGAACAGACGTTTGTCAATGCAGACCGGTGCCTCGACGCAGCGCGGTCCGGATCAGCCGGTTGACCAGTTTGGGGTACTCCAACCCGGTCGCCGCCCACATCTGCGGGAACATCGAGGTGGGTGTGAAGCCCGGCATGGTGTTGATCTCGTTGAGATAGACGTCCAGTTCCGGTGTGACGAAGAAGTCGACCCGGGCCAGACCGGCGCAGTCCAGCGCGGTGAACGTGCGGCAGGCGTACTCCTGCACCTGCCGGGTCACCCGGTCCGGCAGCTCGGCCGGGATGTCGTAGTCGCTGGCGTCGAGGTACTTCGCCTCGAAGTCGTAGAAGTCGTGCTCGGCCACCCGGATCTCGGCCAGCAGCGACGCCTCCGGGCCGCCACCCGCCTCGGCCTCCAGCACCCCGCACTCGATCTCCCGCCCGATGATCGCGGCCTCGATCAGCACCTTCGGGTCGACCTGCCGGGCCAGCGCGACGGCGTCGTCGAGATCCGCCCAGTCGGAGACCTTGCTGATCCCGACCGACGAACCCGCCCGGGACGGCTTGACGAAGACCGGCAGCCCGAGCCGCTCCTTGTCCTCCTCGGTCAGGCTGACCCCGCTGCGCAGCACCACGTAGGGCCCCACCGGGATGCCCTCGGCGACCGCCAGCTTCTTGGTGAACTCCTTGTCCATCGCCGCCGCCGAGGCGAAGACGTTCGCACCGACGTACGGGATGCCGGCCATCTCCAGCAGCCCCTGGATGGTGCCGTCCTCGCCGTACGCGCCGTGCAGCGCCGGGAAGACCACGTCGACTCCGGCGAGTGCCTGGGGCCCCTGGGCCGGGTCCAGCACCATCAGACCGTCGCCGGTCGGGTCGGCCGGCAACACCACGGTGGATCCGGCGGCGGCGGTGATCTCCGGCAGCCGCCGGTCGGTGATCGCGAACTGGGCCGGGTCACCGTCGGTCAGCACCCACTGGCCCGCCCGGGTGATGCCCACCGGGACCACGTCGTACTCGTCCGGGTCGAGGGCGGCGAGGATGCTGCCCGCGCTGACACAGGAGATCGCGTGCTCCGTACTCCGGCCGCCGAAGACGACGGCCACGCGGGTCTTGCCTGGGGTGGTCACTCCGGTCACCTTTCGTTCGCGTCACCGCTGGTCGCTCGCGTCACCGCTGGCCGGCGTCGTCGCTGGCCGAACTCGGCACCGCTGGCCGAACGCGGCACCGCTGGCCGGCGTCGTCGCTGGTCCTTCGCGTCACCCGACGGTGCCCGCCCGGCCGGAGACCCTGCGGTGCTGCCGTCGCTCCTCGTGCGCTCACCGGGTGACCCTACTCTGCGTGGCCTACTCCTGGGTCCACACCCCTTTTCAGGGCCGGGAAACCTCTACGCAGTGAGCGCGCCGAGCACAACGGGTAACCGGTGACGTACGGCGCCCGAGGGGCCCTGGAGACCGGAGTTGCGGGTGTGTCGCCGCCGTGACCGCCGCCGTCTAGGCTGCTCGTCTTGTGAGTTCCGATTCGGTCATCGACAGCCTGACCTCGGCGGTGAACGCGAGCCCGCAGGACGTTCCGCTGCGGCTGCACCTCGCCGGGCTGCTCCTCGACGCCGGACGCCCCGCCGAGGCGATCGCGCACGTCGGGCAGGCGCTCGCCAGCAACCCGGCCGACCCGCAGGCACAGGCCCTGATGCAGCGGGCCCTGGGCGGCGGCGCACCCGCACCCGTCTCCGGTACGCCGATTCCCGGAACGCCCACACCGGGTCCGGCGACCGGCCCGGACGCCGCCGCCGAAGCGGCGGCCGGCACCGGAGCCGCACCGAAGCCACCGCCACCGACCCGGTCCCCCGGACCGGGCCAGCCGGGCGGACCGGGCCAGCCGGGCGGACCGGGCCAGCCGGGCGGACCGGGCCAGCCGGGCGACGACCCGCTCGCCGCCTACGAGCAGGAACTCGCCGACGTGGTGCCACCGCGCTTCTCGCCGGCCGGAGACCAGCCCGAGCCGGTGACCGGGGACGCCGACCGGATGTTCGACATCGAGGTCTCCACCGTCCGGCTCGGCGACGTCGGCGGGATGACCGAGGTCAAGGAACGGCTGGAACTGGCCTTCCTCGGCCCGCTGCGCAACCCGGAACTGCGCAAGCTGTACGGCAAGAGCCTGCGCGGCGGCCTCATGCTGTACGGCCCGCCCGGTTGCGGCAAGACGTTCCTGGCCAAGGCGATCGCCGGCGAGATGGGCGCCAAGTTCATCTCGCTCTCCATCGTGGACGTGCTGGACATGTGGATCGGCAACTCCGAGCGCAACCTGCACGAGCTGTTCCAGACGGCCCGGCGCAGCGCGCCGTGCGTACTCTTCCTCGACGAGGTCGACGCGCTCGGGCACAAGCGATCCAAGGTCACCTCCAGCGGAATGCGGACGATCGGCAACCAACTGCTCGCCGAGCTCGACGGCGTGGAGGGCAACAACGAGGGCGTCTTCGTGCTGGCCGCCACCAACACGCCCTGGGACGTGGACCCCGCGCTGCGCCGGCCCGGTCGCCTCGACCGGGTGGTCCTGGTACTCCCGCCGGACGCTCCGGCCCGGACCTCGATCCTGGAGTACCACCTGCGGGACCGGCCGATCGCCAACATCGACGTACGCCGGATCGTCGCCGCCACCGAGGACTTCTCCGGCGCCGACCTGGCGCACCTGTGCGAGTCCGCCGCCGAGTACGCGATGGCCGACTCGATCCGGCGCGGCGAGGTACGGATGATCGAGCAGCGCGACTTCGACCGGGCGCTGAAGGACGTGCGCCCGTCCACCAAGCCCTGGTTCGCCACCGCCCGGAACGTGGCGATGTTCGCCAACGAGGGCGGCACGTACGACGACCTGGTCGGCTATCTGAAGCGGCGGAAGCTGCTCTGATGACCGCCGGTGCCACCGAGGCCGGTGCCGGAAACGGGCCGCCCGCCGGAGCCGACCCGGGCACGGACGCCAGGAAGTCGCTCCTGGAACGGGCGTTGCAGCTCGCCGAGGTCGGCCGGGTGAAGGCGGCGTACCCGCTGATCAGCGAGGCACTCCGGGCCGATCCGGGCGACGGCTACGCCCTACAGGTGCTCGGCTACTGCTACCAGCGGGAGAGCCGCTGGGGGGACATGCTGACCGTGCTCGACATGGCGGCCCGGGCCAATCCGGGCAGCCCGCAGGTGCAGCGCAACCGCTCCCTGGCGCTGCGCCAACTGGGCCGGATCTCCGAGGCGCTCGCCGCCGCCGAGCTGGCCCGCTCTCTCGATCCGGACGACGCCCGCAGCGAGCTCGCCCGGGCCGAGGCGCTGCTGCGCGGCAGCGGTACCCGGACCGTGCTCGCCGCGCTGGCCGCGACCCGGCGGGCCAGGGAACTCGACCCGGAGAGTGTCTGGGCGCACGTCACCGAGGGCAAGGTGCAGCGCCGGATGGCCGAGTTCGGTCGGGCCCGGGCGGCGTACCTGGAGGCGCTGCGGCTCGCCCCCGACGACCCGCAGGCGCTGTACGGGCTGGCCACACTGGACAGTGACCGGGGCCGGGCGGTACGCGCCTCGCCGGCCATGGCCGGGGTGCTCCGGACGGTACCCACCGATCCGGTCGCAATCCGGGCCGGCACCCGCAATGCCCGCCGGGCGCTCTGGCTGCTGACCGATCTCGGCTGCGTCGTACTCCTGCTCGTCGCCTTCGTGGTGGGGACGTTGCAGGAGGCGATCGGGTCCCGGCCGCTCGCGGCGGCCAGCGGGGTGCTGGTGGCGCTGGCCGGCGCGGCTGCCGTCCTCGCGCTGCTGCGCTGGCGGTTCAACCGGCTCTCCGCGCCGATCCGCGCGCTGGTGCTGGCCAACCGCTACCGGTTCACCTTCGTCACCGCGCCGCTGCGGCTCGCCGCGCTGCTGCTCGGCATGCTGCTCTTCACGCTCGGCCCGTATCCGCCGGTCGCGGTCGTGGCCGTCGGCACGACGGCGACGGTCGTGCCGCTGCTGACGCTGATCGTCCGGTGGCGCAGCCGAGCCGCGGTCGAGGTGGGTCTGCTGGTCCGTCGCTGCTGGTTCCGGTTCCGCCGCCTCCTCTCGGGCGGCTGACCGATCACTTGTGGCGGCTGACCGCTCGCCTCGGGCGCCTGGACCGGCGACCCGACCGGCGGTCGGCCGACCGGCGGTCGGCGGCTCAGCCGGCCAGGGATCGCCGTCGGCCGACCGCGAGTACCTTGACCCGCTGCCGTCCCGCCCGCACCATGCCGAGCGCCGCGAAGGCGGTGGCGATCCGGTCGGCGGCCTCCCGGCTGGTGGCGCCGACCACCTGGCGGCGCCGTTCGGGCTCGATCCGCTCGTCCCGGCCCTCCTTGGTCAGCGGCCGCACGTCGGTGAGCACCACGAGGTACCGGGTCACCGTGACCGCCCCGGCCACCACCGCGGGTAGCTTCCCCGCCCGCGATCACTCCGAAGTCCGTGCCGGTCAGAGGCCACGGCGAGCCGCCTCCGGCTCGGCCGTCGTGCCGGCCAGCCCACCCCACCGGTCCCGGCACACGTAGGCCAGGTCGGCGTGGATCCACGCGCCCTCGTTGTCCCGCAACACGGGTCGCGCGCACCAGCGGCATCGGGAAACCCGAGGCCAGCACGGGGTCGCGGTCATCTGTCACCTCCAGGTCCGCTTGCTGGCGGGAGGGACACGGCGATCGGGTACGGGAAGGTCCGATCGCCGTGCGCCTCATTCCCCTTCGGTCACCCACAGCCACCGTCGACACGACCACCGGCGGTGAGGACGTGATGACAGATTGCCAGTTGTGAACGCGTGAATGCAACTCTCACGTAGCTTCTCTCATGCACGCATTCCCGGTTCCATGTGACAGGATCGATGCATGGCTCCGAAGTCGTTCCGTGCCCGCCGCCTCGGCATCGCCCTGCGCCATGCCCGCGAGGCGGCCGGGCTCACCCTCGAACAGGCCGCTGACGAGATCAACAGCACTCGCAGCACGCTCTCCCGGTACGAGAACGCGCAGACGATGGTCAGCCCGGCCTCGGTACGCGCGCTGCTCACCCTCTACAAGCGGCCGGAGAGCGAACTGGAGGACATGGTGGCGCTCGCCAAGGAGGCCCGGAAGCAGGGTTGGTGGGTTCCCTACTCGTACATCCTGGACCGCCGCACGATCGACTTCATCGCGGTCGAGGCCGAGGCCACCGCGATCGCCAACTTCGAGCCCTCGGTCGTGCCGGGCCTGCTCCAGACCACGGAGTACATCCGGGCGATCATGCGCGGCGGCCCGCACACCCTCGGCGACGAGGAGGTGGAGCAGCGGGTGCAGATCCGGATCGGCCGGCAGGAGCGGCTGAAGGAGTCCGACCCGCCGATCTACGACGCCATCGTCGACGAGGGCGCCCTGCTTCGGCCGGTCGGCGGAGAGGCCGTGATGGCGGCGCAGCTGAAGAGCCTGCTCAAGATGTCCGAGCTGCCGAACGTGACCGTCCAGGTCATCCCGCTCAAGGCGGGCTACCACCGCGGTACCCGTGGTTCGCTGCACATCCTCGAGTTCGCCGACCCGGAGGATCCGATCCTCGCCTCGGTGGAGACCGTCGCCGGACAACTGATCCTCGACCGGCCGGACGAGCTGCGCACCTGCACGAAGATCATGGAACACCTGCGGGCCGTCGCGCTGAGTCCCGCGGAAAGCCGCGACAACATCAACCGCCTCCTGAAAGGACTGTGACATGTCACCGGAGACGACCGACCTGCTCGGCCGGGCACCCTGGCGCAAGAGCAGCCACAGCGGAGACCAGGGCGCCTGCGTCGAGTTCGCCCTGCTCGCCGGGGCCGCCGACGACGTCGTGGCCGTACGCGACTCCAAGGACACCACCGGCCCGGTGCTGGTCTTCGCACCGGCCGCCTGGACCGCATTCACCACCGCGCTGCCCACCTCCCCCGTTCTCCCCTGACCTCCGGGGGAGGTCGGCGGTCACCGAGCTGCGTCCCCCCGGCAAGGCTCGGCCCGCCCAGCTCCGGTGCCCCACGCCCCCTGTTCCGCCGGTCCGGGTCGGCGGTCAGGGGGCGTGGCGGTGGCTACCCTTGATCGGCGTGACCGCCACCGCACTGCACCGCGCCCTCACCGACCCCGGCACGCCGCCGCTGCGGCCGCTCCCGCCGGAGGCCGCCGAGCTGCTGCTCAGGTCGAACGCCCCGGCCCGGCTGGCCGCACACCTGCGGGCGGTGCACGACGTCGCGGCCCAGTTGCTCGACTGGCTCGGCCAGCACCGTCCCGAGCTCGCCGTCGACCACCGGGCGGTGCTCTTCGGCGCGGCCACCCACGACATCGGCAAGACCCGCCATCCCGAGGAGCTCTCCGGGCCCGGCTCGCGGCACGAGCCCGCCGGCCGCGAACTCCTGATCGGGTACGGCGTCCCGCCGGCCCTGGCCCGGTTCGCCGCCAGCCACGCCCGCTGGGACTCACCGGACGCGACGATCGAGGAGTTGCTGGTCAGCCTCGCCGACAAGGTTTGGAAGGGCCGACGCGAAGCCGACCTCGAAACCCGGATCGTGGACCGACTGGCGACGGCCGGCGGGCAGCAGCGCTGGGCCGCGTTCCTGGCCCTCGACGACGTACTGACCGGGATCGCCGAGGAGGCCGACGCGCGCCTCGACTTCCAGTCCCGCTATCCCGTCGACTGACTGTGAGCCCACCGGCCGGCGGGCGCTGCCCGCGGCGACGCGATCATCATGGTGGCGGTCTTCGCGGTCTTCGCGACCCTGTCGATCCTGGAGTACAAGCAGCTCGGGGTCGGCCTCGCCGCCGCGATCCTGATCGACGCCACCGTCATCCGCGGACTCGTGCTCCCCGCCCTGATGCGGCTGCTCGACGAGGCGAACTGGTGGGCGCCGCGCTGGCTGCGGGGAACCGGCGGTCGCCGGTCGACCCGGCGGAGGTACCGACGATGGAGCAGACGGTGCTGGGACCGCGACGCTGATCCCGGCTACGGTGATCTCCTGACCGAAGCGAAGCTCGACGACTGGCGTGAGCGGCTCGGGCCGATGCTTGCGGGACTCCAGGATTTCGTCGTCGGACCCGACAAGCCCCTCGATCATTCCGTCGGGTCCCTGCGCGACCTCGAACACACCCTGCTCGCCGAGACACCGGGCGGGCAGCCGCCTGGCGAGGGAATGGCCGTAGCAGCCGGCGGCTACGTTGGGGAAGTATTGCTCACCGTCGGCGGAGGCGCCTGGACCTGGGACCCGGACTCCGACCTCCCCGTCGCCGGCCTCGGCGTCGGCGAAACGGCCGAGCCCATGCGGCTCGTCCTCGACGCCCTTGTAGAACGCACCGGGACGGTGTGGTCGGCTGAGTACGAACGTATCCGGGCACTAGCCGCCGCACGCCGGAACGAGGATCCCGGCTGGGAACCGCGCCGCACCGATCGGCCGGCGCTACACACCGAGACCTCGGATGCCGCATCGACCGATCCATGGCTCACGCACTGGCTGACCATCCGTGAGGAAGGCTTCCCCGAGTGGTCCGCCGCCACCGGCCGGGCCGACGAGCTGGACTTCAGCCCGGAGTCATTGCTGACACTCGAACAGATCGTACGACGCCGGATCCCGGACAAGGATGCCCTGCGCGGACCGGTGGACGACGACTTCGTCCAGGGGGCGATCTGGTACATCGGCGGGATCGCCCGGCGCCACCGCAACGCACACTGGCGTTACCACCCCAACCGCACCGGCACCAGCAAGAACCCGTACGCGGGCAGGCCATTCGTCCCACAAGATCGCGGCGGAAACGACGCGATACCGCTGCTCGAACTGGAGGCCGCTGTCTTGTCCGACGAGACCGGCGTACTCCTGGACCGGTTCGAGGTGTTCGATTAGCAGCAAGACGGACGCCGACGCGGGCTCCTAGCGGGCCGGGACCGCCCGGGACGGGTTGCCGGCGACCCGATGCAGCCGGGCCACCAACACCGCGAGCAGCGCCAACTCGACCAGCACCAGGATCCGTTCGACCAGGCCCATCATCACCCGACCACCGGGAAACGCGACGTAGTAGAGCGCGAGCAGCGCGAGCACGCTGGTCACCGCCAGCGCCCGCAACCGGCGTACGGCATCCCGCCAGCGGGCGTCGGCGGCGAGCCGGCGGATGGCCAACAGCGTCGCGACCGGCAGGGCGACGAAGGCGGCGACCGAGACGTACCTGTGCACGTAGCCCTGGGTACTCAGCTCGACCACCCCGATCGGGTCGGTCGGGATCAGCGCCGAGGCGATCAGCCCCAGGCACCAGACCAGCAGCAGCGCCTCGGCGAGGCGTCCCACCCTGACCCGGGCGGCCCGCAACGCCAGTGGCACGGCCAGCGAGGTGATCCCGAGGATCAGGATCGCGACGTTCATCGGCCAGCCGTTGTTCGACACCGCGTAGTCGCTGATGGTGAGCGACAGCGGGCTCATCCCGGGGTCGGGGGCGAGGTGCGCCGCGACGCCCAGGGTCGCCGTCAAGCAGATGCCGAGCGCCGCGACCAGGGTCAGCGGTCGAGCGGTCCACGGCTGCGGTAGGGATCCGGACATCATGTGACCAGCGTCGTCGCGCCGCCGCGTCGGCGAATCCGGCGTGATCCCGGACCGATCCCGGGGATCCGCGACCCTGAGCAGGTCAGGGTCGGGTTTCCCCTACCGCCGGCACTCCCCCCAGCACCATCGACACGGGCATCCCGGCCCGCTTCCGCCGCGCCCCGGGCCGCCGTGGGAGACGACAGCAGCGACCGGGCCGCCGTAGGAGAGGACAGCGGCGACCCGGGGCGCCTCGTGCGCGGACCGTCGTCACGGCCCGCCGGTGGGAACCCGCCAATCCGGGTAATGCCTGGCCGTCGGAGGCACACAGGGCGCCTGTCGCTGCGCCGAGACCGCCGGAGGGGAAGAGGTGGCCGGGTGCGCCGGGAGACCGGCCATCCGTTGCGCGAGCGCCCGCCTGATCATCCTTTCCGTCGGAACCCAGCCGAGAAACCGGCGGTGCAGTTCGGCCGGGTACAGCCCGGGGTTCGGGCTCAGTCGGAAGAGGTCCCCGGCCGCCTCGAACAGGGCCGCCCCGAGGTACACGAACAGCGACAGCGGCTCTTGCCGGAACTCCACCAGCAGCGACCGTTACTCAACAGGCACGGCCAGGGGGAGCCGCACTGGCGGCACGTCCACAATGGGCGCCGGGGCGAGTGCGGCCGGTTCGGGTCGGTCACCTCTCAGCTTGGCGGACAAGAAGGCGGGGACCGCCAGTGCCGCTGAATCGGTCCCCGCCCCTTGACGGAAGCGGCCCCCGGGGAGCGGATTTGCGGGCCGCGCTCCCGGCATGTCGACGGGCCGTTGTGATGGCTCCTCCGTCTGACATCCACCCTGGACCGCCAACGCGGGGTAACGGAAGATGTGTGCGGAGTAGTGGTAGGCCAGTGCCAAGAGGCAACCCGCAGTAGGCCGCAACTATGGAGTAATAGGGATGAATGATCTTCGGGAACTACTCCGGCGGGAGCGCAACAACCGAGGATTGACGCAGGATCAAACCGGCGTAACGGTCAACGTCTCGGCATCGTCCATCGGGGCGTTCGAGACGGGCCGCATGGTGCCGATGCCCGACACGGCCAAGGCGCTGGATGCGCTGTTCGAGACCGGAACTCAGATCCAAGAGCTGTCCGCCAGGGCGCGGGCCGAGGCGTCGGCCCCGTGGTTGCGGCCCTGGACCGACAACGAGCAGCGGGCAACCCTGATCCGCTGGTTCGAACACTCTCTGATCCCTGGACTCCTCCAGACCGAGGCGTACGCCCGAGCGATTCTCACTGTCGGTCCGCACCGACGGGACAAGCTGGACGAGCTGACGGCAGCGCGGATCGAGCGCCAGACCGCCGCGCTCGGCCCCGATGATCCGCCGGCGCCGGTGGGGATCATCGGCGAGGCGGCCCTCCGGTACGGCGACGGCGCGCTCATGAAAGAGCAGCTAGAGCACCTGATCGACGTTGGCGACCGGCCGAACGTGCAGATCCGGATCCTGCCCATGTCAGCCGGTCTGCACGCCGGCTTGGCCGGTGCCTTCGTCGTCGCCAGCCTGCCCGGGGCCGGAAGCCCTCGCCTCGCTTACCTGGACGACCAGCTACGGGGACGGACCGTAGCGGATGCCGAGGAGATAGGCGAACTCGACCGAACGTGGGAGAGTTTGAGTGGCCTCGCGCTTCCGTGTGGCCAGTCCCGAGACCTGATCCTGAGGATTATCGATGAGCACACCTGAGCCGACCTGGCGGAAATCCAGCCGCAGTAGCTCGAACGGCGGCGCGTGCGTCGAGGTGGCCGACAACCTCCCCGGCCGTGTCCTCGTCCGGGACACCAAGGACCGTGCCGGCGGAACCCTGGCTTTCGGCCCGGCCGCCTGGCGGGCGTTCGTCAACCTGGCGAAGTCGCACGGCTGACGCCGGGCCGAAGTCTCAGTTGGCCGGCTGATCCTGCCCTCGGGCGGCCGGGCTGGCCGCGCCGTCCAGCAGCTTCAGCGCGGCGATGGCGGCCCCCCGGGCCCCGGCCATGTCGAGATCCGGTACCAGCGCGAACCGGGCCCGCTCGGCCTGCTCGGTCCTGAGCGCGGTGTGTTCCCGGACGGTGGCCAGGAACCAGTCCCGGAACTCCGGCGCCGCCTCCACCACGCCACCGCCGACGAAGTACCCGTCCGGGTCGGTGAAGTTGGCGACGATGGTGAAGAGCCGGCCCAGGGCCATCGCCTGCTGCTCGAAGATCCGCAGCGCCATCGGGTCGCCGTCCACCCCGTACGACCGGACCTGCTTGGCGGCGCTGGACGGGTCGAGTTCGCCGAGCGGGTGCCCGGCGTACCGGCCCAGCCAGTACGGCAGCAGGTTGCGCCGGATGCCGGTCAGCGAGGCGATGCTCTCCACGTCCCCGACGAACCCGCAGTTGCAGACCGGCACCGGCTGCCCCTCGGCGAGCAGGCCGAACATCGGGATGTGCACGTGCCCGAGTTCGCCGGCCATCCCGGCGGTACCGGTCACCACCTGCCCGCACACCACCACGCCGCCGCCGAGTCCGGTGCCCACGATGGCGGAGACCGACGACCGCTGCGGCGCCTCGGCGCCGAAGTAGGAGTGGTGTGCGTAGAGCGCGGCGGCGTTGCCGTCGTTGTGGTAGACGACCGGCAGGCCGAGCCGGCGTTCGAGGGCGCCCCGGATGTCGTAGCCGCGCCAGGCCGGCTGGGAGAAGTTCGTCGAGCCCTTCGACGAGATGACCCCGGTGGCGCTGGCCGGCCCCGGGGTGTCCAGCCCGACGGCCCGGACCTGCTCCGGCCGGGTGCCGGTACGGGCCAGCACCTGTGCCATCGCCCCCGCCAGCGCCTCGACCGCCGCCTCCGGGCCCTCCAGCACCTGGCACGGGCTCTCGACCAACTGGTCGACCAGGAACCGGCCGGTCGCGTCCAGCACGGTGGCGTTGTTGCTGTTACCGCCGTTGTCGAGCCCGACCACGACCGGTATTTCCGAGTTCGTCATGGTGTGCCTCCCGGTTCGCCGGCCGACCCGGACCGGATCCCGGCGTCGGCAGCCGCCCGATGTTCATACCCTGCCGTACCCGAGCCACTCCCGCACCCCCTGCCGCCCGTCGAGACGTCGCGACCGGCGCCGGAATCCGGACCACCGGTCGCCGGAAAGGGGCGTCGGCCAGCGTCGTCCAGCCCTCCGACGGCGCGTCGATCCGGTCCACCAGATGCGCGCAGGAGAGCGCGGTCCCGGCACCGCCCGGTACCGGGCCAGGCGCCGCCGGACCGCCCGGGGATCCGGCGGTCGGGTTCGCGGACGCCGATCCGCCTCTCCGTCCAGCGCTCAACGCCCGGAGCCGCCATGCCTCGCCGCCGGACATGACCCTGCTGCGGAGACTGTCGAGCTGGGTGCACAGACGGGGCGCCCTGACAGTCCGTGGGGCGAGTCCCTCCGGCGGCGGGCATGGGGGTTGCTGGTCGGGTCGGGGTTGGGTGCAGGGACGGGGCAGCTCGACAGTCGGCCGGGTGGAGTTGGTCTGGCGGGCGTGGGGGTTGCTGGTCGGGTGGGCGGGTCCGGGTTGGGCTGGGTGCAGGGACGGGGATCGGGGTCGGAGTGGCCGTGCCGTGCCCGCTACCCGCCTCGGAGGCCGAGGTGTTACCCGCCGGCCGCGTCGAGCGCGGTGGTCAGGTCGGCGACCAGGTCGGCGGCGTCCTCGACCCCGCAGGAGAGCCGCACGAATCCGGCCGACACGTCGTCGCCCCACTGGGCCCGCCGGTCGGCGCTGGTGTGCAGCCCGCCGAAGGAGGTCGCCGCGAAGACCAGCCGGCTGGCGGTCAGGAACCGCGTCACCCGGTCGGCATCGCCGAGGTCGAACGCGACGATCCCGGGCACCCGGCGGAGCTGCCGGCTGGCGATCGGGTACGCGGGGTCGTCGGCGAGCCCCGGCCAGCGTACGCCGGAGACGTCGGAGCGGCCCCGCAGCGTCGCCGCCACCGCCGCCGCGTTGGCGCTCTGCCGGGCCAGCCGCAGGTCCAGCGTGGCCAGCGACCGGTGCGCCAGCCACGCGTCGAAGGCGCCCGGGATCGAGCCGGTGGTGGCCCGCCAGCCCCGGATCGTCTCCAGCAGTCCGGCGGTCCGGCTGGCCACGTAACCGAGCAGCAGGTCCGAGTGCCCCGTCAACGCCTTGGTGCCGGACGCGACCACCAGGTCGGCGCCGAGGTCCAGCGGTCGCTGGCCGAGCGGTGTCGCGGTGGTGTTGTCGACCGCGAGCAGCGCACCGGCGGCGCGCGCCCGGGCGGCCAGTTCGGCGATGTCGCAGACGTCCAGGCCCGGGTTGGCCGGCGTCTCGACCAACACCAGCCGTACGCCGTCGAACGCCGGGTACGGGCCGGCGGTCGGCACGAAGTCGACCCGTACCCCGATCCCGCGCAGCGTCTCGGCGGCGAACGCCCGCACCGGGAAGTACCCGTCGGTGGGGAGCAGCACGGTGTCACCGGGCCGGAGCACCGAGAGCAGCAGCGCCGTGATCGCGGCCTGCCCGCTGGCGAAGGCGAGGCAGTCCCCACCTTCCAGCTCACCGATGGCCGCTTCCAGCCCGCGCCGGGTCGGGTTGTCCGGCCGGCCGTACCCGTTCGGGGTCGCCTCCGGGCCGATCGCCGGGTCCAGGTGGTAGGGGGCGGCGAAGACCGGCCCGGGCAGGAACGGCTGCCCGGGCACCGGCTCCGGCAGACCGGCGTGCACGCTCCGGGTGCCGTCACCGTAGGTCGACTGGTCGGGCATGGTGTCCTTCCGTGGATCGGTGCCGGTCACTCGGGCCTCGGCTTGCGGCTCATCAGCACGGCCATCGCGGTGTGCGGGTCGGCACCCTCGTGGCAGACCCGCTCGACCTGCTCGGTGATCGGCATCTCCACCCCGTGCGCCCGGGACAGGTCCCGGATCGCCAGGCAGCTCTTCACCCCTTCGGCGGTCTGCCGGGTCGCGGCCTGCGCCTGCTCCAGGGTCTCGCCCCGGCCGAGGTGCTCGCCGAAGGTCCGGTTCCGGGACAGTGGCGACGAACAGGTGGCGACCAGGTCGCCGAGGCCGGCCAGGCCGGCGAAGGTCAGCGGGTCGGCGCCGAGCGCCACCCCGAGCCGGGCCGTCTCGGCCAGCCCCCGGGTGATCAGGGTCGCCCGGGTGTTGTCGCCCAGCCCCATCGCGGTGGTGATGCCGTACGCCAGCGCGATCACGTTCTTGACCGCCCCGCCCAGCTCGCAGCCGATCACGTCGTCGTTGGTGTACGGCCGGAGGTACGACGTGCTGACCGACGCCTGCACCAGGTTTGCCCGGTCGGTGTCGGTGCAGGCCACCACGGTCGCGGCGGGTTGCTCGGCGGCGATCTCGGCGGCCAGGTTGGGGCCGGAGACCACGACGACGCGGTCGGCGGCGACCCCGGCGGTCTCCACGATCACCTCGCTCATCCGCTTGGTGGTGCCCAGTTCGATCCCCTTCATCAGGGAGACCAGCGTCGAGTCGGGTTCGAGGTGCCGGGCCCACTCGGCCAGGTTGCCGCGCAACGTCTGCGCCGGTACCGCCAGCACCACCAGGTCGGCGCCGGTGATCGCCTCGGCGGCCTCGGCGGTGCCGCGTACCGCCGCCGGCAGCCGCAGCCCGGGCAGGTAGTCGGGGTTGGTCCGGGCGGTGCGGATCGCCTCGGCCACCGCCGGACGGCGGGCCCAGAGCAGCACGTCCCGGCCGGCGTCGGCGAGCACCTTGGCGAAGGCCGTACCCCAGGAGCCGGCGCCGAGCACGGCGACGTGGCTCATGCCGGCACTCCGCTTCGCTCCGTGCCGCCATGAGGCACATCCGCACTGAGCTGGCCGATTCGCTCGCTACGCTCGCTCATGCCGGCACTCCGCTTCGCTCGCTGCGCTCGCTCATGCTCGGTCCTCGGTGCGGCGGTTCGGCTGCGCCGACCAGATCGGCGGGGGCGTCTCGCCCCGGATCTCGGCGAGCATGTCACGCAGCCGCAGCATGATGGCGTCGGTCATCTCGTCCAGTACGGCCTTGCTCGGCGCCGCGCCGGTCCACCGGCTCAGATCCACCGGCGGACCGGCGACCACCGTCACCGGGGTACGCGGCCGGAGGCTGACCTTCTTCGTCCGCGGGTCGAAGATCCGCTGTGGCCCCCACATCACCACCGGCACCACCGGGGCACCGGTGGCCAGGGCGAGCCGGGCGGCGCCGGTCTTGCCGCGCATCGGCCACAGCTCGGGCTCCCGGGTGGTGGTGCCCTCCGGGTAGATCACGACAGCCGCACCGGAGCGGACCGCCCGGTCCAGCGCCTCCAGCGACCTGGCCGCGTCGACGGTGCCGCGCTCCACCGGGATCTGCTGGCACTTCAGCAGGATTTTGCCGATCACCGGCACCTTGAAGACGCTTGCCTTGCCCAGAAAGCTGGGCCAGCGGCCGGAGTCGTAGATGAAGTGCGCCGAGACCAGCGGGTCGAAGTGGGAGAGGTGGTTCGGCACGATGATCACGCCACCGGAGGGCGGGACGTGCTCCATGCCGCGCCAGTCGCGCCGTGTCCAGACGGTCAGGACCGGCTTGACCACCGCGACGGCGAACCGTCGCCAGAATCCCAGCCTGCGCCGTGTCACTGTGCCTCCTCGTCGTCCCCACCCTGGCGCGGCCCGGCCGGGGCGCCATCCAGGCGTCCTGGCTCGGGTGGCGAGGTGACACCGCCCGTACCCACCCCGTCCGGCCCGCCACCGACCCGGGCCCGGGGTGCCGCCGCCCGCAGCGAAATCATGCCTGCCCGTCCCGGGTACGGCCAGCCAGGGGTATCCCCGGGGCCGGGTACGCCACACGCCGGGCGGCCGCCGGCGAGCTGGCAGGATTGTCGCGTGGCAGAGCGGAACTGGACCGTGGTGGTGCCGGTCAAGCGCCTCGGGTCGGCGAAGAGCCGGCTGCGCGGCGCGCTCGACGGTGTACCGCACGAACTGCTCGCCCTGGCCCTGGCCGAGGACACCGTCGAAGCCGTACTCGGCTGTCCGGCCGTCCGGGAACTGCTGGTGGTGACCGACGACCCGGCGGCCACCCGGACCCTGGGCCGGCTCGGCGCCCGGGTCGTGCCGGAGCCGCCGACCGCCGGGCTCAACCCCGCGTTCGTCCGGGGCGCGGCGGCGGCTTCCGACGGCCCGGTGGCGGCACTCACCGCCGACCTGCCGGCGCTGCGTCCGGCCGAGTTGGCCGAGGCACTGCGGGCCGCCGACGGTTCGCCCGGGGTACGCCGGTTCGTCGCGGACGCCCCCGGCACCGGCACCGTACTGCTCACCGCCGTCCCCGGCGCGGCCCTCGACCCCCGGTTCGGCCCGCACTCGGCGGCGGCGCACGCGGCCTCCGGCGCTCGTCCGCTCACCGGTGCCTGGCCGACGCTGCGCCGCGACGTCGACACCGCGGCGGACCTGCGGGCGGCGGCGGCGCTCGGGCTCCGCCGGCGCACCGCCGCACTGACCCGGCGGGCGGCACCGGCCGGCGCAGAGTGCTGACTCGCGACCCGACCAGCGACGCAAACCGCTGACTCGCGACCCGACCAGCGGCCCAGACCGGTGCCGGTGCCCCGGCAGGCCGACCCGCCACCCGGCGGACCGGTGTACGGTGCTGGGCATGCAGGGCACGGTGGCCGACTACGACCCGCAGACCAGGACCGGCACGCTGCTGCTCGACGACGGCTCCCGGGTCACCTTCCCGGCCACCGCGTTCGACGCCTCCGGCCTGCGCCTGCTCCGGTTGGGTCAGCGGGTCCGGCTGGAGCACGACGACGCCGGCACGCTGGTCCGGGTCACGCTGCCGACCTTCCCCTGACCCGCTCGGTCAAGTTCATTTTCCGTTAACCACCGCCGGGGAATGATGGGGTGGTGAGCACCCCGCCGTCCCGACGCCCCCTCTCCCAGCGCCAGTCGCGGTCCGGCGCCAGCGAACGGCCTACGCCGGATCCGGCACCGGACGGCACGGACGAATCCCGGCAGGCGAGCCCGTCCCGTCCCGCGCCGGCACCCCTGCCCGGGGCCGGTTCGACCCGCACACCCCGTACTCCCCGGGGTGGCCGGACGAACGGGGACCAGCCGCCCGGCACCACCCGTACCCCACGGGGTGGCCGGACGGGCGGAGACCAGGCGCCCGGCACCGCCCGTACTCCCCGGGGCGGCCGGGCCGGCGGTGGCGGGAAGCCGGCCGGCTCCGGTGACCGGCCGGAGGGGCACACCGACCGCGAGCCGGCGGGCGAGCCGGACGGCACCGTCGAGCCGGACACCGTCGCCGAGCCGGACCGGTCGGCGGCGCTGGACCAGGCGGCCGACTCGGCGCGCGCCGCGGCCGGCGGGCCGGACCGGAGCCCGGCGACCGGCCTGGCCGACAACCCGGCGCACGGCCGGCGCGGGTCACCGGCGACCGGCCCGGGCAGCGCCGTCCCGGAGAGCGCACTGGCCGCCCGCGCCGAGACGACCGAGCCGTCCGCCGAGCCGGTCGGGGAACCGGCCGCGCCGCTGCCGTCGGACCGGTTCCTCAACCGGGAGCTGTCCTGGCTGGATTTCAACGCCCGGGTGCTGGCCCTGGCCGAGGATCCGGACACCCCGCTGCTGGAGCGGGCCAAGTTCCTCGCCATCTTCGCCAACAACCTGGACGAGTTCTACATGGTCCGGGTCGCCGGGCTGAAGCGACGGTTGCAGGCCGGGCTGCCGGTCCGGGGCGGCGACCGGATGCCGCTGACCACCCAGCTCGAACTGGTCTCCGAGCGCGCCGCCGACCTGGTCGCCCGGCACGCGGCGTGCTTCGTCGACGAGGTGATGCCGAAGCTGGCCACCGAGAACATCGCACTGCTGCACTGGGACGAGCTGCCCGTGCCGGAGCGGCAGCGGCTGCGGGCGTACTTCCGGGAGCAGATCTTCCCGGTACTCACCCCGCTCGCCGTCGACCCGGCGCACCCGTTCCCGTACATCTCCAGCCGGTCGCTCAACCTGGCCGTGCTGGTCCGCGACTCCGACCACGGATCGGAACTCTTCGCCCGGGTGAAGGTGCCGAACAACGTACCTCGGTTCGTCCGGGTCGAACGGGACGCGCCCGGCTACCGGTTCCTGCCGGTGGAGGACCTGATCGCGGCCCACCTCGACCAGCTCTTCTCCGGCATGCAGGTGGTGGAGTGCCACCTGTTCCGGGTCACCCGCAACGCCGAGGTGGAGGTCGACGAGGACCGCGACGAGGACCTGCTGCAAGCCCTGGAACGGGAACTCGCCCGGCGCCGCTTCGGCCCGCCGGTACGCCTGGAGGTGGCCGCCTCCGTCTCCGACCACGTACTCGACCTGCTGGTCCGGGAACTCGACATGGACAGCCAGGACGTGCTGCGGGTGCCGGGGCTGCTCGACCTGACCGCGCTCTGGCAGGTCTACAACGAGTCCAACCGGCCCGAGCTGAAGGACCCGCCGTTCGTGCCGGCCACCCACCCCCGGCTCGCCGAGGGTGAGGTGCCGCGGAGCGTCTTCGCCACCCTGCGCGACGGCGACATCCTGGTGCACCATCCCTACCGCTCGTTCTCGACCAGCGTGCAGCGGTTCATCGAGCAGGCCGCCGCCGACCCGAACGTGCTGGCCATCAAGCAGACCCTCTACCGCACCAGCGGGGACTCCCCGATCGTCGACGCGCTGATCGACGCGGCCGCCGCCGGCAAGCAGGTGGTGGTGCTGGTGGAGATCAAGGCCCGGTTCGACGAGGTGGCCAACATCGGCTGGGCCCGGGTGCTGGAGCGGGCCGGCTGCCACGTGGTCTACGGCCTGGTCGGGCTCAAGACGCACTGCAAGACCGCGCTGGTGGTCCGGCAGGAGGGCAACCAGATCCGCCGGTACTGCCACATCGGCACCGGCAACTACCACCCGAAGACCGCCCGGCTCTACGAGGACTTCGGCATGCTCACCGCCGACCCGGAGATCGGGGCCGACCTGACCGACCTGTTCAACGTGCTCACCGGGTACAGCCGGCAGACGTCGTACCGGCGGTTGCTGGTGGCGCCGCAGGGCATCCGGCGCGGCCTGATCGAGCGGATCGAGGGCGAGATCGACCGGGCCCGTCAGGGCCTGCCGGCCCTGGTCCAGTTCAAGGTCAACTCGCTGGTCGACGAGGCGATCGTGGACGCGCTCTACCGGGCTTCCCGGGCCGGGGTGCACGTCGACCTGCTGATCCGGGGAATGTGCACGCTGCGGCCGGGCGTACCGGGGTTGTCGGAGAACATCCGGGTGCGCTCGATCCTCGGCCGCTTCCTCGAACACTCCCGGGTGTTCCGGTTCGGCGGCGGGGTCGCCGCGGTCGGCGGTGCCGGCGGGTCGGACGGCGGTGTCGAGTTCTGGATCGGCTCCGCCGACCTGATGCACCGCAACCTGGACCGCCGGGTGGAGGCGCTGGTGCAGGTGACCGACCCGACCGCCCGGGCCGAGCTGGACGAGTTGCTGACCGCCGCGATGAGCCCGCAGGTCGAGGCGTTCGACCTGACCGGGGACGGCTGCTGGACCCGGCGCAAGGGGACCCTGGAGGCACCGCTGGTGAACCTCCAGGAGGCGCTGCTGCGCCGGGTCGCCGGAGCTGCCAAGTGAGCCGCCGGGCGGTTCGCCGGGAACGGCGGACACTCGGCGGAGCCGACATTCCGGACTAGGCTTGGCCGATGCTGGAGGAGGAGCGGAAGTACGACGTCGACCCGGAGTTCACCCTGCCCGACCTGTCCGCGGTCGTGCCCGACGGGATACGGGTGGTGGAACTGCCCCCGGTGACGCTCACCGCGACCTACCTCGACACCACCGACCTGCGGCTGGCCCGGGCCGGGGTGTCGCTGCGGCACCGCAAGGGCGACGAGCTGCCCTGGACGGTCAAACTCCCGGCCGGCAGCCCCGGCGTACGGCACGAGATCTCCCGGACGGGCCGGCCGAAGAGCGTCCCGGCCGACCTGGTGGCGCTGGTGACCGCGTACTCCCGGGGCGCGGAACTCAAGCCGGCCGCGGTGGTCCGCACCGTCCGGCGGGCGTACGAGCTGCGCGACGGCGCCGACCGGACCCTGGCGGAACTCGCCGACGACGCGGTGCAGGTGCGCGACGGCAAGCAGGTCCGGTCGACGTTCCGCGAGATCGAGGTGGAGCGCAAGGACGGCGGGCGGGACCTGCTCGACGCGGTGGAGTCGGCGCTGACCGGAGCCGGCGCCCGGACCGGTGCCTTCACTCCGAAGCACGTCCGGGCACTCGGTGCGACGGCCGAGGCGGCGCCCGACCTGGTGCCCCCGGGCGAGCTGCCCGAGCGGCCCAGCGCCGGTGACGTGGTGACGGCGGCGGTCCGCCGCAGCGTCGGCCGGCTGCTCGCACACGATCCGCTGGTCCGGTTGCGGGCGCCGGTCGGCGACGACGACACCGCCGTACACCAGATGCGGGTCGGCTGCCGACGGCTCCGCAGCGACCTGCGGACGTTCGGGCCGCTGGTCCGCACGGCGTGGGCCAAGCCGTTGCGGGACGAGCTGAAGTGGCTGGCGGGGGTGCTGGGGCAGGCCCGGGACGCCGAGGTGCTGCGGGCCCGGCTGTCCCGGACGGCCGCCGCCGACCCGCTCAGCCCGCTCGACCCGGCGGCGGTGGAGCGGATGGACCGGGTACTCGCCGACCGGCACTCCACGGCGCTGGCCGAAGTCGACGAGGCGCTGGGCTCGGCGCGCTACCACGCCCTGGTCGAGGCGCTGGTCGACGCCACCCGGACGCCGCAACTGACCGCCCGGGCCGACGGGCCCGCCGAAGAGGTGCTCCCCCGACTGGTCGCCCGACCCTGGCACCGGCTGACCGACGGCGACGACGAGGTCGACGGCGCCGCCGACCTCGACCCGGCCGCCCCGGACGAGCGCTGGCACGCGGTACGGATCAACGGCAAGCGGGCCCGGTACGCCGTCGACGCCGTCGCCGGGGTACTCGGCGGCGACGCGGCGAAGCTGGCCAGGGCGCTGGCGAAGGTGCAGGACGTGCTCGGCGAGCACCAGGACGCGGCGGTCGCCGCCGAAACCTGGCGGTCGATCGCGGAACAGGACCCGGCCGACCACGCCGTGGCGGTCACCGCCGGCCGGTTGGTGGAACGGGAGCGGGCCGCCGTCCGGGCCGCCCGGGCGGCCTTCCCCGAGGCGTGGCGCCGGGCGAGCCGGGGACGCCGGACGGCATGGCTGGGGTGACACCGGTCCGCGCGGCGGGTGGCGTGGTCTGGCGCCACGGCGATGACGGCGTGCGGGTGTGCGTGGTGCACCGCCCCCGCTACGACGACTGGTCGCTGCCGAAGGGCAAGCTGGACCCCGGGGAACATCCGCTGACCGCCGCGGTACGCGAGGTGGCCGAGGAGGCCGACGTACGCGGGGTGCCGGAGGTGCGGCTGCCCCCGGTGCACTACCGGATGCGCGACGGTGCGCCGAAGACGGTCGAGTTCTGGTCGATGCGGGCCGGCGGCGGCGGCGGTTTCCAGCCGGAGACCGAGGTCGACGCCGTACGCTGGCTGCCGCTGCCCGAGGCCACCCGACTGGTCAGCTATCCGCACGACGTCCGGGTGCTGGAGGACTTCGCGGCCCTGCCGCCGGTGACCGTGGTGCTGGGCCTGGTCCGGCACGCCCCGGCGGGCAAGCGGGGCACCTGGTCCGGGCCGGACACCGCCCGCCCGCTGGACACCGCCGGTCTGGCCCAGGCCCGGGAGTTGGCCGAGCTGCTGGCACTGCTCCGCCCGGTACGCCTGCGTTCGGCGGCGCCCCGGCGCTGCGTGCAGACGCTGCAACCCCTGGCCGAACTGCTCGACCGGCCGATCGAGGTGGATTCCGCGTACGACGAGCCGAAGCCGGGGCAGGACGGTGAGGAGAACGCCCTGGCCGCCGCCGGAGCCCTGCTCGAACTGGCCCGGGCCGGCGAACCGGCGGTGGTCTGTAGCCAGGGAAAGGTGATCCCGCAGGCGTTGGCCCGACTGGCCGCCGCATCGGCCGAATCGGCCGCACCGACCGGCCCGGTCGTCCGGGGTGGCCCGGTCGCGCTTCGCGGGTCGGTGGAGGATTTCCGGGCCAGGAAGGGCACCGGCTGGCTGCTCGCCTTCAGCGGCGACCGGCTGGTCGGCGCGAGCCGGCTCGACGGCGCGGACCGGCTCGCCGCCATCGCACCCTGACCGCCTCTACCGGTTCGCCGCGCTGACATCCCTGTCCGAGCTCTGCCGGGACTGTCGGTCCAGGGGTACCCCGAAGGTCCGGCTCGGGCTTTCAGGGCGTCCAGGGGCCGCTGAGCGGCGTTAACGCCCTGTCGACGCCGGAGGACGGGACCGCGCAGCCCGGGCTTCCGTGCCGGACAACGTGAAGGGCGCCCCCGGACGAGCCGGAGGCGCCCTGACGGTACCCGGATCAGCGCTTGGCGGCCTTCTTGGCCGGGGCCTTCTTGGCCGGAGCCTTCTTGGCCGTGGTGGCCTTCTTGGTCGCCGTCGCGCGGGTGGACGTGGTCTTGGCTGCCGTCGTCTTCTTCGCCGCCGTCGTCTTCTTGGCCGTGGTGGCCTTCTTGACGCCGGTGGCCTTCTTCGCCGGAGCCGTCTTCTTCGCCGCCGCCTTGGTGGCGGTCGTCTTGGCGGGTGCCGCCTTCTTGGTCGTCTTCTTGGCAACGGTCGACTTGGCCGTTGACGCCGTGCCGGCCTTCTTCGCCGCCACGGTGTTCTTCGGGGCCTTGCCGCTGGCCACCATCTCCTTGAACCCGGCGCCCGGCCGGAAGGCCGGAACCGATGTCTTCTTCACCTTCACCGATTCACCGGTACGGGGGTTGCGGGCTGTTCGAGCACCGCGCACGCGCTTTTCGAACACCCCGAACCCGGTGATGGCAACCCGATCGCCCTTGGTGACCGCCGCCTGGACCTCCGCGAGGACCGCGTCGAGCGCCGACGTCGCCGTCTTCCGGTCTCCCAGACGAGCGGCGAGAGCCTCGATGAGCTCGGCCTTGTTCACGACTTCCCTCCCAATGTGCAACTGGACTCAACGCGAGCCATTCTGCGCGCACGGTATGCCCTGTGCCACCGGGACACAAACATCTGCTCGAAAAAACCCATTGTGTCGCAACGGATTCGCCCCCGCCGGGCGAACCGGCGGGGGCGAAAACGACTGTACGGTCGGCGGTTCGGCCTATGCCACCACGGGCCGGAAGGGGGATCGCCGGCCCTCGTAGGCGGTGATGTCCGCCTCGTGCCGGAGGGTCAGTCCAATGTCGTCCAAGCCCTCGATCAGCCGCCAGCGACTGAAGTCGTCCATCGGGAAGGACCAGGTGTCCTCCCCGGCCCGGACCTCCCGGGCGGTCAGGTCGACCGTGATCCGGACCGTCGGGTCGGACTCCACCAACTCCCACAAGGCCTCGACGGCCTTCAATTCAAGCTCGACCGGAAGGAGTCCTTCCTTGAGCGCGTTCCCCCGGAAGATGTCCCCGAAGCGGGGGGCGATGACGGACCGGAACCCCCAGTCGCGCAGCGCCCACACGGCGTGCTCGCGGGAGGAGCCCGTGCCGAACTCGGGGCCGGCCACGAGAATCGACGCCTGGGAATATGAGGAATCGTTGAGTACGAATGCCGGATCCTCCCGCCAGGCGCTGAAGAGGCCGTCGGCGAAGCCCGTCCGGGTCACCCGCTTGAGGTACACGGCGGGGATGATCTGATCGGTATCCACGTTGGACCGGCGCAGCGGGACCGCCGTACCGGTGTGCACGGTGAACTTGTCCATCTCAGGTCAGCCCCTTCACAGGTCGGCCGGCGCGGCCAGCCGGCCCACCACGGCAGTGGCGGCGGCGACCGGTGGCGAGACCAGGTGGGTACGCCCACCCCGGCCCTGCCGGCCCTCGAAGTTTCGGTTGGAGGTCGAGGCCGAGCGCTGGCCCGGCTTGAGGGTGTCCGGGTTCATGCCCAGGCACATCGAGCAGCCGGCGAACCGCCACTCGGCGCCCGCCTCGGTGAAGACCTGGTCCAGCCCCTCCTGCTCGGCCGCCTCGCGGACCGCTGCCGACCCGGGCACGACGAGCATCCGCACCCCGTCGGCCACCCGGTGCCCGCGCAGCACGTCGGCGGCGGCCCGGAGGTCCTCCAGCCGGCCGTTGGTGCAGGAACCGACGAAGACCACGTCCACCGGTACGTCCCGGAGCGGGGTGCCGGGCTTGAGGTCCATGTATTCCAGGGCCCGCCGGGCGGCGGTCTGCTCGGCGTCGGTGACGAAGTCCTCCGGGTCCGGCACGGCCGCGTCCAGCGCGGTGCCCTGGCCGGGGTTGGTGCCCCAGGTGACGAACGGGCTGATCCGACTGGCGTCCAGCACCACCTCGCTGTCGAAGGTCGCGCCCTCGTCGGTCGGCAGAGTCCGCCAGTATTCGACGGCGGCGTCCCAGTCCGCGCCCTGCGGGGCGTTCGGCCGGCCCAACAGGTAGGCGAAGGTGGTCTCGTCCGGCGCGATCATCCCAGCCTTGGCGCCCCACTCGATGGACATGTTGGCGATGGTCATCCGGCCCTCCATGGAGAGCCTGCTGATCGCCTCGCCCCGGTACTCCACGATGTGGCCGCGACCGCCGCCGGTGCCGACCTGGGCGATCAGCGCCAGCACCAGGTCCTTGGCGGTGACCCCGGGAGCCAGCTCGCCGGTCACGGTCACCGCCATGGTCTTCGGGCGGATCTGCGGCAGGGTCTGCGTCGCCAGGACGTGTTCGACCTCACTGGTCCCGATGCCGAACGCCAGGGCGCCGAACGCGCCGTGGGTGGCCGTGTGTGAGTCGCCGCACACGATGGTCAGGCCCGGCTGGGTCAGCCCGAGCTGCGGCCCGATCACGTGCACGATGCCCTGGTTGTCGTCGCCGAGCGGGTGCAGCTTGAGCCCGAACTCGGCACAGTTGCGGCGCAGCGTCTCGATCTGGGTCCGCGAGGTCGGATCGGCGATGGTGAGCAGGTCACCGCGCCGGGACCGGAACGACGGGTCGTCGTACCCGGTCGGGGTGTTGTGGTCCTCGGTCGCGAGCGTGAGGTCGGGCCGGCGGACCTTGCGGTTCGCCATCCGCAGCCCGTCGAAGGCCTGCGGGCTGGTCACCTCGTGCAGCAGGTGCAGGTCGATATAGAGCAGATCCGGCTCACCGTCAGCGGATCGCACCACGTGAGCATCCCAGACCTTCTCGGCCAGGGTCCTGGGCGAGGACGGCTCTGGAGTGACTCCCACCATCTGGACATCCTAAATTCTGGGAGGTAGGTTTCGGCTTGTGGGACACAGTATGAGCGGTGTCGGCGTTCTCGACAAGGCGGTGGTCATCCTGGCCGCCTGCGTCGACGGCGCCAGCCTGGCCGAACTCGTCGATCGCACCAAGCTGCCCCGGGCCACGGCCCACCGCCTGGCCCAGGCCCTGGAGATCCATCGGATGCTGGTCCGGGACACCCAGGGACGCTGGCGCCCGGGGCCGCGTCTGGGCGAGTTGGCGAACGCCGCCCCCGACGTACTGCTGACCGCGGCCGAGCCGCTGCTCTCGGCGCTCCGGGACGCGACCGGCGAGAGCGCCCAGCTCTATCTGCGCCGGGCCGACGAGCGGATCTGCGTGGCCGCCGCCGAGCGGGCCAGCGGACTGCGCGACACCGTACCGGTCGGCTCGGTGCTGCCGATGACCGCCGGTTCCGCCGCACAGATCCTGCTGGCCTGGGAGCCGCCGGAGGCGGTCATGCCCCTGCTCCCCCGGTGTAAGTTCACCGGCCGTACCCTCGCCGAGGTGCGCCGCCGGGGCTGGGCGCAGAGCGTCGCCGAACGGGAGGCCGGGGTGGCGAGCGTCTCGTCGCCGATCCGGGACCGGACCGGTCGGGTGATCGCCGCGATCAGCATCTCCGGGCCGATCGAGCGGCTCGGCCGGCGACCCGGCGACCGGCATGCGATGGCCGTGGTCCGGGCCGGCCAACGGCTGAGCGGCCTGTAACCCGACTCTTGCCGGCGGCCGGGCGGCGAATGGCCGCCGGGACCAACTCAACCCACCGACTCACCCCGAGGCGGGCTCAAGCCCGGAGTGGACTCTGCCCGGGGTCGCCTCCCGGGCGGCCTCCGCGCGGCAGGCCGCCAGCCGACCGACACCCACCCGGCCGGCAACCCGATGCCGACGCCGTCGCGCGACGGGACTCCCGCCCGGCGGACTGTCGAGCTGCCCCGTCCGTGCACCCACTCGGCTGCCCCGTCCGTGCACCCACTCGGCTGCCCCGTCCGTGCACCCAGCTCGACAGTCTCGTCCGTGCACCCAGCTCGGCTGCCCCGTCCGTGCACCCAGCTCGACAGTCTCGTCCGTGCACCCAGCTCGACAGTCTCGTCCGTGCACCCAGCTCGACAGTCTCGGCGGCGGTCGGCCAGCTCGGCGAGGAGAGACCTCGCCGCCGACGCCAGGACGACTGCCGAGAGCATGTCGACTCATGGCCAGCGAGGAGGCACGGGAGTTCGCGGGCGTCGGGCGTCGGTAACGGGGCGGAGCGGCGAGCGCGGAGCGCACTGGATCGCGGGCCACCGGAAGCGCGGGACCGCCGGCCGTCGGAGAACACCGGGATCCCTGCCCGTTCCGGGCCGGAGCACCGGCACGCCAAGTGGTTCGTTTCGAGTACCAGGTCGGGCCGGGTGTGCCATGCTCGACATCGGGAACTGGCTGACGCCCCGCTCGGCCGGGGGAGATCCTCGACGCCGAGGGCATGTCGATGACGTGCGGAAGGCGCGCATTCCCGGGAGGCGTACGGAACGGAAACGGCCCGCGCCACCGGAGTGACGCGGGCCGTCGGTCGTAGCCCCGACCGGATTCGAACCGGCGCTACCGCCTTGAGAGGGCGGCGTCCTAGGCCGCTAGACGACGGGGCCAGGACTTTCCGTTGTTGACCTTGCGATCAACGCTGCTGAACTCTACCAGAGACCAGCTACCGGCACCCTTTCGGGTTTCGGTGGCTGGGGTACCAGGACTCGAACCTAGACTAACTGAACCAGAATCAGTCGGGCTGCCAATTACCCCATACCCCATCGGTGCTCGTCGCACCGAAAGCGAACTTTACCGGACCCGGTGGTGCAGACCAAATCGGGTCGGTACCGGGCGACGCCGTACCGCCGCCGCCCCCGCCGGACCTCAGTCGAGGGCCACCACCGGGTTCGACAGCTCGCCGATGCCGCCGACGCGGACCGTGACGGTATCCCCGTCGACGATCGGACTAACCCCCGCCGGGGTACCGGTCAGCACCACGTCGCCCGGGAGCAGCGTCATCACGTGCGAGATATAGGACACCAGGGTCGGAACGTCGAAGACCATGTCCCTGGTCCGGCCGAGCTGGCGTACCTCCATCTCGTCCGCGCCCCGACCCACCTCGCAGCGGACCTCGACGTCGCCGACGTCGATCCCGGTGGAGATCCACGGGCCGAGCGGGCAGAACGAGTCGAAGCCCTTGGCCCGGGTCCACTGCCCGTCCGAGCGTTGCAGGTCCCGCGCGGTCACGTCGTTGGCGCAGGTGTAGCCGAAGACGGCCTGGGCGGCGGCGGCCCGGTCGGCCCGGCGTGCGCCGGGCGGCCCGATCACCACGGCCAGCTCGGCCTCGTGCTCGACCTGCTTGGACTGGGCCGGCAGCCGGATCGCGTCCCGGGGGCCGATCACCGAGGTCGACGGCTTGAGGAAGAGCAGCGGCTCGACCGGTACGTCGTTGCCGAGTTCGGCGGCGTGCTCGACGTAGTTGCGTCCGACACACACCACCTTGCTCGGCAGGATGGGCGAGAGCAGCCGGACGTCGGCCAGCGCCCAGCGGGCGGTGGTGAACCGGATCTCGCCGAACGGATGGCCCTCGATCTCGGCCACGGTCAGGCCCTCGGGACCGGCCTCCGGGTCACCCTCGACGACGCCGAACGACATTCCCTTTGCATGAGCGAAACGAGCGATACGCACGCCGCCAATCTATCCCCACCGGAAGCCGGTGCCGGCGCCCGCGTGCGGCGCGGCGGCACCATACCGCAGCAGGCCAGCCACTGGCGGGGGTTCGATCCTTCCCCGCCGGCCGGCCACCCGTCCGACTTAGCGTTCGGGGCGGGAGGAGACTTCGTGATGCCTGCATCGATCCGACTACGTGCGGTGGGGGCGGTGATCGCGGGTTGCCTGCTGGCCGCCACCGCGCCCGGCACCCCCGCCCAGGCGGCCACCGCCGCTGCCGAGGCGGCCCAGGCCCGAGCGGCCACCGCCGCTGCCAAGGCGGCCCAGGCCCGAGCGGCCACCGCCGCTGCCCGGGCAGCCGGCGCCCCGATCCGACCGACCAGTCCGCTGATCACCGTCGCGATGACCACGTCCGGCGATCCGGCGCCCCGCTACGAGATCCGGGTGCGCAACGGCACCGACGGCATGGTGAAGACGACCGTCCGGCAGGAGCTGCCGCCGGGCGCCACCCCGGCCATGATCAGCCAGGGCGGCGCGGCGAGTGCGCCCGGCACCATGCCGGGGCAACTCGGCACCGAGGTGGTCTGGCAGGTCCAGCTCGGCGCCCGCAGCACCGCGTTGCTCAGCACCACCCTCGTACCGCCGGCGCGCGGGGTCGACGTCACCGCCCCGGCCTGCGCCTTCGTCGCGGGCGGCAACATGCCGTACGACTGCGCGACCGTGACCTGGAACCGGGCCCGGGCGGCCGCCGCCGGTCCCGGCTCTGACGACTCGGCGCAGGCGCAGGCGGCCGCCTCCCCACCCTGGTGGCGCCGGGGCACCCTGCTGGGTACCGCGCTCGCGGCGCTGGTGCTGCTCGCCGCGGCCGGCGGCGCGCTCTGGTGGCGGCGACTGCGTCGGCGGCGCGCCGCCGACCAGGTCAACACCACGCCCGGAGACGGTACCGACCGACGGGCCGCCAAACGGGCCGCTAAGCGGGAAGCGGCGGAACAGCGCGCCGCCGAGAAGCAGGCCGCAGCGGCGCAGCGGCGGGTCCGCAGGTCCGGCAACCCGATCGCCCGGGCCCGGGCCCGGGTACGCGGGGACCACAAGATCCCGGTGCCGGAGAGCGTACGGCGTGCCACCGGCCACCGCCGGATCGGCGGGGCGGCGGAGCAGGCCGCCCCGGCGGCGCCCCCGGTGGCCAGGAGGGCCGGTGCGTCCGCTCACCGGTCCCAGCGCGAGGATCACCAGGCCGGGGGCGAGGATCACCGGACCTGGGCCCAGGATCACCAGATCCCGGGCGAGCAGGCGGGTGCGACCAGGGGCGGGGCTCCGCTGGAGCAGCGGCGGCCGGTCGACGACGACGCGGCGGTGGACGGCGGCGGGCTGCTCCGGGACGGTGGGCTGGCCGCAGCCGACGAACCGGCCGAACCGGGTGGCAACGAACCGGGTGGCCTGGTCGGCATCGCCGGCGGGGCCCGCTACGTCGGGCAGGCGCCGGTACCGCCCCGCACCGCCGCGCCGGCCGACGACGAGGAGCCGGCCGAGGAGCCCGTACCGGAGCCGCCGGAGCCGACCGACGAGGACCTCACCCCGGTGGTCGGCCGGGCCCGCCCCGCCCCGCATCCGGCCACCACCTACCGGCCGCCCCGACGGCGTCCCAGGCCCCCGGCGTGGGCCGCGGTCGGCTCCGCCGCCCTGCTGGCGGTGGCCCTGGCCGCGCTCACCGCGTGGACCGGGTCGAGCCAGGTGAGCGCGATCAACGGCAACCGGCAGCCGTCCAGCGGGGCGTGGGTGGGCAAGACCGTGGCCGGACCGGTCGGTACGAGCCTGCGGGAGAGCGCCTTCGAGTTCACCGTCTACCGGCTGGTCTGCCCACCGGCACCCGGCGGCTGCCAGGCGATCCTCGGGGTACGTAACCTGACCGACAAGAGCCAGCAGTGGCACGGCACGCTGCAACGGGCGTACCTGCCCAACGGGGACTGGGTCGGTGCCGACGTGGCGGCGACGCAGATCGCCAACGCCGGGAAGGACCCGTTCGCCGAACCGGTACCGGCCGGCCAACGCATGATCATGCCGCTGGTGTTCGCCTCGACCGGTGCGGTCGAACCGACCCGGATCGAGCTGCGCAGCGCCGTCTTCTCCGCAGGGGTCAGCGTCGACGTGCCGCACTGAACCTTTTCGACCTCCCCTTGCGGTCCGCCGTGGCCGCAGGTGGAAGCCGGGGCGCGTTCGCCGGGCTGTTCAGGTTGAAAAGGTTCGCCGGGCGGGGCCGCGCGGCGGGCGCCGTACCCTGGAGCGGTGACCGCCGCCCTTGCCCGTACCGTCGTGCTCGACGCGGCGGACTGGCGCGCCCGGCGGGCGGCCCACGAGCGGCGAGTGGACGAGTGGCTGGTGCCGCACCTGGCCCGGCGGGGCAGCGGCACCCGGCATCCGGTGCAGGACTTCCTCTTCACCTACTACTCGCACCGGCCGGCGCAGCTTCGCCGCTGGCATCCCGGCGCCGGAGTGGTGCTCCGGGACGCCGACCCGGCCGAGTTCGGCCGGGACTACCGCGCCGGGGACGCCGGCCTCACCCTCGACACCGAGGCGGTACGCCGGCGTCGGGGCGACTCGGTCGACTGGATCCGCACCCTGCTGACCCGTACCGCCGGCCGGCCCGGCCAGTTCGGCTGCTTCGGCATGCACGAGTGGGCCATGGTCTACCGGCAGACCCAGGCGGAGGTACGGCACAACGCCTGGCCGCTGCGGCTCTCGCCCGAGCAGACCGCCCGGGTGGTGGAGGGCAACCGGATCCGGTGCAGCCACTTCGACGCGTACCGGTTCTTCACCCCGCCGGCCCGACCGCTGAACCTGCTCGCCCCGAGCCGCGAGACGCAAGCCGACAACGAGCAGCCGGGCTGCCTGCACGCCAACATGGACCTCTACAAGTGGGCCTACAAGCTCTCCCCGCTGGTGCCGGGCGAACTGGTCGCCGACGCGTTCGCACTGGCCCGGGAGATCCGCACCCTGGACATGCGGGCCAGCCCGTACGACCTGGCCGCGCTCGGCTATCCGCCGGTCCGGGTGGAGACCCCCGAGGGCCGGGCCGAGTACGCCGCCGCCCAGCGCGGTTTCGCCGAGCGGGCCGCCCCGCTCCGGGCCCGGCTGCTCGCCGCACTGGCGGCGGCCGAGCCCGGCTGACGGTGCCCGAGCCACGCTGACGCCGGGCGCCGGTCGGGTCAGATGATTCCGCCGTTGGCCCGCAGCACCTGGCCGTTGACCCAGTGCCCGGCCGGGCTGGTCAGGAAGGCCACCACCTCGGCGACGTCGTCGGGAGTGCCGAGCCGCTCCAGCGGTGCCTGGCCCGCGAGCTGGGCGATCCGCTGCTCGCTGTTGGCCTGCAGGAACAGGTCGGTGGCGGTCGGCCCGGGTGCGACGGCGTTGACGCTGACATCCCGGCCGCGCATCTCCCGGGCCAGTACCAGGGTCATCGCCTCGACCGCGCCCTTGCTGGCGGCGTAGGCGCTGTAGTTCGGGAAGGCGAGACCGACGACCGAGGAGGAGAAGTTGACCAGCGCGCCGCCGGGGCGGAGCCGGCGTACCGCCTGCTGGTCGACGACGAAGGTGCCCCGGATGTTGGTCCGGTGCAGGTCGTCCAGGTCGGCCAGGTCGAGTTCGGCGAGCGGCGCCAGCGGCATCCGGCCGGCCGCGTGCACGACCACGTCGACGCCGCCGAAGGTCCGCTCGGCGGTGTCGAAGAGTTCGGCGACCGCGTGCTCGTCGGCCACGTCGGCCCGTACGGCGATCGCCCGGCCGCCGGCCGTCTCGACCTCCTTGACCGCGGCCTCGGCCTCGACCTGGTTGCCGGCGTAGCCGACCACGACGGCGAAGCCGTCGGCGGCGAGCCGGGTGACGACCCGGCGGCCGATGCCGCGGGAGCCGCCGGTGACCACAGCGGTACGACCGTTCGGGGTGGCGGGGATGGACGGGGTGGACACAGTGGTTCTCCTTGCTGTTCTCGCGGTTGTGGGGTGCGGGACATCGCCGGGCGTCGCCGGCTGCGACGTCCGCCGGGTTCGTCGTGCCGTTCTTCCGGTTCGGCCGCCGGCCGGTTCGGCCGCCAGCGGTTCGGCCGCCGGCCGGGGTCAGGCGGTGCCGGTGTGGTCGGCCAGTCGGGTCAGCCACTCCAGCAGCAGGGCGGTCTCGGCCGGAGACAGTGGACTGTCCGGCAGTGCCGGCAGCAGCGCGCCGAGGTTCGCGGCGGCCACCGCGACGTTGCCACCGGGTCCGGTCGACTGCTCCGGCCCGCCGGAGGCGTCCGGGGTCAGGATGGCGGTGACGATCGCCTCGCGTACCCGGGTCGCCACCTGGGTGACGTCGGGATAGATGGTCGGGCGGGTGATCAGCAGCAAGGCGACACCGGCGTTCGCCGGCATCACCATCTGGGCCGCCAACCGGGGACTGATCCGCAGCCGTCCGGCCGCGGCGCAGCGTTCGAGCACGCTCAGCAGCAACTGGTGCGCCTCGGTCGCGGCGGCGGGCGGGGTGGAGAGCCCCGGGGAGTACATCAGTCGGTAGAAGTTCGGGTTCTCCAGCGCGAAGGCGACATGGTTGTCCCAGCCGTCGCGGAGGTCGCGCACCGGGTCGTCCGAGGGGACCGCCGCCCGCTTGCCGGCCAGGTACTGCTCGAAACCGAAGTCGACCACGGCGGCCAGCAACCCCTCCTTGTCGCCGAACTGCCGGTAGAGCGCGGGTGCGCCCACCCCGGCGGCCTCGCAGACCGCCCGGGTCGAGACGTCCGCCTCCGGCGACCGGGCCAGCAACTCGGCCGCAGCGTGCAGTATCCGTGTTCTCGCGTCCACGTGAACGACGATAACACCTCGGGTAGCGCCGCTACAAAGAAAGTGTAATCGCCGTTACACAACCTCGTGGATCGCGGTACTACGCTGGCCGAGTGGATCTCGCTGAGGCACAACAGTTGTGGAAACCGGAGCCGGGCTGGCTGAACACCGCCAGCTACGGGCTGCCGCCGGAGCCCGCCTGGGAGGCGCTCCAGGCCGCCCTCGCCGACTGGCGCACCGGTCGTACCTCGTGGGAGGGGTGGGACGCCTCGACCCACCGCTCCCGGGCCGCCTTCGCCCGGCTGGTCGGCGTACCGGTCTCGGACGTGACCGTCGGGGCGACCGTCTCCCAGTTGCTCGCCCCGGTCGGGGCCGCACTGCCCGCCGGAGCCACCGTGCTGGTGCCGGAGGTGGAATTCACCTCCAACCTCTTTCCCTGGCTGGTACACGCCGAGCGCGGGGTGCGGGTCCGCACAGTGCCGGCGGACCGGCTCGCCGAGGAGATCGGGGCCGACACCGACCTCGTCGCGTTCAGCCTGGTCCAGTCGGCGGACGGCACCGTCGCCCGGTACGACGAGATCCTGGCCGCCGCCGAGGCGCACGACGCGCTGGTGGTGGTCGACGCCACCCAGGGCTGCGGCTGGCTGCCGTTCGACGCCGGCCGGGCGGACGTGGTCGCCGTCGGCGCGTACAAGTGGCTGATGGCGCCGCGCGGTGCCGCGTTCGGCTACCTCGGTCCCCGGATCCGGGACCGGATCACCCCGCTCGCCGCCAACTGGTACGCCGGCTCCGACCCGCACGCCTCCTACTACGGGCCGCCGCTACGGCTGGCCGACGACGCCCGCCGGTTCGACCTCTCCCCGGCCTGGTTCTGCTTCGTCGGTGCGGCTCCGGCCCTGGAACTCCTCGTCGGGGTGGGCGTGCCGGCGATCCGGGAGCACAACGTCGGGCTGGCCAACCGCTTCCTGGCCGGCCTCGGCCAGCCGCACCGGGACAGCGCGATCGTCACCGTCGACGTACCCGGTGCGGCGGAGAAGCTGGCGGCGGCCGGCGTCCGCGCCGCGGTCCGGGCCGGCCGGGTACGCGCCTCGTTCCACCTCTACTCCACCGAGCAGGACGTCGACCTGGCCCTGGCCGCCCTGACGTCCTGACCGGCCCCCGGGAGGTCAGTCCGCGTCGGGGCGGCGTAGCTGCTTGAGCTGGCTGCGGCGCTTCTTCTCGGCGAGCCGGCGCTCCTTGGCGCCGCGGCTCGGTTTGGTGGGTCGTCTCGGCGGCGGTGGTGGCGCGATCGCGTCGGCCAGCAGCGCGGTGAGCCGGGCCTGCGCGGCCTCCCGGTTGCGGAGCTGGGCACGGTGCTCCGACGCCGTGACCGTCAGTACCCCGTCGGAGAGCCGGCCGCCCAGCCGGTCCAGCGCCCGGGCCTTGAGCCGCTCCGGCAGCGCCGTCGAGTTCGCCACGTCGAAGGAGAGCTCGGCCCGGGAGTCGGTGGTGTTCACGCCCTGTCCGCCCGGGCCGCTGGACCGGGAGAACCGCCAGTGCAGTTCCGCCTCCGGGATGACGAGGCCGGGTCGGATGGTCAGGGGTGTCATGGTGTCAACCGTACGGCTCAGCCGCCCTTGCCGATGATGGTGTCCGCCGTCTGCTGCACCTGCTCGATCGGGATGGCGAAGCCGATCCCGATCGAACCGCTGCCGTCGATGGTGGCGATCGCGGTGTTCACCCCGACCACCTCACCCCGGGCATTGACCAGCGGACCACCGGAGTTGCCGGGATTGATGGAGGCGTCGGTCTGCACCGCGCTGTGCCGGTTCTCGCCCAGCTTCACCTGCCGGTCCAGCGCGCTGACGATCCCGGCGGTCACCGTGCCGGCGAGCCCCAGCGGCGAGCCGACCGCGAGCACCGGCTCGCCGACCCGGGTGGCGCCGGGCTTGGCCAGCGGCAGCGCCGTCAGTCCGGCCGACGGCGGCACCCGGAGCACCGCGATGTCGCTGCTGGAGTCCCGGCCGACGAGCCGGGCCGGGAACTGCCGGCCGTCCGAGGTCTCCACCATCACCGCGCCGCCGGGCTCCCCGCCGCCGCCCCGGGCCACGATGTGGTCGTTGGTGACGATGTGCTGGAGATCGTCGATGGCGAACCCGGAGCCGCTGGCCGACTTGCCACCCCCGGCCACCATCACCGAGACGACGCCGGGCACCACCTGCGCGGCGGCGGCCACCAGGTCGGCCGGGATGGCGGCCTGCGCCGCCCTGCCCCGCTCCGTCGTCTCCTGGCTGGCCACGTAGCCGCCGGCCAGGCCACCGGAGCCGATCGCGAGCGCGACCACCGCCAGCGCGGCGAGCAGCGCGCGCCGCCGCCGGGTCGCCCGGTCGGCCGCCAGCACCTCACCGGGTACGCCCGGAACGCCGCGCCCGTCCGGCTCCAGGTCCGGTGAGATGAACCATGGACCGCGCGGTTCGCCGAGTCCGGTCTGCGTTGCCATAGCTCACTCCTCGTCAGTCCATCGTCGGATCAGGGCAGCAGGTGTGCCGGTCCGCCTCGGCGGGGCCGGGCCGGTCCAGCGCGGTCTACGGCAGCCGGGAGAACCACGCCATCGAGCCACCCGCCGCCGCCAGGGCCAGCAGCAGCCCGATGCCGATGAACCGGGCGGAGATGTCCTGCTTCTCCGTGCGGTAGCCGACCGAGGTCCCGATGTCCTCGTACACGGCACGCAGCTCGGCGCTGCTGCCCGCCTCGTGGTAGCCGCCCTTGGTCTGCTCGGCGACCGCCCGCAGGGTCTGGCCGTCCACCGGCACCCTGATCGGCCGGCCACCCCGGGCGACGTAGCCGGAGGCGGTGCCGAACGAGATGGTGTGCACCGGTACGCCCACCTTCACCGCCTCCTCGGCGGCGGACATCGGGTCGCGTCCGGAGGTGTTCGCCCCGTCGGAGAGCAGCACGATCCGGGCCGGCGGCGGGTTCTTCGCGGCCTGGGCGTCGAAGGTCTTGATCGCCTCCAGCGAGGTGCCGATCGCCTCGCCGATCGCGGTGCCCTGCACTCCGGTGCTGCCCTCGGCGAGTCGTCTGATCCCGGAGTGCAGCGCCGACCGGTCGGTGCCCGGCGGCACGAGTACCGCCGCGCTGCCGGCGAAGGCGACCAGCCCGACGTTGAACTCGTCGGGCAGCGTCTCGGCGAACCGGTGCGCAGCCGACTTCGCCGCCGCCAGCCGGTCCGGTTCGACGTCGGTCGCCAGCATCGAGGTGGAGACGTCCACCGCGACCATCACGGTGGCCCGCTCCCGGGGCACCCTGACCTCCGCCTCCGGCCGGGCGAAGCCGACGACCAGCAGCGCCATCATGGCCAGGAACAGTCCGGCCGGCAGGTGCCGTCGCCAGGACGGCCGGTCCGGCGCGACCCGGTCCAGCAGCCGCAGGTTGGTGAAGCGGACGGCGTACCGGCTGCGGCGCCGTTGCAGCACGACGTACCAGATGCCGAGCCCGACCACGCCGAGCAGCAGGAACAGCCGCTCCGGAGACTGCCAGGTCATGCCGCGCCTCCCCGTACCGCTGCCACGGGCGGGCGGGCCGCGCCGGCCAGCCGCCGTTGGGTGTGTACGTGTCGGACGATGTCCGCGATCCAGTCCCGGTCGGTACGCAACGACAGGTGCGCGGCGCCCGCCCGGCGCAGCGCCTGCCGGACCAGTTCGCGCTGGCCGGCCGCTGCGGCGGCGTACCGCTGCCGGAGCCGGCGGTCCGCAGTGGACACCTCGCGCCGCCGGCCCGTCTCCGGGTCGACCAGGGTGACCAGTCCGACGTCCGGCAGCTCCAGTTCGCGCGGGTCGACCACCTCGACCGCCAGCACCTGGTGGCGTACGCCGAGCCGGCGGACGGCCCGCTCCCAGGCCGGCGTGCCGCCCTCGGTCTCGGGCAGCCCGTCGAGGAAGTCCGAGACCAGCACTGCCAGGCCCCGGCCGGCGGTGGCCCGGTGCAGCGTGGTCACCGCGTCGGCGAGCGCCGGGGCGCCGCCGGAGGTGTCGCGCCGGGGCGCCGCGAGCAGCATGTTGAGCAGGCCCAGCAGGTGGGTCCGACCGGTCCGGGCCGGGAAGCGGCGGATCCCGGTGCCGTCGAGCAGGTGTGCGCCGAGCCGGTTGCCCACCCCGGCGGTGAGGAAGCCGACCGCCGCCGTCGCGGCCACCGCGAGTTCCCGCTTGTCGAGCTCGGCGGTGCCGAAGTGCATGCTGGGGGTGGAGTCGACCAGCAGCCAGGTGGTCAGTTCCCGGTCGGCGTCCACCTCCCGGACGTGCGGCAGGGTGGTCCGGGCGGTCACCGCCCAGTCCATCCGGCGCACCTCGTCCTCGCCGGGCCGGTATTCCCGGGCGCCGCTGTACTCGCTGCCGGGGCCGGGGAGCAGGCCGAGGTGCTGGCCGTGCAGCAGCCCGTCGAGCCGGCGGGTGACCAGCAGTTCCAGCCGGCGCAGCCGGTGCTCGGGAGCGAGCTGACCCAGCGTGGGGTCGCCGCTGCCCCGCCGAGCGCCGTCGGAGCCGATCCGGGAAATCCGACCACCCGTCCGGGCGTCCTGGCCCGTTCGGCTGGCCCGGCTCACGCGACCGCCAGGCCGCGCCGGTGTTCCTCACGACTCGGCGCGATCCGGGGCGGCGGGACCGCCTCGACCAGCCGGCGTACCACCGACTCCGCCGGTACCCCGTCGGCGATCGCGTCGAACGACAGCACCAGCCGGTGCGCGATCACCTCGGAGGCGAGTTCGCGTACGTCGTCGGGGAGCACGTAGTCCCGCCCGCGCAGCAGGGCCTGGGCGCGGGCGGCGGCGACCAGCCCGAGGGTGGCCCGCGGACTCGCCCCGTACGCGAGCAGCGGCGCGACCTCCGGCACCCCGAACCGGGCGGGATCCCGGGTGGCCAGGATCAGCCGTACGACGTACTCGGCCAGCGCGTGGTGCACGAAGACCCGCGAGGCCCGGTCCTGGAGTGCGCGCAACCGCTCCGGATCCAGTACCGCCCGCGCGGTCGGCCGCTCCGCGCTCATCCGGTAGAGGATGGCCAGCTCGTCGGCGTCGGTGGGGTAGTCGACGAGGATCTTCAGCAGGAACCGGTCGCGTTGTGCCTCCGGTAGCTGGTAGACCCCCTCCGACTCGATCGGGTTCTGGGTGGCGAGGACCAGGAACGGCTCGGGTACCGGGTAACTCCGGCCGCCGATCGAGACCTGCCGTTCGGCCATCGCCTCCAGCAACGCCGACTGCACCTTCGCCGGCGCCCGGTTGATCTCGTCGGCCAGTACCAGGTTCGCCATCACCGGACCCAGCTCCACGTCGAAGCTCTCCGAGGAGGCGCGGTAGATCCGGGTACCGACGATGTCCGACGGCACCAGGTCCGGAGTGAACTGGATCCGGGAGAAGTTCCCGCCCACCGCGACGGCCAGGGTCTGCGCGGCGAGTGTCTTCGCCACCCCCGGTACGCCCTCCAGCAGGCAGTGCCCGTCGGCCAGCAACGCGGTGAAGAGCCGCTCCACCAACCTGTCCTGCCCGACGATCACCCGCTTGACCTCGAAGAGGGCCTGTTCCAGCTCGGGGCCGGCGGAGGCCGTCTCGACCGGCCTGGGGCGGGTGGCCACGGTGTCTGACATGTCCGTCACGGTGCGGGCTTCCCGAGGTCACCGGCGGCAAACCCCCGGTCGCCACAGTGTCATGACAAGTTCTGTCACACGCACAACTCGGGGCGCCGGAAACCTCCGCCGTACCAATAAAATCGGCGGCACACAAACCCGTCAGCGGAGCCGGGACGGGACGAAACGCAGGAGGCGCTGTGTTGCTGCGACGGTGCGGAGCGGTGCTGCTGGCGGTCGCCTCGGTGGTGGTCTTCGCGGCACCCGCCACGGCGGCTCCCGATCCGGGTCCCCCGCCGAGCTACGCCGGCTTCCGGCTGGTCAAGGCGGTCCCCGGCGAGCCCGGCACGCCGCGGATCACCCTGCCCGCCGGCTACGAACTCGTCCCCGGCACCGCGACCCAGGTGGCCAGCCGGGCCGAGTACTACTCCTTCGTCCGGGGGCCGCGCAGCGAGGCGGTCACCGTCACCGTCGACTGGCCCGGCACCTGGGTCGGCTCGGTGGTCGCCTCGGACACCCGGCTGGCGATCCGCCGGCACCCCGGCACGCCCTACCGGATCAGCTTCACCCTGCCGGTGACCTGGTCGTCGGTGAACGCCAACCAGGCGACCGTGCAGGTCTGGAGCATGCTCAGCCCGGACACCTCGACCGGGCTGCACTGGCGGATCGAGCACAACGACCCGGACCGGGTGGCCGGGCCGTGGACCACCGTCGCCTGGCCGGCCACACAGGCCGCCTCCGTGATCAACTACATGATCGCCAGCGAGGCGGCGCTCCAGGACTCCGGGCTGGTCGCCGAGGCACGCCGCAAGGGGCACTTCTTCTCGCTGATGGGCTTCGAGACCAACAACGTGCTGCACCCGGACAACCCACCGCACTGGCACCTCGCGTACTACCCCGGCCTCACCTACGGCGCGCCCAGGGCGCACGTGCCGCACTTCTGGGTCGACGCCCAGGGCAAGACCTACTACAACGGGATGGACATCCAGGGCCAGGGTCGCAGCCGCTTCTACGCCGGTGACCCGGCGCAGATCCACGACCTCGACAACAACCTGGTCGTCACCCTCACCATCCGGGCCGACGGCGGGCTGGACATCGATCCGCCGGCCGGACCGCGCTACTCGATCACCGCCCCGGACGGGAACTTCTCGCACCAGGTCGACGTCGCCCGGGACGGCGTACCGTGGCGCTCGGTGGTCAGCCGGGACCACGTGAAGATCGGCGTACTGGTCACCCAGGTGAAGGACCACCAGTCGCGCGGTACGCACCGGACCACCGTCCACCGGTACGACGCGCTGACCGGGGTGCTGACCAACACCTGGCCCGGCGGGCACTAGACCGGCACCCCGCACACGTTCTTCACCGGCTCTCCACACCCGAGGGTTAGCGTGCCGGTGTGGATGTCGATCTCGACCCGGAGCCCCCGCCCACGGCCGTGCCGGGCCGGACGCGTCGGCGGCTGCTGACCGGGCTCTGCTGGTTGCTGGTGCTGCCCGTGCTCGGCCTGCTGGCGGTACGGCTGGCCGGGCTGGAGCGGGGCCCGCTGGTGCAACTGCTGGCCTTCACGCCGTACCTGCTGGCCTGGACGCTGGTGCCGCTCGGGCTGGCCCTGGCCGCCCGGCGCTGGTGGCCCGCGGGCGCCGCGGCCGTCGCCGCGCTCCTGCTGGTCGCGCTGGTCGCGCCCCGGGCACTGCCGGACCGTCAGCCGGCCGCCGAGGGCACGCCGCTGCGGGTACTCACCGCCAACCTGCTCGCCGGGGCCGCCGAGCCGGAGGCGCTCGTCGCGCTGGTCCGGAGCGCCCGGGTCGACGTGCTCGCCGCGCAGGAGTTCACCCGAGAGGCCGAAGCGGCACTGGACCGGTTGGGCCTGGCCGAACTGCTGCCGTACCGGCAGGTCAATCCGGAGGTTGGCACGACCGGGTCGGCGCTGTACTCCCGCCATCCGCTCCGGGAGACCGGCACCCGGCGCAACGGGGGCGGCTTCTCCCAGGCGTACGCCACGCTCCAGCCTCCGGACGGGCCAGCGGTACTGGTGGAGTCGGTGCATCCGATGGCGCCCGCCACGCTGGCCTGGCTGGCCGCCTGGCGCGCCGACCTGCGGGCCCAGCCACCGGCCACTCCGGACGGGCCGCTGCGGATCCTGGCCGGGGACTTCAACGCCACCCTCGACCACGCCCCGCTGCGTGACCTGCTCGACACCGGGTACGCCGACGCCGCCGACTCGGTCGGGGCGGGGCTCACCGGCACCTGGGGCCCGTACGACGGCGACCCGATCCCGCCGGTGACCATCGACCACGTACTGGTGGACCGGCGGATCGCGGTCGACCGGGTGGCGGTGTTCCGGCTGCCCGGCTCCGACCACCGCCCGGTACTGGCCGAAGTGGTCCTGCCGGCTCGCTGACCGAGCATCGGGATTCGGTTCCGACGCGGACATCGCCCGGGCAGGGCGACCTCGTGTCCGCCGGGCCACCACCTCCACCGGACGCCGCCGGCCTCCGTGTCCGTTCGGGGGGACACGGAGGCCGGCGGGCACCGGGGGGTCAGGGCAGGAACACTGCCAGGTGGAAGCTCCGGTTGGCCGGCTGGTTGGCCGCGTTCCAGGTCTGCACGAAGACGCCCTGGGCCAGGTTGGTCCGGCCGACCACCGAGATGAAGCCGGACGGTGAGGTGCCGACGCTGCCGGTCAACCCGATGGTGGCGACGAACGCCCCGGCGGCCACCGGCACGTTGAAGACCACCTGGTAGAGGCCGAGGCCCAGTGAGGTCGCCGAGACCGCCTGGTTGCTGCGGATCAGGCCGCCGTTCGCGCTGACCACGGCGAAGAGCTGCGCGCTCGACGCCTGGACGCCCGCGTCGCCCTTGAGTAGCGCGGACTTGGCCAGGTCGATGTCGGCCTGGGTCACCGGCGGCTGCTGGACCATCTTGCCGTTGACCCGGACCGCGTCGGGGTCGGCACGGTGGCTCGGCCCGGCGACGGCGATGCCGCCACCGACGAGGGTCAGCGCGAGTGCTCCGACGACTAGCAGGATCGTCTTACGTCCAAAGATTCTGGCCATGACGTCATCTCTTTCTTTCTACCCACGATGGTGATGGTCGTCTCCGACGATGGAGATGGTCCGAACTGTCGACCTGCTGTTCCGGGTACGCCCCCGCCCGGCGAGACTCGCGACCGAAATTGACTGCCCGACAATTGCCATGGGCACTTTCGGTACGAGTCACCGGCGGACAGGAAGGCTGCGTCAGTCCTTGACGCACGATTGTTTCGCTCGTTGAACGCCCGACCGACGCCGATCGTCATTCCGCGTTCACCAGCAGATACTACTTAGAGTGGCCACTCAACAACCATGAGCGAACATAGCATTCGGCAAAGCAGCAGGTCAATAGCGGTTTCATCTGCCCGGGGAACCCGCTTGGCCGGCGCACAACGGGCCGCCACACTCCGCGCATGATTTCCGGGAATGCGTAACGCACTCAGATCTCACGTTCATTTTCGCTTTTCCGGAAATGGCGACGGGTGTGCCCGGGAACGGAACGGCCCCGCTCGCGGTCGTCACCGCGGCGGGGCCGTCACTCGGGTCGTCGGCTCAGACCTCGGCGGGGGTACGCGCCACCCCGTACGTCAGCGCGTCGACCAGCGCGTGCCAGCTCGCCTCCACCACGTTCGGGTGTACGCCCACCGTGGTCCAGTCCCGGCCGCCGCTGTCGGCCGTCTCCACCAGTACCCGGGTGATCGCACCGGTGCCGTGGCTGCCCTCCAGGATCCGAACCTTGTAGTCGGCCAGCTCGAACCCGCGCAGTTCCGGATAGTGCCGGAGCAGCGCCACCCGCAGCGCCTCGTCGAGGGCATTGATCGGCCCGTTCCCCTCGGCGGTGGCGATCACCCGCTCGCCGCGTACCCGGAGCTTCACCGTCGCCTCGGAGACCACCGCGCCGTCCTCGCGGTGCTCGACCTGTACCCGGTACGACTCCAGCGCGAACGGCCGGGGCGCGCTCATCCCGGGCAACTCGGCGCGGACCAGCAGCTCGAACGAGGCGTCGGCGGCCTCGAACGACCAGCCGCCGGCCTCCAGCTCCTTGACCCGCTTGGTGACCCGCGCCGCGGCGTCGGGATGGCCGGCCAGGTCCAGACCGAGTTCACGGCTCTTCAGCTCGATGCTGGCCCGGCCGGCCATCTCCGTCACCAGGATCCGCATGTCGTTCCCCACCACGGCGGGGTCCACATGGTTGTAGAGCAGCGGATCCACCTTGATCGCGCTCGCGTGCAGCCCCGCCTTGTGGGCGAAGGCGGCGGCCCCGACGTAGGCCTGGTGGGTGTCGGGGGCGATGTTGGCGATCTCGGCGATGGCGTGCGAGACGCGCACCATCTGCTCCAGGCACCCGTCCGGTAGGACCGGTAGCCCGAGCTTGAGTTGCAGGTTGGCGACCACCGCGAACAGGTCGGCGTTGCCGGGCCGTTCGCCGTAGCCGTTGGCGGTGCCCTGGAAGTGGCGTACCCCGGCCTCGACCGCGGCGATGGTGTTCGCTACCGCGCAGCCGGTGTCGTTCTGGGTGTGTATGCCGAGCCGGGCCGGCGAGATCCCGAGCCGCTCGGTCAGCTCGCCGATCGCCGCGGTCACCTGGGAGGGCAGCATCCCGCCGTTGGTGTCGCACATCACCACGACCTCCGCGCCGGCTTCGAGGGCGGTCTCCACCACCGAAGAGGTGTACGCCGGGTCGTGCCGGAAGCCGTCGAAGAAGTGCTCACAGTCCAGGAAGGCCCGCCGCCCCTGCCCGACGAGGTGGGCCACGCTGTCCCGGACCATCGCCAGGTTCTCCGCCCCGGTGGTGCGCAGCGCCCGCTCGACGTGCCGGATGTCGGACTTCGCGACCAGGCAGACCGCCGGAGTCTCGGCGTCCAGCAGCGCGCGAAGCTGCGGGTCGGCGTCGACGGCCACGCCGGCCTTGCGGGTGGAGCCGAAGGCGACCAGGACGGCGTGCTTCAGGTCCAGCTCCGTCCGGGCCCGGCGGAAGAACTCGGTGTCCTTCGGCATCGCCCCCGGCCAGCCCCCCTCGATGAAGCCGACGCCGAACTCGTCGAGCAGCCGGGCCACCGCCAGCTTGTCGACGACCGAGTAGCTGATCCCCTCGCGCTGCGCGCCGTCGCGCAGCGTCGTGTCGAACACCTGGTACGTCATCTGATCTCCTTCGAGAAGGGCGCAGCCCCTGCTCCGATGCCTTCCTGGCCCGACAAACAAAATGACCCCCCGCGGATGCGGGAGGTCTGCGCGCTCGGCGGGGGAGGATGCCGGCGCGCTAGTTGCCAATAATGAGTGCGGAGCAGGTCACGGACCGTACTCTGCCACGGTCGCAAGAAATCTGGGAGAAAAAATCCACATCCCGGGACCGAAGGGCCCGACCCGCAGGTCCGGAGCGGCGGGCCGGACGCCGGGCGGTCACCTCGCCTTCCTCCTACGGTCGTCGCCGATGAACACTCTCGTTCGCCGACCCGGCCGGCGCGGCGCCCGGGTCGCGGCGCCCGGGTCGCGGCGCCATGGCAAAGCCGTCGAAGGTCTTGCGTGTAGGGATCGACCACGGTGGGTAGGTGTCCTCGGGACAGCGGAGAACGTCGAGACAGTCGAGAAGAGGAGTGATAGCCAGTGGACAGGCTCGATCCTCAGACGACCCCGCAGCAACAGACGCCGGATCCCCTGATCCATGGTGGCGGTGGCGCGTTCGCGGGCGGCACGCCTGCGGGCGAGTTCGACCCGTGGCGCTACCGGGACGACGCCGGGGTGACCGGCGCCGACCTGGTGGGCTACAAGGTGGAGGCGACCGACGGCGGCATTGGCAAGATCGACAGTGCCAGCCACGACGTGAACGCCAGCTACCTGGTGGTGGACACCGGCCCGTGGATCTTCGGCAAGAAGGTCATGTTGCCGGCCGGCGTGGTGAACCACGTCGATCACGACGACCGGAAGGTGTACGTCGACCGGAGCAAGGACCAGATCAAGGCCGCCCCGGAGTTCGACGGCGCCGAGTACGAGGATCCGGCCTACCGGGACAAGCTCGGTGGCTACTACGGCGGGACGTACGGCCCCTCGGGCTGGACGATTCCGCCGGGCCGCGCCATGTGACACGCGACCCGCAGTCGACTGGCCGGTGGGGCGTCCGCCCCGCCGGCCAGCGGCGTCTCCGGGGTCCACCCGCCCGAGCACCGCGGACCCCCGCACCGGAAAGCACCGGCGGGGGTGGTCCGGCACAGGCACTACGGTGGTCGGGTGGACGGAACTTCGACGCGTACGACGGCCTTCGAAACCCTCTTCAACTTCCGGGACGTCGGCGGCGTTCCCGGGCTCGACGGCCGGCCGGTCCGTCGCCGGCGGTTGTACCGGTCGGACTCACCGCACCGGATCGACGGCGTGGACCGGGAGGCGTTCGAGGCGCTCGGCATCCGCACCGTGGTCGACCTGCGTCGCCCCGCCGAGGTACGCCGGCACGGCCGGGTACCCGCCTACGACGGCCTGGTCTACCAGCACATCCATCCGGAGCACCCGCTGTGGGAGGAGTCGGGGTACTCCGAGGAACTGGGGCTGGCCCGCTGGCTGGCGGACCGCTACCACGACCTCGCCACCGCCGGCTCGGCAGGCCTGGTGGCGGCGATCGAGGTGATCGCCGACGCCGGGGCCGCGCCGGTGCTCGTGCACTGCGTGGCCGGCAAGGACCGGACCGGGGTCGTCTGTGCGCTCACCCTGTCGCTGCTCGGCGTCGCCGACGCCGACATCGCCGACGACTACGCCCGGAGCACCGCCGCCTCGGCCCGGTTCAGCGAGTGGCTGGCCAGCACCATGCCGGACGATCCGCCGCTGCCGGCACCGTTCCTCGCCTCGCCGGCCGAGGCGATGACCCTGTTCCTGGCCGAGCTGCGCGACCGGCACGGCTCGGTGCCGGACTACCTGGTCGGCGCCGGCCTGGCCGCGGCCCGGATCGACGCGCTCCGCACCCACCTGCTGGACTGAGCCGGTCGGCCGGTCGGCCGACCGGCCGAGCCGCGCACCGTACCGGTACGGGCCGGGTCCGACGGACCCGGCCCGCCTGGGCGATCTCCTCCCGGATCTTCGCCCGCCGCCGCTCGATCCGGTTCTGCCGGATCGTCTCGGCGGATCTCGGCCCGCTCGTCCGGGGGATGCCACACCCCCGTCAGCCGATGACGCTGCGAGGCGCACGATGCCGTCCCCGCCGCGCGCAGTCCATGACGCCGCCGAACCCACCGCCGGGGACGCCGCGCCGCACTCGGCCGATCACGCCGCCCGCGCTCAGTCGATCCGGTGGATCCAGCCGTTGCGGTCCTCGGCCCGGCCCCGCTGGATGTCGACCAACTGCTGCCGCAGCCGCATGGTGACCTCGCCGGGGCTGCCGTCGGCGATCGGGAACTCCCCGTCGGGGTAGCGCACCTGGCCGATCGGGGTGATCACCGCAGCGGTGCCACAGGCGAAGACCTCGCGCAGCCGGCCGCTGGCCGCGTCGGCCCGCCACTCGTCGAACGCCACCGGCCGCTCCAGCACCGTACCGCCGGACTCCCGGACCAGCGTGATCAACGAGTCCCGGGTGATGCCGCGCAGGATCGTGCCGCCGAGCGGCGGGGTGACCAGGGTGCCGTCGTCGTAGACGAAGAAGATGTTCATGCCGCCGAGTTCGTCGACGTACCGCCGCTGCACGGCGTCGAGGAAGACCACCTGGTCGCAGCCGTGCTCGATCGCCTCGGCCTGGGCGACCAGCGAGGAGGCGTAGTTGCCGCCGAACTTCGCCTCGCCGGTGCCGCCGGGCGCGGCCCGGGTGTAGGTGGGCGAGACCCAGACGTCGACCGGCTGCACGCCCCGGGCGAAGTACGAGCCGACCGGCGAGGCGATCACCATGTAGAGGTATTCGTTGGACGGGCGCACCCCGAGGAAGACCTCGTTGGCGAACATGAACGGCCGGAGGTAGAGGCTGCCCTCCTCGGAGGTCGGCAGCCAATCCCGGTCGATCTCCACCAGGTGCCGCAGCGAGTCCAGGAACGCCGCCTCGGGCAGCTCGGGCATGGCCATCCGGCGGGCCGACTCGGCGAACCGGGCGGCATTGGCGTCCGGCCGGAACATCGTCACCGAGCCGTCCGCCGCCGAGTACGCCTTCAGCCCCTCGAAGATCTCCTGGGCGTAGTGCAGCACCGCGCTGGCCGGGTCCATCGGGATCGGCGCCCGGGCCTCCACGCGGGCGTCGTACCAGCCCTTGGTCTCGGCGTACCGGATCGTGACCATGTGGTCGGTGAAGACCCGTCCGAATCCCGGGTTGGCCATCAGCGCCGCACGCTCGGCGGCGGCTACCGGCTGAGGATTCTGACGGATCTCGAAGTCGAGCTTGTCACCACCGCTCATCGTGCTGACCTCCAGAGAGTGGACCGGTGCCCGGGCACGGGCGGACCGGAACATGGGAGTTGTGCCTGAAACTTACCCGAACGGTCGTTCAACCTCGACCCTCCGGGCGACCGGCGAGCCGCACCACCCGCGCCTTCGCCCAGATCCGGCGGTTGCCGGAGCCCTGGGCGGAACGGGTCGGGCGGCTCAGGACGCCGCGTGGGCGGCGAGCCGGTCTCCGACATCGGCGGTGCGCCGCGGCGAGCCCGAGGTGCGGGTGGCCAGCTCGGCGGCGACCGCCTCGGTTACTCGGCGGGCCGCGTCGGGGTGGCCCAGGTGGTCGAGGAGCAGCGCGGTGGAGAGCACCGCGGCGGCCGGGTCGGCGACGCCCTGACCGGCGATGTCCGGCGCCGAGCCGTGCACCGGCTCGAACATCGACGGGTACGCCCGCTCGGGGTTGATGCTGCCGCTGGCGGCCAGCCCGATCCCGCCGGTGACCGCGGCGGCGATATCGGTGAGGATGTCCCCGAAGAGGTTGTCGGTGACCACCACGTCGTACCGCTGCGGCTGGGTGACCAGGAACATCGCGGCCGCGTCGACGTGCTGGTATTCGGTCTCGATGTCCGGATGCTCGGCGGCGACCGCGGCGAAGGCCCGGGCCCAGAGCGAACCGGCGTGGGCCAGCACGTTGGTCTTGTGCACCAGGGTCACCTTGCGGCGCTCCCGGCGGCCCGCCCGGGCAAACGCGTCCCGGATCACCCGCTCGACGCCGTGCCGGGTGTTCAGGCTCTCCTCGGTGGCGATCTCGGCCGGGGTGTCCCGGTGCAGCGTGCCGCCGGCCCCGGCGTAGAGGCCCTCGGTGCCCTCCCGGACGACCACCAGGTCGATCTCGTTCGGCTTGACGCTGGCCAGCGGGCCGGTGGTGCCCGGCCAGAGCCGGGACGGCCGGAGGTTGACGTACTGGTCGAACTCGAAGCGGAGCTTGAGCAGCAGGCCGCGCTCGAGCACCCCCGGCGGCACGGTGGGGTCGCCGACCGCGCCGAGCAGGATCGCGTCGTGCTCGGCCAGTTCGGCGAGCACGGAGTCGGGCAGCACCTCACCGGTCCGGTGGTAGCGGGCGGCCCCGAGATCGTATTCGGTGGCCTCGACCCCGGGCAGTACGGCGTCGAGCACCTTGCGGGCCTGTTCGACCACCTCCGGCCCGATGCCGTCGCCAGCCACCACCGCGATCCGCGCCACCGCCACGTCCCAGCTCCCTTGCCTCCGTCGTGTCTAGGGAACGTTAAGGGACCGTCCCGGGTCCCGGTACGGCACTCCCAATATCTGGAAAGTCAACTGCACAGGAGCTTCTCAGCCAGCACTCATGCTCTAGCCATCTTCGCTACCTAGGGTGAGCGCGAAGAACGGCTCACGGGCTGGAAGCGGCCCGCCGGGCTGGAGGGGCTAGACGCGGATCCAGGGGGCGAACGTGCGGATCCAGGGGGCGAACATGCGAATCCCGGGAGCTGGCCGGGTTCGGGGACAGCGTAGCCGGAGCCTGCCGCCGGCGCCCGCCGTGGGCCGGGGACGGCCGGACCTGCGGTTGGGCGCCGGCTGGCGCAACGTCCGGCCCGGCGCGACCCTGACCGACCGGGTGGTCGCCCGGCACACCGTGCAGACCTCGATCGCCGAGTACACCCTGGTGCTGAACGGGATGGGCGCGGTCGGCTGGCGCGGGGTCGGGGACGCGCTGCGGGACGCCGTCGCCGAGCTGCGGGCGATCGACCTCACCTACAGCCCGGCCCGGCCGGCCAGCCTGGTCTCCCGGCTGCGCCGGGGCGAGATCTCCGCCGACGCCTACCCGCCGCTGGCCGACATCGTCGCCCGGTGCGCCGCGATGCGGGCCGCCACGGACGGCTGGTTCGACGCCTGGGCGGTGCCCGGCGGCTTCGACCCGGGCGGCCTGCTGGTCGGCTGGGCGGTGGAGCGGGCCGCCGCCCGGCTGCGGGCCGCCGGCATCGAGGACTACGCCGTGGTCAGCGGCGCCGACCTGGTGGTACGCGGCCACGCGCCGCACGGCGGCCCCTGGCGGATCGCGGTGCACCACCCGACCCAGAGCGAGCGGCAGCCGACGATGCTGGAGATGACCTCCGGCGCGATCGGCACCTCGGGCGTCGCCGGCCGGCGCGGCCACGTGATCGACCCGCACACCGGGCAGCCGGCCGACAAGTTGGTCGCGGCCACGGTCGCCGGTCCGGATCTCGCGGTCGCCGACGGGTACGCCACCGCCCTGTTCGCCGCCGGCCGTCCCGGCCTCGACTGGTTCCCCACCCGGGACGGCTACCGGGCCCTCTTCGCCACCGCCCGCTGACCGATCCGCCGGCAGGAAGCCGGAGGATCGCGCGCCCTTGTGGAACGGCGCCTGAGGACTGGAAACGCGATCGGCCCCCGCGATCTCGGCAACGATCGCGGGGGCCGATCAGCGACGAGTGCGCGTGGCTCGCGCACACGGGGGTGCTGGCTACCCGGCCGGCGCGACGCCTCATCACCCGAAGACGAGTCCACGCCCAGGAACTCGCCGGGTATCCGCGTCAATACGCTATCGACCCGACGTGAGTCCCCGCAAGAGTTGCCCGTTCCGCGTGTCGGCGGGCTATCCGAGAAAAGGTCACCGACTCAGTGGCACCCTGTACCCCCGTGAGTTCTGATCTGTCAACACTCTTGGGACACGGGAGCCCGGTGTGAGCTTCGATCTGATCGTATGGGCGCTCGGGCCCGGCGCCGGCGCCGAGGACGTACGCGCGGCACACCGTCGGTGCCGGCAGGGTGTCCACGTCGGGGGAAAACCGGAACCACGGATCTCGGCGTTCCACCGGGCGATCATCGCCGGCTATCCGGACCGGCCGGGGCCGGGCACGCCGTGGGCGGTGACTCCACTGCACCTCGCCGTCGACCACGTGGAGATGAACCTCGACGAGTCCTGTCCGGACCAGGTACTGCTCGACATCGAACGGTTGGCCGCACAGCACGGCCTGATGCTGCTCGACCCGCAGGACGGCTCGGTCTATCCGCCGCCGACCCCGGTGAGCGGCTGACCCGGACGGGGCGGCCGGGCAACGATCGCCCCGTCCGGGCACCGCGGGCTCAGGCCCCGCTCACGCCTCCTCGTCGCGCAGGTCGGCGGCGCTCGCCGCGACCGCGCCGATCGAGTCGGCCGCCGAACTGAGCAGCTCCGCCGCGGTCGCCGAGTCCACCGTCAGGGTCATCAGCGCCTCGCCACCGGCCTCGCGCCGGGCCACCTGCATCGCCGCGATGTTGACGCCCGCCTCGCCGAGGATCGATCCGATGGTGCCGACCACGCCGGGCTTGTCGACGTAGCGGAAGAAGAGCAGGATGCCGTCCGCGCCGAGTTCCAGGTCGAAGCCGTCCACTTCGGTCAGCTTGAGCACGTCGCGGGTGCCGGCGTGCACGGCGGTGCCGGAGACCGACACGGTCCGGCCGTCCGGCAGCGCGCCGCGCACGGTGACCAGGTTCGGGTGGTCGATGGTCTCCGCGTGCGTGGTCAGGGCCACCGTGACGCCCCGGTCGGCGGCGAGCAGCGGCGCGTTGACGTAGCTCACCTGCTCCTCCACGACCGAGGTGAACAGGCCCTTGGTGGCGGCCAGCTTCAGCACCGAGACGTCGTTGGCGACGATCTCGCCGCGTACCTCGACGGTGACGCTGGCGGCCACCCCGCCGGCCACCGCGGTGAAGACCTTGCCCAGCTTCTCGGCGAGCGGCAGCAGCGGCCGGACGTCCTCGGCGACCACGCCGCCGGTCTGCACGTTCACCGCGTCCGGCACGAACTCGCCCTGCAGGGCGAGCTTGACGCTGCGGGCGACCGCCAGGCCCGCCTTGTCCTGCGCCTCGGCGGTGGAGGCGCCCAGGTGCGGGGTGGCCACCACGTTGTCGAAGGCGAACAGCGGCGAGGCGGTGCAGGGCTCCTTCGAGTACACGTCGATGCCGGCGCCGCCGACCCGGCCCTCGGCGATCGCGTCGGCGAGTGCCTGCTCGTCGATCAGGCCGCCCCGGGCCGCGTTGACGATCCGGACGCCGGGCTTGACCAGGGCGAGTTCCTTCTCACCGATCAGACCGACCGTCTCCGGGGTCTTCGGCAGGTGGATCGAGATGAAGTCGCTCTCCCGGAGCAGTTCCTCCAGCCCGACCAGGCGTACGCCGAGCTGCGCCGCCCGGGCCGGCTGCACGTACGGGTCGTACGCGATCAGCCGGGTGCCGAACGCCGCGATGCGCTGCGCGAAGAGCACGCCGATCCGGCCGAGCCCGACCACGCCGACGGTCTTGCCCTGGATCTCCACGCCGGTGTACTTGGACCGCTTCCACTCCCCCGCCTTCAGCGCGGCGCTGGCGCTCGCGGTGTTCCGGGCGACGGCCAGCAGCAGCGCGAGCGCCTGCTCGGCGGCGGAGACGATGTTGGAGGTCGGCGCGTTGACCACCATCACGCCCCGGGCGGTCGCGGCTGCCACCTCGACGTTGTCCAGCCCGACGCCCGCCCGGGCCACCACCTTGAGCCGGGGTGCCGCGGCGACGGCCTCGGCGTCGACCTGGGTGGCGCTGCGTACGATGACCGCGTCGGCCTCGGCGAGCGCGGCCAGCAGGGCCGGGCGGTCGGTGCCGTCGACGTGGCGTACGTCGAAGTCGTGCGCGAGCACGTCGATTGCGGCGGGAGCGAGCTCTTCAGCGATCAGTACGACGGGAGTCATTGGTCCTCGTATATGTCGTCCGGGCGAGGTCTGCGGCGACGTGGGCGCCGCACTGCGTCCCGCGCTCCGCCAAACGGGTGCTTCCCTACGGTGCGGACGCACCTATCTGCCGATCGTAGGCGCCGGGCTGCGCACGGTGCGGCGCAGAACCGCGTGAGTGCCCTCACAGGGTGCGCCGCCGGGGCGGTCCGGTCGGCGCGGGCGAATCCCGCGACACCGGGCGGAACCGCTGGTCACCGCCGCACGACCGGCCGGGCGGAACCGCTGGTCACCGCCGCACGACCGGCCGGAGGGAAGGGACGGCGTGCCGGCGGCTCAGGCCGAGGTGAAGACCTCGGGTCCGGGCAGCGCGGGGTGCGGCCGGAGCTGGCTGACCAGCGACCGGGTACCGAGCTGGCGGAAGGTCCCCGCCTCGGTCTCCAGTACGTCGCGCAGCAGGTCCAGGTCGAGCGAACCCACCGGCGGATAGATCCGCTCCCGGGGCGGCTCCTCGCCGGGCGCGAGCGCCTGCTGGGCGACCATGAAGTCGAGGATCGCCTGGCGGACCGCGGGCAGCGCGACCGGCGAGTGGTAGAGCACGTTCAGCGCCTGCATCCGCATGCCCTGCACGTGGTCCTCGCCCTTGTTGTCGTGGAAGTGTGGGTTACGGGTCTCGATCTGGAGTACCGGAACGGAACTCGCCATCACCTCGGGATGGGCGGTGTCGAGCAGCCCGCCGAACTGTTCGAACAACTCCACGAACTCGAACGGCTCCACCGCGAAGCCGCCGGCCAGCCGCATCCGCAACCCGAGGTCGAGACTGAGTGCGTGCTCGCCGGCATTGCCGGTGGCGATCACCTCGGTGCCGAACCCGGAATACTCGGCCACCAGCCGGTTCAGGAACTCGTTGGTGATCTCGGAACTCCGGCCGCGCCGGCTGAAGAAGAGCCGCCCGTCCCGCAGTTTCGGCTTCGAGTGCCAGGAGATTCGGACCATCGCGTACGGATTGGCCGCGAGGTGCAGGCCGGCGGCGTACACCTTGACGTACTCGTGCACGGCGCCCGGCACATAGTTATCCGCATCGATATAGCCGAGGTACTTGCGACCGGTCAGCGCGGCGACCGCCATGCCGATCAGCATCGCCTCACCCTTGCCGGCCCGGACCAGCCCGTCGTCGTCGATCAGCTCCGGCATGCCGGCGGCCTTGACGGCGGCGGCCAGCCCCGGATCCTGCTGGTGCACCATGATCGCCGGCCGCTCGGTCGCCCGGCAGTACTGCTCCAGGGTCTGCGCTTCCATGTCGTAGCGATCGACCGGATGCCTGGCGCTGTTCGAGACCAGCACGATCAGGCAGTCGTGCGGAATCCCCGAGAGCACGCCTTCGATTACTCTGCGTGTCTCATTCATACAGGGAATGACGATGACCATCTGCCGCTCGATCGCGCGCATCGCCGCCTGCGAGACGATCCCCTCGCCGGTGGTCCCCGTGGCGTCTCCCGAGTCCAGCTGGATGACACGCTGGAGTTCGTGGATACGGACGGCGCCGAAACGCTCGGTGCGGTGCGATTGCTCCAGACGCATGCGGCGACAGTACCCGAGCGGACGCATTAACCGCGCGTAACCGCCGACCATTTCCTGACGACAACGGTCCGGGTAGCGATTGGACGCCGAATGGCAATGATCCGGTAACTCGCCGGGAGAAGATCCGGTAACGACATTGATCTCCAGCCCCGTGCGGGTGCCGCTCCGGGCCGGTGTGCTCACCGGCCCGGAGCCCGCCGCGTCAGGCCGTCTCGGTGATCGGCCGGTCGACCCAGCTCATCATGCCGCGCAGCTTCTTGCCGGTCTCCTCGATCGGGTGCGCCGCGCCCTCGGCCCGCCACTTGGTGAAGTTGGGCCGGCCCGCGTCGTCCTCGGCGATCCACTCGCGGGCGAACTCGCCGGACTGGATCTCGGAGAGGATCTTCCGCATCTCGTCCTTGACCCGGGCGTCGACCACCCGCGGGCCCCGCGAGTAGTCGCCGTACTCGGCGGTGTCGGAGACGCTGTAGCGCATCCGGGCGATGCCGCCCTCGTACATCAGGTCGACGATCAGCTTCAGCTCGTGCAGGCACTCGAAGTACGCCACCTCGGGCGCGTACCCGGCCTCGGTGAGCACCTCGAAACCGGTCTGCACCAGCGCGGAGGCGCCACCGCAGAGCACCGCCTGCTCGCCGAAGAGGTCGGTCTCGGTCTCCTCCTTGAAGGTGGTGCGGATCGCACCGGCCCGGGTGCCGCCGATCGCCTTGGTGTAGGCGAGTGCGAGCGGGAAGGCGGTGCCGGTGGCGTCCTGCTCCACCGCGACCAGGCAGGGCACGCCCTTGCCGTCGACGTACTGCCGGCGGACCAGGTGACCCGGGCCCTTCGGGGCGACCATCGCCACGTCGACGTCGGCCGGCGGGGTGACGAAGCCGTACCGGATGTTCAGGCCGTGGCCGAAGAACAGCGCCTTGCCCGCGGTCAGGTGCGGCGCGATGGCCTCGGCGTAGAGCGACCGCTGCGCGGTGTCCGGCGCCAATACCATGATCACGTCGGCCTCGGCCGACGCCTCGGCCGGGGTCAGCACCCGAAGGCCCTGCTCCTGCGCCTTCGCCCGGCTCTTGGAACCCTCCGGCAGACCGATCACCACGTCGACGCCCGAGTCGCGCAGCGACAGCGCGTGGGCGTGGCCCTGGCTGCCGTACCCGAGCACCGCGACCTTCTTGCTCTGGATGAGCCCCAGGTCGGCGTCGTCGTCGTAGAACACCTCAGCGGTCATGACTTTCCTCTCCTGCGGCGCGACCCGGCCGGGCCCGCCGTTGCCAATCGTTATGCGGGGTCCGCCGTGGTCAGGCGGCCCGCAGCGCCGAACCGGTGGTGATCGAACGGGAGCCCCGCCCGATGGCCACCAGACCCGACTGCACCATTTCCTTGATTCCGAACGGTTCGAGATCGCGCAGCAGCGCGTCCAGCTTGTCAGCGGTGCCGGTCGCCTCGATCGTGAGGGTGTCCGGCGCGACGTCCACCACCCTGGCCCGGAACAGGTTCACCGTCTCCAGCACCTGGGCCCGCTGCGAGCGGTCGGCCCGGACCTTGACCAGCACCAGCTCCCGGGCCACCGAGACGCCCGGATCCAGCTCGACGATCTTGAGTACGTTGACCAGCTTGTTGAGCTGCTTGGTGACCTGCTCCAGCGGCGAGGTCTCGGCGTTGACCACGATGGTGATCCGGGAGACGTCCGGGTTCTCCGTCTCGCCGACCGCCAGCGAGTCGATGTTGAAGCCCCGGCGGGAGAAGAGCCCACTCACCCGGGCCAGGACACCGGGCTTGTTCTCCACCAGCACGGACAGGGTGTGCTTGCTCATCGCTCCGGCCTCACAGCTCGTCGTCGTCGAAGGCGGGGCGGACCCCACGGGCGAACATGATCTCGTCGTTGCTGGTGCCGGCGGCCACCATCGGCCAGACCATGGCGTCCTTGCCGACCACGAAGTCGACCACCACCGGCGCGTCGTTGATCTCCATCGCGGCCTTGATGGTCCTGTCCACGTCGGCCTTGCTCTCGCAGCGCAACCCGACGCAGCCCAGCGCCTCGGCCAGCTTGACGAAATCCGGGATGCGGTGCTTGTGGGTGCCGAGTTCGGTGTTGGAGTAGCGCTCGCCGTAGAAGAGCGTCTGCCACTGCCGGACCATGCCCAGGTTGCCGTTGTTGATCACAGCGATCTTGACCGGGATCCCCTCCAGGGCGCAGGTCGCCAGCTCCTGGTTGGTCATCTGGAAGCAGCCGTCGCCGTCGATGCCCCAGACCGTGGTGTCCGGCTTGCCGACCTTGGCGCCCATCGCCGCCGGCACGGCGTACCCCATGGTGCCCAGGCCGCCGGAGTTGAGCCAGGTGTACGGCTTCTCGTACGAGACGAACTGCGCCGCCCACATCTGGTGCTGGCCGACCCCGGCCACGTAGATCGCCTCCGGACCGGCGATCGCGCCCAGCCGCTCGATCACGTACTGCGGGGCCAGGGTGCCGTCGGTCGGCTCGTCGTAGCCGAGCGGGTAGCGGTCGCGCAGGTCGTCCAGCTGCGCCCACCACTCCGTCCGGTCGATCGCCGCGGTCTGACCGGCGGCTGCCGCCCGGACCGCCTCGATCAGCTCGTCGATCACGTATTTCGCGTCACCGACGATCGGCACGTCGGCGGCGCGGTTCTTGCCGATCTCCGCCGGGTCGATGTCGGCGTGCACGATCGCCGCCCCCGGGGCGAACGAGTCCAGCTTGCCGGTCACCCGGTCGTCGAACCGGGCCCCCAGCGCCACGATCAGGTCCGACTTCTGCAGGGCGTAGACCGCGGCGACCGTACCGTGCATGCCGGGCATGCCGAGGTGCTGCGGGTGCGAGTCCGGGAAGGCGCCCCGGGCCATCAGCGTGGTCAGTACCGGGATGCCGGTCAGCTCGGCCAGCTTGCGCAGCCCCTCGGTGGCGCCGGCCTTGAGCACGCCGCCGCCGACGTAGAGCACCGGGCGGCGGGCCGTGGTCATCAGCCGGGCCGCCTCGCGGATCTGCTTGCCGTGCGGGTGCAGGGTCGGCCGGTAGCCCGGCAGGTCCAGGGTGGGCGGCCAGCTGAAGGTGGTCTGCGCCTGGAGGACGTCCTTGGGGATGTCGACCAGCACCGGGCCGGGCCGGCCGGTGGCGGCCAGGTGGAACGCCTCGGCCAGGATCCGCGGGATCTCCTCGGCGGTCTGCACCAGGAAGTTGTGCTTGGTGATCGGCAGGGTGATGCCCTGGATGTCCGCCTCCTGGAAGGCGTCCGTGCCGATCGCCGGCCGGGCCACCTGACCGGTGATCGCCACCATCGGCACCGAGTCCATGTACGCGTCCGCGATCGGCGTGACCAGGTTCGTCGCGCCCGGCCCGGAGGTGGCGATGCAGACCCCGACCCGGCCGGTGGCCTGCGCGTACCCGGTGGCGGCGTGCCCGGCGCCCTGCTCGTGGCGGACCAGGATGTGCCGCACCGACGAGTCGTAGAGCGGGTCGTACGCCGGCAGGATCGCCCCGCCCGGGATGCCGAACGCGACGTCGACGCCGAGCGACTCCAGCGACTTCACCAGCGAGCCGGCCCCGGAGACCTGGACCGGTGCTACCACCTGCCCGGTTCCGGCCGCCCGGCCCGGCTCGGCGAGCGGGCCGGGCTGGTCAGCGGCCGGCTGGGCACCCGGGCGGAGTCGGCGGGGGAACTGGTCGGAGGGGTCGTTGCTCCCCTCGGCAGCGGCGGACCGGTGGCGCCGCGCGCTGTTGGCCAGGGTCTCGGGTGTGGGTCTCGTCATGGCTATTCAGGCCTTCGGCTCGGAGCAGTGATCTTTTCCAGATGTACGGGGCGGTGCGGGCGGGCCGCCTCGACCGGCGGCCGATCCACACAAACCGGCAGGAGTGGTACGCCAACCGGGGCGACTGCGCCGCCAGCGCGGGATACGTGGCCAATAAAAACGGCCCTCGTGCTGATGCACGGGGCCTGCGCACTCTCGGGAGTCGAGAGTGCGCTCAGATAAGTACTCGGAAGGACCTGGTCGCAGACATGCGGCTAAGCCTGACGCATCTCACGCGATGAGTCAACTGATCCCGCATTTTGGGCACTTTCGGCTTTCGGGTCCGCCGGCCCGTCGCTGGGCCTGCGCTGCCGGGGCGCGCTGCGGTTGTTGCCGCCGATCCGGGAGGTGGACGTGCCGGCGTCGCCCTGCGGGCGGGACTCCGATCCGCTCCCCTCGGGCGGGCTGGCCGCCTCCAGCATCGCCTCCAGGTGCTCGGCCGGCACCCCCCAGCCGAAGAGCTGGCCCTGCCCGAACCGGCAGCCCGCCTCGACCACGGCGGCGAGTTCGGTCCGGTTGGTCACCCCCTCGGCGATCACCTCCAGCCCGAGCTGGTGGCCGAGCCGCATCACCACGTCCACCATCGGGGCGAAGGCCCGGCCGTCCGGTGGCCGGATCGGCTCCGGGCCGGCGACCAGGCTGTGGTCGATCTTGAGGATGTCGATCGGCAGCCGGCGGAGCTGGCCCAGTGACGAATATCCGGCGCCGAAGTCGTCCAGCGCGATGCGTACCCCGGTCAGCCGCAGTGTCCGGAGCCGGCGGATCAGCTCGTCCAGGTCGGTCGCCACGGCGTGCTCGGTCACCTCCAGCACCAGCCGCTGCGGCGGCACCCGGTGCGCGCGCAGCGCCTCGGTGACCTGGAGGACGTACTCCGGAGCGTGCAGTTCCCGGGGCGACACGTTGACCGACACCCAGACGTCGTGCCCGGCCGCCAGCCAGAGGGAGAGCTGGTGGCAGGCCCGGTGCAGTACCCAGGCACCGAGCTTGGCGATCATCCCGCACTCCTCGGCGAGCGGGATGAACTCGTCCGGGCCGACGTTGCCCAGCTCGGGATGGTGCCAGCGGAGCAGCGCCTCGGCGCCGACCGGCCGGACCGACGGGACCGCCACCACCGGCTGGAACGCGAGGTGCAGCTCGTCCCGCTCGATCGCGCCGCGCAGCTCGTGCTCCAGCGTGGTACGCCGGCGCAGCAGGTTGTCGTAGGCCACGTCGTACCGCTCGACGCGGTTCTTGCCGCGCTGCTTGGCGTACCGCAGGGCCAGGTCGGCGTTGCGCAGCAGGGTCTCCACGTCACCGGCGTCGGCGCTGTCCGCCACCCCGATGCTGACCGACAGGAAGACCGACCCGGCCTCGTGCCGGTACGCCGAACCGACCACCCCGAGCAGCCGCTGCGCGATCCGCTGCGCCTCGGCGGGCCGGGCACGCATCAGCACGGCGAACTCGTCGCCGCCGAGCCGCGCGGCCAGGTCGCCGGGGCGTAGGTTGCTCTTCAGCCGCTGGCCCACCTCGATCAGCACCGCGTCGCCGACGTCGTGCCCCCGCATGTCGTTGACGTTCTTGAAGCCGTCCAGGTCGAGCCCGAGCAGCACCCAGGGCGTCTCCGAGTCGGCCTGCTGCTGCACCGCCCGGAGCAGCCCCCGGCGGTTGGCCAGCCCGGTCAGCGGGTCGGTGTGCGCCAGTTCCCGGAAGTGCGCCTCCCGCTCGGCGAGCCGACCGGCGTAGGCCCGTACGTCGGCCAGCGCCAGGTATTGCCGGGCGACCAGGCCGAAGCCCTCGACGATGCCGGCCACCACCGCCAGGATCGTGAAGGTACCGCCGACCAGCAGGTGGTAGACGGCGGAGACGGCCATCGCCATCATCGGCAGCACGGCGTAGGTGCCGCGCCGGATGACGTCGCCGTCCGGCCCGCCCGCCGGGTCGGGTGCCCGGCCGGCCAGCGCGACCATCAGCAGGCCGAACGGCAGCAGCACCGCCCCGACCAGCGCGACCACCGGACCGGCCTGACAGATCCCGGCCGAGATGGCCAGCCCGGACCCGGTCACCACGGTCACGCCGGTACCGGCCAGCAGCAGCCCGCGCCGGGGCGCCCGCGCCCGGGCGCCGACGATGAAGGTCAGCCCGACCGCCACCGCCGCCGTGACGGTGGCCACCAGGATGGCCAGGCAGCCGATCGGGGTGAGGTCGCCGAGCACCCGGGTCGGGTCGGTGAGCAGCACCCAGCCGACGAACCAGAGCGCCGCCCCGATCACCAGCCCGTCCAGCACCAGCCGGAGCGCCGCGGCGGGCGTCTCGGCGACGCCGGGCAACCGGAGCAGACCGGCGCAGAGCAGCGCCCCGCTGACCGCCATCCCGGCCGCGATCAGGGTCGCCAGGCCGCCGCGCTGGGCCTGCTCGTGCTGCCAGTGCTCGGTCATGGTGACCAGCGCGAACAGTCCCAGTGCGGCGCTGGCCGCCGCGAGCGCGCCACCGATCGCGAGCAGCCAGTGCCCGAACCGGCGCGCACCGGTGTGCCGGTGCGCCGACAACGCCAGCATGACCGGCCCGCAGCAGGATGCGAGACCGGTCGCCACGGCGAGGACCGGCGCACCGGAGAGGAGTTGCACGGGTTCACTCTGCCGGATCGACCGCACTCCATGGGGGAGCGCGCGCCGGTTCCTCGATCAGAGGCACAGACCGCCCATTCGGGCATCACCGGGATCATCGGGCCAGATCGAGCCGGCCCGCTCCGGCGGAGGCTGGCCGGGTCGGGCCCCGCCGGCGTCCCGCTGGCTGGACCCGGCGGACCGCGAAGGCGGCGGAGCGCGGCCCGAAGTGCCACACTGGTCGAATGCCTGACCTGCGGTCGAAGACCTCCACACACGGCCGGACGATGGCCGGCGCCCGCGCGCTGTGGCGGGCTACCGGGATGACCGACGACGACTTCGGCAAGCCGATCGTCGCCATCGCGAACAGCTTCACCCAGTTCGTACCGGGGCACGTCCACCTCAAGGACCTCGGCGGGCTGGTCGCGGACGCGGTGGCGGAGGCCGGCGGTGTCGGCCGGGAGTTCAACACCATCGCGGTCGACGACGGCATCGCGATGGGGCACGGCGGGATGCTCTACTCGCTGCCCAGCCGCGAGCTGATCGCCGACGCGGTCGAATACATGGTCAACGCGCACTGCGCGGACGCCCTGGTCTGCATCTCCAACTGCGACAAGATCACACCCGGGATGCTGCTCGCCGCGCTCCGGCTGAACATCCCGACGGTCTTCGTCTCCGGCGGCCCGATGGAGGCCGGCAAGACGGTGGCGATCGAGGGCATCGTGCACGACAAGATCGACCTGATCGACGCGATGATCGCCTCGTCCAACGACGCGGTCACCGACGACCAGCTCGGCGCGATCGAGCGCTCCGCCTGCCCCACCTGCGGCTCCTGCTCCGGCATGTTCACCGCCAACTCGATGAACTGCCTCACCGAGGCGATCGGCCTGGCACTGCCCGGCAACGGCTCGGTGCTGGCCACCCACGCCGCCCGCAAGGCGCTCTTCGAGCGGGCCGGGCGGCTCGTCGTGGAGATCGCCAACCGCTGGTACGCCGACGACGACGCCTCGGTACTGCCCCGGTCGATCGCCTCCCGGGCCGCTTTCGAGAACGCCGTCGCCCTGGACGTGGCGATGGGCGGCTCCACCAACACGGTGCTGCACCTGCTGGCCGCGGCCCGGGAGGCGGAGCTGGACTTCGGCGTCGCCGACATCGACGAGATCTCCCGCCGGGTGCCCTGCCTGGCCAAGGTCGCCCCGAACTCGCCGAAATACCACATGGAGGACGTGCACCGGGCCGGCGGCATCCCGGCGATCCTCGGTGAGCTGGACCGGGCCGGGCTGCTGCGCCGGGACGTACACGCGGTGCACTCGGCCGACCTGGACGGCTGGCTGGCCGACTGGGACATCCGGAGCGGCAAGGCGAGCCGGGAGGCGATCGAGCTGTTCCACGCCGCCCCCGGCGGGGTACGCACCACCGAGCCGTTCTCCACCGCCAACCGCTGGTCCACGCTGGACACCGACGCGGCCGAGGGCTGCATCCGGGACCGGGCGCACGCCTACACCGCCGACGGCGGGCTGGCCATCCTGCACGGCAACCTCGCCCCGGAGGGTGCGGTGGTGAAGACCGCCGGGGTGCCCGCCGACTGCCTCACCTTCCGGGGTCCGGCCAAGGTCTACGAGTCGCAGGAGGCCGCCGTCGACGCGATCCTCGGCAAGCGGGTCGTCGCCGGTGACGTGGTGGTGATCCGGTACGAGGGTCCGAAGGGCGGGCCGGGGATGCAGGAGATGCTCTACCCCACCTCGTTCCTGAAGGGACGCGGCCTCGGCCGGGAGTGCGCGCTGATCACCGACGGCCGGTTCTCCGGCGGCACCTCCGGGCTCTCCATCGGACACGTCTCCCCCGAGGCGGCCGGCGGCGGGCTGATCGCGCTGGTCGAGGAGGGCGACGAGATCGTCATCGACATCCCGGCCCGGAACATCGAACTGGCGGTGACCCCGGAGGTGCTGGAGGCGCGCCGGATCGCGCAGGAGAAGCGGGAGCGGCCGTACACGCCGGTGGACCGGGAGCGGCCGGTCTCCGCCGCGTTGCGCGCGTACGCCTCGATGGCGACCTCGGCCAGCGACGGCGCCTACCGGCGCGTCCCGGAGTGAGCACGGCGGCGAGCGCGGGCGCCCCGACGGGGTGACCCACGCTCGCCGCCGCGTCAGGCCTGGCGGGCCCGCAGGGTGTTCACCATCGCCACCGCGGTCGGCACGTCCCGGCAGGTGACCAGCCGGCGGCTGCCGTCGGTCAGCCGGAGCGCCAGCGCCGGGCCGGGCAGCAGCGGCAGGTCGCGGGCGGTGGCACCGCGCAGCATGCCGCGGAGCAGCCAGTCCTCCACCGCCAGGTGGTCCGCCTCGGCGGCCGCGATGGCGGAGATCGGCACCCGCCGTCGCAGCGGGCCGATCGCCACCCGGACCGCCTCGCCGTCGATGACCAGGCGGTAGCGGGTGAACGGCACCATCGCCAGGGCCGACACCGCCGGTGCGGCACCGGCCCAGCCGACCACGCCGACCAGCGGCACCAGGACGGCGACCATCAGCACCCCGGTGAGGGCCAGCGCCCCGGTCGTCCAGAGCACCGGGCGCAGCGCCCGGAACTCCCACCAGAGCAGCCGCTCGTCGCCTCCGGCCGCCAGCACCGGCCCCGCCGCGACGGTCTGCTCCGGGACGTCGCGCCCGGCCGCCGCCCGGGCGAGGGTCGGGGACCCGGTGCCGGGTGACGCCGGGGGCGCCGCCCCGGCCAGCAGGTACGCCAGCAGCCCGGCGACCGCCGCGGCCACCATCGGCAGCGCCATCAGCGCGGCGAAGTAACCCCAGGAGAGGCGTACGTCGGCGGCCGTCGGCGCGTCCAGTGCGGCACCGAGCATCATCAGCAGCACGGTGCCGCTGGCCGCGGCGGTGCCGTTCACCGCGACCTGGGCGCCGAGCCGAAGCCAGTGCCGCCCGGTACCGGAGATCCGGCGGGTCAGCGCGAAGACCAGCAACCCGGTCACCCAGACCGCGAGTGCGGAGCCGAGCAGCACTCCGGCCAGGGTGTCGACACCGACCGTGCTGAGCATCGGCCGGTCACCGACTCCGCCGGAGTTGGGCAGGCTCTCCGGGAGGCGGCTCCGCCAGGCCAGCGTCACCGCCGCCGCACCGCCGACCAGGGCCGCGGGCAGCAGACCGCTGCCAATCGTCCACCGGACGCTCCTCATGCGCTCACCTCTCTCGAATACTGCTGCCGCAGCAGCGCGACGGCCTCGTCCAGGCCGACACCGGCGCGGCGGGCAGCCGTCACAAACTCCCGTACCGACTCGATCACCCGGGCCCGCTCGTGCGGGATCTGCCCGGTCACCACCGCGCCCCGGCCTCGGCGAAGCTCGATCAGCCCCTCCTCGCGCAGCGCCGCGTACGCCCGGAGCACGGTGTGCATGTTCACGTCGAGCGTGCCGGCCAACTCCCGCGCGGCCGGCAGCCGGTCTCCCGGGCTGAGTGCGCCGTCGGTCAGTGCCCGGCGCACGCTGCCGGCGATCTGCTCGGTCAGCGGTACGCCGCTGCCCGGTGCCACTCGAAACAACATGTTCGTATTCTACTAGAACAAGTGGCACTATCCGCAAGCACCTACGCCGGGCTCAAGCCACGCACGGGACCGTTCGTGCCCTGTCCGGACGGGAGCGGGCGCGTTACCGGCGAAGGAACCGGGTGATCAGTTCGGCCAGTTCGCCCGGGCGCTCGGCGACCATGGCGTGGCTGGCGCCGTCGAGTTCGCGCACCTCCAGCCACGGGTTGTCCCGGACCGCCGCCAGCCGTTCCAGAACCCGACGCCGGTGCGCGGCGTACAGGTCGTGGAAGGGGCGCTGTTCGGGCATGTCCGCAGTGGCCAGCACCAGCAACAGCGGACAACGGACGTCGCGGTAGACCGGGACGAGGTCCAGCGACTCCATGGCCAGTCGCAGTTCCTCGGTCAGCCCCGGATCGGGACGCAGCCGGCTCGCGTCGCCGTCCGCCGGCACCAGGTTGCGCCGGAACGCCTCCACCCAGATCTCCTCGGCGGAGCCGTACTGCCGGGCCATGGCCCGCTGTCCGGCGACCGCCGCCGCGACCTGCTCGGCGGTGAGCGGCCGGGCCGTCGCGGCGGACATCCCGGCGAAGACCTGGCGGAGCCGGGCGAGTTCGGCCGCCGCCCGGTCCGGCTCCAGGCCGGCGAGGTCCTCCGGCCGGCTCGGCGTGGGATTGCCGTCCAGGCTGACCGCGCCGGGGCAGTCGGGGTGGCGGGCCGCCCAGAGGCTGGCGAGCATGCCGCCCAGCGACATGCCGACCACCGACGGACGGGTCAGCTCCCGCTCGTCGACGACGGCAGCGAGGTCGTCGAGCACCTCGTCCCACTTCCACGGGCCGTCGCCGGAGCGGCCGTGCCCGCGCAGGTCCACCGCGACCACCCGATGCGCCGGGCGCAGCGCCTCGGCCAGCCCGGTCATGGTGACGAGGTTGCCGCCGGCGCCGTGCAGCAGCAGCATCGGGGCGCCGGAGCCGCCGAAGTCCCGGGCGACGATCGGCACCGGGCCGGAGTCGATGGATATTTCGGAGTTGGCAGATAGTTCAGACACGGCGGGGCCGTCCTTCCTCCAGTAGCCGGTCGCGGACGGAGGAGGGCAGCACACCGCCTTCCGGATGACGGACCAGCTTTCCCCGGTTGACCAGGTCGTGGACGCCCTGCCGGGTGATCCCGAGCATCGCCCCGGCCACCGCGTACGTCACCGAACCGGCGGTGGGGTGCCCGACCCGGCGCGCGACGACCTGGCCCAGCGGGCTGCGCCACCAGTCGAGCGGAGGCTCGAACGGACCGTCGCCGGGATAGAGCGTCGAGACGACCCGCATCGCGGTGCCGACCGCCTCCCGGTCGTCGCCGTCGACCAGCCGGTGCGCCCACGCCTCGGCCCGAACCCGCACCACCGCACGCAGCGCGTCGACCACGTCGTCCCCGTCCAGCAGGATCTCCAGCGGATCGAGCAACCGGACGTCCATCGTCCGGAGGAGTTGCTCGACGAGTTCGTCATGGGTCGGCGGCATGCCACCCTCCTCACTTGACGTTCAGTGTCAAGTACTTGACGGGCACTGTCAAGTACTTGACGGGCACTGTCAAGTACTTGACGGGCACTGTCAAGTACTTGGTGGCCGGCCCGGTCGCCGACGGCCGGTCCGGTGGACGACGACGGTCAGGTCTGGGCGCGGACCGGATTGAGCAGCGCGACGAGCACCCCGTCCACCCGGTCGAGCAGCGGGCCGGCGTCCAGGCCGTCCACCAGGGCACTCTCCATCACCCCGTGCAGCCCGTGTAGCAGGAACTCGACCGTGAAGGCCGGATCCTCGACCGCCAGCTCACCGCCGCGCACCCCCTGCGCGACCAGGTCCAGCAGGCCGGCCCGGATCGGCCCGAGTTCGTCGCGCTCCTCGATGCCGGCCTCGTGGAACAGCAACCCGATCAGCGCGGCGTTCGACACCCCGAACTCCAGCATCCCGGCGACGAACCGGCGTACCCGGTCGAGGGCCGGTGCGGCCGGTCCGGCCGAGACCGCCGCGGCACCGGCGGCCAGGATCTGCTCGTTGCAGCGGTTCCGCAACGCGGTGAAGACCTGCGCCTTGGAACCGAAGTACTCGTAGACGGTCCCCTTGCCGAGGCCGGCTTCGGCGGCGATGCCGTCAATGGTCGCGTCGAGACCGTCCCGGAGCAGCACCCGGGCCGCCGCGTCCAGGATCTGTGCCGGTCGTTCGGCCGGCGCCCGGGCCGCGCGGGGCCGCCGTGCTCTCGCTCTGGTGCCGCTCATAGCGCCGGAGCCTAGCGCCGGCCCTTGACAACCGACCAGCGGTCGGTAGGTTGGGTCCACCGTTACCGACCGACGGTCGGTCAATCAACGGTCGCCGACCATGCCTCGTACAGCCCATCCATCCGGTCACCGCCGGTCCCGTTCCGGAGCGGCCAGAGAGGATCGAGATGAAAAGCCCGGCCGACCTGCTCTTCCTGTCTGGCGTCGTGGAAGAGGTGGAGCCGGTGACCCACCGGATGCGCCGGCTGCGCCTCACCGGCGACCGCCTCCGGACCGTCCCGTGGCTCCCCGGCCAGCACGTACGGGTCAACGTCACGCCGCCGCGCGACTGGCTGCGCCGCCCCGGAGACGCCCGGCGCAGCTACTCGGTCTGGGCGCTGGACCGCGACCGGGGCAGCCTCGACCTCGGCGTACTCGACCACGGCGACGGGCCGGGGGCGTCCTGGGGGCGCAACGCCCGGCCGGGGCAGCCGATCAGCCTGTCCCGTCCCGAGGGCCGGCTGACCCTGCGGGAGTCGGCGTACCACCTGTTCGTCGGCGACGAGACCGCCGCCGTCGCCTTCGGGGCCATGCTGCGGGCGCTGCCCGCCCGGACTCCGGCGTACGGCGTGCTGGTCACCGACCGCCCCGGCGGAGAGGTGCCGCTGCCCGCCGGGCGGCAACTCCACTGGGTGTACCGGGGCGACGCCGACCCGGCCGACAGCGGGACGCTGCTTTCGGCGGTGCGCGCACTCGACCTGCCCGGCGAGCCGGGCACCGCCTACCTGGCCGGCGAGGCCCGCACCTGCCAGGCCGTCCGGGACCATCTGGTCCGGGACCGGGGCTGGTCCCGGCGCCAGATCGTGGTGAAGCCGTTCTGGGCCCCGGGGCGGCGGGGCCTCGACTGAGGACCCGGGCCGGGGATTCCGCCCGACCGCCGCCCGGACCGGCCGGGTGAACCGGGGATTCCGCCCGACCGCCGCCCGGACCGATCGGGTGAAACTGTGCCGGCCAGGTGAAACTGTGCCGACCAGGTGGACCGTGCCGGTCAGTAGCCGGGGAAGACCCGGCGCAGATCGTCCAGGCCGAGCGGGCCGGTCACGGTCAGCGTGTCGGGCGTGTGCTCCGGCGACAGCCGGCCGGCGGCCAACCGCAGGAACGCCTCGGCCGGTCCGCTGATCTCGCCGGCCGGCTGCTCCGGCCGTTCCACCAGCTCGACCCGGTCGGTCAGCCGCAGCCCCAGGGACCGGTCCGGGTCGGTCAGCCGCAGCGCCAGCTCCACCGGCCGGTCGCCGACCTCGTCCGGCCGGCCGATCCAGCCGAGCAGGCCGCCGAGCCGGTCGAGCAGCAGCGGCACCGCCTCCGGCGCCACCGTCGCGTACCGGTTGAAGGCGACCTCCACGTCCCACTCGTGCAGGGCGAACTCGCTGAGCCGCATCCCGGCCGCGGTCGCCAAGTCGACCGGCTCGGGCAGGAAACCGAGGTCGATCCGCACGCTGGACCGGGTGGCCGCGTCCAGCGACTCGTACCGCTCGACGAGCCGGCGGTTGGCCTCCAGAAAGCCCTCCGCGTGCTCGATCGGGGTCATCGCGTCCCACCGGGCCCAGACCTGCTTGTTGAAGTCGGCCTCCAGCGTGGGGCGACCGCCCAGCGCCACGTCGAGGGTGGCCTCGTTGATCTCGGCACCGCTGCCGAGATGGCTGAGCACCTGCGACACCTGCCACTCGCTGGCCCCGGACGGCCGGGTCAGGTCGGACGGGCCAAGATCGCGGACCAGTGCCGCGAGTTCGTCGTGGCCCGAGCGGAGGGCGGCGATGGTCGTGTCGGCGGTAGTGGCCATGTCTTCCTGTCTCCCGGGTTGTACGTCGCCGGCTCCGGATCGGCCGGCGCGACACCCGCCCATCATGCCCGCTGGCCCCGGCCGGCCGCCGACCCACTCGGCGAACCCGCCGGGCTGGCAAGGATGATCAGTCCGCAGCCGGTGATGCGTCCGGGCCGGCGATAGCCCGGAATGGCCCGGTCCACCCTCGTCACCAGCACCGGATATTTACACCGGCACACACCTCGATTAGCATGATCACCAGTGAGTACACGTTGGGTGGCGCCCCCGACACGGGAAGTGACTAACCCTGCCGACCCGGCAGGGCCGTCACCGAAGTGACGACAGGAGATCTACCGTGGGCTCCGAGATCACCCGACCCTCACCCGACCGACCCGCTGCCGGCGAGGCGATCCCGCCGCCCGTACCCCGAACCTCCCGACGGCCAACCTCGAAGCTGGTGACCCTGCTGGCGGGCGCCGCCGTCGTGCTGGCCAGTACGCCGCTGTGGGGCACCGGCGATCCGGTCCCGCTCGACGACGCCGAACTGTCGGCGGCGCCGACGTACACGATCGGGTTGCAGCCGGCGGCGGACCCGGGACCGTTCCCCGGCAGCGTCACCCCGACCACCCCGACCATCACCGTCGCCGGGGAGCGGGACGGGGAGAGCACCTTCGCCGTCGTACGGTATCCGCAGGTGCAGCCGAAGAAGCCGGGCGAGCTGGACTTCGACCACTTCCACACCGGGATCGAGATCGAGTGGTGGCTGAAGAAGTGGGCGCACCAGCGGCCGGACATCGTCGACCTCTACATCGTCGGCGAGAGCTTCAGCGGCGAGCCGATCTACCAGCTCACCATCACCGACAAGTCGACCGGTAAGGACACCGACAAGCCGGCCGCGTTCTTCGAGGGCAACCGGCACTCCGGCGAGGTCTCCTCGGCCGAAAGCTCGCTCTGGCTGGCGCACCACCTGATCAGCCGGGCCGGCCGGGACCGCCAGGTGGACCGGATCCTCGACGAGAAGACCGTCTACATCCGGCCGGTCAACAACCCGGACGGGCACAACCTCTACCTCTACACCGCCCAGACCAACCGCTCGTCGGTCCGGCCGACCGACAACGACGCGGACGGCAAGCTCGACGAGGACCCCGGCGAGGACCTCAACGGCGACGGCTACCTCGGTCAGCTACGGCAGTACGTGGGCGCCGGCAAGGGCACCCACGTGGTCGACGACCGCGATCCGGCCAAGGTCGTGATGCGCAGCGTCGGTGCCGGCAACGGCGACTACCTGATGTTCTCCGAGGGGGTCGACAACGACGGCGACGGCCGGGACAACGAGGACGGCGTCGGCGGACTCGACCTGCACCGGAACTACCCGTACAACTGGCATGTCATGCCCGGCTACGACGAGACCGGCCGGAACCTCACCCAGGTCGGAGCCGGCGAGTACCCGCTGTCGGAGCCGGAGACCCGGCACGTCTACACCTGGCTGATGTCGCACACCAACATCGGCGCGGTGAACAGCATGGACACCCGGGTGCCGATGCACCTGCGCGGCCCGTCGACCTGCGACCCGGTCGAGTGCATGTACACCGGCGACCGCAAGCTCTACGAGCACTTCGACCGGGCCGGCGTCGGCTTCACCGGCTACCGGTACTCCGGCAGCGTCTACATCGACTACGCCACCCGCAACGGCGGCGACCCGGCAGCACTCTTCGGGCACGGCCCGGACTTCGGCTACTTCCAGTACGGCGCCGTCTGGTACGGCGACGAGATCTGGAACGGCGGCGACTTCGTCGACTACGACAAAGACCAGCGGTTCGCCGACTGGGAGCGGTCGCGGTGGTGCGCCGAGAACCGGCGGACCAACTGCTTCCTGCCCTGGACCAAGATCCAGCACCCGTTGCTCGGCGCGGTCGAGGTCGGCGGGATCAACCCGAAGTTCTGGGCGCAGAACCCCTCGCCGGACCTGATCGGGCAGTGGGCGGCGAACCAGGCCCGGTTCAACATCTACCTGACCGAGTCGCTGCCGCAGGTGGCGCTCTCGCAGGTCGGTGTGCGCAAGCTCCGGGACGGGCAGAGCGACGGTGCGACGCACGAGATCACCGCCACCGTCACCAACACCGGCCGGATCCCCACCGCGCTGGAGCAGGCGAAGGAAGTCAAGATCGTGGCTCCGGACACCGTCGAGGTGCAGGGCGCGCGGCTGGTCGGCGAGGCTCCGCAGTTCTTCCTGGACGGCGGGAAGAAGCAGCGGGTGACGCTGCGGGTGAGCAAGGGCGAGGCAGAGTCGGTCACGGTACGGGCGGTCAGCGTCCGGGGTGGACTCGACTCCGCACCGGCACGGCTGCGCTGACCGGTGCACGTCATCGGGCGTAATCCGGGACCGGTAAATGGGTTGGACAGCGGCAGCATCATGAACTCGTGACGTTGCGGCTGTCGGGCGGGGTGGTGCCCGGACCGGACCGGCGGATCTGGGCCCCCGGTCCACGGGGTCGGGCCGTCGACCCGGACGGGGAAGCCGTCCCCGGCAGTCCGGTCGTGCTCGGACCCCGCTCGGCCGGGCCGGAGGCCGCCGACCGGGCAATCGCGGAACTCACCCGGCTGCTCGCCGCCGGTGGCCCGCTGGCCGCCGGAGCCGGCGTCGACCTCGGGTACGGGTTCCGCTCGGCCCGCGCCGAGGGTGCCGCCGGAGACCGGCGGGACGCCGTACTCGCCGCCCTCATGGTGCCGGGGCTGGCCGGCGGGCTCGGCGACCGGCGGGCGGTACTCGTCGCGCTCTTCGGCCCGGACGCGACGAAGCCGCTCGGCGCCGCCGCGCAGGCCGTACTCGACGAGGGCCGGTGGCCGGTGCTGCGTTTCGCGGTCGCGGCGAGCGACGTACTCGGACCGGAACAGCTCGTCCGGGTACTGGAACTGCGGGCACCGGACGGGGTCGACCCGTTCCCGGGCGGGCTGCCGTCGGTGGTGGGTGGGCAGCTCACCCGGGTACTCCGGGAGGTGCCCCGGCCACGCCGCCTCGCCCTGCTGACCGACCTGTGGCAGCGGGTCTGCGCCGACGGTTCGACCCGGCTCCGCCGGGAGCGGCTGCGCGCCTCGCAGGGCCGGCAGGATCGCACCGCCGACCTGACCGCGCGCTACCGGCGGTACGAGGAGGAGGAGCTGACCCTGCGGCTGCGCCGGGAGTTGGGGCCCGAGCCGACGGTGCTGCGGGCCGCGCTGTGGCAGCCGTCGGCCGGATACTGGCTGACCCGAGCAACCCGGGTGCTCCGGGACGCGCTGGCGGCGACGGTGCTGGCCCGGGTCGCGGTCGCTGCGGTCGACCGCGGCCTCGACGCCGCCCTGGCCGGACACCGGCACGAGATCGAGGCGGCGGCCGCCGAACTGTCCCGGGCCGAGGCGTCGCTGTCGGCCCGGCGGAGCGCCGGCCTCACCGGCATCCCGGCCCGCCCTGGGTCGTACCTGCGGGACATCCTCGCCCGGAACCGGCTCGGCGAGCCGCTCGACTCCCGGGCGGCGAGCTACCTCGGGCAGCGGTTGGCCCGGGCCCGCGACTACGGCCGGGTGGTGCTGGACGCCGTCGACGACCTCGTCGGCTCGCTCGTCGGCGAGGACTCGGTCTCGCTCCGGGAACAGCTCGCCGGTTGGGCCGGCACGCCACTGACCGTATGGCGGGACCGGGTGGGCTACCTGTCGCCGGGCCGGGCCGAGCGCTGGGACCAGCAGCCGATCCTCGGTGCGGAGCCGCCGCTCCCAGCGCTGGCCGACCGGCTGCGCGCCGCACCGCACCGCCCGGTGGCCGAGGTCGAGACCATCGGCGACCTGTTCTGGTACGCCGAACTCGCCGACGCGCTCGCCCAGCTCAACGGCCACCCGCACGCCGTGATCTCCCCGCACCGGCTCGGCCCGACCGCCGACACCGATCCGGCACCGCCGGACGAGCCCCTGGTGCCCCGGTCGCAGTCCATCCCGCTCGCCGTGGCCGGCGCCGCACAGTTGGTGGACCTCGGTGCGAAGGTACCGCCCCGCTGCCGGAGCTGGCCGGAACTGGTCGCCGGGCTGGTCGACGACGCCACCATCGCCACCGCGCTGACCGCCGCCTTCGCCGTGCCGGCCCCGGTCGAGCACTTCGACGGTACGGTGCTGCCCGGCACCGACGCCCGGATCGAGCTGGCCCGGACGGCCCGGCAGTTGGCGGACTGGTCGCACTACATGGGCAACTGCATCGCCGGTCCGCACTACGTCGAGGACGCGACCCGGGGCCGGAGTGCGCTGATCGCCCTCCGCGCGCCGGACGGCCGCATCCTGGTCAACGCCGAGCTGCGGCCGAGCGCGCGCGGCTGGCGGCTCGAAGAGATCCGGGCCCGCTTCAACGAGGATCCCGATCCGGTGCTGCTGCGCCGGACCGCCAGCTGGCTCCGCGCCGTCGCCCCGCCCGAGCGCGCGATCCCGCAGCCGCGCCGGGCGGGCCCGCACGACGAGACCGCCTCCGACCGGCCAGCCCGGGCCGCCCGGCCCCGACCCGCCGTACGGGTGCTGCGTGACCTCGGCCACCGCCTGGACGAACTGACGGCGGCGACGGTCGCCGAGCCGGAAGCCGTACGGGCGGTCGAGACGCTGGCGGTCCTGGCAACCTGGTTGGCCGGCGCACCGGCGACACCGGCGTCCGACCCGCACGACGCGCTCACCGCGCTGCGCCGGGCCACCCCGGCCGCCGTCGCCCGGGCCTGTCGGGCCACCCTGGCCGACCCGGCCGGACCCGGTCTGGTCGCGCTGTGGCAGGCGAGCGGGCACCGCCCACTGGCCCGCGCGGTGCGGGCCCTGGCCCCGTCCCGCCCCGGCGCCCCGGCACCGCCCACACTGGACCGGCTGGCCCCGCTGCTGGTGGACGCGCCGCTGCCCGGCTCGCTCCGGCCGCTGGCCCGGGTCGGGCAGGTCGCCGTCGCCCGTACCGCCGACCTGGTCGCGCTGCGGCTGCGCGCCGCCCTGGGCACCCTGCTCCGGCAGGACGCCGCCGAGCTGGCCGACGCGGTACGTGCCCGGCCGCACCTCGGACTGCTCCGGGCAGCCGCGCTGGCGGTGACCTCCTGGGGCGGCCCGCCCGCCGGGAACCCGCACGCCCTGCCGTCCACTCCGGACGTGACCGTCGTGGTGCCGCGTCGCCGGGTGCGGGTGCCGGGCTTTCCGCAGTCGTCGCTCCGGGACGAGGGCTGGCAGTCCGGCTGGCCCGACGCGATCGAGCTGGGCGGCGTACCCGACGGGTTCTGGGACCGGATCGCCGCACACGGGCTGCTGCTGCCCTCGTCGTGGCTGACCGACGGCGGCTGGGGCCCGCTCTGGTCCCGGGCCAACGGCCCGCACCGATAGTCCGGGTCCGAGCGGTCGCCGCGCCGCCCCCGCGCCGCCGTCAGCGGCGGCGCGGGCGCCGGCGCCGTTTGCCGGCCAGGACCAGGGACGGTCCTGACCGCGTCACCTCGGCCCGGGTGGGCACCGGACGCCCGAGCCGCACCGGTACGGGTTTTCAGTCGACCAGCGTGACCCGGCCGTTGTCCAGGTCGTACCGCGCGCCGACGATCGCCAGTTCACCGGCGTGCACCTTCTCGCCGATGTTCTCGCTGGCCTCGGCGAGGTGCCGCGCCTGGGCCAGTACGTTGGCCCGGACCGACGCCTCCACCACGTCGCCCGGCCCGCCGAGCAGCGGCTCGACGACCGGACGCAGCGCCTCGACGATCGCCTGGATCGCGCCCGGGGCGGTGCCACCGCTCTCGATCGTCTGCACGGCGGCGGAGACCGCACCACACCGCTCGTGGCCGAGGACCAGCAGCACCGGCGGGGCGAAGTGCTCGACGGCGTACTCGATGCTGCCGAGCATGAGGGTGTCGACGATGTTGCCGGCGACCCGGTTGTCGAACAGGTCACCGAGGCCCTGGTCGAAGAGGACCTCCGGGGGTACCCGCGAGTCGGCGCAGCCGACGACGATCGCGAACGGGTCCTGCCCGTCGGCGAGATCGCGGATGTACCGGGGGGACTGGTGCGGATGCCGCCCCCGGCCCTGGACGAAGCGACGGTTGCCGTCCAGCAGCCGGGCGACGGCGGCCCGGGGGTTGTCGACGGGCGCGTCGCCGGAGGGCTGCGCGGCGGCCGACCCGGCGAGGGCGACGGAACCGACGGCGGTCAGTCCACCGGCGGCCAGCAGCGAACGTCGGGAAAGGGTCGACTTGCCTGGAAAGATCTTCACAAGTCGGGAACGTACGTCGCCCGGCGCCGAACCTGAATGACCGCCGGGAGTTGCCTGCGCCACTTGTCCGGCCCGCTCCACACAGGACGCAGATCTCACACATCAGAAGTCCTTGCCACGCCACCGCCGTGGCACTATCGTGCCGAACCCCCGGACCTCGCGAGAGGTGTCCCCCCGGAGCCGGCCGCACCGGCCTAGGGTCGGACGAAACCCGCGCCACTGATCTCCAACTCCTGGTCCGGCGGCGAGGTGAACCGCTGGCGCTGCTCGTCGAGGACCAGCAGCAGGCCGGTCGGGATGTCGAAGAACAGCCCCTGCACCGACACCTTCGCCGGCCCGACGCCGCGGGCGGCGAGGAACTCCCGGAGCACCGCGACCTGGCGGGCGACGTTCACCATCGCCAACTGGTCGACCTCGGCGCGACCGTCCCGGGCGGCGGCCAGCCCGACCGGATGTCCGGCCCGCCACGCCGCCCGGCTCGGCCGCCCGCACCGCAACCAGCGCCCGACGTGGCTCTCCTCCTCGTCGCGCCCGCCGAGCAGCCCCTGCATGGCCCCGCACCCGGAGTGCCCGCAGACCAGCAGCGCCGGCACGCAGAGCACCTCGACGGCGTACGAGACGGCGGCCGCCACCGAGGACTCCGCCGTGTGGTCGGCGGGGACGAGGTTGCCGATGTTGCGCACCGTGAAGAGGTCGCCGGGCCCGCTGCTGGTGATCACGTTGGGCAGGATCCGGGCGTCGGCGCAGGTCAGGAAGAGGCTGTGCGGCTTGTGCCCACCGTCCAGTTCGGTGAGGAACGGCAGCAGCCGGGCTGCCGAACGGCGGTGGTATTCGCGTACCCCGACGTGCAGCGGCCGGAGCGCGGCCAGCGCCGATCCGGGCTGGTCGGCGCGGCTCGGCTCGCCCGCCCCGTCCGGGTGCCGGGCCTGCCAACTCGACCAGGGCGAGAACCAGCGCGGCGGCACCAGGGCGTGGATCCGCCGGGACGGCCGGGGGTGGTCGCCGCGCAGGGCCGCCGGACCCACCTCGTCGAGGTGTACCCGCCCGCCGGTGCTCTCGTGCTGTCGTACCCACCAGTCGAGGTGGTCGAAGGCCGCGTGGTCGAGGAAGTCGGTGACCAGTTCCAGGTCGACGGTGCTGCCCGGCGGCACCCGCCCGAGGACCATGGCCAGCCGCGGGATGGCGAGAAAGCTGAGCGTCCCCTCGACGTGCACGGACCAGTGCTCGCGGCCCGCCGGACAGGCGCGTACCCGCTCGGCCTGCACCGTGGCCCAGACCACCCGGCGGAGGATCAGCACGACCGCCAGAACGAGTCCGATCAGGACCCCCTCCAGCAGGTTGAAGACCACCACGCCGAGGGCGGTGACGACGTAGACGGTCAGTTCGCGGTGCTGGCGTACCCGCCGGATGTCGGAGATCTTCACGAGTTGCAGGCCGACCACGACGAGGAGCCCGGCCAGCGCGGCCATCGGGATCCGCTCGACGAGTACGACCAGCAGGACCGCGAAGAGCAGGACCCACACACCGTGCAGGACCGCGGAGCCCCTGTTCCGGGCCCCCGCGTTGACGTTGGTGGAGCTGCGCACGATGACACCGGTGACGGGCAGCCCGCCGAGCAGGCCGGAGAAGCCGTTCGCCAGGCCCTGGCCGATCATCTCCCGGTCCAGGTTGGTCGGGGTGGACCGGCGGCCGTCCCGGGCGGCCCGGTCGGCGGCCAGCCGGTCGACGGCGGTCGCCGACAGCAGGCTCTCCACGCTGGCGATCACGGCGACGGTCAGTACCGCGGCGGCGACGGCCGACCAGTCCCGGTCGGGCAGCGCCGGCAGGTGTACGGCGGCCAGCAGCGACCCCGGCATCTCCACCCGGGCCAGGTCGACGTCGTTCCAGACCATGGCGGCGAGGGTGGCCAGGGTGACCGCGACGAGCGGGCCGGGTACCCGGCGGACCGGTCTCGGCAGCCGGGGCCAGAGCACCAGCAGCCCGATCACCGTGAGCCCGATCAGCGCCGCGTGGTCGTGCCGGGTCGCCAGTTGGGCCGGCAGGTCGATCAGGTTGCGCAGTGGTGTGGTGCCGGGTTCGCCACCGAGCAGCACGTGCAGTTGCCCGAGCACGATCGTGACGCCGATCCCGGCGAGCATGCCGTGCACGATCGCCGGCGAGAGGGCGAGCGCGGTCCGGGCGAGCCGGCACAACCCGAACGCGACCTGCAACAGCCCGGCCGCAGCGGTGATCGCGCAGGTGGCGGCCCAGCCGAACCGGCTCACCAACTCCGCGACGACCACGGTAAGCCCGGCGGCCGGGCCGGTGACCTGGAGCGGCGAGCCGCCGAACAGGCCGGCGACCACCCCGCCGACCACGGCCGCGATCAGGCCGGCGGCCACCGGGGCGTTGGAGGCGGCCGCGATGCCCAGCGACAGCGGCACGGCGACCAGGAAGACGACGAGCGAGGCCGGTAGGTCGTACCGTAGGTCCCGGCGGACCCAGGCGCGAAGCCGGTGCGATGTCTCGGCCAGGCCGAACGTCGTGGGCGACATGGTTCCTCCTCCGGCTCCGCCACACGAACGGCGGAGGTCGTTGCCGGTCCGGACACGACTGCGTTTCCGATAATTGGCCTAAGAGGGGAACGTCGCTGTTCGTCAGGATTCTAGCTTTAGATTCGAATGAATCCCTATAGTGACGATTAATCACTTTCCCGGTGTGAGAATCGACACGGGCACCGCCGCCGGACCGTCCCGCATCCGCAAAGCGCGAGGGGCCGACCCGGAAACCGGGGTCGGGGGACCAGTCCGTCGCTGACTCCGGCGATGATGATTCGTTGATATTCGAGTCCCTTGAACCGGTGCATCGTGCCGATGTGTACGCCGTCGACTGCGCAACGGCGTGATGCACGTCAACCCGGACCCGGTGAAGGCCGCCGACGTGCACAGGCTTCGGCATTTCCTGGACCTGATCCGCACCTTCAACAAGTGATGCGGCGCCACCCCGGTGGGGTGCTCAACCGATCGGGGCGCGTCCAGCAGCGAGCCGGGTGAGCACGTCGATGGCGTCTCGGGCCGAGTAGTTCGAGAGCCAGGTGCTCACCGTGAACGTGGCGCGGTCTGCCTCCTGCCGATCTGGTTGACGCAGCGTGGTGGGCAGGTCCTTGACCCGGACCACCAGCGTCCAGGGGCCGCCTGAGATGCCCGTACGACTCGTCTGGATCGCGAAGATGGACTCGATGTGGCTCCAGGGCGCCCGGATCGCGAAGGCATCCGTGCCGGTGCGACTCCGTGCCCGCACCCAGACCCCGCCCGGATCGGCGGCGAGCCAGATCCCGGTCACCTTCGGCATGACGCGGAGGATGCCGAAGAGCATCACGATCAGGAAGGGCAGGACCAGCACCAGCAGGGTCCACGGCACTCCGGACGGAGCGATGGCCGGAACGCACAGCGGCGAGAGGATGCCCAGCCACACGACCGGTTGCAGGGCCAATATCCATACCAGCGCCCTGCGGCGTAGGACGAACGGCTGCCCCTCGTCCGGGATGCTCGGCTGACGAGGTCGGCGAGGAGGTAGGACTCGTGCCCCACACCTCGGTAGCCGCACGCTGGAACTCGTCCGTGTCGACGAACTGCTGGAACTCCTTGAGCATCTTGATCGGGTCGTCGACGCCGACCAGGCGGGCGACCCCACTGAGGACGTGGGCCGCCTCCGGCAGTGCGAGAGTCATCGGCCGGCCGCCCCGGTCCGGCCGGCGGCGCCCCGGTCGCTGCGGTCGTACTCGTCAGCCGCCTCGCCGAGCAGGCGACCGGCTTCCCTGATGGCATCCCGGATCCGGCGCAGGCGCCACTCCGTCCCGGGCTGTGCGTCCGCATAGGTATCCCGGAACGCCCGAAGCTCCTCGGCCATCAGATGAAGCCAGCCGGTACGGCTACTGAACGCGTCGATCGGGATCGTTGCCGGCCCTCCGCCGGCAAATCTCTCCTGTAGCGGCTTGAGATCCTCTGCCACCTGATCCAGGTGGACCGCGTACTTCCGTAGGACGTCCGTATCAGTACCGAACCCATCCGGATTCAACATCTCAAGCCCCTCCGCCACCCCCGCAGCCGACGATAGCAGTCAATCTATTGATCAAGTTTGCCCTGCTCATCGACTTGCATATGGTGGCGAGGCCACACGAGTGTGGCCCCAGGAAATGACAGACATCAGACACCTGTCGGCTCTGTTGTTTCTTAGCGCACTCAATGCCGCGGTCCAGTTCGTCGAGCGGGCGGGACAGCACATGCCGCGTCCATCGCCATGCCTCTCCAGGTACCGATCGCCCTCGGGATATGAGAGGATCTCGATACCTCGCGCGGGTAGGGCACGCAGATCAGCACCGCTGGTGGGCTCCGGCGGTGCCGCCGTGACGTCCATTCCTGCCCGAAAGGTTTCCGATGCCTGTCATTCCCGTACGCCGCTGGTTCAGCGCGGTCGGCGCGCTCGCGCTCGCCGCCGTCGCGATCGTCGCCCCCGCCGGACCGGCCCAGGCCGCCGTCGGCGACTTCCCGAGGGTGATCGCCGAGCCCGCCTCGACCTCGATCCCGGAGGGCACCGGCGCCTCCTTCCGGGTACGCCTGAGCCACCCGCCGGCCGAGGCGGCCTTCCTCCAGATGACGATGCGAGGCACCGGCGGGTGGATCAGCCAGCCGGTGATGCTCCAGTTCACCCCGACGAACTGGAGCAACTGGCAGGGATTCGGGCTGGGGAGCGTGCAGGACGCGGACACGGTCGACAACGTCCTCGTCATCACACTCAGCTTCCCGAATTACCTCCCCGACACCGTCACCTTCACCCAGATCGACGACGACAAGCCGCAACACCGCTGAGGTGACGCGCTCATCGGCGGTGGTGGTCCTTCCGGGAGCGGTGACCGAGACGTGCGTCGGGTCGGTGGCGACCGGTAACAGGGGTGCGGGATCAGGTGGTGCTGCGGATCAGGTGCTGCGGATCAGTGCTGCGGCACCATGTCGTTGACGCAGCGGAGCACCGGACGGGCGGTGAGCGCCGCCGGGTCCAGCGGTGCCGCGGACCGTACGGTGAAGGTGGCCGACTCCCCCGGCAGCAGCGTGACCAGCGCCTCGTCGACCTCTGCCGCCGGATCGAGCCGATCCGGGGCGAGCACCAGGTCGCGCAGGATCGTCCGGGCGGTCACCCGCACCCGCACGCCGTCCGGCGACGGCTCGACCGTGGCCTCGTACCGGGCCGGTGGGTAGGCCAGTTCGCGGTCCTCCGCGAAGAACCAGAAGCTCCGCTCGCCGTCCCCGCCGGGATCGGCGACCAGCAGTTCGGCGCGCGGGTCGTCCGGGCTGGCGACGTCCGCCGGCAGCGGCCAGGTGTATTCCGAGTACGGCGGCACGGACAGCTCGACCGACGCCTTGCCCCTCGGCTCGCCGGCCAGGGTCAGCCGGGTCACGTCCACCCGCCCGGTCCACGGGGTACCGCCGTCGTTGACCGCGACCAGGGCCAGCCCGCCCTGCCTCGGCTGGATGGTGAGCAGCCGGTCGGCGTACGCGCGGCGCAGCGCGTACCACAGGGGTTTGCGGCGGCCGTCACCGTCGACGGCGGCCCAGGAGGTGGCCGGCCAGCAGTCGTTGAGCTGCCACACCAGGCTGCCCATGCAGACCGGCCGGTACGACCGCAGGTGTTCCACCCCGACGCTGACCGCCCGGGCCTGGTTGAGCTGGGTCAGGTAGTGCCAGTCGTCGAAGTCGCGCGGTGCCGGCAGGTGCGCGTCGAGCCCTCGGGCCAGCTTGAGCTGACCGTCCCCGGCCTTCTGCCGGTGCGCCATCGCGGGCGAGTCCTCGGCGAGTTCCCGGCCGGGGATCGCCCGGCGCAGCGTGGCGTAGCTGGCCGGGCCCTGCCAGCCGAACTCGGCGACGAACCGGGGCAGGTAGTCCCGGTAGTGGGTGTAGTCGAGCTGGTTCCAGACCGTCCAGATGTGCATGCTGCCGTGCGCCGGGTCGTTCGGGTGGATATCCGGCCGCCCCGACCACGGGCTGCCCGGCCAGTACGGCCGGCTCGGGTCCAGCTCGGCCAGCAGGCCGGGCAGCAGCTCGAAGTAGTAGCCCGCGCCCCAGGTCCGGTCGGCCAGCTCCGCCTGCCAGCCCCAGTCGTGCCAGCCCCAGATGTTCTCGTTGTTGCCGAACCAGAGGACCAGGCTCGGATGGCTGGCCAGCCGGACGATTTGCTCGGCCGCCTCGGCCCGGACCTCGGTGCGGAGCGGCTCCTCCTCCGGGTACGCGGCGCAGGAGAAGAGGAAGTCCTGCCCGACCAGCAGGCCCAGCTCGTCGGCGAGGTCGTAGAAGTCCTCGGACTCGTACCGGCCGCCGCCCCAGATCCGCAGGAAGTTGACGTTGGCGTCGCAGGCCTGGCGGAGGCGTTCCGCGTAGCGCTGCCGGGTCACCCGGTGCGGGAAGCAGTCGTCCGGAATCCAGTTCACGCCCCGGGCGAAGATCGGCAGGTCGTTGACGACGACGGTGAACGCCGAGCCGTGCTCGTCGGCGGCGGTGGAAAGGCGTACCGAGCGGAAGCCGATCTGCCGGTGCCAGCCGTCCAGCTCGCGCTCCCCGGCGTGCAGCGTGACGGCCAGCGGATAGCGCGGCTGCGCGCCGTACCCCCGGGGCCACCACAGCTCGGGGTCGGCGACGGTGACGGTCAGCTCGGCGCCGCGCTGCCCCGGCCCGAGCACCGTTTCGGCGACCTCGCCGGCCACGGTGGCCCGGACGGTGAGTGGCACGGCCGGGTCGCCGTCGTCGGCCGGGTCGACCTCGACGCGTACCTGGACCCGGCCCTCGGCACCGGCGACGGTGACCTGCGGGCGGACCTCGGCCAGCCGGGCCGTCCGCCAGGTGCGCAACCCGATCTCCTGCCAGATCCCGGCGGTGACCAGCTCGGGGCCCCAGTCCCAGCCGAAGTTGCAGGCCATCTTGCGGATGAAGTTGAACGGCGTCGCGTACGCCTTCGGCCGGGCGCCGAGCCGCCGCTGCTCCGCCTCGGCATAGCGGTACGCCGAGTCGAACCGCACCCGCAGCACGTTGTCGCCGGCCCGCAGCACCCGCCGGACGTCGAAGGAGTAGCTCCGGTGCATGTTGGCGGTGCGGCCGAGTTCGACGTCGTTGAGGGTGACCGTCGCCACTGTGTCGAGGCCGGCGCAGACCAGGTCCACCCGGTCGCCGTCGCCGCCGTCCCACCGGAAGGTGGTCTGGTAGCACCAGTCGGTACGGCCGATCCAGCCCAGCATGAGTTCGTGCTCGTCGAGGTAGGGGTCCGGGATCAGTCCGGCGGCGAGCAGGTCGGTGTGCACGCAGCCGGGCACGGTGGCCGGGACCGGGGCGGACGCGACCGCCTCCGGGACCTCCGGGTTGCCGATCGCGGTCAGCGACCAACCGTCGTGCAGGCTCTGCCAGGACGTCACGGGCACCTCAATTCCTCGGGTCGCGACCGACCATTTCTCGGATCCCGGCCGGTCGCGACCTCGGCGCGCCTTCCCTGGTGGAGGGCACCGTCGCCGGACCGGGAGGCACGGCCAAGACATCGAGAGATGCCGACTGAACCGGATAAGTAAAGTCACCGTACGGGCGCCCCTGCGCCCTGTCAACGGCCCCCGAATCGGCCGCGAATGGTCGACAATCGATGGTCGAGTGACCCAGGTAAGCCCTTACCCGCCGTCCTCCACCTCGAAATATCCGGGCGCTCTCCGGAGCCCGTGCCGGCCGACCGGCACTGTCGGCAAGATTGCCGCATCGCTATCCTTAACCGGAAAAGTTCACTCCCGTGGCTTGCACGAGCTTTACCGGCTCGCGCGGCAGCACGACGCAAGCGTGCAGGTGACCCGACCGGCCCACCCGGTACCCGGGTCGTCGCAGACGAAGGAGCGCCGGGTGAAGCGGCCGACAATCGCGGATGTGGCCCGGCGGGCCGGGGTTTCCAAGGGCGCCGTCTCCTACGCCCTGAATGGACAGCCCGGCGTCTCGGACGCCACCCGGCAACGCATTCTCGCCATCGCCCAGGAGATCGGCTTCAACCCGAACAGCGCGGCCCGGGCACTCTCCGGAGCCAACGCCAACGCGGTCGGGCTGGCGCTCTGCCGACCCGCCCGGATCCTCGGCATCGAGCCGTTCTTCATGGAGCTGATCAGCGGGGTCGAGGCGGAACTCTCCGCCCGGTCGTACGCACTGACCCTCCAGGTGGTGGCGAGCCCGGAGGCCGAGATCGCGGTCTACCGGCGCTGGTGGGGCGAGCGGCGGGTGGACGGCGTACTCGTCTGCGACCTGCGGGTCGACGACCGCCGGGTGCCGGTGCTGGAGGACCTGCGCCTGCCGGCGGTGGTGATCGGCGTGCCGAGGCACAGCGGCGGGCTCGACCACGTCTGGTCCGACGAGGCCCTCGCCCTGACCGAGGTGCTCGAATACCTGGTCGCGCTCGGCCACCGCCAGATCGCCCGGGTCGGCGGCCTGCCCGGGCTGCTGCACACCGAGATCCGCACCGAGACCTTCGGCACCGCCTGCCGCCGGCTCGGCCTCGACCGTACGGTCACCGTCTCGTCCGACTACAGCGGCGAGGAGGGCGCCCGGGCCACCCGACGCCTGCTCAGCTCCGCCGACCGGCCGACCGCGATCGTGTACGACAACGACGTGATGGCGATCGCCGGGCTGTCGGTGGCCCAGGAGATGGGGCTGGCCGTGCCGTCCGACGTCTCCATCGTGGCCTGGGACGACTCGCCGCTCTGCCGACTCGTGCACCCGCCGCTGACCGCGCTGCACCGGGACATCCCGGCACACGGGGCGCACGCCGCCGGCCGGCTCCTCGCCGCCATCGCCGGGCAGCCGCTCGGCGACTTCCAGGACGAGACCGCGCACCTCATCCCGCGCGGCAGCACCGCACCGCCCCGGCAGCCCTGAGCGCAGTCGCCGGGCGACGAAACCGTCCGCCCAGTCGCTCATGCCCCCGGCCGCGCGGGCGGCGGCTGAGGTGGCCGGCCCGGTAACCGATAGCATCGGCGGCGAGGCGGAGACCAGCCAGGAGGACGACCACCGTGCACGTACCACCGATTCCCAGCCTGACCGCCGCCGACCCGGAGTTGGCGACGCTGATCGAGTCCGAGGCGACCCGGCAGCACGACAAGCTGCGGATGATCGCCTCCGAGAACTACGTCTCGACCGCCGTCCTCGAGGCCAGCGGCACGGTGCTGACCAACAAATACTCCGAGGGCTACCCCGGCCGCCGCTACTACGAGGGCCAGCAGTTCGTCGACCCGATCGAGACGCTGGCGGTGACCCGGGCCCGGGAACTCTTCGGTGTCGCGCACGCCAACGTGCAGCCGTACTCGGGCTCCCCGGCCAACCTGGCGGTCTACCTGGCGTTCCTCTCCCCCGGCGACACGGTGCTGGGGATGGCGCTGCCGATGGGCGGCCACCTCACGCACGGCTGGTCGGTCTCGGCCACCGGAAAGTGGTTCAACCCGATCCGCTACGGCGTCTCGGCCGAAACGGGCCGGATCGACCTGGACGAGGTGCGCGACCTGGCCCGCCGGGAACGCCCCAAGCTGATCTTCTGCGGCGGCACGGCCGTGCCACGCACCATCGACTTCGCCGGCTTCGCCGAGATCGCCCGTGAGGTCGGTGCGGTGCTGGTGGCCGACATCGCGCACATCGCCGGCCTGGTCGCCGGCGGTGCCCACCCGTCGCCGGTCGGGTACGCCGACGTGATCACCACCACCACGCACAAGACCCTGCGGGGACCGCGCGGTGCCATGATCATGACGACCGCCGAGCACGCCGCCGCCGTCGACAAGGCCGTCTTCCCGGGCCTGCAGGGCGGCCCGCACAACCACACCACCGCCGGCATCGCGGTCGCGCTGCGGGAGGCCGGCACCGAGGACTTCCGCCGGTACGCCCACCAGGTCGTCGCCAATGCCAGGGCGCTGGCGGCGGCGCTGGTCGAGCGGGGCTTCACGCTCTCCTCCGGCGGCACCGACAACCACCTGATCCTCGCCGACCTGACCAGCAAGGGCATCGCCGGCAAGCCGGCCGCCCAGGCGCTGGACCGGGCCGGCATCGAGCTGAACTACAACACCGTCCCGTACGACCCGCGCAAGCCGTTCGACCCCTCCGGCATCCGGCTCGGCACCCCGGCGCTGACCACCCGGGGCCTGACCGAGGAGCAGATGCCGCAGGTCGCGGCCTGGATGGACGAGGCGGTCACCGCGGCGCTCAAGGACGACGAGGCCGCCCTCGACCGGATCGCCGGCGAGGTCCGGGACCTGCTGGCGGCGTACCCGATGCCGGGCTACGCGGCCGGCTGACCAGGCGCCCGTCGGGCCGACCGGACGGTCGGTCGTCGGTCGGTCGCGCGGTCGTCAGCGGGACGGGCTCGGGAACTCCTCCAGATACGCCTCGACCCGCTCTGCCGGAGCGGGTCGGGACAGTGCGTACCCCTGGCCGAGCTTGCAGCCCGCCTTGCGGGCCTGCTCCACCTGCCCCGGCGACTCCAGCCCCTCGGCGATGATCTCCAAGCCGAACCGCTTGCCGAGGCTGACGAGTACGTCGATGAAGGGCTTGCCGCCGCCCTCCCGGTTGCCGCCCTCGGTCACCAGGGTCCGGTCGACCTTGAGGAAGTCGACCGGCAGCCGGCGGAGCTGTGCCAGCGACGCCTGCCCGCTGCCGAAGTCGTCCAACGCGGTCCGTACGCCGAGCGCCCGCAACCCGGCGAGCTGGGTCACCACCGCCGGCACGTCGACCCCGCCCCGGGGCTCCGCGATCTCCAGCACCAGCCGGTCCGGCTCGACCCGGTGCTCGGCCAGCGAGGTGCTCACCCAGCGGACGAAGTCGGACGCGGTCAGTTCGCGGGACGAGATGTTGACCGACATCCAGAGCCGTCGGGGCCGCTGCGACCAGGCGGCGAGCTGCCGGCAGGCGGTGTCCAGCACCCAGCGGCCCAGTTCCTCCACCAGCATCAGGTCCTCGGCCACCGGCAGGAGTTCGGCCGGCAGCACGGTGCCGAGCGCCGGGCTCCGCCAGCGCAGCAACGCCTCGGTCCCCACCGGCTGCTGGTCATCGAGGTCGAGCACCGGCTGGTAGACCAGGTCCAGCTCGCCCCGCTGCACCGCACCGGGTAGCTCGCGCTCCAGGTCGAGCCGCCGGGTGAACTGCTCCTCCAGCTCGTCGTCGTACCACTCGACGCGGTTGCGACCGAGCTGCCGGGCCCGCAGCCTGGCCAGGTCGGCCCGGCGGAGTACGTCGTCGACACCGTCCCCGCCGGACAGGTCGGCGAGGCCGATGCTGGTGCCGAGGTGCAACACCGCGCCGGGCATCGGATACGGCTCGGTCAGCGCGGTCAGCAGCCGGGTGCCCATCGCGTACGCCAGCACCGGCCGGTCCACCGTCACCACCGCGAACTCGTCCCCGCCCAGCCGGGCCACCACGTCGGCGGCACCGACCCCGGTCTTCAGCCGCCGCCCCGCCTCGGCCAGTACGGCGTCGCCCATCTGCCGCCCGTGCACGTCGTTGATCCCGGACATGCCGTGCAGGTCGATCACGAGCAGCGCGCCGCTGTGCCCCGGCATCGCCCGCTGGGTGACGATGGTCCGCATCAGTTCCCGGCGGTTGGCCAGCCCGGTGAGCTCGTCGGTGAAGGCCAGCTCGTTGAGCTTGCGCTCCAGCCGTTGCCGTTCGCTGACGTCCCGGACGTGCACCACCAGGGCGGCCACCTCGGGCACCGCCCGCTGGTCGCTGACGGTGGACTCGGTGTCCCGCCAGGCGCCGTGCCCGTCCAGCAGCCGGGCGGTGACCAGTTGCGGGCGCCCGGTCGGCACGTCACGCCCGGCGAGCACGTCGGTGAGCACCTGGGTGACGTCGGCGGCGTCGTCCGGATGCATCAGGTTGGGGAACGCCCGACCCCGCACGTCGGCGTCGGAGAGCCCGAAGAGCCGGGCCGCGGTCGGCGACTGCCAGCGGATGAGCAGGTCCTCGCCGACGATCATGGTCAGGTCGTTGGCCCCGGAGACCAGCGAGCGGAAGTGCGCCTCCTGCTCCCTCAGCCGCTTGGCGTACCGCCGGATGTCCAGCATCACCAGCACCTCCCGGACCACCAGGGTCGGGATCACGGCCAGGCCGAGCAGGATCGAGGTGTGGTCGAACTCGCCGACGGTGACCAGATGCCAGAGCGCGGAGAGCGTCGCCAGGATCGCCGGAATCGTCAGCAGCGGATAGGCGGTCAGGGTGGTCTGCGGCTCGGTCGGTGCGGTGCTCGGCTGGGCCACCGGATTGGCCCGCCGGGCACCGGCGGCGATCAGCGCCGGGCCGGCGACCAGCGAGATGGCGGCCAGCGGCAGCGCCGTCGCCGGTGCGCCGTAGGTGACCAGTACCGCGATCAGCGAATGCCCGAAGACCGCCAGTCCGGCGCCGATGCCGCAGAGCGCGGCGGAGCGCCGGTACTCGTACGCCCGCAGCGTGGTGATGGTGACCACCGGCAGACCGACGACGGCGAAGAGCGCGGCGATCATGGCGAGCGGAGGCAGCGTGTCCGGCGGGATCACCCAGGCCGAGAAGGCGAGACTGATGCCGAGACTCAGCCCGTCGAAGGCCCGGCGCAGCCGTACCGACACCGTGCTCGCGGCGCCGGGCAGCATCACCATGCCGAGCAGGTAGAGGGTGAACGTCAGCGCCAGGCCGCCGAGCGCCACCGTCGACCGGGCCTCGGCCGGCGAGAGAAAGAGGGCCAGCGAGGAGAGCACGCTGGCGACCAGACCGAAGCCGAGGAAGCCGGCGCCCCGGCACGGGCCGAAGCCGGTGCCGCCCCGGTGTAGTCGGATGGCGAGCCGGACCAGCCGGGCGGCGGCCACGGCGGCGACCGCGCCGACGGTCACCGCGACCGCGGCATAGGGCGGCAGCGCGCCGAGGTGAGCGGCGATCAGGACGCCCACGGAGAGCAGAGGGGCACCGGTCTCGGTGACCCGGACGACCAGCCGGCGGGCTGAGCCGTCCGCGATGTGCGCCACGAACATGGCGGGATGCCTTCGCAGAGGGGGCACGGACGTGGTGCAGGTCAGGTCCGGTCCGGCCGAACAGCCGAAACCAGTCCTATCAACCCCCAACGATCGGCAGGGGGCGTGGTTACGTATTGAACCCTTTTCAGCCTCGCCCCGTGGCCGGTCGTGGCCGCAGGTGGCTTTCTAGGCGCGTGCGCGCCGCCGTCCAGGTTGAAAAGGTTCAACGGTAGGGGTCTTCCACTCCGGGTTGCTCGGAGAATCTTCCCCCAGCCGGTCAAGCCCGCTCTACCCGGCCCGGCCAGCGGTTCGGGCGACCCCACTCGGCCCGGCCGGTCGAGGCCCGCGCCGGGTCGGACGGGCCGGGGTGCGAAAATCGCCAGGTGGGTAAGACCGGCACACTCCGCTTCCGGCACAGCCAGGCGATCTGGGTGGCCGCCGTCATCGCGTTCCTCGGCGCCCTGCCACTGGCCACCTCCCGCTGGTATCTCCTCCCGCTGCTGCTGGTGCCGGCGGCGGTCGGTGTGTGGGCCTGGCGGGCCGGCACCGACGCCGACCGGGCCGGCGTACGGATCCGGGCGCTGCTGGGCGAGCGCAGGATCGCCTGGTCGGAGATCGTGGAGCTGGCGTCCGACCCGCGCGGCCAGGCGGTGGCACTCCTCCGGGACGGCCGTACGGCGGCACTGCCGGCGGTCCGGGCCGCGGACCTGCCCGGCCTGGTCGCCGCCAGCGGCCAGCCGCTCGGCGAGCCCCGCCCCACCCCGGACCAGCCCGGCGACTGACCCGCCCCGGTCAGTACCCGTCGACCACCTCGTTGATCAGCGGGGTTCCGGCCACGAACCGGCGCAGTTGCTCGCCGGCCAGCCGATAGCCGCGGGGCAGCAACCCGCGTACCGAGCCGGCGACGTGCGGGGTGAGCAGCACGTTGGGCAGGTCCCAGAGCGGGTGCCCGGCCGGCAGCGGCTCGGGCTCGGTGACGTCCAGCGCCGCCGCGATCCGGCCGGTCGCCAGCTCGGCGACCAGGGCGTCGGTGTCGGCCACCGGTCCACGGGCGGCGTTGACCAGCAGGGCGCCGTCCCGCATGGCGGCGAGGAACCCGGCGTCGACCAGGCCACGGGTGGCCTCGGTGAGCGGCACCAGCAGCACCACCACGTCCGCCTCGGGCAGCAGCGCCGGCAGGTCGTCGACTCCGTACACCCCTTCGGCGGGGCGGGCGGTCCGGGCGACCATGGTCAGGGCGACCTCGAACGGCGCCAGCCGGGCCCGGGTGGCCGTCCCGATCGAACCCGCGCCGACGACGAGTACCCGCTTGCCGGCCAGCTCGTCCGTGGGGTTGACCTGGTCGTACGACCACTCGTGCCGGGCCTGGGCACGCGCGAAGACCGGGAACGACCGCAGGTACGACAGGATCGCCGTGACCACCCACTCCGCGGTGGACGAGTCGTGCACCCCGCGCGCGTCGCAGAGGGTGACGTGCCCGGGCAGCCGGCCGGCCCAGATGTCCGCCCCTGCCGAGAGCAACTGCACCACCCGCAGGTCGGGCAGCTTGGCCACGATCGGCACCGCGGCGGCCTGGGCGAGGAACGGCGGCACCCAGAACCGGACTCCGGCCGGGTCCGAGGGGAGCCGGTCCGGCGCCGGGGCGATCTCCACGGTGACGCCGTCGGGGATCTGGCCGAGCAGTTCCAGCCCCTCGGGATGGGGAATCCACACCTTCACGGACCCCGACGATAGTCCTCGGCGACCGGGAACCGGCGGTCGCCCTCGGCTCCCCCGCTGCCGCTGCCGGTGCCGGAAGCCGTCCCGGCGGCGTCAGCGCACCGGCAGGCCGACCGGCCCGGCCGGCTGGTAGACGTGGTGCCCGGCGACGGTGGTCACGGTGACCGGCAGGCCGGTGTCGCCCAGGTGGGCCCGGACCGCCGCGTCCAGCGCGGACCGCTCGGCGAGCACGAACGCCGGCCGGTACGCCTCGGCGACCAGTCTCGGATAGCGGGGATGGCGGTCCCAGCCGGCCCGCAAATCGGCATCGAGCACTCCGCAGACGATCCGTTCCCGGCTGAGGAAGATGACGTTGTTGCAGGTCCAGTAGTCGGTGTAGAACCGTTGCACGCCCAGCCGGTCGAGCCCGGCGACCAGGTCGCGGCGCTGGGCGGCCTTCCGGGCCAGCTCGGGGCTTGCCGCGACCAGGGCGGCGCTGGCCAGCACCATGCTGGCCGCGAGCCCGGCGAGCGGGGTCGCCGCCGCCAGCCGGACGGCCGGCACCGCCCTGGCCAGGTGCGACCGGCCGGGACCATCCGGCCCGGTGGATGTCGCCGGCCGCGATGGCCCCGCTCCGGCCGACCGGGTCAGCACCGACCAGAGCGGCCAGAGCACGGCCGGCGTCGAGATCAGCAGTACCGAGAGATAGCGGGCGCTCTCCACCGGAGTCGTCGCGGCGGCACCGCTGCCGGCGTACGCCAGCAGGCTGAGCGCTGCGCCGGCCAGCAGCGCCAGTCGGCCGGCCTGCCGGGCCCGGTTCGTCCGATCGGTGGCCTGGCGCAGCGCCCGCCAGGCCAGCACGGCGGCGACCGCCAGCAGCACCGGATAGCCGACTCCCCACCACAACTGCCACGGCGCGCACCGGCCGGGTGGGCAGAGCCCGGTGCCCATCGGCAGTCCGAGGAGGACACCGCCGTAGAGCCGCTCCGGCCACGAACCGGCGCCGCCGCCGAGTCCGGCGTAGACGGCCAGCGAGCGGTGTTCGGGCGCGGCGGTCAGGTTGTGCGCCACGATCGGGACGAGTCCGACCGCCAGCCCGGCGCCGAGCGCCACCCCGGCCGGGCTGACCAGCGACCGCCACCCGAACCCGAGCAGCACCGCGGCGGCCGCGCCGACGTACGGCAGGATCAGCCAGTCGTCCCAGAGGGTGAGTCCGGCGACCAGCCCGAAGCCCGCGTACGCCGGGCCGGGCCGGCGTACGACGCCGAGTCCGAGGTTGACCGCCAGCAGCACCAGCAGCGCGCCGGCCGGGTTCATCTCCGGATAGCCGCCACCCGCGATGAGTTGGTTCTTCACGATCCGGTCCGAGCCGAGGGCGAGCAGGCCGACGGTGGCCGCCGCCAGCCAGGGGGTGTAGAGCCGGCGGGTGAGCTGCCACATCAGCGCCAGGAAGGCGGCGTAGAGCAGCAGGTTGGGTAACCGCAGCACGAAGGTGGACGAGCCGAGGACCGCGAACAGCGGCGCGGCGAGATAGGACTCCAGGGCGCCCATGTAGTACTGGCCGTAGAAGAAGAGCGGGAACTCCCGCCCCTGCGCGACGTGCCGGGCCACCAGCCCGGTGACCGCCTCGTCGCTGTTGCTCGGTGGTACCTCGGCGAGCAGCAGTCCCAGCCGGTAGCCGACGCCGAGCACGCCGAGCACGGCGGCGACCCGCCCGGGAGTGGGTCGCCGTCGGGTGGACCGGGATGGCGGCTCCGTCAGCTCCGATGTGGTCGCGAGCGCCATGCCGGGCAGTTTCGCACGGCCGGACCGGCGATCTGCGGGGCGACATGCCCGATTCTTCTTATCAGCACCGTTCGCTCCTTACCAGGGTTATTGATCGGGTCTGGGATGGCCCTCAGCCCGGCCGTTCCGGGAACCCGCCCCGGCCGCCGCGACTCGTCACGGTGCCGGGTCGACCGGTCCTGACGACCCGGCGAACGGCGCCGGGCCGGCACGATCACCCGACCGGTGCCCCGACCAGCGACGACTCCGGAAGATCGGTGGAATGAACCCTCTTCAACCTGGACAGCGCGACGCGTTCACCCCGACTTCCACCGGTGGACACCACGGACCGCACGGGAAGGTCGAAAAAGGCTCAATGATCGAGCGGACCGACGGCGCGCGACGGGATCGGACTACCCTGGTCCGGGTGAGCGCTCGTCCGTACCCCAGACTCAGCCGTCGGCGCGCGGCGGTCGCGCTCTGTGCGGCGGCCGTACTCCTCACCAGTGGCTGTGCCTTCGGCGAGCCGGAACCGGACCCGGCCGGTGAACCGCCGAGCTTCCCCACCCCGTCCGTCTCGCCCAGCCAGAGCGGGGCCGGGCAGCAGGTCGCGGCCACCGTACTCGCGAGCAGGCTGCAGATCCCCTGGGGCATCGCGTTCCTGCCCGACGGCGGCGCGCTGGTGACCGAACGGGACACCGCCAAGATCCTCAAAGTCGGCCCGGAGTCCGACACGAACGGGCTCAAGGTCAGCACCGTGCAGACCGTCGACGAGGTCGACGCGGCCGGCGAGGGTGGCCTGCTCGGCATCGCCGTCTCCCCGGCCTACCAGCAGGACAAGACGGTCTTCATCTACTACTCGACGTCCGAGGACAACCGGATCGCCAAGCTGACCCTGGGCGCCAGGCCGACACCGATCGTCACCGGCATCCCGCTCTCCGGCATCCACAACGGCGGACGGCTCGGCTTCGGCCCGGACGGCTTTCTCTACGCGACCACCGGGGACGCCTCGGAGCGTGGGCTCTCGCAGGATCTCAAGAGCCTCGGCGGCAAGATCCTCCGGATGACCCCGGCCGGTAAGCCGGCCCGGGGCAACCCGTTCCCGAACTCCCTGGTCTGGTCGTACGGGCACCGCAACGTGCAGGGCATCGCCTGGGACGCCAACAAGCGGCTCTACGCCACCGAGTTCGGGCAGAACCAGTGGGACGAGATCAACCTGATCACGCCGGGCAAGAACTACGGCTGGCCCGAGGTCGAGGGGCGCGGTGGAGGCGGCGCGGACGCCGAGAAGTACGTCGATCCGCTGGTCACCTGGACCACCGCCGAGGCGTCCTGTTCCGGTGCGGCGATGATCGACCGGCTCTTCGTGGCGGCCTGCCTGCGGGGCGAGCGGCTCTGGCTGGTGGAACTCACCGCCAACGGCACCGTACTGGGCCAGCCCCGCCCGCTGCTGGTCGGCGAGTACGGCCGGCTCCGTACGGCGGTCGCCGCACCGGACGGCTCGTTGTGGATCTCCACTTCCAACCACGACGGCAAGCGCGACCCCGCCCCCGAGGACGACCGGATCTTCCGGCTGGTCTTCTCCGGTGGCGCGGCGGGAAAGAGCTGACATCCCCGGCGGACGGGACGGACAGCACGCCGGCACGGTCCCGGAGATGTCCGCACCGTCCCCGGCCGGGCCGCCGCCGTCCGACACGTCCGGCCGGGTGGGAGAGCTAGCTCATACCCGCGGTGGAAATGGCGCGGGACCTGCGGCGGGTTTTGAAGATGTCGCTTTGGGCAGGTGATGATGGAGCATGGACAGGCGGAGGAATGACACCCGAGCCGCCGGGGGCACACCACCCCCGGCGGTTCGGCGTGTGCTGCTCCCGGCGGCGCTGCTGCGCTGGGGGCGTGCCGCCGTACGGGGTGGCCGCGCCGTCCTGACCTCGAAACCGAGCCGCCGGGCCGGACTCGCCCTGTCGATCATCGGCGTCACGGTGGTCGGGATCGTGGTCGGAGCCCTGCTCGGGGGGCGGATGCAGACCGACATCGGGCCGTTCCGGGCGGAGATGGCGATCACGCCCTCGGTCGACGGCGGCACCACGGTCACCATTCCGCCGCTCGGCGCGCTCGAACTCAGCAGCCATGCCGGCCCGGCGCACCTCTCGGTCCGGCTCGGCTCGCTGGACCAGCGGCGCACCGAGGCGCTGATCGACGACCCGGCCAGCATCAGCCGGGCCAGCCAGTCCGCCGTCAGCGACGTGACCAACGGGGTGATCCGGGTCGGCGTGCGCACGGTCGCGGTCTCCGTACTGGCCACCATGATCCTGGCGGCGCTGGTCTTCCGGCGTACCCGTCGGGTGGCCTGGGCCGGTGGGCTGGCGCTGGTGATCACCGGCGGCAGCCTGGGCATCGCCGCGCTGACCTTCCGGCCGGACTCGATCGAGGAGCCCCGCTACGAGGGGTTGCTGGTCAACGCCCCGGCGATCGTCGGTGACGCCCGGCGGATCGCCAACGACTACGGCCGGTACGCCGACCAGCTCCAGCGGATGGTCGGCAACGTCAGCCAGCTCTACACCACCGTCTCCACCCTGCCGGTCTTCGACCAGGAGCAGGGCACCGTACGGGTGCTGCACGTCTCGGACCTGCACCTGAATCCGACCGCCTGGCAGGTGGTCCGGACGGTGGTGGAGCAGTTCAAGATCGACATGGTGATCGACACCGGGGACATCACCGACTGGGGCAGCGAGCCGGAGGCGTCCTTCGTCGGCTCCATCGGCCTGCTGAAGGTCCCGTACGTCTTCATCCGGGGCAACCACGACTCGCCGGCCACCGCCGCCGCCGTCGGCCGGCAGCCGAACGCGATCGTGCTGGACAACTCGATCGTCAACGTCGGCGGGTTGACTATAGCCGGCATCGGAGACCCTCGGTTCACCCCGGACAAGGAGACCTCGCCGGCCGGGTCCGGCAGCCTGCCGCAGACGGTCGACCAGGTGACCGGGACCGGCGAGAAGCTCGCCTCGACGATCCGGGCCTCCGGCAAGCCGGTCGACATCGCCCTGGTGCACGATCCGGCGTCGGCCGACGCGCTCTCCGGCGTCGTACCGCTGGTGCTGGCCGGGCACACCCACCACCGCGAGGTACGCGAACTGCCGCGGGTGCCGGACGCGATGCCGACCCAGCTCCAGGTGCAGGGCTCCACCGGCGGGGCGGGGCTGCGCGGCCTGGAGGGTGACAAGCCGACCCCGCTGGCGATGTCGGTGCTCTACTTCGACCAGCAGCGGGCGCTCCAGGCGTACGACGACATCCTGCTCGGTGGCACCGGCGAGGCGCAGGTCAACCTGGAACGGCATGTGGTCGAGGAGCCGGAGCCGCCTGTCCCGGCCACCCCGACCCCTGGTACCCCCACTCCGGCCAGCCCCATCCCGCCGGCCGGTGCGCCGCCGCCGGACCCGACCCCCACGGGCTGACGCCGCCGGGCAGCACGGGGTCGGAACGATCGCCAGGCCACCGGAGCCCTTCCGGTACGGTCAGCCCTCGACGCCGAGCCGGGACAGGATCAGCGAGCGGACGGTCTTGGCGTCCGCCCCCCGGGTGCTCTTCATGACGGCCCCGACCAGGGCTCCGGCCGCGGCCACCTTGCCGTCCCGCACCTTGGCCGCGATGTCCGGGTTGCCGGCGATCGCCTCGTCCACGGCCGCGGTCAGCGCCCCGGTGTCGGAGACCACCTCCAGACCCCGCGCGGCCATGATCTCGCTCGGCGAGCCCTCGCCGGCCACCACGCCCTCCAGCACGGTACGGGCCAGCTTGTCGTTGAGCTTGCCCGCGTCGACCAACTTCTGCAGCTCGGCCACCTGGGCCGGGGTGGCGCCCACGGCGGCCAGCTCGACACCGGCCTCGTTGGCCCGCCGGGACAGTTCGCCGAGCCACCACTTCCGGGCGCCGGACGGGGTGGTGCCGGCGGCCACGGTCTGCTCGATCAGCTCGACCGCACCGGCGTTCAGCACCGACTGCATGTCGTGGTCGTTCAGCCCCCACTCCTGCTGCAACCGCCTCCGGTGCACCCGGGGCAGCTCCGGTAGCGCCGCCTTCAGCTCGGCGACCCAGGCCGGGTCCGGGGCCAGCGGCACCAGGTCCGGCTCGGGGAAGTAGCGGTAGTCGGTGGCGGTCTCCTTGGACCGGCCCGACGTGGTGTCCCCGGTGTCCTCGTGGAAGTGCCGGGTCTCCTGCACGATCCGGCCGCCGGAGTCGAGGACGGCCGCCTGGCGCAGCATCTCCGAGCGGACCGCCCGCTCGACCGAGCGCAGCGAGTTGACGTTCTTCGTCTCGGTGCGGGTGCCCCACTCCGCGGAGCCGGCCGGCGACAGCGACGTGTTCACGTCACAGCGCAGCGAGCCCTCCTCCATCCGGACGTCGGAGACGCCCAGCGAGCGGATCACGTCCCGCAGCTCGGTGACGTACGCCCGGGCCACGATCGGGGCCTTGGCGCCGGTACCGGGGATCGGCTTGGTGACGATCTCGACCAGCGGGATGCCGGCCCGGTTGTAGTCGACCAGCGACTCGGTCGCGCCGTGGATCCGCCCGGTGGCGCCACCGACGTGCAGGGTCTTGCCGGTGTCCTCCTCCAGGTGCACCCGTTCGATACCGACCCGGAACAGCTCGGGCTGGCCATCCTCGCCCACGATCTCCACATCGAGCCAGCCGTCCACGCAGAGCGGCTCGTCGTACTGGCTGATCTGGTAGTTCTTCGGCATGTCCGGATAGAAGTAGTTCTTCCGGGCAAACCGGCTCCACGGCGCGATCGAGCAGTTCAGCGCGAGACCGATCCGGATGGTCGCCTCGATCGCGGCCTTGTTGGCCACCGGCAGCGAGCCGGGCAGCCCCAGGCAGACCGGGCAGACCCGGGTGTTCGGCTCGCCGCCGAAGTCGGTCGGGCAGCCGCAGAACATCTTGGTCTTCGTGCCCAGCTCGACGTGGGTCTCCAGGCCGATCACCGGGGCGTAGCGCTCGACGACGTCGTCGTACGAGGGCAGGACGGTCGTGCTCATCAAGACTCCAGCTCTCGGGCGGCAGCCGGCCCCCCGGCGGCATCCGGACAGAACCCTGCAAGCCTAATCGTTGGCCCGACCCGGGATCGCCCGGGTTTCGCCGCCGAGCCGGCGGGCGCCCGGTTCAGCCCGGTGGCTCGGCCGGAGTGCCCGGGCGGACCAGGCCGGTCTCGTACGCCACGATCACCAACTGGACCCGGTCCCGGACGCCGAGCTTGGCGATCGCCCGGGTGATGTGGGTCTTGGCGGTCAGCGGGCTGATGAAGAGGCGCCCGGCGATCTGCTCGTTGGACAGCCCGGTGGCGACCAGCCGGAGCACCTCGCGCTCCCGTTCGGTGAGCACCGCCAGCCGCGCCCCGGTGTCGGTGGCCGCCGCCGGCCGGTGCGCGAACTGCTCGATGACCCGGCGGGTGACGCTCGGCGACAGCAGCGCCTCGCCGGCGGCGACGATCCCGACCGCCTGGCGGAGCTGGGCCGGCTCGATCTCCTTGGTGAGGAATCCGCTGGCTCCGGCCCGCAGGGCGGCGAAGACGTACTCGTCGGTCTCGAAGGTGGTCAGGATGATGACCCGGCAGCCGGACATCGCCGGGTCGGTCACGATCCGCTCGGTGGCGGCGAGGCCGTCCAGGCCCGGCATCCGGATGTCCATCAGGACGACGTCCGGGCGCAGGGTACGGGCCTGCCGGACCGCCTCGTCGCCACTGGCCGCCTCGCCGACCACCTCGATGTCCCGGCCTCGGCTCAGCAGGCTGCGGAATCCGGCCCGCACCAGGGCCTGGTCGTCGGCGAGCAGCACGCTGATCGTCACGGTCGGAAGCCTGCCACAGGAATCGTGGCGTGCACCGCGTAGCCGCCACCGTCGGCCGGCCCGGCGGTGAGGGTGCCGCCGAGCGCGGCGACCCGTTCCCGCATCCCGTTGATGCCGTGCCCCGGCACCGCCGCCGGGCCGGGGCCGCTGCCGTCGTCGACCACCTCGACCAGCACCGATTCGGGGGTGATCACCAACCGTACCGTCGCCCGCCGCGCACCCGCGTGCTTCACGGTGTTGGTCAGGGATTCCTGGATCACCCGGTAGCAGGCCAGCGCCACCGGGGCGGGGGCCGTGCCGGGGTCGCCGGTGACGTCGAGCGCGACCTCCAGGCCGCTGGCCCGGGTGCGGGCGGTGAGTTCGGCCAGGTCGCCCAGGTCGGCCTGCGGGGCCGGGACGCTGTCCGCGTCCGGCCGGTCGCCCGGGGCACGCAGCACGTCGATCAGCGACCTCAGGTCACCCACCGCCTTGGCCCGGACCTCCTGGGCGGTACGCAGCGCGGCCCGCGCCTCGTCGGTGGAGTCGTCCAGCGCCTCGTCCACCACCCGCAACTGCACGCCCACCACGGTCAGCGTGTGCGCCACCACGTCGTGCAGCTCACGGGCGATCTGCAACCGCTCCTCCGCGGCCCGGCGATCCGCCTCCAGCCGTCGCTCCTGCTCGGCGTGGGCCAGCCCGGCGGCCAGTTCGGCGCGCCAGCGCAGCCAGTTCCGGAACGCGACCGCGACCGCGATGGTCAGGGCCAGGCCGAGCGCCTCCCCACCGACCTCGCCGATCGCCCGCTGCACGTCCTGACCCTCGGTCGTCCACTGCCAGTTCACCGCGAAGGTCAGTTGGAACAGCCCGGCCCCGACCGCCCAGCGCAGCCCGTGGCGCCGGGGTGTGTCGTCGGCCGCCAGCAGGAAGAAGATCACCGACGCCGGCCAGACCCAGCCGGCCCCGGTCAGGTCGGCGACCCGGAACGCGGTGACGGCCGCCAGGCTGGCCAGCAGCGCCGCCACCGGCCAGCGGCGGCGCAGCAGCAGGAAGAGGGCGAGCCAGGTGGCCAACGGCAGGGTGCCCTCGTAGGTGATCGGCGCCCCGGCGACGGCGGTGCCGACCGGCACTCCCAGCAGGGTCAGGGCGACCAGGGAAAGGGTGTTCCAGGCGGGGCGGCGCCGGCCGGCCCGATGCCCGTCGCGCGCCGGCACGGTGTGGTCGTCCTCGACCGCCGCCCCGGCCGGGTCCGGTGATCGCGGGACCGTCGTTGTCATCCTGGCCTCCTCCTTCGGCAAGCCTGCCTCACGCTTTCGCGAGGTCGACGGCATCGACGCTAGGCAGCACGGGCCGGCGGCGCGTCAGCCTACGGCCGACACCCACGACTGCGCGGGTGGAGCAGCACATACACCGGACGGAGTACCGGACGTGCCCCGACGGGCGTTCGACGGACCGGACGGGGTCAGGAGGTGACGCCACCGTCGAGCAGGACGGCGACGACCAGCACGCAGAGCAGCGCGACCGGCAGGCCCCAGCGGACGATCCGGGTACGCCAGATCGAGCCGGGCGCCGCAGCTCCCGGGGTCGCCCCGACCGGCCGGTCGGCGAGCAGCCGGCCGGAGGCGAGCGGCCACCAGGCGGCCACCAGCAGCAGTACGCCGGCCCCGAGCAGCAGCCAGCCGGGCAGCCGGGCAGCCACCTGTGGCCAGGCCAGCACCGGTACCGTCGTCACCGCGATCGCGGCGGCCCCGACCAGGCCGAACCGCCAGTCCGGAGTCGGCCGGTACGCCGCACCCGGCCGGAACAGCAGCGCGACGACGAGGACGATTCCGGCCACCCCGGCGAGTACCGAGACGAGCTGGCCGACGGTGACCTCGGCGGTCCCGTACCCGGTCACCGCCTCCACCCCGGCGAGCAGCGCCATCACCCCGACCAGGGTGCTGACGGCGACGAACGCGCCCAGCCAGGGCGATCTCCGCCGGCCGTCCGGATCCGGTTGCGCCGCGCGGAGCCCGTCGGCGAGCGCTGCGGCATACTCGGTCGGCTCGCCGAACGCGTCGGTCGGATCCGCCTCCGGATCGGCGCAGTACGTGTCGACCTCGGCCAGCGCGGCCCGGATCTCCGCGCCGGGCACCCCGCGCCGCCGGGCCTCGGCGACGAACGCCGTACGCCAGCCGTCCAGCGGCGAACTCCGGGGCATCATCGGGCTCAACCGCCGAGCGTGTCGCGCAGTTCGCCGGCCCGCTGCCGTCCCATGCAGAGCGGGCCGGTCAGCTCCAGCCAGGAGCCGTCCCGGAAGGTCACCCGGAGCCGAGCGCCGTGCAGCCGGTGCCAGCGCCGGCGTGCCCCGGTCACCTCCGCCCGCCGCGCCGACCAGAGGGGCTTCAGCTTCGCCGCCACCACAGGCTTACGCCGCTCCCCGAACGGCCGTACCTCGGTGGAGCGGCCGATCCGGAACACCACGAGCCGCCGGTCGGTGACCACCGCCAGCAGCTTGGCGTCGGTGGGTACCGCCCGGACGTAGCCGGCGGCGACCGAATCGAGCCGGCCGCGTGCGGCGCGGCCGAAGAACAGCCGGATCAACCAGTCGGTCGGACCCCCGCCGCCGATGTTGTCGATCGCCTCGACACCGCTGAGCGCCACGTTGGCCAACCCCATCCCGGCCACCGCCGTCCCGTCGCCCGGGGCGGGGTCCGGCGGTCGGGGCGGCGGGTCCGGGGCCAGCCCGTGCGGACGCTTCACCTCGCTGAGCGCGACAATCGCCTCGCCCGGTTCGAGCTTGGTCGCGACCGCGTCGGCGTAGAGGTGGCGGTAGTCGGTGGACACGGCTCAGCCCAGCGGATAGTCGTCGGCGCCGTTGCCCAGCACCTCCCGCATGGAGTCCTGCAACCGCCGGGTCGCCTCCCGCTGCGCCCGCCGGATGGTGCCGGTGATCTCCGCGCCGAGCTGGTCCGGGCTGTACCGCATGCCCCGGGAGGTTATCTCGACCCGGTCCACCCGGCCGCCGTGGTCGACCGCCACCCGTACGGCGCCGCTCTCGCTCTCCAGCTCGACCGGCTGCGCCTGGAGCTCCTCGATCCGCCGGTTCATCTGGAACTGCAGGCCGTCCAGGCTGTTCGCGAGCTGCTCCAGCCGATCCAGTGCGGGATATTCCGCCACGTCGTCCTCCCCTACCCTCGTCCGCTTCGGTACGCGTGCGCCACCGTCCGCCGGGCGGCCGGTCAGCCCACCGAGTCGATCAGATCCTGCGCGCTCTTGGCGTACGGGCCGATGTCCTCCCGGTAGGTGCCGTCGGTCGCGTAGTTGCGATCCTTCGTCCCGTCCGAGATGTCGTGCATGCCGACGGCGGTGTCCAGCACCGCACCGCCCTTCCCGCTCAGGTTGACCGGCGAGATCTGGTTGAAGACGAACCGGGGCACGCCGACCTTGAGACTGTGCTCCGCCAGGATCGCCCGCCCCTGCGCGGTACGGCCCTGTTGCCTCCACACGGCGTACTCCTTCTTCAACTTGCGCAGTTCCATCACCCGCTGGCGGTAGCGGGTGAGCAGCGCCTTGACGTCGTCCAGCTTGCGGGCCAGCTTCACCAGGACCCGGACCAGCTTGCTGACGATCCGGGCGCCCCGGCCCAGCGTCAGCGCCAGCCGGGCCAGCCAGCGTACGACGAACGCGGCGATCGACGCGCCGAAGCTGAAGAACGCCGCGGCGGCGGCGATGATCGCCTCGATCAGGAAGGCGGTCAGGAACTCGAAGATCAGCTCGCAGAGCAGGTTGAACGCGTCGACGGCCGCGTTCGCCGCCTCGATCAGGACCTCCTTGGCCGCGTTCAGTCCCTCGGCGAGCTGCCGGATGGTCTCCTCGACGTTGGTCAGCCCGGTCTGGAACGCCTCCTGGGCGCTGCCGCCCCAGGCCGGCGGCTGGAGCTGGGCCCGGTCGGTCTGCTGCTGGGCCGCGATGCCGAGCACGTCGTTCGACGCGGCGAGGCAGCGTTCCGCGCCCCGCATCAGGTCGTCAGGATCGCCGGCCACCTGTTCGAGGAGTTGCTCGAACGGCGACAGCACGGTCCGGGTGAAACCCTGGAGCGGCTCCGGTACGGAGCCGGCGAACTGCTCGAAATAGGTTCTGCTGCGTTCGAGCGCGACGGTCGACACTGCGCCCTCCCCTTCGTGGTCTTCGGTGTGCCGCGCGGCCGTGCCTGGTCAGCCGCCGAACCGGGCCTGCGCGGCGGCGTCGCTGTTCAGGTACGAGTCCCGCTCGGCGGTGACCGCGTCCGCGATCACCTCCATCACCTCGACCCCGTCCGCCAGGGCCTGGAGGCACTCGTCGAGGCAGGACTCGTACTGGTCGTAGAGGGTGAACGAGGCGGGCATGATGCCGAAGGAGGAGCGCCCGACGGCGCCCTCCCGGAGCCGGCCACGGATCTCGTCGAAGTCGTCCGCCCGGCCGTAGCTGGTCTTGGAGAAGGTCTCCAGTGCTGTCGGGTCTACCGTGAACCCGTCACCTGAACCACCGGTCATGACAAGGCACCCTAATAGATCACTTCGGTGTCATTGGACCGCCTATGGCCGATCAGGGCAACAATTTGGGCGCCTTCCGGCCGACCGGCACCCGCTGGCGCCGGCCCGACACCGGACGTGGTCGGAGCCGGCAACTCCCCGAGGGCCGGTGACCGGTCACCTCGGCGGGTCCACTGAGCGATCGACAGACTTAACCATCCGGCCAACTGCGGCTACCGCCGAGTTGCCGGCCACGGTATGCACTGTCCCGCATGACTCACACCCATGCGGAGACCGGACACACCCCGACCGGTACCAGCCGGCGTACGCTGATCGCGGCCGCCGGCGGGCTGCTGACCCTCGCCGCCGCCCCTGGCACCGCGCACGCCGCCACCACCTCCCGGGCGGCCGGGCCGAACCAGGCGGCGGGCACCGGCGCCTCGCGGGCCTCCCTGATCACCCAGGGCACCACGCTGGTCCATGCCGACCTGCACAACCACACCCTGATGTCCGACGGCGACGGTGACCCGGCGCTGGCCTTCGCCTCGATGCGCGAGGCCGGCCTGGACGTCGCGGCGCTCACCGACCACAGCACGCTCTTCTCCATCGAGGGGCTGTCCCGGTCGGAGTGGGACCGCACGGGTCAGCTGGCCGACGCCGCCGACGACCCGGGCCAGTACACCGCGATCCGGGGCTTCGAGTGGTCGCATCCGCTGCTCGGGCACGTCAACGTCTGGTTCACCGGCAACTACACCGACCTGCTCCAGTCGTCGAGCATGAGCCGGCTCTACGACTGGATCGGCAGTTCCGGCGGGGTGGCCGGGTTCAACCACCCGGGGCGCGAGGTGGGCCGGTTCGACAACTTCCGGTACGTCGCCGGGGTCCGCGAGCCGATGATCGGGCTGGAGATGTTCAACCGGGGCGACGACTACCTCTTCGACGGCTGGGGCAGCGGTCAGACCTCTCCGCTGGTCGCCTGCCTGAACGCCGGCTGGCGGCCCGGCCTCACCGGTGTCTCCGACGAGCACGGCACCAACTGGGGCTTCCCGGAGGGCAAGGGCCGGACCGGGCTCTGGGTCACCCAGAACACCCGGCAGGAGGTGCTGGCCGCGATGCGGGCCCGCCGGTTCTTCGCCACCCGGGTCTCCGGGCTGCGGCTCGACGCGACCGCGAACGGGGTCCGGATGGGCGCGGTGCTGCGGCTGACCCGGGGCGACGTGACCTTCTCGGTGGACCTGGACCGGGGGCCGGACTGGGTGGGCAGGCCGCTGCGGATCCAGGTGCTCCGGCCAGGCAGCGACGCGCCGGTGGTGCCCGAGGTGCTGGAGATCGAGGCCGGTCGGGTCACCAGCTTCACCGTGCCGCTCGACATCGCCGACGGGCACTGGGTGGTGCTGCGGATCTCCGACCCGACCCAGCCGAACGCCAGCCCCGGGCCGGCGAACCACCCGTGCAACGACTGGGGTGTCGCGTACACCAGTCCGTGGTTCCTCCAGCCCTGACCCGGCAGCTCCGTCGGGGTCGGCCGCCGTCGGCGTGCCGGCCCCGCCGTTCCCGGACCGGATCGGGTACGTCCGCCAGCGTCGATACCCGCCCGGCTGAGGCAGGGCCGCGGGCAATATGGAGAGAAAGGGGCAGATCGGACGGGACGATCCAGGAGGAACGATGATCGGCGGAGTACACCACCGGACCGCGACGGTCGACGGCTTGGACGTCTTCTACCGCGAGGCCGGCCCGCCGGACGCCCCTCCGCTGGTCCTGCTGCACGGCTTCCGGACGTCAGCCTGGTCAGCCCGGACGGTGCCCGCGCCTTCCAGCGGGATCTGCCGGACGCCGAGATCCACCTGCTCGACACCGGCCACTTCGCGTTGGAGACCCACGTCGACGAGATCGCCGGACACATCCGGGAGTTCCTCGGCCGGAACCAGCGGCAGCCGGTGATGGCCCGATAGCGACGGCGCTGCCCGGGGGCCCGGTCCACCGGCCCACCCCGGACAGCGCCGCTCAGCCTGCGACCTGTCGAACGATCAGAGGTTCCTGGTCTGGTTGTAGAGGTTCAGCGCGGTGTTGTCGAAGAACGGCGAGATCATGATCGTCGGGTTGACGATCCGGTCGATCCGGCTGTTGACGCCGTACAGGAAGCCGAAGTTGCCGTCCCAGTTGAGCAGCCAGCCGCCGCCGCTGGAGCCCCGGGTCATGTCGCAGGGGATCCGGATCGTCTGGGTGGCGCCGGCGGACTCCGGCTGCGAGGTGCCGGAGCAGCGCATCAGGTTGCCGCCGTCGAAGGGCGCCTCCTGCGGGTAGCCGAAGGCGTTGATCGGGACGTTCAGGCCCCGGTTCACGTCCAGGCCCTGGCCGCCGAGCCGGGCGACGATGTGCTGGCCGTTGAGCGTGTTCATGACCGCCACCGCCATGTCCTCGTTGAAGTTGGAGCTGGCGGTCCAGCCCGGCGCCGGGAACAGCCGGGACGCGGTCCAGGTGCCGAACGGCCGGGGGTTGGCGAGGTCGTCGTCGAACGCGGGCACGAAGGCCCAGTTGGTGGCCAGCGCGCCCCCCGGGCCGCCGGGGTGGGTGCAGTGCCCGGCGGTCCAGACGGTGTCCTCACCCTCGGAGTTGACCACCGTGCCGGAGCAGACGAAGTTGCCGGTGGCCAGGGTGAAGAAGACCTTGCCACTGGTGCGCGCGGTCGGGTGGTTGGAGGCGAAGTTCGGGTTCAACGCCGCCGGCACCGGACCGCTGTTCGGGGTACCCAGCGCACCGGCGGTCGGCGGGACCGTCAGCCGGGCACCCCGGTCGACCGCCTGGCCGGCGGCCTGTCCACTGTCGACGTACCGCTTGACCGCCTGCTGATAGGCGGGTGACTCTTCGACCGGCTGCGCCGCCCGCATCCGCTCCGGCGTCCAGTACGCCACGATCGCCTGGTGCTCGGTGACGCCCGGCCCGTACGCGGCCCGACCGGCCGCCCACGCCTCCGCGGTCGCGCCCGGGTTCAGGCCCGGTGCGGGTGCGGCGCTCGCCGACTGGCTCAGTACCAGCGCGGGTACCGCTGCCGTCACCAGCGCGATCGCCACCGATGTTGCCCAGGTGGCCCGCTTCGCTAGGACTTTCATGGATTGGCTCCTCCTCGATAGGCGCCTGCGCCGGACCCCCGCCGGCGCGGCTACTGAGGAAGAGAGTCATCGATATCCAGCGGTGTCGCCGGGCATCCTGGACCTGGTTGGACACGACTGGACGCCGGGCCGGCCCGCCAGCTCGCGCCCTCAGGCTTCGTCCCAGGTGACGTCGAACTGACCTGACTCGACCCGCTGGACGAAGGACGCGACGTCGTCGGCCTGGGGGATCGCCTCCGGCCACCCCGCACTGCTGATGTCGACCAACAGCACCGGCGCCGGATCCTGCCGGAGATCCAGCACAAGATGCTCCCGTGAGCCGTCGCCGCCGATGATCGCGACCCCGGGATGGTTGGCGGCGGCCTCCTCGCCCCAGGCGTCGAGAAGTTCGACCGACTCGTGCGGTGGGTAGAGCCAGAGGTAGCACCCGCTGGGCAGCCAGCCACGGCGGAACCACGACTCGCTCCGCAGGTAGCCGCGCCAGGCGGCGGGGAGCACGGCCCCGAGCGACTCCGCCACGCCGAACTCCTCGGCCGGCACCGGCCCCCGGTAGTCCGCCTGCTCGACGATCGCACCCACGATGTTCGCGTTGAACTCGGCCAGTTCCTCGGCCGGAATCCAGTACTCACGAATGTCGTCGCCGCCCACCTGCCGTACCGGATAGCGGTCGAGGAACTGCCGGCGTACCTGGAACGAGGTGACGTACCCGACGCCGCCGGCAGGGACGTTCCACTCCCGGGTGATCCTGGTGGCGTACCCACGGCTGAGAACCGGATAGAAGATCGGTTGCTCGGGCAGCCGCGCCGGCCAGGCCCGCCAACCCGAGGCTGCCACCAGGTCCAGTTCGGCCTGTCCGGTCGGCCGCCACAGCGTCACGGTGTCCTGCGCCGGCCCCTCCGGCGGCGGTCCTCGGTCCGGCATGCGTTCGATTATGGCCAGCCCGACCGACATCCCCGGGCGCACGTCCGCAACGGCGGCGACGCTCGCGATACCCGGAAGGCTTGACCTCAACATTCGTTGCGGTTCTAGCGTCGACCGCATGACCGAGCCCAAACGCTCCCGCACCGTCCCCGCCCCGGAACTCTCCCTCGCCGTCATCGTCGGCAGCGTCCGCAGACCCCGGGTCGGCCGGATCGTCGCCGACTGGCTCGCCGAGACGGCCCGGCAGCGCGAGGGGCTCGCCGTCGACCTCGTCGACCTCGCCGAGGTCGCCCTGCCGCTGCACGACACCCCGCCCGGCGGCAACCCGAACAGCCCGATCTCCGGCCGGCTCGCCTCGGCCGACGGCTTCGTGGTGGTGACCCCGGAATACAACCACAGCTTTCCGGCGGCGCTGAAGAACGCGATCGACTGGCACTACCGCGAGTGGATGTTCAAGCCCGTCGCCCTGGTCTCCTACGGCGCCGGATCCGGCGGCATCCGGGCCGCCGAACAGTTGCGGCTGGTCTTCGCCGAGCTGTACGCCGCCACCACCCGCAACTGCGTCGCGCTCACCGCACCCTGGAGTCTCGTCGGCCGCGACGGTGTGCTCACCGTGGACGCACCCACCCGGCAGGCCGCCGACACGACCCTCGACGAGCTGACCTGGTGGGCGAGCACCCTGCGCGGCGGACGCCTCGACAACCCCTATCCGGGGTGAAGCTCCGGGCGGTACGCCGCGGGCACGTCGGAGCGGACGACCCAGCCGAGGGTGCGGTAGAGGGCACGTCCGTCGTCGGTGGCGACCAGGATTCCGGTACGCAGCCCGCCCGCCGCCGCCCGCGCGGCGAGGGTACGCATCAGCACACCGCCCAGCCCGCGTCGCCGGTGTGCCGCCTCGGTCTCGACCTTGTCGACGATGCCGAACTCCCCGGCCGGCGCCAGCCGCCCCCACGCGGCCCTGCCGCCGGCACCGTCCCGCACCGTCGCGACGACCACCCCGCCGCCGGGCTCGGTATCGACCTGGACGGTGTACGGCGCCGGCGGCCGGACCGGCTCCGCGCGGAACCGCACGCTCATCAGGTATCCGGCCGTGCCCATCGTCCACCCGTCGGGCAGGGCGGCCCAGAACTCGGCCGGATCCCCACTCACCTTGATCCAGGTGCCCGGGGCGGTCAGTTCCCGACCGAGCCGGCCGAGCGCGTCGGCGTCGTAGGTGTGCAGGACGTGGCGTACCCGATGGCCCGGCAGGCCGACGTCGACCCGGAAGCCGCCGGGCACCTCCACCGGCGCGGACGTCCCCCGGGAGACCGCCCAGCCGCGCCCCCAGGCCATCATCAGCGCCGGGACCGGGTAGGTCTCGGCGGTCCGGGCCGGGCCGGTGGAGCCGAGCGCCATCGATCTCCCTCCCTCGCCGAGTGGCCGGTTTTCGCTGCGCCTCTGTGTTAGAGCTCCGGCGGGGTGAGGGTGCCGATCACCGACTCCAGCGCGGCGCCGACCCGGTACATCCGGTCGTCCGCCATCGTCGGCGCCATGATCTGCAAGCCCACCGGCAGCCCCTCGGAGAGCCCGCACGGCACCGAGATGCCCGGCCCGCCGTAGAGGTTGGTCGGGATGGTGAAGAGGTCGGCCAGGTACATCTGGTACGGGTCCGAGGTGCGCGAGCCGAACGGGAACGCCACGAACGGCGTGGTCGGGGAGATCAGCACGTCGGCCTGCTCGAACGCGGCGGTGAAGTCGCGGGTGATCAGGGTACGCACCTTCTGCGCCTGTCCGTAGTAGGCGTCGTAGTAGCCGGACGAGAGCGCGTACGTGCCGAGCATGATCCGCCGCTTGACCTCGGGGCCGAAGCCGGCGTCCCGGGTCAGCGACATGACCTCCTCCAGCGAGTGCACGCCGTCGTCACCGACCCGCAGCCCGAACCGCACCCCGTCGAAGCGGGCCAGGTTGGACGAGCACTCGCTCGGCGCGATCAGGTAGTAGGCCGGCAACGCGTACTGGAAGTGCGGGCAGGAGACCTCGACGATCTCGGCGCCGAGCTTGGTCAGCGCGTCGACGGCGTCCCGGAACGCGGCCATCACGCCCGGCTCGGCACCCTCGCCGGAGAACTCCGTGACCAGCCCCAGCCGCACCCCGGTCAGGTCGCCGCCGGCACCGGCCCGGGCAGCGGCGACCACGTCCGGCACCGGCGCCGGAATCGAGGTGGAGTCGCGCCAGTCGTGCCCGCCGATCGCCTCGTGCAGCAGCGCCGCGTCCAGCACGGTACGCGCACACGGGCCGGGGGTGTCCAGCGACGACGAGAAGGCGACCAGGCCGTACCGTGAGGTGCCGCCGTAGGTCGGCTTCGCCCCGACGGTGCCGGTCACCGCCCCCGGCTGCCGGATCGAGCCACCGGTGTCCGAGCCGATCGCCAGCGGCGCCTCGTACGCGGCCAACGCGGCCGAGCTGCCCCCGCCGGAGCCGCCCGGAATCCGGCTCAGGTCCCACGGGTTGCCCGTCGGCCCGTACGCCGAGTATTCCGTCGACGAGCCCATCGCGAACTCGTCCATGTTGGTCTTGCCCAGCATCACCGTGCCGGCGGCACGCAGCCGGCGCACGATCGTCGAGTCGTACGGCGGGCGCCACCCCTGGAGGATCTTCGACCCGACCGTGGTCGGTACGCCCTTGGCGGTGAGCACGTCCTTGACCGCCACCGGCACCCCGGCCAGCGGGCCCAGCTCCTCCCCGGCGGCTCGCTTCGCGTCGACCGCGCGGGCCGCCTCCAGCGCACCGTCGACGTCGACGTGCAGGAAGGCGTGCACCCGGTCGTCGACCGCGGCGATCCGGTCCAGGTGCGCCTGGGTCACCTCGACCGCGGACGCCTCGCCGCCGGCGATGAGGGCCGCGATCTCGGTCGCGGTCATCCTGGTCACGTCAGCCATGGTGGTCACGCGTTCCCTTCCGCCGGGCCCTCACCGCGCGGGCTGGGCGGCTCGTCCTCGTCCAGGATGCGCGGCACCCGGAACCGGTCCTCCTCGCTGTCCGGTGCCCCGGAGAGCGCCTCCGCCCGGGTCAGCCCGGGCACCACCACGTCGTCGCGGAGCACGTTGGTCAGCGGCACCGAGTGCGAGGTGGGCGGGATGTCGGCGGCGGCCACCTCGCCGACCCGCGCGACGGCCTGGAGGATCACGTCGAGCTGGCCGGCGAAGGTGTCCAGCTCCTCCTCGGTGACGGCGAGCCGCGACAGTCGCGCCAGGTGCGCGACCTCCTCGCGGGAGATGGCGGACATCGGTGCCCCCTTCATGCCTTGACGTCTACGCGGCTTCCGCCGTCGACATTCCCGGCGCAGCGTGGCACGCGCGCCGTGACCTGAGCGAGTCTATTTGTCACCCCGAGCGCCGCCGCCCCCGGCTCCCCTGCGGGAGCCGGTTCACTCCACGCTCGGGTGCAGCCGGGCCGCCGCCTCAGCCTTCGCCGGTCTGCCGGGCCTCGTCACCGGCGCGGCCGGATCGACCGGCGCGGCCAGCACGTCCAGCTCGGTCGTCGGAGCGTCCACCCCGGCGGGCCGGTCCGGCTGCCCGGGCCGCTCGCCGCGCTGCCCCGCACCGTCGCCGTTCCGCGTTGCCGTCGGGTCGCCGTTCCGCGTCCCGGCCGGGTCGGCGTTCCGCGCCGCCCGGTCGCCGTCCTGTTCATCCGGGCCGCCGTTCCGCTCGGTCCGGGCACCGGAGCCGGGCCGCTCCGCGCCGACCGGGCCGGAGCCGCCGGCGCCGAGCCGGGTGGCGGGGCTGACCGGCCGGTACCGGGCGAGCCAGGTGACCAGGTCCTCGGCCGGCATCGGCCGGGCGAAGAACCAGCCCTGCGCGGCCTCGCAGCCGGCCTCGTGCAACAGCCGCCAGGTGCGCTCGTCCTCCACCCCCTCGGCGACGACCCGCAGCCCCAGGGCACCGGCCAGCTCGATCACCGACCGGACGATCGCCGCATCGTCGGCGTCGGCCACCATTCCGAGTACGAAAGACCGGTCGACCTTCACCTCGGCCAGCGGCAGCCGCCGCAGGTGCTGCATCGACGAGTAACCGGTGCCGAAGTCGTCGAGCGAGATCGCCACCCCGATCCGGTCCAGCCGGGAGATGGTGGCCAGCACCCGGCGCGGGTCGGCCATCAACGCGCCCTCGGTCATCTCCAACTGGATCCGGGACGGCGGTACCCCGTACTGGGCGAGCCGCTCCGCGATCTGGTCGGCGATCTCCCCGGTGTGCAGGTCGCGGACGCTGACGTTGACCGCCGCCCGCAGCTCCAGCCCGGCGGCGGACCACTTCGCGAGCTGCTCCACCACGTCGTCGACGACCCGGCGGGTCAGCAGCCGCATCACCGCGCTCTGCTCGGCGACCCGGATCAGCTCCTCCGGATCGACCATGCCGCGCCGGGGGTGCCGCCAGCGCAGCAGCGCCTCCACCCCGACCACCTCGCCGGTCGCGATCGCGATCTGCGGCTGGTAGTAGAGGGTGATCTCACCGGCGTCGTCGGCCCCGGTCTCCAGCACCCGGCGCAGGTCGGCCAGCAGGCTCAGCCGCTCGGCCGAGTTGTGGTCGGACTCGGCGGCGTAGACCGCCACCGGGTCGCCCCGGTGCTTGGCGTCGTACATCGCCACGTCGGCGTGCCGCATCAGGGTGGCGAAGTCCGCGCCGTGCTCGGGGTAGAGCGCGATCCCGATCGAGCCCCCGACGTCCAGCGGCAGCCCGTCCAGCGGCACCGGGTCGACCAGCTCGCCGACGACCCGGTCGGCGACCCGCCGGGCGTCCGCCACCCCGTCGAGCCGGGTGGCCAGGACCGCGAACTCGTCCCCGCCGAGCCGGGCGATCACGTCCGGTGGGCGTACCGCCGTGGTCAGCCGGGCGGCGACCTCGACCAGCAGCCGGTCCCCCACGGCGTGCCCGAGGGCGTCGTTGACGTGCTTGAACCGGTCGAGGTCGAGCAGGAGCAGTGCCAACTGCCCCCCGGGCGCCTGCTTGCCGGCCAGCTCGGCGTGCACCGCCACCTGCTCGGTCACCTCGGCGAGCAACGCCTCGCGGTTGGCCAACCCGGTCAGCGGGTCCTGCCGGGCGAGCTGTTCCCGCTCGGCGGAGAGCCGGGCCATCCGGGAGACCGCGTAGAGCGGCAGCACCATCATCGGTACCAGGGCCGGGCTGGTCCGGGCGGCGGCGACCAGCACCGGGGCGAGCAGCAGCAGCGACCCGGTGGCGAGCAGCTCGAAGCCGAGCCCCTGCCGGATCCGGGTCCACCACCGGCCGCCGAAGCGCAGCCGGACGGCGCTGGCCACCAGGCCGTGGTTGACGGTCAGCCAGGCGGCCGCCGCGCCGATCGCGACCAGCACGTCGAGCGGCCGGAGCCGGCCGGTCGACCCGAACCCGTCGCCGGGCACGAGCCGGACGACCGCGTCGGCGGCGGCGAGCGCGCAGGCGTACTGGGCGATGTTGAAGATCGTGCGCCACGGCGCGTACCGCATCCGCCAGCCGGAGACCAGCACGGCGGCGGCCTGCACCGCGATGGCCGGCCCCGGCCCCCACTCCAGGGCGATGGCGAAGGTGAAGCAGATCGACGGGAAGACGGACATGCTGCGCCGTTCGGCGTGCGGGCTGAACGGGCGGGCGTCGAAGGTGACCGCGAGGGCCGCCATCAGCCAGAACGCCAGCGGCAGCCGGGACAGCTCGCCGGGCAGGGCGAGCAGCGACACGGCGGAGACCCCGACGGCCAGGCCGACGACAGCCCAGACGAAGCCGAAGAAGGGCGCCGTCCGATCTGGAGGGACGGAGTTCCGCAGCACGGCGGCCTCCATGTGACCTCCCGAGCCTCTTGGTCTGGGCGCGGCGGCTGCCGCGCGGCGTGCCCCCCATGAAACGCCCTGACCCGGGCCGCGCGGGGGGCGACAGACGCGAATCGGGCCTAGTCGTGACTAACTTGAAATACGGCGCATCTTGCCCACATGATTCTGTTACGCAGAGCTGATTGACTCATCACTGATCGTCACTGATTACGAGCCTACCCGCCGCCTCCGCACCCTCCGAGAGCAGCGCCGCGAAGCCGGCCTCGTCGAGCATAGGCACCTTCAGCGCGGCCGCCTTCTCCGCCTTGGAGCCCGGGTTGTCGCCGACCACCACGAAGTCGGTCTTCTTCGAGACGGACCCGCTGACCTTGCCGCCCCGGATCCGCACCTCCTCGGCCGCCCGGTCCCGGGTGTAGCCCGACAGCGTCCCGGTCACCACCACGGTCAGCCCCTCCAGCGGGCGCGGACCCTGCTCGACCCGCTCCTCGGCCATCCGTACGCCCGCCTCGGCCCACTTGCGCAGCACCTCGCGGTGCCAGTCCACGTCGAACCACTCCCGCAGGCTGACCGCGATAGTCGGCCCGACACCGTCCACCGCCGACAGTTCCGGCTCGCCGGCCGCCTCGATCGCCGCGACCGAGCCGAACTCCCGGGCCAGCGCCTCTGCCGCGGTCGGGCCGACGTGCCGGATCGAGAGCGCCACCAGCACCCGGGCCAGCGGCCGGTCCTTCGCGGCGGCGAGACTCTCCAGCAGCTTCTGCGCGTTCCGGCCCAGTGTGCCGTCCTTCTTGACGAAGAACGGCACCTGGGCAAGCCGCTCCTCGTCCAGGCCGAAGAGGTCGCCCTCGTCGGTGATCACCCCCGCGTCGAGCAGCGCGCCGACCGCCTTGAGGCCGAGTACCTCGATGTCCAGTGCCTCCCGGCCGGCCAGATAGAAGATCCGCTCGCGGAGCTGGGCGGGGCAGGTCCGGGTGTTCGGGCAGCGGATGTCGACGTCGCCCTCCCGGGACGGCGCCAGTGCGGTGCCGCAGGCCGGGCAACGGGTGGGCATCTCGAACCGGCGGGCGTCCGGCGGGCGCAGCTCGACGATCGGCCCGAGCACCTCCGGGATCACGTCACCGGCCTTACGGATCACCACCGTGTCGCCGATCAGCACGCCCTTGCGCTCCACCTCGTGCGCGTTGTGCAGGGTCGCCCGAGCCACCGTCGAGCCGGCCACCTTCACCGGCCTCAGCTCGGCGAACGGGGTCACCCGGCCGGTCCGGCCAACGTTGACCTCGATGTCGAGCAGTTCGGTGGTGACCTCCTCCGGCGGGTACTTGAAGGCGATCGCCCAGCGGGGCGCCCGGCTGGTCGAGCCGAGCCGGCCCTGGATGGCGACCGGGTCGACCTTGACCACCACCCCGTCGATCTCGTGCTCGACGTCGTGCCGGTGCTGGGCGTAGTACTCGATGTAGTCCTGGATGCCGGCCAGGTCCGGTACCACCCGCCAGCGGTCGCTGGTCGGCAGCCCCCAGCCGCGCAGCGCCGCGTACGCCTCGGACTGGGCCACCGGCGCGAACCCCTGGCGCGCCCCCAGCCCGTGTACGACCAGCCGCAGCGGCCGGCTCGCCGTGATCCGGGGATCCTTCTGGCGAAGGCTGCCCGCCGCCGCGTTGCGTGGGTTGGCGAACGGCGGCTTCCCCTGCTCGACCAGCCCCGCGTTCAGGTCGGCGAAGGCGGCCACCGGGAAGTAGATCTCGCCCCGCACCTCCAGCAGCTCGGGCACCGGATCGGTGCCGTCGGCGAGCCGCTCCGGCACCTCCTTCAGGGTCCGTACGTTGGCGGTGACGTCCTCGCCGATCCGGGTGTCGCCCCGGGTGGCGGCCCGGACCAGCCGCCCCCGCTCGTAGGTGAGGTTGATGGCCAGCCCGTCGACCTTCAGCTCGCAGAGGTAGTCCACCGGGCCGCCGGCGTCCCGCTCGATCCGCTCCACCCAGCCCGTCAACTGTTCCTGGGTGAAGGCGTTGTCCAGCGACATCATCCGCTCGATGTGCGGCACCGGGGTGAAGAGCGTCGAGAAGGTGCCGCCGACCCGCTGGGTCGGTGACTCCGGGGTACGCAGTGCCGGATAGCGCTCCTCCAGCGCCTCCAGCTCGCGCAGCAGCGTGTCGAACTCGGCGTCCGAGACGATCGGCGCGTCGAGCACGTAGTACCGGTACTGGTGGTCGGTGATCTCGGTGCTCAGCTCGGCGTGCCGGTCCCGCGCCCCGGCGGTCGGCTCCTCGCCGGCCGCCGCCTCCTGCTCGGGCCCGACCTGCTGCGGGATCGCTTCCTCGGACACCTCGACCTCCTCCGACCTCCCCGCAAACGTAACCGCCGGACCCGACCCGCACACCGGACCGGTCCGAACCGCCTGCGGACCGGCAGCCCCGGCGGACGGCCCGGCCCGGGTGGACGCCGGTTCCCGGCCCTGACCAGGTGTGCACCGCCGGCCGCTCGGCGACCTACCGCGCCGGCCGGCTCCGGGGCGGCCGCCCGGCGCAGGGCGTCGAGCAGCCCGCTCAGCGCGGGCGGGACCGGGGCCGACCCGCGCACGGCGGCGCAGATTGAAGCACTGGTGCGGCGGCGGTCAGTCCCAGGCGGTGCCGAGGGTGCTGAGCTGGTCGGCGTACTCGATCCGATCGGGCCAGTCGGCGGGCCAGCCCGCCATCCCGTGGGCCGCACCGACGAACGCGCCGGCCAGGCAGGCGATGGAGTCCGAATCGCCGGAGGTGGTGGCGGCCCGGGCCAGCGCCGACACCGGGTCGTCGGCGTGCCGGATCGCGCAGAGCAGGGCGGTGGCCAGCGCCTCCTCGGCGATCCAGCCCGCACCGGTGGCCGCGCACGGATCGGTGCCGTCGTCGGGCACCGCCAACGCCGCGTCGAGTGCGTCGAGCACGCCGAGGCACTCGTCCCAGCCCCGGGCGATGAAGGTGACCGGGTCGTCGACGGCGGGCCGCTGCCACAGGTCGCCGAGCCAGTCCGCCCGGTAGACGGTGCGCTGTCGTACGGCCCGCTCCCGCAGCAGGCCGGGCAGCTCGGCCAGCGCGACGCCGTCCCGCAGCACCCGGACCGCGTACGCGGTCAGCTCGCTCGCCGCGAGCCCGGTCGGGTGCCCGTGGGTCAGTCCGGCCTGCAACTGGGCGACTCCGGCGAGAGTCTCCAGGTCGTAGCCGGGGACCAGGCCGACCGGGGTGACCCGCATGTTGGCGCCGCAGCCCTTCGAGTCGGCGACGGTCGCGGCCTGCCAGCGCAACCCCTCGGCCAACCCGCCGCAGGCGCGCAGGCAGGTCATCCCGGGGGCGCGATTGTTCTCCGGACTCTGCGCCCAGGCCACGAAGCGCTGCCGGAGCAGCGGCTCCAGCACCTCGGGGGTGACCGCCGGGCCGGCGTCGTGCAGAGCCCAGCCGACCGCCAGCCCCATCTGGGTGTCGTCGGTGACCCGGGCCGGCTGCCCGACCAGGTCGCGGGGGCCGCTCGGGCCGTACCGCCGCTGGATCTCGGCGACCGGCAGGAACTCGGTCGGCGCACCGAGCGCGTCACCGTAGGCCAGCCCGAACAGCGAACCGGAGGCGCGGGCCGCGGTCGGCGAGGCGGTCGGGGCGGCAACCGGATCATGCATGGCGGCCATCTTCCCCGAGTCCTTCCGGCGCCGCCACCCGCTCGGCCGGGCGGATCAGTCGTCCCAGCAGAGACAGAACGGGTGCCCGGCGGGATCGGCGTAGACCCGCCAGCCCCGGCCGGAACCGGGCAGCCGGGTGGCGCCCAGCGCCAGCACCTTCGCCTCGGCCGCGTCGACGTCCTCGACGGTGACGTCCAGGTGGAACTGCTGCGGGCGGTGCGGGTCGGGCCAGCGCGGCTCACGCAGGTTGACCGCCCGCTGGAAGGCGAGCCGGGGGTGCTCGCCGGGCCCGCCGCCGAGCACGACCCAGCCGTCCTCGTCGTCGGCGTGGCGGTCGTCGACAGGCAGCCCGAGCAGCTCGGAATAGAAGCCGGCCAGGGCGCGGGGATCAGGGCAGTCGATGACGACGGAACGCAGGTGACCGATCATTCCCCCATCCTGCCCATGGAATGTGACAGGAAACCTACTCCTCGGCGAGTCGGCGGCCGGCGTCCCGGCAGGCGGTGAGGACGGTTCGGGCGTACTCGCCGGTGGCGCCGGCCAGCCCGCAGGCAGGGGTCACCACCACCTGCTGGGCGAGCCGGGCGCGGGGGAAGCCGAGCCGGTCCCAGAGTTGGCGTACCCGATCGGCGACCTGGGCCGACGACGGCCCGCGCCCGCCCGGCGGCGGCAGCGTCGGTGCCGCCCCGGCGAAGAGGCCGAGCCCGGCGTCGATCGCCTCACCGACCGGGTCGAGCCGGTCCACCAGGGCCAGGTCGAGGGCGACCGCGACCGCGCCGGCGGACCGGACCAGGTCCAGCGGTACGTCCCGGGCACAGCAGTGCAGCACCACCGGCGCGTCGACCGCCGACACCACGGTGCGGAGCAGGCCGGCCGCCGTCCCCGACTCGACCGGCCGGTACGCCCCCAGCCCGCTCTCGGTCGGAATCCGCCCGGCCAGTACGGCGGGCAGCGTCGGCTCGTCCAGTTGCAGCAGCACCGTGGCCCGGGGCAGCCGGCGGCGGACCTGCGCCACGTGCCCGCGCAGCCCGTCGGCGAGCGACTCGGTCAGTTCCCGGACCGCGCCCGGATCGCGGAGCATCCAGCCGCCGACCGGCAGCTCGATGTTGGCGGCCAGGGTGAGCGGCCCGGCCGCCTGGACCTTGAAGGTGCCGGTGAACTCGCCGGCCTGCTCGGTCATCTGGTCCAGGTCACGTTCCAGCAGGTCGAGCGCCTGCCGCAGGTCCCGCCCCGGCCGGCCGGCGATCCGCCACCGGGCGGCGTACAGCTCGACCGGCAGGTCCACCAGCAGTGCGGCGCTCCGGCCCACCAGGTCGGCGCCGGGTCCCCGGGCGGGCAGCTCGGGCAGGTGCGGCACGGGCAGCTCGCCGAGGACGATCCGCTGCGCCTCGGCGATGTCGGTGTCGGGCATCGACCCGATGCCGGAGGCCGCCCCGGCCGGCCACGGCCAGGCCGGCCCGGTCGCCGCCGTCGATTCCGCGAGTTGGTCGGGCACCTGCTGTTGATCGGTCACGTCGGCAGGTTATCCCGGCACCGGCCGTCCATCCGGCACCTCCCCGTCCGGCCGCCTCCTCCCGGGTACGCCGGGGACGGGTCGGACCGGGCTCAGGCGGCGGCGCTGATGGTGGCGGAGCCGAGCACGACATCGCCGCCCGGATCGGGCCGGTACGCCACGATCGCCTGCCCGGCCGCCACCCCCCGGACCGACTCGCGCAGCTCGGCGCGGAGCCCCGCCCCGTCGAGCCGGACGGTCGCCGGCACCACCTGGCCGTGCGCCCGCAACTGCACCTCGCAGTCGAACGCGTCGGTCGGCACCGGCCCGCCGGTCCAGACGGGACGCTCGCCGGCCACCGTGGAAACCTCCAGCGCCTCGGCCGGGCCCACCGTCACGGTGTTGGTCTTCGGGGTGATCGAGAGCACGTACCGGGGCTTCCCGTCCGGGGCCGGCACGCCGAGCGACAGCCCCTTGCGCTGCCCCACCGTGTAGGCGTAGGCGCCGCTGTGTGCACCGACCACCGCGCCGGTGCGGGCGTCGACGATCTCACCGGGTGCCTCGCCCAGCTTGTCGGCGAGGAACCGCCGGGTGTCGCCGTCGGCGATGAAGCAGATGTCGTGCGAGTCGGGCTTGTCGGCGACCGCCAGGCCACGGCGGGCCGCCTCGGCGCGTACCTGCGCCTTGGTCGAGTCGCCGAGCGGGAAGATCGACCGGTCGAGCTGCTCCCGGGTCAGCACCGCCAGCACGTACGACTGGTCCTTGGCCAGGTCGACGCTGCGCCGCAGCAGCCCGTCCGGGCCGAGCCGGGCGTGGTGCCCGGTGACCACCGCGTCGAAGCCGAGCGCCACCGCCCGGTCCAGTACGGCGGCGAACTTGATCTTCTCGTTGCACCGCAGGCAGGGGTTCGGGGTACGCCCCGCCGCGTACTCGGCGACGAAGGTCTCCACCACGTCTTCGTGGAACCGGTCGGCCAGGTCCCACACGTAGAACGGGATGCCGAGCACGTCCGCCGCCCGCCGGGCGTCCCGGGAGTCCTCCAGCGTGCAGCAGCCCCGGGCACCGGTCCGGTACGTCTGCGGATTGCGCGCCAGCGCCAGGTGTACGCCGGTGACGTCGTGACCGGCCTCCACCGCCCGCGCGGCGGCGACCGCCGAGTCGACCCCGCCGGACATCGCTGCCAGTACCCTCACCGGTCCATCCCCTCCACCCGACGAGCGTAGCCGGCCCGGCCGGCGGACCGTCCTGGCCACCGGGCCGGCCGTCGCCCGGCTCACCGACCGGGATGTCGACCGAGGCGGTCAACTCCGGGCGGCCTTGACGACGCAGTCACTCCCGGCGGCCTTGACGACGCGGTCAGCTCCGGCGGCCTTGACGACGCGGTCAGCTCCGGGCGGCCTTGACGGCCCCGGCCCGGCGGGCCCGCTCGACCACTCCGGGCAGCGCGGCGACCAACGCGTCCACGTCCTCGACGGTCGAGGTGTGCCCGAGCGAGAACCGCAGCGACGACCGGGCCCGGTCGTCGTCGGCACCCATCGCCAGCAACACGTGCGAGGGCTGGGCCACCCCGGCCGAGCAGGCCGACCCGGTCGAACAGGCGATTCCCTGCGCGTCGAGGAGCATCAGCAGGGCGTCCCCCTCGCAGCCGGGGAAGGAGAAGTGTGCGTTGCCGGGCAGCCGGTCGACCGGATCGCCGTTGTAGAGCGCCTCCGGCACCGCCTGCCGGACCCGGGCCACCAGGTCGTCGCGGAGCGCGGCGACCCGGGCCGCGTAGTCCTGCTGGGCCTTGACCGCGGCCTCGACCGCGACGGCGAAGGCGACGATCCCGGCGGCGTCCAGGGTGCCGGACCGGACGTCCCGCTCCTGCCCGCCGCCGTGCAGCACCGGTGTGCAGCCGACGTCCCGGCCGAGCAGCAGCGCGCCCACCCCGACCGGCCCGCCGAGCTTGTGCCCGGTGACGGTCAGCGCGGCCACCCCACTGGCGGCGAAGTCGACCGGTACCTGGCCGACCGCCTGCACCGCGTCGGTGTGGAACGGGATGCCGTACGCGGCGGCCACCTCGGCGAGCGCGGCGATCGGCTGTACGGTGCCCACCTCGTTGTTCGCCCACATCGCGGTGACCAGGGCGACCTCGTCGGCGTGCGCGTCGAGTTCGGCCGCGAGCCGGTCCGGGTCGAGCCGGCCCGCCCGGTCGACCGGCAGCCAGCTCGCGGTCGCCCCGTCGCGGCTGGCCAGCCACTCGACGGAGTCCAGCACCGCGTGGTGCTCGACGGCGCTCGCCACCACCCGGGTCCGGCCGGGGGCGCCGGCCCGGCGCGCCCAGAAGATGCCCTTGACCGCGAGGTTGTCGCTCTCGGTACCGCCCCCGGTGAAGACCACCTCGGACGGCCGGGCGCCCAGGACGGCGGCTACCCGCTCGCGGGACTCCTCCACCTTGCGCCGGGCACACCGTCCGGCGGCGTGCAGTGACGACGGGTTGCCGACCTCGCGAGCGGTCGCAACGTACGCCTCCAACGCCTCGTCGAGCATCGGCGTGGTGGCCGCGTGATCAAGGTAAGTCATCAGGATCCAGCCTAATGCCAGAGTCCGGGCCGCCCACTCGGCCGCCCGGCCGTGCCCCACCGGCCCGGCGCCGGCGCCCGGCGGGCCGACCAACCTCTGGCCAGCGACGGAACCCGGCCGGGTGCCCTGGGGCAGCCCGGCCGGGTATCGCAGGTCACACCGCGGCGGGCGGTCACCGCCGGACCGCTCGTCGGCTACCGCCGCTTGCGGATCTCCTCGGCGGCCTGCGGTACGACCTTGAACAGGTCCCCGACCACACCGAAGTCGGCCAACTCGAAGATCGGCGCCTCCGCGTCCTTGTTCACCGCGACGATCGTCTTCGAGGTCTGCATGCCGGCCCGGTGCTGGATCGCGCCGGAGATGCCGAGCGCCACGTAGAGCTGCGGCGAGACGGTCTTGCCGGTCTGGCCCACCTGGAACTGGTGCGGGTAGAAGCCGGAGTCGACGGCCGCCCGGGACGCGCCCACCGCGCCGCCGAGCAGGTCGGCCAGCTCCTCCACCAGCTTGAAGTTGTCGGCGTTGCCGACACCGCGACCACCGGAGACCACCACCGACGCCTCGGTCAGCTCCGGCCGGGTGCCCTTCTGCTCGGCCACCCGGTCGACCACCCGGGCCAGCCTGTCGGCCTCGCCGAGCACGACGGCGAGCTGCTCGACGGTGGGCGTGGCGGCGGCCGGGCTCGGGGTGACCGAGTTCGGCCGCAGGGTCACCAGCGGCAGGCCCCGGGTCACCTTCGAGGTGACGATGGTCGAGCCGGCGAAGGCGACCTGGGTCGCGGTACCGTCGGCGGCCAGTCCGACCACATCGGTGAGTACCCCGTTGTCCAGCTTGACCGCCAGCCGGGCGGCGATCTCCTTGCCCTCCTGGCTGGAGGCGAGCAGCACGGCGGCCGGCTGTACCCGGCGGACCAGCTCGGCCAGCACCGTCGCCTTCGGCGCCACCAGGTAGCCGTCGATCTCCTCGTGCTCGGCGGCGTAGATCTTCGCCGCGCCGTACTCGCCCAGCCTGTCGCCGAGCGCGGCGGCGGCGCCGGGACCGCCGAGCACCACCGCAGCCGGCGTACCCAGCTCGCGGGCGAGGGTGAGCAGTTCGAGCGTGACCTTCTTGACGCCGAACTCGCGGGTGGCCTCGACGACGACGAGAACCTCGGTCATGACTTCTCCTCCTGATTCCCGGTCGCGCTCAGACGAACTTCTCGGTGGCGAGGAACTCGACCAGCCTCGTGCCGCCGGTGCCGTCGTCGGTGACCCGCTCGCCGCCGGCGCGCTCCGGGCGGCGGCTGTGCGCCAGTACGGTGCTGGTGGCGCCGGCGAGGCCGACCTCGTCGGCGGCGACGCCCAGGTCGGCCAGGGAGAGCGTCTGCACCGGCTTCTTCTTGGCCGCCATGATGCCCTTGAAGGAGGGGTAGCGCGGCTCGTTGATGGTGTCCCAGACCGAGACCACCGCCGGGGTCGCGGCGGCGACCACCTCGTAGCCCTCCTCGGTCTGCCGCTCCACCGTGAGGTTGCCGCCCTCCACGGTCAGCTTGCGGGCGCCGGTCAGCGCGGCGATGCCGAGCCGCTCGGCGAGCATGTGCGGCATCACCTGCACCCGGCCGTCGGTCGACTCGGCGCCGCAGAGCACCAGGTCGGCGTCGAGCTGGCCGAGGGCCGCGGCGAGCACCTTGGAGGTGGCCACGGCGCAGGACCCGTGCAGGGCGGCGTCGAGCACGTGAACGGCCTTGTCCGGGCCCATCGACAGCGCCTTGCGGATCGACTCGGCGGCCTTCTCCGGGCCCATGGTCAGCACGGTCACCTCGCCGCCGTGTGCCTCCTTGATCCGCAACGCCTCCTCGATGGCGTACTCGTCCATCTCGTTGATGACGTTGTTTGCCGACCCCCGGTCGACGGTGTTGTCGTCACTGCGCAGGTTGCGGTCCGCGCCCGAGTCGGGCACCTGCTTGACGAGTACGACGATGTTCATCGCGCTTCGACGACCCTCCTGTGAATGGCGATCCCCGCCGACCGTGGCGATCCGCCGGGGTTGCTCGGGAGCAGCCTCCCGCCTCCTTAACGATCGGTCAACCAAAGACCGACGGCTCGGCGCGCGGGAAGGTGTGGCGTTACTTACGGCCAATGTTACCCGCAAGTAGCATAGCGCCGCGGGCACCCCGGAGTGACCCGGCTCACCGTCCCACACCGGGCCCGGGGACGCCGCCCGGCTCAGCCGTCCGCGTCCAGCGCCTCCCGGACGGTGGCCATCACCGCCGCCTCGCTCGGGCTGATCCCGTCGTGCGCCCGGGCCACCTCCTCGGTGGCCCGCAACACCGCCGAGCGATAGCTGGCCACCTCGTCAGGTGCCTTCGACCGGAGGATCTCGACCGAGCGGCGCAGCGCGGGCAGCACCGTCGCCGGCACCTCGGCCGGCGACCCGCCGGGCAACCGGGGCAGGGCACCGGTGGTGAGCAGCTCCCGGACCAACCCGGTGGTGCCGGCGAAGGCGTTCGACGCGGCCAGACTCTCCTTGATCATGGAGAACGCGCCCGGTTCGGCGCTCGACACCAGGAAGACCGCGCCGAACGCGGCCCCCTTCAGGATCGCCCGCTCCTCCTCGGTCAGCGGCTGCGTCACGGCTTCGGAGTGTAGACGTACGGCGTGGTGGTGGTGACCGGGACGAAGCCGAGCCGCTGGAGAATCGGCCGACTGTCCTCCGAGGCGTCCACCTGCAACAGGCTGAAGCCCCGGGCGTCGGCCAGCCGTGCCCGGTGGGCCAGCAGCGACCGGTAGATGCCCCGGCGGCGCCAGTGCGGCAGGGTCGCCCCGCCCCACAGGGTGGCGAACCGGGTGCCGGAGACGAACCGGACCCAGGCCGCGCTGACCAGCTCGTCGTCGGTCTCGGCCACCACGATGGTCAGCGGCGGCTGGTCCAGCTCGGCACCGGCGGCGAGTTCCCGCTCCAACCCGTCGGCCAGCCAGCTCCCGTCGTCGTCGCCACCCCAGACCCGCGCCTTCAGCCGGGCGATCCGGTCCAGGTCCGCGCGCTCGGTCACCTCGCGCAGGCGTACCCCCGCAGGCGGCACCGGCAGCGTCGCCGCCAGCGACGTGACCGGGCCGACCACCACGGTCTCCCGCTCCTCCGGGACGAAGCCCGCGGCCACCAACCGGTCCGGCAGGTCGGCCGGCTGGTCGTGGCCGTGCAGCTTCCACTCGACCGGCTGGCCCAGCCCGGCGAAGTGGTCCCGCTGCCGCGTGATCAGCTCGTCCAGCGCCGCCCCGGTCAGCCCACCCAGGTCGCGGTAGGTCAGGAAGCCGCCCCGGTCCAGGCCCTCGATCCGCAGCAGCGGACCGTCCCGGTCCACCGTGACACCCGGCGGCACCGGCTCCGGCGGGCGGGCCCGCAACTGGTTGTCGTAGGCCGTCCGCAGCAGGTCGGCGTCGAGATCCGTCACCCGCCCAGGCTACGGCCGATGTCCACCCGATAATCTCCGAACGTGTACCAGGCGATCCGGCGGTGGTTCGACCCGCGCGAACTGCGGGAGGTCGGCGAGACGCCGGACTACCGCTTCTCACTCGCCAACGAGCGCACCTTCCTCGCCTGGTTGCGTACCGGCCTCGCGCTGATCGCCGGTGGGCTCGCCGTGGCGCAGTTCCTGCCGCCGATGCCGGTCCCGTACCTGCGCGAAGCCCTCGCCGTGGCACTGCTGCTGCTCGGCGGCGCGGTGGCGGTACGGGCGGTCGACCACTGGGCGCGTACCGAGCGGGCCATCCGGCTCGGCCACGAGCTTCCCGCCTCGCGGTTTCCCGCCGTACTCGCCCTGCTGGTCGGGGTCGGTGCCGTACTGCTCGTGGTGGCGGTGCTGGTGCAGGCGGCCCGGAACCCGTGAGCCCGGAACGGGTGGGTCCGGAGCAGCGGGGGCCGGGGCGGGACGTCGGGCTGGCCGCCGAGCGGACCCGGTTGGCGTGGCGGCGCACAGTGCTCGCGATCGGTGTGGTGGCGGTGCTCACCGCCCGGCTGGCCGTGTCGAACGGGATGGTCGGGGCGCTGGTCGTCCTGGCCGGGCTGGGCTGGCTCGGCGTACTGGCGGTGACCTTCCCGCGGTCGACCGGCCGGCGCGGCCACCCCGGCCGGGGGCTACCGCTGATCGCCCTGATCACCGTCGGTTTCGCCGGACTCGGCCTGCTGCTGGTGCTGGCGTCGGTGCACTGACGGGATCGGGTACGTCATCATGGCCAGATGGTCCGCCTCTACGCGCTCCTCGCCATCGGACAGCTCATCCTGGCCGTCGTCGCTCTGATCAGCTGCCTGTCGGCCGAGAACGACGAGATCCGCGCACTCCCCCGGTTCGCCTGGGTTCTGATCATCCTGTTCTTCCCGCTGGTCGGCTCGATCGCCTGGTTCGTCGCCGGCCGTCCGGTCAGCCCCGAACGGCCGGCCGCCGGTGGCCGTCCGGCCGGCGGCCCTGACCGCCGGCCACCGCTGGCCCCCGACGACGACCCGGAGTTCCTCCGTTCCCTGGACGAGGAGCGGTCGAAGCGCGACCGCGAACTGCTCGACAGCTGGGAGCGGGATCTCCGGCGCCGGGAGGAGGAACTGCGGCGCCGGGACAGCGAGCCGCCCCGGGAAGAGGACAAGCCGGACGTCTGACCGGCGGCCGCGTCCCGCTCGGGCGTACCCGGGCCACCGGGTCGACATCGCGGGCTGCCCGGTGACCGTGCCAGGCACAATCGAGCCCGTGCAGATCGCCATGCTCGGGCCGCTGGAGGTCAGGGCCGACACCGGGGTGCCGGTGCCGGTCAGCGGTGCACGGCTGCGCCGGTTGCTGATCCTGCTCGCGCTCGACGCCGACAGGGTCGTCGACACCGGCCGGCTGATCGACGGGCTGTGGGAGGACGAACCGCCGGCGGGTGCGGCGAACGCGTTGCAGGCGCTGATCTCCCGGCTCCGGCGTACCGTGCCGGACGCCCCGATCGAGTCGCATCCGACCGGCTACCGGCTGGCCGTCGAACCAGCGGCGGTGGACGTACGCCGGTTCGAACGCTTGGTCGGCACCGGCCGGGCCATGCTCAGCTCGGACCCGCCCGGTGCCGCCGAGGTACTCGCCGACGCGCTCGGCCTCTGGCGGGGCCCCGCGCTGGCCGACGTGGCGCACGCCGGATTCGCCCGGGGACCGGCGGCCCGCCTCGACGAGCTGCGGCTGACCGCCGTCGAGGAGCGGATCGACGCCCGGCTGGCCTCCGGCGAGGCTGCCGTGCTGGTACCGGAGCTGCGTGCCCTGGCCGAGGCACACCCGCTCCGCGAGCGCTTCACCGGGCAGCTCGTCCGGGCACTGGCAGCCACCGGGCGGTCCGCCGAGGCGCTGGCCGCGTACGCCCGGCTGCGGCGCACCCTGGCCGAGACCCTCGGTACCGCGCCGGCCCCCGAGCTCGCCGCGCTGCACCTCGAACTGCTCCGGGAGGCCACGCCCGTCCCGCCGGCCCCCGAATCGGGCAGCACCTCCGGCGACGCGCCGGCCGACAACCTGCCCACCCCGCTGACCACCTTCGTCGGCCGGCAGCCGGAGATCAGCCGGGTCGCCGAGCTGCTCTCCGGATCCCGGCTGGTCACCCTCACCGGTCCGGGTGGCGCCGGCAAGACCAGGCTGGCCGTCGAGGCCGCGCGTACGCTCTCCGGCCGCGCCTGTGATGCCCTGTGGCTGGTCGAACTCGCCCCGGTGACGGACGGCGCCGAGGTGCCGCAGACCCTCCTCCAGGTGCTCGGGTTGCGCGAGCAGGGCCTGCTGGCCGCCCGCAACCGCGTCCCCGGCGGGGAGGGGACGGACCCGATCGGCCGACTCGCCGGAGCCATCGGGTCCCGGCGGATGCTGCTGCTGCTCGACAACTGCGAACACGTCATCGAGGCCGCCGCCACCCTCGCCGACCGGCTGCTCGGCGCCTGCCCGGAACTGCGGGTCCTGGCCACCAGCCGGGAGCCGCTCGGCATCACCGGCGAGACGCTCTGCCCGGTCGACCCGCTGCCGCTGCCACCCCCGCACGCCGACCCGCTGACGGCGATGGCGTACCCGTCGGTCCGGCTGCTCGCCGACCGGGCCGGCGCGGTACGCCCCGACTTCACCGTGAACGACGACACCGTCGCCGCGGTGGTCCGGATCTGCCGGTCGCTGGACGGCATGCCGCTCGCCATCGAGCTGGCCGCCGCCCGGCTACGCAGCATGACCGCGGCCCAGGTCGCCGCCCGACTCGACGACCGGTTCCGGCTGCTCACCGGCGGCAGCCGCACGGCGCGGCCCCGGCACCAGACCCTGCGCGCGGTGTTCGACTGGAGCTGGGACCTGCTCGACGACGCCGAACGGGCACTCTGGCGCCGGCTGGCGGTGTTCAGCGGCGGAGCCACCCTGGACGCGATCGAACGGATCTGCGCACCGGACGGTGACGGGCCGGGGAGCGGTAACGGGCCGGCGGGCGGTGACGGGCCGGCGGGCGTACTCGACCGGGCCGGGGTGCTCGACCGGCTCTCCGCACTCGTCGACAAGTCGCTCGTGGTGGTTACCGGCAACGGCGAGCCGCGCTACCGGATGCTGGAGACCACCCGGGAGTACGGGCTGCGCCGGCTGGCCGAGGCCGGCGAGGCGGACCGGATCCGGCGGGCGCACGCCGAGGACTTCCTCGCGGTCGCCCGGGTCGCCGACGCCGAACTTCGCCGCGCGGACCAGCTTCGCTGGCTCGGCTGGCTGACCGCCGAGCACGACAACGTGCATGCCGCGCTGCGCTGGGCGATCGGTACCGGATCCGCCGCGACGGCGGTGGGACTCGTCGCGGCCCTCGGCTGGTACTGGTGGATGCGGGGCATGCGGGTCGAGGGCGTCGAACTGGCCGTCGCGGCGATGGCCCTGCCCGGGGTCGACCGGCTGCCCCCGGCGGAGGTCGCCATCGCCGAGCTGCTGACCGGGATGAACCTGCTCGCGGCCGAGGGCGAGTTCGCCAAGGGCGGGCAGTGGCTGGCCCGGGCGGCCCGGACCGCCGAGGGGCAGCAGCCGGCCCACCCGCTGCTGCGTCTGATCAAACCGATATCGGTGATGTTCGAGTCCTACCTGACCGAGCCGGCGCTCGACGTCCTGGCCACGCGGTTCGACGACCCCGACCCGTGGGTCCGGGCGACCGTCCGGATGTCCCACGCCCACGCGGAACTCAACAGCGGCGGGTCCGGCGACGCCGCCGAGGCCAACATGACCGCCGCGCTCGAGGGTTTCCGGTCGATCGGCGAACGGTGGGGCGCCGGGTACTCCCTCTCGGCCCTCGCCGAACTGGCCAGCCGACGGGGTGAGCACGGCCGGGCCGCCGGGTTGCAGAGTGAGGCGATCGAGCTGATCCGCCTGGTCGGCGCCGCCGAGGACCTCCCGGTGATGCAGGTCCGGCTGGCCCACGAGCTGTGGCAGCTCGGCGAGCACGACCGGGCACTCGCCCTCGTGATCGACGCCGACCGGCAGGCGGAGCGGATCGGCTCGGACGAGTGCCGGGCGGCGGTCGCCCACGAGTACGCCGAGATCCTGCGCGTCCGAGGCGACCTCGTCGGCGCCCGGCAGCGGCTCGACCAGGCCACCGGGCTGACCACGGATCGGCGGATGGCTCCGCAGTGGCGGGCGATGCTCGCCTCCTCGCACGGCGCGGTGACCGCCGCCCTCGGTGACCTGCCCGGCGCGCGGCAGCACCACGACCGGGCACTCGGCTTCGCGCTGGAGTTCTACGACGCCCCGGTGCTCGGCGCGGTACTGGCCGGTTTCGCCGACCTGGCGCTCCGGCTCGGCCGGCCGGCCGACGCGGCCCGGCTGCTCGGGGCGGCGGCGGGTGTCCGGGGCGGACCGGACCGCTCGCTGCTGGACGGCGCCCGGGTCGAGACGGCCGTCCGGGACGCGCTCGGCGAAGTGGCCTTCGCCGAGGCGTTCGGCCGGGGCGGGCAGGCCGCCGGCTCGCCGGCCGCACTGCCCGCACTGGTCCAGGAAACCGTCGGCTGACTCGCACCACCCGCCGTGGCCCGCTCGGCCGGCGTCGGCATCCAACTCCCGCCGCACCCCGCCGTCCCGTCGCACCCCACGGAATGCAGCACCCCACGGAATACAGCACCCCACGGAATGCAGCACCCCACGGAATACAGCACCCCACGAAATGCAGCACCCCACGGGGCGCCACCCGCCCGGGAGGTCGAAGCGGCTCACACCCGCCGCATCACCGCCCGGACGGCCAGCGGGGCGAAGACCACCGCGATGCCGAGCCCCCAGAGCAGCGAGGTCACGATCGGCCCCGACTCCGGTCCGGAGACCAGCAGTCCGCGCAGCGCGTCGGCCAGCGTGGAGACCGGGTTGACCTTCACCCAGGCCTGGAGCCAGCCGGGCATGCTCTCGGTCGGCACGAAGATGTTGCTGGTGAAGGTCAGCGGGAAGATCACCATGAAGCCGAAGATCTGCACCTTCTCCGGATCGCTCACCAGCACACCGACCAGCACGGAGATCCAGGCGGCGGCCAGCGAGAAGGCGAGCAGCAGCGCGAACGCGCCGAGTACGCCGAGCGGGCCGGTACCGATCCGGAAGCCGAGCACCACGCCGATGCCGAGCAGCAGCGCGATCGACCACGCCTGCTTGACCGTGTCGGCGAGGATCCGCCCGGCCAGTGGCGCCCAGCGGGCGATCGGCAGCGAGCGGAGCCGGTCGAAGACTCCCTTGGTCAGGTCGGTGTTCAGCCCGAACCCGGTGGTCATGGTGGCGAAGAGCGCGTTCTGCACCATGATGCCGGGCAGCATGAACCGCAGGTAGTCGGTGGGGCTGTCGGCGATCGCGCCGCCGAAGACGTACGTGAAGAGCAGCACGAACATCAGCGGCTGGATACTGAGGTCGAGCAGCTCCATCGGGTTGTGCTTGATCTGGACCAGGCTCCGCCAGGCCAGGGTCATGGTGTGCCGGAGCCCGACCAGCGGGCCGACCCGCCGGGTGGGTACCGGCGTGGGTGCGCTGATCGTCGTCATGCCGGCACCTCCGCCAGTTCGGTCCCGTCCTCGGCCCGATGACCGGTGAGGGACAGGAAGACCTCGTCCAGGCTCGCGCCCCGCAACGCGAGTTCGGCGATGGTGACCTCGGCGTCGTCGAGCCGGCGTACCACCGCGGGCAGCACCTCGCCGCCGCTGACCGGCACCGTCACGGTCTGCTGGTTCAGCTCCGGCTCGGCACCGGCCACCTCCCGCAGCACGCCGACCACCACGGCCAGGTCACCGGGGTCGGCCGGGCGGACCACCAGCGCCTGCCCGCCGACCTTCGTCTTCAGCTCCTCCGAGGTGCCCTGGGCGATCACCCGGCCGTGGTCGATCACCGCGATCTCGTCGGCGAGCTGGTCCGCCTCCTCCAAATACTGGGTGGTGAGCAGCACGGTCACCCCCGAACCGACGAGGTCCCGGACGATGCCCCAGAGTTCGGTACGGCTGCGCGGGTCCAGCCCGGTGGTCGGCTCGTCCAGGAAGAGCACCCGGGGCCGGCCGACCAGGCTCGCCGCCAGGTCCAACCGCCGCCGCATGCCTCCGGAGTACGTCTTCGCCGCCCGGTCCGCCGCGTCGGAGAGGTGGAACTCGGCGAGCAGTTGCCGGGCCCGGGAACGGGCGTCGCCCCGGGACATCCCGAGCAGCCGGCCGATCAGCAGCAGGTTCTCGGTGCCGGTCAGCGTCTCGTCGACCGAGGCGTACTGGCCGGTGAGGCCGATCACCTGCCGCACCTGGTGCGCCTGGCGGAGTACGTCGTACCCGCCGACCGTGGCGGTGCCGGCGTCCGGCCGGAGCAGGGTGGCGAGTACCCGTACCGCGGTGGTCTTCCCGGCCCCGTTCGGGCCGAGCAGGCCGAAGACGGTGCCGGCCCGTACTCCCAGATCCACGCCGGCCAGGGCGGTGGTCTCGCCGAAGCGTCTGACCAACCCCTCGGCCCGGATGGCGTAACTCATGAACTGTCTCCCGTCGGTCTTCCATCGGTGTCCCCATCCTGACCAACGGGTCTGACTCTGGGCTGACACCGGCTGCTCGGCGCTGACAACCGGCTGACGCGCACGGGCGGCCCCGGCCGGTGCGCAGTCGGCCGTTCCGGGGACTCGTGGCGGACGGCGGCCGTAGCATGGCCCAGATCGGTGCCCACCACCCCTCGCACCGCTGGTCGGCGCGGCCGCGCCCGGGGCGAAGGACGATAGGCATGGCACACGGGGTGGTGACCGGGCCGGCATGGCCGGCGGACGGGTCGGCGGAGTCCGACGACCGCCGGCCCCACCGGCCGGGATGGCTCGGGGGTTCGTCGGCGAGGCTCGGCGGGCTGACCTTCGGGCTGACCCAGGCGGTACTGCTGTTCTGGTGGGCCGCCCGCTATCCCGGACTCTTCAGCCCGGACTCGCTCGACCACGTCTGGCAGGCCACCACCGGCAACTGGAACACCCACCACCCGGTCAGCTACACCGGGCTGGTCTGGCTCTCCGTGCGGCTCACCGGCGGAATCGGCTGGCTGACCTTGCTGCAGACCACCGCCCTGGCGGCCAGCCTGGCGTACGCGGTCACCGGCCTGCGCCGGATCGGCGGACCGGCCTGGGCCTGGACCACCGCGGCGGTGGTGGTCGTGGCGCTGCCTCCGGTCGGCACCTTCACGGTCTGCGTCTGGAAGGACGTGCCGTTCGTCGTCTGCCACGTCTTCCTGCTCGGCACGGTCGCCCGGATGCTCGCGGCACGCCGGCCGGCGGTCACCGGTGCGCAGGACCGGGCCCCCGGTCCCGGTCCCGATGGTGGCTGGCCGAGCCGGGGGACCGCCGGTACGGTCGCCCGGCACGCCGCAGCGGCGCCGCGGGCGGGCGGACGTCCGGCCGGAAACACCCGGCGGATGCCCTGGGAACTGCTCGGCGCCCTCGCCGTCGAGCTGACCCTGAGCTGCCTGTTCCGGCAGAACGGCTTCGTGGTGGCGGTGATCGTCACCGTGCTGCTGGCCCTGCTGCTGCGCGGAACGGCGCTGCGGATCCTGCTCGCCGGGGTGGTGGCCGCCACGGTGGCGCTGCTGACCAACTGGACCCTGCTGCCCGCCCTCGGGGTACGGGACAGCGAGTCCATCGTGGCCTACGAGGCGTTCCTCGCCGACCTCGCGATCGGGTACGCCGAGCAGCCGGCCGACTTCCCCGCCGCCGACCTGGCCCTGCTGACCAAGGTGGCGCCCCTGTCGCACTGGCGGCAGTCGGCGGACTGCTACACCGTCGACTCGACCGTCTACCACCCCGACTTCGACCGCAAGGCCGCGGCGGCACACCACGAGGACCTGCTGTCGGCCTGGTGGCGGCTGGTACGCCGGTCGCCGGAGACGGTGCTGGCCGCCCGGATCTGCCGGAGTTCGATCGCCTGGCGGCCCACTCCGGCGGGCGGGTTGCGGGCCAACCCGACCGCCTGGGCGCTGCCGACCTACCTGGAGCGGGATCCGAGGTTCCAGCGGGCGGAGGTGCTGGCCGTCGCGTACAGCCGGCCGCTGGCCGAGCAGGTCAGCGACGTGGCGGACGTGCTCGCCAGCCGGGTGGGCCAGCCCGAGTGGCTGCTGTGGCGCGGCGCGACCTGGGCCTACCTGGCGTACCTGACGGTCGGGCTGCTGGCCTGGCGCCGGCGGGACCGGGCACTGCTGGCACTGGCCACGCTGAGCCTCGGCAACCAGCTCTCGGTACTGGCCGTCAACAACGCCCAGGCCGCCCGCTACATGGCTGCCCCGTTCGTGCTCGGGGTACTGCTGCTGCCGCTGCTCGCGGCCCGCCACCCGGACGGGGCCGGTCCGGGCACCCGGGCGGCGAACCGGGCGTGGCGGACCGGGGCGTCGGCCGGCGCGGATGGGGAGCCGCCGCCGCTACGGGTCACCGACCTGACCGTGGTCGCCGAACCTGGCATCGCCGGCCCGGCCGACCCGCTCGACCCGGATCACCGACTCGATCCTGCATCCCGGCTCGACCCGGCGGACCAGCTCGGCCCGGCGGACCAGCTCGGCCCGGCGGACCAGCTCGGCCCGGCGGACCAGCTCGGCCCGACGGACCAGCTCGAACCGGGCCCGCAGCCCGACTGGACCGACCAGGTCGACGCGGCGGACGAGCCCGGATTCCGGCCACCGCCGATCGGCCCGGCCGAGTGGTGGACCGACTCCGCCGACCGGTCCCACTGACCGCCGCGCCGACCGGTCCCACTGACCGCCGCGCCGACCGGTCCCACTGACCGCCGCGCCGATCCGGCCCGCTGACCGCCGCGCCGAGCACGGGTGGACGGATCAGGCGAGGTTGGACGAGCACGGGTGGACGGATCAGGCAAGGTTGGACGAGCGCGGGTAGGCGTCGGCCGGGTCGGTCAGCACGTTGACCAGGTACGGCACCTGGGCGTCGAACGCCCGCTCCAGCGCCGGTCCCAGGTCGGCCGCCTTCGCCACCGTCTCGCCGGCACCGCCGAGCGCGCTCACCACCTGGTCGTAGCGCAGCTCGGGCTGGAGGTCGGCGGCGACGTCGTAGCCGTACATGCCGCGCATCGGGTGCTTCTCCAGCCCCCAGATGCCGTTGTTGCCGACCACGATCACCACCGGCAGCTTCTGCCGGACCAGCGACTCGACGTCCATCAGCGAGAATCCGGCCGCGCCGTCGCCCATCAGCACGCAGATCTGCCGGTCCGGGTAGCTCACCCGGGCACCCATCGCGTAGCCCATGCCGGTGCCGAGGCAGCCGTACGGGCCCGGGTCGAGCCAGGTACCGGGCTGGGCCGGCTCCAGGTAGCGCCCGGCGTACGAGACGAAGTCGCCGCCGTCGCCGATGGTGACCGCGTCCGGGGCGAGCACCCGGCGCAGTTCGCCGTAGACCCGGGCCGGCTTGATCGGGTCGGTCTCGGCCGCCATCGCCGCCGCGTCCTTGGCCCGGGCCGCCTCCTCGGCGGTACGCAGACCGTCGAGCCACGACTCGTGGTCGGCCCGCTCACCGGAGTACTCGGCGAAGGCGGTCAGGATCAGCCGCAGGTCACCCGCCGGGCTGACGGCCGGCTCGACGTGCTGGGCCCGCTGGCTCGGCGCGTCCACCACGTGCACCACCCGGGCGTCGCCGAAGTCGCCGAAGCCGAGCCGGAAGTCGAGCGGGGTGCCGACCACCACGACCAGGTCGGCGCCGCCGAGCGCCGCCCGGCGGGCCTTGGCGAAGCTGAGCGGGTGGCCGGGCGGCAGGGCGCCGCGACCCATCCCGTTGGTGAAGACCGGTACCCGGAGCGCCTCGGCGGCGGCCCGCAGCGCCTCGACGGCGTCCCCGGCGTAGACGTCGGAGCCGGCGATGATCACCGGGCGCTCGGCGGCGGCGATCAGCCGGACGGCCTTCACCACCTCGTCCGGGTCCGGCTCGACGGGCGCGATCGCCGGTCCGGCCGGCGGCTCCACGTCACCGGTGGAGAAGATCACCTCCAGCGGCAGGTCCAGGAAGACCGGCCCCCGGTGCGGGGTCAGCGCCGTGCTGAGCGCCTCGGCAACCGCACCCGGTACGTCGTCGGTGGACCAGACCGTGCCCGCGTGCTTGGTCACCGGGGCGACCAGCGGGACGTGGTCGATCTCCTGGAGGCTGCCGGAACCCCAGCGGAAGGCCGGGGCGCGACCGCCGAGCACCAGCACCGGGGAGGCGTTGAAGAAGGCGCTGGTCAGCCCGGAGATCCCGTTGGTGACCCCGGGACCGGCGGTGAGTACGGCCAGCCCCGGCCGGCGCTGCAACTTGGCCACCGCCTCGGCGGCGAAGACGGCCGACTGCTCGTGCCGGACGTCGTAGATCGGAAAGTCGGTACGGTGCGCCGCGTCGTACAGCGGGAAGACGTGGCCGCCGGAGAGGGTGAACATCTCCCGCACGCCGTACGCCCGCAGGGCCGCCAGGGCCAGGTCGCCGCCGTGTCCTTCGATCCGTTCCGTCATCGCCGCTCCTGTCGTCCGCCGTACCTGCCGCTCGTCCGCCGTGGTTCCTGCGAGGTTACCGGCCGGTCGGAAATAACGTGAACGACACTCACCTATCCCGGGACGGCGATCACCGGCCGGTGAAGTCGGGGCGGCGCTTCTCGACGAAGGCGGCCATCCCCTCCCGGCGGTCGTCGGTGGCGAAGAGCGCGGCGAAGAGCTGGCTCTCCCAGGCCAGCCCGGAGGCGAGATCCATCTCCAGCCCGCCGTCCACGGCCAGCTTCGCCGCCCGCAGCGCCTGGGCCGGCCCGGTCAGGTAGGGCCGGACCAGCGCCACCGCCTCGGCGTACACCGACTCGGCCGGGACCACCCGGTCGGCGAGGCCGATCCGGAGCGCCTCGGCGGCGTCGACCATCCGGCCGGACATGATCAGATCCTTGGCCCGGGCCGGGCCGACCAGCCGGGCGAGCCGCTGGGTGCCGCCCGCGCCGGGGATGATGCCGAGCTTGATCTCCGGCTGACCGAGCTTCGCGTCCTCGGCGACCACCCGCCAGTCACAGGCCAGCGCCAGTTCGCAGCCGCCGCCGAGGGCGTACCCGGTGATCGCCGCGACCACCGGCTTCGGGATCCGGGCGAGCGCGCCGAGCGCGCTGGAGAGGTCGGCGGCCCGCTCGGCCATGTCGACGTACGACATGTCGGCCATCTCCTTGATGTCCGCGCCGGCCGCGAAGACCTTCTCCCCGCCGTACACGATGACCGCGCGGACGTCCGGGTCGGCGGAGACGGCGATGGCAGCGGCGCGCAACTCCTCCTGCACTCCGGTGTTCAGCGCGTTCATCGGCGGCCGGTCCAGCCGGATCGTGCCGATGCCCTCGTTGGTCTCCACCCGGACGAAGTCGCCCACAGCCCACCTCCACGTCGAAGTCGCGAGGCTCACCCTAACGGGCGTTCGACCAGCCCCGGCAGGTCGGTGGGGATTCACGGTGGCCCCTGCGGGGTACCGTTTGCGGATACGCTGAGCACGTCGGACTCGGCCGAGCGGAACGGCGATGACCACGTACTACGACGATCGCACGATACGGATCACCTCCGAGGCGATCCGGGTCGACGGTCGGGCCTACCCACTGGCCGAGGTCGCCCGGGTCTGGCACGTCCGGGGCGCCCGCTCCTGGGGCACCCTCGCCGGCCGGGGCGCACTGCTGGCCGGGCTCGCCGGCCCGCTGGTCGCCGCCGCCGTCGGCATCCTGATCGCGGTACGCCTGCACACCTCGCTCACCGCCACCATCGCGATCGTCGGCGCCTCCATACTCGTCGGGCTCGCCGCCGCACCGGTCGCCGACTATCTGCTGGAACACGTCGACCGCAGCTACGCCCGGGGCGCGCACCGGCTGGAGATCTGGGCGCAGTGGCGCGGGGTGCCGGTCCGGTTGCTCAGCACCGCTGACGCGCTGCGGTTCGGCCAGGTCTACCGGGCCCTGGAGCGGGCCGTCGAGCAGGCGGCAACCGCCACTCCCAGCCGCAACCGCTGACCGACGGAAGCGCCACGAGACCCGCGCCATCACACCCGGTGTCGTACTCCTCTCGTAACGTACCCGCCATGCCGAGTACGGAGCACGAGTCCCCGGTTGCCCTGGCCAAGCTCGATCCGAGTCTGGTGGCCTGGTTGCTGAGGCACGTGTTCGACGTGAAGGTTCCCGACTACCACCACGCCCGCCCGCACGCCACGGACGTACGGGTGCTGGTCCCACGCACCTATCACGCGGACAGCATGCTGCTCTTCTGTGACCCCACCGACCAGCCGCTGCTCGCGGTCGTACTGGAGATCCAGCGCGGCTGGGACTCCACGAAGCGACGCACCTGGAAGCTCTACGTGGCCCAACTCGAAGCCGAGTTGGATGTCGACGCCGCGTTGCTGGTCTACTGCCCCGACCTGCGGACCGCCCGCCGCTATCGCGGCCTCTTCGAGTTCGACGGGTTGAGCCTGGCACTGCGGCCGTTGATCTTCACACCCAGCGACGTCCCGCTGGTCGTGGACGTGGACCTGGCCCGGACCAACCCGGCACTGGCCGTGCTCTCGGCCATCTGCCACGGCCACGACGCCCAGGTGGAAGCCACCTTCCCGGCGCTGATGGCGGCGCTTCGCTCAGTCAATCCGAAGACCGCGATCTTGTATTATGACGTTGTACTGGCCGGGCTGCCGGCGGCGGCCCGGACTCGTTGGGAGGCTTTCATGACCACCACTGCGAGGTACGAGTACCACAGCGAGTTGTTCCGGGAACTCGCCGCCAAACACGAGGAGCAGGGCGAGGCCCGGGGCGAGGCCCGGGCGATCCTGACCGTGCTCGACGGGCGAGGCGTGGCCGTACCCGCCGAGGCCCGCGAGCAGATCCTCGCCTGCACCGACCTGGCCCAGCTCGACACCTGGCTCCGCCGCGCCGCCAACGCCACCACCATCGACGACGTCCTCGGCGCATAGGCCCTCCGCCAGCGGGCAACGACGACTCACCGGTTGTGGTCGTGGACCGCGCCCCGGTCGATCCGGCATCCATTGATCTAAGTTCTTGACCCTCTTCCGCCTACCCTCCTACTGTTGCCAGCAGGTTTCGTGCGCGGATCGGCTGCTGCACGGCGGTGTCGATCCGTCCCGCAGCGGCGCGAGGAGACACGATGGCGACTTTCCCGTCCAGCCCGTCCCCGACCTCCCACGCCGCGTCGAGTCCACTGAGCCGGCGCCGCCTGCTCGGCGGTGCCGCGTACGCGGCCGGCGCGCTGACCCTGCCGGCGGGGCTGGCGGCCTGTGAGAAGCCGACCGAGGGCGGCAGCGGCGGCGGGACGGTGACCCTCGGCTCCAACTACTCCGACGAGGTGCCGAAGAAGGCGCTCGCCGAGGTGCTCGCCGGCTCCGGGCTCGACGTGAAGATCAACACGGTCGACCACAACACCTTCCAGGAGAACATCACCCGCTATCTCCAGGCGACCCCGGACGACGTCTTCAGCTGGTTCTCCGGGTTCCGGATGCAGTATTTCGCCGCCCAGGGGCTGGCCACCGACATCTCCGACATCTGGCAGTCGATCGGCGGCGACTTCTCCGCCGCGATGAAACAGGCGTCCACCGGCACCGACGGCAAGCAGTACTTCGTGCCGTTCTACTACTACCCGTGGGCGATGTTCTATCGGAAGAGCGTGTTCCAGGAGAAGGGCTACCAGGTCCCGAAGACCTGGGACGACCTCAAGGCACTGGCCGCGAGAATGCGCTCGGACGGGCTGATCCCGATCGCGATGGCCGACAAGGACGGCTGGCCCGCGATGGGCACCTTCGACTACATCAACATGCGCACCAACGGGTACGACTTCCACGTCAACCTGATGGCCGGCAAGGAGTCCTGGGAGGACAGCCGGGTCAAGCAGGTCTTCACGCTCTGGCGGGAACTGCTGCCGTACTGCCAGCCAGGGGCGAACGGGCGGACCTGGCAGGAGGCGGCGCAGTCGCTGGGCCAGAAGCAGACCGGGATGTACCTGCTCGGCATGTTCGTCGGCCAGCAGTTCCAGGGTGAGGTCGCGGCCGACATGGACTTCTTCCCGTTCCCGCAGATCGTCGAGGCACACGGGCAGGACGCCGTCGAGGCGCCGATCGACGGCTTCATGATCTCCAGCAAGGTGAAGAACGTCGACGGGGCGAAGGAACTGCTCCGCTATCTGGCCAGTGCCAAGGCGCAGAACGCGTACCTCAAGAGCGACCCGAACAACGTCGCCACGCACAACGGCGCCGACACCAGCGGGTACAGCGCGTTGCAGCGCAAGGCGGTCGAGCTGGTCGGCGGGGCGAAGCAGATCTCCCAGTTCCTCGACCGGGACACCCGGCCCGACTTCGCCTCCACGGTGATGATCCCCTCGTTGCAGAGCTTCCTGAACAAGCCGGACGACGTCGACGGGCTGTGTAGGCGGATCGAGTCGCAGAAGAAGACCATCTTCGCCTCCTGAGGGCGGTGCCGGTGACCCCGATCCCGACGGCCCCGCCGGTCGAGGCTGGGCGGGCGGGGGACGTACCCCGGTCACCGGCCCGGCGACGACGGCGCCGGATCGGCCGGTTCACCCCGCGCGACATCGCGGTGATCGGGCTGTTGCTCGGCCTGCCGCTACTGCTCGACCTGGCGCTGATCTGGGGGCCGGCGCTCGCCTCGATCGGGCTGTCGTTCACCTCGTGGGACGGGCTGGGCGAGATCCGGCCGGTCGGGCTGGACAACTACGTCAACATCGTCAGCAACTATCCGCCGTTCTGGCCGGCGGTCCGGCACAACCTGCTCTGGCTCGCCTTCCTCGGCCTGGTCGCCACCCCGTTCGGGCTGTTCCTGGCGGTGCTGCTGGACCGGGAGATGCGGTTCACCCGCTTCTACCAGACCGCCTTCTATCTGCCGGTGGTGCTCTCGCTGGCGGTGGTCGGCTTCCTCGCCCAGCTCATCTTCTCCCGCGACTACGGGGCGGCGAACGCGCTCCTGGGCCGGACCGACAACCCGGTCGACTGGCTCGGCGACCCGTCGATCAACCTCTGGTCGGTACTGCTGCTGGTCGGCTGGCGGCACGTCGGGTACGTCATGCTGCTCTACCTGGCCGGGCTGAAGGCCGTCGACCCGGCGCTGAAGGAGGCGGCGGCGATCGACGGGGCGAACGAGGCGCAGACCTTCTTCCGGGTGGTCTTCCCGACGCTGCGCCCGGTCAACGTGATCGTGCTGGTGATCACCGTGATCGAGGCGCTGCGCGCGTTCGACGTCGTCTACGCGATCAACCGGGGGCGCAATGGTCTGGAACTGCTCTCGGTGCTGGTCACCGACAACATCGTCGGGGAGGCCAGCCGGATCGGGTACGGCTCGGCGATCGCGGTGATCCTGCTGCTCATCTCCACCGGCTTCATCGCGGCCTACCTGGTGCAGGTCTTCCGGCGGGAGGACGAGGCGTGAGCGGCGGGGTCCGTGTGCAGGAGCGGGTTGCTGCTGGGCGTCGGTCGGCGATAGCCGGCGGCCCGTGGCGGAAGCGGCCGGTGAGCCCGTGGCGGGTGGTGGTCCGGGTCTTCCTCTGGGCGATGGCGCTCGGCTGGCTGGTGCCGCTGCTGCTGCCGCTCTACGCCTCGCTCCGGCCGTACGCGGAGACCGCCGCCGAGGGGTACTTCTCGCTGCCGAAGACGCTGAACTTCGACTACTACGTGCAGGCGTGGCAGGGCGGCAACCTGCCCCGGCACTTCCTGAACACCCTGCTGGTCGCCGTACCGGCGGTGGTGTTGACGCTCTTCTTCGCCTCGTTCGTGGCGTTCCTGATCTCGCGACGCCGGCTGCCCGGTGGCAGACTGCTGTTGATCCTCTTCACCGCCGGCAACCTGCTGCCCCAGCAGGTGGTGCTGACCCCGCTCTACCTGATGTACACCAAACTCCCGCTGCCGTGGTGGATGAGCTGGCCGTCGGAGCTGGTCTACGACTCGTACTGGGGAATCATCGCGATCCACGTCGCGTTCCAGACCGGGTTCTGCGTCTTCGTACTGAGCAACTACATGGACACCATCCCGCGCGAGCTGGTCGAGGCGGCCACGGTGGACGGTGCCGGGGTGTGGCGGCAGTACTGGCAGGTGGTGCTGCCGCTGGTCCGGCCGGCGCTCGGCGCGCTCGGCACCCTCGAATTCGCCTGGATCTACAACGACTTCCTCTGGGCGGTGGTGCTGATGTCCACCGGCGACAAGCTGCCGGTGACCAGCGCGCTGAACAACCTCCGGTCGGTGTACTTCACCGACTACAACCTGCTGGCGGCCGGCTCGATCCTGGTCGCCCTGCCGACGCTTATCGTCTTCTTCGTGCTGCAACGGCAGTTCGTCGCCGGGCTGACCCTGGGCGCCAACAAGGGCTGATGCTCACGGCTGGTCTTGTCCAGCCCTCGGGCTGACCCGAATCCGACCGGGTCCGGGAGTAGCCGGGCGTCGGCGGTCGCGCTTTGCTGGAACGGTGACGCTCTATTACCGGGACGACACGGTACGGGTAACCTCCGAGACCATCCACGTCAACGGGCGCAGCGTGCCGATCGCCGAGGTGTCGTACCTCTGGCACGCCAGGGGCCGGGGTACGGCCCGGACCCGGGGGCGGCTCGCCGGGCGGGGTGTGCTCATCTTCCTGCTGTCGATCCCGCCGCTGGTGGTGATGGTCTGCGTACTGTCGCTGGCGTACTCGGCACAGGACCGGGGCGAGTGGAGGCTGGCCGCGATCGTCCTGGCGGTCTGTGTCGTCGGCGCGTTCGCGCTCTTCCCGTTCCTGGAGGTGCCGCTGTACTGGCTCGACCGGTCGTACGAGCGCGGCGCGAAGGTGCAGGAGCTGTGGGTCCAGTACGGGGGCGAGGAGGTCATGCTGCTACGCAGCTCGGACGCGCTGCGGTTCGGGCAGATCTACCGGGCGATCCAGCGCGCCATCGAACAGCACAGCGGCGACCGCTGACCCGAACCCAGGACTGAGCGCGGCTCGCGCTGGCCTCGTGCCGCAGCTTCACCTGGCGACTGGGACGTTTCCTCGAAGCCGGTCGAAAATCGACGCCGCGCTGCTGGTCCACTGCCCAACTCCATTCCAAACGACTATCAGTCAGGGGCGCCCTCGGCTGCCGGATGGCCACCTCTGATCCGCCAAGACTGCCACCTCGCGACATCGACTACAGGAGCTTGGGCCGTCTGGACTCCAACCGAAGCCGTCGCCGATCATTAGTTCGGCACCAGTACGACAGATCGTGAAGTTGCGGAACATCAATGCGTGCGAAATCAGCGATCCCTCCTCTGTCACCGCAGACCATCGCCGATCCAGGGGCATGTATTTGGGACGCGCCGGTGGCCCTTCCTCAGCCACGATCCGAGACGCCAAACAAGACTCACAGACCCACCAAATACCCCAGCCCTCATCTGACTCACCAAACTCGACACCGTCCAGCATTACCCCACCGCAGACATCGCAGCTCATCCTTACAACCAAATCCAATCGGAATTGACCTACTACGAAATCTTCAGCAGCACCAGCAGCGAAGCGACATCAGGCGCAACCTGCCGCCACCGTCCATTCTCGGCGAAAAATACCACGCCGGGGCTTGGAATCGATTCCGAGTAGTCGAGCGCGAAGGGGCGCTCCAGACCCAGATCACCGATGAGCACGGTGCGGTCTGTGGATATGACTCCAGGTCGGTCAACGCCATCGACGTCCCCCAGATACCAGGTCAAAATATCAAGGTCGAGATTGAACAGGCCTTCGGTCTGCTCCACCATAGCTTTCAAGCTGTAGAACGCTGGATAGTCCGGGTCCTCGCCAAATACCGCAGACATCAGCCGCTTGTCAGCCGGAGGGGCCCAGTGTCCATTATTGACTGCTTCGACCAGAACGGGTGGAACGGGAAGCTCGTTAACAACGATCACAGGCCCGGCTCCTTGCCCCGTACCGGCTACCGGTCGTCGCAGAGATCGCATCTCCGGCCCGTTGCCGGCGCTGATGGGGTGCGCACGAGACTCTATGGATTCATTACAGAGCATGCAAGAGCAACTACCACTGAACCTTGTTCCACCTCCCCTTGCGGTCCGTCGGAGCGCGAGGTCGGACGCGGTGTGTGAGCGCCGCGCGGTTCAGGTAAAAGGTCAACTCGTCAGGGCACCGCTCATCGAGGTGGACACAGTCGCCGGGCCTCGTGGGCACGCGGTTCGGCTCGGGAGGGGTCCCCGGGAGTCCGGGTTAGAAACGGGTGGACATCCGAGCCCAGCAGCAGGAGCCGATGATGACTGTCTCTACCGCCACCGGCGTGGCCCGCAGGATCTCGTGGCAGACCGGATGCGTGCTGCTCGCCGTACTGCTCTCGGCCGGTTGCGGCGCACGGCGTGACAGCGGCGCAGCGGAGAACCCGATCGGCACCCCGTCCAGTATTGCCGCATCCCCCGTCGCCACCGCCTCGCCAACCCCCAGCCCCGCTCCCGACGCCACCACCCCGGCTCCGATCCGGGTCCGCGCCGCCGCCGACGGCCGGCGCTACGCGGCCTGCGCGGACGGCACCTGCGAGGTGGCCGTGACCAAACCGGTCCGGATCAGGGTGGACGGCGGCACCTTCTCGGTGACCAAGGTGAAGCGGGACGTCCAGCTCGACTTCAAGCTGACAATGTCGACCGGTGCCGGCGGATCCGGCACGTTGAAGAGCTGCGGCGTGATGAAGTTCTATCTCTACGGCGGCGGAGGCATGGTCACCTGCGGCGCCGACGGCGTACCGAAGCGACCGGCGCGGGAACGCGGAGCGCTGTTGGTGCAGTTGGCCGGCTGGACCTCCGACGGTGCCGGCGTACTGCGCCTGGTGTCGGGTTAGGGCGGACGAAGGCCGTACCCAAAAAAGCGGACGGAACTTTCTGCCGCCCGATCGGGCCCGGCCGTCGCGGCCGGGCCCGGGCCCGTACCCGCCTGGCGGAGTCGGGTACGCCGGACGGGCTGCCGATGGTCGGGGCGGACTGACTACAGTCGGACGGTAGGTGGCCCGGTCGATATGACGACCTTCCGTGATCGTGTCGACGGCCGCACCGCACCGCGTCACGGCACCGGGAGGGCAGGGGTTGAAGCCGCTACTGCCGACCGACCCGGACAGTGTCGGCCCGTACCGTCTGGCGGCCCGGCTGGGCGCGGGCGGGATGGGCGTGGTCTACCTCGGACACTCGCCCGGTGGCCGAGCGGTCGCGGTCAAGGTCGTCCGGGAACGGTTCCACAGCGACTTCGAGTTCCGGGCCCGGTTCCGGCGCGAGGTGGCCGCCGCCCGCACGGTGACCGGTGCGTTCACGGCGTCGGTACTGGACGCCGACCCGGAGGCCGCCGCGCCGTGGCTGGTCACCGCCTACCTGCCGGGCCTCTCGCTCCGGGAAGCGGTCCGGGCCGAGGGACACCTGCCGCCGGCAGCGGTACGCCTGCTGGCCGCCGGCCTGGCCGAGGCGCTCGCCGACATCCACCGGGTCGGCCTGACCCACCGCGACCTGAAGCCCGGCAACGTCATGCTGACCGCCGACGGCCCACGGGTGATCGACTTCGGCATCGCCCGGCCCGAGGACGCCACCGCGATCACCCAGGTCGGCTCCATCATCGGCACCCCGGGGTTCATGTCACCGGAGCAGGTCTCCGGCGGCGTGACGGAGCCGCGGAGCGACATCTTCTCGCTCGGCGCGGTGCTGGCGTACGCGGCGACCGGTCGGGAACCGTTCGGATCCGACGCGACCCTGGCCACCCTGTACCGGGTACAGACGGCCCAGGCGGATCTGGACGGCATCCCGGATCCCTGGATGTTGGACCTGATCACGACCTGCCTGCGGGTGGTACCCGGGCAACGGCCGTCGGCGGCGCAGTTGTTGGACCGGCTCGGCGCGATGGCGAGGGCGGTGGCGGGTACCGGATGGTTGCCCGCGTCGCTCGCCGAGGAGATCGACCGGCGCACCGCCCAGGCCCGCCACCTGCCCCGGTCGCCGACGGCCGGGGCCACGGCCTCGACGCCGAGCCCGACGGCGATGCCGGCACCCCCGGGGGAAGACCCCCTCGCACCAGGCGGAAGCACCTCGGCACCGGGCGAGAGCCGACCGGACCCGGCCGGGAATCCATCGGACCTGGCCGGGAATCCATCAGGCCTGGCCGAGAAGACCCGGGACCCGACCGGGCATGCGTGGGCGCCCGACGCGAACACCAGGGCCCCGGGTGCCACCACACTGGATCCGGGCCACGGCACGCGGGAGCCGGGCAAGGCAGTTCCGGCTGCGGCGGGCCCGGTCCCGGGTGCCGAGATCGGGTGGCCGGCGGTCGGGACGGCGGAGCCGGCGAAGCACGGCACCCCTGCCGGCAACCGGCGGCTGGACCGGCGGTACCTGCTCGGTGGTGCCGTCGGCGCGCTCGCCGTCGCCACCGGCGCCGGGTTCCTGATCCGAGGGCGAAGTTCGGACCGAGCCGCCCCGACCGGTACGCCCACCCCGTCCAGCGCACCGCCGACCCCGACCGCCGCCCCACCGACGGCGGTACCCAGGTGGAGGGCGAAGGTGAGCGCCTACTACCCGGAGCTGTTCACCGCCGGTGGCGTGGTGCTGGCGAAGACCCAGGAGCAGGAGTTGTACGCGCTGAACGCGCGGACCGGCCGGACCCGCTGGAAGCATCCCGCGACGCTGACCGGCACGGTCGCCGGCGGCCTGGTGCTGGAGGCGCAGAACACCAATCCCCGGCTGACCTCCGTCGACCCGGTCTCCGGCACGACCCGGTGGAGGTACCGGGTGCGGTTTGGCGAGTTTCCGCTCTGGCCGGTGGTCACCGGATCGGTGCTGTGTTGCGGTCGCGATCCGATCAGAGGGCTGGGCGTACGGGACGGTCGGGAGCGTTGGGCGGCGCGGATCGGCGAGATCAACAACCTCGCCGCGGGGGACGGAGTCGTCGTCGCGGCGAACGACACCGAGTTGATCGCACTGGCCGCGACGACCGGGCGGACCCGGTGGCGGTGCCCGATGGACTACGCGTTCTACCTGCTGGTCGGCGAGGGGCTGGTCTTCGCCGTCGACCGCAACCGCGCCCTGCACGCGCTGCGCGCCGACACCGGGGCGACCGCCTGGCGGATTGCGACGTTCGGCGGCAGTTCACCACCCCAGCTGGGCGGCGGCACGCTCTACGCCACCGGGGGTCGCGGCGAGGTCTTCGCGCTGACCGCCGCCACCGGTGAGCCGCGCTGGTCCCGGAGCCTGGATGCCGACAGCGCGGTGCGGCTCTCCGGTGACACGCTCTACGCGGCGAGCACCGACGGGATGCTGTACGCACTGGACGCGGCCGACGGTCGGCTGCGCTGGACGTACGAGGCGAGCATCGTCCAGCCGCCGGTGCTGTCCAACGCCGGGCTGGTGGGTATGGGCGGGCTGGTGTTCGTCGGCACTCGAGAGGGGTACGTGGAAGCCCTGGCCCCGCCGACGGGAGTCGCCGGTGCGACCGCTTGAGCAGCACGATCCGCGAGTGATCGGGCAGTACCGCATCCTCGCGAGGATAGGCGCGGGCGGCATGGCGCTCGTCTACTTCGGACGCTCGATCGGCGGCCGGGCGGTGGCGGTCAAGGTGATGCACGCCGAGTTCGCCGCCGACCCGGCGTACCGGGCACGCTTCCGGGGCGAGGTCGCCGCTGCCAGGGCGGCGGGTGGACGGTACAGCCCCGGGGTCCTGGACGCGGCTCCGGACGCCCCGCGCCCCTGGATGGCGACACAGTTCCTGCCGGCGGTGTCGCTCCGGGACGCGGTACGCCAGCTCGGCCCGCTGACCCCCGACGCGGTCTGGTCGCTGGCGACCGGCATCGCGGAGGCGCTCAGCTCGATCCACGCCGCCGGCATCGTGCACCTCGACCTGAAGCCGGCGAACGTGCTGCTGACCGCCGACGGCCCACGGGTGATCGACTTCGGGATCGCCACGGCAACGGGACCCGGCTCGACGGCGCCGGACGGCACCCGGGCCGGCTCGTGGGGATTCCTCTCCCCGGAGCAACTGGCCGGTACGCCGGTCGGTCCGGCGAGCGACGTCTTCTCGTTCGGCGCGACGATCGCGTACGCCTGCACCGGCGCCCCGCCGTCCGGGAACGGGCTGGCCGGGCTCGCCGACGACGAACTGCGGACGCTGATCGCCGGCTGTCTGCGTCCCGATCCCGCCGCCCGGCCCCGCCTGCCCGAGCTGACCGGTCGACTGGCCTCGGCCATCCGGGAGCGGCCGGCCGGTGCCGCCGGGCTGCCGCCGGCCGTGACGGCCGAGATCGACCTCCGGGCCAGCGAGGCGGAGAACCCGCCGCTCCCGCTGCCCCCGGGGCCGACGGCCAGGATCGAAACCGACGAACCGCAGCCGCTCGGACGCGGACCGTCCGTCGTGGTACCGGCACATCCCGGGTCGTCGGCGACGGCAGCGCCGGGAGCCCGAGGTACGACCGATCGGCGGGGGGCGGTGCACCGGGTGGACCGACGCGCCGTACTGCTTTCCGGTGGGGTGCTCGCGGTGGCCGGCGCCGCCGCCGGGCTGCTGGCGCTGCTCCCGGACGAGCCCGAGGCGGGGGCGACGACGCCACCGCGGTCCAGCGCCCCGCCCGCGCCGCCCCCGGTCAGCACCCTCGCGGTGCGCCAGACCCGTACGCTGGAGTTCTACGTCTTCGGCAGGACCACGCTGAAATCCCTGACCATCACGGTCAACGGCGAGGCGGTGACGGTACGCAACGTACCGCTGCCGTACCGGCGGACCGTCGAGATATCGATGGCGGAGAACCAGACCACCTGGCGGATCGACTACCGCATCACGACCGGCAACCTGAGCTGCGTGGTCCTGCTGGACGGCGTCGAGCGCTACAACGGCAACGGCTCCACCACCGGCAAGGAGACCGACGGCTCCGGCCACGGCGTCGTCTGATCCGGGACCCCTCCCGAACCCGGTCGCCTACCGTGACGTCGTGGGTGTGCAGCGGAAGGAGACGAGCGGTGACGATGTCGTTCCCCAGGTCGTCCGGCAAGGTCAGCCTGCTGTCGAGGGAGACCGGCAGCCTGGCTCGCGGCCTTCCGCCGGCCCGGCCGGAGACCCTGTTCGTGCTCGGGGTCAACGGCGGGATGAGCGTCGCCCCGGACGCCGGTTTTCCACTGGTCTTCGGGCGCAACGAGCCGCAGGTGCACGTCTGCGTCGGCGCCGGTGACCCGCACGTCAGCCGGCGGCAGGGGATCATCACCCGGGAACACTCGCGCTGGGTGCTGAACAACATCGGCCGGCTGCCGATCCGGTTGCCGGGCTCATGCCTGGTGCTCGGCGGCGACCGGGCCGAGCTGCCGCTCGGCTACACGCCGCTGTTCATCGTCGGCCCGCGCCAGGATCACCTGCTGGAGGTCCGGGTCGCCGCGTCGACCTCGCGGTCGGGCGCGACGGACGGGCACGAGGCCGAGACGCGGGACCGCGAGCGATGGGAGCTGAGCCCGGTCGAGAGGCTGGTGCTGGTCTGCCTCAGCCAGCGGTACCTGCGGCACGAACCGCAGCCGCAGCCGCTGACCTGGGCTCAGGTCGCCGCCGAACTGGGCGCGTTGCAGCCGGCCGAGGAGTGGAGCTGGCGGCGGGCGGCCCACATCGTCGCCAAGGTCCGCACCCGGCTCAGCCGTACGGTCCCGGGGCTGCTGGAGAAGGAGATCCCGCCGCCGGTCGGCAACACCCTCAACCACAATCTGATCATCGAACTCCTGGTCACCACGACGATCACCAGGGCCGATCTCGGGCTGCTCGACGAGGAGGCGGTGCCGCCGGCGCCGCCCGGGTGAGCCAGCCGGCGGCGGCGAGGTCAGCTCCCGGAGAGGTACCGCTCGGCGATCTCGACGGTACGGCGGGCCGCTGCCACCATCGCCCGGTCGGCGAACCGGCCGTCCGGCAGCACCGCCGTGCCGGAGTCCCGGGTCTGCGCCTCGGCCACCGCGTCCAGCAGCTCCCGGGCCCGGGACACCTCCTCGGCCGAGGGCCGGAACGCCTCCACGATCACCGGTAGCTGCCGGGGATGGATCGCGGTCCGGCCGAGGAAGCCCATCCGGCGCCCGGCCGCGCACGACTCGGCCAGCCCGGACAGGTCGGTGACGTTGGCGTAGGCCGGCAGCAGCGGCGGGGGCAGGCCGGCGGCGCGGGCGGCGACGACGATCCGGCCGCGTACCCAGGAAAGCCCCTCCTCGGCGGTCACCCCGAGATCGGAGCGCAGGTCCGCCTCGCCGAGCCCGATCGAGGCGACCGCCGGGTCCGCGCCGGCGATCTCGTACGCCCGCTCCACCCCGACCGCCGACTCGACCAGCGGATGCAGCGGCACCGACACCCGCGCGGCGACCGCCCGGACCGCCTCCGGGGACTCCACTTTGGGCAGTCGCAGCCCGGCCAGCCCCGGCACACCGGCCAGGGCGTCGAGGTCGGCGGGCAGATCCGGCCCGGTCAGCTCGTTCACCCGGACGAAGACCGGCACCGGACGGGGGACGGCGACGAACTCGGCGGCGGCCTCCCGGGCGTACGCCTTGCGGGCCGCCACCACCGCGTCCTCCAGGTCCACGATCACCGCGTCGGCACCGGAGTCGACCGCCTTGCCGAACCGGTCCGGCCGGTCGCCCGGCACGTAGAGCAGGGTGAGCAGCATCAGATCGCTCCCGCCGCCCGCAACTGCGCGATCTCCTCGGCGGTGAGGCCGAGCGCGGCCAGCACCTCGTCGGTGTCCTGCCCGTGCGCCCGGCCGGTGTGCCGGATCCGCCCCGGCGTCGTCGACATCCGGAACGGCACGTTCTGCATCCGCACCGGCCCGAGGTCGGGATCCGGCACCGAGACCGCGGTGCCGAGCGCCGTGTACTGCGGGTCGGCCAGGATGTCGCGTACGTCGTAGATCGGCGCGACCGCCGCCTGCGCCTCCTCGAAGGCGGCCACCACCTGGTCCCGGTCCCGGGCCGCCACCCAGGCCCCGACGGCGGCGTCGAGCACGTCTGCGTGCGCGGCCCGGCCGCTGCCGGTGCCGAACCACGGCTCGTCGACCAGTTCGGGGCGGCCGACCAGCCGCAGCACCCGTTCGGCGATGCTCTGCGCACTGGTCGAGACCGCCACCCAGCGCCCGTCCGCACACCGGTACGTGTTCCGGGGGGCATTGTTGTTCGACCGGTTGCCGAGCCGGGGCTGTACGTAGCCGAGCTGGTCGTACCAGGTGATCTGCGGGCCGAGCATCGCCATGATCGGCTCGATGATCGCCAGGTCGACCACCTGCCCGGTGCCGGTGACGTCCCGGGCCCGCAGTGCCAGCATCACGGCGTAGGCGCAGGCCAGCGCGGTCACCGAGTCGGCCAGCCCGAACGGCGGCAGCGTCGGCGGGCCGTCCGGTTCACCGGTCGCGGCGGCGAATCCGCTCATCGCCTCGGCGAGGGTGCCGAACCCGGGCCGCCGGGCATACGGGCCGGACTGGCCGAAGCCGCTGATCCGGGCGATCACCAGCCGGGGGTTGACCTCGTGCAGCTCGGCCGGGCCGATCCCCCAGCGCTCCAGCGTGCCGGGGCGGAAGTTCTCCACCAGTACGTCGGCATCGGCGACCAGCCGGCGCAGCACCTCGGCACCGGCCGGGTCGGAGAGGTTCGCGGTGACGGCCCGCTTGTTGCGGCCGAGTACCTTCCACCAGAGCCCGATCCCGTCCTTCGCCGGCCCGTGTCCCCGGGACGGGTCCGGCTTGGCCGGATGCTCCACCTTGACCACCTCGGCCCCGAAGTCGCCGAGGAACGCGGTGGCGAGCGGGCCGGCGAAAAGCGTCGCCAACTCCACCACCTTCACCCCGGCCAGCGCGGCCGGAGCAGAGTCCTCCGCCGGCACAGCCGGAGCAGAGTCGCCCGCCGTCACGGCAGTCCTCCCGTCGGGTCGACCGACGCCACGAAGACGTCGCCGTTGCCGAGCGCGGCACCGCCGGCCGGAGTGCCGACGGTCAAGCCGCTGACCAGCAGTTTTCCGTCCCCGGCCCGGGTGGCGTAGACGTTCTCCTCGCCGAAGGCGTCCACCGCGTCGTCCCGGGCGGTGCCGTACTGCGCCGCCAGCACCTGCTTGCCGCGCCGGTCCAGCCGCAGGGTGAGCACGTCCGCCGCACCGGCCGGTACGCCCAGGGCACTGCCGGTGAATCCGACCACCGCGACCTCGCCGCCGGGCAGCGCCAGCACCTCGGCACCGGCGTCGTCGCCGGCCCCGCCGCTGACGGTCCGCCACCGCTGCCGGCCGGTTCCGTCGTACGCCACGGTCAGCACGTCGGTGCCGCCGGCGGTGGCCTCCCCGCCGGTGCCGCCGGTGGCGACCACGGTGCCGGTGGTGGTGACGGCGAGCCCGGTCAGCAGGTCGTCGCCGGTGCCGCCCTCGGCGGCCGTCCACTGCCGGGTACCGTCCGGGGTGAACCGGGCCAGCCAGCCGTCCGTGCCGCCCAGGTGCGGGCTGCCGGGCATCCCGGCCGAGGTGCTGCCGGCGAGGTGGACGCCGGAGGCGTCGGCCGCGACCGCGTACGCCTTGTCCTCGCCGGGACCACCGAGCTGGCGGCTCCAGCCCACCCGCCCGTCCGGGCCGAGCCGGACCAGGATCGCGTCCTTGTCACCGGCGCTGGTGCCGCCGTAGGCACCGCTGGTGTAGCCGGCGACGTACGCGCCGCCGTCCGGGGCGGGTGCGACCGCGTAGAACCGGTCGGCCTTGGTCGGGTCGCCGAGCTGGGTCAGCCAGGCCCGCTCGCCGGTGCCGGTCAGCTTGGCCACGAACCCGTCGTCGGCCGGGCTGCCCGGGTGTGCCCCGTCGAGGTCGCCCCGGGTGTAGCCGGCGGCGAGCACGGCGTTGTCGGCGAGCGCCACGACGCCGTAGAGCCGCTCGTTCGCGGGAGTGCCGAACTGCATCGTCCACTGTGGTGTACGGCGGTCCGGCCCGAGCCGGGTGACGACCGCGTCGAGCCCGCCCGCGTACGGCTGGCCGCCGACCGGGCCGGAGGCGGCGTACCCGATGGTGGCGCCGCCGTCCGGTGCCGCCGCGACGCCGCCGGCCCAGTCGGTGCCGCCGGTGCCGAGCGGCGGCCCGGGCAGGCCGGCCGGCGGGGTGACGCTGAGCGTCGGGGCGAGCTGCCGCAGACCGTCCATGAAGGACGGCCGCCAGACGTCCCAGTCGTGACCGCCGTCGACGACCCGGAACTGCGCGGCGACCGCCTCGGAGCGCCGCAGCGTGTTGTAGAGCGTGGCGGCCTCGTAGTCGAGGTCGTGCGCCGCATCCGCCGGGTCGGGGTTGGCCCACTCGTCGTCGCCGACCGCGACGAACATCCGCACCGGCAGCTCCGGGTCGAGGGTCGGCAACAGGGCGGGATAGTTCAGCCGGCGGTAGACGTCGGCGGAGAACCGTTCGTCGCCCGCACCGAAGGCGCCGTACTCCCGGGCCGACGAGTCGGCCGGCGGCAGCGGGCGGTAGACCGCCGGGCTGAGCACCAGCGCGTTGGCGAAGAGGTCCTGGTGGGCCAGGGCGTACCGCAGCGCACCGGCGCCGCCCATCGAATAGCCGCCGACCAGCCGGGCTCCCCGGTGCGCCGAGGTGCGGTAGGTAGCGTCCACATAGGAGACGAGGTCGCGGGTGAGTGCCGTCTCGACCGGCCGCCCCGGGTCGTCCGCCCCGGTGTAGCCGGAGTCGACGTACCAGCTTCCCCGGCCGCTCCACGGCGCGTCCGGGAGTACCGCGATGACCGGCGGCACCTCGCCGTCGGCGATCATCCGGTCCAGGTCGGCCTTCACCCGGGTCCACGCCGACATCGTGTCGCCGCGCCCGTGCAGCAGGTAGAGCACCGGGTACCGGACGGTGGCGTTGCGCCGGTCGGCGTAGCCGTACGGCAGGTAGACGGTGTAGTCGATCGGCGAGCCGAGCGCCGCCGACGGCGCGCTCGCCGTGCTCAGCGTGCCCGCCCGGTCCCGCCCCGCCACGGCTCCGCCGGGCACGGCGCCGACCAGGCCGACCGAGAGCAGCAGTACCCCGGCCACACCGCCGAGCCGCCATGGTCTCCTCATCCGGTCCTCTCCCTCAGGTCTGAAAAATCGGCGGTCACAGGTCGACCGCGCAACGGAAGCCGATCGACTCCGAGCGGGTCAGTCCGGCGCCCAGGGTCAGCAGCTTCACCGACACCCCCGGAGGTTGCGGGCCGCCGTCGAGATACCAGTCCGAGCCGTCGGCCCGGTACGCCGCGCCGCCCTTGAGGATCACGAACCGGGTACGCCCGTCGGTGTGCTCGCTCTCGGTCAGGTTCCACACCAGCGGCTCGGCCCGGCGCAGCAGTCCCCGCTCGGCGGCGACCTGCCACTCGTCCTCGGTCGGCAGCCGCGCCCCGGCCCAGGCCGCGTACGCCCGGGCGTCGGCCAGCTCCACGTGGGTGGCCGGCCCGTCGGCCGGTCCCGGCAGCCCGCCGTCCGCCCACGGCCAGCGCTCCGGCCGGACCGGGCGGTAGCCGGTGGCCCGGACGAACTCGGCGTACTCGGCGTTGCTCACCTCGCGCTCGCCGATCGCGAACCGTCCGAGCCGGACGGTCCGGTGCAGGGTCACCGGCTGGTGCAGCCGGGGTGGCAGCGGCTTCCACTCGTCGACGTACGGCGCCTCGCCGTACAGCCCGGTCTCGCGCTGCCGGTGCCGGACCAGCAGCTCCCGCCGCCCGCCGTCGACCGCCCGCATCCCGTCCGGTACGTCGGCTCGGCGCACCACCGGAGCCGGTACGCGGACCGCCGAGCGGGCCGGGAAGTTCGGGTCACCTTCGGCGGGGGCGTGCCGGGGCAGGGTCAGCGCCTCGACCGTGCCGAGCACGGCGGCGATCCCGCCGGCCGGCAGCGCCCCGCCGACCGCCACCCGACCGGGGCCGGCCGAGGTGGCGGTCAGCTCGGTGCCGGTGGTCAGCTCGTACCAGCGGTGGCCGGGACGCTCCTCGGTGACCAGCCACGGCCCGTCGTACGCTCCGCCCCGGTTGACGACCGTCCACAACGGAATGCCGTCGTGCAGCCAGCGGGAGGCGTAGATCTCGGTCCCGGCGACCTGGTCGGCGAGCGGGGCCCAGTCCTCGGCGCGCAGCCAGGCAGCGTGACTCCGCTGCACCCGGCGCATCGCCGCCAGCACCGCCCGGTCCCGCTCGTTCCAGCCGACCCAGACCCCGAAGACGCTCTCCCAGACCAGCACCCCGACCCCGTTGAGCCAGGCCGAATGCAGTTCGTCGAGATGGCTGCGGTGCCAGCGCCGGGTGTGGTGCAGCAGGTGCCGCCGCTCGAACCACTTGGCGCGGAGTACGCCCGGCACCGGCGAGTCGGCGAACCACTGCGCCCAGGACATCGCGTGGTCGGCGATCCGGGCCAACGGCACCCGCGACTCCCCCTCCAGCACGATGCCGGGCCGGGCCGCGTCCAGGGTCTTCCGCAGTTCGCCCGCGCCCTCCTTGAGGGTGTCCAGGAAGACCCCGTCCACACCCAGCCAGCCGACCAGCGCGGCCACCTCGTCCGGGTCGGTGCGCCGGGGCCGGCGAGTGCCGACGTCCCACGGGTTGTAGTCGACGAAGACCCGTACGCCGCGCGCCTGGAAGGCCCGGACCACCTCGGGCAGCTCCGGTACCTGCCGGTAGAAGTCGAACTGGTTGCGGTCGTCCAGCCCGATCACCGGGTACGCGTGCCAGAGCACCACCCCGTCGAAGCCGCCGAAGTCGCGTTCCGCGCCATCGAGGAAACTGTCGACGGTGAAGACGCCGCGTTCGGCGTCGTAGAGCGACTCGTCCCAGAGCCAGGCCAGGCAGACGGTGAAGCAGTCCCCGGCGATCTCGGCGTAGTGCCCGCCGTCGTAGCCGAGCCGGGCCCGCGCCTCGGTCCGCCAGCGGGTCAGCCGGTCCCGCCAGGCCGGCCAGTCCGCCGGGTCGTCCGGGGCGGCGAAGATCTTCGCCTCGTCCAGCACCGACAGGTCGGCACCGGCCGCCAGCGGCACCGCCGTGGGCAGGTCGATCGGCCTCGGCAGATAGGGGTTGAACGTCATAGCGGCTCCGGATAGCTCTGTGCGTAGAGGGCGTCGATCTCGTCCCGGGTGGGCAGCGCGGTGGAGGCGCCGGGCCGCCGCGCGCAGGCGGCGCCCGCCGCGCAGGCCCAGCGCAGCGCCGCCGTCACCGCCGCCGGCTCGACCGGCCCGCGCCGCTGTGCCCAGGCCACCGCCAGCGCCCCGGTGAACGCGTCCCCGGCGGCGGTGGTGTCCACCGCGTCGATCGTCGGCGCCTCGACCGCGAGCCGCAGGCCGAGCCGGTCGGTGTAACACGCGCCCCGGGCACCGAGAGTCAGCACCACCCGGGGGACCAGGTGCAGCAGGGCGTCCAGCAGGGCGTCGAGGCCGGTCTCGGCGGGGAGGCCGGCCACCATCGCCGCCTCGACCTGGTTGACCACCAGCACGTCCACCACGTCGAGCAGCTCCGCCGGCAACTGCCGGGCCGGTGCGGCGTTCAGCACCACCGTGGTACCGGCGGTCCGGCCCCATCCGGCGGCCTGGGTCACCGCCGGCAGCGGTACCTCCAACTGGCACAGCAGGACGTCCGCCGCCGCCACCACGGCCTGGTCGTCGGCGTCCAGGCTGGTCAGTTCGGCGTTCGCGCCCGGGGCCACCACGATCAGGTTCTCGGCGTCGGCGTCCACCGCGATCAGCGCCACCCCGGACGGACCCGGCACGGTACGCAGCCGGCGCAGGTCCACCCCCGCCCCGGCCAGGTTGGCCCGGAGCTGGTCGGCGAAGCCGTCCTGCCCGACCGCGCCGACGAAGTCGCACCTGGCCCCGGCCCTGGCCGCCGCCACCGCCTGGTTGGCCCCCTTGCCGCCGGGGATGGTCCGCAGCGCGTCGCCGAGCACCGTCTCGCCGGGCCTGGGCAGCGTCGGCGTCGACACCACCAGGTCCAGGTTGGCGCTGCCGACCACCACCACCCGGACCTCGCCGGATCCGCCCGTCATGCCGGCCCACCTTCTCGCGACTGCCGGGCTCGCGGCACCCGCTCGCACCTCGCGCTCACGATTCCTCCCCGCCCTCGCTCACGATTCCGCCCCGCCCCGGACCAGCCGCCGGGTCCGCTCGGCCAGCTCGGCGAACTCCACGCCGTCGAAGCCGGCGATGCTACTGCGCAGCCGGCCGCGCAGCGGTCCGGTCCACTCGGCCGGCAGTGCGGCGGCACCGGTCAGTGCCCCGGTCACCGAGCCGACCGTCGCCCCGGTGGAGTCGGTGTCCCAACCACCGCTGACCACCGCGCAGATCGACCGGACCAGGTCGCCCCGCCCGTACGCCAGTGCCGCCGCCACCAGGGCGGCGTTGTTGCGTACGTGCACCCAGTGCAGGTGGCCGTGCCGGGCGTAGAGGGTGTCGAGCACCGACTCCCAGTCGGTCGAGCCGGCCGCCGCCTCGGCACCGAGCGCCCGGGCCTCGCGTACCGTCGCCGCGAACCGGCTCTGCGGCGGCAACACCGACTCGCCCGCGTCGAGTACGGCGTCCACGTCGGAGGCCACCACGGCGGCCGAGGTCATCGCCGCCACCCAGAGCGCACCGTGCACCCCGCCCCGGAGGTGGCTGACGACCGCGTCCCGGTACGCCAGCTCGGCCGCCAGGTCCGGCCGGCCCGGGTGCACCCAGCCGTACACGTCGGTGCGGATCTGGGCGCCGATCCACTCCCGGAACGGGTTGTGCCGCAGCGCCGTCGCCGGTGGGGCCAGCCCGAGCAGCAGGTTCCGGTACGCCACCCGCTCGGCGGTGAAGACCCGTCCCCCGGGCAGCCAGTCCAGCCACGCCTGGGCCACGTCGGCGCTGGTGAACTCCCGGCCGTGCGTCTCCAGCACCCGCAACGCCAGCAGCGCGAAGTTGAGGTCGTCGTCCTCCGGCATCCCGTCGATGTTCTCGGCCAGGCTGGTCGGCGCGCTGCGCCGGTTCCACGGCCACCGGGCCGCCACCTCGGCCGGCAGGCCGACCCCGGTGAAGTAGCCGGCCAGCGGCCACCGTCCGGTGGCGGTCAGGATCTCCCGGATGCCCTGCCGGGAAATCTTCTCCACCGGCTTGCCGAGCAGGCAGCCGACCGCCCGGCCCAGCCAGCCGCCGTGCACCCGGTCCGGCTCCGGCGCCCCGGTCGGCAGCCCGTACTCCGTCGGCCAGCTCGCCCGGATCGCGGCCAGCTCGGTCGGCTCGGTCGCCGACCGGACCGGCGGCAGCGCGTCACACTCGTCGAGCAGTTCCGCGGCCAGCACCCGCAACTCCGGACCGGCCGGCTCTGCGGACGCCCCGCTGACCGGCGGTAGCACCGAACCGCCGGCCGCCGCCCAGCGCCGCGCGACCGCCGAGACGTCCCGCCCCTCGTCGGCGCTGGCCGCCAGCTCGTGCGGCAGCAGATCCTCCGGCTGCACCCAGGTCAATCTCACGACGACAGTCCGGCGAACCGCTCGGCGCGCCGGGTGAACCGCTCGCGGTCCCGCGCGAAGACCTCCGCCGCCACCTCGGCCAGCTCCTTGGCCGGACCGACCAGGTCGGTCCGGGACGCCTCGGCGACCGTTGCCGACCACTCGGCCGGGACCGCCGCCGCCCCGCCGAGTGCCCCGGCGATCGCCCCGGCCATCGTCGCGGTCGAGTCGGCGTCCCGGCCGTAGTTGACCGCGCCGAGCACCGCCTCGGACAGCTCCCCCCGGGCCACCACGAGCATGCCGAGGGCCACCGGCAACTCCTCGATGGAGTGCAGCCGGCTGGGCCGCCGCGCCCCCAGCCCCGGGTTGCGGTACTCCTCGCCCACCGTGTCGTACGGGGCCACCGCGGCGCGCAGCGGTGCGATGGCGTCACGCCAGTCGGCGTACCCCTCGGCCTCCTTGACCACGGCGGCGATCGCCGCGCGGGTGCCGTCCCGGGCCAGGTCGAGCACGGCGGCCAGCACGTCGTCGACGCCCGCGCCGGGGGCCATCGCCGCCGCCACCGCCGCGGCCAGCACCGCCGCCGCCTCCCGGCCGTAGCTGTGCTGGTGCGCCCCGGCGATCTCCACCGCCTCGGCGTACGCGCCGGCCGGGTCGCCCGCGTTCACGATCCCCACCGGGGCCATGTACATGGCGGCACCGCAGTTGACGATGTTGCCGACACCGCCCTCCCGGGGGTCGGCGTGCGCGTGGTGCAGGCGGGTGACCAGCCACCGTTCGGCGGCGGCGAGGCGGTGGAAGGTCACCCCCTCCCGCTCCAGGTCGGGGATGTAGACCACCCGCTCGAGCAGGTCGGGCACGAGCAGTTCCACCACGTCGTACGCGTCGAGGTGGTCGCGCTTGTTCGCGTACGCCCGCACCAGCGCGTGGGTCATCAACGTGTCGTCGGTGATGTGCCCGTCGCCCTTGTGGTACGGCGCCAGTGGCCGCGCGGTGGCCCAGTCGGCGTGGAACGGCGGTGCGACACCCCGCACCCAGTCGCCGTACCGGGCCCGGATCTGCTCGGGCAGCGCCGTTTCCGTGGCCCCGCCGAGGGCGTCGCCCACCGCGGCGCCGACCAGGCAGCCGACCGACTTGTCGAGCAAGTGTTCCATGGTTACCTCAGGACCTGCTTCCCACCGTCGACGAGCTGCGTACCGAGCTGGTCGAGCGTGATCTTGTTGGCGAAGTACTGCTGGAGGGCCGGAGTGGCGTACTTCAGCTTCCACTCCGGGTAGCCGTCGACCATCTGGAACGGCGCCACCGTGAGATCCTCGGCGCTGTCCGCCGCGACGTCCCAGCCCTGCTTGCCGCCGGTCACCTTGACCAGATCCTCGTTCGCCTGCTTACCGGTCGGCACCAGCCAGTCGCCCTTGGCCAACGCGGCCATGTTGGTCGGGTTGAGGAAGTACTCCAGGAACTGCGCCGCCTGCTTCTGGTGCGCCGAGTCGGCCGCGACCGAGAGGGTCTGCGGGTTGGCGGCCTGGTTGGCGGAGACGCCCTTCACCGGCGGGATCGTCACCCACTCGAAGCCGGCCGGCGCCTGCTCGACCATCTGCTGGCGCAGCGAGACCGAGCCGGGAATCATCGCGTACTTGCCGGCGAAGAAGCCGGGCAGGGTGTCGGCGCCGCTCATCCCCAGCGCCTCCGGCGAGGCGGTCTTGCTGGTGTAGAGCATGTCGTGGATCCGCCTCGGCACCTCCTTCTCGGCGTCCCCGATCCGCACCTCGGTCCTGCCGCCGTCGGTGTAGAAGTACTTGCCGTCGAAGTTGAGCGCCAGGTTCAGCACCCGGTTGGTCGGCGACTTCAGCGCCCAGGCGACGCCGTACCTGCCGGGGCCGGTCAGCTTCTGCGCGTTGGCCTGGAACTCGTCCCAGGTCCAGCCGCCGTCGGCGGGCGGCACCGCGACGCCGGCCGCGTCCAGCAGCTTCTTGTTGGCGATCACGACCTGCGACTCCAGCAGGAACGGCACGCCGGTGACCTTGCCGTCGAAGGTCGCGGTGTCCCAGATCCCCTTGTCGATCTGGCCCTTGAAGTCGTCGGAGAGCAGGCCGGAGAGGTCGGCCAGGTAGCCCTGCTTGCTGAACTCGCCGATCGACGCCGCCTCGTAGTGCACGATGTCCGGGGCGTCGCCGCCCTCGAAGGCGGTCAGCAACTGGTCGTGTACCGAGTTCCAGTCACCCTGGACGTACTCGACCTGGATGTCCGGGTGTTCGGCGTTCCACTTGGCGACCAGGTCCTTGTTGGCCTGGAGCGACTCCTTCTGCCAGGCCAGGCTGAGAAACCGCAGCTTGACCGGACCGGAACTCTCGTCGTCTCCGCTCCCGCCGCCGCACGCGGCGAGCGCACCCAGTCCGACGACGCCCGCCAGCGCGGCGGCGGCGAGTCGTCGGGAAACTCTGTCGAGCACGGGGGATACCTCCTGTTGCTGGTTGTGGTGGGGGTGTGTGTAGCTATCCCTTGACAGCGCCCGCGAGCGACCCGGAGGCCAGCCGGCGCTGCATGACGGCGAAGAAGACCAGGCTCGGGATGGTGGCCAGCAGCGAGCCGGCGGCCAGCGGCCCGAGCCGGGCGGTGCCCTCGATGCCGACGAACCGGGCCAGCGCGACCGGCAGGGTCGCCAGCTCCGGAGTCTTGATCAGCACCAGGGCGAAGAAGAACTCGTTCCAGGCGGAGATGAACGCGAACAGCGCGGTGGCGACCAGGCCGGGGGTGAGCAACGGGAAGATCACCCGACGCAGCGTCTGTATCCGGTTGGCGCCGTCGACCGAGGCCGCCTCCTCCAGGTCGCGCGGGATGTTGCGGACGAAGCCCTGGAGCATCCAGAGCGCGAACGGCAGCGCCCAGACCACGTAGATCAGCACCAGCCCGGCGTGCGTGTTGGCCAGCCCGGCCTGCCGGAGTACCAGGAAGATCGGGATGATCAGCAGCACGAAGGGGAAGAGCTGGGAGAGGAGTACCCAGCCCAGCGCGACCGTGCCCAGCCGGGTCCGGAAGCGCGCCAGCGCGTACGACGCCGGGGTCGCGATCAGCACGGTGAGCAGTGCCGAGGCGAGCGACACCTGGATGCTGTTCCAGGCCGCCCGGCCGAGGTCCTGCTCGGTGAACGCCTGCACGAAGTTGGCCAGCGTCGGGCTCTCCGGTATCAGCGTCGGGTGCAGTTTGACCAGCTCACGGGGCGGCTTGAACGAGGTGGAGAGCAGCCACACCAGCGGGAACGCCAGGAAGACCAGGTACGCCGAGAGGGCCAGGTACTGCAGGCCCCGGCCGACCCGCCTGCGGCGCCCGGGCCTGCGCGTCACGTCGGTCCGCGCCATCGTCAGTTCGCCTCCCGTAGCCGGCGACGCAGGTACACCGCGAGCAATGCCACGACGATCACCACCATCACGTTGCCGAGCGCCGCCGCGTAGCCGTAGTTGCCGTACCGGAACGCCTCCTCGTAGGCGAAGAGCATCGGCAGCATGGTGCGGCCGCCCGGCCCACCGGCGGTCAGCACGTAGACCAGCCCGAACGAGTTGAAGTTCCAGATGAAGTCCAGGGAGGTGATCGCCACGATCACCGGCATCAGCGAGGGGAGCGTGACGCTGCGGAACCGCTGCCACGCGCCGGCCCCGTCCATCGCGGCCGCCTCGTGCAGTTCGCGCGGCACCCCCTGCAAACCCGCCAGGAGTACGACGGTGGTCTGCGGCATGCCGGCCCAGACCCCGACGAGGATCACCGCAGGCAAGGCGGTGTTGAAGTCGCCGAGCCAGGTGGTGCGGAGCCCGTCCGCGCCGATCCGGTGCAGGAACTCGTTGAGCAGGCCGGCGTCCGGGTGGTAGACCAGCCGCCACAGGATGCCGACCACCACCGGTGGCATCGCCCAGGGCACCACGGCGAGCACCCGGGCCACGCCCCGGAACCGCAGCCGCTGGTCGAGCAGCAGTGCCAGCCCGAGGGCGAGCAGGAACTGGAGCACCGTCACCGCGAACGCCCAGAGCAGGCCGATCCGGAAGGAACTCCAGAACAGGCTGTCGCCGAGCAGTTCCCGGTAGTTCGCCAGGCCGGTGAAGCTGACCTCGACGTTCCGGCCGGCCCGGGCGTCGGTGAAGCCGAGGTAGATGCCGCGCAACAGCGGGAACACCGACAGCACCAGTACCGGCAGCAGGGACGGGAGCAGCAGTAGGTAGACGGTGGTCCGGTCGGAGCGGCGGCGCCGGGAGCGGTCCCCCCGCCCGGTCCGGTCGACGTCGGGTCGTTCGGCCAGCGTGGTCACGAGGTCACCCCCAGGGCACCGTCGGCCGGGGCCGCCGGAGGTCGGCTCGCCGGGCCGCTCGATGGCCGCCGGGTCGGTGGCGGACCGCTTCGGGTGGGCCGGCCGACGGTGCTGGAGGCGCGTACCGCCAGGCTCGGCGCGACGTGTTCGCGCCGGGGCGGCAGGTCGGGGTCGGCGATCCGCTCCAGCAGAAGTTCGGCCGCCCGCCGTCCCCGGTCGGCGGAGCCGAGCGAGACGCTGGAGAGCTGCGGAAACGCCATCTGCGCCAGCTCGGTGTCGTCCATGCCGACCAGCGCCACGTCCTCGGGTACCCGGCGCCCCTCGGTGAGCAGCGCGTGCAGGGCACCGACCGCGATCAGGTCGTTGGCGCAGAGCAGCGCGTCGGGCTCGGCCCGGGCGAACAGCCGGGCGGCGGCGTCCCGGCCGGCAGCGTACTGGAAGTCGCCGACCTCGATCAGCCGCTCGTCGACCGGGATGCCGTGGCTGGCCAGCGCGGCACGGAAGCCGGCGTCCCGGGCCACGCCCGGCACCGTGTCCAGCGGGCCGTTGACGAAGCCGATCCGCTGCCGGCCGGCCGCGACCAGGTGATCGACGGCGAGCGCCACACCGGCCCGGGAGTCGGTCCGGACGTTGTCCACCGGTGCGTCGTCGGGCAACTGTCCGACCACGACGACCGGTACCGGGCTGACCACGATCGCGTCGAGGTGGCTGTCGGTGATCCGGATCGGGGACATGATCATGCCGTCCACGTACCGGTTGGCCAGCCGGCGCAGCAGGTCGGTCTCGCTGTCGATCTCGCCGCCGGTGGCGTGCACCAGGAGTTGCCGACCGGAGGAGGCGACGACGGCCTCGATGGCCCGCATCATCGCCACGTAGACCGGGTTGCCGATGTCGGCGACGGCGAGTGCGACCAGGCCGGTGCGCTGGGCCTGGAGGGACCGGGCGATGGCGTTCGGCACGTAGCCGACCTCGGCCGCCGCCTCGCGGACCCGGCGGATCGTCTCGGCGCTGCCGCCGACGCCGTTCAGGACACGCGAGGCCGAGGCGATCGAGACGCCGGCCCGGGCGGCCACCGTGTGCACGGTCGGCCGGCCGTCGGCGGCGGGCTGTAAACGTTTACGACCCATGCACCGAACCTCCGCTCCTGACTTGTAAACGTTTCCGGGGAGTCTGCTCCGCTCCCCGCGACCCGTCAAGACTCCGTTACGAAAACGTTTCGTCCCTGCTCAGCACGATGGCGGCGGGACGCCGCCGCTCGGGACGGCCAGATTTCTCCGGCCGGCGTGTCGATCCGGCGGGCCGCCGAACGTGTAGAGGTGGAGAGGCCGCCGGTGCCGTGCCGGCGGCGGGACAGGAGGTCGCGCACCATGCAGCAGTACCTGCTCAGCATCTACCAGGGCGACGGCGAGCCGCCGGGACCGGAGATCCTGGATCCGATCATGGCGAACCTGGCGGCCCTGAACCAGGAGATGAAGGCCGCCGGAGCGTGGGTCTTCTCCGCCGGACTGCACCCGGCGAGCACCGCGACCGTGCTCCGTCCTCGCGACGGCGAGGTGCTGATGACCGACGGGCCGTACACCGAGGGCAAGGAGCACCTAGGCGGGTTCACCGTGATCCGCGCCCCCGACCTCGACGCCGCACTGGAGTGGGGCGGCAAGCTGGCCCGGGCGATCGGCCTGCTGCCGATCGAGGTACGGCCACTGGCCGACGAGGCCGAGAGTTGCGACCCGCCCCGTGGCTGAGCCGCCCGACCCGGCACCAGCACCTCACCCGGGGCGGGGCTCCGGGTCGGACCCGACGTCCGGCCCGGCGCCCCGCCCCGGACGGGAACCGGCAACCGTCACCGACGTCGAGCGGGTGTTCCGGACCGAGTACGGCCGGGCGGTCGCCGTCCTGATCCGCGTCTTCGGCGACATCGACGTCGCCGAGGACGCGGTGCAGGACGCGTTCGCCACCGCGATCCGGAGCTGGCCCGCCGACGGCACACCGCCGAGCCCGGCCGGCTGGATCATCACCACCGCCCGGAACCGGGCGATCGACCGGCTCCGCCGGGAGTCCACCCTGCCGGACCGGCATGCCCAGGCCGCCCTGCTGCACGCCACCGACGCACCGGCGTCCTACCCCGGAAGCGGATCGGACGAGGAGGGTCCCGTGCGGGACGAACGGCTACGCCTGATCTTCACCTGCTGCCATCCGGCGCTCGCCCCGGCCGCCCGGGTCGCACTGACCCTGCGACTGTTGGGCGGACTGAGCACCGCACAGATCGCGCACGCCTTCCTGGTCCCCGAACCGACCATGGCGCAGCGGCTGGTACGCGCCAAAGGCAAGATCCGGGCCGCCCGGATCCCGTACCGGGTGCCCGCCGAGGCCGACCTGCCGGACCGGCTCCAGGCCGTACTCGCCGTGCTGTACCTGGTGTTCAACGAGGGATACATCGCCAGTTCGGGCGAGCGGCTCGGCCGGACGGACCTCGCCGTCGAGGCGATCCGGCTCGCCCGGCTGCTCGCCGACCTCATGCCCGACGAACCGGAGGTGCTGGGGCTGCTCGCCCTGATGCTGCTGGTCGAGTCGCGCCGGCCGAGCCGCACCGACCCGGACGGCGGACTGGTACGCCTGGCCGAGCAGGACCGTACCCGCTGGGACCGGCAACTCGCGGCCGAGGGGCAGGCCCTGGTCCGGCGTTGCCTGCGGCGCGACCGGCCCGGGCCGTACCAGATCCAGGCGGCGATCAACGCGGTGCACAGCGACGCGCCGACCGCCGCCGAGACGGACTGGGGCCAGATCCTCCGGCTCTACGACCACCTGCTGGCGCTCGCCCCGAGCCCGGTCGTGGCGCTGAACCGCGCGGTCGCGCTCGCCGAGGTCGCCGGGCCGGCCCCGGCACTGGCCCTGGTCGACGACCTCGACCTCGGCACCTACCACGTCTTCCACGCCGTCCGGGCCGACCTGCTGCGCCGGCTGGGCCGCACCGCCGAAGCCGCGCTCGCCTACGACGCGGCCGCCGCGCTGACCCGCAACGCGGTCGAGCAGGACTTCCTGCGCCGCAGCCGCCAGACACTGGGCGGCACCGGCTGACTCGACCACCGGCCCACCTCCACCCACCGACACCCCGCCTCTGTGGGGTGTCTCGGGTCAGCTCGCCGGGGCGGGTGACGCCGCTGGACGGCGGAGGTCGTCGACCTCCACCACCTCGCGACCGAGCGGCCAGAACGCCGCCGGGACCAGCTTGAAGTTGGCGATACCGAACGGGATTCCGATGATCGTGACGCAGAGCGCGACCCCGGCGACGATGTGCGCCAGCGCCAGCCACCAGCCGGCCAACACCACCCAGAGCAGGTTGGCCAGCCCCGAGCCGAGCCCGGCACCGGGCTTCGCCACCAGGGTCCGGCCGAACGGCCAGAGCGAGTAGTACGCCAGCCGCAGCGCGGCGACTCCGAACGGGATGGTCACGACCAGCACGAAGCAGATCAGGGCCGCGATCCCGTACCCGATGGCGAGGGCGATGCCGCTACCGAAGATCAGCCAGAGCAGGTTGAGCACGAATCGCACCATGCCCCCATCGTGCGCCCTCCGATCAACCCACCGCGACGTAACCGGAGCCTCAACCCGCCGCGACGTAACCGGAGCCTCAACCCGCCGCGACGTAACCGGAGCCTCAACCCGCCGCGAGGTAACCGGAGCCTCAGACCGCCGCGAGGTAACCGGAGCCTCAGACCGCCGGCACGTAACGGGATTCTCAAACCGCCGCACGTAACCGGAGTCTCAGACCGCCGGCACGTAGAGGGCGTCGATCTCGGCCCGCAGCGGCAGCGAGACCGAGGCACCGAGCCGGCGTGCGCAGGCGGCACCGGCCGCACTCGCCCAGCGCACCGCGTCGACCGGCTCCCGGCCCTCGCCCCAGGCCACCGCGAGCGCACCGGTGAAAGCGTCACCGGCCCCCGTGGAGTCGACCAGGTCCACCTTGACCGCGGGTACGTGCACGGCGGTGCCGTCGCGGTCGCCGTACCAGGCGCCGTGCCGGCCCAGGGTCAGCACCGCGCGGGGCACCACGGCGAGCAGCGCCGCCGGATCCTCCCGGCCGCACCCGGTGATCGCCCGCGCCTCGGCCTCGTTGACCACCAGCAGGTCGACGGAGTCCAGCAGCTCGACCGGTACCGGCTGGGCGGGCGCGGCGTTCAGCACCACCCGGGTACCGGCGGACCGGGCCGCCCGAGCCGCCTGGGTCACCGTGCCGACCGGAATCTCCAACTGCGCGACCAGCACGTCCGCCTCGCGTACGGCGGTCAGCTCGCTTTCGGTGAGCCCGGTGAACGCCGAGTTGGCGGCCGGGGTGACCACGATGGTGTTCTCGCCCTCGGCGTCGACGGTGACGACCGCCACTCCGGACGCGCCGTAGACCACCCGGACCCGTTCGGTGTCCACCCCGGCGGCCGAGATCCGGGCCTTGAGCGTCACGCCGAACGAGTCCGAGCCGATCGCGCCGAGCAGTGCCCCGTCGGCACCGGCCCGGGTGGCCGCGATCGCCTGGTTGGCACCCTTACCGCCGGCCACCATCACGAAATCGGTGCCGAAGACGGTCTCACCGGGCTTCGGCAGGACACCGGTGGTGACCACCAGGTCCATGTTGGCGCTGCCCATGACTACGACCCGCGGCCGGCTCACCGGCAGCACCTCCCGTTTCGGCGACCGCCCGAGTCTAGAACCGGCCGTTACCGGCGTCGTCTGGCAGGCTGCCAGACATGGGACAGATGCCGATCGGAGTGATGTACCGCTGTGACACCGCCCCGGAGCAACTTCCGGCGTACGCCCGGCTGGTGGAGCGGCTGGGCTACGACGAGCTGTGGGTGGTCGAGGACTGCTTCTTCGGCGGGGCGGTCTCCAGCGCCGCCGTCGCCGCGGCGGTGACCGACCGACTGAGGATCGGCATCGGCATCCTGCCGGCGGCGTTCCGCAATCCGGCGCTGGCCGCCATGGAGCTGGCCAACCTCGCCCGGCTCTTCCCCGGCCGGATCCTGCCCGGATTCGGGCACGGCATGCCGGACTGGGTCCGCCAGGTCGGTGCCGACCACCCGTCGCCGCTGGCGGTACTCGGGGAGACCGTCGCGGCGGTGCGCGCCCTGCTGGCCGGGGAGCGGGTCACCGTCGCCGGCCGGCACGCCCGGCTGCGCGAGGTGGCGCTGGAGTTCCCGCCGGAGCAACCGCCCCCGATCTCGACCGGCGTACGCGCCGAGAAGTCGCTGCGGCTCTCCGGCCGGGTGGCCGACGGCACCATCCTGGCCGAGGGGGCCAGCCCGGCGTACGTGCGCTGGGCCCGGGGGTTGATCGACGAGGGGCGCCGGGAGGCCGGCCGTACCGACGACCACCGGCTCACCGTCTACGCCCACCTGGACTTCGACGAGGGCCGGGCCAGCGCCCGCCGCGAGTTCGCCGCCCAGCTCGCCGGCGGCTGGGCACTGCCACCCGCCGACGCCGACCTGGCCGACGAGATCACCGCCATGCTGGCCGGCGCGTCCGGTGCCGAGGCGCTGGCGGCGGCCCTGCCCGAGCACCACCTCGACCGGTTCACCGCGGCCGGCAGCGCCGAGCAGTGCGCGACGGCGGTGACCCGGCTCCGGGAGGCGAGCGCGGACGCGGTGGTCTTCGTCCCACCCCGCGACGCCCAGTCCGCGGTCGCCCAGATCACCCTGGCGGCCGAGACGCTGCTCCCGATGCTCCGCGCCGCCACCGCCCGCTGACACCCGCCCACCACCGATCCGCCACCCTTCACCTGGACATCAGATGCGCTACGCGTGCGCCGTAACGCCTCTACCGTCCAGGTGAAGGGCTGGCCACCCTCGACGGCGACCGCCCGGCCGACGGCCACCCGGCCCGGTGGGCAGGGCGGCCCGGTGGGCAGGGCGGGCCCGGTGGGCAGGGCGGCCCGGTGGGTGGGGCGGCCCGGTGGGCAGGGCGGCCCGGTGGGCAGGGCGGCCCGGTGGGTGGGTGGTCAGGCGGCGCGGGCGGTGAAGCGCTCGCCGGAGTACTCCACCACCAGCGGTACCCCGAAGGTCTTGGAGAGGTATTCGCCGGTGACCGTCTCGGCGAGCGGCCCCTGCGCCACGATGCCGCCCTCGCGGATCAGCAGGGCGTGGGTGAAGCCGGGAGGGATCTCCTCCACGTGGTGCGTGACCAGCACCATCGCCGGAGCGTCCGGGTCGTGGGCCAGCCCGGCGAGTCGGGCCACCAGGTCCTCCCGGCCGCCGAGGTCGAGCCCGGCCGCCGGCTCGTCGAGCAGCAGCAGCTCCGGGTCGGTCATCAGCGCGCGGGCGATCTGGGTCCGCTTCCGCTCGCCCTCGGAGAGGGTCCCGTACCGGCGGTCGGCCAGGGGCAGCACGCCGAGCTGGCCGAGCAGGGCGTTGGCCCGGGCCTCGTCCAGCTCGTCGTACTGCTCGCGCCAGCGGCCCACCACCGACCAGGCGGCGGTCAGCACCACGTCCCGGACCCGCTCGTCGGCCGGTACCCGCTCGGCCAGCGCCGCCGTGGTCAGCCCGATCCGGGTACGCAGCTCGGCCAGGTCGGTGCGCCCGATGCGCTCGCCGAGCGCGTGTACCAGGCCGGTGGTGGGGTGCAACCGCCCGGCCGCCAGGTTGAGCAGTGTCGTCTTGCCCGCGCCGTTGGGCCCGAGGACCACCCAGCGCTCGTCCGGCCACACCCGCCACGTCACGTCACGCAACAGTGGAGTGCCGGAGCGCAGTACGCCGACCCCGTGGAAGTCGATCACCACGTCCGGGGGTACCGGTGCCGGGGAGCCGGCGTCGGCGGAGATGGAAACCGGATCATCACGCACCCGACCATCCAACCACGCAGCGCCGTTCCCCCCACGAGCAGCGTCCGGGCCGTAGGGTGGGGCGCCGTGTCGTATGTCACGTTGCCGGGAGGTGGGGCGTGCCGGCGGTGATCGAGATCGACGGTCTGCGCAAGACGTTCACGAGCCTGCGCCGGGGCAGCCGGATCGCGCTGGACGGCTTCGACATGCGCGTCGAGCCGGGCCAGGTGCACGGCTTCCTCGGCCCGAACGGATCCGGCAAGACGACCACGCTGCGTACGCTGCTCGGCCTGGTCCGCGCGGACGGCGGCCGGATGGCCCTGTTCGGCGAGCCGGCGCCGCACCGGCTGCCCGCCGTGGTCGGCCGGTTCGGGGCCATCGTGGAGAGCCCGCAGTTCTTCGGCAACTTCAGTGGCCGGCGCACCCTGCGGCTGCTCGCCGTCGCGGGCGGGGTGCCGCAGACCCGGGTCGACGAGGTACTGGAGCAGGTCGGGCTGCGGGACCGGGCCGACGAGCGGGTGAAGGCGTACTCGCTGGGCATGAAGCAGCGGCTGGCGGTCGCCTCCGCCCTGCTCAAGGAGCCGGAGCTGCTGATCCTGGACGAGCCGGCCAACGGGCTGGACCCGGCGGGCATCCGCGAGATGCGGGACCTGATGCGCGGGCTCTCCGCCGCCGGGGTCACCGTGCTGGTCTCCAGCCACATCCTGGGCGAGATCCAGCAGATCTGCGACCACGTGACAATTATCTCCCGGGGCCGCCGGGTGGCCGCCGGTCCCGTCGAGGCGGTGCTGGCCGGCTTCGACCACCGCGAGTTCCGGATCCGGGTCGCCGACGGCCAGCCCCGGGCGGTCGAACTCGTCCGGGCGGCCGGGCTGCCGGTGGCGGTACACCCCGACCATCTGGTGGTGTCCGGGGTCGACGATCCGGCCCGGATCAGCCGGGTCCTCGGCGAGCAGGGCGTCTGGCTGCGCGAACTGACCCCGCTCACCCCTGACCTGGAGAGCGTCTTTCTGGAACTCACCGGCACCCGGCCCCGTCCCGGGGTGCCGCGCCAGGTCGACGAGTCGGTGCTGCCGGACGCCCCGGCGGACGCGCCGATCGAGATCACTGTCCGCACCGACGACAGGAGGGCAGAGCCGTGAACCTGGTACGCGCCGAGATCGGCCGGCTCGCCGCACGTCGCTTCGTACAGCTCATGCTGGTGCTGCTGGTCACCGCGTTCGGGGTCACCGTCGCCACCACGCTGGCCGGCTCGCACCAGCCCACCGCGGTAGAGATCAGGGTGGCCGAGGCGCGGGCCGAGCAGCAGCGGGCGGACGCGCGGCTGTGGTACGCCGAGTGCCTGCGGGCCGAACGGGCCGGCGTACCCGACCCGGAGGTGCGGTACCAGGGCGACTGCGGGGACGTCCATCCGGACCGGATCGACGCGTCCGACTTCCTGACCGGGGTCTTCGTCTTCGACCGGCAGATCCTCGACCTGACGTACTTCCTGATCGCCTTCCTCTGCCTCTTCGGCTTCCTGGTCGGCGCCTCCTACATCGGCGCGGACCTCACCTCCGGCGGGATGACCAACCTGCTGCTGTGGCGTCCACAGCGGATGGTCGTACTCGGCACCAAGCTCGGCACCCTGCTCGGCGGCGTACTGGGGCTGTCGGTGGTCGCCTCGGCGGTCTACCTCGGCGCGTTCCGGCTCATCGCGGAGGTACGCGGCCTGCCCGGCAGTCCGGGCAGTGCGTTCTGGACCGACCTGGCCGGTGCCGTCACCCGAGGGCTGTTGCTGGTGCTGATGGTCACCGCGCTGGGTTTCGCGACGGCCACGCTGGGCCGGCACACCTCGGCGGCGCTCGGCGTGGCGGCCGGGTACGGCGTGCTGTGGGAGGTGGGCGGCCGGATCGTGATGGGCATCATCGACGTCGCCCGACCGGACCGGCTGATGCTGAGCAGTTACGTGATCGCCTGGGTCGGTGGCGAGATCCGGCTCTGGGCACTGGCCGGCGACTGCGCCCCGGTGCCCGGGTCGGGCTACTGCGACCGGTCGTACTCGATTCTCTGGCCCGCCGGGCTCGTCGTGCTGCTCGGGCTGACGCTGCTGGCCCTCGGCGGCGCGTTCGCCGCCTTCCGCCGCCGCGACCTGGCCTGACCGCTCCTGGACAGCCTGACCGGTCGGGACAGCCTGATGTCCTGGACAGTCGGAACAGCCTGATCGGTCGGGAAAGCCTGACCGGTCGTGGACAGCCTGATCGGTCCGGACGGCTGGGCGGGGGCCCCGGTCGCGCCCCCTGCCCAGCCCCCTGACGTCAGACCCGGGTGACCCGGATGGCGTCCGCGATGACCAGTCCGGTGCCGCCGGTCCACCGGCTCACCGCCACCTTGTCCGCGTCACCGGCGGCCAGCGTGAAGGTGCCCAGGGTCCGCCACGCACCACCGCCGGAGCGCTGGTCGACATAGACGGTCCGGTTGCCGGTGGTGGTGGCGATGATGTACGGCGCCGCGCTGTTGTAGCCGGGGTCGGCCGGATACCAGGCGTCCACCCGGTAGCTGCCGGTCTCCGGGACGGCCACCTTGTACCAGGCCGGGTCGCTCGACTCGACCGGGTCCCCGAACCGGTAGTCCGCGCCCTGCTTCTGGGACGAGTACGCCGAGATACCCCAGTTGGCACTGGCGGTGAACCGGCCGGCGGTGGAGTTGTCCACCGTCTGCGACCAGCCGCCGGGCGGCGGGGTCGAGCCGGTGACGAGCTGCATGTAGTAGGTCCAGTTCCAGTGCGGCCCCGGGTCGGTGTGGGTGGCGCCCGGGACCTGGTTGTGCCCGATGATCCGGGACCGGTCCTTCGGGATGCCGTACCGGTCGCAGAGGTGCCGGGTCAGCGCGGCCGAGGAGCGGTACATCGCGTCGGTGAACCAGGAGGGCTGGGTGACGTAGCCCTCGTGCTCGATGCCGATCGACTGGGTGTTGTAGGTCCAGTTGCCGGCGTGCCAGGCGACGTCCTTCTCCCGCACCGACTGGGTCACCGCGCCGTCCGAGGAGCGGATCGTGTAGTGGGCGCTGACCTGCGCGGCCGGGTTCTGGAACCAGCTGATCGAGCCGGCGTACGAGCCCTGGGTCACGTGGATCACCACGTAGTTGATCGGGTACGTCGACTCGCGGTTCGAGACGGTGAAGTTGGCCGAGTGCGCCGGTGCCCAGGCCGCCGGCCCGTAGTCGGTGCTCATGATGCCCATCCCGCCGGGACTGCCGAGCGGGGCCACGTCGCGCAGGGCTCCCCGGTCCGGGGCGACCTTGCGGGCGGGCACCCGTACCGGCCCACCGGTGGTGGTGGCGTCGATGCCGGTGCCGAGCAGCTCGTAGACGGTGTCGGCGTAGAGCCGGGCGACCGCCGGGGTGCTGGCGCCGCCGTACCGGACGACCTGGCCGTACCAGCGGTTCACGTCGCGGCGCTGCGCGGTGGTGAGCCCGGCGGCGTCGGCGTACGACCGCAGCACCGCCGCCGCACCGGTGACGTTGGCGGCGGAGTCGGTGCGCAGGGTCTCCCGGCCCAGGCCGGTCAGCGCGACCGCCTCGTCCAGGGTGTGCAGCTTGGGGTTGCTGGTCAGGTGCATGACGCCGTACCCGCCGGAGGCGCTGGGTGCCCCGGCGTGCCCGTCGAGGTGCGTCTCGGCGTAACCGAGCGCCACGAGCAGGTCACGGGGCACGTCGTACCTGGTCGCCGCCGTATCGAAGGCGGCGGCCAGCGGTCCGGTCACCGTGGCCGGGGCGGGTGCGGCCGGCAGGTCGACCGGAGCGGATGGTCCGGCCAGCGCTGGCTGACCGGTGAGGCCGATGGTGAGGGACGCGATCAGGGTGGCGCCGAGCAGGTGGCTCGGACGCGACTGGGGGTTCCGTTCGGTCACCGTCACTCCTCTGCGGAGCAGAGACGTCCCGGGAATCGGGACGCCGGGTGGCCGTACCGTATAGCCTCACATCTGTCTATGTCGAGACCTTGCACCCAACCGACAGGTAATGAAAAATATCTACATGACCGCGCGACGGGTGCCCCGGGACGACACCCTCGGGTGCGGCGGATCAGCCGAGCGTGGAGCCGAACACCTCGTCGCGGACGGCGTCGAGCGCCACCCGGAGGGCACCGCGCAACACCGGCTCGTCGGTCAGCTCGGTCGGCACCACCCGGGGCGTGACCAGGGTGATCGCGGCGACCTCGTGCTGCACCCGCTCGGCCAGCGCGGTGCCACCGGCCTGGCCGACCTCGCCGGCCAGCACCACCAGCGGCGGGTCGAGCACCACGCAACTGCTGGCCACCCCGAGCGCCAGGCGCCGGGCGACCTCGTCGAGCACCGGCCCGCCCTCGGTGCCGGCCGCGATGGCGGCCCGGATCGCGTCCGCCGCCGAGCCGGCCCGGAAGCCGTGCTCGCGGGCCACCGCGCGGACCGCGTCGGAGCCGGCGAGCTGGCCGAACGCCGGCTTCGCCCGCCGGGAGGCGTCCCGGGGGATGGGCGCGCCGGGCACCGGAAGGTAGCCGATCTCGCCGGCCGCGCCGGTGCTGCCGTGGTGCAGCCGGCCGTTCAGCACGATGGCCAGGCCGACGCCGACACCCAGCCAGACCAGCACGAAGTCGTCCACCCCGCGCGCCGCACCGGACTCTGCCTCGGCGACCGCGGCCAGGTTGACGTCGTTCTCGAAGACCACCGGGGTGTCCAGGTCCTCGCGGAGCGCGGCGAGCAGGCCCCGGTGCCAGCGGGGCAGGTTGAACGCGAAGGTGATGTCGCCGGTGGCCGGGTCGACCAGGCCGGGCGTGCCGAGCACCACCCGGCGTACGGTCGACAACTGGGCTCCGGCGTCGCTCGCCGCCTGCACCACCGCGTTGTGCACCACGCCCACCGGGTCGTCGGTGTCCCGGGTGGACTGCTCGACCCGGCCGATCACCTCGCCGGTGATGTCGGCACAGGCCGCCACCACCCGGTCCGGCCCGACGTCGACGCCGACCACGTGCGCGGTGCCCGGCCGTACGGCGTAGAGCTGCGCGTTCGGGCCGCGCCCGCCGGCCTGCTCGCCGACCCGGCTGACCAGTCCGCGCTCCTCCAGGCGTTCCACGAGTTGGGACGCAGTGACCTTGGACAACCCGGTCAGCTCGCCCAACTGCGCACGGGTGAGCGGCCCGCGCGCGAGCAGCAGCTCCAGCGCCGCCCGGTCGTTGAGCGCGCGGAGCAGGCGGGGTGTACCAGGTAGCCGGGTGCTCGCCATGCAATGTCCCTCTTGTTTAAGAAGCTTTCCTAATAGCTAGGCTAACCTTCGTGGGAGTAGCCGTAGCGTAATGGTCCGGTGCGGCCGGAGTGTTAAGCCGATCCGGTAGCGCTTGGCTGCGAGATGGTCCACCCCGGTGCGACACTCGGAGCCGGGAAAAGGGCCGAAGGGGGAGGAACGTGCCGACCGATCCAGGAATCCGCCGGCTGGCGCTGGGTACGCTGCTCGCCGCCTTCCCCGGCACCAGCCCGCCCGGCTGGGCGCTCGACCTGCTCACCGAAGGGCTGGCCGGGCACACCCTGTTCGGCCGGAACATCGAGCACCCCGACCAGGTCGCCGCCACCAGCGCCGCGCTGCGGGAGGCCCGCCCGGACGTACTCATCGCGATCGACGAGGAGGGCGGCGACGTCACCCGGCTGGCGCACGCGACCGGCAGCCCGTACCCGGGCAACGCCGCGCTCGGCGCGGTGCACGACGTCGGACTGACCGAGCGGGTCTACCACGCGATCGGCAACGACCTGATGGCGGTCGGGGTCAACCTCAACCTCGCGCCGACCGTCGACGTCAACACCGCCGACGACAACCCGATCATCGGCACCCGGGCGTTCGGGGCCGACCCGGCCCAGGTCGCCATGCACGCCGCCGCCGCGGTCACCGGGCTGCAGTCCGCCGGGGTGGCCGCCTGCGCCAAGCACTTCCCCGGGCACGGCGCCACGGTCGCCGACTCCCACCTCGAACTGCCCACAGTGGACGTACCGGTGGAGTTGCTCCGGGCCCGCGACCTGCCACCCTTCGCGGCGGTGATCGACGCGGGCGCCAGGGCGATCATGACCGCGCACATCCGGGTACCCGCGCTCACCGGCGACGACCCGGCCACGTTCAGCTCCGCCGTCCTGGCCGACCTGCTCCGCGGCGAATACGGCTTCACCGGAGTGGTGCTGACCGACGCGCTGGAGATGAAGGGCGCGGCGGTGGCCGCCGGTGGCGTCGGCCCGGGCGCCGTCCGGGCGCTGGCCGCCGGTGCGGACCTGCTCTGCATCGGCGCGCAGGTCGACGCCGAGCTGGTCGAGCTGGTGGTCGCCGAGATCGTCGCCGCGCTGCGCGACGGCCGGCTCGACCTCGCCCGGGTCGAGCAGGCCGCCGAGCGGACCGCCGCGCTCGCCGCGTGGACGCGGGCCGCCGCGCCGGTCCGGGCCGCCGGAACAGACCTCGGGTACGCCGCCGCGCGGCGCGCCGTCCGGGTCGAGGGCAGCCTCGACGGGCTCACCGCACCGCTGGTGGTACAGGTCTTCAGCGCCTCCACGATCGCCGAGGGGCGGGTGCCGTGGGGGCTCGGGCCACACCTGAACGGCACCGAACAGCTCCGGGTCGTCGCCGCCGAGACCGACGCGGAGATGCTCCGGGAACGTGCTGCCGGGCGGCCGATCGTGCTGGTCGGCCGGCACCTGCACCGGCTGCCGGGCGGGCCCGAACTGGTCGAGACGCTGGCCGGCAGCCATCCGGTGACCGTGGTCGAGATGGGCTGGCCCTCCGGCTGGCGCCCCGCGGGCGTACGCGCCTTCGTCACCACGTACGGCGCCAGCCACGCCAACGGCCGCGCCGCCGCCGAAGCCCTCCACCTAACCCGCCCGCGCTAACCCCCACCCCCAGCCCCCTCGATCGGGGATTTCGTCGGGTGACCCAACGGGTTTCCCGGTGCTGCCGGAGCGGGTTGTCCACCGGGGTGTGGTTGTGGTTGTGGTTTCGGAGGGTTCCGGCGGGCGGCCGAGACGCCTAGCCATATCGAGACTGTTCTAGGCCTGTAGCAAGACCGGCGCGGTGCCGCCAGCCGGACCCCTTCACCTGGCCGTCCGGGATCGGCTCCGAGCGCATCGGGCGAGCTGCCCTTTCCCGGGGACCGGTATCCGGGCGGCCAGCAACGTTGCGATCTTCTGCCGTGGTTCCAGCCGCCGACACAGACCCACCCCTGCGCCTTATCGCGACGCCGTTCGAGCTCTCCGACAAAGACCGGGAGCCTCTGCCGGTCGCTGGGATCACGACCGGCCGCCCCGCGGTTGCCGTCGAGGGCATTCTGCGAGGCGGCCGGGCTACCTACAAGGTGACTTGTCGGCGAGTAGCCATCCTGCTGACGGTTAACGTGATCGCGAGCATTCCGACCATCGCCGCGAGAAGAAGGGTTTGGTTTTCGAGCCACCAAGCGTCCCGCTTCCAACGCACCAGTTCGTAAGCCAGAACACCAAGGATTGGCACCAGAAGAAGCACACTGGCCACAATCGATATCCGCGCATCAAATGCCGCACCCACGACGGCTGCCATGAGCCAGACGGTCACGATGACTGTCTGGTCAAACCCGCCGGCCCATCCGTTGAGCGGATTAGGCGTCATGATCGCCACAGCCACCGCTGCGCAGACGAGCCAGGTCCATGGTCGCGTGACACGTGGTTGACGCGTACCGAGCAACGGAAGCATCGTCAGCGCGGCCAACACGCATGCCCACGTCGGAAAGTCCACGGCCTGGTGGACAACCACCTGGAGAAGGGACCCGCTTACCTCGACCCCCGTCCATTGCTCCACGTACAACTGGTTGTGCACTACGGAGTACCAGAGGTCAGCGACGAAAGCGCTGATGGTCATGGCAAGTGCGAGGCGGTAGCGGGCCCACGCCGCAGCCGCCAACGCGAAAAGCCATATCGCCGGCGTGACCAGGCTCCCGGAAACCACGTCGGTGGAGGACGTGCCGGGCAGCAGCAGCCACGAGCGCCACAGGACGGGCATGGCCGTAAGGGCGATGCCACACGCGAGGAGGGACAGCGCGGTCAATCGCAGCGCGGAGTATCGCACTGCGGCCCGGGAGCGGAGCTGGTCTATGCCGGTGCGGGCCCGCAGGCCTCCCACCAGGAGCGCCAGGGACTCCCGAAGGCTCGGGTGCCTCCGATCCGTCTCGCCCACAGCCAGCAGCGTTTCCAGCATCTCGTCGGCCCGGTACTGCCGATAGGCCCGAGGGTACGCGCGCAGCAGCCACCGGTAGCGGCGCTCCGGGCCGGTCATGCCAGCGCCGTCCGCACCGTCGTAGCCCTCGACACACCGGAACGGGTTCGAACGACCCGAGCCGCAGCCGCCATCCGTGCTGCCTCCTCACGCAGTGCGGACAACCCACGCTCGGTCAGCTCATACGTGCGGCGGGCACGGCCGTTGACCACCGTCTCCTCGGCTACTCGCACCATTTCCTCGCCGCTGAGTCGGTCCAACGCCGCGTACAGGGTGCCAGTCGTCAACCGCACCCGCCCGCCAGACAACTCCTGCGCCCGCTTGACGATGGCGTAGCCATGTAACGGTTCGTCCTGCAAGGCGGCGAGGATGAAGTACGTGGGCTCACGCATCGCCGCGAAGGATTTAGTCATGCCATCAACATAAGCAGATGATCGACGTATGCGTCAAGGAGCCTGGGCCCTGGCGGGCAGCAGCGCCAACCGAGCAAACTCCGCGCCATCGTCGCCACCGGCAACTCGATCCGCACCGTCATCTGGCACCTACTCGCCGACCCCACCGCCCGCTACCACGACCTCGGCACCAACTACCACGACACCCGCTACCACCAACGCCTCCAACACAACCTCATCCACCAACTCGAACGCATCACCGGACAGCAAGTCACCCTCACCACCCGCATCGACGCCTCCGCCACCTAACCAACCAGGTCACAGCCAACCCAACCCATCGCGGCTACACCGCGATGCTGCCGCCTGCCCACCCACTCAACATTTTCGAGTCAGCCGACGAGTGGACGTTCGATCTGTTACGCGTGCTGGATCGTTGCGATGTCAGGCGCGAGACTCGCGCAGGACCTGCCACTGCCTCCAGACGAGTTCGGGCTCGAGGTCTGCGTAACCGCGGCCGCGTTCGAGGTTCTTCGCATCGGCGTGGGTCATCATCATGCAGACACCTTCGCTGGTGAGGCGCTCCACCTCTTCGCGACGGAGGCGCCGGCCAACCTTCTCCTCGGCGGCGGTGAGTAGGGCCGCCAGTGGGGGAACGAACACGGGTCGAAGTTCGCCCCGCGAATCTGCCTCGCCTCCCTCGGCGCCCAGACGCCAGGTGCCAAAGGGGTTGTGGCAAGCATGGCCCGGCGGATAACCGTCATCGGGCCAGCGCTCCAAGCGGCGGCGAGGGGTATCCAAGTCGGGTGTGAAGGTGTCGCCGCTGACCAGCACCGGGTCTTCCGCCAATTGATATACGTTGAGCGAGCCAAGGAGTTGATTGGCCTCGGACGGTGGGGCCTCGACCTGCGCATCCGGCAACCCAAACGCGTGCATGCCGCAGGATCGCGACACACCGCGGTCCTGTAGCACGATCACGGCGCAGTGGTAGAGCATCCACGGGTCGCCGCTTTCGAGACTCCGAATCCAGCGTGCGACGGGCCAGCCCAGCTTCGACTGCTCGAGTCGCACTCCCAGCGCTCCAGCGTCGCCCAGCGCGGCGATCAGCATCGCCACTTCTCCCGCCGCGGCACCGAGGTACACCGGCAGATCCAGGACCAGCGCGCTGCCCGCCCCTGCGACATCACGCTGCTCCTCCGCCGACATCGTGCCGTAACCGAACGCCTCGCCGAACGAACCGTCGTTCTCCACCCACTCCGCCAGCGCGCGAAAGCCGAGGGTCTCCGATGTGAGCAACTGGCCGTCCAGCGTCAGACCGGAACGTCCGAGCAGGCCTTGCCACTGAACCATCGTTGCTGCAGTCCCTGGGACGAAGAGCCGCGCACCGTACACAAGATCGCCAGTCATGCAGCGGAGGGTAATACTCCGCTGCGCGCTGCTGAGGTCACGTGTCAAGTTGCGGGCGCCGCCTGACAAGGCCCCATGCGCAAGCTGCACGCGAAACGCCCACGTCGGGCGGCACTTCTGCCGGGCCCTCCGGTACGGCGCTCAGGGTGGGAAGTTCGATATTGGCTCCTGCTCGGTCGCGGTTGACTCAGCGGGCTGTCGTGACTGGGGCGTCACCGCCTCGCGCAGCTCGGCGGTGGCCTCGGCGACGAGTCGGGAGAGGGTTGCCTCCGGATCGGCCAGCCAGCGGGACGTGGCGCGCCGGTGGATCGCCAGCACCACGTCGATGATGAAGCGCGCCTTGCCGGGCTCGACGCCGCGGCGCTCGATCGCCCGCGCCAGCGCGTCGGCGATGTCGGCGAGCTTGATCAGATCGCGTTCTGCCAGTGCCGGGTTGGCGGCGATCACTCTGGCGCGGCGCAGCAGGAACTCGCGCGGGCCAAAGATCTCCTCGGTGGCTCTCAGTGCGGCGAGCAGCGCCTCGATCGGCGTGAGACCCGGGTCCGCCGCCTCGACCTGCGCGACGAGGTGGGCTTCGAGCTCGTTTCCGGCGAACAGGACTTCCCGCTTGTCCGGGAAGTAGCGGTAGAAAGACCGCTCCTTCAGACCGGCGGCGCCCGCGATCTGTGCGACCGAGGTGCGCTCGAACCCCTGCCTCTCGAACAGCTCGAGCGCCGCGCGCTCGAGCCGGCCCTGTGCGTCGGACTCCCATCTCGGCATATCCACCAGAGTACGACAACAGGAGCTGTCATCACAGTGCTACGGTCTATGACAACAGATGCTGTCATTGATTGGAGAAGTGCTGTGCGGGCTCTTCAGTTCGACCGGTTCGGACCGCCAGACGTGATCGTGCTCCGCGACGTTGCGATACCGGAGCCGGAACCCGGCCAGATCCGGATCGCCGTCCAGGCGTGCGGCCTGACCCCAGCCGACTGGCACGTGGTCGATGGTCTCCTCGCCGACCATCTGCCACCGCTGCCGCGCGGGCTCGGCTTCGAGATCGCGGGCACCGTTGACGCGCTCGGCGAAGGCGTTACCGGCGTCGAAATCGGCGACCGCGTGTTCGGCCCGGCCACCTTCCACGGCCCCACGGCCGGCGCCGCCGAGCACGCGTTGATGGCAGCCTGGGCACGCATCCCCGACGGTGTCACCGCCCAGCAGGCCGCCGCGCTGCCGATGGCGGCCGAGACCGCGTGGCGCGCACTCGACGACCTCGGCGTCCAACCGGGTGAGCTGCTGCTCGTCCACGGCGCCGGCAGCACCGTGGGTGAGGCGGCGGTGCGCTTCGCTCTGCACCAGGGCATTCGGGTGATCGCCACCGCCGGGCGGACCCGGGCCGCCGCACTGAAAGAGATCGGCGCCCAGGTGACCACCTACGGCGACGGCATGGCCGAACGCGTCAGCGCAATGGCCGCAGGCCGCGTCGACCGCGCCCTGGACGCGGCCCCGACCGGCGGCCGGATCGACCGCGCTGATCAGCCCAGCCCGGCCGGCGGCTCGCTACCGACCCTGATCGAGCTGACCGGCGACCCCGACCGGGTCCTCACCGTCTCGGACTTCGCCGCCGCGGCCGAGCTCGGCGCCCGAATCACCACCGAGATCAGCTACGACCGGATGGACGAGTTCGCCCGGCTCGCAGGCGAAGGCATCCTGGTCATACCGATCGCCCGCACCTACACGCTCGACCAGATCCAGGAAGCGGCCGAGCTCAGCCAGTCCCGCCGACCCGGCGGCAAGCTCATGCTCGTCCTGTGAGCGCCCCGCCATCCCCCGGAAAGACGTACCTCCAGGAGGAACAGGGCCAGCCTCCAGGAGGAAAGGCCAGGCCACTCCTCCTCGTCCGGAGCATCAACTTCAGTGTCGGCGCATCGCGCCGGACCACAAGAACGGCTCACCCACCATTTGATTGAAGTGGCCGCACGCCGTTCAAGAGGCGCCGCTTCCGGCCGAAACTGTCCCGCCGGCAGAAGGCGGTCAACCGGACCCACACGAAAATCCGCGCTCGTGGCGAACGAGCCATCGCCACCGCTCAAGACCTAATAGGACCCGAACGGCCGCCGTCGACCTCGGGACCCTGCCGAAGCCGGGGTGGATTCCTACTCAAGACTCTGGTCCTAATAGGACCCGAACGGCCGCCGTCGACCTCGGGACCCTGCCGAAGCCGGGGTGGATTCCTACTCAAGACTCTGGTCCTGTGAGGCCTCTTTCCAGGCTTGGTACGCCCTGTCGAGTGCACGGTCGTGTGGTCGGACGGCGGCCGTTCATCCCAGCGGTTGTCTCGATTGCCGCCGCACGTTCGCAACAGGCCCATGCACGACTGGCACTGCGGGGTGGATAACTTCACGCCGGTCAGCATGGTTACTTCTTCGTGGTTCGAGCCCGCCAGCACGATGCACCCCTCACTTACCGGGAGCCGTCGAGCTCTACACCAAGACGGGAGCCGTGCTGGTCGTTGGGATCGCGAAACGGCTCATCGGAGGGTAGGCCACGAGCCTCGCTATTAGGGCGCCGCGCGTTCCCGTCAGGGCTCTGACCCGGGACGATATGAGATGTTCGAGGATACGGGAGCAGCTTTGGGCAAGATGTTCTGCGGAATCGACTGGGCCGAACGGCACCACGACATCGCGCTGGTCGACGAGCACGGCGAGTTGGTGGCCAAGAAGCGCATCCATGAGACGGTCGAAGGTTGGCAGCAACTGCTGGACATGCTGGCCGACGCCGGCGACAGCGCCGAGAACCCGATCCCTGTGGCGATCGAGACACCACGCGGGCTGCTGGTAGCGGCGTTGCGGGCCAGTAGCCGGCCCGTCTACGCGATCAACCCGATGGCTGTGTCCCGCTACCGGGACCGGCACAGCGTCTCGCGTAGCAAGTCCGACCACGCCGACGCGGTGATCTTGGCGAACATCCTGCGCACCGACGCCCACGTCCACCGCGCCTTGCCAGCTGACACCGAACTCGCTCGCGCCATCGCCGTCCTGGCCCGCGCTCAGCAGGACGCGACCTGGCGGCGCACCAAGGCCTCTAACGAGCTTCGCTCACTGCTCCGCGAGTACTACCCGGCGTTCCTCGACGCTTTCATCAACCGCAAGGACTACCTGACCAGCAGCGACGCCCGCGCGGTCCTCGCCCTCGCCCCAACGCCGGCAGCCGGGGCCAAGCTGAGCAAGGCACGCATCGCCGCGGCGCTGCGCCGCGGCGGCCGCCAACGCGGTATCGACACCCTTGCCACCGAGATTCAGCAGGCACTACGGGTGCCACACCTACGACAACCGCCGATGATCGAGGACGCGATGGGCACCACCGCACTGGCGTTACTGGCCACCCTCAACACCGAGTGCACCAACGTCGCTCAGCTCGGCGAAGCCTGCGCCCAAGCATTCACTCAACACCCCGACTACCAGATCATCACCAGCTTTCCCGGCCTGGGTGACCTCACCGGCGCCCGAGTCCTGGCCGAGCTCGGAGACGACCGCACCCGCTTCACCGACGCCCGCGCCGTCAAGGCCTACGCCGGCTCCGCACCTGTCACCCGCGCCTCCGGACGGAGCATCTCCATCACTCACCGGCGCGTCAAGAACGACCGCCTCGCTGCCGCCGGCTGGGTCTGGGCATTCGTCGCCGCCACCAACTCACCCAGCGCACGTGAGCACTACAAACGACGCCGGGAAGTCCACGCCGACCGCCACGCCGCCGCCCTACGCCACCTCTTCAACCGGCTCATCGGCTGCCTACATCAATGCCTCACAACACGCCAGCTCTACGACGAGACCAAGGCATTCCCCACCCGAACCCCAACCCCCGCTTGACCTTTACAGCGATCGGAGGTCTGGAAAATCCTGGCCAAACGGTACGCGACCCGATCCGCACCCAGTCACGATCCCGAGTGGCTCAGCTGGGCCTCCGAGGCGTAGAGCCGCCGCCCGTGCCGGCCCACCCGCTCGGCCCGGTACATGGTGTCGCCGGCCCGACGCAGCGCGTCCCGCCGGTCACCTCGACCAAGCCTGGCCGGGCTGCGGTCGTAGGTCCAGTAAACAGGTAGCCGCGATCCGGGTGATCCTGCGGACTCCGCATCCACGTTGCTGGGTCGGCACGGAGCCGCGGTGGCGGCCGGGCCAGTAGCAGCAGGTGAACCCAGAGAAATACAGGCTAGGCTCGAAATATGCGGTTCGAGTATGGCTCGGCATACGATGACGACGCCGCGAACGAGGGTCGCCCCGTACGCGAGATCGAAGCGGAACGGCGGCGCGACCTGATACATGCCCACGCACATGCCGACGGCCCGCGATCCGCGGCCCGATACGCCAGGCTTGAGTACCTCCGGTACTCGCCCGACAGCGAGAGCCGTCAGATCCTCGTAATGACCGGCAAGCGGAGCTGGGGCGAACTGGACTTCGATCTGTGCCGGCGCTGCCGGCGGGGGCACGTCTGGGCCCTGGGCCTCCTCGCCGTCATGCACGGGCAGGGGTGGGAGATCCGGATGCTGCAAATGGCTCGGACCAAGGCGCCGGACGACTACCGCTGGACCCGCAGCGGGGAAGCGTCACGGTCGAAGGAGTTTTGGGACCACCTTCCCCCTGAGCTGAGCGGTGAGCCCGAGGATCTGTGCGCGCACCTGCCCTGCGTCCCGAGCCGGCTACGGGAGGTACGGGCGTGCGTCCGGTACTGGCGACTAACCGGGTCGCTCCACTGGCCGGACTCTAAGGAACGTCGCGCATTCCGACTCAGGAAGGGTGCCGGCGACAGTCCCGCAACATAGGTCTGGACTCACGAGATCACCCGCGACGACGCCGGCACAGGGCCGGGCCCAAGAGGCGGGCAGGCGCCCGCGACGCGTCGGACGCGGCAGCACCCCGGGGGTTAACACCGGCCGTCCGAGACTGCCGCAAACCGGGTCGCGATCACCGCACTCGACAAGTACCGACCATCGGATGTCTTGATCCCTACCAGGTCGCATCCGCCAAACGGGCACTTCGGACGGGTCCGCCGCAGGCTTGTCGCGGTAGGAGTGAACACGTAGCGTTACTGACACCGCGAACGGCGTCACCACTTGGACCTCGGCCTGGGAGAGGACGCGGACCGTGGACCCCGGGCGCGGGTCCACGGTCCGCGGACAGCGCGCACGCATCACACCCGGGACCGGCGACACCGGGGCGAGGGTCGGCGCGGGGACCAAGGCGCGCCCGTCGGGCCGGCCCGAGGCATTGACCGAGGCCGGGCTTCATTGACGAACGTCGGTGGGGCGCTTATCGTGGTCGCAGGAAAGCGCTTTCCTGCCTCCGTCCGTTCCGTACCGGCCTCCCGGGCGGAGGCACCACCACCCCGAGCGCACCGCGCACTCCCCCACCCGTCTCCACCACGCCCGCGTCGCCCGGGCGGCGACGCGTACCGAGAAACCGAGATCGCAGATGACACCTCGACGCCTCGGCGGCCCGCGCCCCGGAGCCGCCTCCGCACAGACCGCCCATCGGCCCCCCACGATCCCGTCCCACCCCGCCACCCGGCGGAGTCCGGACGCCCGGCACCGGTCCAGGCTCGCCGCCGGGCTGGTCGGGGTACTCGCGCTGGCCTCCCCCGGCGCCGCCGGGCCGGCCCAGGCCGGGCCGTTGGACCGGACCGCTCCGGCGGGCAACGCGACGATCCTGTGTACGGACGCCCCGATCGGGTTCGCCTCGGTCAACGCCCTCGGCTTCAACGGCACCACCGGTGGCGCGGGCGGACCGACGGTGACCGTGACCACCGCCGCCGCGCTGGAGGACTACGCCGGGCGACCCGGGCCGTACATCATCCGGATCTCCGGCCGGATCCCGCTCGACGACATGGTGACCGTGGTGGCGAACAAGAGCATCCTGGGTGTCGGCAGCACCGCCGAGATCACCGGCGGCGGCCTCCAGATGGGCTCCACCACCCGGCCCGGCAACAACGTGATCATCCGGAACATCCGGTTCACCGGCGCCGAGGACGACTCGATCAGCGTCACCAACAAGGCCCACCACGTCTGGATCGACCACAACGACCTCTCCGACGGCTACGACGGCCTGCTCGACATCAAGCGGGAGTCGGACTACGTGACGGTCTCCTGGAACAGGTTCCACAACCACAGCAAGTCGTCGCTGGTCGGCCACTCGGACACGTACACCGCCGACGTCGGGAAGTTGCGGGTGACGTACCACCACAACTTCTTCGACGGTACGGATCAGCGGCATCCCCGGGTGCGGTTCGCCGACCCGGTACACGTGTTCAACAACTACTACCGGAACAACGCGCTCTACGGCATCGCCTCCACAGAGGACGCCGGCCTGATGGTCGAGGGCAACTACTTCGAGAACGTGGCGCACCCGATCTACGTCGGATACGACAAGAGCGGCCCCGGCCGGGTGGTGGAGCGCAACAACATCTACGTCAACTCGGGTACCCCGCAGACCGCCGGCACCGTGGTCGAGCCGCGGGGGCTCTATCCGTACAGCGTGGATCCGCCGGCCAGCCTGCCGGGCACGGTCTCCGGTGGGGTCGGGGTGGGCAAGGTCTGTGGCTGAGGGCCACCGGTCGGGTAGGGGTGGGCAAGGTCTGTGGCTGAGGGCCACCGTCCTCGTCAGACGGTCCCCGGGCACGGGGGCGTCGACCGGGCCGTCCTCTCCAGTCCGTAGGCGGACCAGCCACGGTGGTCGAACCCGGCGGCCTCGGCGACCCGGGCCGAGGCGAGGTTGCCCGGATCGTGCAGGTACGTCGGCACCGCGCCCTCGTCCAGCACCCGCCGGGCCGCCTGTGCCACCAGCCGGCGGGCCAAGCCCCGGCCCCGGCCCGCCGGCTCGGTGCCGACGGCGATCTCCTGCCCGTAGCCGTCGTGCCGCTTGATGCCCACCCCGGCGAGGTAGCCGCCGTCGGAGTCCCGCACCACAAGCACCTCGCCGCCGAACGGCCGCAGCCACGGCGGCACCACCGGATCGACGGCGTCGACCCACTCACCACGGTCCGGCAACGGCGCCGGGGCGAGCGTGTAGCGGAACACCGCCCGGTAGCCCACCCAGCCGGGCAGGCCCACCACGGCGGGCAACTCGGCCAGCAGCGCCGCGATCGGCCGGGCGCCGAGCGCGCGTACGGCGGCGGCCCGGGCCGGCGGCACCGAGAGTACGACCCCGAGCGGGCTGCCGACTCCGACGACCGGGTGCGGCTCACCGTCCCAGCCCGGTTGGATCCGGCGCTCGGAGCCGACCACGTCCAGCGATCCGCCGGCCGGCCACTGGCCCAGCCAGGTCACCAGATGGTGATGCAGCCGCTGGTCGAGCATGCACCCGCCCCCGATCAACCTCCGGCCCTCGACAGGCCCCGCCCGGTCAACCCGATCTCAACGCCCGGTCAACCCAATCTCAACGAAGGTTATCAATGGAAGCCGGCCCCCGACCGATGCCGGGGGCGATCCCGGCAGCGGGACCGGCCAGAGTGGACACACCCGGACGGGCGGAGCCACCGTCATTCTCCGATCAGCAGGCCAACCGCCCGGGAAGGGCCAAAAAGGTGATCTTCGTTCAAACCGGGGGTTGAGGCATCACACCGGGCGCTGCTAGCGTGCGCCGGGTACTCAAAGATCGTGGATGCGACCCAGGGCGCCCGCGACGCCAGAACATGGCGAGTGATCGATCATTCGGCCTCCGACCGGCACGGGACGGTGTAATGGGCTTTCGTGCTTCGCGCCTGCGTACCAAGGTTGTCGCCCTGCTGGTCACTCTGGCCGCGCTCTGGGCATTCGGCGCATGGGTCACCCTCCGCGACGGGTTGAACCTGGTCTGGGTGCAGACTCTCGAGGCCCAGGTGTACGCCCCGAGCGAACCGCTGGTCCTGAACCTGCAGAACGAGCGGCGGCTCTCGCTGAGCTACCTCGGTGCACCGGAGGCACCGGCCCGGGAGCCGCTGGAGACCGAGCGCCGCAAGGTACGCGCGGACGTAGCGATCTTCCGTGCCGAGACGCAGGCCTGGTTCACGAAGCTGGCGGCGCGGCCGGAACTGGAGCGACGGGTCGACGAGGCACTGGCCAAGCTCGACGGGCTGGCCACCGTCCGGGAGGCGATCGATGCCCGCCGCATCGACCGGCTGGCCGCCGCGCAGGCGTTCACCGAGGCGATCGACACGGTCTTCCGGATGTACGGCTCGCTCGGCAACCTCGACGCCGGCGACATCGACCGCCGGGTCGAGAACCTCATCCGGTTCACCAAGGCGCGGGAGCTGGCCTCCCAGGCCGACGCGCTGCTGACCGGAGCGTACGCCGCCAACCGGATCAGCCCGGCCGAGCACGCCCGGGTGATCCAGTTGATCGGCACCGAGCGGCTGATCGCGGACGAGGCGATGGCCGAGCTGCCCCGGGCCGACCAGGACCGCTACCGCCAGGCACTCCGGCAGGGACCGCTCGCCCGGCTGCGCGCGGCCGAGGACCGGATCGTCCTCAACGGACGGCCGAACGGCCGCCCGGCGGTTCCGGCGGACGAGTGGCGCGGCACCGTCGACCCCGGGTTGCAGGAGCTGCTCCGGTTGCAGATCGCCGGCGGCGACGAGGTGGTCAAGGCCGCCACGCCCGGCGCCATCGGGACCCTCGTACGGATGCTGATCATGGCCATCCTCGGCCTGGTCGCCGTCGTCATCTCGGTGAACACCGCACGGTCGATCGTCCGCCAGCTCGAACGGCTCCGCGAGGCGGCCCTCAAGCTCGCCCACGAGCGGCTGCCCGACCTGGTCGGCCGGCTCGGCCGGGGCGAAACGGTCGACGTCGGCGCGGAGGCACCGCCGCTGGAGGCCGGCCCGGACGAGATCGGGCAGGTGGCCCAGGCGTTCAACGTCGCCCAGGAGACCGCCGTACGGACCGCGGTCGAGCAGGCCGAGCTGCGCCGCAGCGTACGGGACATCTTCCTCAGCCTGGCCCGGCGTACCCAGGCGCTGATCCACCGGCAGCTCACCCTGCTGGACGCGATGGAGCGCCGGGAGAACGATCCGGAGGAGTTGGAGGACCTGTTCCGGGTGGACCACCTCGCCACCCGGATGCGGCGCAACGCGGAGAACCTGATCGTGCTCTCCGGTTCGACCCCGGGCCGGGCCTGGCGGCGGAACGTCCCGATGATCGACGTACTGCGGGGCGCGGTGGCCGAGGTCGAGGACTACGCCCGGGTCACCGTGCTGCCGGTCGGCGCGGTGGACCTCGCCGGCCGGGCGGTCGGCGACGTGATCCACCTGCTCGCGGAACTGGTCGAGAACGCGCTCTCCTTCTCTCCCCCGCACACCGGGGTGCAGGTCAGCGGTCAACTGGTCGCCAACGGCTACGCCGTGGAGATCGAGGACCGCGGGCTCGGCATGAGCAACGAGGATCGGGTCGCCGCCAACGAGCGGATCGTCACCCAGCACGAGTTCACCCTCACCGGCGGCGCCGCCCAACTCGGCCTGTACGTGGTCAGCCGGCTCACCGAGCGGCACGGCGTACGGGTCCGGCTCAAGGAGTCGCCGTACGGCGGCACCACCGCGGTGGTACTCCTCCCGCTGAGCCTGATCACCGACCGGAGCGCCGAGGGCGAGCCGACCACCGGCTCGATGCCGGTCGAGCGGCTCGCGGCGAGCGCGATCGGCGGCAGCGTACGGCGACCGCCGGGGCGGGAGATCGGTCGCCTGGCGGAGCGGGAGTCGGTACTCCCGCCCGGGCCGGCGCCGGGACAGCGCCCGGGCCGGCGCCCGGAATCGGATCCGGCCCAGCAGGCGCGCCGGGCTGTCGAGTGGCCCGCGGCCGGGAGCCCGCTCGACACACCGGGGCGGCCGGCGGGCGCACCGCCGAGGCCCGACCTGGCACCACCGGCCCCGGGCCTCGCACCGCGGGTGTCGGAGCTGCCGGCCCTGCGGCCCGACCGTGCCCCGACCCGGCCGGAGGGGGGCGCGACGGAGCCGGACGCCACGGCGTCTCCCGGGTCGGCCGGGTCGACGGCGCTCCCGAAATCTGGCGGGCCGACGGCGTTGCCGAAATCTGGCGGGCCGACGGCGTTCCCGGGATCGGCAGAACCGACGGCGCGGTCCGGACTTTCCTCCCGGTCCCCGGGGCAGGCGACCGGGTCGTCCGATGTGGCGTCGCCGGATGCCCGGCCTGGTGCGGGCGCCGCACCGGCGGCCGGGTCCGGATCGTCCCGGCCGGTGGGCTCTGCCTCGCCGGAGGCCGGACAGGGCCCGGCGAGCGGATCGGCCTCGCTGACCCCGTCCGGGCTGCCGGTCCGGGTCCGGCAGGCGAACCTCGCCCCGCCGCTGCGTGACGGTGACGACCGGACCGAACCGGAGCCGGCGGAGGACCACGCTCCCCGTACTCCTGAACAGATCCGCCGGATGATGAGTTCCTATCAATCGGGCACCCGGCGCGGACGGTCCGACGCCGCGCGCCCGCGCGACGACGGGACCGGGTCGGTTCCGCCCGAGGACTGACCGCGCACCGTGTCCGAGATGGCGATGTCACCGGTAGAGAGGGACGAACCCGTGCAGAAGACAGCCTCGAACCTCGACCTGACCTGGTTGCTGGACGACCTGGTCAGTCGGGTGAAACAGACCCAGCACGCCGTCCTGCTCTCCGTCGACGGGCTGCTCATGGCCTCGTCGCGGGAGCTGGACCGGGACGACGCGGAGCACCTGGCCGCGGTGGCCTCGGGCGTGCAGAGCCTGGCCCGGGGTGCCGGCAAGCGGTTCGGCGGCGGGCCCGTGCAGCAGACCATCATCGAGATGCGCTCGGCGTTCCTCTTCGTCACCGCAGCCGGGCACGGCGCCTGTCTGGCCGTACTCGCGTCCGAGGACGCGGACGTCGGTCTGATCGCGTACGAGATGGCGATGCTGGTGACCCGGGCCGGCAAGTACCTCGCGTCGAGCAGCCGGGCACCCGACGCGCCGGTCCAACGGCAGTGATTCCCGGCCATGACCGAGTACGAGGAGCCTCCGGAAATCCACTGGGTCGACGAGCACGCCGGCCCGGTGGTCCGGCCCTATGCGGTGACCCGGGGTCGAGCCCGGCCGGTGACCGGTAAGTTCGACCTGATCTCACAGGTGAGCACGGTGCGGACGGCCTCCTCCCAGGACATCGGGCTCGGGCCGGAGCACCTGGCGATCGTCGCGCTCTGCCGGCGGCAGCTCTCGGTCGCCGAGGTCGCGGCGCACCTGGACCTGCCGCTCGGCACCATCCGAGTACTGCTCGGCGATCTGCTCGAACGACAGCTCGTCCGGGTGTTCGAGCCACGGCCGGCACCGGTCCTGACCGACAACAGCGTTTTTGAACGGGTGATAAATGGGCTACGCGCACTCTGACGGTGCCGACCAGACTCCGGCGCCCGGCGAACCGATGCCGACCGCCGTCAAGATCCTGATTGCGGGAGGCTTCGGCGCCGGCAAGACCACCCTGGTCGGTGCCGTCAGTGAGACCCGTCCACTTCGGACAGAGGAACTCCTCACCCAGGAGGGCGTCAGTGTCGACGACCTCTCCGGGGTGGAGGCCAAGACCACCACCACGGTGGCGATGGACTTCGGCCGGATCAGCATCAACGACGAACTGGTGCTCTATCTCTTCGGCACACCGGGGCAGGACCGGTTCTGGTTCGTCTGGGACGAGCTGGCGCTCGGCGCGCTCGGCGCGGTGGTGCTCGCCGACACCCGCCGGCTCGCCGACTGCTTCCCGTCGGTCGACTACTTCGAGAAGCACGGCACGCCGTTCATCGTGGCGGTCAACTGCTTCGAGGGCGCCCGGCAGTACCAGCTCCAGGAGGTGACCCAGGCGCTGAGCCTCGATCCGGGCGTACCGGTCATGCTCTGCGACGCCCGGACTCGGAAGTCCGGCAAGGAGGTGCTGATCGCCGTGCTCGAACACGCGATGCGCAGCCACCGGGCGATGTCGGCGGCGGCCGCCGGCTGAGCCGCCACCGGGGACGGGTCCCGCCCCCCGTCGTGCACTCGTCCGCCCCGGCGCGGACGAGTCGCATCCTCGTCGTCGCCCGGACGTTCCGGCGGCCACGCGCAGATGTGAGTCCGACCGGGGTAACCGACGGTTAACGGAACTGTGACCGGCCAGCACCCCGCCGCTGGGCCGCCGACCGGTACTCCGGGACGCCGCCGGGTGGCGGCGGCCCGGACCACTCTCCACCGGGCCGCCCCGGTCGGAAGGTGCTGACCGTACAGGTCAGAAGACGTACCGCTCGGCGAGGCCCGGGTAGTCGAACTGCTCGTCGGCGCCGAACCAGAGCTCGGACTCGTACTTCGCCTCGTCGATGCTGCCGGAGGCGTGCACCAGGTTGGCGATGGCCTTGCCGGTCGCCTCGGCGTACGCCTTCGACATGTGCGCGAAGTCGCCCCGGATGGTGCCCGGCGCCGCCTGCCCCGGGAAGGTCGGGCCGATCATGCGGCGGACGTTCGCCACCGCCTCGACCCCCTCCAGCAGCAGCGCCACCACCGGCCCCTGCTGCATGTAGGTGGCGGTGGCGTCGTAGACGCCCTTGCCGAACCGCTCCTCCAGATCGAAGTAGTGCCGGCGGGTGAAGTCCGCGTCCATCTGCTTCATCTTGATGCCGACGATCTTCAGGCCGGCGTCCTCGAAGCGCTGCACCAGGCGTCCGGTCAGCCCCCGCGCGACCGCGTCGGGCTTGAGCAGGACAAGAGTACGTTCTATGGCCGCCACCGGGGCCCCTTCCTCGATCATCTGGTCGGGCCTCCACGAGCTGGACGCCCGGGAGCCCGACACCTGGGGCATCGAGCGCCCGCTCCAGCGACAGGCCGCTGAGATCACGATAGTAGTCGGCCCGGTTCGCCCGGCTTCGCGCTACCGCCCGGTCGCCGGCCCGGTCTGGCCCGCCGCGGCCAGCGGGGTGTGCCGGTAACTGAGCCGGCGGAGCAGCACCTCGGCCGGGCCGCGCCGCCCCGCCCGGCGCATCAGCTCGGCGAGCAGCACGGTGCCGAGCCAGACGCCGAGGGCCACCGCCGAGGCACCGGCGTCACCGAGCCGCCCGCCCAGCCCGCCGGCCCAGGGCGAGAAGAGCGCCACGAACGCCACCGACTGGAGCAGGTAGCAGGTGAGCGAGCGCTGCCCGCAGGCGGCCAGCGCGGTGACCACCGGGCCGGGGGTGCCACGGCGGCCCGGTGCGGTGCCGAGCCGGTGCGCGACCAGGCCGGCCAGCGCGGCGTAGCCGAGGCCGGCGCCGATGCCGGTCAGGCTGTGCAGGACGTACGCCGGCACGGCGCTGGCGGCGCTCCAGCCCGTCCAGATCCGCGCGTCGATCAGCGCCAGCGGGGTACCGCCGAGCACCGCGAGTCCGATCCCGCCCAGCGCGACCCGGGCCAGCAGTCGCCGGTGCCGGCCGGGCTCGTCGAGCAGCCGGCGCCGGGCGGCCCAGATGCCGAGCACCATCGGGGTGACCACGTCCAGCGCCAGCATCGGGGCGAGTACCGCCCAGGTCCCGACCCGGGGGCCGATCGCGGCGAGCGGGGAGTCGTAACCGGTTGGCAGCGGTGTCGAACCGTTCTCGATGATCCCGAGCGGCGGTACGACGGAGACCGCGACGAAGACCAGTGTCCAGAGCCCGGCGACCCGGAGCAGAGTACGGTCCCGGGCCCGGAGCATGCCGACCAGCACCAGCCCGAGCAGGCCGTAGGTGGCGAGGATGTCGCCGAAGAAGAGCAGCAGCGCGTGTACGAAGCCGAACGCGATCAGCCAGCGGCTGCGTCGGCGGAGCAGGCCGCGTACCTCCGGCCAGTCGGCGCCGGACGCGGCGCGCCGGTCGGCCAGCCGGACCATGCCGTAGCCGAAGAGCGCGGCGAACATCGGCAGCGCCCGGCCGTCCACCAGCAGCACCTGGAGCCCGGCGACCACCCGATCGAGGGTGTCGCCGTCGGTGCGGTAGCCCCGGAACAGGGTCTGGTGGCCGTAGAGGTACATGTGGGCGTGGGCCAGCGCGATGAGCAGCAGCATCGCCCCCCGGGCGAGGTCGGGGGCGAGGGATCGGACGGCTGGCGGCCCGGATGTCCGGGGCAGGGCGGCGAGGTCGGTGGGGCCGGAGTGGCTGGACATGGTTCCCCCGTTGGTCCAGGAATGTGGGCAGGGCAGGTCGCGACGGGCCGGGATCGGCCGGCGGACGGCAGAATCGCCGGGTCGACTGCGACGATTAGCTACGGGTGTGTATCTAACCTGCGGCAAATAAGATACGCAAGCGTTTCTTAGTGGAGAGGCAGCATGCGCGAGAAGGAAGCCGGCCCGGAGCCGGAGCGGCGTACCCGGCGGCGCGGCGACGAACTGGTCCGGGCCATCCACGCCGCGGTGCTCCGCCAGGTGGCCGAGGTCGGCGTCGGCGGGCTCACCATGGAGGGCATCGCCAAGGAGGCCGCCACCGCCAAGACCTCGCTGTACCGGCGCTGGTCCTCTCCGCGCGAACTGCTGCTCGACGCGCTGCACGAGGCGCACCCGCAGGAGGTGCCGTCCCCCGGCGCGGACGACCTGCGCGGCGACCTGATCCGCGCGCTGCGCCAACTCGTCGCCTGGATGACCACCCCGGCCGCCACCGCCGTGGTGGCGATCATCATGGAGCGACACCGCCACCCGGACCTGGTGGCGGCGTTGTACACCCGGGTCTTCGACGCCCGGGGCGGCACCTTCACCAGCACCGTCCTGCGGCACTACGCCACCCGGGGCGAGGTCGATCCCGCGCTGCTCACCCCGGTGGTGATGGACATCGGCGAGGCACTGGTGCTCAAGTACAGCACCGACAACGACCACCTGCCGGCCGACGAGATGCTCGCGGCCATCGTGGACCAGGCGATCCTGCCCGCCGTCGGCATCGGCCCGGCCCACCGCCCGACCGCGGCCCCGGTCCGCACGACGACAGAGGGTGGGCCACTGTAGACGCCGAGGCATTGGTGCACCGGACAGGGCGCCAATGCGGGCCAATAGCCGAATGAATGGCGATAACCCGTCTCCGGTGCGGCAACGCCGCAGTTTCCCGGTTTGCTGCCGGTTGCCCAGCGTTGTCGCACGGTCACTCGGGGCTGGTCCGGTTGTGTAAAGATCGGCCGGCGTGGCCACCGCCACGGCGAGGCATCCGTCACCGCCGCACACGTGAACCGTTGCCGGCGAACGAAAGGGGACGCCGTTGTCGCTCCAGGCCGAGCAGGCACCCGCCGGACTCATCCACGAGGCGTTCGAAGCACAGGTCGGGCGGTCGCCCACGGCGACCGCCCTCGTCGTGGACCGGGATCGGTTCAGTTACACCGATCTCGACATCCGCGCCGAGCGGGTCGCCTCGGCGTTGCGCGCCCGGGGTGTCGGCCGGGGCGACCTGGTCGGCGTCTGCCTGCCCCGGACCGCCTGGCTGGTCCCGGCGCTGCTGGGCGTACTCAAGTCCGGCGCGGCGTACGTGCCGCTCGATCCCGGCTATCCCGCCGACCGGCTCCGGCTGATCACCGAGGACGCCCGGCCGCGCCTGGTGGTCTGCGACAGGTCGAGCACCGCCCTGGCGGCGACGGCCGGCGTCGGCGTACTCGACGTCGCCGAACTGCCCGCCGAGCCGGTCCGGCACCGGGTCGAGGGCGGATCCGACGACCTGGCGTACGTGCTCTACACCTCCGGCTCCACCGGGCAGCCCAAGGGAGTGCCGCTGGCCCACCGCAACACCATGGCGTTCCTGCGCTGGGCCGCCGCCGCGTACGGCCCGGACGAGCTGCGGGGCAGCCTGGCCGGCGCCTCGGTCTGCTTCGACTTCTCGGTGCTGGAGATCTTCGCGCCGCTGGTCACCGGCGGCACGGTCATCCTGGCCGAGACCGTCTTCGCCCTGCCCGACCTGCCGGCCCGGGACGAGGTGACGATGCTCTGCGGGCCGCCGTCCGCACTCTCCGTCCTGCTCGGCCGCGCGCTGCCGGCCGGGGTCCGGACCGTCACCTTCGGCGGCGAGGTGCTCACGTCGGCGCTCTGCGCCCGGGCGTACGCCAACCCGGGGCTGCGCCGGGTGGTCAACATCTACGGGCCGACCGAGACCACCACCGCGGTACTCGCCGACGAGGTGCCGCCGGGCGGCGACCCCTGTCTGGGCCGGCCGATCGCCGGGGCGGTGCTGTCGATCCGGGACGACGACGGCCGCCCGGTCGCCGACGGCGAGACCGGAGAGCTGTGGATCGCCGGGCCGGGGGTCGGCACCGGCTACCTCCGCCGGCCCGGGCTGACCGCTCAGCGCTACGTCGAGCGGGACGGCCGGCGGCACTACCGGACCGGCGACCTGATCCGGCGCCGCGACGACCGGTACGCGTTCGTCGGCCGGCGGGACGACCAGGTGAAGGTACGCGGGTTCCGGGTCGAGCCGGGCGAGGTGCAGGCGGCGCTGGCCGGCCATCCCGACGTACGCTCCGCGGTGGTGCTGGCCCCGGTCGACCCGTACGGGACCCGCCGGCTGGTGGGCTACGTCGAGCCGTCCGCGCCGGTGACCGAGCCCGGACTGACGGCGTACCTGCGCGACCGGCTCCCCGGGTTCATGGTCCCGTCCCGGATAGCGGTGCTGGACCGGCTGCCGCTGGGGCCGACCGGCAAGGTGGACCGGGCCGCCCTGCCCGAGGTCGAGTTCGCCCGCGCCGACGACGAGGCGTACGTCGCGCCGCAGGGCGACACCGAGGCCGGGCTGGCCCGGTTGGTGGCCGGGGTGCTGGGGGTGTCCCGGGTCGGCCGGCACGACCGCTTCACCGAGTTGGGTGGGCACTCGCTGGCCGCCGCCCGGCTGCTGGCCCGGGTCGCCGACGAGCACGGGGTCGCGGTGCCGCTCGGCCGGTTCCTCGGCGCGCCGACCGTGGCCGAGCTGGCCCGGGAACTGGCTCCGGACCGGGCCCGGCCGGTGCCGGTCCGGGAGCACCGCGACCGGCATCCGCTCACCGACATGCAGCGGGTCTTCTGGATGCTGCGCCAGGTGACCGGCACGCCCTGGGCCTCCACCGTGGGACTCCGGTTGGCGGTCACCGGGCTGGCCGATGTGGAGCAGCTTCGCGCCGCGCTGGCCGCCCTGGTGGTCCGGCACGAGTCGCTGCGCACCCGGATCCTGGACGGCGCCGACGGCCCGTACGCCGTGGTGTCGCCGCCCGCCCCGGTGCCGGTGACCGAGCTGACGGACCGGGACGGCGCCACCGGCCGAGCCGGCGCGGCGGACGACCCGGCCGCCGGGACACCCGGAGAGCCGTCCACCAACGACGGGTCCAGCGGTGCCGGGTCCACCGGTTCGGCGGTGTCGGGGGTGCCGCAGCGGCACCGGGGGGACCCGCGCCCGGACGACGAGCGGCGTCGGCTGGCCGCCGGCTTCGCGGCGCAGCCGTTCGAGCTGGCCGGCGACGTGCCGATGATCCGGGTCGGCGTGCTCTGGACCGGGCCGGACCGCGCCGAGCTGGCGATCGCGGTCGACCACACCGGGTTCGACGGCGTGTCGATCGGTGTGCTGATGCGGGACCTGGCGGTCGCCCTGGCGGCGGTCCGGGCCGGCACCGATCCCGTTGCCGCACTCCCGCCGCTGCCGGTGCAGGTCTCCGACGTGGCGGTAGCCGACGAACGGGCCCGATCGGGCGCCGGACCGGCCGTGCAGGAGTTCTGGAAATCCACACTGGACGGTGTCGTGCCGCCGTACGACCTGCCGGGCAGGCCACGGCGGGGACCGAGCCGGCACGCCGGGCGCCGGGTGGTCCGGCCGATCGACTCCGGGCTACGGGCCGGGATCGCGGCGCTGGGCGAGCGGGACGGACTGACCCCGTACGCGATGTGGGCCGCCGCCCTGGTCGTGCTCCTGGACGGGCTCACCGGGCGGCCGGACACCCTGCTCGGCGTCGCCGCCGCCAACCGCGACCGGCCCGGGCTGGACCGGCTGATCGGCGCGCTGATGGATGTGCTCCCGGTCCGGGTCGACTGCGCCGACGACCCCTCCTTCGCCGGCCTGGCCGCCCGGGTGGCGGTGAACACCGCGCAGGTGCTGGCGCACCGGGACGTGGCCGTCGGGGACCTGCCCCGGCTCACCGGCGTGGTACGCCCGCTCGGTGCCGGGCTCACCCCGGTCGTGCTCTCGGTGCAGCCGGAGGACCTGCCGATGGAGGTGACCGAGGACGGCGGCACGGTACGCCTGCTCGGCGAACTGGACACCGCCGCCGCGCAGAACGAGCTGACCGTCTACGTCAACGCCGGCGCGGACGGCCCCGAACTGCACGTCGAGTACGACACCGACCGGTTCGAGGCCGCCGACGGGGAACGGATGGCGGACCGGCTGCTCCGGCTGCTCGGCGCGGCGGTCGCCGAGCCGGACCGGCCGATCTCGACACTGCCGCTGCTCGACGCCGGTGAACGGAACTGGCTGCTGCGGGTCGGCGACGGTGGCCCGGTGCCCGTGGCGACCCCGCCGACCGTACTGCCGGCGATCTTCGCGCGGGCGGCCGGCACCCCGGAGGCGGTCGCGGTGGTCGGCCCGGCGGGCACGCTCGACTACGCCGGCCTCGCCGCGCACGCCGAACGGGTCGCCGCGCACCTGGTCGCGCTCGGTGCCGGGCCGGACGCGCCGGTCGGGGTCTGCCTGCCCCGGGACCACCTGCTGCCGGCGACGCTGCTCGGCGTACTCCGGGCCGGCAGCGCGTACCTGCCGCTGGAGCCGGACCAGCCGGTCGACCGGCTCCGGCACCAGGCCACCGAGGGCGGGGTACGACTCGTCCTGGTCACCCCGGCCACCACCGCCGTGGTCGCCGGGCTGCCCGGCGTCCGGCCGGTCGACGTGACCGCCGTACCGGCCACCGCCGGGGTCCCGCTGCCGCCGATGCCGACCGCCGACTCGCTGGCGTATGTGCTCTACACCTCCGGATCGACCGGCAAGCCGAAGGGCGTGGAGGTCACCCACGGCAACCTGGCCGGCTATCTCGCCGCGATGCGCGACGCTCCCGGGTACGGCCCGGCCGACGTCTTCCTGGCCGTCGCCCCGCTCTCCTTCGACCTCTCCTGTTTCGAGCTGTGGCTGGCCCTGATGGTCGGGGCCCGGACCGTCGTGGTCGGCCGGGACACCGCCGTCGACGGTCCGGCCCTGGCCGCCCGGGTCGAGGCGACCGGGGTGACGGCGATGCTGGTCACCCCGTCGACGCTGCGGCTGATGCTGGCGGCGGGCTGGCGCGGCGGCCCGGAGGTCCGGGTGATCAGCGGCGGGGAGCCGCTGGACACGGACCTCGCCGACGAGCTGACCAAGGTGGTCGGCCAGCTCTTCGACGGGTACGGGCCGACCGAGGCGACCGTCCTGGTGACCTGCCATCCGATCCCGCCCGGGATTGCCGGGCCGGTGCCGATCGGCGGGCCGATCCGGGGCGCCCGGCTCTACGTGCTCGACCGGGCGGGCCGGCTCGCCCCACCCGGCGTGGTCGGGGAGCTGTGGATCGGCGGCGCCGGGGTGGCCAGGGGCTACCGCAACCGGCCGGACCTGAGCGCGGCGGCCTTCGACACCGACCCGTACGCATCGGGCGGCCGCCGGTACCGCACCGGTGACCTGGCCCGATGGCGGCCGGACGGGGTACTCGACTACCTCGGCCGGCGGGACACCCAGGTCAAGCTGCGCGGTTACCGGATCGAACTGGAGGAGATCGAGACCGTGCTCCGGAGCCATCCGGCGGTCGCCGACGCGGCGGTGACGATCGTCGAGCCGGGCGGGCCGGACGCGTACCTCGCGGCCTACCTGGTCGGCGACGCGGGCCTCGATCCGGAGTCGGTGGCCGGGCACGCCCGCAGCCGGCTGCCCGGCTACATGGTGCCGCCGCGCTGGACCGTACTGGACCGGCTGCCGCTGACCACGGCGGGCAAGGTGGACCGGGCCGCCCTGCCGGCCCCGGCCGGACCGACCGTCCCGCCGGCACCCCCGCAGACCGAGATGGAGAAGTTCGTCGCCGAACTCTGGGCCGTCGTGCTGGACCGCCCGGAGGTGGGTCGGGACGACGACTTCTTCGCCGTCGGCGGGCACTCGCTCGCGGCCACCCGGCTCACCGGCCGGCTCCGCCAGCAGCTCGGCTGCGACATCGCGGTACCGCTGCTGTTCCAGCACCCCCGGCTGGCCGACTACGCCGCCCGGGTCGAGGAGCTGGTCCTCGCCGACCTGGCCGCCCTCGACGACCTGGCCGACGTCGACCCGTCGGAGCCGGCGCAGCCGGTGCACCCGGCGCAGCCGGTGCACCCGGCGCAGCCGACGCACCCCGTGCAGCCGACGCATCCGATGGCGCCGGCGCATCCGGCGGAGCTGGCCGGAGGTCCCGGTTCGGCGCCGCCGTCCCGGGCCGTGCCGGCACCCGCGACACCGTCGTCGAACGGGGCCGGCCCGGTGGCCGAGGGGTGGCGGCGGTGACCGGGGTGGAGGCCCGGGCGACCGCCGGTAGCGCCGAGGAGCTGCGGAGCCGGCTGGCACAGCGGCTCGCCCGGGCCCGCCAGGCCGGGTCCGCGCCCGCCATCCCGCGCCGGCCGGACCCGGACGCGCCGGTGCCGCTTTCCGGCAGCCAGACCGGGATGTGGTTCGCCGCCCAGTACGAGCCGGAGAGCCCGGCCTACAACGTCCCGACCGGGTTGCGGCTGCGCGGTCCGCTCGACCCGGAGGCGCTGCGCGGGGCGGTCGTCGACCTGGTCGGCCGGCACGCGGTACTGCGCAGCGTCGTCGAGTCCTCCGGCGGCGCGCCGGTCTGCGTGCCCCGGCCGGCGGGCGAACTCCGGGTCGAGGTGGTGGACCTGTCCACGCAGGAGTGCCCGGAGGCGGTCGTCCGGGACCGGTTGGCCCGGTGCGGCGCCGAGCCGTTCGCGCTGGACCGGGACCTGCCGACCCGTGCCGTGCTCTACCGGCTCGCCGACGACGACCACCTGCTCGCGCTCACCTTCCACCACATCGCGGTCGACGCCTGGTCGCTGCGCCTGATCGTCACCGACCTGGCCGCCTGCTACGCCGTACGGACCGGTGCCGCCGGGGCCGTGCCACCCGCACCGTTGCAGTACGCCGACGTGGTCGACTGGGAACGGCGGCGCGCCGACCCGGCCCGGTCCGCCGCCACCCTGGACTGGTGGCGGGAGCGGCTCGCCGGGCTGCCGGCCGTACTCCCGCTGCCGGCCGACCGGCCCCGCCCGGCGGTGGCCGAGTCGGCCGGCGACCGGGTACCGGTCGAGTTGCCCGCCGAGTTCGCCGACCGGGTACGCCGGGCCGCGGCCGAGACCGGCAGCACCCCGTTCATGGTGCTGCTCGCCGCCTGGCAGGCCCTGCTGGCCCGGCTCGCCGGCACCGACGACCTCGCGGTCGGCATGATCTCGGCTGGTCGGCGGCATCCGGAGACCGAGCCGGTGGTGGGGTGCTTCGTGCGTACGGTGCCGGTCCGGGCGGAGCTGTCCGGCGAGCCGACCGGACGGGAGCTGCTGGCCCGGACCCGTACGGCGGTGCTGGACGCCATCGAGCACGCCGACGTGTCGCTGGAGGAGCTGCTGACCGAGGTCCGTCCGGAGCGGGTGGCCGGCGCCCATCCGCTGTTCCAGACCCTGGTGAACGTCTACGACGACCCGCTCGGCGCGGTCCGGCTGTCCGGCCTGCGCACCGAGGCGGTGGAGTTGGACACCCCGACGGCAAAGCTCGACCTGAGCCTCAACGTCGTCGACCCGGGGCCGGGGCGCCCGCTGCCCGGCTGGCTCGGCTACCGCAACGCGCTCTTCGACCGGAGCACGGTGCGGGCCCTGGTCGGCTGGTTCACCGCCCTGCTCGGCGGGCTGGTCGCCGACCTCGACCGGCCGGTGCCGGCAGTTCCGCTGGCACCGGTACCGGGACCGCTGCTCACCGGGCCCGAGCCGAACTGGACCGACGACGCGCCCACCCTCACCGCGCTGGTCGAGCGGCGGATCGCGGAGCGCCCGGCGGCACCCGCCGTGGTGGGGCCGGACGGCGTACTGAGCTACGCCGAGCTGGACCGCCGGGCGGGGCTGCTGGCCCGCCGGCTCCGGACGGCCGGGGTCGGCGCGGACGAGCCGGTGGCGGTCTGGGTCGAACGGAGTACCGACCTGGTGGTCGGGCTGCTCGGCGCGCTGCGGGCCGGTGCGGCGTACCTTCCGCTGGATCCCGGCTATCCGGCGGCCCGGGTGCGGACCATGCTGGCCGCCGTGCGCGGGCGGGTCGTGGTCACCCAGCCCGAGCTGGCGGCCAGGCTCGCCGACGACGCCACCGGCGCCGCCGGGGCCGGACTGCTCCCGGTGGTACTCGTCGAGGGCGCCCCCGCCGGACCCGCGCCGGATTCGCCCGTGCCCTCCGGCCCAGCCCTGCCGACGGAACCGGCCGGATCGGCGGACGGGACGGGGCCGGTGGGCACGACGGACGAGGCGGACCGGCTCGCCTACGTCATCTTCACCTCGGGCTCCACCGGCACGCCGAAGGGCGTCGCGGTGTCGCACCGGTCGATCGTGCACTACCTGCGGGCCGTCCTCGACCGGCTCGGCCCGTCGGCGAGCGGCGGGGCGTCCTTCGCGCTCGTCTCCACCGCCGCCGCGGATCTCGGCCTGACCTGCCTGCTCGGCGCGCTGGTCACCGGCGGCACGCTGCACGTGGTGGACCGGGAGACCTCGCTGGACCCGGCCGCGCTCGCCGGCTACCTCGGCCGGCACCGGGTGGACGTGCTCAAGCTGGTACCCAGTCAGCTCCGCCTGCTGGACGCGCACGGCGACCTGGCCGGGGTGCTGCCCGGCCGGCTGCTGGTGCTGGCCGGCGAGGCGTGCCCGTGGGAGCTGGTGGCGCGGGTCCGGGCGGCCCGGCCGGACCTCGCGGTGCAGAGCCACTACGGTCCGACCGAGACGACGGTCGCCGTGCTCGCCTGCGACCCCGACGAGGTGCCGGAGTCCCGGCGGGACGGCAACCTGCCGCTCGGCCGGCCGCTGGCCGGCGCCCGGCTGTACGTGGTGGACCGGGCCGGGCGCCCGCTGCCGGCCGGCGTACCCGGTGAGCTGGTCGTCGGCGGTCCCGGGGTGGCCCGGGGCTACCTGCACCGTCCGGAGGCGACCGCGGCGTCGTTCGTCCCCGACCCGGTGCACGGCCGCGAACGCTGCTACCGGACCGGCGACCGGGTACGGATCCGCCCCGACGGCACGGTGGACTTCCTGGGCCGGGTCGACGACCAGGTGAAGATCCGGGGTTACCGGGTGGAGCCCGGCGAGGTGGCCGCCGCCTGCCGGGCGGTGCCCGGGGTCGCCGACGCGTACGTGCTGCCGGTCGGCGAGGAGCCGCGGCGGCAGCTCGCGGCCTGGCTGGTCCGGCGCCCGGACACGGAACTCGACGTCGCGACGGTCCGTACCGCGCTGCACGGGCAGCTTCCCGACCACCTGATCCCGACCGCGTACGTGGTGCTCGACGCGCTGCCGCTGAACCCGAACGGCAAGGTGGACCGGTCCGCGCTGCCGGCACCGGTCGCGGCCGGGCACACCCCGTTGACCGGCGACACCCAGCACCGGATCGCCGCCGTCTGGACCGGGCTGCTCGGCGCCGGGCGGGTCGGTGCCGACGACGACTTCTTCGCCCTCGGCGGCGACTCGTTCACGGCGGTCCGGGCCGCCCGGGCGATCGACCCCCGGCTGCGGGTGATCGACCTGTTCACCCACCGGACGGTCGCGCTGTTGGCGCGCCATCTCGACGGGCTGGACGACGGTGCCGAGGCGGGACTGCTGCACCGGCTCGCCGGGCCGCCACCGGGGACTGCGACAACGCTGACCGCGGTCTGCGTCCCGTACGGGGGTGGCTCGGCGGCCGCGTTGCAGCCCTTCGCCGAGGCGCTCGCCACCGCCCACCCCGGCACCCAGGTGTACGCCGTCGAGCTGCCCGGCCACGACCCGGCCCGCCCGGACGAGCCGCTGCTCCCGCTCCCCGACCTGGTACGCCGGTGCGCCGCCGAACTCGACGCGGTCCCCGGGCCGCTGCTGGTCTACGGCCACTGTGTCGGCACCGCCGCCGCACTGGCGCTCGCCCAGCGGCTGGAACGGGACGGCCGGGAGGTGGTCGGGCTGGTGCTCGGGGCGAGCTTCCCGATGGCCCGGCTGCCCGGCCGGCTGTCCCGGTGGATCGGCCGGCTCTTCCCGACCGACCGGTGGCTCTCCGACCGGGCGTACCGGAACTTCCTCACCGTGATGGGCGGGCTGGAGGACGTCGCGGACACCCCGGAGGCGGCCGCCGACACCGCCACCATGCTGCGGGCGCTGCGGCACGACGCCCGGGATGCCGAGGCGTGGCTCAGCGACCGGCTCGGCGCACCGGACGCACCCCGGCTGCACGCCCCGGTCCTCGCCGTGGTCGGCGAACGGGACCGCAGCACCGAGCTGTACGCCGAGCGGTACCGCGAGTGGGGCGCCTTCGCGGAGCGCGTCGAGCTGGCCACCATCCCCCGGGCCGGGCACTACTTCCTGAAGCACCAGGCGGCCGGACTGGGCGACCTGGTGGCCGCGCGGCTGCGTGCCTGGCGAACCGGTGAGTTGCCGGCGGCCGGCGGGGCGGAGTTGCTGGCCCGGGTGGAGACCCGGCGCAACCTGCGGGCGTTCGGGCTGCTCGCCGGCGGGCAGTTCGTCTCGATGGTGGGCAGCCAGCTCAGCGCGTTCGCGCTCGGGGTCTGGGTCTACCAGCAGACCGGCCGGCTGCTCGACTTCGCGATGATCACCATGCTGGCGCTGGTCCCGGCGGTCTTCGCCGCGCCGATCGGCGGCGCGGTCACCGACCGCTTCGACCGGCGGCGGGTGATGCTCGGCGCCGACCTGGCCGGTGCCGTCGCGATGGGCGCGCTGGCGCTGCAACTCTGGCTCGGCGAGCTGCGGATCTGGCAGGTGATGCTGGCGGTCACGGTCGGCTCGCTCGCCACGGCGGTGCAGCGGCCGGCGTACCTGGCCGCGACCGCGCAACTGGTGCCGAAGCCGTACCTGCCGCAGGCGAACGCGCTGGCCAACCTCGGCACCGGGGTCGGTACGCTGCTCGGCCCGCTCGCCGGTGGCGTGCTGATCACCGCGCTCGGCCTGCCCGGTGTGGTCGCGCTGGACGTGGCCTGCTTCCTGGTCGCGGTCGGCACGCTGCTGGTGGTCCGCTTCCCGGACCGGCTGTTCCGGCGCCGGGAGGAGACCTTCGGCCGGGCGCTCGCCGGAGGCTGGCGGTTCATCGCCCGGCGCCGCCCGATGATCGTCATGATCGTCTTCTACGTGCCGGTGAACTACCTGCTGGCGGTGGCGATGGTCCTGGTCACCCCGCTGGTGCTCGACTTCGGCTCACCGGCCACCCTGGGTCTGGTCACCGGGATCGGCGGGCTCGGTGCGGCGGTGGGCGCACTGGCCATGGTGGTCTGGGGCGGCACCCGGCGGCTGGCGGTCGGCATGGTCGGCTTCACCGTCCCGGTCGGCCTCGGCACGGTGCTGATGGGCGTACGCCCCGAGCCGGCGCTGGTCGCGGCCGGGCTGTTCCTCTACTGGGCGTCGCTGTCGATCCTGAACGCGCACTGGATCTCGATCATCCAGGTGAAGGTGGTGCAGGACCTCCAGGGAAGGGTGCTGGCGGTCAACCAGATGCTGGCCGCCGCGATGATGCCGCTGGGCTTCGTCACCGCGCCGGCGATCGCGGAGCGGGTGGTCGACCCGCTGGTGCCGGGTGGCGCCGGCCGGGCCATCGCGGTGTTGCTGGTCTGCACCGGCGCGCTGCTGATGCTGTGGAGCACGGCGGGGCTGGCGTACCGGCCGCTGCGGCGCCTGGAGGACGACCTGCCGGACGGGGTCGCCGGAGCGGAGATCGACGACGACCTCGACGCGCTGCAACGGGAGTTCGACGCCCGCCCGACGCGCTGACCACTCCCCGCCGGCCCGCCGGGACCGACCGGCCGGGTCGGCGGGGTTCAGAACTGGCGTACCACCGGGATGACGTCGGTGCCGATCCGTTCCAGTACGTCCAGCCGGGGCAGTTGCGGCACCGCGCCGATCGCCACGTCGAAGCCGAGGTCGTGCAGCCGGCGCAGCTCGTCGAGGAGTTGGCCGGTCTTCTCGCCGTTCTCCCCGATGTCCATGAACTGGTAGACGGTCTTGGTGATCTCGGCGTAGTCGCGGCCCTCCCGCTCGCAGTGCTCGCGCAGGACGGCCAGTTTGCGCTCCAGTTCCGGGGTGTTGAACAGGTTGCACGCCTGGGCGTATCTGGCGACCAGCCGCAGGGTCTTCTTCTCGCCACCACCGCCGATCATGATCGGTGGACGGGGGCGGCTCAGCGGCTGCGGGGAGTTCAGCAGCCGCTCGGCCCGGATGTGCCGGCCGTGGAACGGCCCGTCGTCGTCGGACCACATCTGGAGCAGGTACCGCAGGGTCTCCTCAAGCAGCTCGAAGCGCTCGGCGATCGGCGGGAACGGGAAGCCGAGCCCCCGGGACTCCTCCTCGTTCCAGCCGGCGCCGATGCCGAGCATGGCCCGCCCGCCGGAGAGGACGTCCAGGGTCGTCACGATCTTGGCGAGCAGCCCCGGCGGCCGGTGGTGCACTCCGGTGATCAGGGTGAGCAGGGTGGCCCGCTCGGTGTGCCCGGCGAGGAAGCCCAGCGTGGTGTACGCCTCCAGCATCTCCGCCTCGGGCGGGCCGACGGTCTGGATCTGGAAGAAGTGGTCCATCAGAGCGAGATAGTCGAACCCGACCCGGTCGGCCGTACGGGCCACGGCGGCCAGGTCGGCGCCGAGCCCCGCCGGCCCGTTCGGCCAGGTCAGGTTGGGAATCTGTAGGCCAAGCCGCATAGCGTCCGCTCGCCTCCTCTCGACATGTCCCAACGGACATATCCCCCGCAACCCTAACCGCCCGCCCGCCGGGCGGCCCGGTTCACCGACCGGCCACGCCGAGAAAGTCGCGGGGCCGGGGACCAACGTGGACTACGAGATCGCCGAGCTGATCGTCCTGCTCCGGGCCCGACGACTCAGCGCGGTCGAGCTGACCCGGGCCTACCTGGAGCGGATCGACCGGCCCAACGGCCCCTTCGAGACGTACGGCGACAACGGGTTCAGCTCCGCTCGGGCACGGTCATCTCGCCGAGGATCGACCAGCCGTCCTGCGGGATCGTGGTGTTGACGATCTTCGGCGTCTCGGCGAGGTGTGGCGGAAGGGTGGCCTGCGCCTGCCGGAAGTGCTCCGACCGCACGTGCGCGGCACCCGCGTCACCGTCCCGGAACGCCTCGACCAGGACGTACTCGGTCGGGTCGTCGATGCTGCGCGACCACTCGAACCACAGGCAGCCGGGCTCGGCACGGGTCGCCCGGGTGAAGTCGCCGGCGATCTCGGGCCACCTGTCGGCGTACTCCGGCAGCACTCGGAACTTCGCGGTGATAAAGATCATCTGGATCTCCTCGTACGGCTGGTCGGGCACCCGCGACCGGGGTCGCGCCGCAGATCCTAGTGCCCTGGTATCCGTACCCGCCCGCTTGCCGCCGATCGCGGCCTTTCTCCGGTTATGGCCGCCATCCGACTGTCCTGCGCCAGACCCGCGTCGAACCGCCCGTCGACCAGGGTCCCGCCGGACACGGCAGGGGCTAGGCTTTCCCGCGTGATCGAGGCGGACGACTCCGGAGCCGACGAACGGCTGCGCCGGATCGAGGCGGTGACCGACTCCGCGCTGTCCCGGCTCGACGTGGAGGACCTGCTCGACGAACTGCTCGCCCGGGTCTGTGAGCTGCTCGGGGTCGACACGGCCGCGATCCTGCTGCTCGACCAGCACGCCCAGCAGCTCGTGGCCACCGCCACGAAGGGGCTGGAGGAGGAGGTCCCGCCGGGTTTCCGGGTCGCGGTCGGCCGGGGGTTCGCCGGCCGGATCGCCCAGGAGAAACGGCCGGTGGTGCTCGAACGGGTCACCCCGGCCGAGGTGGTCAACCCGATCCTGCACGACAAGGGCATCCGGTCGATGCTCGGCGTACCCATGTTCGCCGGCTCCGAACTGGTCGGCGTGCTGCACGTCGGCACCCTCGCCCGGCGTCGGTTCGGCGCCGACGACATCCGGCTGCTGCAACTCGTCGCCGACCGCGCGAGCCTGGCCAGCCAGGCCCGACTGGGCAGCATCGACCGGACCGCCGCGCTCGCCCTGCAACGCAGCCTGCTGCCGACCCGGCTACCGAAGGCGCCCGGCGTCGACATGGCCGCCCGATATGTGCCCGGCCACCACACCGGGGTCGGCGGCGACTGGTACGACGTCTTCACCCTCCCCTCCGGCTGGCTCGGCATCGTGGTCGGCGACGTCTCCGGGCACGGGCTACCCGCAGCGGTGGTGATGGGGCGGCTACGCAGCGCGCTGCGCGCCTACGCCCTGGAGTGCGACGATCCCGCCGACGCGCTGACCCGGCTCGACCGCAAGATCCAGCACTTCGAGGCGGGCAAGCTGGCCACGGTGCTCTACGCGCTGGTCAGCCCCGATCGGACTCGCCTGCGCGTCTCGCTCGCCGGACACCTGCCGCCGATGCTGGCCCGGACCGACCAGCCGGCGGACACCCTGTCGCTCCCCGTCGACCTCCCGCTCGGCACCGGGCGCCCGAAGCCCCGCCGCAGCACCGCCGTCGACTTCCCGCCGGGCGCCCTGCTGGTCTGCTACACGGACGGGCTCGTCGAACGTCGGGGCGAACTCATCGACATCGGGTTGGAGCGGCTGCGTGCGGCGGTCCGACCCGGACCGGCCGAGGTGGCCTGCGCGACCGTCATGGCCGCGCTCGGCGTCGAACAGCCCGTCGACGACGTGGCACTGCTGGCGCTGCGCCGCCACCCGCCCGCCGGATAACCGTTCCGCGCTCAGCGGCGGCACCCCGTTCGGTTAACAGCGGTGGCGAGCCGTCCTGTTCACAGCGCCGGCAACCCGTTCCGTTCCAGCAACGGCAGGCCGTCCTGTTCACAGCGGCGGCAACCCGAGGGCCTCGTCGACCCGGCCCAGCACCGCGACGTCGTCCGCGCCCACGCCGCGGAGCAGATCGATCGCGGTCGCCCGGATCTGACCCACGATCATGATGATCGGCAGCGCCGGATTCCGGGTGAGCAGCCGCCCGGCGATGCGTACCGCGTCCAGGGCGGCGGCGTCGGTCTGCTCGGCGTACCGGTCGGCCGCCTCGTCCTGCCCGCTCAGGTCGGCGGCGAGCGCCTCGCCGGCACAGCGCATCGCCTCGGCGAGCGACCGCAGCGCCTCGCCCAACTCCGTCGGGCTGGCCACCGGCAGCCGGGTCAGCGCCACCCCCGCCCGGGCCAGCACCCGCAGGTTGCGTACGGCGTAGTCGACCTGCCGGCTCGACGCGTTGAGCGCGTGTACCCGGCCGATGTGCCGGCGCCGCCGTACGTGCAGCCGCAGCGCCTCCCCGGCGGCAAGTACCGCCGTCTGGAGCCGGTCCACCGCGGCGTCCAGCCCGCGCGCCCGGTCGAGCGCGGCGAGCGCCGCCGGCTCGTCGCGGCGGTCGAGCGCCTCGCTGATCTCGGTGAGCAGCTCCGCCAGCGCGGCGAAGGTCTGGCGCGACTCGGCCAGCAGCGGGGCGAGCGGCTGCCGGGCGCTGGCCAACTGGCTCGCCGCCAGTGCCACCACCCCGCCGATCAGCGCGTCGACGAACCGGAACGGCACCAGCGCGTCGGTCGACGGCGGCACCGTCACCAGATAGAGGGCGGAGACCGTAGCCTGCACCACTGTGACGTTGCTGGCACCGATCGCCGTGGCGAGCCCGACGGTCAGCAGCACGACGGTGAGTACCGTCCAGGTGGTCCGGCCGAGCGCCTGCACCACGAGGTCGGCGACGAGTACCCCGGCGGCGACCCCGAGCACCACCTCCACGGCCCGGCGCATCCGCTGGCCCCGGGCCTGGCCCAGCACGATCAGCGCCGCCGCCGGGGCGAAGAACGGCTGCGGGTGGCCGAGCACCGCCGCCGCGATCGCCCAGGAGACGGTCGCGGCCAGCGTCGCCTCGACCACCGGCAGCCAGCCCTGGCGCAGCCGGTCGGCGACGGGCCGGAGCCAACCCACCGGAGAAACACCTCGTCCCTTGCGATCGTTGCCCGCACGATATCCGCTGTCCGGCCCCCTCCGCCGCTGGCGCCCGTCGTCGCCGACCGCCTCGGCCGGTAGCCTGCTCGCCGTGACCGGTGTCCTGCACTCGCACTGCTCCTACTGCGGCACCGCCTATTCGGCGCCCGCCTGGCCCCGGGTCTGCGCCCACTGCGGCCAGACCACCTGGCGCAACCCGTCCCCGGTGGCGCTGGCGATCCTGCCGGTGCTGACCGCCGACGGCATCGGCGTGGTGGTGCAGCGCCGCGACATCGAGCCGGGTCGGGGGCTGCTGGCGTTGCCGGGCGGGTTCATCGACTACGGCGAGGACTGGCGCGACGCGCTGGTCCGGGAACTCCGCGAGGAGACCGGCCTGGTCGCCGACGCCGGGACCGCGAGACTGTACGCGGTGCACAGCGTGCCGGCGGGTGGCACGATCCTGATCTTCGGCGTACTGCCGGCACGGCCGGTCGAGTCGCTGCCCGCCTCGGCACCGACCGAGGAGGCCACCGAGTGGCTGGTGCTCACCGAGCCGGCGGAGCTGGCCTTCGCCACCCACACCCAGGTACTGGCCGAATTCCTGGCCGCCAACCGTCCATCCGGATCGACAGTCCCGCCCCCGCCCGACGGCTGATCCGGCTGTTCGTCGGCGGGTTCAGCCGTCGCCCGGCGCGGCCCGGACGATCGCGCCGGCCAACTCCCGGGTCAGCTCGGGAGTGACCTCGCCTGGCGCGCTGCTGACCAGGGTGAAGAGCGCGCCGCCGTAGAGCGCGACGAGCGTCGGCACCGCCTCCGGTGGAATCCGCAGGTCGAGGTCGGTGTGGTGCCCGGTGGTGAACGCGACCGAGCGCTGGAGCAGCCCGCACAGCGCGTCGGCGAGTACCGGCCGGCGCAGGCTCTCCAGCCGGAGTTCGAAGATCGCCAGGTAGCGGTCCCGGTGATCGGTGGCGGCGGTGAACAGCGACCCGGCGATCAGGTCCACCGCCCGGTCGCGGGTATCCGCCGAGGACGGCCGGTACGCCGCCCCGGCCGCGTCCATGTCGGCGTAGTGCAGCTCGCCGACCCGGTCCGCCGCCGCGACCAGCAGCGCCTCCCGGCTGCGGAAGTAGTTGGCGGCGGTGCCGGTGGGCAGGCCGGCCCGTTTCTCGACCGCGCGGTGGGTGACCCCGTGCACCCCGGTCTCGGCGAGCAGCGCGATGGCGGCGTCGGCGAGTTCGGCCCGGCGCCGTTGGTTGGGTGGTGGCACGTCCCGATGGTATGCCAACATGCGTAGTACAACGATCGTAGTGAACGGGGTGTGTCATGGACGTGGTCATCGTCGGCGCCGGCATCGGCGGGCTGGCCCTGGCGAACGGCCTGCTGGCCGACGGGCACCGGGTCCGGGTGCTCGAACGGGCGCCGGGGCCGCGTACCGACGGCGCGGCGGTGACCGTCTTCGGCAACGGTGCGGCGGCAGCGGCCGACCTCGGGGTACCCCTGGACGGGCTCGGTGGCGACGTCGAGACGCTGGAGTTCTGCACCCCGGACGGGCGGCCCTTCGCCCGGGCGGACCTGCGGGTGACCCGCCGTGGCACCGGCTTCGGGGTGGCCACCGTGCCGCGCGCCGCGATCCTCGAACGGTTCACCGGGGCACTGCCGCCGGGCACCGTCCGGTACGGCCGCGCGGTGACCGACCTGCGGGTGGGACCCGACGGCGTGGCCGTCGCCGGGGAGCCCGCGGACGTACTGGTCGGCGCCGACGGCTACCGGTCGGTGGTACGCCGGGCCGTGCTCGACGAGGCACCGGCGACCCGGAACGGCTGGGTGAGCTGGCAGGGGCTGACCAGGGCACTGCCCGAGTTGGCCGGTGACGTGCACGCCCGCTGCCTGGTCGGTTCCGCCGGACTCTGCGGGCTGATGCCGGCCGGCGACGGTCTGCTCCAGTGGTGGTTCGACGTACCGGAGCCGGCACCGGACGACCGGCCTGTCGTCGAGTGGCTGCGGACCCGGTTCGCCTCGTACGCCGAGCCGGTCGGCGAGTTGCTGGCCGGACTCGGCGAGTCGGACGTGCAGGCGTACCCGCACGTGCTGCACCGGGTGCCGGCACGCTGGGGAACCGGGCCGGTGACCCTGCTCGGCGACGCGGCGCACGCGTTCCCGCCGTCCCAGGCCCAGGGCGCCAACCAGGCCCTGGAGGACGCCTGGCTGCTCCGCCGCGCACTGGGTACGCCGGGCGGCGACCCGACCGCCGCCCTGCGCCGGTACGAGCGGATCCGCAGCCGCCGGGTACGCCGGATCTCCCGGCTGGCGGCGAGCGAGGTCACCAACCAGCCGCCCGGAGCGCTGACCCGGCTCGCCGGCCGGCTGCTGAGCCCCGCCCTGACCGGAAGGCTGCACCTGGCGACGATCCGGCGGTGCAGCAGTGTCCTCAACGACGACCGCCCCTGACCCGCCGCCTCCACCCGGCCGAGCACCGACCCGGCCGCCTCCCTGGCCCGCCGATGCCGGAGGCGGTATTCTGCTCGGCGATGAAAACCTCTCTCCGCAGATTGGGGGTCCAGTCCACGCAAGGTGAGTGCTGATGCACCCATCGACTGTGGACAGAGACTCCCGGCTCTCCTTCTGGCAGCGCGTGCGCGAGTTCGCCGTGCCGCCCCCCATGATCGAGTTGGCTACCGCCCGCCGCGCGCTCGGCGACTGGGCCGGAGCCTGCGCCGCCGCACGCGTCGATGTGGATCTGCGACTGCGTTCCGTGGCGCGCACCTACGGCCGCGAACTGGTGGCCCAACTCCGGGCCGACCTCGGCCATCTCGCCCCTGACCTGCTGCGCTGGCACCTGCCCCGGGTGGCTCCGGACGGGTTGCTGCGACCGGGCCTGACCATCTCGCTGGCTCGGTACCCCGGGACGGACGCCGGCGGCCCGCACCTGGTGGCCCGGACCGCGCCGGCCTGGGCGGACGCCGGGCAGCGGATCAGCCTCGGACTGTGGGACCCGGCGCGGCCGACCGAACCGGGCGGGCCACATCCGCATCCCCGCCCGGACCGGCGGTTCCGGCTCGACCTGCACCGTCACCTCTGGGACGTACGCCGGACCGGAGAGCTCCGGGCCAGGTCCGGAGCAGCCCGGCAACTCGGCGCCGGCCGGCTCGACGCGGAACGGGACGTGCCGCACGGCTTCGACTGCGCGGTGGCGCACTGGGCCGCCGAGGCGGAGCTGCTGCGGCACGCGGACGGCAGCAGCGGCGCCACCGTCACCGTCCGACTCGGCTCCCGGCACCGGCTGCTGCTGGACCTGGTCCCGGATCCGGGCGGCGGCCCCGCCGGGTTACGGATCCGGACGGTGCCGGCGCGGAGCCACCCCGCCGGGCTACCGGTGCTGCCGGACGCGGCAACCTGGGTACCGCCCGACCTGGCGCTGCTCCGGGCCGGGCTGATCCGGCCCGACCAACTGCATCCGCTGGTCGCCTCGGCGCTCGCACCGGACCGCCCGGTCGCCGAGACCCCGGCGGCCCCGGTCGGCGACTCCGCGCCCCGGTACGTCGAGTGCCGTGGCGCCCGGCACCGGATCGGCCTGGTCGACGGCACACTCGTCGCACTGGACCACGATCCCGCCGAGATCCGCCGCGAGGAGCTACTGGCCGCGCTGACCGGCACGCCACTGCCCTGTCTCCAGGCAATCGACGGGGCACACCGTCAACCGGAGAACCTCGGCGACATCCGGGCCCGGCTGGACCACGGTGACACCGACGGAGCCGTCGCCGCCGTCGAGCGGCTGCTCGGACCGGACGCGCTGCTCCGCGGCGGCGCGCTGCGGGACGAACTGGAGACGGCCGCGCTCCGCCGGGTCTCGCACGGGCTGTACCGGGCCGGGCTGGGCGAGTCCGCGCCGCACCCGGCCAGCGGGCTCGGCGGGCGCCACCGTGACCTGTCCCGGCGGGCCGCCCGACTGTCGCGTACCTCCTCCCGGGCACGTCCGCGGCACGCGACCGCCCGCTGACCCGCGCGCCCCGCCTCCTCCGCTGCCCTGCCCCACTGCCGACCGGCCCCTGCCGGCCCGACTCGACCTCAAGGTGATCTCACATGCGTATCTCGATGCCGTCCGCCCCCTCCTCCGTCGACGCGCCCGCCTGCCCCACCCGCTCCGCGTCCCCACCCCCGGCTCCGCCCGCTACCGTTGCGCGCCCTCCGGGTGCTCCCGCCGCCATCGCCGGCGCTTCCGCTGCCGTCGCGGTTGCTCCCGCCGCCGCTGACGCTGCCGATGCGAGTGCTTCGGCTGCCGCGCCGGGCGCTCCAGTCGCCGCTCCCGGTGTCCGGGCCGGACTGTCCCGGACCGGCCAGCTCGACGTGGCCCACGAGCTGCTCGCCCTGCTGGGCGACACCGCGACCGAGCCGCGACCCGACCCGCAACTGGAGGCGCTGACCCTGGCCGTGGCCGCCGACCTGCCGGTGCTGCTCTGGGGAGAGCCGGGAATCGGCAAGACGGCTGTGCTGAACCAACTCGCCTCCGCCCTCGACCTGCCGCTGACCACGGTGATCGCCAGCGTGCACGAGCCGTCCGACTTCGCCGGGTTGCCCGTGATCGGCGACGACCCGGCGGTACAGGGTGTGCCGATGGCCCCGCCGGACTGGGCCGTACGCCTGGTGCGGGCCGGCCGGGGTCTGCTCTTCCTGGACGAACTCTCCACCGCGCCGCCGGCCGTACAGGCCGCGCTGCTCCGGGTGGTGCTGGAACGGCGGGTCGGGGCGCTGCGGCTGCCGCCCGGAGTGCGGATCGTGGCCGCCGCCAACCCGCGCTCCTCGGCCGCCGACGGCTGGGAGCTGAGCCCGCCGCTGGCCAACCGGTTCGTGCACCTACAGTGGACGTACGACCACCAGGTCGTGGTCCGGGGGCTGGGCGGGACCTGGTCCACGGCCGTGCTGCCCCGCCTCGACCCGGAGCGGTTGCCCGAGGCGGTGACGTTCGCCCGGCGCGCGGTGTGCGGGTTCCTGACCGCCCGCCCCGGGCTCGTGCACCGGCTGCCGGACAACGAGGCCCGCCGGGGCGGTCCGTGGCCGTCACCGCGCAGTTGGGACATGACGCTGCGGCTGGTCGCCTTCGCCACCGCGGCCGACACCTCCCGGGAGGTGCTGTCCATGCTGGTCAGGGGGACCGTCGGCGACGGCCCGGGGCTGGAGTTGCTGGCCAGTCTGGACCGGCTGGACCTGCCGGACCCCGAATCGCTGCTGGCCGACCCGGCCCGGGCGGACCTGCCCGAGCGGGGCGACCTGCGGCAGGCCGTACTCGACGGGGTGGTCGAGGCGGTCCGGAAGCTCCCCGACCGGTCCCGTTGGGACGCGGCCTGGAGACTGCTGGTCCGGGCGCTGGAGACCGGCGCCCCGGACCTGGTGGTGGTACCCGCGACCACCCTCGCCGCGCTCCGCCAGCCCGACTGGGACCTGCCGGAGTCGATCGACCGGCTCGCCGGGGTGGTCTCGTTGACCCGGCGGGCGGACGAGGTGGCGACCCGGGCCGCCGCCACCGCCGGGGCCGGCCGATGACCCGCCCGACCGGCACCCTCGACACCGAGAAGCTCTTCACCGCCCGGCTGCACGCGGCCCGGGCCCGGCCCTACCTGGCGACGGCGCTCTTCGCGCTGCACGCCGTGGAGTCGGGGCGGGTGCCGACGATGGCCGTGGACCGGCACTGGCGGTGTTACGTCTCGCCCGCGTTCGTGGACCGGACCCCGGTGGAGGAGTTGGCCGGGGTGTGGGTACACGAGGTCTCGCACCTGCTGCGCGACCACCACGGCCGCGGCGACCGGGTCGCCGTGCGGCGCGGGCTGGTCGGGCCGGGAGAACGGCTGCGGATGAACATCGCGGCGGACTGCGAGATCAACGACGACGTGTACGGGGACGGGCTGGCCCGACCCGACGGCGCCGTCGATCCGGGGCTGCTGGGCCTGCACCCGGGCGAACTGATGGAGGACTACCTGCGGCAGTTCCGGCTCGGCCCGCACACCCAGGACTTCGTCTGGCTGGACTGCGGCAGTGGTGCCGACGGGCTGGACCGGGAGTGGGATCTGGGACCGGACGGCGCACACGGGCTCACCGCGCAGGAGCGGGACGCCGTCCGGTTCCGGGTCGCCCAGGGCATCGCCGCCCGGCCGGGTACCGCGCCGAAGGGCTGGCAGCGGTGGGCGGAGGAGGCGTTCCATCCACCGCAGCCGTGGCGGGACCTGCTCGGCGCGGCCATCCGGTCGGCGGCCAACGGACCCGGCGCGGGCGACGACTACACGTACGGCCGGCCGGCGCGGCGCTCCGCCAGCCTGCCCGGGGTGATCCTGCCGAGTCTGCGCCGCAGGCCGCCCCGGGTCTCCGTGGTGATCGACACCTCCGGCTCGGTCAGCGACGCCGAGTTGGGCAGTGCGCTCCTGGAGGTCGCCGCGATCGGTCGCGCCGTGGGCGGCCGGCGTGACCTGGTCAGTGTGCTGCCGTGTGACGCGGCGGCCGGGACCGTGCACCGGCTGTGCCGGGCCGAGGGGATTCCGCTGATCGGCGGCGGCGGGACGGACCTGCGTACCGGATTCGCGGCGGCGCTGCGGAGCCGGCCCGCTCCGGACGTCGTGGTGGTACTCACCGACGGCCAGACCCCGTGGCCGGTCACCCGGCCGGCGTGCCGGACGGTGGTGGGGCTGTTTCCCCGCCCGGCGGCGGCCCGGTCCTGGCGGGAGAACAATCCCGACTACGTCCCGGACGCGCCGCCGGGCTGGGCCCGGGTGGTGGAGATCGGCCCGGCCACCCGATAGATCGGTCACCCTTGATATTTCCGGAAGTTTTTCGGTAACTTGACCCGAACAGCATCGACGCTGTCCGGCAAGGGTGTGCAGATCGTCACGGGGGCGAGCATGGCATTCGAGTTCCGGCTTCTGGGTTCGTTCGAGCTTCTCGACGGTCTGCGTCCGGTACCGCTCACGGCCCACAAACCCCGGGCGTTGCTGGCCATGCTGGTGCTGCACGCCGGGCAGCTCGTGCCGTGGCACCGGATGCTGGACGAGCTGTGGGACGGCAGGCCGCCCCGGTCGGCCATCCCGAACCTGCGCACCTACGCGACCGAGCTGCGCCGGTCGGTGTTCCGGAACGGGCAGCAGCTCGCGACCGAGCCGGGCGGCTACCGGCTGCACCTCGGGTGTGAGGTGGTCGACCTCGTGGAGTTCGACCAGCTCTGCGCGCAGGCGCGCCGCCGGCACGCGGAGGGTGAACTGCTGCTGGCCGAGTCCGCGTACGCGGAGGCGCTGCGGCTGTGGCGCGGGCCGCCGCTGGCCGGTCTGCGTACCGGCCCGGTGCTGGCGGCCGCGGCCACGGTGCTGGAGGAGCGCCGGACCGGGGTCGCGGAGGACTACTTCGAGGTACGGCTGGACCTGCTCCGGGCCGGACACGGTGGCGGGCCGGGGCTCGTCGCCGACCTGCGCCAGCACATCGCGGCCTTCCCGTTGCGGGAACATCCGCGCCGGCAGCTCATGCTCGCGCTCTACCGGCTCGGCGACGTCGCCGGAGCCCTCGCCTCGTACTCCGGCGCCTGCACGGAGTTGCGGGAGTCGCTCGGCCTCGACCCGGACCGCGAACTCGCCCGGTTGCACGCGGCGATCCTGCGCCGGGATCCCGGCCTGCTCCGAGCCGGCCTACCCCGTCCGCAGGCCCCGCCGGCCCGTCGACCCGGCCGGGGCGACGGCGACGGCAGCGGTCGACCGGTGCAGGTGGCGGTCTGCGGCCCCGGCCCGCGCACCGACGCCGAACTCGCCCGGGCGGGGCAGTTGGGGCGGCTGCTGGCCCGGCGCGGTGCGGCGGTGCTCTGCGGCGGGGAGGACGGGCTGGTGGAGGCGGTTGCCGCCGGTGCCCGGGCCGAGCACGGGATGGTGGTCCCGATGGAGTTCGGGCAGTCCCGCACCGGGGCGCTGGGCTGGTCGGCCGACGCGGTGATCGTGGTCGGCGGCTCCTGGGGCACCCTGTGCGAGGCCGCGGCGGCGGTACGCGGCGGCGTCCCGGTTGTCGCGCTCGGCGGCTGGACGGTGGTGGATTCGACCGGTCGGCCCGTACCCGGCATCCAGGGCGCCGACACCCCGGCCGCGGCCGTCGACCTCGCCGTCGGCTGACCTCTCAGCCGGCTCCCCCACCGCGCACTCCGGGCACCGGCCCGTCCACAGTCGACATCGGCACCTGGTAGCCGCTGGCCTGGAGCCGGAAGAGCCGGGCGTACCGGCCGGCACGGGAGATCAGCGACTCGTGCGATCCCTGTTCGACGATCCGGCCGCCGTCCAGCACCACGATGAGGTCCGCGTCCCGGACGGCGGAGAGCCGGTGCGAGATCAGCAGGCTGGTACGCCCCTGCCGGAGCGTGCGCAGCCGCCGGTGCACCTCGTGCTCGGCCTCGGCGTCCAGCCCGGCCGTCGGCTCGTCCAGGATCAGCAGGTCCCGCTGGTCCCGCAGCAGGGCACGGGCGACCGCCACCCGCTGCCACTGCCCGCCGGAGAGCGCGACGCCGGCCCGTGGGTCCGACGCGTCCGCCTCGTCGAGGAAGATCCGGGACAGCAGGGTGTCGTATCCGGCGGGCAGCGCGGCGAGGGTCTCGTGGCAGCCGGCGAGCCGGGCCGCGCCCGTCACCGCCGCCCGGTCGTCGAGCCGGCCCAGGTCGCCGACGCCGATGTTCTCCGCCGCCGACAGGTCGTACCCCATGAAGTCCTGGAACACCACGCCGAGCCGTTCACGCAGCCCGCGTACGTCGTACTCGCGCAGGTCGGTGCCGTCCCAGCGGACGCTGCCCCGGACCGGGTCGTAGAACCGGCACAGCAGCTTGACCAGGGTGCTCTTGCCGGCCCCGTTGAGCCCGACCAGTCCCACCGCGGCGCCGGCAGGGATGACCAGGTCCACCCCGCGCAGCACCCACGGCTGCCCGTCGGCGTACCGGAACCAGACGTCGCGCAGCTCGACGTCGCGTTCCAGCGGTCCCGGACCGACTCCCGGCCGGGCCGGCTCCGGCAGGTCGGGCGGCGCGGCCACCACCGCCCGGTAGTGGTCGAAGAGCAGCAGCGCGTGGTGCGTCGCCGCGCCCTGCGCCACCATGCCGCCGAGCGCCGCCTGCACCCCGGCCACCGCGGCCACGAAGAGGGTGACGTCGCCGACGCCGAGCCGCCCGCCGGCCGCGAGCACAACCGCCCAGGCCAGTCCCCCGGCCGCCACCGCCGCCGCCAGCAGCGCCAGCCCCGCCTGGCCGAGCATCTCGCGGCGGTCCATCGTGTCCTGTTCGCGGTTGACGTGCCGCAGTTCCCGCAGCAACCGGGTGTTGAAGAAGTCGCCGAGCCCGAAGAGCCGGATCTCCTTGGCCGCTTCGAGGCTGGTCAGCAGCCGGGCGTAGAACAGCTCGCGCCGCTGCGCGTGCCCGAGCCGCCAGGCGAGCGCGGCGCGCTGCCGGCTGAGCCGGATCTCCACCCAGGTGGTCGGCGCGGCCGCCACCACGACCACCAGCACCATCGCCGGGGCGACGGCCAGCAGGGAGCCGACGAAGCCGAGCAGGGTCAGGAGGCCCTGCGCGACGCCGAGCCCGCCACTGACGCACTGGGCCGGCCCGAGCCGCCCGGCGCCCTCGGCCAGTTGCAGCCGGTCGCGGAAGCGGGGGTTCTCCAACCGGGCCAGCCCGGCGAATCCGTTCACCGCCGTGTAGAGGCGACCGGTCACCAGCAGCCGGAGCGCCCGGCCGCTGACGCCGTCGACGTACCCGGTCAGGTGTGGCTGGGCCGCCACGGCCGCGCCGACCACTCCCAGCGCGGCGGCCAGCAGCAGCACGTCGCCGAGGTACCGGCCGGCCTCGCCGGCCGCCAGCCGGTCCACCACCAGCTTGGTGAGCCAGGCCAGCGCCACCGGCCCGCCGCCGGCCAGGAGCGCGAGCAGCAGTTTGGCCACCGTCGCGGCCGGCGCCGCCCGCCAGGCCAGCCCGAGGGCGTCGACCAGATAACGCCCGGCGGTACCCGCGCCGAGCCGCGTCGACGTGGGCGCCGCCCGCCACGCCTCCGGGTCGGCGGTCCGGGTCATACCGCCGGCAGTTCGGGCAGCCGGTCGACCGCGGAACCGGCCGCCTTGACCCGGCCGTCGGCGTCCAGCACGCACATCGCCGGATAGCCCTGGACCGCGAACGCCCGGTGCAGCGGCCCCTCCTCGACCTCGATCACCACCCGGGCGACCGGTTCGAGCAGGGCCACCAGTTCGCCGGTGGCCTCGGGTGTGCCGACGGCGACCGCGAGGACCCGCTCCCGGCCGCCCGCCGCCGCGCGCTCGGCGAACCGGGGCGCCTGCTCCCGGCAGGGGGCGCAGTCCGGCGAGAAGAACCCGACCAGGGCACCGCCGGCCAGGTCGTCCGGGCCGAGCGCCTCGCCCGTGGTGGTCCGTACCGGCGCGAGCGGGCCCGGTTCGGCGCCCGCCGCCAGGATGAGGTCGAACTCGGGGCGCCCGGCGCCCGTCGCGTCCAGCCGGGCGGTGTGCTCGCGCAGCCGCCGGATGACGCCGTAGGTGAAAATCAGGTTGGCTCCGGCGACGAGTCCTATCAGGACCGTCGCCACGACGAGGTAGGGCACGACGGATCTCCCCCTGTGTCGGTCACGCCCACAGCTCGACGAGGTCGTCGAGGTGGACGACGAAGGTCGCCAGGATGGCGGCGGCGCCCGCCGAGAGCAGCACGCCGGGCCCGTCGACGGGCGGGGCCGCACCGGCCGACAGCGCCGCGAGCAGGCCCGTCCCGGCGACCAGGAACAGCAACAGATTGCGTACGACGTGCCGCACGCCGAGCCGGGCCGAGCCGTTGCCGAAGCACCGGCAGCGGACGTCCAGTCGGCGCCGGACGACCAGCAGCACGCCGGCGGCCAGTACGGCGAGCAGCCCGGTGGCCAGCCCGAAGCCCCAGGCCGGCGCCACCAGCAGCAGCGGCGGCACCAGTGCCTCGACGACGGTGAGCAGCACCGCCACCGCCCCGGTACGGCGTACCAGCGGGGTGAGGGAGCCCGCGAACTCACCGAACGCGCGCCGGGAACGCAGCCTGCTCGCCGTCGACCAGCCGAAGACCACGGCCAGCAACACCCCGCAGCCGATTCCCAGGTACGCCATCGTCTGCCGCCTCCCTCGGTCCCCGTGATGCCGGCTCGGCGGTGCCGGCTGTGCCGGTACGGGGCCGGCACCGCCGAGGTGTGGGCTACGGACAGCCGGTGGGTCCGGTACGCGCCTGGCAGCTACAGGTGTAGCCGGTGCCCTGGGCGCAGCACCGCTCGTAGTAGAGATAGCTGGAGCGGCAGTAGCAGTAGCTGCTCCACCAGCAGGGTTGGGCCTGTGCCTCGACCTTCGGCACGGCCATCGTCACCATCCTGTCGGCGACCCGGCGGACGAACCTCTTCATCCTGCACTCCCTTCCGGAACGGTCGGGCCCCACGCTAGGCACCGGCAGTACACCGGCCATACAGCTTCCGCATAGTGCGGCTCGGCCGCGGCCGGCGACTCAGATCCAGCCGGGGTGGGACCGACTCAGATCCGACCGGGGTGGGACCGACTCAGATCCGGCGGAGCACGACGCCGAGCAGCCGGTCGGCGGTGACGTAGCCGTAGTGCCGCGAGTCGTAGCTCGACGCCGCGTTGTCGCCGATCGCGACCAGCCGGTCCGGCGGAACGATCTCGTCGTCCAGAGTGGCCAGTGCCGGCCCGGCACCGTGCGGCACGGGGTCGCCCGCGACCGCCACGGCCCGCTTGATCAGCCACCCGTCGGACGGCCGCGCCCGCCCCGGTATCGGGTCCGGGACAGAGGGCCGCGTCGGGCCCGGCCCTGCGCCGGATTCAGCGCCGCGGTCGGGCCCGGTGATCCTCGGTGCCGCCGCCCCGGCCGGCCGGACCGGTGGCTCCGGGGCCTCGGCGAAGACGACCAGGTCGCCGGTGCGGAGCTGCGCGGCGCGGCGGCGACGGACCAGGACCCGGTCACCCTCCCGCAACCCCGGCTCCATGCTGGGACCGCGCACGGTCACCACCACGTACCGCCTGCGGAGCAGCGCGATGCCGAGCACCGCCACCACTACCGGCCCGACGGCAAGCACGGCAGGCCACGCCCCGTCCATGGCTCACCACTGTACCGACAGCAGTTTCGCGGTGTCCGCGTTGTACGCGCAGTGCGGCTCGGCCGCGCCACCCGGCCCGGCGGCGTACGCCGGGCGGTCAGTCGCCGGCGTGCTCGGCGCCGTCGGTCCGGCGGGCCGAGCGTGCCGCCGTACCGGCCGGTCGGCCGACCCGGACGACGTGCAGCAGCCGTTCCGGCGGCAGGCCCAGTACCGAACCCAGCGCGTCGCGGGTCGCGGGCGCGTCGACGAGTTGGCTCAACGGATGCGCCGCCAGGCCGGCGGCGTGCAGGGTCAGCCAGACCCGCATCAGCACCCGCCCGAACCCGACCAGGCGCGCGTCGTCCACTCCGGACGGTCCGACGAGGACCAGCACCGCGCCGCCGAGCGCGAGCGGGTTGCCGGCGGCCGCGGCGAGCAGCCGGGGTAATCCGAGCCGGCGCAGCACCGGGTACGCCGCCAGTGCCGCCCGCAGTCCGGCCGCCTCGGTCCGGGACAGTCCCAGGCAGCGGTCGGTGAGCCCGTCGGCGTGGTAGTCGGGGTGTCCCGGGGTGAGCCGCAGCCAGGACCGCAGCTCGGCGACGACCGCCGGATCCGCGTACAGGTGCCGGTCGGCGACCCGGAGCAGTCGGGCCAGCCGGTCGGCGTCCGGCACCACCCGTACCGCTCCGCCGGCCGCCCGCGCCACCGCGTCGGCCGCCGCGACCGCGTCGGTTGGCGGACCCGCCGAGAACCGCCCCCGGTGGGTACGCCGCCCGCGCACCTCCGCCGTCCCGAACGGGGTGTCGTAACGGCTCCCGGACGCCCGCAGCCAGCCCACCCGACGCTCCTCGGCACAGTGGTCCGGCACGAACCCGACCCGCAGCCCCGCGTCGGCCGCGACGACCAGGCAGGTCTCCACGAACGCGCCGAGCGACAGCCACAGGTCCCGCCCCGTCGGGTCGGCCGCCGGCAGCGCGTCCGCCGGATCCCAGCCCACCCGGATCTCCGCGGCCCGGTGGTCGAGCCGCCACGGCTGGGTGTTGTGCGCACTCGGCGCCCGCCAGCAGAGCGGCTCCAGTGCCCGGAACGCCGCGACGTCCACCTACAACGCCTTCTCGTAGAAGGTGTACCCGTGCAGCGGCCGGCCGCCCATCGCCCGGAACTGCGCGGCCGAGGCCGGGTTGTCCCGGCCGACGTACGTGCTGCGCAGCGTGGTGTAGCCCCCGGCGTGCAGGTTCCGGTGCAGTTGCGCGGAGAGCATCCGCTGGTAGCCGCGCCCCTGGTATTCCGGGAGCACGCCCTTGACGATCAGTACCGCCTCCCGCCGGTACCGCCGCCGGGTCGCCAGCAGCCGGAGCTGGTTGACCAGGTTGAGGTTGCCGCGCACCCGGATCACGAACTCGCTGATGTCCGGGATGCAGAGCACGAAGGCCACCGGCCGCTCGGCCCGGGTCAGATAGAGCAGCAACGACTCGTCCAGCAGGTACGCCAACCCGTCGGTCTGCCGGCGCAACTGCTCGGCCGAGATCTCGGTGTAGTAGCCGAGCTGGGCGAAGGAGGCGTTCAGCAGTTCGCGCAGCAGATCGAGTTGCTCGTCCAGCCGCCGCAGGTCGCCCCGGTGCACTCGTAGCTGCGGATCCTCCAGCAGCGGGTCGGAGCCGGCCGGGGCGGGGGTCACCGGGCAGATCCAGGTGTCCGACTCGAACCGCCGGGCGAAGCCGTACGACTCGTAGCCGGTCACGTACCTCGGCGGGTTGTAGGCGCTGTCGACGAAGCCGCGGTCGGCGTACCCGGAGGTGATGACCCCACCGGCCTCGTTGGGCAGCAACGCCACCGGCCCGAAGAGCACCTCCCGGTCACCGGCGGCCCGGCCGGCCGCGGTGATCGCCTCGAAGAGCGGCTCCGCCGCCGGCTCGGTGAACTCGGTCAGCCCGAAGAGCTGGCACCGCCGGCCGAGTTTGGCGTCGAGGCCGGCGTCGGTGTGCAGCGTGGTCCGGCCCACCGCCGCACCGGTGTCGGCGTCCCGGAGCAGGTACATCGGCACACCCTCGCGCCACCAGCGCCGGACCTGCGCGCGCGTCGGCGGCACGAAGCGCGGCTCGTCCGCGTACACCCGGTCGGAGACGGCGAGGAAGTCCCGCAGCCCGCGCCGGTCGACGACGCGTTCCAGCGTGGTCGTCGCGGCGCTGGTCACCGCCGCACCGCCGGTCCGGTCGTCTCGGTGCCGAGCGGGGTGAAGGTCGGGATGTGCGCCATCTCGGTGGACTCGGCCCGCCACGTCCCGTTGGAGTAGCCGTCCGGCTCGGCGGTGTAGAGCCGGATGTAGCCGGCGGTCGCGTTCCGGGTGCCGTCGGTGACCCACATCATCAGCCTCCGGTGGTGCCGGGAGCGGGCGAACCGCAGCATCGCGTCCCGGTCGGCGAAGAACGCGATGGTGCCGAGGGTGAACGGAAACTCCCAGTAGACGGTGTGCCAGCGGTATCCGGACATCCGCCGGAGGTCGCGGACCATCCGGAGCCAGACCGGCCAGAGCCGCAGGATCGCCAGCGGGCTCCGGTAGCGGGTCGCGCCGATGAACATCGCGCCGGCCCGGGCCTGCGCCGGAGCCTGGGAGAAATCCCGGGTACGCATTCCTCAACCTCCCAGCAGGTAGACGTTCTTGATCTTCTGCTCTCCGGCGAACGGGCCGGTACCCGGCTCGTGCAGTTCCACCCTCAGCTCACCGGCGGTCGGGTCCTCGGTCAACGACTGCGCGAAGTCCCGGGAGACGGCGGCGAGGTGCCGGCGTACCCCGTCCCGGCAGGCCGTGGCGAGGGCGTCCCGGACCGGTCCGGCCAGCGGGCGGCGCAACTCCAGGTGCACCACCGGCCGGCTCTCCAGCCCCGCGTCCTCGACCAGCGCCAGCCGGAACCGGCTGATCTCGCCGGCGTACGGGTTACCGGCGTAGAGGCCGTACTCGACGTCCTGGGGGTAGAGGTTGGCGCCGAGGTAGGAGACCGTCGAGTCGCGCCGGCCGAAGAGCAGCAGCACCGGCAGGGTCATCCGCTCGCCGGCCACCGCCGCCCGGCACTCGGCCCGGCACTCCGGGTCGTCCCGGACCAGGTCGAGGATCCTCCGGTACGGCAGCAGCACCGCCTCGTCGCCGACGTTGTAGCGCAGCCGTGGCTGGAGCACGTCCAGGCTGGTCACCGTGCAGAGCAGTTCGCGCCGTTCGTTGGTCTCCAGATAGGTGGCCAGCGGGTTGTACTGGAACACCATCGGCAGCCGCTGTTCCCGCTCGCCGAGCAGCGCCGCCCGGAACCCGGAATCGGTCCACAGTCGACGGCGCAGCCAGACCGTGAACGCGGTCTCCGCGCCGATCCCGATGGTCAGGTCCGAGGCGCCGTACGCGGACCGTACCCGGGCGAACCGCTCCTCCAGATAGCTCCGCAACGCCTCGGTCATCCCCTCGCCACCGCAACTGGCCGAGATGCGGTAGTCCGACCACGGGAAGCCGTCGGCGTCGAGCCGGTCCCGCAGGTGCTTCAGGAACGGCGGGTACGCGGTCACCAGGTAGTCGAAGTCCGGCCCGAACTCGTGAAGGGTATCGATGATCTTGCCGAGGTCGGGGCCGGTGTTCTTCACCACCGCGATCCGGGCCATCGCGGCGCCGGTGGTGGTCCCGGTCGCCCAGGCGCCCATCGAGTAGGCGTTGATGACGAACGGCCGGCGCATCGGGAAGACCAGGCTGGTGTAGCCGGCGATGTCGTGGTGCACCGCGCGCAGTTCGCGTTCGCCGCGCGGCCAGTTGAACGGCCGGCCCGACGAGCCGGCCGACTCGTCCACCACCACGCCCCGGGCCGGCAGGTGGCCGCCCCAGCAGCGCCGGGCGGCGTCGTGCGGCACGACGTAGTTCTCCTTGTCGGTCTCCGGGAACTCGTCGAGCCGGCGGCGGACCCGTCCCTGCGCCGGCCGGGCCCGCAGGAAGGCCCGGTACGCCGGGACGTCCAGTGCGGCGAGCGCGCAGACCGCCCGCGCGTTCGCCGCCGCGATCCGGTCGAGGGCCGGGTGGTGCCGGCCGGCCAGCCACCGCCAGCCGGCCGGGTGCCGGAGGGCGAGCCGGAACACGGCTGTGCGGAGCCGCCCGGCGAGCGACAGGCGGGCCCGGCGCCAGCGTTCGCGAAGGGTCAGACCTGGTGACGTGAATGTGGACGGAGCGGGGTACCGACGCAACGTCTCGGTCATCACAGCAGTGTCGGCCGGCCCGGCTGCGCGAACCTGAGCATCCGTACCCAGTCCTGGCTGGCCGGTAGCGGTGGCGCCGTGGGCAGCGGGTGCTTGCCGCCGCCGGGTACAGCTTGCCAGACTCGGCGGGTGACCGGACTGCTGACCCGGTGGCGTACGGCGGCCGTGGCGGCCGGAGCCACCCGGGACGAGGCGACCATCACCGTCGCCGGTGCCGAGTTGCTCCAGCGCTGGCGCGAGTCGCACCGGCGCTACCACGACGTGCGGCACCTGGCGGCCGTACTCGCGGTGGTGGACGAAGCGGCGGACCATGCCGTCCGGCCCGACCTGGTCCGGCTGGCGGCCTGGTGCCACGACGCGGTCTACGACCCCCGGGCGGGCGGCGACGCCAACGAGCGGGCGAGCGCGGAACTCGGCGCCGGCCTGCTGACCGGGCTCGGCATACCGGCGGAGGCGGTGGCCGAGGTGGTCCGGCTGGTGCTGCTCACCGCCGGGCACCGGGCCGCGCCGGAGGACCGGGACGGCGCCCTGCTCTGCGACGCCGACCTGGCGATCCTGGCCGCCCCCGCCGCCGGGTACGACCGCTACGCCGCCGCGATCCGGGCCGAGTACGCGCACGTCCCCGATTCGTCGTTCCGGGCCGGTCGTGCGGCCGTACTGCGGAACCTGCTCGCCCTTCCGGCGCTCTACCACACACCGGAACTGACCCGCCGGGGCGAACGGCCGGCCCGGGCCAACCTGCGCCGCGAGTTGGCCGGGCTCGGCGTCCCCGACTGAACCTTCAGCCTGAACCGCGCGGCGCTCACGCACCGCGCCCGACCTTGCGGCCAAGCCCGTTTCCCGGGTACGGATGTCCGCGGCCCACCGGAGCGCAGGACGAGGTTGAAAAGGTTCACTGACCACCGCCACCGGGACCGCCGTGCGGCGTACTGCGATTTCCGTAGTCGGGGTGCCAGCAGCCGCACGACGACGGGACGGTTCCCGGGGCCGACTCTGAGGGGGCAACCGATCCCGATCCCGGAGGCCCCTGTCCCGTGGCTACGTTTCTCTACCGACTCGGCCGGCTGGCCTTCCGCCGTCGCTGGTACGTCCTGCTGGTCTGGTTGGCGGTGCTGGGCGGCGTCGGGCTCGCGTCCCGCACGGCGGCGGAACTGCCCGAGGATTCCGGGACGATGCCGGGGATCGAGGCGAGCGACGCGTTCGAGCTGATGCGGCAGCGCTTCCCCGGCAACGCCGAGCAGACGAGCGCGCGGGTCGTCTTCGTCGCCCCGGCCGGGGAGCGGCTGACCGACGCCGGCAACCGGGCGATCGTCGACCGGCTCGTCACCGAGGCGTCCCGGGGCAGCCAGGTCGCCGCCGCCATCGACCCGTTCCGGGCCCGCGCGGTGAGCGCGGACGGCTCCACCGGGTACGCGACCGTCACGTACGCGGCGCCGGCCGACGACCTGACCGATACCAGCCGGCAGCAGTTGCGGGAGGCGGTGGACCGGGCTCGGGCGGCCGGGTTGACGGTGGAGGTCGGCGGGCCGGTGCTGGCCAGCGAGCCCGAGGTCGGCGGGGTGAGCGAGGTGGTGGGAATCGGGCTCGCCGCGCTGGTCCTGCTGGTCACATTCGGCTCGCTGGTGGCGGCGGGGTTGCCGCTGCTGACCGCCGTGCTCGGGGTGGGCGTCAGCATGCTGGCGATCTTCGCGGTCGGCGCGTACTTCGGGCTCTCCACCGCGAGCACCACCCTGGCCGCCATGCTCGGGCTCGCGGTCGGGATCGACTACGCCCTCTTCGTGGTCTCCCGCTATCGGGAGGAACGCGCCCAGGGGCACCCGCCGCGGGAAGCCGCCGGGCTGGCCGTCGGCACCGCCGGCTCGGCGGTGGTGGTCGCCGGGCTGACCGTGGTCATCGCGCTGGCCGGGCTAGCGGCGGTCGGCATTCCGACGGCGGCCAGGATGGGCCTGAGCGCCGCCGGAGCGGTGATCGTCGCGGTGCTGATCGCGGTGACCCTGGTCCCCGCGCTGCTGGCCTTCTGCCCGGACGCCGTACTTGCCCGGCGGGTCCGCCGCGGCCGGGCGACCGGTTCGGCGGGTACGGCCGACAACCTCGGCACCCGGTGGGCGCGGTTCGTGCTGCGCCGGCCCATGGCCGTGCTGCTCGGCTCGGTCGCCGGCCTGGTGCTGCTCGCCGTTCCGGTGCTGGACCTGCGGCTGGGCATGCCCGGCGACGAGAGCCGGTCGACCGCGACCACGGAACGCCGGGCGTACGACGCGCTGGCCGCCGGCTTCGGGCCGGGCGTCAACGGCCCGCTGGTCGTCGTGGTGGACGCCCGGAACGCGGCCGATCCGCAGGCGGCGGCGCGGACCATCGGGGCGACGATCGCCACGACCCCCGGTGTGGTGTCGGTCTCCCCGGCACAGTTCAACCCGGCCGGCGACACCGCGCTGTTCACCGCCGTCCCGGCCAGTTCGCCGACCAGCGAGCAGACCGGGGACCTGCTCGGACGCATCCGCGACGCGCGGCCGGGCACCGTGGCCGGCACCGGCGCGACGTTCCTGGTCACCGGCAGCACGGCGGTGGAGATCGACGTCGCCCGGAAGGTGCCGGGGGCGCTCGTCCCGTACCTGGCGATCGTGCTCGGCCTGGCCTTCCTGCTGCTGGTGGTGATCTTCCGCTCGCTGCTGGTACCGCTGAAGGCCGTCTTCGGCTTCCTGCTGTCGCTACTCGCCTCGGTCGGCGCGGTCGTCGCGGTCTTCCAGTGGGGCTGGGGTGCCGACCTGATCGGCCTCGAACAGACCGGGCCGATCATCAGCCTGATGCCGATCACGCTGGTCGGGATCATCTTCGGCCTGGCCATGGACTACGAGGTGTTCCTTGTCTCGCGGATGCGGGAGGCGCACAGCCACGGGGAGCCCGCCCGCCAGGCGGTGGTCACCGGCTTCCGGCACAGCGCCCGGGTGGTGGTGGCCGCCGCGCTGATCATGATCGCCGTCTTCGCCGGGTTCGTCGGTGCCGACCTGGCCATGATCAAGATGATCGGGTTCAGCCTGGCCGCCGCCGTACTCTTCGACGCCTTCGTCGTCCGGATGGCCCTGGGGCCCGCGCTGCTCGCGCTGCTCGGCGAGCGGGCCTGGGCGCTGCCGCACTGGCTGGACCGGCTGCTGCCCCGCCTCGACCTGGAAGGCGAGGCCCTGCGCCGCCACCGGCACACCACCGACGGCACCCCGACCGTCGACCCGGTACCGGTGGCCGGCCGGCAGTCATCGCCGGGATGAGCTGCGGCAACCCGGGTCAGCTCGCGGTGCGGGCATCATCGACCATGGAACTCCAGACCACGCCGGCCGGAGCCTGTCATGACGATCAGCCAGTACGCCCGGGAGCACCCCCGGCTCGTCGACGCAGCCCTGGTCGCCCTGCTGGTCTGCGCGGCCGCCGGTCCCACCTCGCTGAACAGCGACCTCTCCGGCACCGACAACCTGAGCTGGCGCTCCGCGGTCCCGCTGGTCCTGCTCGGCGCGCTGGCGCTGCTCTGGCGGCGCAGCCACCCGCGTGCCGTGGTGCTGGTCACGGCGGTCTGTGCCAGCGCCGCCGGCGGGTTCGGCTACCTGGTCACGCCGTTGCTGCTCGCCCCGCTGATGGTCGCGCTCTACGAGTTGGCCGTGCTGGTCCCGGGCCGGACCCTCCGGCGGTACTACCTCGGGACCACCGTCGCGGTGGTGGTGTCGGCACTCGTCGGCGACGACTACGGCTATCCGTGGCTGCTGACCGTCCTCAACCCCCTGCTCTTCCTGCTGCTGCCGGTCGCGCTGGCCGAGGCCACCCGGCTCCGGCACGCCTACCTGGCCGCCGTCACCGCCCGCGCGGAGTACGCCGAGCGGAGCCGCGAGGAGGAGGCCCGGCACCGGGTCGCCGAGGAGCGGGTACGCATCGCCCGCGAACTGCACGACGTCGTCGCCCACCACCTGGCCCTGGCCAACGCCCAGGCCGGCACGGCCGCCTACCTGGCACGCGACCGGTCCGACCAGGTACCCCGGATCCTCACCGAGCTGACCGGCACCACCTCCGCCGCGCTGCGTGAACTCAAGGCCACGGTCGGCCTGCTGCGGCAGCCCGGCGACCCGAACTCCCCGCTGGAACCCGCGCCCGGGCTCGGGCAGCTCCCGGAACTCACCGCCGCGTTCGCCTCCGCCGGGCTCGACGTCCAGGTGACCGTCGAGGGCGAAGCGCGGCAACTCTCCCCGGGCGTCGACCTGACGGCGTACCGGATCGTGCAGGAGGCGCTCACCAACGTGACCAGACACGCCGCCACCAGCACCGCCTCGGTGCGGCTGGCCTACGGCACAGACCGGCTGACCATCACGGTCAGCAACGACTCCGTACCCACCGCCTCCGCCGCCGGGTCGCCGGGCGAGGGCTTCGGCATCGTCGGCATGCGCGAGCGCGCCCACTCGGCGGGCGGCCGGTTCCGGGCCGGAGCGCGCTCCACCGGCGGGTTCACCGTCGCCACCGAGCTGCCGATCCGATCGTGACCGCCGTCGAGGACCGCCCCGGGGCCATCCGGGTCCTGCTCGCCGACGACCAGGCGCTACTCCGGGCGACCTTCCGGTTGCTGATCGAGGCCAACCCCGACATGGCGGTGGTGGGCGAGGCTGCCGACGGCGAGGAGGCGGTGGCGCTGGCCCGCGCCCATCACCCGGCCGTCGTCCTGATGGACATCCGGATGCCCCGGGTCAACGGCCTCGACGCCACCGCCGCCATCTGCGCCGACCCGACCCTCGCCGCCACCCGGGTGCTCGTGCTCACCACCTTCGAGACCGAGGAGTACGTCGCCCGGGCTCTGCGCGCGGGCGCCAGCGGCTTCCTCGGCAAGGACGTCTCCGCCGACGGGCTGCTCGACGGGATCCGCACCGTCGCGGCCGGCGAGGCGCTGCTGTCGGCCGCGGCGACCCGGGCCCTGATCAGCCGCTTCCTCAGCACCGCCGAGCCGGACCCGCCCGCCGGATCCGTCGCGCGGCTGGCGACGCTCACGCCCCGGGAGCGCGAGGTGCTGGTGCTGGCCGCCGAGGGCAGGTCGAACGCCGAGATCGCCGAGCGGCTCGTGGTCAGCCCGCTGACCGTGCGTACCCACATCCAGCGCGCCATGACCAAGCTGCACGCCCGGGACCGTACCCAACTTGTCGTGATCGCCTACCGGACCGGCCTGGTACGACGATGATCGATGCGATTGGCGGCCCGGACTATCCTGGGTGCACCTTCCTCGAAGCCCGGTCGGGGTGCCGGTACGCCGAGCGAAGGTGCCGTACGCCGGGAGAAGGTGCGGGATGCGGGAGACCGGTCGGGGGGCGTTGCTCCGGTTCGTCGCCGAACTGACGCGGCTCCGGCAACTCGCCGGTGCGCCGTCGTTGAACAACCTGGTCGCGGTCGCCGCCCGGTTGGGAAAGCCGCTCGCCCGGACCACACTCAGCGACAAGCTGAACGCCAAGTCGCTTCCGGACTGGGAGTTCGTCCTCGCGTACGTGCACGCCTGTCTGGGCTACGCCGAGCAGGTCGGTGCCCGGGTCCCGGCGGAGCTGACCGACCTGAGCCGGTGGGATGCCGCGCACTGGCGGCTGCTGCGAGCCGTGGACAGCGCCCGGGCGGCCGACCGGCTCGGCGTCGCCGCGTACACCGAGATCGGCCGCCATGCCGCCCGCGTCGACCCGTCGGTGCGACCGGCTCCGCCCGACCCGGCGGCGCCCGGCCGGCCGGCGGGGCCGGTCGCGACGGAGGCGCCGACCGCCGACCTGCCGGTGGTGCCCCGGCAGTTGCCGGCCGCGCTGCGGCACTTCGCGGGGCGGGCGGCGGAGGTCGCCGCCCTGACCGAGCTGCTCGCCGAGTCGGCCGGCCCGCCGGGGGCGGTGCTGATCTCGGCCATCGGCGGGACGGCCGGGATCGGCAAGACCGCCCTCGCGGTGTGCTGGGCGCACCAGGTGGCCGACCGGTTTCCCGACGGGCAGCTCTACGTCGACCTGCGCGGCTTCGACCCCACCGGGCCGGCGACCGGGCCGGAACAGGCGCTGCGCGACTTCCTGGAAGCCCTTGCCCTGCCGGCGGAGCGGATCCCGGTGGGGCTGGCCGCCCGGGCCGGGCTCTACCGCAGCCTGCTCGCCGGCAAGCGGGTGCTGGTGCTGCTGGACAACGCCCACGACGCCGACCAGGTACGCCCGCTGCTGCCCGGGTCGCCGGGCTGCCTGGTGGTGGTGACCAGCCGCAACCAGATGCCGGCACTCGTCGCCGAGATGGGCGCGTACCCGCTGGTCCTGGACCCGTTGCCCGGGCCGGAGGCGCGCGAGCTGCTCGGCCGGCGTCTCGGTCCCGATCGGGTCGCCCGGGAGCCGGAGGCGACCGATCGGATCGTCGCCGCCTCCGCCGGGCTGCCGCTGGCGCTGGCCATCGTCGCCGCCCGCGCGGCCACCCACCCGGACTTCCGGCTGGCCCGGCTCGCCGACGAACTGGGCGACACCCGGGCCAGCCTGGACGGGTTCGCCGGGGCCGAGACCGGCACCGACATCCGGACGGTCTTCTCCTGGTCCCTGCGGAACCTGGATCCGGCCAGCGCGCGCCTGTTCCGGCTGCTCGGCCTGCACCCCGGACCGGACCTGTCGGTGACGGCGGCGGCGAGCCTCGCCGGCCTGGCCGTGCCGGAGGTCCGGCGGTCGCTGGCGACGCTGGCCCGGGCGAACCTGGTCACCGAGCACACCCCCGGTCGGTACACCCTGCACGACCTGCTCCGGGCCTACGCCGCCGAGCAGGCCGGCCCGGACGACTCCGATCCGGCATGCCGCGCCGCGTTGGGCCGGCTCTTCGACCACTACCTGCACACCACACACGCCGCGGACCTGCTGGTGCACCGCCACCGGGACGACATCAGCCTGCCACCGGCACAGCCCGGTGCGGTGCTGCCGGACCTGGCCGACGACACCGAGGCGTGGCGCTGGCTCACCGTCGAGCACCGGGTACTGCTCGCCGCGGTCGCCCAGGCCGCCGCCACCGGCTTCGACGTGCACGCGTGGCAGCTCGCCTGGACGATGAACACCTACCTGGACCGGCTGGGAGCCTGGCAGGACCAGTCCACCGCACAGCACCTGGCGCTGCTCGCCGCCTCGCGGGTGGGCGACCGGAACGGCCAGGCCCGGGCCCACCGCAACCGGGCGATCGCGTGCCTGCGACTGGGCGAGTTCGACGAGGCCCACCACCACCTGAGGCAGTCCCTCGACCTCTACGGCGCACTCGGCGACCGGGTCGGCAGTGCCCGTACCCAGCTCAATCTCGGCATCCTGGCCGAACGCCGGGGGCGCTACGCACAGGCCCTGCACCACGCGCGGCGGGCCTTCGACCTGTTCGACGCGGTCGACCACGCGGCCGGCCGGGCCAACGCGCTCAACAACATCGGCTGGTACCACATCCAGCTCGGCGACCACCGGCGGGCGCTCGGCTACTGCCAGCAGGCCCTCGTCGAGCAGCAGCGGGTCGGCAACCGGTACTGGCAGGCGCACACCTGGGACAGCCTCGGCACCGCACACCACCACCTCGGGGATCACCGGCAGGCCGTCGACTGCTACGAACAGGCGCTCGCGCTGTGGCGGGAGGCCGGCGAGCGCTACCACGAGGCCACCACCCTGACCCATCTGGGCGACACCCAGCACGCCACCGGGGCCGCCGAGCCGGCCCGGACAGCCTGGCAGCAGGCCCTCGACATCCTCGACCGGCTCGGTCACCCGGACGCCGAACAGCTCCGCAGCAGGTTGTGTACCGAGGTCGAGGCCCGGGTCCGGGCGGACGCCGGGTGCGCTCCGGACGGGTCACCGCCCTGAGCACACCCGGTGCCGCCCACCCGCGCGAGGTCAGGGTCACCGCCAGGACATGAGTTCCCGGTACGCCGCCTGGGTGATCCGGGTGGCGAGGTTGTTGACCGCGCCGGGCCCACCGCCGTGCGGGCCGGAGCTGTGGATTCCGAACACCGTCCACGGTTCCGGGTCCGGGTCCGGCAGCGGAATCGGCTTCGGCCGGGTCGGGCACCATTCGTCCGGGTCGACCGTGTAGAGCGGGCTGCCGTCCTGCCCGGAGCTGGTGTCGTGCTGGTGATACAGGACGCTGGCCGTCTCCGCGCGGATGTGGTCCTGGCTGCGCCACTGGGTCGACCGCCGGTCGGCCGGATACCCCTGGCTGACCGTGCAGGCACCGGTCACGGACTCGTTCGTCCAGCCGAGCGGGTACCAGCCGGTGGCGTTCCCGATCGCGCAGTCGAGCTGCACGGCACCGTAGTCCTGGCCCGGGTCGGAGCCCCTGGTCCAGCCGCTGGCGGCGAAGACGGCGCGCGCCCGGCACGACCCGTACGGTGCCCGGTCGCCGTCGTAGCCCGGATAGGCGATCAGGTTGCTGCGCCACTGGCCCCCCGCACCGGTGTGCACGCAGTGCCCGGCAGTCGCCACCGTACGCTCACTGATCATGAAACCGGTGCACTGCCCACCGGTGAAGGTGAGCAGCACGGTCGCGCTGCCCGGGAAACTGGTGGTGTCGGTGACCGGGGTGCGCTCGTCCGGCTGGAAGACCCCGCCGACGTTGGCGGCCGCGGCCGCGGCACCGGTGTCCGGGGGCGACGACTCGGTGGCCGCAGCCGGGTTGCTCCCGGCGACCACCGAGCCGGCAACGGCGACGGCGAAGGCGAGGGCCGTCCATCTTCTTCTCACCATGACTTCCCTTCGACCGGCGGGGAATCCCGCGCAGCGGATGTCGATGGCCGTCATCGTCGACCGGGCGGCCGCTGTCCGGCGGATTTCCGGACAGCGGCCACGGTGAGGAAGGCACGCGGGGCTCGGGGCGAGTTCATCGGATCTGGCGTGGCCGGGCGAGCACGGGTCCGCAGCTCAGCCGGGCCGGGCGAACACGGGTCCGCAGCTCAGCGTGGCCGGGCGAGCACGGGTCCGGAGGGCCGCCTGGCGCGTCGGGTGACGGCGTCCGCGACGATCAGTAGGCCGGGGGCGGCGCCGAGCAACCAGATCGCGACCAGCGGCCAATGGATCAGCGCACCCACCGCCCCGCGGATCTGCGGGACATCCCCGACCTGGTAGGACGCCTGTTCGTCCGAGCTGCGGCAGGTCAGCGAGTAGGTACCGGGTCCGGGAACGTCGAAGACGGCGACCCAGGCGTAGGAGGCGGCGTCGCCGCCGTAGTCACCGGGCGGGATCGTGACCAACTCCGCCGATCGAGCAGGCAGGCCGGCGCCGGTGACCTGGCAGGCAGGATCCCGCGGTGCGAAGCCCACCGCATAGATGCCGTACCGGCCTGCCGCCGGCAACGTCAGTTCTCCCGGCGTACCGGCTGATGCCGGGTACGGCCCCACTCCCCCGTAGCCGTTGACGTCGTACCGCACGGTGCTGGCCTCGGCGCCCAGCCGTACGGTCGGCTGCACAAGCAGGATGCCCAGCACGGCAACGATCCCGCCGACGAGGTAGCCGTGCGGATCCGACAGTCGACGGCGCACGAGCCTCGGCCCGAGCAGGTGACCGACCGCCGCACCGCAGGTCGCCGAGACGGCGCCGCCGAACAGGACACTCCACCATCCGACCGCACCACTCATCGGGATGACCCACCGGTAGACCGCGATGGACGCGCCCAGAAACACCGCACTGACCAGCATGGCCACCGCCACGGCCGGGACGAGGCCGGCGGCGCCGCGCTGGCGGGCGTACCGGGCCTTCGACGCCGCCACGGCGCTGAGCACCGACAGTGCTGCTACGGTCCACCACAGCGCCGTCGAGACCTCCTGGTCCTCCTCCCACCGGTGGCTCCACTCGTGGAACACCAACGGGGCCGGCACGGTCACCATGATCCACACCGCGGACCCGACCGGACCGGGAAAGGCCCGCCCTACCACCCGCCAGGTCGCCGCGTCCATGCACCGATCATCGAGCACCGAACCTCGGTTCTCAAAGCCCGCTCCGTGCGTTCCCCACACACCCCGCCGACGGCACCTGCAAGGCGATGCGATGCCGTCCTGCCCTGGGACGCGTTGACAGCGTCCGGGCCGGCCGATGGACGGCCGGCCCGGACGTCGGGAATCAGCCGAGGTCGAACCGGTCGAGGTTCATGACCTTGTCCCACGCGGCCACGAAGTCCCGCACGAACTTCTCGCTCGCGTCGAAGGTCGCGTAGACCTCCGCGTTGGCGCGGAGCTGGGAGTGCGAACCGAAGACGAGGTCGACGGCGGTGGCGGTCCACCTGACCTCGCCGGTGGCGCGGTCCCGGCCCTCGTACACGTTCTCCGCCGACTCGGCCGCCTTCCATTCCGTGCGCAGGTCGAGCAGATTCACGAAGAAGTCGTTCGTCAACGTCCCGGGCCGGTCGGTGAAGACCCCGTGCGGGGACTGCCCGGTGTTGGCGTTCAGTGCCCGCATGCCGCCGATCAGCACCGTCATCTCGGGGGCGCTCAGGTCCAACATGAACGCCCGGTCCAGCAGCAGGGTCTCCGGCGACAGCTTCTCCCCGGTACGCAGGTAGTTGCGGAATCCGTCGGCCCTCGGTTCGAGGACGGCGAAGGTCTCCACGTCGGTCTGCTCCTGCGACGCGTCGGTACGCCCCGGCACGAACGGCACCGCGATGTCGTGCCCGGCGTTCCTGGCCGCCTGCTCCACGGCCGCGCACCCGGCCAGGACGATCAGGTCGGCGAGCGAGACCTTCCGGCCGCCGGACTGCGCGGCGTTGAAGTCCTGCTGGATCCGCTCCAGCGTCCCCAGCACGGTGGCCAGCTCGGCCGGGTTGTTGACCTCCCAGTCCTTCTGCGGCGCGAGGCGGATCCGCGCCCCGTTGGCGCCGCCACGCTTGTCGGTGGCGCGGAAGCTGGCCGCCGAAGCCCAGGCCGTGGCGACCAACTGGGAGACGGACAGCCCGGAGTCGAGGATCCTGCCCTTGAGCGCGGCGGTGTCCTCCTCCGTGATCAGCTCGTGGTCGACCTCGGGAACCGGGTCCTGCCAGAGCTGCGGCTCCGGAACCCACGGGCCGAGGTAGCGCGAAACCGGCCCCATGTCGCGGTGCAGCAGCTTGAACCACGCCTTGGCGAACGCCTCTTCGAGCTGGTCCGGGTTCTGCCAGAAGCGCCGGGCGATCGGCTCGTAGATCGGGTCGATCTTCAGCGCCAGGTCCGACGTCAGCATCATCGGGGCGTGCCGCTTCGACGGGTCATGGGCGTCCGGCACGGTGCCGTCGGCCGAGGCGTCCTTCGGCTTCCACTGCTTCGCGCCGGCCGGGCTGGTCGTCAGCTCCCAGTCGTACCTGAACAGGTTGTCCAGGAAGCCGTTGTCCCACCTGACCGGGTTGTTGGTCCAGGCGCCCTCCAACCCGCTGGTGAGCGTGTCGCCGCCCTTGCCGCTGCCGTAGGCGTTCTTCCAGCCGAGACCCTGCTGCTCGACCGGGGCGCCCTCCGGCTCCGGTCCGAGGTACTGCGGGTCGACCGCACCGTGCGCCTTGCCGACCGTGTGGCCGCCGACGATCAGCGCCACCGTCTCCTCGTCGTTCATCGCCATCCGGCCGAAGGTCTCCCGGATGTCCCGGGCCGACGCCAGCGCATCCGGGTGGCCAGCAGGTCCCTCCGGATTCACGTAGATCAGTCCCATCTGCACGGCGCCGAGCGGAGCCGCGAGTTCCCGGTCGCCGCTGTAGCGCTCGTCACCGAGCCAGGTGTCCTCCGGTCCCCAGAAGATCTCCTCGGGCTCCCAGATGTCCTCGCGCCCGAACCCGAACCCGAAGGTCTTGAACCCCATCGACTCGTACGCGCAGTTGCCGGCGAAGACCAGCAGGTCCGCCCAGGAGATCCTTCGGCCGTACTTCTGCTTGATCGGCCAGAGCAGCCGGCGCGCCTTGTCCAGGCTCGCGTTGTCCGGCCAGCTGTTGAGTGGCGCGAACCGCTGCGAACCGCTGCCGCCACCACCCCGGCCGTCGGCGATCCGGTACGTGCCGGCGGCGTGCCAGCTCATCCGGATGAAGAGCGGCCCGTAGTGGCCGTAGTCGGCCGGCCACCAGTCCTGCGAGGTCGTCATCAGCTCGAAGATGTCCCGCCTGAGCGCGTCGACGTCGAGCTTCTTGAACTCTTCCGCATAGTTGAAGTCCTCGCCCATCGGGTTGGACCGGGGCGAGTGCTGGTGCAGGACCGAGAGGTCCAGCTGATTCGGCCACCAGTCCCGGTTCGTCCTGGGCCGGGTCACCTTGACAGCAGGTGCGGGGATTGCGGGATTTTCGCTTTCGCTGATGCTCTCGGTCGCGGCCTTCTTGTCAGACACGTCTGTCCTTCCTGTCTCGCTCTGAATGACTGGTTGCTCTTGCCGTCGGTTGCTCCGCTCCACGGCTGTGCGGGCCTGGTGTGTCGAGCGCTGCGTCTCCGCGACCAGCCGTCAGGCTCGGCGGAGGTTGCCGTGACACCCCGGGGCACCTGCCCCGGGGGGATGGCCTCGACTTCGGCCCTCCGGTAACCCGGACGTCTCGGCGGGCCGGCGGGTGTCAGGCGGGCGGTGTGGCCGACCGCGCCCTCGACGGCGGCTCTGGCCCCGGGGGATGGATCGACGAGTTGGTGGTGGTTCTCCCCGGTTCGCGCCACCGAGCCGATCGGCTCGCAACGCCGCGCCAGACCCGTTCCCGCACATCGTGCTGTCGAAGTCCGGCGTCGTTGGCACCCCGTGAAGTCTCGTCCTTTTTTTGGAACCAATCAAGTATCGGCCGTCCGTCCTCGACCTCGTGTTCGCGAACCGTAGGGCCACGCTGGTGCGTCTGGCGCCCGCTTCGGGGCACCGAGCGGACAGCCGCCCGCCGGCGTCCTCGGTGACCACCGACGTCGGCCACGCCAGACCCGGATACTATCGCCCGAAAGCACCCTCAGTGTCCCCATGGCCCGGTTCAGCCGTCTACGGCGAGCCGGCAGTCAGCGGCGACCCGGGCGTCGAACGCCGCCCGGGAGGCATTCACGCTGCTCAGCGGCGGCCTGGCGCACTACGCCGCAAGGCCCGGCGCCGAGCCGGCGGCCCGACCACCGGCGATGAATACGAGCTGAAACAGCCCCCTGGAACACTCCCAGCGTCTGTCCACAGGATGGTGCTTGCAGGACATAAAGGATGAATTGGAGTAGCCCGGTGTCAAAGATCCGCTGGGCGGGCGACGCGGCGGTCGGGACGCTGCTCATGGCCGCCGACCTCAGCTACGTCAGCTCGGACACCGCCGAGCCGATCGCCTCGACGGATACGGTCGGCAACCTGGCCGAGCGGGGTGGCCCGGCCGACGGCCCGCTCGCCCCCACAGTCCGCCCGGACCCGTGGCACTAGCGTTCGGGCTGCTCGGTCCCTTCCAGATGCGGGTGGCGGACCAGGCGCTGCCGGTCCGCTCCCCGAAGCACCGCATCCTGCTCGCCGCCCTGGTGCTGCGGGCCGGACGGGCCGTACCGGTCGGCGAGCTGGTCGAGACGACGTGGGGCACCCGCCAGCCGGACAACCCGCGCCGTGCCGTCCAGCTCGCGGTGGTACGGCTGCGGGCGCTCCTGGACGAGGCCGGCTGTTCCGGCGCGATCGTCACCGACGGGGACGGCTACTTCATCGACGTACCGCCGGAACGGGTCGACGTCGAGCGGTTCCGCAGCGGCCTGGCCGACGCCGACCGGGCCGCCGAGCGGTCCGACCCGGTGACCGAGGCGTACGCCCTGCACGCGGCCCTGTCCGAGTGGCGCGGCGAGCCGCTCACCGACGTACCCTCGGACACCCTCCAACAGCGGACCCTGCCCCGCCTGCGCGAGCAGCGGCTGTACGCGCTGGAACGCCGATTCGACGTGGACCTGCGGCTCGGCCGGCACGAACGGGTCGTGCAGGACCTGGTGCAGGCGACGGCCGAGCACCCGCTGCGAGAACGGTTCTGGGTGCAGCTGATGACCGCCCTGCACCGGGGCGGACGGCGGGGCGACGCCCTCGCCGCCTACCACGACGGGCGACGGCACCTGGCCGAGGAGCTCGGCATCGACCCGGGCGAGGAGATGCGGCAGGTGCACGCGACCATCCTCGGCGGCTTCCGGTCGCCGGCCACCGGCACGGTGCTGCTGCCGGCGGTGCCACGGCAGCTCCCGCCCGAGGTGTCCGGATTCACCGGGCGGGACCGTGAGATCGGCCGCCTCGACGCGCTGCCGCTCGGCTCCGGCCCAGCCGCCACCATCATCATGATCAGCGGCACCGCCGGGGTCGGCAAGACCTCCCTCGCGCTGCACTGGGCGCGTCGCGCCGCCGACCGGTTCCCGGACGGCCAGCTCTGGGTCAACCTGCGCGGGTACGACCACCGCCCGACCATGACGCCCGGACAGGCGCTCACGCTCTTCCTGCGTGCGCTCGGAGTACCCGGCGAGGCGATCCCGCCGGAGGTGGAGAGCCAGGCCGGACTGTACCGGTCCGTTATGGACGGACGTCGCGTGCTCGTGGTCGTGGACAACGCGAGCGCCGCCGAGCAGGTCCGGCCGCTGCTGCCCGGCGGCCCCGGCAGCGCGGTGATCGTGACCACCCGCAACCAGCTCACCGGCATGGTCGCCGTCGAGGGCGCGTACCCGGTCGAACTGGACCTCTTCACCGCTGCGGAGGGGCACGAGCTGCTGGCCCGCCGCCTCGGCGCCGAGCGGGTACAAGCCGCCCCGACGGCGGTACGCGAGATCGTCGAACGGTGCGCCGGCCTGCCGCTCGCCCTCGCGCTCGTCGCCGCCCGTGCCGCCCAGCGCCCGGCGCTGCCGCTGGCCGCGCTCGCGGGGCAGCTACGCGCCGCCCGGGACAGCCTGGACGAGTTCGCCTCCCCCGACGCGGCCACCGACGCACGCGCGGTCTTCTGCTACTCGTACCGGACACTGAGCGAACCGGCCATGCGGCTGTTCCGGCTGCTCGGCCTGCACCCCGGTTCGGACATCGCGGTGGACGCGCTGGCCAGTCTCGCCGGCCTGCCCCGGGCCGAGCTGCGCCCCCTGCTCGCCGAGCTGGACGCGGCCCACCTGGTGACCGAACATGTCGACGGCCGGTGGACGCTGCACGATCTGCTCCGCGCGTACGCCACCGAACTCACACACGCCAACGACGCCGCGGCCGACCGGGACGCCGCACTGCGCCGCGTGCTCGACCACTACGTGCGGACCGGGCACGCCGCCGCGCTGCTCATCGAGCCGCTACGCGAGCCGATTCCCCTCGCCCCGGCCGACCCCGCCGTATCGGTCCGGCCGCCGGCCGGGCGTGCGGAGGCGCTGGCGTGGTTCGGCGCCGAGTACACCGGGCTGCTCGCCGCGATCGAGCGGGCCGGCCGCGGGACGTTCGACACGCACACCTGGCAACTGGTGTGGACACTCGCCGACTTCCAGCAGTGGCGGGGCCTCTGGCACGACCGGGCCGCCAGCCTGCAGGCCGCGCTGGAGGCCACCCGCCGGCTGGACCACCGCGCGGAGCAGGCCCGCGCCCACCGCGGACTCGGGTACGCGTACACCCGGTTGCACCGCAACGACGACGCCCAACTGCACCTGCGGCACGCCCTCGACCTGTACACCCAACTCGGCGACCCGCTCGGTCAGGGACGCGCGCACCACGGCCTGTCGTACGTCCTGGAGCGGCGCGGCGACCCGCGCGCCGCGCTGTGGCACGCCCAGCGTGCCCTGCACCTCTTCCCGCCGGACGGCAACCGGGCGCACCGGGCCCGCGCCCTCGGCACCGTGGGCTGGTGCCACGGCCAACTCGGCGACCACCGGCAGTCGCTGCACGTCAACCGGGAGGCACTCGAACTGCTCGCCGACACGGGTGACCGGGTCGCCGAGGCCGCCACCTGGGACAGCATCGGGTACGCCCACCACCACCTCGGCGAACACCACCTGGCCGTCGAGGCGTACCAGACCGCGCTGCGGCTGCGCCGCGAGGTCGGGCACCGGTACGGCGTGGCCAACACCCTCGACCACCTCGGCGATACCTACGAAGCGCTCGGCGACGCCGACGCGGCCCGGCGCGCGTGGCGGGACGCGCTCGACGTGCTGGAGCAGCTCCGCGAGCCCGACGCCGAGCGGGTACACGCCAAACTCGGCCGCCTCGACACCGGGCTCGGCGAGCGCGACCGAGCAGGATCATCCGGCGTTGTCGCTGCGGCTCGTGGCGCGGCGCCGGTCCCAGGTGCGGTCGACGTGCCGGACGACAGCGAGGGCCAGGGTCGCCAGGGCGGCGACGGTGGCCGCGACCCCGATGACGACGGCCACCTCGATCCCGACACCGGGTGGCCACGCCGATGACGACCAGCAACGGGATGAGCAGTAACGCGAAGAAGCGGAAGCCGACGCCGACCGGACGGCCTCGCCTGATCACACCAGTGAACCCTCTTCGATCTGTTCAGCACAGAGCCTTCGCACCGACGAGCGAGCCCGCGACCCGTCGCCGGTGCGGCTCCAGGGTGAGCGTCCGGGCGGCCAGGTCCGTCCGCAACTGCGCCGCGGACCCGGAAGCAGCCAGCACGGCCGCAGCCTAGAAACTCGCGGCTTCTCTCCAGCTTCATCCGTTTGCGGCCCCTCGGAGCACGCTCATCGGTAAATCGCTCGGCCGCGTCTGCTGCGGCAGCGGCTTGCCTCGACGGCGTCCGATCCGTCGATGGCTTGCATTCCTCGCTGACGTCGGCTCTGCGGTCCGCCGCGTTTCGGGGGGTCCGCCGTCGCCCAGGCGATGCCTGAGCAGCCCTGATTCTTTACTCGGATGTCGCCGATCCATCGTTTGGATGACGCATCGGTGTCGGCCGGCAGGAGTTGGTTGTCAAGTCGTCGCAGTCGTCTTGAACAGGAGTTATTCTCTGTGCCTCCCTCTCGTCGTACCTTCCTCGCTGGCGGCGTCGGCGTAGGCCTTGCCGTCGCCGGTGGCTTGCCGTCCCTGGCCCAGGCCCACCCGGGCCGGCCCCGCCCGCCGGTCGGGGCCGGCCACGTGCCCTTCCCGCCCCTCGTCGACGACCCTGACGGCATCCTGGCGCTGCCTGAGGGCTTCAGCTACGCCGTGGTTACCCGGACCGGTGTCACCCGACTCGACGGCGGCCAGGGACTCACCCCGGCCGACCACGACGGCATGGCCGTCTACGACGGCGGCCGCGGCCGTTACACCTTGATCCAGAACCACGAGATCGACCCGGGCGCCGAGTTCGGCGTACCACACGTCGCGGGCACCGTCTACGATCCCGGTGCCGTTGACGCCGGCGGCTGCACCGTGATCAGGACTGACCGCTCGGGCCGCAACCTCGGCGAGTTCGTCGCCCTCTCCGGCACCGTCGCCAACTGTGCGGGCGGACCTACCCCGTGGGGGACGTGGCTGACCTGCGAGGAGACTGAGGACCGCGCCGGGGACGACTGGGAGGAGGACGGCCGGTCCGGCGTCTTCCAGAAGGATCACGGCTACGTCTTCGAGGTCTGGGCCGACGGCCGCGCACACCCGACGCCGATCAAGTGCCTGGGCCGCTACGCCCACGAGGCCCTGGCGATCGACCAGGACCGCACCAGAATCTACCTCTCCGAGGACGCCGACGGACCCAACGGACTCTTCTACCGCTGGACCGCGCCCCGCGGTGTCAAGCTGGGTCCCGGCGTGCTCACCCGCCTCGCTCCGGACGCCGGCGTCCTCGCCGCGATGCAGATCATCATGGACGACGGGTCGGTGCTGCCGGACGTCGCCTACCTGACCTCCGCCCAGCTCGGCCGCCCTTTCCCCGTGCGGTGGATCGAGGTACCTGAGCGCGACGCGCAGACCACGCCCGTACGCGAGCAGTTCACCGACGGCCAGGTCACCCGCGGACGCAAGTTCGAGGGCGTGTGGGGCACCGACGAGGGTGTCTACGTGGTCAACTCCTACGCGTGGGACGACGGTGACCTCCCGGCGGACGCCGCTCCGCACGACGGCATGGTCTGGTTCTACGACTACCGGGCCCAGACCATCCAGCTCGTGACGTACTTCCCGCACCAGACCGCGTCGGAGGAGGGCGCGCCGGTCAAGTACAGCGACCTCACCTTCGACGGCCCGGACAATGTGACCGTCACCCCGTGGGGAAGCCTCGTGCTCGCCGAGGACGGCTCAGGCGCCTCCCACGTGCTCAGCGCCATCCCGGGCGGCCCGACCTACGCCATCGCCCGCAACCAACTCAACGACTCGGAGTTCTGCGGGCCGACCTTCAGCGCCGACGGCAAGGTGCTCTTCGTCAACATGCAGGACCCCGGCCTCACCCTCGCCATCACCGGCCCGTGGGAGAAGTACCTGGGCTGACCAGGGCCAGACCGACCGGTGGGGTCAGGGGATCCGCCTGGCCCCACCGCATCTGCCGGCTGGGTCAACAATCCCAGAGCATGCCGTACCCGCCCGCCCGGCCATGCTCGGCGGATCGGGCGAGGCGGAACCGTCCGCACGCGCGCTTCGATCGCACCGCTCGGCTGACCGGACAGCGTCAGGGCACGTACGCCCCGATCCGTTCCCGGCGGCCGTAGTCTCACCGACATGCACCTGAAGCACACGCACACCCTCGACGTACCCAATGCCGACCTGGTCTACGACGTCCGCGGCCCGCTACCACCGTCCGGCGGGCGCCCCGCGCTGCTCATGATCGGTCAGCCGATGACGGCGGACGGCTTCGACGCGCTCGCCGCGCACTTCACGGACCGCACCGTCGTCACCTACGACCCGCGTGGCCTGGGCCGCAGCATCCGTCGGGACGGCCGGTCCGATCACACGCCGCAGCAGCAGGCGGCCGACCTGCACCTGCTGATCGAGGCGCTCGGTGCCGGCCCGGTCGAGGTGTTCGCCAGCAGCGGCGGCGCGGTGACCGCGCTCGAACTCGTGGCGACCTACCCCGGCGACGTCGTCACGCTGGTCGCGCACGAGCCGCCGATCAACGCCGTGCTCCCCGACGCCGTCGCGGCCGAGCGCGCGCGGGCCGGCTTCCACGAGGCGTACCAGGCGAGGGGTACCGGCGCGGGCATGGCCGCGTTCATCGCGATGACGTCCTGGCAGGGCGAGTTCACCGACGACTATTTCGGCCGGCCCGCACCCGAGCCGGCCATGTTCGGCCTGTCGACCGACGACGACGGCAGCCGCGACGACCCGCTGCTGTCGAAGAGTTCGTGGGCGATCAGCGACTACCGCCCCGACGCGGGCGTACTTACCTCGACACCGACCCGGATCGTGATCGCGGTCGGCGAGGAGTCGGGGGACACCTACACCGCGCGTACGGCCGTGGGCACCGCGGCATCGCTCGGCCAGGAGGCCGTGGTGTTCCCGAGTCACCACGGCGGCTTCCTCGGTGGCCAGTTCGGCTACGCGGGCAAGCCCGAGGAGTTCGCGGCGCGGCTACGCGAGGTGCTGGACGCCGGCTGACCGGCGTGCCACCCGGGCCCCGGCACCTGCCCGCGTTGGCCGGTACCGCTGACCCGGGTTGCTCGGAACGACGGCCGCCGTATGGCGGGGAGGCGGTCACTCCCGGACCGCTCTCATCAGCTATTGGGCCGGCGCGGGAACCGTCCTGCGTGCTTGGTCGCGGCTCTTCCTCGAGTGCCGGAGCAAGGCGATCAACACTTCCTTGCTGGAGTCCTTCTTCCGAACGTCGCAGAGCATTACCGGGACGTCGGGATCGAGGTCGAGTGCGAGTTGGACCTCGCTGAGGCTGTATTGGCGAGCGCCTTCGAAGCAGTTCACGGCGACGATGAACGGGGTGCCGTGCTTTTCGAAGTAGTCGACGGAGGGGAAGCAGTCGGCCAGCCGGCGGGTGTCGGCGAGGACGACCGCGCCGAGCGCGCCGAGCGCCAGTTCGTCCCAGACGAACCAGAACCGGTCCTGTCCAGGGGTGCCGAACAGGTAGAGCACCAGGTCCTGCTTGATGCTGATCCGGCCGAAGTCCATGGCCACGGTGGTGGTGGTTTTCTTCTCCACCCCGGAGATGTCATCAACCCCGACACCCTGTTCGGTGAGTAGCTCCTCCGTGCGAAGGGGTTTGGTCTCGCTGACCGAGCCGACCATAGTGGTCTTGCCGACTCCGAAGCCGCCGGCGATCAGGATCTTGACGGCATCGGGCATGTGGAGGCCGTCGGCCTGGTCAGAGTGCTTTGAGTCCACTGATTACCGCCTCGAACAGGTCGTCGTCGGGAAGCTTGGAAGTCGGCCGCGGCTCACGTACCCGGAGGAGCTGCCGCTCGAGCAGATCGCCGAGCAGGACACGGACTGTGCCGAGAGGAAGCTTGAGATGCGCCGCGACCTCGGCCACCGACAAGGGCCGCTGGATGAGACTGACAATGGCAAGGTGCTCGGGCCCCATGCCGACCTCGTGTGTCGGCGCCGTTCGGGTCGCGATCACGATTGAGATCAGGTCGAACTTACCCTTTGCAGGCATGGTCCGCCCGCGGGCTAGCGCGAACGGCCGCACCAGTGGGCCGGCGTGGTCGTCAACCCACTGGTCCTCTGCGGATTCGTCGGGGGGAAAGGGCATTCTGGCACCTTAGATTTCGGCGGCCGGCTGGCCATTGGTTCGCGACGGCGAGGCGAGGTATCTGCCGGCGCGCTTGACGAGCATGGCCATCTCGTAGGCGATGAGTCCGACGTCCGCGTCTTCCGCAGCCAGCACCGCCAGACACGCGCCGTTGCCGGCCGCGGTGACGAACAGGAACGAGGATTGCATCTCGATGATGGTCTGCTGTGGGGCGCCACCACCGAATCGCTTGCCGGCGCCCTTCGCCAGGCTCTGGATGCCGGACGCCACGGCTGCGAGGTGCTCTCCGTCGTCACGGCTCAGCCCCTCCGATGTCGCGATCAGCAGACCGTCTACGGAGAGGACGATGGCGTTCTCGGCCTGTGTCACGCGTCCGACCAGATCGTTCAGCAACCAGGCCAGGTCAGCGCTCGCAGCTGTCTTCTGCACCACTCGATGTCCTCTTTCTGGGTGGCGGGGAACCGCCGAGTCGATCTCATAGATTGATCAGGTGAGCGGGGTGTTCCCGGGCGGGCTCTCCACGGCTGTGGACGAGGGGACGTCGTTGTCCTCATCGGGCAAGAGCGTCGCGTCGGTCCGGCCGCGCCGGGTGCCGCTCTGATAGGAACTCATCATCCTGCGGATCTGCTCCGGCGGCCGCGGCGCTTGGCCGTCGCCGGCCGCGGTGTCTTCTGCGGAGGTCCGGCTTTGCCCGCGCAACGGCGCGGCGAGGCTGGCCTGGCGAACCCGGACGGGCAGTCCGGACGGTGTCTGCCCGGGCTGGGTCTGCGCGGTTGGGCCGGCGGGTGTTTGGTCTCTGTTCACTGGTTGGTCCAGCTCCGGCTCGATCCTGAGGTCCCTCCACGCCTGGTGGCGCGGCTCCCGCCGTTGCATCGGGGGGCGGATCTCGGACGCGTCCGCGGCCGTTTGTGTGGGTCTGGCCAACGTGGCCGGCCGCGCCACCCCGGTCTGCGGCGGGACTGCCGCTGCCGAGCCGCCGATCGACGGCGCCCGTCCGTTCGGGCCGGCGCCGGGCGTCTCGTTCTCCCCCGTGATCTCGGTGACGAGGTCTTGCGGGAGCAGGACGACGGCCGTCGTGCCGCCGTACAGCGACTCCTTCAGCCGCACGCGCACGCCGTGGCGCTGGGACAGCTTGCTCACCACGAACAGGCCCAGTTGGCTGGCATTGGCTAGGTTGAACTCCTGGTCGGTGGCGATCTGCTCGTTGGCCGCCTGGAATACTTCTTCGGGCATGCCGAGCCCGCGGTCCTCGATCTCGATCACGTACCCGTTGGCGACCATCTCGCCCTTGATCTGAACGCTGGTGTGCGGGGGCGAGAAGGACAACGCATTCTCGATCAGTTCCGCGAGCAGGTGGATCACGTCGACGACCGCCCGGCCGGCCAGCGCCACGTTTCCGGGCGGCTGAACGGTGACCCGGGTGTAGTCCTCGACCTCCTGGCTGGCGGCACGAAGGACGTCGATCATCGGCACGTTGCGACGCCAGGCCCGGCCGGGTGTGGATCCCGACAGCACGATCAGGTTTTCCGCGTGCCGCCGCATCCGGGTGGCGAGGTGGTCAACCGTGTACAAGCCTTCAAGCTGTTTGGGCGGGAGTTCGCCCTGCTGCAGGTCGGTTAGCAAGCGGACCTGCCGGTGCACCAGGGCCTGCGTGCGGCGGGCGATGCTGAGGAAGACATCGCGGACGCTACGGCGAAGCTCGGCCTGCTCGACGGCGGTGCGGATCGCGGTCTCCTGTACGCGGTTGAACGCCTGGCCGACCTGACCGATCTGATCATCGCCGAAGTTGAGCGGCGGAGCTTCGGCGGCGACATCCACCTGCTCACCTCCGCGGAGCCGGGCGACCACCCCGGGCAGCCGCTCGTCGGCAAGCTCGTTCGCCGCGTTTCGCAGCCGTTCGAGCTGTGCCACCAATTTACGGGCGGTCGTGATCGAAAGCACGATCGAGGCGAGAACTGCGGTGGTTCCGAGGCCTACGGCGAGCAGCAGCCGGACGATGACCCAGACGGCGACGGTTGTGGCGCTGCCGACGATCCCATCGCCACCCGCCGTCACGACTTTGTGCAGCTCGGCCAGGGACTCGTCCACGGCGGTGCGCCACTGTCCCGAATCCACCCGGGGCTTCGCGCCTGCCGAGCCGCTGACCGCCTGGTCTTCGAGTGACCGGAGACGTTTGAAGGCCGTGCTGGCGAGCATCTGTTCGTACCTGGCGCGGTCGTCGGCCGACAGCTTGACCGAGGTCTCCCTACCCACGAATCGTTGAGCACCCACGAGGTGCGCGAACTGTGTGTGGTCGGCGGCGGTCATCCGCCCGCTGGCGAGGACACTGGTCAGCAGTGCGTCCTCTTGAGAGATCAACTCCGACATCCGGTTGAGCTGGATGAGGGCGTTGGCGTAACCAGTGATCTCCCGGTCATCGAGGCTTGCCGTGGCGTCGTAGATGTGGAAGATCGAGTCGATCGTGTTCGTGAAGGCACTCGCCGCGGTTACGCGGTCGACGGTCCGGGCGTCGACGGATTCGCGGGTCGCTGCGAGGCCGTCCAAACTCGCGTAGGTCGCGTCGAGCCGTTGCGCCAGCTTCGCACTGCCGGCCAGATCCGCCTGCCAGGTCTGTGCGGACTCCTTGAAGCGCGCGGCAAGGCGCTCGGTCTCCTGTCGCTGGGCCTCCAGGTCAGGCTGCGGCTGACCGTTACGCCCACCCAGGTGGGCGAGCGTGAGTCGCCGTTCGTCCTGCAACGCCTTGAGCAGGGGTTCGCTCGGCGCGTACACGGCGCTGTTCAGCGTGTTCACCCAGAGCAGGTTCAGTCCGTCCCGCAGGGTTACCCATGCCGCGAAAGCCCACAGGGCGGTTAGCGACACCAACATCGCGACAACCTTGGTGCGCATACTTGTACTGCGAGAACGCATTACACCGTCCCCAGTCGGCCGTTGAAACAGCGGCATTACCGCTTGCGAATCGGTGGTACCTGGGCGCGTACGAGTGTCCGGCGCGCGACAACAGGGGACGCTAGCAGTGTCCGAAGAATCCCTCAAGCGGCCCTGATCACCGGCTTCTCGTCGGTTTGTCGGGGCTTGGGTTGAACCGTGGCGGGGGCCGGCCCGCCCGCTGGTACACCTGCTTCCGGGTGCTGCCGCGCGAGGTGCATGGCGGCGAGCACGGCGGCCCGGACGATCGCGGTCGGCCGGTAGAGCTCCTTGCCGTACCAGAGTGCGGGCCCGATGGTTTCGGTGGCTGCTTCGCGCAGGTACGCGTAGCCGCGCTTCGCCGCCGGGCCAACGCCGGCAGCTCCCGTCCGGGTTGCCAGTAGTACCTGCATGGCGTAGGCGGTCTCCTCAAGGGTGCCGCCCCATCGCCCCCATGATCCGTCGTCTCGTTGGGTGGCCAGGATCCAGTGGACCGCCTTCGTCACCGACTCGGCCGCCGCGGGTCCGGGTCCGAAGTCGTCGAGCGCGAGTGTGCTGCACGCGGTGGCGTAGTAAGGCGAGGCGTGCCATCGGTCGCGCCACTCTCCGTCGACCTGCTGGTGCTCGCGCAGCGTGGCCGTCAGCCGGTCGATCGCGGCCACGTAACGCGGCGCGGGGTCGACACCGCTGCGCACGTACTGACCGAAGGCGTCCAACACGTGTGCGTTGGTGCTGATCGAGAAGCCGTCCTCGCCCGGCCAGGTACAGAAACCGTCCGCGGTCTCGTACGTCCACAGACATCGTGGATCGACATGCTGGCCGAGCCGCCCGAGCGCGAACAGCAGCACAGACGTGGTGTCGGCGTCGGCAGGCAGACCCGGACCGGTTGGGCTGCCGACCGGGCCCAGCGCGCCGCGCAGGCTGGCCACGACGCTCGGCGGCACCGCGAACTGGACACCGGCCCGCCTCAGTCCGCTTATCACCCAGGCCCGTTCGAACACCGTGATCGGAAGCGGGCAGGGTACTGGTCCGCCGTGTCCAGCGGCGACCGTCGCCAGGAACGTCCGGGCGGGATCGGCCGGGGCGAGCGTGTCAGGGTCGCCGATCCACGCGGCAGTGGCCGCGGGCGAGGCACCGACCGCGCCAGGCGGCACCGGGTGGATGCCCGCAGCGCGACGGGCGGTCGGCCCCAGGACCTCCAGGAAGTGCAGCAGCTTGGGCGGAAGCGCGACGCCGGTGGCCAACGCATGCCGGACCTTGGCGAGGCGGGTCTCGTCCATTCCCGCTGGCAGGCCGAGACGATATCCCTGCCACCCGTCCGGGCGCGCGGTCTGCGGGTGCGGAACCCGCTCAAGATGCTGGTTGATCGCCGCCACGAGGGACGGCACGATAAGGTCCGCCGCGGGAGTGTCCGGCACCAACAGATCTGTCCGTAGCCAACTGGTCAACGCCCGCAGGCCGCGGTCAGCCGCAGCGGCCAGGTCCGCCGTGCCGCCGTACCGCTGCGTACCGGATCCGGTCCTGTGCAGTGTCGCGAGCAGTGCCTCGGTGGCGCTCAGCGTGGGCACCAAGGCGTACCCGTCTGGCGGACCCCAGCCACCGTCCGCCCGTTGGCTCTGCACAAGGAATGTGATGCGCTCGGCGTGCCCGTCCAGCCACGGCGACAGCGTCACGAGCCGCGCCGTCTCGAACACCGACGGGGCAAGCTGACCCCACGGCTCAGCCACCAGACCGTCGATCAGGCCACGAACGGCGGAGTCGACTCCGCCGTCGTCAGCACCTGCGGGTACGGCGGCCGTCTCGTCCCGGCCGGCGGCGATCGCGACCTGGCCCGCCTCGCCCTCGATGCTCACAGGCTCCCCCAGAAGTCCGACACCTGATAGAAGCCGCTCGTGAACGCGATCTGGCGTTTCAGGTACCTGGCCTGCCGGGGGCAGGTGGTCTCCAGCGGCCGGATGATTTCGTGGCAGCCCTCGATGAGCGCAGCGAGCCGGTCGGTCACCTCGGCGGGGTCGTCCACGAGCATCAGCGCGTTCAGGTCGCCCCACTGCAGGTCGCGCCGGTACGTGGCCAGGTCGTTGACCAGCCGCAGCACGCGCTGCACCTCGCGGCTCGCGACCATCAGGTCCGCAAGGTGGTCCAGGCAGTCCTGATCACCGGCGTAGATCCAGAGCGACACGTTGACGAGCGAGCAGGCGAGGTTGTCGGAGTTGCCGAGGTACTCGTCGAGCGTCGGCGCGGCGAGCGCGTCCGGCGCGGCGGCGGCGCGGGCGCTCTTCCACTCCCACTCCCGCGCGACCGCCGCGAACATCCGCTGGAGTTCGTCTCGCCATGCGGACCGCAGGGTCGCGAACGCCGGCGCCACCGCCAGTTCGTCCCGGATCTCGGCGAGCATCCGGGCCAGTGGATGACCGTCGGAGGGCGGCGCGCCGTCGGCAACGGCGAGGCAGTCGGCGGCGATCTTCCGTACGTCGTCTGCCGCCTGCGCCAGATAGTCGATCTGCCAGTCGGCTGCGAACACCCACAGCAGTGTCCGGGTGGTCAGCCGCAGTTGCTCGGCCGTGTACTCCGGCGCGGTGAACGCGATCGACATCGCGATGCTGCTGAACAGGCCCGAATCAAAAGGGCGGCCGGAAAACAGGTCCTCGTGGCTGGACCCGACCAGGTGCAGATCACGTTCGAGTCTGACAGCGAGCGCGCAGATTCGCCCGTGGTCCGCCGCGCTGAGCAGGTCGTCGCCGGCGACCGATAGCTGCCTGGTCGACGTCATGGAATTGGGGAGCGATCGCGGGGCACCAGGGTGAGCTGGTTGGCACGAGGCTTCAACGAGGCCCCGAGCCGTGGCCTGAGATCGGCTGCCTTGCCCAGCCGGAACCGGAACCGGCTCAGGAGCGTGGCCATGATAATCGGCGCCTCAAGCAGGAACAGGTACTGCCCGATGCACTGATGCGGGCCGCCCCCGAAGGGGAAGTAGCTGTAGCGATACTGCCGCTTCGGTCGATCGGGAGAGAACCGCTCCGGATCGAACGCCTCCGGACGTTCCCAGAACGCCTCCATTCGCTGTGTCACGTAGGGACTGACCAGGATGGTCGCTCCGGCCTCCAGCCGCACACCGCCCAGGACCTGCTCTCGGACGGCGGTGCGTGGGATCATCCACCCGGCGGGCCAGAGACGCAGCAGTTCGTCCAACACCATTCGGCTGTAGCGCAGCTCCGCCAGGCTGGCCCGGTCCACCGGTCCACTCCCGACCACCCGGTCGACCTCGGCGTAGAGCCGAGCGGCCACCTCGGGGTGCGCTTCGAGGACCGGCCACAGCCAGGACAGGACGGCGATCGTCGTTTCCGTGGCCGTGGAGAACATGGCGACGACGTCGCCACGGATCTGCGCCTCACCGGGATCGGTGCCGTCCTGCCGCGGCCGGCACAACGCGGCGATGATGTCGTCGCCGTCATCTGGCTCTCGGCGCGCCTTCCGGATGATCGGCAGGATCACCTCGTCGATGCGCCGCACGGCGTCGTGGAAGGCCCGATCGCCGGGCATGCGAATGTTGTAAGGCACACGCGGAGCGAGCAGGCGAGGGATCATCGTCGTGGTGATGGTCTCCAGGCCGACGTTGATCTGCAACGCATCCTCGACGGATATCTTCCGGCCGAACAGGACCCGCGTGGTGGCCCGACACACGATTTGCGACATCAGGGCAGCGACGTCGACCGGCTCCCCCGTACGCGCCGGCTCGTCGAACGCGTCGACCGCCTCACCGATCGCCCCCGCCATCCGGTCGACCAGCGTCTCAACCCGCTTCGCGGTGAAGAGCGGTTGCAGGGTTTCGCGGCTGGACTCCCACAACGCTCCCTCGGTGACGAGGATCGCGTCTCCGACCGCTCTGCGGATTGGTCGCCAGAGCAGGCTCTCACCGTCGCGGATGTAACTGTTCGTGTCCCGCAGGATCTGCACCAGGTGGTCAGGATGCGTAACCAGGTACGGGCGAAGGGTGCCGAGGTTCAGCCGCACGATCTCACCGCTGTACCGATTCCCGAAGTCGACGAGAGCTGCCATCGGGTCCCGAAGCAGGCGCGGTAGCGCGTGGTGCAGGGGGATCGACCTAGCCCGGCCTGCGATGGCATCCGCCCCAGGCATGAGCACCTCCACGATTTCTCATCCATCTGCTAGAGCGAGGTCGGCTGCGGCCTTGTAGGACTCGTGAAGTACGGCTAAGCGATCATCCCACGCGCGGACCCGCAACTCCAGGCTCATCGATCATCTTCGTCGGACCGCGCTTCCCGCCGACACCCCAGGTTGGTCCGCAGTGGCGCGGCCGGTCGAAGGCCGGCGGCAGGGTGACGGTCCAACCGGCCGGCGGGGCACCACCCACCATCGCCGTGATCAGGACGCCGGCCTGACCCGTCGGCTGGCGGGTGCGAGCGGATTGTCCCTGGCGCAAGGTGCCGACGACTCCACGGTGACGGTCAACTCCCAGTCGCTCCTATGGGGACGCCGCTCACCGGCGACAGCGACGATCCCAGTCGCGGGTCAGCGATCGTCGACCCGCTCGGCGATCGCCCGGCCCAGCTCCGCCGTCGTCCCGGTTCCGTGCAGGTCGGGGGTCAGGGGCGCCTGGTCGGGCCCGTACGCCAGGACGTCCTCGACCGCGCCGAGCAGGTGGGCGGCGGCCTCGGGGTGGCCGAGGTGTTCGAGCATCATCGAGCCGCACCAGATCTGGCCGATCGGGTTGGCGATGCCCTTGCCTGCGATGTCGGGGGCGGAGCCGTGCACGGGCTCGAACAGGCTCGGGTGATCACCCTCGGGGTTGATGTTGGCGCTCGGAGCGATGCCGAGCGTGGCGGTGCAGGCCGGGCCGAGGTCGGAGAGGATGTCGCCGAACAGGTTGCTGGCCACGACCACGTCGAACCACTCCGGATGGAGCACGAACTGGGCAGCCTGCGCGACCGCGACATCCACGCCGGGCAGTATCACGTCCCCCTGGCGCTGCTCCCGCTGCCGGAGCGGTTCTGACTGTGAGGCTGGCCGGGTCGGCCCGTCGGTGATGAGCTGATGGCTGGCGGCAGTGGACGTGGCCCTTGCGCCGACTGGCTTCTGCTTCGTCTGAACCGGACCGGGCCTTGCTGTAGTTCGTCGCCCTCGCGACCCGCCGCCCGATCGACCTGCTACCTGACCGGGAAACGGCCACGCTCGCCGGCTGGCTGGCTGGCCGATCATCCGCAGATCCAGGTCGTCTGCCGGGACCGGGCCAACGCCTGCGCCGACGGCGCCCGCACCGGAGCACCACAGGCCATCCAGGTCGCCGACCGTTGGCGTCTGTGCCACAACCTGGCCGAACACGTCGAGAAGACAGTAGCCCGGCACGACCGCTGGCTCACCGAAGCGCTACGGCCATCGTCACCGTCAGGACCGGACCTGGGCCAGGTCACAACCCAAGGCCAGGTCGACCGGGCCGAGCAAGGACTGCTGCTCCCGCGTCTGCGACGCGGCTACGTGCAGGTTCAGGCACTGAGGGATCCCTCGACCGGCGATCGGACTTGAGTGGGCACGAAAGCCTGGACTCGCGTTCGCCGGTCGGCTGAGCTGGACCACCAGCCGCAGCAGAGCCCTGCGGGTGGTACGTGCGCCGCCGGAACCCGGCACACCAGCACCCACCTTGCTCGACCTAGAGGGCTTTCTCCTCCGCCGAGTCCGCTGCTACGCCACCGTGCTGATTGGCTCACACCCGCCGTCGGATCGACATCCTACGAATTCGACGATCGCGGGGTCCCGGGTAGCCGTTTGGTATCGAGCTGTGCAACAGCAGTGGTTGATCAAGGAAAACTTTCCCTCGATGGCCCTGTAGCGCTGCCTGTGCATCATACAGCGTCTGTTTTTTCCAAGATCGCAGTCAATTTGACAATTCTTTGGACGGCCCGCAAAGCGCCTATGCGTCGGTAAGTGACCTGCGCTCGGTTGAGGTCCCTTATCGCCTGGCTGCGGTCACCCAACGAGAGGGCACAGCGGCCGGCTCCTTCGATTGCCCTGGCTTCCTCGCGGGGATTCTGCGCGCGGCGTGCAAGTTGTAGGGCCTGCTGGTGGTGGTCGAGTCCTTCCGATGGTTGATCGTGAGCGAGTAGCAGCTGACCGAGTTGGTTGAGCGCGTGGGCTTGACCGAGTGGGTCGTCGACCTGCCGGGCGATGGCCAGGGCTTGATCATGCATTGTGGCGGCTGCCTCGCGTTGGCCGGTCAGGCGTTTGGTGGCGCCAAGCTGGTTGAGCACGTCGGCCTGACCGACCGGGTAGCCGAGCTCGCGATAGAGGACCAGCGCCCGGGTGAGCGAATGTTCCGCGAGTGCGTATTCACCGCTCGCACAGCGAATGGTACCGAGGTAGTTGAGGGCGTTGGCCTGGCCGAGACGATAGCCGAGTCTGCGGTGGATCGTCAGGGCCTCGTTGAGGGTGCGCTCTGCCGCAGGGTAGTCGCCTGTCTCGTAAAGTGCGACGCCGAGGTAGTTAAGCGCGCGAGCTTGTCCGTGGCGGTCTCCGAGTTCTCGATACATTGTCAGAGCCTGCTCATGGGCTTCGATGGCAGGCCGGTAGTCGCTGACAACCTGCCGGGCGCCACCGAGTTGGTTAAGGGCGTCGGCCTGTCCCTGAAGGTCCCCTAGGACGCGGTATATGGCCAGTGCCCGTTGCAGAGCCTGCGCCCCGGCGAGATGGTCGTAAGCTTGATGGTGGACGACACCGAATTCGTTGAGCGCGTTGGCTTGCCCCTGAAGATCGTCCAAGTCTTCGTAGAGGGCCAAGGCCTGTTCCAGGTTCTGCGTCGCCGCCGAGTGATCTCCCGTTCGTCGACATACGCTGGCGAGTTGAGTGAGGGTGTCGGCGATCCCCTGTCGGTGGCTCAGCTGCCGGTAAAGGTTCATAGCCTGGTACAGGGCCTCGATCGCCGATGGATAGCTCCCGGTCATGCGGTGCATCGTTCCGAGTTCGCGCAGGCTGCCGGCGCGGGCGAGGCGGTCGCCGGCCTTCTGGGCAGCGGCCGCTGCTGCCTCGTGTAGTGAGATTGCATGATCCCACGGCCCGCTGTTGCGCAGGTAGGTAGCGCTGGCAGCCGCAAGCGCAATGATGCGATGTGCCTGGTGGCCGGCAAACAGCACGGGAAGGCAAGCGAAGAGATTGGCCCGTTCGGCATCCATCCAAGCCAGCGCCTCATGGCTGGTGCGGATGTTCGGCAGCGCGGCGGGGGCCGGGGCAGGGGTGTCGGCCGGTCGCCGGCCGGGGCGAGAGAGCTGCTGATTCGCTACGTGGGCGGCGTACTGGTAGTAGTTCAGCAACCGAGTGGTGGCTTCGGTTGTGTGCCGGATGGGATCGCGGTCGGCTCTATCTTGGGCGTAGTCCCTGATGAGGTCGTGCATGCGGTAGCGGCCTCGGGTGGGTTGGTCGAGGAGGTGGTCGTGGTAGAGCGCGTCGAGTTGTTGTTGGGCCCGGGTTGGCGTGGTGGCATCGAGCGCGGCTGCGGCGTGACGGTCGAGATCGGCGCCTGGGTGCAAGCCCAGTCGACGAAAGAACCGCCGCTGGTTGGCAGGTAGCCGGCGGTACGAAAGGTCGAAAGCCGCGGCGACTCCGATATCTTCGGCATGCATGTGGGCCAGCCGATGGTTGGCCTGCGTCAGTTCTTGAACCAGATCGGCGACACGCCACTGCGGCTCCGGACGGAGCTTTGCGGCCAGCAGGCAGATCGCGAGTGGTAGGTGTCCACAGAGGCGTACCAGTTCATGTATGGCGGCAGCCTCCGTTCCGGTAGTTGGTCGGTCGGCTCTGGTGGCGAACAGTGCGGCGGCGTGCTCGGGTGCGAGGGTGTCCAGCGGTACTGTCACGGCGGCGTGACAAGCGCTCAGGCCGGTGAGGCGTCGTCTGCTGGTGATCAGGACGAGGCAACTGGGCGCGCCGGGTAGGAGGGGTTCGACCTGCTCTCGGCCGGCAGCGTTGTCAAGGATGATGAGGGCTCTCTTGCCGGCCATGCGGCCGCGCCATAGAGCAGCCCGTGAGTCGGGGTCCGCGGGAATCTGCCCAGCGTCAACTCCGTCGGCGGCAAGTAGCCCGAACAGAGCGTCGGTGGGACGGACGGGGGCTTGGCCGGGGCTGTGGGCGCGCAGATCGATGAAGAATTGCCCGTCGGGGAATCGACGCTCCAGCAGGTGTCCGGCGCGGATCGCCAGTGCACTCTTGCCGATGCCGGGCATTCCATCGATCGCGTGGATGGGAATCATGTCAGCGCCGTCGAGTAGAACCGTGACGTTCTCAATCAACTCGCGAAGTTCGCGGTCCCGGCCGGTGAGAGCTGCGGTGTCTCGTGGCAGAGTATTGCCGACCGCCGCGGCTGCGGGTGCCTGCCTGTCATAGATGTATTGGTCTCCCGCTGCCTGATAGACACGCCTGCTGCTGCGGGCCTGCAAATTTCGGTTTGCGATCGAAGGCGGGCCTCCCACCCTGCCCGAGGGGGGTGGGGTGGTGGTAGGCGTAGCCTGCCGCTGCCGCTCGCGTGCATCTGGGCGCGGGTCATTGGCGGTGGCGGTCATCGCGATCGCCTCCGTCTTTGGACCCACAGGTGATGGTCGAGGCGCCGGCGTCTGGTGTGCTCGTTGCGGACGTGATCACTACCGACTTCATGGAACTTACCTCCTCGATACGAGAACCTCCTTCCACGGTAGAGACAAGAGCCGATGTCATGTTGAGTCTGTCGCCTATCTAAAAGATCGGCTATCGTGGATCACGATCCGCTCGACCTGAGACGAGCCGGTCACGACCAGCATTTATGCAAGATTTATTGCCGCATCGCGACGTCGGTGATGGCGAGTCCCAGATCTCTCACCCGTTTCTTTCATCTTCCTTCCTGTCCTCACGGACAGGCCTAAGCCCACACCGATACGCCTGATTTCGCGTTCTGTGAAACCAACGTGCTCGCTGCCGTACCTGACATTGGTATCGTCGTATTCTGGATGACCTTGTGTCTGGGACACCGGAGGTGGAACGTGCCTGATCCCGTGATGGTGGCTGTGGCATCGGCGCTCGCAGCCAAGGCCGCAGAAGGACTATCGGACGGCGGACGGGCCGCCTTCGCTGCCCTAGCACGGCTCGTTCGGCGCAAGCTGCGTGCTGATGAGGTGGAGTCCGAGGGCGTCTTGGAGGTGGCTCAAACCCGGTCGGATGACGAGACCTGTGTGCGACGTCTGGCAGTGGCCCTGGAAGCCGTCGCGGCCAGGGACCAGAAATTCGCCGACGAACTGAACTTCCTGTGGCGTCACGTGCGGGACCAGCAGACGGCCGGCATCAGTGTGATCAATCAGGTGACGGGCGCGGTGAGTGGCAACGTAGTGCAGGTGCGCGACGTCCACGGCGGCATTTCTCTCGGTCCGCTCGGGCCGACAGGCTCCTAACCGTCCGCTCGCCCGACCCGCCGTCGATGTGCCTTGACGGTCATGGATCTGCTGTGGTCCCGTAGTCGCAGGCAGACCGCCAGGTCAGCCTGGGAAAGTGGGGCGGGGTATGCGCGATGTCGCGGGCCAACCGAAACGATGAGGTCAGCAATGTACTGCGCGGCATTGCTGGGCCGACAGTGCAAGCCGGCAAGATCGATGGAGGCGTGCACTTCCACCACCTGGATGGGACAGGCCTTCCGATCCCATGGCAACTCCCGGCACCACCGGCTCACTTCGTCGGACGAGATGACGAACTGGCTGAGATCGACCAGCTGCTGACCGAGCCCAGAACGGGCCCGGCCCTGATCGTCATCAACGGCACGGGTGGGATCGGCAAGTCCGCTCTCGCCCTGTCGTGGGCGCACCGCGCCGGCGCACAGTTTCCCGACGGGCAGATGTACGGACACCTCGGCGCCTTCGATCCCGCCGGACCGGTGCCCCCGGGAGAGGTACTGGCCCAAGCGTTGCGGGCGCTGGGGGTCGCCCCACAACGCGTCCCCGCCAAAACTGCCGAGCAAGCCGCGATGTTCCGCTCTGTCACCGCAGGCAAGAAACTCCTCCTACTGTGGGACGATGCCCTGTCGGTAGCCCAGGTACGCCCGCTGCTTCCGACATCGTCGTCGTGCGTTGTCCTGGTGACCGCACGGTGGCGTCTGGGCGGCCTGGTCAGCGACGGCGCCCACTTTTTGATGGTGGAACCGTTACCAGAACCTATGGCCACCGAACTGCTCAGCAGAGCGGTCGGCGTCGACCGTACCGGCAGCGATCCGGCGGCAACGGCCTCGCTGGTTGACCTATGCGGCGGTTTCCCGATCGCGTTGGCAGTGACCGGGGCCAGGCTCGCGACCCGACCCCGTTGGCCGATTCGTCGCCTTGTCAAGGAGCTGACCGAAAAGCACCACCGACTGCGCGGCCTTGGCGGGCGAGAGCAGGTCTCGGTTCAGGGCGCGTTCGATCTGTCCTATCAGCAGCTGCCCGACCCAGTCGCCCGGTGCTATCGGACCCTGGGCCTGCATCCAGGAGCCGAGTTCGGCCTCGAGGTCGTAGCAGCAGCGCTTGAAGCGGGCGAGGAGGAAACCGCCGCACATCTGGATGCCCTCCTAGAGGCGAACCTGCTCGTCGAGATCACCGCAGACCGGTACCGGGTACACACCTTGGTTCGCCTGCACGCCCAACAACATGCCGAGGCCGACCCAGACCACCCGATCCTCACCCGACGCATTGTCGAGTGGTACCTCGCCGGCGTCTCGGCCGCAGACCACCTGCTGACCCCGTACCGCCGTAAGGACAGGGACAATCCCTTCCTCGATTCAGGCTCCTGGAACGTTACACTCGCCGGCCGGGACGAGGCGCTCACCTGGCTGGAACGAGAACGCGGCAACCTCGTCGCAGCGATCCACCATGCCGCCACCCATGACATGCCGCTGCTCGCGTACCAGATTGCGGATGCGCTCTGGCCCTTGTTCCACTATCACCGGCACCACCAGGACCGGATGCGGGTGGACCATCTCGCCGTGCTGTGCGCCCGGCGACTCGAGGACCGCGACCGCGAGGCGCGAATGCTGCGTCGGTGGGCCTTTGCGCACTTCGACCTTGCCCGGTTCGATCAGGCGCGAGAGCTGTTCGAGCAGTACCAGGAGTTGTGCCAGAACAGCGGAGACCAGTACGGAATTGCGGCGGCTCTTGAAGGGCTCGGCCTGGTCGCCCTCACGCAACATCGGTACCCGCAGGCCACCGAATACTTCACCCGCCAACTCCAGCTGTGCCGGGACTTGGGCGAGCACCGCCGATGCGGGTTGGCGCTGCTGAACCTGGCAACGGTAGAAAACGAGACGGCACAGCACCAGAGGGTGTTGTCCCTCCTGCACGAGGCGGCGTCGATCTTCGCCAGCCTCGACGACATCGACCCCTACAACGATGCCCGCGTTCGTATTGAACTCGGCCGTGCGCTGGGACGCCTCGGCGAACATCACCCGGCCCGAAAACAGCTGACCCAGGCCCTGGAGGAGATGCGGCGCCTAGGCTCTCCGCGCGGCCAGGCACAGGCGCTGCACCGGCTCGGCGAACTCGCCTTGACCCAGCAGGAGTTCGCCGAAGCCCGCATGCACCTGACCCAAGCCCTTCGCATCTATGAGGCGAACGACGATGCCGAGTCCGCCCAGGTGCGCCACCTAGCCACCCTGATCCCACCTCCCGACGGTGACCCGGACCGGATGCCGTAGCCGCAGCTGCGCCAACTCAGCCCCGCTGAGAAAAACGGAGGTGGGCTGACGGTGGCCGACGCGCCATCCCGCGTAGACGACGGCGTCGCTGAGAGCCTCGGCTGGATTACCCTTCGCCAACCAGCTGTGCAGAAATGTGGCAAAGAGGCTGTCGCCCGCACTGGACGTATTCCGTACTCCCAACGGAGCCACCGCCTCGACGGTGACCAGGCGCCCGTCACGCAGGCCGAGGATGCTGCCTTGTGGACCGCAGCCCACCGCCGCCATCGCTGCGCCGGGATACCGGATCAGTACTTGTGCAATCCACTCGGCAGCGGGGCACGGCAACTGCTCGCCACTACAGAAGATGATGTCCGCGACATCGAGCCACGGCCGATGGTAGGTCTCGTTGATGTCGGCGATCACATTGACGTCAACCGCGATCCGCACGCCCTTCAACACAGCAGCCGGCAGAAGCTCCCGCACGAAATCGACATTCGTGAGGACCGCAAGGTCGGCTCCGGCCAATGCCTCGACAAATCGATCTTCCGGATACCGGATCGCGTTGACCACTGTCAGGTGCGGATAGACCATCCGCTTGCCGTCTGGCGCCACCAGCACCACCGAATGAGAGGAGCCTGGTCCCTCAATTACCCCCGGACCGTCTAGACACGCAGCACGTAGTTGCGTCCGCACGAGTCCACCAGCCCCGTCCGCCCCGACAATAGAGCACAAATCGACGTCGTCACCCAGGTTACGGAGAACGGCCGCGATCTGCGCCCCCGCACCGCCGAGGCCGGCATCGACCCATGCGGGAGTCGAGACGGATGCGTACCGGACCGGAAAACCGTCAACCGCCAGATGCACTGCCAGGCTCGCCACTCCGGCCACCACTATCCTGCTTCCCATAACGGCACCTCCTCACCGCTCGACCAGCACCGGCGGACCAACCGGGGTAGCCTCACCGCCACCGTCCAGCGGTGCCAGCGCCAAGAGCCGGTACATCTGTGCACGCAGCAACCGCGCCGCCCGACCCGGCTCGGACGTGACCGCCGCGGCCACCGGAAGGTGCGCCCCGGGTCGTCTCGCCCGCATCGCCGCCTCCAGTTGTGCTGCCAGCGGCTGCTCCATCGTCAGCGCTGGTGTCGCCGCTGCGAGCACCTCTGCGACGGAACCAGGAGGGGTGCAGCCGGGCAGCCGGCGAGCACGCAGCACCGGCACGCCGGCGGCTGCGGCGTAGGTGGGGACCGAGCCGTGGTCACCCAGGACGACGTCCGCAGCCATGACGAGTCCCCGCCAAGTCGTCGGCTCCACCACTCGCATGCCAGTGCCCAGATGCTGACGCAACCAACTCAGAACCTGCCGACGGCCATGGCACCACACACCCGGATGCATCACGAGCCGCACCACGTAGCTGTCCCGCGGCAACTCGTCCAGCCGTGCGAACAGTGTTCGCCACGAACGACCCAACAACGACTCCGGCCCCCAGGTAGAACTGACAGCGACGAGCGTCCGCGCGTCATCGACACCGAGCGCCTGCCGGTAGGCGCGGCGCCCCGACGCGGACGCGCGCAACCGATCTAGACACAGGTCACCGACGACCTCCGCCACCACCACCGCCTGCGGACACTGTTGGGCCAACACCGGCATCACGTCCCGGTGCGACACCGCGACCATCGCCGGAACGAGCCGCCCGTACCAGGTCAACCAGGGTGCACCCAACCCCACCACCAGGCCACTGGCCGGACCGCCCAACGCAGGTGGAGCCCACTTGTTGTTCATCACCCCGTGCGCCAGCATCACGACGTCGCCGTGCAGCTCATGCACACCTGCACAGTCCGCAGCCACAACCAGGTCGAAATCAGTCTCGACCGCCTGATCCCACGGGACTACCACGGCGCCAAGACCGCGCAGGTAATCCTGGACACCGCCGCCAAACAGGTCCGGTGCCTGAGTGAACACCACCTGGACCCGCCGGTCGCATTCGATCAGCTCAACCGCGTCCAAGACATGCCCAGCGCTGGCGAGAGTATGAACGACGGCCAGCACCATCCGCTGCGTCGCCGCAGTCCTCCACCGCGCCGCGCCTTTGCCCACCGGAACCCGGATCCACTCCTGTGCCATCACCCGTACCTCGCCTCCTCACAGTCACGACATCGAGCCCAGAGGATGCACCCAGCCGCCAGACACGAATGCAGGCAGCACATCGGACACGAAAGCGGACACAACTGCGAACAGCGGAGGTCAGCGGGGGTAGAAAAATCCGAAAGAGACAAAGGCCGCGTAGGAATGGGACACTGCCAGCAGGCGAGGCAGCGGCGCGCGGGAGACGAGATGGATCTTCGACTGCTCGGCAACGTCCTGATCCAGGCAGATCACCGAACTATCGACCTCGAGCGCTCGGCGGAACGTTGTGTGCTTGCCACGCTCGCGTTCAGCCCCGGTCACCCAGTCCGCGTCGACACCCTTATTGACAACATCTGGGGTGACCGCAGACCGAACAAGGCCGAACAAACAGTCGCAAGTTACGCGCGCGCCGTTCGCCGCGCGATCGAGGAGGCCGGCGGCCAGCGTGGATGGCTTCTGAATCGTCGCCCCCGCGCCTACGAACTACATGTCATCCCAGCCGCCGTCGACTACCACCGCTTCACCGCACTACTCGCAACCGGACGGGCCAAGACCCGCAACGGCAACCATCACGAGGCCATCCTAGGCTACCAGCAAGCCCTCCACCTCTGGCGAGCCGATCCCCTCGCCAACGTCAACGGCGACTGGGCCGACCGGCGCCGACACGCTCTACGCCAAGAGCGCCTCGACGCCCTCTGCGCCCTATTCGAACTGCAGCTCAAGACCGGCGACCACGAAGCTGTGGCATCCGAAGCCACACGGCTGGCCAACGAAATCGTGCCCACTGACCGGCTGATAACGCTCGCCATTCAAGGGCTGGCCCACTCCGGTCACGCCTCCATGATCCCAGGTTTCGTCAGCCGTGCCGCTGAGCGGATGTGGACCGCGGTCCAGGTCCGACCGGGCCCGCACATCGACGTACTCGTGCGTCGTCTGGTGCGCGGAACGGTTGCGACCGATTCGAACGGCTGGTCCGAGCACCTGCCGTTCTCTCCAGCTGAGGCTATGGCCGTCGCCGTGCAGGCGGACGAGGACGAGGCTCCCGAGGCCGTCGACCCATCCGTGATGGCCTCAGCAAGGCAGGTATCGGCGGATGGCATTCACGGCGGACAGGCTTGGCAGAGCAGCATCACGATGACAGCAATGTTCAGCAAGAACGTGTACCAGGCAGCCGGCGATCAATATATTACCGAAACGTAGGGTGCACGTAGCGTACGGCCATGTTGACCGCATGCTGTTTCGGCTTCGATACGAGTCGGAGGAGCGCTGCCGCGGTGGTTCGGTTCCTTCTGCGACACGTTGACCCGGGCCCTAGTGGGCAGCCAGACAGGGTGCCGAATGGTGACGACATGTGCACTAAGCGTCGCGTTGGCGGCGGTCGAGGGGCGCACTATCTCGTCAACATCAGCTCCACCAGCCAAGATGCCGCAATCGCTGGTTGCTGTATCCTTGCGCCCGCAAACCCAGATGACGTCCGCACTTCACTCCATTGTGGACGGCCTGGTATGCTAGGCGCCGTCATACCCCGGGCGGAACGAATGCCTGCATACGGGAAGAGAGCGTCGCGTGACTGAAGCCGAGAGCGTCCGCCCCGGGAAGCTGTGCCGCAACCCCTTGATGGGTCGTGCCTCTAGGCCGCTTCCGCGTACGTAACGATCGAGCTCGTCGGTCCAACCGCTTGCTGTCGTGCCGAGACAACTCGCCTCGAACGACGCTCCGGGTGTTGAGAAGGCTTACCAGCAAACCCGACCATGCTGGCTGGATAGCTTATGCGCGGGGATACCCCCTCGAACAACAACGACGCACTCGCGCGGCCCATCGTTACTTTCGCTGCACAAAATCTCCGACCAGCAAAATGGAGCATCATAGTGCCCACCCCACCCGTCATAGCAAAACGTCAGTTCCACTGGGAGTACTGTCCACCCGCCGACGTCACCGCGCGCTCCTCCTTCCCTTCAACCGTCGGGGATGCGCTGCCCAAGGGGGATGGAAACAGGAATTTCAGCGGACCGACAAGAGCCACCTGGACAAAGCAATCGCGGTGCAGCCGAACGAAACAGGTCCCAGAACTGGTGAAGCCGATCTGACGGCTGGGCGTCGCACGGAAGCCCCGGCAGGTAACGGCCGGGGCCTTCGTATTGGTCGTGACCGAATACACCTACGCCGACTCTTTTCCGTCATCCACGCCTGCAATGCCAAGGCTTCCGCTGACTCTTCTGCCCACTAGGAAACCGACAGGATGTGCCCTCCCCGGAGGCTAGATCTACGACCGGGACTAGGAGAAAGGCAGCCCTGAGTAGGGGTAGCTGATACTCGCCACAGTGCATATTCTCGCGAATTCACCCGAACCTTCGACTGAATGCCTTCACATTGCTTTTCTCCGCCTGATTGCGAAGTCACCCGCCGGGCACTCGTAGCGCACTTCCGTTGCTCCCGGCAAGGCAGCTCGAAGCGGACAAGCATTCGCTGGCAGCGCCCGCAGTCGTCGCCGAGCTGGCCGGTGCCCGGAATACTTGGTGATCGCTTCCGGCGCTGGGTGCGACGTACCAGGTCGGCAAACCCGGGGCCCTCGGTACGAAAGACGACCCCTGGATTCGCGCCAAGGAGTGATCCCTCGGCCGACCAGACGATGTCGCCCACGACTGCGCTGGACTCCAGGATCGGCGTGCAGGGCCGGACGTTAACCCCCTCGCGGCGGGCGTCTCCCACAATCTCCTGCTCTGGGCGCTGAGCAGCCATGACATGTCGAGCCGCAGCCTCGCCTCGAACGCCACAGGTGAGTCGGGGGGCACTGAGAGGGTGACAACCGTGCCGAACACCGAGATCACCTCAACCTCGATCTGTAGCTCTTGCACGATCAGTAGCGCGCGTGCTCCCTCAGCGCTACCAATTTCACTCTGCGCCTCGTAACGGACCAGGCGCCGTGTCGCGGTCTGTCCCGTCTCCCGACCGTCCAGAAGAGGCACGTCCGTCTCGGTACGCCGGCTCGTAACCCTCGCCAGCTCGTCGGCAAGTGCCCGGCACGCGCCGCGCGCCGCCTCGTTCCAGCCGGGCGGTACCGGCCCGACCGGCGGTACGGCTTCCGGCTCGCCCAACCCAACCGACTCCGCCAGATGTCGAACCTGTGCCTCTGCACGCCGTGCGAGACGGTCACGCCTCGTCGGCCCTGCCTGGGTCCGCTGCACTGGCGCTGCGGTACTCGGCCGGTTCGCCGGCACCGACAAGGCATCACGACGCTCGGCGGACGGTGCGGCCCAACCCCTCGGTACCCACAGGTCGCCGCAGAGATCCGCAAGACCATGGGTCCGGCACGTCTCCCAGAGCACGCCTACATCGACCCGAACGCCGGCCTCCTGCAAGCGTGCGATCAGATGCTCCCGGGAGACGGGTCCTGCCGCCAGTGTCTGCTGGACGATCCTGACAAGCCTCGTAGGCCGTTTGCCGGCCATATGCGAAACCTCCACAACCAGTTCGACGGCTCGTCGGCCGCATGGTGCAGCGGTTCGACGGCTCGTCGGCCGCATGGTGCAGCGCCATTGGTTCGTCGCTCTCACCTTCCGGACACGACAGCGATGCTCGCCATCGGGCTGATCAGGGCGACACGGGACCCGCGTCGTCCGTCAACAGTGCGGACTCCAGGTCGTTGAGCAGGGCATGCACAGGGGCCCAGCACATCCGAACGGTGTCCAGGTCCGGCACCAGCCCGTACTGCGCCTGGTGGCGGGGGTGGACGAAATTGCGGTAGTCGCGCACCTTTTCCATGAAGTCTTTGGCATCTGTCTGGATCCACTTCCGCTGGTGGGCGTGATCCAACAGGAGATGCAGACTCACACGGTCGATGGGGATCCGGCGACCCCGACGATCGACGAGGCCGCTCGCACGGGCCACCGAGTCGCGCCGCACGACGATCGAATGAAGCAGGCCTTCCACGAAGCTGCCGATACCGATGATTGCCAACGCAAACGCGCCGTTGCTCTGGCAGATCGACGCCTCGTCCGCACGAGCCATCAGGATGCCGACGGTGTTGTCGTCAGCGTGCCCGGCGAGTCGTCCTATCCGCTGTCGAAGATCTGGCGGCTGCTCGTACAGAGGAGCGTCGCCCGCCTGATCCAACTGCCCGAGCACCGGACGGCCGCCGACGTAGGTGACGGTCAGCCGCTCGGGAGCCAGGATCCGGTTGAGTTCCTCGGCAACTGGCTCTGCCGACTCGAGCCCTCCGTCGTATTCGAGCGGGTCGCAGATCCGGCAGAGCAGCCGGTCGAGCGCCGCGCTGTCGTCCGCGTGCGCGACCAGCATCTCGGTGAGCCAGGGCACCCGTGGGGAGCCGTCGTACTGCGGATCGCCGGGCCAACGAACCCGGTGGAGGAACCGTTCAATCTGCGCTCCGGTCCGTTCGTACGGACCGTCGATGTCGCAGATCAGGCGTGCTACCCGTTCGAGGGTCAGCGGGTCAACGACGAGCATCAGTAGGCCTCCCGGTCGGCGCGCTGCTGCGCAATCTCGAGTGCTTCGGTCAGACGTTGAATGATGACGGAGCCCCGCTTACGGAACCCGAGTTCGGTCATGGCCTCCTGCAGGCGTTCGTCCCGGTCCCGTTGAAGTTGGTCGCTCAGCAACCACGCACTGAGCCGCACCAGCTGCTCCCGGGTGTACTCGGTGATCCGGAGACCACTCGGGACCATCGGGCGCGGGCCGCGGCGGGAGGCCGGTGGCGGTGGCGGTGGGGCCGTCCGGGTCGGTTCCGCTGGGGGCGCCTGGAGCTTGCCTGCGCGGTCGGCCCGGTCGACCGCTTGCTTCCACCGAGCCACGAGCCGAGCCGTCTCACCGGCGGGATCCCCGTACCAGTCAGTCGACCAGATTCGGTGGAACTCCCAGCCGAGCCGCTCCAGATGCTGCTGACGTAGCCGGTCCCGGTCCCGGGCGCTGTGTGCCCGGTGGTACGTGTGGCCGTCGGTCTCCACTGCGAGCACCATCCGGCCAGGCTGCTCCGGGTGGGCCAGCGCCAGGTCTAGCCGGTACCCGGACACGCCCCACTGCGGCACGGCGCGAATGCCCTGCTGCTGTACGGCGTGTAGCACGCTGCGTTCGAGGCCGTTCAGCTCCACTCCGGTGTGCTGTCGCGCGCCGAGGTCACCGTCGAGCGCGACAAACTCAAGATAGCGGCGCAGTAGTTCGGGACCGCGGTTCTTCGTCGCCGTCGTCTGGCTCGGATCCATGTCGTGGTGCGAGAAGGCGCTGACCACCGTCATCCGGCTGCGCGCCCGGGTCACCGCCACGTTCAGCCGCCGCTCGCCGCCCTCCTGGTTCAGCGGCCCGAACCGCAGGGGAAGCCGCCCGTCCCGGGTCTTGGCGTAACCGATGCTCAGGATGATGGCGTCCCGCTCGTCGCCCTGGACGTTCTCCAGACTCTTGACGAAGAAGCGCTGGCTCGCGGCACGGTCCTGCGAGAAGAAGTCGTCGAGCTGCTCGTGTTCCCGACGTCGGCTGCGCAGCGTCGCCTCGATCCGCAGCGCGTGCTTCTGTCCCATGGTGATGACGCCGAGGCTCTCGTCGGGCCGCTGCTCCGCATGCTCCAGGACCAGGTCGACGACCCGGTCGACCTCCTCCGGCGATGAGCCCTGGCCGGGTACGACCCGACCGTCCACCACCTCGTGCCGCAGCGGGCTGTCGACCCGTACGCCGGGGAAGGTGACCAGGGACCGATCGTAGATCTCGACGTTCGAGAATGCGATCAACCGCTCGTCGCGGCTGCGGTAGTGCCAGGTCAGGCGGTACCGGTCCGAGATCAGGCCGCCCAGGACATCGAGGACCGACTCGTAGTCGTCGAGGCTCTCCTCGACGAGATCCTCGTCGTCGCTCGACGCGGACTGTTGCGCCAACCGCCGGAAGAAGGGCGTAGGGGGTAACTGCTTCGGGTCCCCGGCCACCACGAGTTGACTGCCGCGCATGATCGAGGCGACGGCGTCGTGCGGCTCGATCTGGCTCGCCTCGTCGAAGATCACCATGTCGAACAGTTGCGCGGCGGGAAGGATGCGGCTGACCACGAGCGGCGACATGGCCCAGCACGGGAAGGCGGCGAGAAGCACCTCCGGCGCGTCGCCGAGCAGCCTCCGCAGCGGCAGGTGGCGGCTCTTCTTCGCCGCCTGTTGCCGTACCAGGGTGTTTTGGTCGGGATGGGTGTCACGGATCTTGCGCAGATTGACAGCGACGTTGCGCCGGACCCGTGCGGCCGTCGAGCCGATGTGCTCCCCGTCCGCCACCCGGAAATCCTCGACCACGCCGGCATGCTGCTTGCCGACGAACTGACCGAGGTATGGCACCCGCATCCGCATCTCGTCGAGAACCACCTGGAGCCAGGCGTACAGCAGCCTGTCGGCCGCCTCGGCGCTCGAAGCCTGCCGGCTGGCGAGATCGTTGAGCAGGTGCGTGAGCCCCAGCGCGCGGAGCCGCTCCTGCCGCTTGTTGAGTTCCGGCATCCGGAACAGGGTGTCGCGGTCGGCTGCCAGATCGGCCACGGTGCTGGACGCGCTGGTCGCCGATCCACGATCGAGGCCGTCGATACGCGCGCAGGCGGCGACCGCGGCGAGATGGTTGCGCACCTGGACGAAGGAGGACATGCAGAGATTGGCGCCGGCCAGCGCGGTCGGTGCACCGTCCCGCCGGCTGAGCTTCTGCCACCGCTCCCGTTGGTCCATCGCGGCGACCAGACCTCGATAGATCTCGGAACGCTGCCGTGGCGCGGCCGGGCAGGTTCGCCGCAGTTCGCGGCGCAGCCGCATCCGGCGCAGCAGGCCGATCGGCTCCGGTCGGCGCGGCCGGAGCCGCCTCGGCGCGACGGCGTACACGAAGTCGTCCAGGCCCGGACCGAAGACATCGGCACCGTAGCTGGCGATGCTGCGATCCACCTCGCCGAGTAGGTCGAACAGCTCCGTCCAGGCGGCGAGGTTGTCGGGGACGTCCAGCCCCGCCCGGTCGACGAGCTCCCTGATCTGCTGCTGTGCGTCCTGTAGCGCGCCAGCGGCGAGTTGGTCGAGGTGCACGAGGACCCCGGCGACGTCGTCGGAGGTGTGGATCGCGGCCTTCGCCCAGGGCGACTCCCCGCGCCAGATCCGCAGGCCACCACTGTCCACGTACGCCCGGAGGTCTTCCCGCGCCATCTCGATGGCGTTCCGGTCCAGCTGGCGCAGGTTGGATGCCCGCAGGTTGTACCGGCTCACGTCGTACGTCGGCAGGGCGAGCAGCTTCTCGATGACCTGGAATGCGCTGAGACCCCAGGGCTGCCGCACCTCGTGCAGCTCGGCCGGGTGCCGCTGCGCGGCGTGGCGACGGTTCCGGAGCCGGTGGTGCAGCTCGGTGGCCTCGACCGGAGGCTCGGCTCCGGCCTGGGCCAGGACCTTCGCGATGCGCTCGGCCACCCGACGCTTGCTGATCTTGCGGTCGTGCAGGTCGAACACGAGGTTGTCGAGCCCGACGTCACCGAGCCGGTTCATCACCGCCTCGATGGCGGCCCGCTTCTCGGAGACGAACAGCACGCTACGGCCCATCGCCGCCATGAAGGCGATGATGTTGGCGATCGTCTGGCTCTTGCCGGTTCCGGGTGGCCCCTCGATCACCACGTGCCGTCCGGCGAGCACGGCATCGATGACACGCTGCTGCGACGAGTCCGCGTCGTGGACCAGGAACTCGTTGGCCGGGTCGATCCGATCGGCGCTGGAACTCGGCTCGGATGCGGGCTGGGTACGCAACCCCTGCCGGGCAAACTGGTCTCCCGCCATCGCCCCGATCACGGGGTGGAGCGCCAGCAGTTCGGCCGAGTTTCGCAGGTCCTCGACCATGGGCAGCTTGTCGAAGCTGAAGACGCCGGCGAGCACCGCCGGTTCGAGCTGGAGGACGAGGCCACTGGGCGCGACCGCTTTGGCGATCAGCTCGTACGCGGTGTTCAGCTGCTGCCTCGGATCGGAGTTCTCGGCCAGCATCGCGGTCAGCCGGTCGCCGAGCGCGCTGATGTCCGCCTCCACGCCGTACTGTCGCTCGAGCGCGTACAACAGGACGGGGTTGATCTCGGGCGCCTCGGGCAGCTCCAGCGTGAAGTCGTTCTCGGTGGCGGTCCGGCTCTCCAACGCCATTTGATGCAAGATCAGGGGCGCCCGAAGCGGTTGCATCGGCACCGAGCCCCGGGTGTACGACCCAACCATGCAGACAAGCCCGCGGGCTACCCATCCGGCCTGGATACCCTGCTCCTCCTCCAACTCGACCAGTTTGCGCCGAAGTCCGCGGGCCGTCGTGCAGGCGGCATTGTGCCGGTCCTGGTCCGGAAAGAGTGCCCGCAGCCGCACTTTCTGCCCGCGCAGCAGGTCGACGATCCCGTCCTCGACCGCTCCGGCGAGGTCGAGCGTGCTGGCCTGCCGCTCCTTGAAGTAGAGCAGCGTGTTTCGGGGGCCGAAGTCGATCAGTCGATCCGCCCACCGACTCGCGGCCTGCCGGACGAGGCTGAGCGCATCCGGTTGATCAAACATCATCTCGTCTCCGTCTGATGTGATGTGGTGTGCGCAGGGATCCCGCCGGACCGCCGGCGGAGGCAAAGCCCTCCAGAATAGGGCTTCGGAAAGGCTCGTCAATACGCTTATTTCCGACAGTGGGATGTGATGGTCCAGGTCGCGAACGGCACTCACGGATTCGGTTGTGTCAGCCGCTCGAGCAGGACGCCGACGTCGTGGTGCCAGGAGTGGAGTTCGGCGAGGGTCGGCGCCAGCTCGTACGTGTGGTGGTGCATGGCCCGGGAGAGCCCGTGCCATGCGGTACGGGCGAGCAGAGCCGTCGGAGCCCCCGCGAAGGACGGCAGCGCCAGGAGCTGGTGCCGCATCGGACAACCCGCGACGGTCGGAGCGGCCCGGTCCCAGTAGCGGCGTAGTCCCTTTTCCAGGGCGAGTCGGGTAAGGCAGGCGCAGCCGCGCTGCCAACACCGGCGCATGCTCGGTCTGGGCTCTACGAGCAGGCCGGCTGCCTCGTCGAGAAGCTGCTGCGGAGTCATGGCCGGCTCAACCTCCGCACTAAGCGCCGCGCGTCGTCGACCAGGGTGATAAGGCTGGCGGTGGGACCGCCGTGCGTGCCGGTGTTCGCGGCGCGGACCACCCGGGTCGCGGCGGAGTCGATCCGATTCAGCTCCGCGTTCACCTCGTCGAGACGCTTGCGGTCGCCGAGCAGGGCCAGCGCGAGCGTCGGCCGCAGACCCTGTGCCTCGCCGATCGCGGCTTCGATGTCGGCGATGGAGGTGCCGGTACGGAAGCCCCGGATCCGGATTCGCTCGTGGCAGGCGTACTCGATCGCGTCCCGGAGGAGGTTGCAGACGACGGTCGTCTGCACGGTACCGGCCATCTCCTCGTCGCAGGCGATGGCCCGGGCGTCAGCGAGGTAACGCTGGGCGGGGTCGCCGCCGCCGGTGACGGTGACGTGTGACCGGGCGAGTCGGCTGACCGCCAGGATCCGGGCGTCGAGCTGGAGGTGCCGGGCTGCGGCGGGGAGCCGGTCGTCGTGGGTGAAGACGATGACCTGCCGGTGCTTCGCGACGGCGGCGAACACCTGGGCGAGACCGTAAACCTTCGCCGGGTCCATGGACTGGACGGGATCGTCGATGACGAGGAACCGGAACGGGCTCTCCGGCATCGTGGCGCGCGGTAGGAAGAGCGCCAGGGCGAGGGAATGCAGCTCACCCTGGCTCATCACGCCCAGGGCAGCACTGGGTACGCCATCCACCTGCACGTCGAGGTCGACCCGACGGGTGCTGCCGGTCCCCGCGAGCTTTATCGCGCCTAGTTGGACGTTGCTGTCCTGCCGCAGGGTGTTCCAGATCCCAGTGGCCTCGGCGGCGACCGGGGCCAGCTTGTCATCGCGGATCTTCGCCCCGATCGTCTGGAGTTCCCCGATCGCGGTCTTCAGGGCCTTGAACATCTCGGCGGCGTGCCGGCTGGTGCGCTCGGTGTCGATCCAGCTCCGAATCTGGTCGGTGACGGGCTGCCACGCCTGCCGGCGACGCTGCAGCGCCGCGCGGGCGGCGGCCTGCGCCGGTGCCAGGGCGTCGAGCAGGGTGCCGAACGTACTGGTCGCCGACGCGACGATCGCGCCGGAGTCGGCTGTGCTGAGCAGCCTGTCCCACCTCTGCCAGGCTGCCCGGAGGTCGGCGGTAGCAACCTGCTCGGGACCGAGGTCGAGGGCGAGCGCGGGAGGTGCTGCGGGCACCGCGCGGCGCAGTGCCACTCGTGCCTCGCGCTCGGCGCGGTACGCGGCCTCGAGTTGCTCCGCTCGCTGGGTGAGCCGGTGCAGTTGTGCCCGCGCGTCGGCGGCCCAGGCCTCGTCCAGGGTGCGACCCCCGCACACCGGGCAAGGCTGGTCGGGATGGGCGGCGTGGTGCTTCAGCGCGTCGCGGAGCAGCCCGGCGAGTGCCCTGGCCTCGTCGACCGGAGTGCCGGCGAGGTCGTCGATCTGGCGCAGTGCGTCGCGGAGCCGCTCGACCCGGTCGGAGACTTCGTCCCGGTCGGGTAGATGCAGCAGGTCAAGCTGACGCAGCGGTACGACGATCGCGTCCTCGGCGGCCTCGGCGCTGGTCGTCAGGGCTTCAAGCTGGTCAAGGTCGGCGGTCCGGCCGGCAAGAGCCTGCTCCGCGAGCCGGGCGCGCGGATCCGGGTGCTCGGCGAGCACAGCCCGCAGTGTCGGAAGGCTCTCCCCGGCCTGCTTCCGCTGCTGGTCCATGTTCCGGCGGGCAGCCTTCAACATGGTCTCGATCTCGACGAGCCGACCGAGGCCGAGAATGCGTTGCAGCGAGTCGTACATCTCGCTGGGCCTGCCCCCGATGAGTCCCCCGAGTTCGGAGTAGGAGAGGAAGGGGCGGTAGAGCTCCAGCGGCCTGTCCCAGGCGAGATCGGCGACGGACTGGCGGCGCCGGCCGGCGGCCTGGAGGAAGGTGCTGCCGTCGCCCAGGCCGGCGTCGCCGGGCCAGTGGCACTCCACCACGGCACCGTCGCGCTGCCCTTCCACCCCGAGGCGGACACGGATCCGGGATTCGCCGCTGGCGTGCAGGTTGCGCCAGCCCTGCTGCCAGATGCTGCTGCGCCCGGCCCAGCGCTTGTTGTTGCCGGTGAGAGCGAACTCGGCGGCTTCGGCGAAGCTCGACTTGCCGGATCCGTTGCGGCCGGTGACGATCGTCAGTCCAGGTCCGGGGTGGAGGTTCAGGGTGGTGGTGGGTCCGATGCCACGGAACCCGGTCACCTCGATGCTGGCGAGATAGGTGCCGATCGGCTCGGCGGGCTCGCCGTCCGCTTCGGGTGCCCGGGGCCGCTGCGGCGTCGTACCGCCGAGGACGGCGTCGAGTTCCTCCTCGCCGAGCAGGGCGGCGACGATAAGGTTCTCGGCGGTCGCGGGCAGGGCAGCCCGGTCGAGGTGATCGAGGATGAACTGGTCGACGGTGGTGTGCGGGTCGGCTGTCATGTCGTGCCTCCTCATCACGTGCGTGGGGGTAACGGGGCCGCAGCACCTGTGGTGACCGGCGGAACTGCGGCATCCCGTCCTGAGGTGCCGTCAGGGGATGGTCGGCCGGAGCTACCGGCCCCGGATCTTGCGCCCGCTCTCCGAGTCGGGGTAGAGGATGGCGTCGGCGACCCGGCCGCCGGAGTCCTTGGCGCCGCCGCCGAAGTTGAGGACGCCGGCCGCGTTGGCGCTGGCGGCCACGCCGTCCCAGTACCGGGCCTCCCGCTCCCACCGGACGCCGGCCAGCAGGTCGGACAGGTCGGTGTCGGCCAGCGGGAGGCCGGTGGTGGCCCAGCCGGTGGCCTGGTGTGCGGCGATGCCGATCCCGGCCAGCACCGCCGGGGCGGAGGCGGCGGACCGGGCGGCGAGTTGCGGGTGGAGCTGGGTGAGCAGCCCGGACAGCAGCGGTACGACGCGCCGCCGCACCTGTTCGGCGGTCACCCCGGCGGGCAGATCGCTGTGCCGGACGGTGGCCGACGAGAGAGCCAGCCCGGGACGGCCGTAGATGGTGGTGACGACGAGGACCCGCAGCGCCGAGAGCGTGACCAGTTCCGGGTCGGTTTTGGTGAGCTGCCGCTTGCGGGACTGGACGAGCCTGGTGAACGGGACCATCTCGCCGTCGTGCTCGACCTTGACCGCCTCGGCGACCCGATGCGCGAGCTGGGTGCCGAAGTCCCGCTGGTCCATGGACATCGCGAGGTTCTTGTCGACCGAGACGCCCTCGACGTTGCGGTCGTAGAAGATCTGCCGGGCGTCCTCGACGCCCAGTCCCCAGTAGAGCTCGAACGGCAGCCGGACGGTGTTGAGCTGCTGGTAGGTCGTGCCGTACCGGTCGGGGTCGTCGTAGAGCTCGTGCAGCGCGGTCACCTGGGTCTCGCCGTCGATCGCGACGACCGGTGAGCCGGCGAGCAGGGTGATGCGCCGGATGCCGCTGCCGGGGACGAGTTCGTCGCTGACCGCGCCGGGGTCGTCGGCGAGCCAGAGCGTGATCGGCGGGGTGGACCAGCCGGAGCCGAAGTCTCCGTTGATGCCGGAGGCGATGTAGCGGGCGTAGCTGGCGACGTTGCGTCCCTTCTGGCTGGCCTTGAGGGTGCGCTGCACCAGGGAGCGGATCTCCGCGTGGCGGCGGATCGCCCCGGGCGAGAACTTCATCGCCCGCCTGTCCTCCTCGACCTTCGGCGACGGTACGAGCTGAAGGAGCGCCGGCAGCCCGATCGTGCCGACCACCGCGTCGGCGCGGAACGGGGTGACGGTGAGCTGGATGCCTTCGACGGCAGCGGTGGGCATGGTGATGGACACGACGCGTCCTCCAGGAATGGGGGGTGAACAGGCCCGTCCGGTACGCGGACAGGGGAGATCAGCGGCGGCCGAGCGGAGAGCCCCGCTTGCCGTCACCGAAAACACCGTAGCACCGCTGTCAAGTGAAAGCACTGTCAAAGCGTTTAAACGCTCTCGGGGTCGTGTAAGGTGTGCGAACGAGCAGCGCAGACGACCGAACAGGACGCCCATGCCACAGTCCAGCCAGGTGACCGCCGCCGAGATCTCCCGGCTGGCCGGCGTCACCCGTGCCACCGTGAGCAACTGGCGTCGGCGTCACCCGGACTTCCCCGCGCCGACGGGCGGAACGGAGACGAGCCCGGCGTACGACCTGGCGGCGGTCCGGGCCTGGCTCGCCGCACGCGGTCAGTTGCCCGCAGCGTCCTCGGCCGACGACCTGCGCACCGCCCTGCGTGCCTCCGCATCCGACGTCGCACACCGCAGCACACTGCTCCCGCTCGTCGTCGCGGTGAGTCGCGTTGCCGACACAGTGCGGAAAGCCGCCGAAGTTCCCGATGACCGGCTGCCCGGATGGGCAGAGCGGACAGCCCGGTCGCACGCCGCCGGCATCCCCGGCACCGGAAACCTGACCTACCACGCCAGCGAAGTCGGGCTACTTCGCGCGCTGCTGCGCTGCATCGCCGAGGAGGGGCCGGCGCGGACCCTCGACGTGCTCGCCGAGGGCGACCTCAACGACACCAAGGCGAGTGGCCAGTACCTGACCCCGCAGCCGGTGGCCGACCTGATCGCCGACCTCCTCGCCGGCCCCGGCGAGCCGTACCCGGAAAAGGTCTTCGACCCCGCCTGCGGCGGCGGCAGCCTGCTGCTGGCCGCCGCGGAACGCGGGGCGGCCGAGGTGTACGGCCAGGATGTCGTGCCGGCGGTGGCCGCGCAGGCCGCCGCCCGGCTAGCGATCGAGGCCGAGGACACAAGGCCGCAGGTCGAGGTCGGCGACAGCATGCGGCACGACGCGTTCCCGGCGCTGGCCGCCGACGCTGTGCTATGCGCGCCGCCCTACGGCCAGCGCGACTGGGGCCACGAGGACCTGGCCTACGACCCGCGCTGGTTGTTCGGTCTGCCGCCGAAGGGCGAGCCGGAACTCGCCTGGCTACAGCACTGTCTCGCACACCTGCCCCCGGGTGGCCGTGCGGTGCTGCTGATGCCGCCCGGTCCCGCCTTCCGGCCGTCGGGCCGGCGGATCAGGGCCGAGATGGTCCGCAGTGGAGCATTGCGTGCCGTGCTCGCGCTGCCCGTTGGTGTCGCCCAACCGCTGCACATCAGCCTGCACCTGTGGCTGCTCGAACGGCCGCACCCGCAGGCGGCCCTGCCGTCGACCGTGCTCATGGTGGAAGCCCCCGAGCCCGGACGCGCCGTCGACGGGTCGGGCGGGCGCCCAGGGTCGGACTGGTCCGCGCTGCGCGGCGCGGTGCTCAACGCCTGGCACGATTTCGATCGGCAGCCGGAGAACTTCGAGCCGATCCCCAGCACGGCTCGGGCAGTACCGGTTGTCGACCTGCTCGACGAGGCGGTCGACCTCACTCCGACTCGACACGTCCGGGCCGCGCCGGTCCCGGCGAAGCCAGACGAACTCGCCGAGCTGGCGTACGAGCTGCGTAGCCGGCTGCGGCGGGCGGCGAGCGGCCTGGCGAGGCTCAGCGGGGGGCAGTCCTGGCCGCCGGCCGGGGCGGAGGCGGTCTCCTGGCGTACCGCGAGCGTCGCCGACCTGCTCCGGGGTGAGGCGCTGACGCTGCTCCGCGCCCCGGCGGTGGTCCGCGGCTCCTCCCCCACCGGGCGGGAGCCCGGCGGGGGACGGGTCCTCACCGCCCAAGACGTGGTGGCCCGCCGGCCCGCCTCCGGGACGGCCGACGACGAACCCTCGGACGAGGACATCGAGATCCAGCCAGGCGACGTCATCTTTCCCGAGCTGCTGCACGAGGGCGCCGGCACCGCCCGGGTCGCCGATTCCGGCGATGCCGGCTGTCTGCTCGGCCGAGCCCTGCACCTCCTTCGGCCGGATCCGGCCCGACTCGACCCGTGGTTCCTCGCCGGATTCCTCTCCGCCGAGGACAATCTGAGCGCGGCGTCGTCCGGCACCTCCGTGGTGCGGGTCGATCCGCGCCGGCTGCGGATCCCGCTGCTGCCGCTCGCCGAACAGCAGCGGTACGGCCGGGCGTTCCGCCAGCTCCACGCGATGCGTACGGCGGCGGATCTCGCCGACCGCCTCGCCGACGAGACCGCCCGTACCCTGGCCGCCGGCCTCACCGGCGGCGCCCTGCTCCCACCCGACGGCACTTCGGAAGGACCCCGTTGAGCACCAGGAAACACACCGAACTGGCGAACCACGCCTGGTCGGTCGCCGATCTGCTACGCGGCGACTACAAGCAGTCCGACTACGGCAAGGTGATCCTGCCGTTCACGGTGCTCCGCCGGCTGGAGTGTGTGCTGGCGCCGACCCGGGACAAGGTGCGGGAGACGTACCAGAGGTTCGAGGGCCGGGACGATGTGGACGTGGCCCGGTTCCTGCGCCGCGCCGCCGGGCACAGCTTCTACAACATCAGCGGCTACACGCTGAAGTCGGTCGCCGCCGACCCGGCCCAGACCATGAAGCACCTGCTCGCCTACATCGGGGCGTTCTCGGAGAACGCGCAGGAGGTGCTGCACCGGTACGAGTTCCCGCAGCAGATCCGCCGGCTCGACGGCGCGAACCTGCTCTACCGGGTGGTCGGCCGCTTCGCGGACCTGGACCTGGACCCGGTCCAGCGCGACCCGAAGACCGGCGAGATCCTGCTCGACGACCGCGGTCAGCCCAAGGTCAACGTCTCGAACCACCAGATGGGGTACGTCTTCGAGGAGCTGATCCGGCGCTTCGCCGAACAGTCCAACGAGACCGCCGGTGAGCACTTCACCCCGCGCGAGGTCATCGAACTGATGGTGAACCTGCTGATCGCCCCGGACGACGACGCGCTGAGCGTGCCGGGTGTGGCGCGTACGGTCATGGACCCGGCCTGCGGCACCGGCGGCATGCTCTCCGCCGCCGAGGAGCACATCAAGATGCTGAACCCGGCCGCCACGGTGCGGGTCTTCGGCCAGGAGTTGAATCCGGAGTCCTGGGCGATCTGCCGATCCGACATGATGATCAAGGGTCAGGACCCGGAAGACATCAAGTTCGGCAACTCGTTCAGCGACGACGGCCACCGGGGCGAGCACTTCGACTACCTGCTGGCCAACCCACCGTTCGGGGTGGAGTGGAAGAAGGTCAAGGACGAGATCGAGCGCGAGTACGAGCAGCTCGGCGAGAGCGGCCGGTTCGGCGCCGGCCTCCCCCGGATCAACGACGGGTCGTTGCTCTTCCTGCAACACATGATCTCGAAGATGAAGCCGGTCACCGCCGATGGCAAGGGCGGCAGCCGGATCGCGATCGTCTTCAACGGCTCGCCGCTCTTCACCGGGGCGGCCGAGTCCGGCGAGTCCCGCATCCGGCAGTGGATCCTGGAGAACGACTGGCTGGAGGGGATCGTCGCGCTGCCGGATCAGCTCTTCTACAACACCGGCATCTCGACGTACTTCTGGATCCTGACCAACCGCAAGCTCCCCGACCACCGGGGCAAGGTGATCCTGCTCGACGCCCGGGACTACTTCGCCAAGATGCGCAAGTCGCTCGGCGACAAGCGGAAGTACCTGACGGACGAGCAGATCAAGGAGATCACCCGGCTCTACGGCGAGGCGCTGCACGCCGCCGCCGACCCGGAGCACCCGCAGCACCAGAAGGTGCAGGTCTTCGCCAACGAGGACTTCGGCTATCGCCGGATCACCGTCGAACGGCCGCTCAAGCTCCGCTTCGAGGTCACCGACGAAACCCTGACCCGGGTACGCGACTCCAAGCCGATCGGGAAGGCGCTGGACGTCGACGCGTTCGAGACCGCGTTGAAGCCGCTGGTCGGGCGGTCGTGGGGCACGAAGCGGGCGGCGTGGGACGCGGTCCGGTCGGCGATGGCCGAGGCCGGGGTGCTCTGGCCGAGCGGCGCCCCGTTCCAGAAGGCGCTGCGGGAGGTCCTGGGCGTGCGTGACCCGGAGGGCGAGGTGCAGATGGTCAAGGGCGAGCCGGAGCCGGACACCGAGCTGCGCGACTACGAGAACGTGCCGCTGCACGAGGACGTGGAGGAATACCTACGCCGCGAGGTGCTGCCACACGTCCCGGACGCCTGGATCGACCACACCAAAACCAAGATCGGGTACGAGATCCCCGTTACGCGGCACTTCTACGTCTACAAACCCCCAAGGCCACTCGCAGAAATCGACGCAGAACTCCAGAAACTCGAGGCGGAAATACAAGCATTGCTTGGCCAGGTGACTGAATGAAGGGCGAGTGGAAAAGAGTTCCACTGTGGTCAGTGGCCCACGAGCGGCGCCAGGTTATCGAGCCAACCGAGATTGGCGATAGGGTCGCCCACTACAGTATCCCGTCGGTGGATGCATCCGGCACTGGGCAGGTTGAATATACAGAAGATATCAGGTCAGCGAAACTCCACCTCCAAGGTGGCGAGGTCTTGATCAGCAAATTGAATCCGCGAATAAGTCGCGTCGTCCAGACACAGGCACACGGGGATCTTCCATTAGTATCGTCGACGGAATTCGTGGGACTGGTCGCAGGGCCGCACCTAGATCCCAAGTTTCTAGTCTATTTTCTGCAGTCGGAAGGCGTGCGTCAGGACCTCGGCGCTCGCGTGCAGTCCGTGACACGCAGCCACCAGCGCGTCAATCCTTCGGACATCACGCGCCTGACGATTCATTTACCCAAATTGGAAGAGCAGCGACGAATAGTCGCATTTCTTGACGCTAAGCTCGGAAAGCTGGACGCCCTAGTTTCCAAAAAGATCCAGCTACTTGCGCTACTTGAGGAGAAAATAGAGAGCCGCATACTTGGACATGTTGGCGCCAGTCGACTCGTAGACACCTGTTCTGGCCGACCCGTGTCGCCGATTCGGCGCATGCTATCCAAGTTGAGCCGGCCCGCCACCCCCGGCAGCGAGGTTGTTACCGCATTCCGGGATGGTCAGGTGATAGCCCGCTCAATACGCCGAGCCGAGGGTTATACCCTTTCGTCATCAACGGAAGCACAGGGACAGTATGTCGAGGTGGGTGACATCGTAATCCACGGCCTAGATGGATTCGCGGGCGCAATCGGCACTGCAGAGTCAGCCGGAAACTGCAGCCCGGTCTATCACGTCTGCGCACCCCAAGTTGGCCACAATAATTTTTTCCTAGGCAGGATGCTTCGAATTCTCGCGGTCTCTGGGTACCTGGGACTATTCGCCATCAGCACCCGAGAGCGAGCAGTTGATTTCCGGAACTGGGACCTCTTTGGCCGAATCCCAATACCCGACGTTCCATCAGGAGAACAGGAGAGAATTGGCGAATTGATTAGCTCAGCTCGGCCACTACGCGACGCCGTAGAAAGCTCGAAGTCCCTCGCCGAGGAACGCCGACGAGCTTTGATCACCGCCGCCATCACAGGGCAGATTGATGTATCGACGGCAGATGGATCAGGAATTACCGACTGAGCCAAGATGAGTTGCATCAAGCAGGGCTTACCCGATAGATGCGAGCGGTTTTATCGGACGGCATCGTTGATGCTGACTACAAGTTCTTTCGCGTCCTGACAGAACCGCCGGACAGCAAAGGTACGTCGGTAGGGTGCGAGGGTGCCGACCAAGTTCCGTACGTGCTTGATACACCTCGGGGAGTTGACCTGCCTGGTGAGGGTGTGAACGGCTTGGTCACCAAGTGCCAGCGCCTTGTCTAGATCCGGTTGGTCTTGCTGAACGTAGGTCGCAGCAAGCAGCGTATTCCGCAGCGCTCCCTCACGGGTGCACTCGTTCCCCTGCAAACGCAGCGCAGCTCGTAGGTGCTCTCGGGCTCGTGGCCAGTATTCGAGCTTCAGGTGGCAATAGCCGGCTTGCGCGTGAGCCTGCGCTTCGTCGATCCAGTAAGACCAGTCTGGATTGCCATGCTGCGGCTGGCTGCCGTTTAGCCTTCCAAAGGCACTGTCGAGGGCGCGGCATGCTTCTGTCGCAGACCCTTCGTTGGCGTACGCCTCCGCCGCTCGTAAATCGAGAATCGCCGACACCTTCGGGCTCGTGCCCGGGTAGCTCGCTCTCGCCGTTTCAGCGAGAGTCACGGCTTGCCGAAACTGACCGAGGTCCTTGGCCTGGCAGGACATGAAGCCGAGGATGTTTGCCCCGAGTCCACGGTCACCTGCCGCGTTGGCCTGATAGAGAGCAGCGATCCAGAATCTCTGTGCCTGACTGTGCTGGCCGCCGTCGAAGGAGAGCCAGCCTGCGAGGCGTAGTAGCTCACCGGCGGTGGAGTGGAGCCGCCGACCGACAGCGTCCGGGTAACGGCGGCCTCGCAGCACGTCAACCACAGTGCTCAAATGCTGGCGGACCAAGCCCAGGGTCTGGCCGCTGCCGAGATGGTCGTCCATGCGTCGGAGGCTGGCTGTCACGGCGTCCATGTGGTCGACGACCTCGGCAGAGAGCGGACGACCAGCGGAGGATGCCACGTTCTCCGGCGGCTGAGCGATCAGCCACTCGTGCGCAGGTGAGGTCAGTCCGGTACCAAGCAGGGTGAGGAACATCCGCCGGTGCATCATGCTCTCAGATTCGTTGACGACAACGGCCGCTTGCAAGGCCCCTTCTGATGACCAGGGCAGTTCCAGACCCACGGAGGCTGGCGCGGCCTCGAATCCATCGTCTGGCCAGCCCAGCTCGTCAAGGGTGATCATCCGCTGCAACTGTTCGGACAGTAGTGCAGTCGTCAGAGACGGCCACGGACTCCGGGGCACGTCGCCCTTTCTCCACTTGTACGGCGTCTTGGGGTGTAGCCGTTCCGCGCGGCCATGCCGTTCGGCGGACTCGTTGAGTCGCCTGGCGAGTTGCTCGGGCTGCCACCCCACCTCGGCCAGTAAACGAACGATCGGCGCTTCGCTGGATGCCATCGTCCCCGACCCTTCACGCGTAGCGGCTACTTAGACGGAGGGTATCGGAACCAGTGGTGTATTGGGGGTCCGGCGCACTGATCCGCACCGGTAGGCACTGCGCGCACCTGCACCGGCCACTGCCCGGCTCGGGTCAACTGGCCGTTGCGAATCAGCGACAACTGGTTCGAGCCGCAGTAGTGCCGGAGGCTCGGGCGCGGCAACGCCCGGCCTCCGGCCTCGCCAGAAGGTGAGAGTGATCGTGGTTTTCCGCATCTCGTTGATCGCACTCGGCGGCCTGCTCCCCGGCTTCGTACTCGGCCTCTTCGCGTTCCGGGTCAAGTCCCGCTGGTGTCCGCGCTGCGGCGAATCCACTCACGCCCTCCACCGGACCCAGGCTCGATGACCACACCAGACCCACCCGACCGCACCGACCTCCCGATCGGACGCCGCGTCGCCCAACTCCGCACCCGGCTCGGCCTGACCCAACAGGTCTTCGCCGACCGACTCGGCAGATCCAAAAGCTGGGTCGACAAGATCGAGCGCGGTGTGCGTACCCTCGACCGGCTCTCCGTCATCGAAGCCGTCGCCGCAGTCCTCGGCGTCGATCCGGAAGTTCTGCTCCCCCACCCCGCCCGCCGCGCACCCGCCACCGGTCTCACCGCCGCCGTCGACCGCGTCCGCGCCGCCCTCGCCTGCTACCCCACCCCCACAACCACCACCGACGCACCATCCCAGCCACCACCATCGCCGGCACACCTCGACCGCCGCCTACGACACGCCTGGGCTGCCTACCGGCACGCCCACCACCCACAGGTCATGCGACTCCTACCCGACCTGCTCACCGACATCCGCCACGCCGAGACAACCGCCGGCACCGAACACACCGCCGATCTTCTGGTACGCGTCTACCGCCTCGCCGCCCAAACCCTGGTCAAACTCGACGCCGCCGACCTCGCCTGGCTCGCCGCCGACCGCGCCATGGCCGCCACCGCAGGCGACCCACGGCGTACCGCCGTCGCCGCCATCCCCCTCGCCCAAGCACTACGCGCCCTGTGCCGAGGCCGGCTCGCGATGGCTGCCCCCATCACCGCCGCCCACCGTCTCCTCCCGGCGCCGTCCCGCGCCTCCGCGCCGAGCGATCTCGCCCTGGCCGGCACCCTGCTCACCGAAGCCGCCATCGCCGCCGCCACCTGCGCCGACGCCACCGCCGCCCGCGACCTCGCCAACCGCGCCGCTCGGCTCGCCACCGTCCTTGGCGACCACGCCCGCCCCGACAACGGCGACCTCGGATTCGGCCCCACCACCGTCGACCTCGCCCGCGCCCTGATCGCCACTGAACTCGGCGACACCCGCCACGCCATCACCACCCACCAGCACGCCACCGCCAGCGCCGCCTGGAACCGACTCCCCGCCGAACACCGGGCAGCCCACCTGATCGACATCGTCCGCGCCCACCTCGATGCCGGCGACCCGCAGGCCGCCGGACGCGCCCTCGTCATCGCCGACCGCATCGCCCCGGCCGAGACCCGCACCCGCCCCGCCGCCCGCGCCGCACTGACTGCCGTACTCCGCACCGGTCCCACCCCCGCCGACGTAACCCGACTCGCCGCCACCATCGGCCTGGCCCGACAGTGACCGCAGCGCACCGCGACTATCCCGGCGGGCGGGGCCCGTACTTCTGCTCCAGCTCAGCCTTGTCCTCGTCGGCAGGTGCCACGTACCGGGTGGTGCCGCGGTGGATGTCTGCATCGTCCGAGACCGAGACACTGATTCCGCTGAGCGGACTGAGTTTGCTCAGCCAGAGCAGCCGGACGGCCTCGTCGATGAACCGGTCGAAGTCGGCTCCGGGTTTCAGGAACGCGGTGACGGAGGCGCTCGCGGGATTGCTTATGTTGTTCTGGTACCCGACCTCCACCCGGACCACGTCCGGACGTTGCGCCAGAGTTTCCTGTATCGCGGTGGCAATCGCGTCCGACTCTGCCCGCTCCTGGTCCGAGTCCCCCAGTACGGAACAGGAGGCGACAGCAACCAGGATGCTCACCGCCAACGCGACCAGTCCGCCAGCACGGACCTGCTGGCGCTTCCTCGACCGCCGCATCGTCGCTCTCCCGTCGATTCGCATCAGTGCACCCTGTGTAGTTCGTACACCTTCGACTCCACGGCCTCGCCGTTCAGAAACGCGCCAGCACTGTCCCGGTACGCCTGCACCGACGGGTCCGTGCTCCGGTCCAGTGCCTGTGCGGCGGGCAGGTACGCCGCTCTCGTGCTGTGATTCTCGCCGATTGTGCCCCGCTGGTCGTCGAAGGTGGCCGTGGTGAGGTTGGGCCGGTCAGGATTGTCGCCTGCGTCAAGGTGCGGCACGATGTCGCGCGCGTTCTCCAAGGCCAGTACCTGCACACCGGCCGGGATGTCCGTGTTCCCTATCGGGGACCCGGCGGTGACGACGTGGGTGACGTTGTAGGGGAAAGCGCCGGTCGCGGTGTCCTGGGCGGCCTGGGCGGCGACCATCCCGCCCTGGCTGTGCCCGACCAGCATCACCGGGTCGTCGGCGCCCGCCCCGGCCATCTTCAGCGCCTCGGCGATGGCGTGCTGCCGGGAGGTGGTGTCGCCACCGAGGACGTGCACGTTCGTACCCATGTCGTTGAGGAACGGACTGTCGGCACTCCACGGCATGTTCATCTCCTTGGTGCCGGGGATGTCGACGACGTACGCCGTGCTGCCGTCCGGATGCGTGATCACCCGAACGTCGATCTGATCCGGCTCACCAGCGTCGGACTCGCCATTGCGGTAATTGAGCCCGGCAATCAGGTCACCGAAGCCCTGCGGCGGCCTGACCATCAGGTCAGAGGTGTCGATATTGGTACCGGTCCCGTGCACGTCCGGCACGGTGACCGAGTAGGTGCCGTCGTCGTAGAACTCGCCGAGCAGGTCCGCCGCGCCCGGAACGTCACCGACCATCGGAGCGCCCGGCAGGCTGCTGATCAGCCCCGGCCCCAGCCCGATGAGGGTGTCGACGATCCCGGGATGGTCGGTGACCAGTTGCTCCCAGTCGATGTCGTCGGCCACCAGCGCCCCGGCGCCGGCCAGCGGCGCCAACGGCAGCAGCGTCACCGGCCCCAGCACGCCGGCCTTGATCCCGGTACCGAGGCCGTAGCCGAGGACCCAGCGCAGGGTCTCGATCGTCCGGGCCCGCTCTTCGTCCACGGCCTGGTAGGAGGCGACGACGGTCCGCAGCGCGATCGCCCGCTGCCCGAACCCGAACGACAACGCGGTCAACCCCTGCGGGCCGTCCAGCGGCCGCAGCAGGCCGGCCTCGATCCTCGCGAACCCGTCCGGGTTGAGCACCGCCGATGCCATCAGGTCCGGATCGGCCAGCATGCCGTGCCCCTGCACGGTGATCCCGGCCAGGTCGCGGGCCAGGTCGTCACTGTGCCGGGCCAGCAGGCCGATGTCGTCGTACCGGGCACCCGTCCCACCGGCGCCGCCGCTGACCTGGAACTCCGGATCACCCATCGCCGCCCTCCACGAGCTGTCCCAGGTACGGCGCCAGCCACATCCCGATCTCCTCCCGGGCCACCGGCCGCATCGACACCATCCGCCGGCCCGAACCATCCGGCTCCGGACGCAACCCGAGCCAGCCGTCCTCCGTAGCCAGCCAGACCACCTGCGCCATCCCCACTCCGGGACCGCTGCGGCCACTCACCAGCACCCGCAACACCCCGGTCGCACGCGCCTGCACCTGCTCGACCAGCCGCACCTGCGCAGCCGTCAACCCCAACGCCGCCACCGCCTCGGCACGTCCGGCCGCCCCCGCCAGGTCACCGGAACGGGTGTACTCGGCCAGCGCCGCCAGCGGCAGCCGCCCCGACACCCGCGAATCGCCGCCGCCGAGCGCCTGGCCGAGCCGTGTCGTCGTCCCCGCGAGGTCCCGTTCCGCCGGTACGACCCGGATTAGCTCACGCCCGAGTGCCACCGCCTCGAACATCGACAACTCGACAGCACCGTCGGCCAGCCCGACGAGGGCCGCTCCCGCCGGTCCGGCCACCGCCAAGACCGCCCGTGTCGACCGCCCCTGGACCGACGCCTCGACCTGGATCACCGCCCGCGCGGCCACGAAGGTCGCCAAATTCGCCAGCACCGGTTCCACCGGCCGGCACTCCGCCGGATCGTCGTCGACGGTCACCACACCGCGGGCGGCCAACGCCTCCCCAGCGACGCGCAGAATGTCCGGCTCTGGCTCGTCCGGTACGACGAACCCGGGCGGCGGAGCCAGCCCCGTACGACGGACCAGCAACGTCCACTCCGGAGCGCTCAGCACCAGCCGGTGTGCCGGCAGCACGTCACTGTCGGCGCTCACCTAGAGCACTCCCCTGCCCCGGAGGAAGTCGCCGACCTCCAGCCAGCGCTGGTCCCCCGAGGCCGGCAGGTTACCGGGCTGCACCGGCCAGCCCGCCCACGGTGCCTCCATCGCAGCCTTCATCAACGGGCCACCGACCAGCGGCGCCAGTTCCTTCATCCGCTCCGCGGTCGCGGCGAACCACGCCTTGGCCTGCTCCTCGATCCGGGCGATCAGCGCGATCAGTTCGCGTACCTCCTGGGCGTGCGCCACGACCGCGTCCGCCACCGCGTCCAGCTCGTCGGCGACCTGGTCCGCCTGCCTTCGGTCCCGGCCCACCTGATCGCGGTACGCCTGCGCCGACACCGACACCCACCGCGCCGCCTGCCCCTGCCGCTCGTGGTCGGCCGCCCGCTCCCGGACCTCAGCGGCCCGCTGCCGCAGCCGGCCCGCCAGCCGATCCAACTCGTCCGGATCCCCGTACATCCGAAGCACGCGCCATCCCTCCACGCCAAGGCCGCAGCGGAGCAGTCGTCAGACGCGCAGAGCATCCGATTCATCGCCGTCCGTCAAAATGCCACGTTCAGCGTGTCCCACCCGGTCAACACCCCGCAAGCCAGATCCCCGGCACAGCCGAGGTCGGACAGAGGACCTCGAGTGGTCGCGGCGCAGTAGGCTCCAGCGGGGTCCGGCCGTTACGCGGACCCGGTGCGGGAGGCGAGATGGCGGTCCACCACGAACAGGTCTTCGGCGACGCGATCGTCGCCGCCCTGCTCGACAACGGCTGGGCGGAGGGGAGCAAGGCCGACTACCGGCCCGAACTCGGCCTCGACACCTACCAGCTCTTCACCTTCATCGGCGCGACCCAGCCCGACGAATGGGCTGACCTCGTCACCTACTACGGCGGCGACCCGAACGACGCCCAGCGGGGCTTCGCCAAGCGGCTCGACCAGGCGATCGCCAGCGACGGGCTGCTCGACGTACTCCGGAAGGGCGTCAAGGACCACGGGATACGGATCCGGCTCGCGTACTTCCGGCCGTCGTTCGTCGAGTCGGACGCGATCCTGACGGACTATCGGCGCAACCGGCTCACCGTGGTCCGGGAGCTGGCGTACGCGACCAAGCAAGCCGACCGGGGCAACGAACTCGACCTGACGCTCTTCCTCAACGGCATTCCGGTCGCCACCGCCGAACTGAAGAACCCGCTCACCGGCTCCGGCGTCGAACACGCCAAGGAGCAGTACCGGACCGAGCGCGACCCCACCGAGCTGATCTTCTCGCGCCGGGTGATCGCCAACTTCGCCGTCGACCCCGACCTGGTCTTCGTCGCCACCCAGCTCCGTGGCACGAAGACCCGGTTCCTGCCGTTCAACACCGGCAGCGCCGGACCGGGACGCCCCGGCGGCAAAGGCAACCCGCCCGCCACCGAGTTCGGCAAGTACGCCACCTCCTACCTCTGGGAGGAGATCTGGCAGCGGGACAACTGGCTCGACCTGCTGGAACGCTTCGCCCACCTGCACCAGGAAAAGGGCGCGGACGGGCGTACCCGAAAGGTCCTGATCTTCCCGCGTTATCACCAGTGGCACGCGGTGAAGCAACTGACCGCGCACGCCGCCCGGCACGGCGCCGGGCAGAACTACCTGGTGATGGCGTCGGCCGGCTCCGGCAAGTCGAACACCATCGCCTGGCTCGCGCACCGGCTCTCGTCGCTGCACACCCCGACCGATCCGGCCACGCTCGACCCGGACGCGCTCGCCGCCGGCCTCCGGCCCGGCACGCCGGTCTTCGACAAGATAGTCATCATCACCGACCGGCGGAACCTCGACGCCCAGCTCCGGGACACCGTCGGCAGCTTCGAGCAGACCGCCGGACTCGTCGTGACGATCGACGAGAACTACGGCGCCAAATCCGAACAGCTCGCCAAGGCGCTCTCCCAGGAAACCGGCAAGATCGTCACGGTCACCCTGCAGACCTTCCCCGCCCTGGTCGACTACCTGAGGCGCAGCCCGACCGAGATCCGGGGCAGCCGGTTCGCGATCGTCGTGGACGAGGCGCACTCGTCCCAGTCCGGCGACGCCGCCACCGACGTCCGCAGGGTGCTGCGCGACCTCGGCCTGGACACCGACTCCGACGACGCGGGCGCCACCAGCGCCGCCGGGCCGCAGACCACCGACGAGAAGCTGGCGGCGGGCGCCCGGAGGCGGCAGCGCAGCGGCAACCTCTCCTACTTCGCCTTCACCGCCACGCCGAAGCACAAGACCCTCGAACTCTTCGGCAGCCCCGGCGAGGACGGCAAATACCACCCGTTCCACACGTACTCGATGCGGCAGGCGATCGAGGAGGGCTTCATCCTCGATCCGCTGCGCAACTACGTCACCTACGACACCTACTGGAAGCTGATCAGCCAGAATCCGGACGAACGCGAGGTCGACTCCTCAAAGGCGAACAAGGAACTCGCCCGGTATGCGGTGACCCATCCGTCCACGGTGGCCCAACACGCGCAGATCGTCGTCGAGCACTTCCGGGCGCACACCGCCGGTCGGCTCGGCGGCCGGGCCAAGGCGATGGTGGTCACCGCCTCCCGGCACAGTGCGGTGCAGATGTCCCGGGCCATCAAGCGGTACCTCGGCGACCGCGGCTACCCCGACCCGGGCGTCCTGGTCGCCTTCTCCGGCACCCTCAGCTACGACGGCGAGGAGGTCACGGAGTCGAAGGAGAACGGCGGTCTGCCGGAGAAGTCCCTGCCCAAGGCGTTCGGCTACGCCCGCGCCGACGACCGGGGCGCCCGCGCCGGCACCGCCGCCGGGCAGCGCGAGTACCGGATCCTGGTGGTCGCGGAGAAATACCAGACCGGCTTCGACCAGCCGCTGCTCACCACCATGTACGTCAACAAGAAGCTCGCCGGCATCTCCGCGGTGCAGACCCTCTCTCGGCTCAACCGCACCGCCGAACGAAAGAGTCAGGGTGACCTGGCGGTGCTGGACTTCGTCAACGACGCCGAGGAGATCAAGGAGGCGTTCCGGCCGTACTTCGAGGAGGCCGAGACCCTGTCCTCGGACCCGAACCTGCTCTACACCGCGCAGAGCCGGGTGATGTCCCGGTCCCTGCTGGTCGAGGCGGAGATGCGGGCGTTCGTCGAGGCGTACCTGGCGGCCGAGGAGCAGGCCGCCGGCAACACGGCGAAGTGGGCGAAGCTGCACGCCGAGCTGTACCGGCATCTGGCCCCCGCCGTCGAGCGCTTCGCCGCGCTGTTGAACGGCGAGGACGAGGAGGACCGGGACAGCGCCGAGGCGTTCCGGGCCGACCTCAACGACTACGTCCGCAAGTACGGCTTCCTCGCCCAGATCGTCCCCTACGCCGACCCCGAACTCGAACAGCTCTACCTCTACGGCCGGCATCTGCTCAACAAGCTGCCCCGGCTCGGCGACGGCGGCGTCGACATCGGCGAGGTCGACCTGAGCCACCTGCGGGTGGAAAAGACCGGCGAACACGACATCAGCCTCAACCCGGAAGGTCCGGCCGAGATGCCGGGCTTCGGCGACGGTGCCGGCGGTGCGAAGGAGCCGGAGAAGTCGCTGCTCTCCGAACTGATCGAGCGGTTCAACGAGCGGTTCGGCACCAGCTTCACCGACGAGGACGTGGTCACCCCGTTCAACGAGGCGGTCGCCGATCCGAAGGTACGGCTCGCCGCCGTCGCCAACGACGACGAGGAGAACTTCGGCCACGTCTTCGAGCCGGTCTTCGAAGAGAAGATGATGGACCACTTCGACACCGTCGCCGACCTCGGCCGCAAGTACTTCGGGCCTGACCGCGACTTCCGCAGCTCGCTCAACCGCAGCGCCCGCAGCGCCGCCTGGCGGATGATCCGCCAGCAGGAAGGCGTGACGGACGACGCGGCCTGAGGTCGCACATCGGCCGCCGGAACGGGCTGTCCGTCTACGATGCGTGACCCGGCGGCTCTGGACTGCTGTCGTGCCGGAGGGAAGACTGTTCTCCGCAGCGGACTTAGCCGGATGCTGGAGGGATGGCGGTGCGGCCAGAGGCGATCGCCGACCGTTACGAGCTGGTCGAGCAGATCAGCTCGGGTGGCATGGGCCAGGTCTGGCGCGGCTACGATGCCGTGCTCGACCGCGAGATTGCCGTGAAGCTGATCCGGACCGACGTGATCGCCTCGGTCGAAGCCGCCGAGGAGTTCGCGAGACGCTTCCGGCGCGAGGCCCGCGTCACGGCGCGCATCCAGCATCACGGTGTGCCGCAGGTCTACGACGCGGTGCTCGACGAGTCGTACGACCGGGTCTACCTGGTCATGGAGTACGTGCCTGGCACGTCACTGCGGGCCTACCTCGCACCGGGGAAGCCGCTGCCGGTCACCTGGGCCGTCGCGGTCGCCGCGCAGATCTGCACGGTGCTGTCGCACGCCCATGCCATCCCCGTCGTGCACCGCGACCTCAAGCCCGAGAACGTCCTGGTGACCGAGACCGGGACCGTGAAGGTGCTCGACTTCGGCATCGCCGCGATCCTGCGTACCGACGTCACCCGGCTCACGGTGACGGGCCAGGTCCTCGGCAGCCATCGGTACATGCCGCCCGAGCAGGTCCGCGGCGCGCAGATAACCCCGCAGAGCGACCTGTACGCCCTCGGCTGCGTGCTGCACGAGCTGCTGGCCGGCAAACCGTTGTTCGATGGGGACAACGCGTTCCGGCTCATGCTCCAGCACGTCTCCCAGGCCCCCGTGCCGCTGCGCAAACTCCGCGCCGACCTGCCCGAGGAGATCGAACAGCTGGTGCTCCGGCTCACCGCCAAGGCGCCGGAACAGCGGCCGAGCGACGCCTACGAGGTGTACGAGCAACTGCTGCCCTTTCTCCCGCTGCCCGGTGCCATGCCGTCGGCGGTGGTGCAGCCCGCGGACGTGCCGGACCCGACACTGCTCTACCGTCGCCCCAACGCCCCCCGCCCGCGCAGCGAACCATCTCGTCTTCCGCACGGGTCGGCCGCGCTGGCGCAGCCGTCGGTCCCCCCGCAGCCGTCGGACACCACCCCCGGCACGGCACTGCGGGACCTGATCGACGAGGCTGTCGCGTACTCGAACGACCTGCTCGACGACGACCGCTACACCCAGGCCGCCGAGGCGCTGCGCCAGGTCATCGAGCCGGCGGCTGCCGAACTGGGGCCGGAAAGCTCGCGCGTACTGCAGTTGCGTCAACGCCGGGCGGCGGTCCTCGTCGTCGGAGGCGACTTCCGCGAGGCGCTGCCCGAGTTCGATGCGCTCGTCGGAGCGTTCGCCCGGACAAGAGGTCCGAAAAGCGACGAGGCGATGGCCTGCCTCCGGCAGGCGGCCCTCTGCCGTGCCAACCTCGGCCAGTCCACGATCGCACTACGTCAGTTCCGCGAGGTCCTGGCCCAGGTACGCACGGCCGAGGGCGATGCCTCCCGTACCGCTCTGGAATTGCGCCGCGACATCGCCATGTTGCTGCTCGCCGAGCGGGACGTCGAGCAGGCAGAGGCCGAACTCGTCCCGCTGCACGAAGATCTCCTCGTGGTGTACGGGCCGGACCACGAGGAAACCCACGAGATCGGCGACATCCTGACCCGACTCCGACTTGCCGGGGAACGTGGCGCAGCCGGCAATGCCGACGCCGCGCGATGATGAATGTCAGCCCGCCGGCCCGGAGCGACAGCCCACAACCCAGCACCGGCCGTCCATTGGCGACCTCGATCGTCTACTACAAGAACTGTTTGAGCAGGCCGGAGAATTGCATAAGCTCATCAATCTGTTGTGGAGTAAGCGGCGTGTCGTCGAAATGGGCGATCCGGTTGCGAATGCGTCGCACCTGATCCAGCTGGTACACGAATTGCGCCCGGTTCACAGTGGTCCAGCCGAGTGTGGCCCAGTTCTTGTCGGCGTTTGCCCGCAGCTCCTTTTTTGGCTGATCGCCGTCCAACAACTTGAGGTAGTCGCCGAACATCAGGTCCGAGATCTCTCCGGTCGCCCGATACTTCGGCTGGATAGCCCGAACCGGCTCGCCGTTCAGCTTGGGTCCGAGGCAGCAGCGGAGCCTGAACTCGATCTCCCCTAACAGGAAGAACGGCTGCGCAAGGGTGTGGAAGCGGCCGGTGATGTCCGCGCCGGTGATGATCCCCTCGATAGCGCCGCTGTTACTCCGGACGAGGACGTAGCCATGTTCGGCGACAGCTGCCAGATGAGAAAAGAGTGCCTGATGAACTTCGGCGACCGGAAGGTCGTCCGTCAGCATCGTGGTGCCGAGGCTGGGCGCCTTTCCCTGTTCGTAGCAGGCGGCGACAGAACTCCAGGTAATGACGCCTTTGAGATGGGAAGTCCCGTCGATGACCGGTAGTTGGGAGTAGTTCTTCTGCCGCATCATGTGGATGGCGTGGTGCAGTGGTGCGGTCGACGGGACGGAGTCGACTCCGGCACGGGCAGAGGGAACATCTTTGATCTTGAACGACTGCTGCGGCAGCGTTCCAGGCTGGAAGTCCTCCTCCTCGGCATCCGCCTCGGTCGCGTCCGCTTGCTCTGCGGCGACCACGAACACATTTGCCCCGAGGTTGCAGGTAGTGAAGGACGGGACGGTGCCGAGGCCCACCTGCCGCAACGCGTCGACGATGACCGGGACTGTCTGGTGGTTGCGCACACGGACGCCGAACATGGCAAGTAGCTCGGAGACCGGCAGCTTCTTGCCCTTGAGTGCGCTCATCTGCTGCGGCGTGGGTGGCTGGGTGATCACTGTCGTCACCGATCTGACTGGTCGCGGAAGACCGTACGCTTGCCCATTGCCTCGTTCACCAGCTCCAGCAACCGCTTGGAGCGGTCGGCATAGAAGCCTTCAAAGTCATCGTGCCGCAGCGTCGCGGGGTCGATCAGGTGGGTCGCGATCACGTCGTCAAACCATTCAGGTCGGGTGCCGGACTCCTGTGCCAGCACCTTGAGGTAGGCCGAAGGCGAGCCGGTCATGCTCCTGCTGGTCCGGTACGACAGCGGAGTCTTGTTGACGATGGAGTTGCCGCGCCGGTCCTGGCCGCCGTGCCGGGCGAACCACGATTTCGGGAAGACCTGGTGGATGTCGACGGAGTTCTGGACCAGGGTTCCGGGCGTAAACGGCGCCTCGCTGTGATGCCAGTCCACTGCGCCCTGCTTGATCAGGAGGGCGTAGATGCCCTTGTAGGCGGCGCTGTTCCGAGTGGTCAGGCTGTCAAGGCGGTCGGAGAGGAAGGCCGCTTCAGTGATCGTGTCGGGTGTGCCCCCCGAATCCTGCGCCCACGCGATGATCTGCTCGACGTCCCGGGTGAACCGGCTTTCCGTCGAACCGCCGTACATCTCACCGAGAACGCCACACCAGTACCAGCGCACGATGCGCTCCTGTAGCTCCGGCTCGTCGGTTCTCTCGCCGAGGATGGTGCGGACCGCCGCCAGGGGCACGAGCTGGGTCCGGTAGGGCAGATCGGCGGAGCGGACGATGCATTGCCGGTTCAGGAACTCACCCACCCACTCGAATGCGTCCGCGACCTGCGGCGCGACGCGGCGGAAGTCGTTGAGCGGTAGGGCCAGCAGATCGCGCCGCTTGCAGGCGACGCCGGCCGCCCGCCTGTTCTGCTTCCGTTCCCAGGTGACGACCAGCGTGACTGCCTGTAGGAAGTCGCTGCTGCTGAGTCCGTCGGTGAGGCCGTACTCGAGGCGTCCGAAGACCGGATAGGAGGTAGCCAGCCTCTTCTTGATGTCGTGCCACACATCGGGGAGACGATAGTGGGTCCCCTGCTCGCGCTCGTAGTCCTGGTCACCCGCGTACGTCGCGGTCAGCAGTTCGAAGACGTTCAGCGGGACGCCGCCGGTGTTCACCCGTTCGAACACCGAGCACACAGCATCCTTGGTAGTCGAGGCGCCGAGCCTGATCATTGGAATCTGGAAGGACCTGATGTTGTTCAACACCTGTTGCTGGAACTGGGCCCACAGGTCCCAGTTGCCGTCGTCCATCTTGACGAACTCTCGTTGCCAGGCCGTCATCTTGTCACCGTCGAAGACCTGGCTCAGCGGGAAGTACGCGGCCCGGCATTCCATCTCGGTGCTGCTGAGATCGAGATCCACCCTGCGGGCGAAGTCCGAGCGCAACACGCGGTCTTCGGGTACGGAAACGATGGCGTCGTCCCGGTCCGCGGGTGAGCCGACGGCCTTGACGATGTCGACGTAGTACCAGCGCCTGAGTTCCTTGTTCCGGTCGTCGACCGTCCGAACCGGTCGGGCGAGGTGCAGCGACTGGAACAGCGAGGTCAGCCGTTGTTGACCATCGAGGAGCAGCAGACCCGGGGTGACACTGCCGGCATCCTCCGCTCCGGTGAGCGGGCGTGCCCGGAACGGCGACGAGCCGCCGGTTTCCAAGGTCATCACGACACCGAGTGGATAGTCCAGGGTCACCGTCGCGATCAACTCGCGTATTCGCTGGTCGTCCCACTTCCACTCGCGCTGGAAGTCGGGAAGCTGGATGACACCAATCTTGATCTCTTCCAGGACTTTCTGGAGCTTAGGACTGTCCAGCGCCACGACGTCTCCTTGAATGTCCGCTGAGCGCGACCGGCGATGCTATCGATTTCTCGATCCTGGCGTCAAGCCGCCCAGCGACAGAACCGCTCGGCAGCGATCCGGCGACAGTCGTAGGCGCCGTAGCACAGGCGCGCATGCCGGGCCGCTCCCGACAGCTCGGCAACTGAGTACCAACCGCCGTGATCGAATTGGATTCGTTCTCGACGAGACGGGCCAGGTTCGCGACAAGCTCGACGTGAAGCCCAACAGGTCTGGCCGTCCAGGTGTCCTCGATGGAACTCACAGGCAGTACGACGTCCACCGTTCAATCGTCTAGCGCAACGGCCACTCGGCTGGTCGAATGGGGGACTCAGCTGGGACGCGACGGCTCAAGGAGCTCAAGCATGGAAACAGACGCCCACGACGGACCGGTTCCGGAAGCAGCCGTACGTGGGCAGCGAGTCCTCGACCTCGTGGACAAGGCGATCGCCGTCCAGGGCCCGCTGGTGCGCAAGAACATCGCCCGGGCCCGCCAGCGGAATCCAGATGCGACGCCAGCACAGGTGATCCGCAGTCTGGAACGGATGTACGTCAGCGCCTTGACCGGAACGGGTGCGGCAGTTGGCGGAGCTGCGGCGGCACCCGGCGTCGGCACAGGCGTCGCACTGGCACTGTCGGCCGGCGAGGCTCTCTCATCTCTTGAGCTGAGCGCCGTCTTCGCGCTCTCGGTCGCCGAGGTCCACGGGGTTCGCATCGACGAGATCGAGCGCCGCCGAACGATCGTGATGGGAATCATGCTCGGCGGGTCGGGCTCCGCCACCATTGCCAAAGTCGCCGAGCGTACGGGGCAACACTGGGGACGTCAGGTTGTCGCCAAGGTGCCTGTCGAGACGTTGCGTCAGATCAACGGGATCTTGGGAAAACACTTCGTCACGAAGTACGGGACCAAGCAGGGGATCATCGTTCTCGGTCGGGTGGCGCCGTTCGGTATCGGCGCGGTGATCGGTGGTGGCGCCAACGCTGCCCTCGCCACTCTGGCTGTGCGGGCCAGTCGGCGCGCATTTGGCCCACCACCCACGTCGTGGCCATCGCTCATGTGCAGCACCCCGCCAACGTCCGAGGACCCGCATAACTGACCCTTGATGCGCTGAAAAGCATCGAGCACCCCCGCCGCCGCCAGCGGAGTCGACTACGGCACCTACGGGCGTGGCAGCGCGTCTTCCCTTGGACGGCGGCGTTCGAGACAGCGGCCCGGCTCGCCCAGGAGTCGCACGCGGCTACCGATGATCAGGGCTGACGGCCTGGGACGCTCGTGCGCTCATTCTCCGGGCCTGTCCACGACAGCGCAGGCAATCCCACGCCAGCGGTATCCGTCCAAAGGCTCCCGAGCACCCGCCGAGCACCTGGCCACGGCACGGGACACGAAAAAGGCTCGGACCCAACGCGAAACCCTAGGTCAGAGCCTTGATCGTTGGTGCGCCGCCAGGGACTCGAACCCCGAACCCGCGGATTAAGAGTCCGCTGCTCTGCCAGTTGAGCTAGCGGCGCTCGCTGACAACGGGAGAAACCTTAACACGGCCCGACGAGGAGGTTCCAACCAGTTCCCCTCCCGGTCGCAACCGGCCCACCCGGGCGGCAAAACGGGCATTACGCCCATAAGTTTCGGCGTCCGGGGCTATAACTGTGGCCCCGATAGTGCACGATGTCTCCCGGGATTCGAGTGGACCGAGGTGGGGATGGGCAGGAGCACGCGCAACTGGGCGATGGTCATCGCTCTGGCGGTCGTCACGCCGCTGGGTACGGCGGCGTGTGGCGGCGACGGGGACGAGAAGCCGCAGATCGTGAGCGGTAACGGCGCGGCGGCGGGAGCGAGTACGACCCCGACACCACCCGCCGAGCCGCTCGAATTCGCGGTCACCCCGGCCAACGGCGCCAAGAAGCAGCCGGTGAGCGTCGAGATCGGCACCAGCGTCAAGGGCGGCAAGATCAGCAGCGTCAGCCTGACCGTCGCCGGTGGGGGTGCGGTCAGCGGCGCGATGCGGCCGGACGCCTCGTCCTGGGTACCGGCGGCGCCGCTGAAGTACGCCAAGACCTACACCGCACGGGTCACCGCGACCTCCGCCTCCGGGCAGACGGAGACCAGGACCACCTCGTTCACCACCATGGCGAAGCCGAGGTCGGTGATCGGCTCCGGCCTCTACCTCTTCGACGACAAGACCTACGGCGTCGCCATGCCGGTGGTGGTGGAATTTTCGCCGGGGATCGCCAAGAAGGACCGGGCCAGGGTGCAGCGGCGGATGTTCGTCGACTCCGACCCGCCGCAGCCCGGCGCCTGGCACTGGGTCTCCAACGGCACCCAGGCCTACTACCGGGCCCCGGAGTACTGGCAGCCCGGGACCACGCTCAGTGTGCGGATCGGGCTGGAGGGCATCCCGCTGAGCAACGGCCGGTACGGCAACGTCGACCGCAAGGCGACCGCCAAGATCGGCAGCAAGTTCGAGATGAAGGTCGACAACAAGACCAAGAAGATGACCGTCTTCGAGAACGGCAAACTGGTCCGGACCATCCCGGTGAGCCTCGGCAAGAAGAGCACGCCGTCGTCGAGCGGGACGATGGTGGTGATGGAGAAGAAGGAGACCACGGTCTTCGACACCCGCGACGACCCGGACCCGGCCAACCGGTACGTGACCGACATCGACTTCGCCCAGCGCCTGACCTGGGGCGGGGAGTACATCCACGCCGCCCCGTGGTCGGTCGGTGACCAGGGGCGACGCAACGTCTCGCACGGCTGCGTCAACGTCTCCACCGCGAACGCCCGCTGGCTCTTCGAGAAGACCAAGACCGGCGACCCGGTGACGATCACCGGCACCGAGCGGAAGCTGGTCTCCGGCAACGGCTGGACCGCCTGGAACCTGCCCTGGAAGGAGTACGTCAAGGGCAGCGCCCTGCCGGTTCCCGCCGACCTGGGCGCCTGACGAGACGGATCGAGGACGGCCCCATCGGCATTTGAGGCACTAACCGGCTAAATCGACCCCATCCGATGGTGTTCTACGGCACGGCAGGAAACGAAAGCTTGCTCACGGACGTCATTGGGAGAGGATGACCGTGGGGACCGAGTGGGTACAGCTGTGGAAAACAGCAGTGTGAGGGGATCATGCGACCACGCCGAGATCAGTTGACCCGTCGTACCTCCGACCGGGGTCTGGCGACGCGGGGACGGCCCGCGCCGCTCCGGGCCCTCGCCTCGGTGCTGATCGCCGGCGCCCTGGCGGTCACCGGGACCGCCTGCACCGGCGACGGCGACAAGGGCGCCGGGCCGTCGTTCCAGGGCGGCAGCGAGGGCGAGCAGAAGCCGAAGGCCTCCGCCGCGATCACCGCGCCGGCGGCGGACGCCAAGGACGTACCCGCCTCCGCGGAGATCGCCTTCAGCAGCAAGGACGCCGTCGAGACCACCGTCGAGGTCAAGAACGCGGCCGGTGAGACCGTCAAGGGCGCGCTCACCGGCACCGGGACGTGGCTGCCGGAGAAGGCGCTCGAATACGGTACGACGTACACGGCGACCGTGACCGCGACCGGCGACGACGGCAAGCCGGCGACGACGACCAACACCTTCACCACGATGGCCAAGCCCGGCAAGCAGATCCGGGTGACCAGCTTCCTCGGCGACGGCCAGACGGTCGGGGTCGGCATGCCGTTGATCGTCAAGTTCAGCCGGGACGTGCCGGAGGACTACCGGGACGACGTGCAGCGCCGGATGACCGTCCGGGCCACCCCGGTCCAGGAGGGGATCTGGCACTGGGTGAGCCCGACCGAGGTGCGCTACCGCCCGAAGACGTACTGGAAGGCCAACACCAAGATCTTCTACAAGATCCAGGCCGGTGGGCTGCCGATGGGCGACGGTTGGTACGGCCGGGCCGACCTGACCGTCGACCTCAAGACCGGGCCGGCGGTGGTGATGACCGTCGACAACAAGACCAAGAAGATGACGGTCAAGAAGGACGGCAAGGTCATCAAGACCATTCCGATCAGCCTCGGCAAGAGGAGCACCCCGTCCTCCAGCGGCACCATGGTGGTCATCGAGAAGCTGAAGAAGACCGTCTTCGACACCCGTGACGACCCGAACCCGGCCAACCGCTACGTCACCGACATCGAGTACGCCCAGCGCCTCACCTGGGGCGGCGAGTTCATCCACGCCGCGCCCTGGTCCGTCGCCTCGCAGGGGCGTACGAACGTGTCGCACGGCTGCGTCAACATGTCCACCGCCAACGCGAACTGGCTGTTCAACCAGACCCGGGTCGGCGACCCGATCGTGGTCAAGGGCACCGAGCGCAAGCTGGAGAACGGCAACGGCTGGACCGACTGGAACATGAGCTGGGACCAGTACGTCAAGGGCAGCGCGCTTCCGGTCGGCGAGACGGCGACCGTACCGACCACCGAGCCCACCGCCGGCACCACCACGGGCTGAGCCGGCAGCGCCCCCCGTACGGACATCGCCCCCGCTCCTCCTCGGGACCTTCCGAGAGGGCGGGGGCGTTCCGCGATCTACCCACCCTGTCCCCTGAAACGATCAAGGCCCCCTGTCAAGAGGGGGCCTGACCAGCAGTGGAGGAGATCCACAAGTGGGGTGACTGATGGGATTTGAACCCACGACACCCGGGACCACAACCCGGTGCTCTGCCAACTGAGCTACAGCCACCATGTTCAGTTTGATCAGAAACATCCGCGACCACCGGACCAGCGGACCCGGCAGGGCGACGACCAATGATAGCCACACCCCTCCCCCCGCCGTCGACCGGGTTGCACCCTGATCCGGCGGCGGCGCGACCGCTCGGCCGAGGCCGTCAGAGTTCGGCGGCGATGGCCTTGGCGGTGTCCACGTCCGGCCCCGGCAGCGGCACGAAGACCGTCCGCCGGTAGTACTCCAGTTCCCGGATGCTCTCCCGCACGTCGGCCAGGGCCCGGTGAGCCAGCCCCTTCGCCGGCTGGCCGAAGTAGACCCGGGGGTACCAGCGCCGGCACAGCTCCTTGATCGACGAGACGTCGATCATGCGGTAGTGCAGGTGGGCGTCGAGTCGCGGCATGTCACGGGCCAGGAAGCCGCGGTCCGTGGCGATCGAGTTGCCGCAGAGCGGTGCCGTACGCGGGTCCTTGACCAACGAGGTGACGTACTCCAGCACCAGGTCCTCGGCCTCGTGCAGGCTCACCGTCGAGCGGCGGGCCTCCTCGGTCAGGCCCGAGCGTTCGTGCATCGCCCGCACGATCTCCGGCATCCCGGCCAGCGCCGCCTCGTCGGCGTGGATCACCACGTCCACACCCTCACCGAGCACGTTGAGGTCACGGTCGGTGACCAGCGCGGCGACCTCGATCAAGGCATCCTTGCCGAGGTCGAGCCCGGTCATCTCACAGTCGACCCAGACGAGAAGATCAGCCACGACGATCAGACTACGCGTAGCCCCGGGACCCGCGCCTCAACGCTGTGGACAGAACGGCCCGCTAGGGTTTTCCCGTGCCAGCCGATCCCCCCGCGCCATCCGCCACCGACGAGGACGATCCCGGCGGCCGCACCGCACGCCAGATCATCATCGTGGTGCTGGTCGCCGCGGCGGTGCCGCTGCTCTACCTGGTCAGCACCCCACACAACTTCTACGACCTCAAGATCTACATGAGCGCGATGCGGTGGTGGGCGGACGGAAATCCGCTGTACGACTACGTCCAGGCAGACTTGTTGCAGGGCGAGTTGTACTTCACCTATCCGCCCTTCACCGCCCTGCTGCTGCGCCCCTTCGCCGGATTGAAGATCGGGGTCACCGCCGGCGTCTTCACCGCGCTGACCGTACTGGCCCTGCTGGTGACCACCTGGTGGCTCGTCTCGTCGATCGCCGACCGGCACGGGGTACCCCGGTGGTTCGCGGCGGGACTCGCCGTACCGCTCGCCTTCGCCGTGGAGAGCACCCGGGAGACCATCGTCTTCGGTCAGATCAACATGCTGCTCGTGGTGCTGGTCCTGGCCGACCTGCTCTTCGCCGTACCCCGGAACTCGCGCTGGGCCGGCGTCGGGATCGGGCTGGCGACGGCGCTCAAGCTCTATCCGGGGATCTTCATCGTCTATCTGCTCGCCACCCGGCGGTGGCGGGCGGCGCTGGTCTCCTCCGCGACGGCGGCCGGCGCGACGCTGCTGGCGGCGGCGATCGCCCCGAGCGACTCCTGGCGGTTCTGGACCCACGAGCTCTGGCTGACCGACCGGGTCGGCCGGCCCGACTACACCGGCAACCAGTCGCTCTTCGGGCTGCTCAGCCGGTTCACCACTCCCGGAAAACCCAACCAGGCGCTCTGGCTGGTGCTGGTGGTCGCCGTGGCGGCGTACGGGCTGTGGCGGGCCGCCCGGGCGGCCCGGGCCGGTGACGAGGTCACCGGGCTGACCCTGACCGGGCTGGTCGCGGTGCTGGTGAGCCCGATCACCTGGACCCATCACGCGTACTGGTTCATCCCGGCGGTGCTGGTGCTGGTGGACGCCGGACTACGGCCCCCCGATCCGGCCGCCGGCCGGGCCGGGCGCCGCCGCAGGGTGGCACTGCTGGCGCTCGCCGCGCTGGTCACCGCCGTGATCGTGTACGGGGTGGTCTCGTACTACGACTGGGGACGGGCCTTCGACCGGACCGACGCCCCCGGCGAGTTCCTGCTGCGCAACCTCTACGTGCTCTTCGCGCTGCTGCTGCTCGTCGTGCTGCCGATCCGCCGTCGGTCGCCGGGCACGGGTACGGGCACCGACACCCCAAAACACGAATCAAGTATCCAGCAGTAGCAGAAGTTGCACCAAATGGACAGATCTATCTAGTACGTCTCGATGCGGCTAATCTAACGACAACATCTGAAACGTCCCTTCGGTACACCGATCCCCCGGTGAAGGTGGCCCCCCGTGTCGGCAGCGCGGGGGGCCACCCGCCATCCGCCCCCACGCAAGGGACCTCAAGACGATGGGGGTCAGCGGGGAGAGCGCGACCCCCGTCGCCCTCAGCGGGCCGACTCCGCACGGCGCCAAGCAGGCCCCAACCAGCAGTTCCGGCCACTACTCCCGGCTACCAGTCCTGGTCGTCACTCCCGGTCGTCTCGACACTCCCGGTCGTCTCGACGCAGTCGTCTCGAACGGGCGCACGGGCGCACGGGCGCACGGACGCGCCGACACGGACGCGTCGATACGGTACGGCGGGCGGCATCGGCTGGTCGGCACGACCCGAGCCCGCCGCCCCAGACCGGTTTCGCCCCGAGGGCGGATCAGCCGGCAGCCGAGGTCAGCGGGGCCTCGGCCCCGGACTGGGCCGTCTGATGTCGCCCCCGCGCCCGGCCGGCTCCTCCTCCTGACCCGGGACATCCGGGTACCCAAAGGCGGCGTTGCCACTGTGCCGCGCCGCCGGAGCGTCCATCGCAGCCGACCTGGTCGCCGGCTCGTAGCCCCTCGGCCGGTTCAGTGCGCCACGCCCCGTACGCGGCTGCCCGGCGTCGTACGCCGCCGTTCCCGGAGTCGCCGGACGCAGCGGAATCTGCCGAACCGGTCCGTCCTGGGCCGAGGAGGCTGCCGCGGCTGTCGACTCGTCAACTGACGCGGCTCCGGCCGTCCGCGCCGCCGTCGGGGCGCCGGTCGGTCCCGGGGTGACGTCGGCCGCCGGAACGGGTACGGGCCTCGGCGGCGCCGGCATCGGTGGTGCCGGGGCCGGCAACGGCGGCGTCGGCGAAGGTGCCGGCACCGGCGCGGGTGGTGGCGCGGGTACTGGCGCGGGCGCGGGTGCCGGTGCGGGAGCACGGGCCGACCGCACTGCCGCCACCGAGCCCGTCGATCCGACATCCGGCGGTCTGACCGCGCCCGGCGAACCGGGAGAGCCGGCCGTGGCAGGGACCGCACCCTCAGCGGCGGGCACCGGCACGGCGCCGGTCGAGGCACCCGCTGCCGGATTCAGCGGCGGCCAGAACAGCCGTGCAGAGGGTCCAGGACCCGACCTCACCGCTCCGGTGCCGCCCGCCGGGGTCAGCACGTCCGCCAGCGTCGCCGGCCGGCTGGACGGCACCCGCCGCCCCGACGGCACCACCCTGCCCGGCACCATCCCGGTCGACGCCACCCCGGCCGGCACCACATCGGCCGGCACCACATCGGCCGACGCGACATCGGCCGACGCCACCCCGGCCGGCACGACCCCGGCCGACGCCACCCCGGTCGACGCCGCCCCGGCCGGCACCACATCGGTCGACGCCACATCGGTCGACCCGCCCCTGGTCGACGCCGCGCTGGTCGGTGACGCGGCAGGCTCCCGCATCGGCGCACCGATCGGGCCGGCCAGCGGCGCTGGCTCACCGAGTCCGGCACGGCCCGGCAGGTTCCCAGGCTGAGTAGGCAGGCCCACTGGTCGGTCCGGCGGGCCCTCGGCCCGACCCGGCAGGTCCGCCCGCCGCTCCGGCGCCCCGGCGGGACGTTCCGAGGAGGCTCCGACCTGGTCCTCCGAGGAGGCTCCGACCTCGTCCAGGGTGGCGATACCGAACCTGGCGGCGAGTACCGGTACCTGGCTCGGTTCGACGACGAAGACCACCTCGCGGGGACGAACCGGCCGGGCCAGCAACACGACGCCGCACAGCACCAACAGGCCGCCGACGGCCAACGAACTCCAGGCGACCGGATCGAGCCAGCCGGGGCGTACCTCGGCACGCAGGTCGGTGACGACGCCGGCTCCCGCGTCGGGGCGCATGACGACCAGGCTGAGCCGGGGTGCGCGTACGTCGTCGGCGGTCAGCTCCAGCGTGCCGAGACCCCTGCGGATCCACAGTCCCTGATCGCCCGGGAGTGCGGGTGCGGCTGCCGTGGCCGGCTCGACGGCCGGATCGACGCGTACCGGCAGGCTGCCCCTGGTCACGCTGACCCGGGCGAGCCGGACGTGCGGCGAGTTGGCGAGGTAGGTCGAGACCTCGGCGGTGGGCGCGAGGCCGAGAAAGGCCGGCTCCGCTCCGGTACGGGCGACGACCCGCAGCCCGGTCCGGCCGACGTCCAGGAAGGGCACGTCCCTGCGCAGCATCGCGGCCAGGTCGGGTACGACCACGGCGTGCCCGCCGGTTTCGATCCGGTCCAGGGTGGCCACGAAGGCCCCGTCGCCGCTCCGCTGTTGGGAGAGCGTCCACAGTGCACCGCCGACGAGGAGCACCGGCAGCCCGATCGTGAGCAGGAGTATCCCGGCGATCAGCCGCACGAAGCGCATTCCGATTCTGTCCCTCCGGTCGCGGTATCCGCCGACGGCGTCGCACGACCGGCGGCGGGGTCGCAGTACCCGCCGACCATACCGAGCGAAATCGCTTCAACACGGATTATCGACCGAAAACGCCGCCGGCCTGTCGGCAGTTCTGCCGACAGGCCAGCGAGAGCACCGGTAGGTGCGGGATCGGCCCGGGATCAGGCGGCGGGTGGCGCGGCCTGCCGTCGGGTACGGGCGAACGCCAGCCCGCCCAGCGCCAGGCCGGCGAGGCCGGCGACCAGGCCCGCGACCGCCAGCCCCAGCGCGGCCGGGTCTCCACCGTCCTCGCTCGACGCGGCCGCCGGCTCCTGCTGCTGCACCACGGCCGGGCCGGGGTTCGCCGGCGTGCCCTCCCCGGCGGCCGGGAGCAGCTTCAGCACCGGGGCGGGGTCGTTCTCCGGCTCGGTGCCGTCGGCGGCCGGCGGCTCGATCCAGCGCGCCGTGTTGCCGTCCGAGTAGTGCTGAAGTACCCGGAACACCAACTGCGTGACCTCGGGCAGCGGTCCCATCGAGACCGGGAACTCCTGGAACTCTCCCGGCTTGATCCCGGCGTTCGCCGCCGCAGTCCAGGTGATCTTGGAAACCACCTCGCCGACCTGGCTGCCGTGCACCTCCACCGGCGGGTTCACCTTGCGCTTCTCGACCGCCACTGTCCAGCCGGGCACCGGCATCGTGGAGACCGAGGCGAGCGGCGCGTCGGCGGGGAACGTCACCTCCAGTTTGACGGTCGACGCGGTGTCGCTCTCGGTCGGTACCCGGAACGCCACGCGACCGTAACCGCCCTGGGTCGCCTCCCTCGGATTGACCGTGACGTGCGCGGACGCCGACGAGGCCAGCCCGAACACGCCGATCACGGCTGCCCCGAGGACGAGGGCCGCGGCGCGCGCGGCCCGACGGTGACGGATCATGGTGTACCTCTCTAGGTGATGGGCACGGTGCTGGTCACCGTGGCCTGGTCGATGTCCGATAACCGGACCGTGAAGCTGAGCTGCCAGTTGCCTGCGGTCGGCAGGCTGATCTCGCCGGTGGCGTGGTTGTCGGTGAGCGGCAGCAGGGGAATCTCGATCGGTTCGACACCCCGGTCCGGCAGCGCGGCCGTGGCCCGCCACTCGACCACCGGCAGGGGCTTGTTGTCCGGGGTGTACGCGTACAGGTGGATCGAGTTGCTGCCGGTCCCGGCCGGGTCCACCTCGACCTGCAACGAGTAGAGCGCACTGGTCAACGTGGTGGTGTAGTAACCGGGACCACCGGCATCCCCGTACTCGCCAGCGGTCCGGGCCGGCGGGGTCTGCACCAGTACTGCGGAGAGGGCCAGCACGACAGCGGTGATCGCGAGTTCGACCCAGACCGCCCGCCGGATCCGCCGCGCCGAGCCGACCGGCCGGGCCGGGTCCTCGGCGAGGAGCGCCGTAGCGGTGCCCGCGACGGCACCACCGGCCAGCGCCCTTGCGGCCAACTCGTCGCGACCACCCGAGCCACGAGAACCGGAACCAGCCGGCTCGTTCCGCCCGCCGTCCTCCCGCTCGTCCGTGCCGCCGAGCCCGTCCCGCTCGTCCGTGCCGCCGATCCCGTCCCGCTCGTCCGTGCCGCCGATCCCGCCCGGCTCGTCCGGCTCATCGTCGGCGTAGCCGTCCTCCGGCTCCGCGTAGCCGTCCTCCGGCTCGGTCGGGCCGTCGGCGAGGAGCCGCCGCCGGACCAACTGCCGGGAGTACGCGGCCACCGCGACCACCCCGGCGAAGAGTACGACCTTGGCGATGATCAAGCGGCCGTAGGTGGTCGACACCAGCGCGGACGGCGTACTCACCTCGATGAGGGCCTGCACGACCCCGGCGAGCAGCAGCGCAGAGACCGCGACGGTCGCCCAGCGGGACCAGACCGGCAGGATCGCGTCGAGTTCCCGGTCGTTCGCGCGGCGGAGCAGGAACCCGCCGAGCATGACCAGTCCACCGAGCCAGACCGCCATGCCGGCCAGATGGACGCTGTCGACCACCACCGAGACCGCCGGCACCGGCGAAGCGGCCCCGTGCCCGGCGATCGGCCAGGTGCCCAGACCGGCCACCCCGAGCACGGTCAGCAGGATCTGGTCGCCTCGGCCGGCCCGGCCGCCGATCAGGGGGCGGAGCAGGATCGCCGCCGCGGCCAGGATGCCGAGCCGGACCAGGTGGGCCGCGCCGAAGGTGCTGCCGAGTACGTCACCGAGTGCGCTGCCGCTGACCGCGAACGGCCCGCCGCCGGTGGTGTACGGCACCTGGAGCCAGAGCCCGGCGAGGGTGGAGAGCACGATCAGCCCGATGCCGGTCCAGACCAGCCGGGCCGGGCCGCGCCGGTCGAGCCGTCGGGGCCAGAGCAGGCTGAGTACCATCACGGGCCCGATCAGCAGCAGCAGACCGGCGTAGCCGACGTACTTGAAGACCCGTACCGCCGCGCCCACCACCGGGTGCACGTCCTCGGCGCCGCTGTCCGACGGCGGCGTGGACGGGGCACCGACGGAATAGGTGTACGCGCCGGCGACCGGGTGGCTGTCCGCCGAGATCACCCGGTAGCTGACCAGGTAGGTCCCCTGGGCACCGGACGCGTCGACCGGGATGGTCACCACCGCGCCGTTGAAGGTCGGGTCGCCCCGGTCCACCCGGGCGCCGTCCGGGCCGAGGACGCGGATCTTGTCCGGCACCTCCCGGACGCTCTCGCTGAAGGTGAGCACCACCTCGGCGGGCGAGTTGGGCAGCACCACGTCGGCGGCCGGACTGCTGCTCACCAGCACCGCGTGCGCGCTGGCCGGGGCGGCCGGGCCGAGCAGCAGGGCGAGGGCGGCCAGCAGCAGGCCGAGACTGGCGCCGGCGCGGGCCAACCATCGACGATTCGCAGCAATCATGCCCGACATCGTGGCCGACCACCCCGGTCTTGCGCGACCTCGGGTCACGCCCGGCCCTCCTCGGTCACACCGCCCGACACCGGACGACGGCCACCGGCGGCCACCCGCGGACAACGGGCACCGGCCGCCAACCCGGGAGAACGGCGGACGGCGGACGGCCGCGGACGACCGCCACCGGCCGCCAGCCCCGGACGACGGGCACCGGCCGCCACCCCGGGAGAACGGCGGACGGCGGACGGCCGCCGTCCGGCGCGCCGGACGGCGCAGAAGTCCTCGGCTGCCCGGCGCGCGGGCCCGGTCCCGTCAGGGGTCACAGATCGATAGTCGGCGCCGGACCCGAAAAAGTTCCCGACCCCGCGACACCGGCCCAAGAAACCGTGGACCAGTCCCCGGGGACGGCAGGCACCGCCGACGCACGAATCGGCTCCGCCACCGGGCTCCGGCGACCGACGGCCGGAGGTTCTGCCCGGTAATGCCCACCTGCCACCGTAATGCCCCCTACCGTTGGTGAGCGTGATCTCACCCGGTACGGCGCTCGGGATGACCGAAGCCACACCGGAGCCGGAAACCCTCCCACCGACCAAGACGACTAATGACTGTGACTGAGCGGACCACAGCAAGCACCCCGGCACCGGGCCACGGCCGCTGGCGGGCCGTCCGCCCGTGGCTCGGCACGGCCGCCCGGCTGGGCCTGGCCGCCGTGTGGCTCACCGCAGGCGGGTCCAAGGTCGGTGACCTCGCGGCCTCCGGCCGGGCGGTCAGCGCGTACAAAATCTTCCCGTACGACCTGGCGGTGGTGATCGGCGCGGTGCTGCCGTTCGTGGAGTTGGCCCTGGGGCTGATCCTGCTGGTCGGGCTCGCCACCCGGCTCGCCGCCGGGATCTCCGCGGCGCTCCTTGTGATCTTCATCGCCGGGATCGCCTCGGCCTGGGCACGCGGCCTCTCCATCGACTGCGGCTGCTTCGGCAGCGGTGGTGACCTCGCCGCCGGTCAGGACCCGACGTACGGCACTGAGGTCCTCCGCGACGTGGGCTTCCTGGTGCTCGCCGGCTTCCTGCTGGTCTGGCCGCGTACCCCGGTCTCGGTGGACGCGGCGTTGGGTCGGGAGACCCGCGAGGAGGAGAGCGACGATGAGTGACCGGAACCGCAAGGGACAGCGCCGGCCCGCCCGGGTGGTACGCGAGCAGATGGCCCGGGAACGGCGCCGCAAGCGCACCCTGTGGGCCTCGGTCGGCGCGGTCGTCGTGCTGATCATCGCCGGGTTGATCGGCTGGGGCGTCTCGGCCAGCCAGGACTCCGGCGACTTCACCCCGCCGGGCGGGGCCAACCCGGAGGGCACCGGCATCGTGATCGGTTCCGGGCCGGTCAACATCGACGTGTACGAGGACTTCATCTGCCCGATCTGCCGCACCTTCGAGCAGCAGGCCGGCGGTACCCTCGACCAGCTCGTCGCCGAGGGCAAGGTACGGGTCACCTACCACCCGGTGGCGTTCCTCAACCGCTTCTCCAGCACCGAGTACTCGACCCGGTCGTCCGCCGCCTCCGGGTGCGCGGCGCAGAGCGGCAAGTTCCGGGAGTACGCGAGGGCGCTCTTCGACCGGCAACCGCCGGAGGGCGGCGCCGGGCTCAGTGACGACCAGCTCGTCGAGGTCGCCACCAGCATCGGGCTGGCCGGGGACAGTTTCCGCAACTGCGTCGAGGAGAATACCTTCGACAAGTGGACCGAGCACGTGACCGACGAGGCGGCCCGGGCAGGGGTGACCGGCACGCCGACCGTGCTCGTCGCCGGCAAGCAGGTGCAGGCCAGCGCCGAGGCGATCACCGCAGCGGTGGCGGCGGCCGGCAAGTGACCTGCCCCACCCCGGGCAGCGGTCGGAGCGGCCTGCTGCGGCGGGTCGGGATCGCCCTGGTGGCGGCGCTGGCCGGCGTACTCGGGTCCGCCGCGCCGGCCGCCGCGCACGCCGCCGACACCCCGGACGGCACCAACTACCGCACCGAGGTCACCGGGGTGACTCCGGCGCTGCCGGGGCTGCGGGTACGGGTGGTGGAGGGCGGGGCCCGGCTCGAACTGGAGAACCGGACGGGTCGCACGGTCGAGGTGCTGGGCTACGCCGGGGAGCCGTACCTGGAGATCCGTCCCGACGGCGTCTACGAGAACACCGCCTCGCCGGCGACGTACCTGAACCGGACCCTCGCCGGGGACACCGCGCTGCCGGCCGGGGCCGATCCGACCCGGGCACCGTCCTGGCGACGGGTCGGCACCGAGCCGGTCGTCCGCTGGCACGACCAGCGCAGCCGCTGGCTGGCGGAGGCGCCACCGCCCGAGGTCGCCGCCGGCCCGGACCGGCCGCACCGGGTACGCGACTGGGTGGTGCCGCTGCGCGACGGACTGCGCCCGGTGGAGCTGCGCGGCACGCTGGACTGGCTGCCGCCGCCCGACCCGCTGCCCTGGTGGAGCGTGAGCCTGCTCGGTGCGCTGGCGATCGGGGCGCTCGGGGTGCTGCCCCGGAACTCCCGACCGGGCCGCCGGGCCACCGCCGGGCTGGCCGTACTCGCGGTCGTCGGCGGAGTGGCGGCGCTGGGCTTCGCGCTGGCCCGGGGCGCCGACGCCGGGCTCGGCGGGATGCTGCTCGGACTCGTCACGGCGCAACTCTGGCCGGCCCTGACCGGCGTGGGGGCACTGACCGCCGGGGCGTACGCGCTGACCCGGCGACCGGCCGGCGACTTCGCGCTGGCGCTCGCCGGTACCTGTCTGGCGCTCTTCACCGGGGTGACCAACGCGGCGGTCTTCCTGCGCTCGGTGGTCCCGGTGCCGTGGCCGGCACAGTGGGCCCGGGTCCTGGTCGCGGTGGTGATCGCGGTCGGCGGTGGGCTGGCCGTGGCCGGTGTGCTGCGGCTGCGCGCCACCGGCCGGTCGGCCGACGCCACACCGACCGGCACCGGTGCACGTCGACGGCCGGCCCGCCGCTGGTCGGTGACCCTGCCGGCGGGCGAGCCCGGTTCGGGCGCCGACGGAGAGCGCGCCGACCAGCCGGCGGTCAGCGGCTAGCGGTCGACCGGATTCAGCGTCAACGGGCGGCGCTCATCCAACGGAGCGGACTCAGCCGTTGGCGGCGAGTCCCTGCCACGGTTGCGCACCCTGCCGGTCTGACCGCCGTGGTTGCCGGGCGGCCACCGCCGGGTCGAACCCGTACGGCAGCTCCAGGCGGTGCCGGGCGAGCAGGTCGGCGTCGGCGAGGATCTCGGCGGTCGCCCCGTCGGCGACGATCCGACCGGTGTCCAGGATCACCGACCGGTCACAGAGCTCCAGCGCGTACGGGAGGTCGTGGGTGACCATCAGCAGGGTCACCGGCAACCGGCGCAGGATCCCGGCCAGCTCGCGGCGGGCGGCCGGGTCGAGGTTGGAGGAGGGCTCGTCCAGGACGAGGATCTCCGGACGCATCGCCAGTACGGTCGCGACCGCCACCCGGCGGCGCTGCCCGAAGGAGAGGTGCTGGGGCGCCCGGTCCCGGTGCTCGGCCATCCCGACCGCGTCCAGCGCCTCGGTCACCCGCTGGGCCAGTTCGGCGCCGCGCAGGCCGAGGTTCGCCGGGCCGAACGCCACGTCCTCGGCGACGGTGGGCAGGAAGAGCTGGTCGTCGGGGTCCTGGAAGACGATCCCGACCCGGCGGCGGATCTCGGCCAGGGTGGCCCGGTCCCGGTCCACGGTCAGCCCGCCGACGGTGACCGTGCCGGCGCCACCGGCGAGGATCCCGTTCAGGTGCAGCACCAGGGTGGTCTTGCCGGCGCCGTTCGGGCCGAGCAGGGCGATCCGCTCGCCGCGCGGCACGGTCAGGTCGACACCGCGCAGCGCGACCTGACCGTCGGGATAGCTGAACTGCACGCCACGGACGTCCAGGGACGGCGGGTCGGCGGCCGGAGCGGTGTCCACGTACCCGATCATCCCAGCACGACCGCGGCGGCGGCGATGCCGGTGGCGGCGAGCGGCACCGTCGCCGCCACCAGCCAGTGCCGGGTGGTGGCCGCGTCCGTGGCCAGCCACACTCCCGGCATCCGGCCCTGGTAGCCCCGGGAGACCATCGCCAGATAGACCCGCTCGCCCCGTTCGAAGGCGCGCAGGAAGAGCGCGCCCACCCCCGCGGCGAAGCCGCGCAACTGCCACAGGAACCGGGGATCGTCACCCCGGGAGATCCGGGCGACCCGCATCCGCCGTGCCTCGCCGACCAGCACGTCCAGGTAGCGCAGCATGAAGGTGGCGATCTGGGTGAGGATCTGCGGGCAGTGCAGCCGGTCCAGCCCGAGGATCAGGTCCCGCATCGTGGTGGTACCGGCGAGCAGCAGCGAGGCCAGCACCCCGAGGGTGCCCTTGGCCAGGATGTTCCAGCCGCCGTAGAGCCCGTCGACGGAGAGTTCGAGCCCCAGCCAGCTCACCCGCTCGCCGGTGCCGAGGAACGGCAGCGCGAACGCGAACACCACGAACGGCAACTCGATCAGCGACCGGCTGGCCAGCCAGCGCAGCCCGACCCGGGACACCACCGCCACCAGCAGCACGAGCAGGAGGTAGCCGCCGAAGGCCCAGAACGCCTCGCGGGGGGTGGCGACCACGGCGAGGGTGAAGACCACCATCGCCGCGATCTTGACCTCGGGCGGCAGCCGGTGCACCGCCGACGTCCCGTCCCGGTAGAGCACGTGGGCGTGCCCGGCTCCCATCTCCGGCGCCCCTACTCGGTGCCGTCGGTACCGGTCCGGCCGGCGGGCGTCACGGTCGACCCGTCGCCGCCGCGCGGCGTGGGCGTACCCGTGCCGCTGCCGGCGGCCCGCGCCGGGTCGGATCCGGAGCCAGCGCTCTGCGCCGAACCGGTGGTTTGCGCCGAACCGGTGGTTTGCGCCGAACCGGTGGTTTGCGCCGAACCGGTGGTCGAGCGGCGGCGGGTCAGCCAGAACAGGCCGCCGCCGACGCCGAAGGTGATCAGCACGCCGAGTACCCCGGAGAGCCCGGTGGAGAGGAACGCGTTGTCGACGCCCCGGACCCCGTAGTCGGCGAGCGGCGAGTCGGCCAACTCGTGGTCCTTGGCCTGCTGCGCCGGGCAGCTACCACCGGTGATGTTGTCGTCCGCGTCGAAGGTGCAGCCCTCGCGCAGCGACGAGTCCAGGCCGTCCGGGTGGGCCGAGGCGAAGTTGCTGACCACTCCGGCCAGGAGCAGCGCGACCAGCAGGCCGCCCAGGATGAACGCGCCGGAGCGCTTCGAGATCCGGGTTCCTCCGGTCGTCATCGGGCACCTCCGGCCAGCGGCAGTTGGTTGGCGGTCTGGAGCGGACGCAGCGAGCGCAGCGCGTAGACCAGGTCGGGCCGGACCTTCGCCACGGTGACCACGGTGGTCGCGGTGATCAGGCCCTCGCCGACGCCGATCAGCAGGTGCACCCCGGCCATCGTGCCGGCCAGCCCGCCGAGGCTGCTGCCGACGTCGGTGGTGCCGCCGAGCCAGTACTGCAGTACGAAGCCCTGCGAGGCGACCAGCACGCTGAGCACCGAGGCGACGAACGCGGTGACGGCCAGCCCGGTCACCGTACGGGGCAGGAGCCGGAGCAGCAGCGCGATCAGCAGGTACGCGACCGCGACGCCGATCAGCGCCATGTTGGCGATGTTCAGGCCGAGCATCGCCACCCCGCCGTCGCCGAAGATCAGCGACTGCACGATCAGCACCACCGCCACGCAGAGCGCTCCGACCCAGGGCCCGACCAGGATCGCGGCGAGTGCCCCGCCGAGCAGGTGGCCGCTGACCGCACCGGTGAAGATCGGGAAGTTGAGCATCTGGACCGCGAAGATGAACGCGGCGACCAGCCCGGCCATCGGAGCGAGCCGGTCGTCCAGGTCCTGCCGACCGCGGAACACGCACAGCGCGAGCGCGACCAGGGCCAACGCCCCGAACGCCCCCGCCACGGGACCGTTGATGATCCCGTTCGAGATGTGCATTGCCAGGTATTCCACGCCACCTCCCAGGTGCCGGCGCGGGATCCGCCCCGCCGGCCGGCCCAGCCTAGGAGCCGGCCATCGCTATTGCCAAGATTTTGCAAGAGCTGTATGGCAACCGCAATCTCCGGTCCACCTGGCGATAGGGTCGTGGCCATGACCTCGCCGATCCGCCTCGCCCCCGGGGACGCCGCACCCGACTTCGCGCTGACCACCGACTCCGGAGAGACGCTCTCACTCAAGGAACTGCGTGGCCGCAAGGTGGTGCTCTACGCCTACCCGAAGGCGATGACGCCGGGCTGCACCACGCAGGCCTGTGACTTCCGAGACTCGCTCGCCTCGCTCCAGGCCGCCGGCTACGAGGTGGTCGGCATCTCACCGGACTCTCCCGCCGCGCTGGCGAGGTTCCGGGACCGGGACGCCATCACCTTCCCGTTGGTCTCCGACCCCGACAAGGCGGTACTCGTCGCGTACGGCGCGTACGGCGAGAAGCAGTCGTACGGTCGGACGATCACCGGAGTGATCCGGTCGACCTTCGTCATCGATGAGGAGGGCCGGATCGAGCGGGCGCTCTACAACGTCAAGGCCACCGGGCACGTCGCCAAACTCCGCCGGGACCTCGGCCTGGACTGAGCCCGCCAGCGGTCTAGACTTTGAGCGCGAGCGGGAGTGGTGTAATGGCAGCCACGCAGGATTTAGGTTCCTGTGCCTTCGGGCGTAGGGGTTCGACTCCCCTCTCCCGCACAGCTCGGTCCGGCCGGTGCCCGCGCGGGCGCCGGCCCTGCTGTTAGCACCGTCACGCCCGGCGCGCGGGCCGACGGGGGTTGCCGGCGGGCGGACGAGGATGGCTCGGGTGGGCATCCGCTTCGTACTCGACCCGCCGTCGACCCCCGAGTTGCGCGACGAGATCGTCCGACTGTGGACGGCGGTGACCAACGCCGGTGGCGCGGTCGGGTTCGTCGGCCCGGTCACCGAGGACGACGTCCGGCCGTTCGCGCTGGCCACCCTCCGGGCGGCGGACGAGGGACCGGACCAACTCCTGGTCGGTTACCAGGGTGACGAGTTGACCGCCCTGCTCTTCCTCACCGACAACCGGTTTCACCTCAAGGCGCACTGGTGCGTGCTGAAGCGGGTGATGGTGCACCCCGACCGGCAGGGGTACGGCTACGGCCAGGCCCTGCTGCGCGAGGCCGAGCAGGTGGCCCGGAAGGCGGGCTGGGAGGCCCTGCACCTGACCGTCCGGGACGGCCGGGGTGTGGAGGAGTTCTACCGGCGGCTCGGCTATCGGGAGGTCGGCCGGCTGCCTGGGGCACTCCGGGTCGGGCCGGGCGACGACCGCGACGAGATCCAGATGTGGCTGCCGCTGACCTGACCACCGGCACCGGACAGCGGCACCGCCACCGCCACCGCCACCGAACAGCGGCAACGGCAACGGCAACGGTCAGCGGTCAGCCGCAGCCGACCGGGCCGGGGCGGCCGGCCGCGGCCACCGGCTGTCCGGACGGGTCCGCTCCGGTCGGCGTAGCCGGGTCGGGCGTGGACGACGCGGACGGGGCGGGGGTGTTGCGGGGGACGGACGAGGCGGACGGGCCCGGCGAGCCGGCAGCCGCCGGGGTGGGGTCGTACATCCGTACCGTGCCGCGCTGCACCTGTCGGGGGGCCAGCCGGATTCCGGTGGCGACCGCCTGGTGCCCGTAGACGTCGGTCACCCGGATCGAGTACGGCCCCGGGCCGATCCCGCCGTCGATCACCCAGTAGTTGTCCGAGCCGCGCTTCGCCGCCCGCCAGCTCGAACCGCCCCGCTTCGCCGCCACCGACTTCACCGGGTTGCCGTGGTTGCCCACCTGCACCGCGAACCAGTACGGCGACACGCCGCTCTTGAGCCGGAAGGTGAGCGGGCCGGGCAGCGGCGGGTCGACCGCCGCCCGGTAGCGCACCGGGACGATGCCCTGGGACAGGTCGGCGATCTTCGCGAACGCCTGCCTGGACAGGTCGATCTTGTTGTTGGTGCAGCCCGCGCAGCGGTCCAGCACCATCACCCGGACGGTGCCCTTCGGGCCGGTCACGTCGAGGAAACTGCCGCAGGCGGCCGAGCCGGCGTACTGGCTGGAGCCGAGCGCGACGTAGAGCCGGTTGGCCGGTGGGCCCGGCAGCGAGCAGTTTCCGCCCGAGCTGCCCCCGTCGTAGTGCGACGCCTTTCCCTTGTAGACGGTCGCACCGACCGGCGGCCCGGCCCGCTCCACCATCGGTCCGGCCCGTTCCACCATCGGCCCGAGCCGTTCCAGCGGTGGTGCGGCCAGGGCGGCGGCGCAGGCGGCCGGCTCGGAGAACTGCCAGAAGAGCGCCAACCCGAGGACGGCGGCGAGTAGCGCTGCGAACCCGCCGGCCAGCCAGCGCGGCGACGGACGCCGCCGCGCCGCCCCACCACCCGCGCCCGGGCCGTCGCCGGACTCCGGGGCAGCCGCCGGAGCGCCGCCGTCCGTACCGTCGGGAAGTTCCGCCTCGGTCATCCGGGGCATGTTGCCGTAGCCGTCGCGGCTTTCGCAAGATCTCCACCGGCCGCCGAGCCGGGCCGGTCGACGGGCGCCGATGGGCCGGCGCCGGCCGCCCGCCCCGGTTGTCGCCGGGCGGAAGAGGATCAGCGCGGAAGAGGATCAGCGCGGAAGAGGATCAGCGCGGAAGAGGGCCGGCGGGGAGGAGGGTCAGCTCAGTCGAGCGGCTCCACCGGGTCGCCGACGGTGAGCGTGCCGGCCGAACCGGCCGGGCCGGGCACCGGCACCAGGTTCTGGCCGAAGACCAACTGCCGGTTGATCCGGCGGTACTTCGCCAGGGTGCGCAGCGGCTCGCGGCCGCGTACCCCGGTCTCCTGGTCGGTGGTGGTCACCAGGCAGCGGCCGCAGGGCTTGGCCACCCGGAACGTCACCGGGCCGATCCGGAGCCGGCGGCCGGTCCAGCCGTCCTCGGCCCACGGGTCGGCGCCGCCGACCACCACGTTGGGGCGGAACCGGGTCATCGGCAGCGGCGCCTCGGCGTTGCCGGATTCGACCAGGGACTCGTTCAGCGCGTCCAGCGAGGCGCGGTTGGCCAGCAGCAGCGGGTAGCCGTCGGCGAAGCTGACCCGGTCGGCGGGGTCGACCAGACCGGTGTCCGGGATCGGGCGCACCGTCGGGTCGCCGAGCCAGACCAGCCGGACCTTCCGGTCCAGCAGCCGGGAGAGCCAGTCGTCGGCCGCCGGCTCCGCCCGCCGGGCCGGGGCGGCCGGCATGTTCGAGAAGACGCGTACCGCGACCGGCTCGCCGTCGGTCGGCTCGGTGACCTCCAGCGCGGGCCGGCCGGCGACGCGCAGCACCAGCCCGCCGGGGCGGAGTTCGGGGCGGATCGCCACCAGACCGGCCACCTGGCGCTGGGTGACGCCGACCCCGTCGTCGTCCACGATCATCCAGCGCCGGTCGCCGGCCAGGCCCCACGGCTCGACCCGGGCGGCGTCGAGGTCGAGCCGGTAACAGCCCTTGACCGGGTACGTGTGCAGGGAGACCAGCCGCATGGCGTCCACCCTGCCACAGCGGTTCCGCCGGCCGGGTAGGTGGTTTCCGGCCAGCGGGCGCGGAGTGCGAAACCGGACGCCTACCAGGCGATGCCGATCCCGTCGCCGGGGTACCAGTGCTGGGCCGGGGTCTCCCGGTAGGCGAGGAAGCGGCGGCCGGTCTTCTCGGCGTGTTCGGCGAGCACGTTGGTCACCGTGACGTTGTCGGTGAGCAGCCGGGCCCCGGCAGCCAGCTTCGGGGACACGGCCTGGAACTCCCGGCGTTCGTGCCCGGTGCTGTGGTTGCTGTCGTGCAGGAAGAGGTCGACCGGGCGGTCCAGCGCCTTGATCGAGGCGAGCGAGTCCCCGATCACCAGGTCGACCACGCTGGCCCAGGGCTCGGCCTTGGCCAGGTAACCGGCCTCCGGGTTGATGTCCAGCGAGGTGACCCGGCCCGGCTCGCCGTCGGCGGCGTTGCGCAACAGGGCCGAGGCGAGTACGCAAGTGCCGAGCCCCTTGTCGACCCCGGTCTCCACGACGTGCTTCGGCCGGATGGCCCGGACGATCGCGTACCAGCCGATCCGGCGGGCGTACCGGACGCGCCGGTCGGCCAGCCCGCGCCGGTCCGAGGCGGCGGTGGCCTGCTCGATGTGCCGCCGCAGCGGCTCGTCCTGCTCGATCTCGGTGAGGTACGCCCGCACCTGCTTGACCGGTACGTCGCAGGTCACGCTGACGAACCAGGCAAGGTGCTCCCGGCTGAGCTTGGTCAGGTCGTAGGTGTAGTTGTGGTGCTCGCGGGAGGTGAGCAGCCACTTGGCCGAGACACTGATCACCCGGGCGTCATGCCGGGCCACCCGCATGAACCGCTTGGGGAACGCGGCAACGGGGGCGAGGCGCGTGCGGGCGATCGCACGCCGGAAATTCGTACCGTCCACCCGGAAGGTTCTACCACGTTCGCGGTGTCCCATTGCCCTCTGAATTATTTCATGCATACAGTCTTCTTGTGAATGACAGCGCTGTCATCGCGGCCCCGCCGATGGACCGCGTGCTCGACCTGTTCCAGGGCATCCGGCTGACGCCGACCCAGCGACGGATCGCGCACAGCCTGGTCCAGCACGCCGCCTCCGCCGCCTACCTCTCCGCGGCCGAGGTCGCCGAACTGGCCAAGGTCAGCCAGCCCTCGGTGACCCGGTTCGCCATGGCACTGGGCTACGACGGCTATCCGGCGCTGCGCCGCCGGCTCCGGGAGATCGCGGCCGCCGGCTACGGCCGGCCCGATCTCGGGATACCGGCCGGCAACGAGATGCAGCGGGCGATCCGCGCCGAGGCCGACAACCTGGACCGGCTCGCCGAGCAGCTCGCCGACCGGGACGGGGTGACCGCCGCCGGCACGCTGCTGGCCGGCAGCCGCCCGCTGGTCGTACTCGGGCTGCGCGCCGCCGCCCCGCTGGCCGGCTACTTCGCGTACTTCGCGGCGAAGGTGCATCCGGACGTACGGGTCCTCGACTCCGGCGGGACGCTGCTGACCGACCGGCTGGAGCAGGCCCGGGCGGCCGGGGCGAGTGCGCTGCTCGGCATCGTGCTGCCCCGCTATCCCCGGGAGTCGCTGGACGCGCTCCGGGAAGCCCGCGCGGCCGGGATGTCGGTGGTGGTGATCACCGACTCGGCGGTCAGCCCGGCCGCCGAGTACGCCGACATCGTGCTGCCGGCCGCGGTCGGCGCCCAGCTCGTCTTCGACCTGCACACCGCGCCGATGGCGCTGTCGATGGTGCTGCTCCAGGCGATCTGCGACGCCGCACCGGCCGACGCCCAGCGCCGACTGGAGGAGTTCGAGCAGTCGGCCGCCCGCCGCCAGTTGTTCGTCGGATAGCCACCGGCAGTTCACCGTTCTCGCAGCACCGCCCCGCACCGCACGCCACCATCGAACCGTTCCACCGCAGGAGGAGTTGACATGCCCGAGCCGATCCGCGCCGCCCGCGGCACCACCCGGACCGCCGCCGGGTGGCCGCAGGAGGCGGCGCTGCGGATGCTGATGAACAACCTCGACCCGGAGGTGGCCGAACGCCCCGACGACCTGGTCGTGTACGGCGGGACCGGCCGGGCGGCCCGGGACTGGCCGTCGTACCACGCACTGGTCCGCACCCTCGGCTCGCTCGCCGACGACGAGACGATGTTGGTGCAGTCGGGGCGGCCGGTCGGGGTGTTGCGGACCCACGAGTGGGCGCCGAGGGTGCTGATCGCCAACTCGAACCTGGTCGGCGACTGGGCCACCTGGCCGGAGTTCCGCCGCCTCGAACAGCTCGGCCTGACCATGTACGGCCAGATGACCGCCGGCTCGTGGATCTACATCGGCACCCAGGGCATCCTCCAGGGCACCTACGAGACCTTCGCCGCCGTGGCCGCGAAGATCGCCGCCAGCCGCGCTGACGGGCAGCGGCCGAGCGGTGGCTCGCTGGCCGGCACCCTGACCCTGACCGCCGGCTGCGGCGGGATGGGCGGGGCGCAGCCGCTCGCGGTGACCATGAACGGCGGCGCCTGCCTGATCGTCGACGTCGACCCGGAGCGGCTGGCCCGCCGGGTCACCACCCGCTATCTCGACACCGTGGCCGGCTCACTCGACGAGGCGGTCGAGCAGGTCCTCGCCGCCAAGCGGGAGCGCCGGGCGCTCTCCGTCGGGGTGGTCGGCAACGCCGCGACCGTCTTTCCCGAGCTGCTCCGCCGGGGCGTCGAGATCGACGTCGTCACCGACCAGACCAGCGCGCACGACCCGCTGTCGTACGTCCCGGAGGGGCTGGAGCTGGCCGACGCCGCCGAGCTGGCCCGGGTGAAGCCGGCCGAGTACACCGAGCGGGCCCGGGCCGCCATGGTCAGGCACGTCGCCGCGATGGTCGGCTTCCTCGACGGCGGTGCCGAGGTCTTCGACTACGGCAACTCGATCCGGGCCGAGGCGCAGCTCGGCGGGTACGACCGGGCGTTCGCGTTCCCCGGGTTCGTGCCGGCGTACATCCGGCCGCTGTTCAGCGAGGGCAAGGGACCGTTCCGCTGGGCGGCGCTCAGCGGTGACCCGGCCGACATCGCCGCCACCGACCGGGCGGTGCTGGAGCTGTTCCCGGAGAACGAGTCGCTGGCCCGGTGGATCCGGCTGGCCGGCGAGCGGGTCGCCTTCCAGGGCCTGCCGGCCCGGATCTGCTGGCTCGGCCACGGCGAGCGGGACAAGGCGGGGGTGCGGTTCAACGAGATGGTGGCCAGCGGGGAGCTGACCGCCCCGGTGGTGATCGGCCGGGACCACCTGGACGCCGGGTCGGTCGCCTCGCCCTACCGGGAGACCGAGGCGATGGCCGACGGCTCCGACGCGATCGCCGACTGGCCGCTGCTGAACGCGCTGGTCAACACCGCCAGCGGCGCCTCCTGGGTGAGCATCCACCACGGCGGCGGGGTCGGCATCGGCCGCTCCATCCACGCCGGCCAGGTCTGCGTCGCCGACGGCAGCGCGCTGGCCGGGCAGAAGATCGAGCGGGTGCTGAGCAACGACCCGGCCACCGGCGTACTCCGGCACGTCGACGCCGGCTATCCGGAGGCCGTCGCGGCCGCCGCCCGGGGCGACCTGCGCATCCCGATGGCCGAAGGGTAGGCGGGCGTTGACGTCGAACCCGATCCCGGTGCACACCTGGTTTCCCCGGCTCTGGGCGGAGATCGCCCCGATCGGCCGTGACCCGGGCACCGGCGGCTACCTCCGGTACGGCTTCACCGAGCCGGTACGGGAGTTGGAGCGGTGGTTCCGCGGCGTCGCCGAGGCCGACGGGGCGCACACCGTGGCGCCGGACGGCAACGGCAACCTCGTCGCCTGGTACGGCCCGCCGCCGGAGCGGGGCGACGCCGTGCTGCTCGGCAGCCACTTCGACTCGGTCCCGTACGGCGGCGGCTACGACGGCCCGCTCGGCATCGTCAGCGCCCTGCTGGCGGTACGGGCGCTCCGGGCGGAGGGTCGGGAGTTCCGCCGCCCGGTCGGGGTGGTGGCGTTCGCCGAGGAGGAGGGCTCGCGGTTCGGCGTACCCTGCCTCGGCTCCCGGCTGCTGACCGGGGCGCTCGATCCAGAGCGGGCGGCGGCGCTGACCGACCGGGACGGCGTCACCCTGGCCGAGGCGATGGACGGTCGGCCGGCGGGGGTCCGACCGGAGCTGCTGGACGGGATCGGCGCCTTCGTCGAGCTGCACGTCGAGCAGGGCCGGGCGCTGGTCGACCTCGGCGCACCGGTCGGGGTGGCCAGCGGAATCTGGCCGCACGGCCGCTGGCGGCTGGACTTCACCGGCGAGGCCAACCACGCCGGTACCACCCGGATGGCCGACCGGCGCGACCCGATGCTGACCTACGCCTTCACCGTGCTGGCCGCCAACAAGGAGGCCCGGCTGCGCGGTGCGCACGCCACGATCGGCCGGGTCGAGGTGGAGCCGAACGCCACCAACGCGATCCCGGCCCGGGTCCGCGGTTGGCTGGACGCCCGGGCGGCCGACGCCGGCACCCTGGAGGCGCTGGTCGAGGGGGTACGTGGCAAGGCCGCCGACCGGGCCACCCGGGACGGTACGACGCTGACCGTCACCCGCGAGTCGCTCAGCCCACCTGTCGAGTTCGACGGCGGACTGGTCAAGGCGTTCCGCGAGGTACTCGCCGATGGCGTACCGGTGCTGCCGACCGCCGCCGGGCACGACGCCGGGATCCTGGCCGAGCACGTGCCGACCGCGATGCTCTTCGTGCGGAACCCGACCGGGGTGTCGCACTCCCCGGCCGAGGCGGCCGGCGACGACGACTGTGCCGAGGGCGTACGCCGGCTGGCCGACCTGCTCGCCCACCTGGCCGCCGGATGACCGCCCCCGAGCCGGCCCGCTACCACGCCGAGTACGCCTGGCTGCCGGACCGCCCCGCGCCCGACGCCGACGTGCTGATCGAGGTGGTCGACGGCCGGTTCGGCACGGTCACTGCCGGGGTGCCGGTGCCGCCGCCGGACGCCCGGCGGCTGCCCGGGCTGACCCTGCCGGGGCTGGCCAACGCGCACTCGCACGCCTTCCACCGGGCGCTGCGCGGGCGCACCCATGGCGGCCGGGGCGACTTCTGGGCCTGGCGCACCCAGATGTACGCGGTCGCCGACCGCCTCGACCCGGAGCGCTATCTCGCGCTGGCCCGGGCGACGTACGCCGAGATGGCGCTCGCCGGCATCACCTGCGTCGGCGAGTTCCACTACCTGCACCACGCCCCGGACGGCGCCCCGTACGCCGACCCGAACGTGATGAGTGCGGCGCTGGTCGAGGCCGCCGCCCAGGCCGGGATCCGGCTCACCCTGCTGGACACCTGCTATCTGACCGCCACGGTGGACGGTAAGCCGCTCGCCGGGCCGCAACTGCGGTTCGGCGACGGCGACGCGGCGCGCTGGGCGCGGCGGGCCGGCGCGTTCACCCCGGCCGGTGCGCACGCCCGGGTCGGTGCGGCGATCCACTCGGTCCGGGCGGTACCGGCCGACCAGCTCGCCGAGGTGGCCGGCTGGGCCGCCGACCGGGCCGCCCCGCTGCACCTGCACCTCTCCGAGCAGCCGGCCGAGAACGAGGCGTGCCTGGCGTACCACGGGAAGAGCCCGACCGCGCTGCTGGCCGAGGCCGGCGTGCTCGGCCCGGCCACCACGGCGGTGCACGCGACCCATCTGTCCGATCTGGACCTCGGTGTGCTCGGGTCCAGCGGTACCGGGGTCTGCGCCTGCCCGACCACCGAGCGGGAGCTGGCCGACGGGGTGGGGCCGTTCCGGAAGCTGGTCGACGAGGGCAGCACGGTCAGCCTCGGCACCGACAGCCACGCCGTGGTGGATCTCTTCGAGGAGGCCCGGGCGATGGAGCTGAACCTGCGGCTGACCACCCTGACCCGGGGCCAGTTCAGCCCGGTCGAGCTGCTGCGCGCCGCGACCGAGGTCGGGCACGCCACGCTGGGCTGGACGGACGCCGGCCGGCTGGAGCACGGCGACCGGGCCGACCTGGTCACCGTCCGGCTGGACAGCGCCCGGACCGCCGGGGTGCCGCCGGTCGGGGTCTTCTTCGCGGCCGGCGCGGCCGACGTGACCGACGTGCTGATCGACGGCCGGCCGGTGGTACGGGAGGGCCGGCACGTCCGGCTCGACGTGCCGGCCGAGTTGTCGGCGGCGATCGCGACGGTGGCGCCGTGAACCCGCGCAACCGCGGCGGTGGCGCCGTGAACCTGTGTGATGACGACGGTGGCGTCGTGAACCTGTGTGATCGCGACGGTGGCGCCGTGAACCCGCGCAAGGGGGTGGTGGCGCCGTGAACCTGCTGATCGACAACATCGGCGAACTGGTCACCAACACCGGGATCGGCGAGGGCGGGCCGCTCGGCATCCGCCGCAAGGCGGCGCTGCTGGTCGAGGAGGGCGAGGTCGCCTGGATCGGCCCGGCCCGGTACGCCCCGGCCGCCGACCACCGGATCGACGCCGACGGCGCCGCGGTGCTGCCCGGATTCGTGGACAGCCACGCCCACCTGGTCTTCGCCGGTGACCGGGCCGCCGAGTTCGCCGCCCGGATGGCCGGCGAGCCGTACACCGGGGGCGGCATCCGGACCACCGTCTCCGCTACCCGGGCCGCCGACGACGACCGGCTCCGCGACACCGTCGGACGGCTGCGCGCCGAGGCGGTCCGGCAGGGCACCACCACGATCGAGATCAAGAGCGGGTACGGGCTCAGCGTCGCCGACGAGGCCCGCTCGCTACGGATCGCCGCCGAGTTCACCGCCGAGACGACGTTCCTCGGCGCCCACGTCGTGCCGGCCGAGTACGCCGACCGGCCGGACGACTACGTCGGACTGGTCTGCGGGCCGATGCTCCGGGCCGCGCTGCCGTACGCGAAGTGGATCGACGTCTTCTGTGAGCGGGGCGCCTTCGACGCCGACCACGCCCGGGCGATCCTCACCGTCGGGCAGGCCGCCGGGCTGGGGGTACGGGTGCACGCCAACCAGCTCGGTCCCGGGCCGGGGGTGCAGCTCGGGGTGGAGCTGGGCGCGGCCAGCGTCGACCACTGCACCCATCTCTCCGATGTAGACGTCGACGTGTTGGCGATGTCGGAGACGGTGGCGACACTGCTGCCCGGGGCGGAATTCTCCACCCGGTCGCCGTACCCGGACGCCCGGCGGCTGCTCGAGTCGGGGGTGACCGTGGCGCTGGCCACGGACTGCAACCCCGGGTCGTCGTACACCTCGTCGATGCCGTTCTGCATCGCGCTCGCGGTCCGGGAGATGGGCATGACCCCGGCGGAGGCGGTCTGGGCGGCCACCGCCGGTGGCGCGCGGGCGCTGCGCCGCGCGGACGCCGGAGTGCTCCGGCCGGGGGTACCGGCCGACCTGAGCATCCTCGACGCGCCCTCCTATCTGCACCTGGCCTACCGGCCCGGTGTTCCACTGATCAGCCAGGTCCTGCACAACGGAGTACCGCAATGTCAACCGTGACCCGACCCGTCGTCACCGTCCAGCCCACCGGGATCTCCCCGGCCGACGTGCTGGCGGTGGCCCGGGGCACCGCCACCGTCGTCCTCGATCCGTCCACCCTGGACGCCATGGCGGCCAGCCGGGCGATCGTGGACCGGATCGAGCAGACCGGCCGCCCGGTGTACGGCGTCTCGACCGGGTTCGGCGCGCTGGCCACCACCTTCGTCGCCCCGGAGCGGCGGGCCGAGTTGCAGCACGCGCTGATCCGCTCGCACGCCGCCGGGGTGGGCGCCCCGATGCCCCGCGAGGTGGTCCGGGCGATGATGCTGCTGCGGATCCGCTCGCTCGCCCTCGGCCACTCCGGGGTACGCCCCGAGCTGGCCCGGGCGCTGGCCGACCTGCTCAACGCCGACATCACCCCGTGGGTGCCGGAGCACGGCTCGCTCGGCGCCTCCGGCGACCTGGCCCCGCTGGCGCACTGCGCACTGGTGCTGCTCGGCGAGGGCTGGGTGGTCGGCCCGGACGGCAGCCGGCAGGACGCCTCGGCAGCACTGCGCGCGGCCGGGCTGCGCCCGGTGACGCTGGCCGCCAAGGAAGGGCTGGCGCTGGTCAACGGCACCGACGGAATGCTCGGAATGCTGCTGTTGGCGGTCGCCGACGCACGCCACCTCTTCACGATGGCGGACGTGACGGCGGCACTGGCCATCGAGGCGATGCTCGGCTCGGACCGGCCGTTCCTGCCGGAACTGCACGCGATCCGCCCGCATCCCGGGCAGGCGGTGTCGGCGGCCAACATCCACCGACTGCTCCAAGGCTCGTCCATCATGGACTCCCACCGGGACGACCTGTCGCACGCCGTGCAGGACGCGTACTCGATGCGCTGCGCGCCACAGGTCGCCGGGGCGGCCCGGGACACCCTCGCCTTCGTCGACCAGGTCGCCGGCCGGGAACTCCGCTCGGTGGTGGACAACCCGGTCGTACTCCCGGACGGCCGGGTCGAGTCGACCGGAAACTTCCACGGCGCCCCGCTCGGCTTCGCCGCCGACTTCCTGGCCATCGCCGCCGCCGAGATCGGGGCGATCGCCGAACGCCGGGTGGACCGGCTGCTCGACGTCACCCGGTCCCGGGAACTGCCGGCCTTCCTCTCCCCCGACGCCGGGGTCAACTCCGGGCTGATGATCGCCCAGTACACCGCCGCCGGCATCGTCGCGGAGAACCGGCGGCTCGCCGCACCCGCCTCGGTCGACTCGCTGCCGACCAGCGGCATGCAGGAAGACCACGTCTCGATGGGCTGGGCGGCGGCCAAGAAGCTGCGTACGGTGCTGGAGAACCTGACCAGCCTGCTCGCGGTCGAGCTGATCGCCGGGGTACGCGGCTTGCAGTTGCGGGCCCCGCTGACCCCGTCCCCGGCCGGTCGGGCGGCGCTGGCGGCGCTCCGGGACGCCGTCGGCGAGCCGGGGCCGGACATCTTCCTCGCCCCGGTGCTGGAGGCGGCCCGGGAGGTGGTCGCCGGGCCGGAGTTGCGGGCCGCGATCGAGGCGGAGGTCGGACCCCTGGGGTAGAACATCCGGCATGGGTTACGAGACATGGTTCACCGGCCGGGTCAGCATCTCGCCACCGCTCAACCCGGCCGAGGTCCGTTACCTGACCCGGTTCGCCGAGGTCCGGCACATGCACCGGACCAAGGGACCGTACTTCGTCGGAGGCGGCGGCTACGCGGGGCAGGACATCGAGCCGGACGTACTCGACGGCAGCAAGCCGTCGCCCGGGCAGCCCGGCCTCTGGTGCCAGTGGGTACCGTCCGAGGACGGCTCCGCGCTCGGCTGGGACGAGGAGGAGAAGTTCTACGACGCCGAGCGGTGGATGGCGTACCTGGTCGACACCTTCCTCAAGCCCGGCGCCGCGCTCGCCCGGGAACTCGCCGCGCCGCTGCCGGAGCGGGTCTACGCCGACGAGTTCGCGGAGTTCACCTTCGACCACGTGCTCGACGGCGTTGTCGAGGCCCAGGGCGAGGAGCCGGACGACCGGTGGCGGCTGGAGGTACGGGACAACGTCGTCTACGTGGTCCGGTACGCGGTGCCGGCCGACTACGACGAGATCGACGCGGCAGATCCCGGCGAGTGGGGCGACGCCGAGTGGGCGGAGTTCCACGCCAGGATGCGGCACAACGTCGTGTACGTGCTGCGGGACGACGAGTTCTTCGAGGTCGGCCCGGCGGACGGGCGCAGCTTCGCCCCGGTCGACAGGCCGGACGGAGGCTGACGGCGGAGTTGTCCGGTGGGTGCTCACCAGCTACCGCTGGCGGGCCACCTCCGCGACGAAAGTCCGCCACGCGTCAGAGCCGAAGGTCAGCACCGGTCCAGACCGATCCTTACTGTCCCGCACCCCGACCACACCGAGCAGGTTGTCGGCCACCTCGACGCAGGCGGACCCGCCGTTGTCGCTGCGGGTCGACTTCCGCCAGATGGCGCTGGTCAGGTCCATGACTTCGCAATCTCCGTGATCAGCTCGATCGAGGGGGTGTGCGGCAGCGCCTCCCCTCTCAGACTCTCCCACCTGTTATGCAGGCTGGCAATCGCCTCCGGATCGGCGGTGATGTGTGCCCGCAGTGCGCTGTCCACATGGGCGATCTCCCCGCTCTTGCCCTTCATCAGAATGAACGCTCCGGCCAACCCGGCGTAGGCACCGACCCCCTCCGGGACCACATGCAGGTGCATGTGCGGCTGTTCCGCGCTGCTCAGCAAATGGTCGAGTTGCTCGCGCATCACGGCTGACCCACCGATCGGTCGGCGCAGCACCCCTGAGTCCAGCACGGTAACGAACTGCGGTGGATCCTCCCGGGACAGCACCGACTGCCGGTCCAGCCGGGCGGTCAGTAGTTGCTCGACGCGGTTGGCACTGAACATCCGGCCGCCGGTGAGAACAGCGCGGGCATACGCCTCGGTTTGCAGCAGACCCGGTACCAGCGATGGTTCATACCAACGGATCGAGGTGGCCTCGCGTTCCTTGGTCACCCACTCCTGAAGCCAGACCGGTGACCCAACGCCTAGCTCAAGCTGCTCGACCAGTCGTACGAACAGACCGCCGGTCTTCAGTGCCCGGTCGGCCCCTCTGATGTACTCCATCGTCAGGGCGCGGGTGCCGTTCTCGACCGCGCTGACCAGGGACGCCGAACAGTTGACCCCCTTGCCGAACGCTTCCTGGGTCATCCCGGCAGCGCATCTGGCCCGGCGGATCTCCTCGACGATGAAGTCCGGCATCGAGATCTTCGGGTCGCTCACTACGTCCCTCCACAGGTCGGGTCGGTCAGCTCCGAGCGCGCCACCGGGCGACACAGGCGTCACCCCACCCGCACAGCCGATCACGGAATGTCAGATCGGCTACCGAGCGTAGGGCCTTCGCGTCGAGAGTGGAAGCAGGCCGTCACGCTCGGTGGCAAGAGATCGATCGCAAAAACCCGGGCGTGCCGTGCGGGGGTCGCCGACCGCCACTCGGCGACCCCCTTCCAACACCTCGGGAGGGCCCATGTCGTCGTACCCCAGTCACCCGCACCACCCCGACCAGCCGTGCTGGGCCCGGTGGCCGACCCTGGAACTGCCGGTCGTAGCCCCACTCTGGCTGGACGCCCCGAACACCCCGCCACCGGTCGTCCCGGGCCGGCACCGCAACAGCCGCTGGCTCCGCCCACTGCGGCCGGACGAAATCAACGTCGGCGCGATCAGCCGGGCGGGCCTGCGCACTCCGCCCCAGGCGCACCGCGCCCGGAGCGACCGTCGATGACCAGGGGCGAACCACACCGACCGCATGTACCGCAGCGGCCGATCTGGCTCTGCCGGTCGTGTGCGACCGAGTGGCCGTGCCTGACCGCACGCAGCCGGCTGGCCATCGAGTACGCCCGGAACCCGACCGCACTGCTCGTCTACCTCGCCACCATGCTCCACTCGGCAATCGACGACCTCTACCGACTCAACCCGCACCCGGGTCCCGACCCGGCGCGGATGTACGCCAGGTTCCTCGCCTGGGCCAGACCACGATTGCGCATCACCCGGGCCCGCCTCGGGGTCGACGCCGGCGGCAACCACCGGCGGCCCCGGGGCAGGCCGCCCTGAGAACCGCCGCACGCAAGATTCTTGTCGAGTTGTGGCGTGCGACGAACCACAGGTCGCCGAAAATCTTGGGCGCCCTCCCGTCGGAGCGTTACGGGGCTGAGCCGTCTGGGTAACTCCCCTGTGGACACCCACACCGAGGAGGACAAATGGCTTCGCAGACCACCGGCGGGGCGGCCGGGCAGGCGGACGGGTCGGTTCGCGGTACCAACGTGATGGCGATCCTCTCCCTGGTCTTCGCCTTCGTCTTCGCACCACTGGGCATCGTCTTCGGCGTCGTCGCCAAGCGGCAGATCCAGCAGACCGGCGAGCAGGGCAGCGGGCTCGCCAAGGCGGGCTTCTGGCTGGGCATCGTCTTCACCGCACTCACCGTGCTCTGGTTCGTCCTCATCGCCGTCGTCGCGGCGGCCTCGAACGGAAGCTGAGCGCAGCACAGACGGCGCGGGGTGGCCCGTCCGGTCCGGTCACGGGCCGGCGGAGCCACCCCCTGCGGCTTGGCGAGCCGGTAGGTCACCCGCGCCAGCGCCGCCGGCCGAACCAGCCCCGGCCGCCCTCCGGGAACGTGCCGACCGGCGCTCGGACGACCCCGGTCGGCACCGCCGGGGCTCGTGCCGGCCCGGCCACCAGCCGCCACATCCCGCAGTGGCACGACTGGTAGCTCACGATCCCGTCACTGGTCCGGTGGCGTGACCGGGTCCGCCAGAGGTGCCCGTTCTCGTCGTTCATGGTCCGAGCCTGCTGTAATGGCATTGTGCATCTCAACCCTTACGGGCAGGACGCCGTACGACTGATCGCCGACCTGGCCAACGACCCGCCCCGCTCCCTGCCCGACCTGGTACGCCGGTGCGCCGCCGCCGGGCTGGTGCTGGACATGCCGGTCGGCGAGCAGGACCTGACCGTGGCACTGGAACTGGTCGACCAGTGGTCCGAGATCGTCGACGCCACCGAGCCGGCCCAGCGGGCCACCCTGGTCAACCGGCTGCTGGCGGCGGCGTCGGCGTACCCCCGGCTCACCGATCACGGCGGTACCGGATGGCACCTGCACTACCGGGACGAGGGCGTACCGCTCGGTGCGGTGCTGCGGGCCCTGGTCAGCGTCGGTACCGCGCTACACCTCGCCGGGCGGGGAATGTCCCGGCTCGGCCGCTGCGCCGCCGACGGCTGCCGGACCATCTACGTCGACACCTCCCGGGGCGGCCAACAGCGCTACTGCTCGCCCCGCTGTGCCAACCGCGACGCCGTCCGCCGCCACCGAAGCGGCCGAATCCGTTAGATGTTGACGACTATTTGTCGCTCCAACCGCAACAAGTCGTCAAGATCTTGGCGGGGTGGATGTCAGTAGCGGGCGGCGTAGTGCGTCGGGGACTCGCCGAACATCTTCCGGAAGTCGCGGGTGAAGTGCGCCTGGTCGGCGTAGCCGAGTTCGGCGGCGAGCGCGGCCCAGTCGACCGGTTCGCCCCGGGCCAGCCGCTCGGTCACCTCGCGCAGCCGGTAGCGCCGGATCACCCACTTCGGCCCGATCCCGACGTACTCGGCGAAGAGCCGCTGCACTGCCCGAACCCCGATCCCGAGGTACTCGGCGAGCGCGTCCACCCGGTTGATCCGGCCAGTGGCGGCGATCGTGGCGACGATCTCCGCGACCTCCGCCGCCCGGGGATCGGGTTCGGGCCGACGGCGCCGCAGATAGTCCTCCACGGTCGGCACGTCGAGCGGATCGGGCAGGTCGCCCGGAAAGACCTCCGTCGCGTCGATCGACCGGTCCGTGATCGTCGAGACCGGCGCGCCCAGGAACGGCCGGAAGCAGCCCGGCCGGAACGCCACCCCGAAGATCCCGTCGACGCCGGTCAGCACCTTGACCTGGTGTCCGCTGCTGACGCCGTTCACGATCCCGCGACCGCCGCCGAACGTCAGGTGCACGTTCGGGTACGGCACGATCAACTGCCGGTACGGCTCGGGGTACTCCCAGGAGACGACCCAGTAGCGCTCGACGTACGGGGCGAGGTCGGGCGACGGGGTCGGAAAGGCGTGCCGCTGGTATCTGGTCCACGCCCCGCCGAGTTCGCGCATGTCCCTCCGCACGCCCGCCAGGTTATGTCGCGTTCGTTCAAGACGACCGCCGCACCTCGTGGTGTGCTTGCCGACATGCCTGACGCACCGTTCGTGGCCAGGGCGGCCGCACCGCTGATCGAGATCATCCGCCACATCAAGCCCGACCAGCTCGACAACCCCACCCCGTGCGCCGAGTACGACGTCCGGAAGCTGGTCAACCACCTGCTGTTCTGGGGGCCGTCGCTGGAGGGTGCCGGGCGGAAGGAGACCGTACCGCCGCCGGCCGGCAACGAGACGGAGCTGGATCTGACCGGGGGCGACTGGGCGGCCGACCTGACGGCGCTGGTGGAGCGGATCGCCGGTACCTGGGCCGAGCCGGCCGCCTGGGACGGCACCACCCACATGGGCGGCCCGACGGCGCTGCCGGCCGCGCTGGTCGGCGGGATGATCGTGACCGAGCTGGTGGTGCACGCCTGGGACCTGGCGAAGGCGACCGGGCAGCGCCCGAGTTGGGACGACGACCTGCTCGGCTACGTGCACGACGAGGTGGCGAAGACCGCCGAGCAGGGCCGGCAGATGGGTGTCTACGGGCCCGAGGTCGCGGTCCCGGCCGCGGCGCCGGCCCTGGACCGGATCCTCGGAGTCGTCGGCCGCGACCCCACCTGGAGCCGCTGACCCCGCCGATCGGCCCCGGCGGAAGCCGATGATCCGTTGGCCCGTCGACCGGCTTTCCGGCTCAGAGCGGGCCCGGAGTGCCGGTCGTGGCGTCGACGTGGACCAGGAAGAACACCGGTCGGGCGGTGGGAAAGAGCTGCCGGCCATGTTCGTCGACCATCTTCCACCGCACCATGCAGGTGGTCGGCGCGGACGGCGCGATCACGGTGACGGAGACCTCCACCCGCTCGTTCGGCAGCGTGTCACGGATCGGGATCCGTTCCGGACTCCGGCAGCTCCCCGGCTGGGCCGGCACGTCCTCCCGCTGGAGATAGCGGTTGCGCCAGGGCACCGTACCGGCGTTCTGGATCTCCCAGACCTTCACGAAGGTCTCGCCGACCCGTACCCGGGTGCCGTCCGGGACGGTGACGTCGGTGATGAACCGGCTCCGGTCGCCGTCGACCAGCGGTCCGGTCGGCACCCCTGCCGGGGCGGTGGTGGCGGTGCCCGCCGAGGCGGCGCCGATCGGGGCGCCGGACCGCTCGCGGTCGGGCCGGGCGGCGACGAGCAGGGCCACCGCCAGCAGCGTGCCGACCAGGGCCAGCGCCCCCAGCGTGACCGCCCCGCCGAGCCGGGCCGAACCGGGCCGACCCCACCCCGGGCCGAGACGACGACCCCACGCCGCCACCGCCGGGGATCTGCGGGTCAGCGGGACCGATCCGGCTTCCCCGGCGGCTGACGGGCCGGAGCCGGCGGCGGCTGACGGGCCGGAGCCGGCGGGGCGGGCCGACTCCCACTTGGCCCGCCACGCCGTCTCGTTGCCGTGGCAGGCCCGGACGAATTCCCGGGTGGTCTCCCAGGACGGGAAGCGCGTTCCGGAGGCCGCCTCGTGCAGCGTGGTGTGCGAGATCGACCGGGACACCGCGGCCATTCGCCGAAACGACGGATTTCCCGCCCCGGCGCGCAGTCGGCGTAATGCGTCGGCGAATTCGGCGACCGGGTCCGGTGGTTCGGCGGAAATGCGGTCCCGATCCGGGTCGTCGCCGGCACGCATCCAGACCCCCACCTTGTCAGAAGCGTTGTCAGCCCGCGTCAGACCCTACCGTACAACGGGACGGCGGCCGAGCCTCGAAGCACAAGGGACGTCGATCCGACAGCGGAAGATTGGCACTGCCGGATTCGACGACCAATGGAATCGGAAATCGCCTCGGAAGAAAGCGGGAAAGAGAAATGAGAATTCGTTTCGCCGCCACCGTCGGCACGATGCTCACGCTCGCCGTCGCGTCAACCGTCCTCGGCACCTCCACCGCGTACGCGGCCGGGCCGGACGGCGCGGCCGCGCCGCACTGCGCGTACAACGCGGACACCGCGAAACTGGCCTGTGCCGCCACGCCGGAGCAGGCCAGGAGGGACGTGGGGAGCCGGGCCAGCTATCTCGTGGCGCAACTGTGGAAGGACGACGAGTATCAGGGCGGGACGCTGCGCTACTACAAGTCCCGGGCCTGCACCACGACGATGGCCGACCGGGAGATCTCGGTCCCGGTCGTGCCGGCGGGCTGGAACGACAAGCTCACCTCGGTGAAGACCGATCGCAGCACCGCCAGCACCAGGTGCTCGGTACGGATCTACCAGCACGGTCGCTTCACCGGTCCGTCGTTCACCGTCAACCACTACACGCCGAACCTCGGCGGCTTCGGCTGGAACGACCACGCCTCGTCCTGGTACATAAGCTGAGACCGAGCACCGGCGCGTACCGTCCGGGGTGTCCCGTCGTCGGGGCACCCCGGCCCGGCGGTCGTCACCGGGTCGCCGGCCTCGGTGGATTGGTCAGGGTCTGGATCAGGTTCGACGTCGCGATGCCGGTCAGCACACCTACCACGGTGAGCCCGACCACGACCGGTGGCAGCAGGGGTGTCGCCGCCGCCAGACCGGCCAGCAGCAGCAGCCCGACCAACCGGGCCCGGTTCACGTGGGCGAAGACGGTGTAGTCGAGCAGCGCCCGCCCGACCAGGAAGAGTGCCGGGCCGCCCAGGATGACCGCCGCCAGGGCCGGCGGGGTGTCACCGAACGGGCGGCGGATGACGAGTTGACTGGCGACCGAGGTGCCGACGATGCCGGCCACCATGACCAGGTGGACGAAGGCGGTGATCTCGCTGAGCCGGGCCGGGTTGGCGGCGCCGGCGATGGTGCCGGTCATCAACTGCCCGGCCCGGTAGATGTAGATCCGCCAGATCAGCACCGTGGTCGTGAAGACCACCACCAGGGCCACCGCCCGGTCCCGGGTGTAGCGGCCCTCACTGAACTCGCTGCCGATGAGGAAGAGCGACGCCCCGAGCGCGACGATCACGAACTGCCGGTAGCGCTCGGCGACCCGCTCCCCGACGCGCCGGGGTTCCCGGGGCGGCCGGTGCCACGCCCAGGGGGTGGGCCAGCCGAGCACGACGCCGAGGTATTCGACCGCGAGCGCCACCGCCCAGAGCATCGCCCGGGTCCCGGCGTTCGTCTGGAGTCCGCCGACGATCCACGGTACGGCGGCGACCGCCTCCCAGACCATCGTCCGGTGGGTGCGGGTACGCGCCGCGCCCGACGGGACCAGGGTGTAGTAGAGCCCGCTGCCGAAGTGGATCGTCAGGTAGGTGACGGCGAACAGCAGCCCACCCTTGTGGTACGCCTCCGGCACCGTACCGGCCAGCAGCAGGCTGCCCGCCATCACGCCGACGATCTGCGGCACCACCGTCGGCCGGGTCAGGTCCAGCAGGTCACCGGCCCAGGTGGCGAGCGCCCAGATCAGCGTGAACGCCAGGAACAGCACCAGGGCCCGACCGGTACCGCCCCAGCTCAGGTCGTCGAGCAACTCCTGGGTGACGACGATCAGCGCGAAGATGTACGCCAGGTCGAAGAAGAGCTCCAGGTACGTCGGACGGATCGGATCGGGCCGGGCCGAGGCGGGCGCCGGTTCACCTGCCTCGCCGCGCATCGCCATCGATCCGCCCCGTTTCCCTTCCGGCGCGCCCGCCCCGACGGCACCCGCCGGATCTCGTCAACCTGTCCGAGCCGGCCCGGCACGTCACCGCCCCGAGACTAGAGGTTTCGCGCTCTGATAACGCCTGGTTTTGTAGGTTTAGGGGGAGTCGGGAGTCCGGCCCCGCCGGGTGCGAGCCGATGCCTCGGGGAGGTTGGCAGGAGGCCAGAAAACCCGTGACGACCAGCGAGTTGCCGAGGATCCTCCGCCGGCGCGGCGAGCCCGAGTACCCGACCTTCCTGGAGCTCTTCTTCGACCTGGTCTACGTGTTCATGCTCTCCCGGCTCTCGCAGGGGCTGGCCGAGGATCCCAGCGTCCGCAACGCGGCGCAGATGGCCGTGCTGCTGCTCGCGGCGTGGTGGGTCTGGGTCTTGACCGCGTGGCTCACCGACCTGTTCAATCCCCGGCTACCGGTGATCCAGGCCCTGGTCCTCGTCGTCATGTTCGGCACCCTGGTGATGGCGGTCGCCGTACCGAGGGCCTTCGGCGAGCTGGGCTTCGTCTTCGTCGCGGCGTACTTCGGCATCCACCTGGCCCGGGGCGCGGTGCTGATCCCGGGTACCCGGGTGCACCGGGCGATCCAGGCCCGCAGCGTCCGGGTCTTCTTCTGGTTCGTCGTCACCGCCGGGCTGTGGGTCGGCGGCGTGTTCGCCGAGGGTACGGCCCGCTTGGTGCTCTGGGCGGCGGCGGTCGCGGTGGACCTCGGATCGGCCCGGTTCGGCTGGCCCACCCCGCGACTCGGTCGCACCGAGCTGGCCAGTCAGATCTTCACCGGCAACCACCTGGCCGAGCGGCATCGGGAGATCTTCCTCATCGCGCTCGGCGAACTGATCCTGACCGCCGGCACCGGTCTCGCCCTACCCCGCACCGGGGAGATCCGGCTCGCCGTCTGCGCGGTGGCCTTCGGCAACGCCGTACTGCTGTTCCTGCTCTACTTCCACCGCATTGAGCAACTGCTGTCCCCCGGTAACGTGTCGTCGGTGGAACGGGTCCGGCCGGGCACCTCGACCTCGTACACCCACCTGGTGATGGTGGCGGGCACCGTGGTGGTGTCCGCCGGCACCACCCTGGTGCTCGGCCGTCCGCTCGGTCCGGCGCCGGTGGCCTGGATAGTCACCCTGCTCGGCGGCCCGGTGCTCTTCCTGCTCGGCACCTGCCTGTTCGACTACGTGGTGACCGGCCGGATCTTCCGGCCCCGCCTGGTCGCGATCCTCACGCTCGTCGCGATCGGCCCGGCGATGCCGCTGCTCCCACCGCTCGGGATCATGGTCGTGGCGAACCTGGTCCTGCTGGTCACCCTGCTGGCCGAGTTGACCGTGCTGGGGCACCGGCTGCCCGGAAGTCCCCGACCGGCCTGACCGACCCGTCCGACCGGCACGGAATGGCGATCGCCGGCTGCCCGGTTCGGGTGCGGGGCCGCCCGCTACGGGCGGCCCGACTCCGGCAGTACCTTGGCGATCACCTTCGCCAACGCCCGCAGTGCCTTGCCCCGGTGACTGATCGCGTCCTTCTCCTCCGGGGAGAGTTCGGCGTTCGTCCGGTCCTGCCCGTCGGCGAGGAAGATCGGGTCGTAGCCGAAGCCGCCCTCGCCACGGGGCGCCCGCAGCAGTCGTCCGGTCTGCCGGCCGTCGACCAGGTGCTCCTTGCCGCCCGGCAACACGAGGGCCACCGCGCAGACGAAGGCGGCGCCCCGGTGCTCGTCGGGTACGTCCGCGATCTGCGCGAGTACCAGCTCCAGGTTGGCCCGGTCGTCGCCATGCCTGCCGGACCAGCGGGCGCTGAACACCCCGGGCATGCCGTTCAGGGCGTCCACCGCCAGCCCGGAGTCGTCGGCGATCGTCGGCAGGTTGCTCCACTTGACGCCTTCGCGCGCCTTGAGCAGGGCATTCTCCCCGAAGGTCAGTCCGGTCTCCGGAACCTCCTGGTACTGCGCGACGTCGGCCAGCCCGACGAGCTGGATGCGCTGCGGGCCGAGGGCGTGGTCGAGGATCCGCTGGAGTTCGGTCAGCTTCTTGGCGTTCCGGGTCGCCAGCAGCACCTTGGTCATTCGGCCAGCGCCTTCCGCTGGGCGTCGGTCAACTCGGCGCAGCCGAGCACACCGAGGTCGAGCAGCGCGTCGAGCTGCTCGCGGGCGAAGACGCCGGCCTCGCCGGTCCCCTGCACCTCGACGAAGTCCCCGGTGCCGGTGCATACCACGTTCATGTCCACCTCGGCCGCCACGTCCTCAAGGTAGTTCAGGTCGAGTCGCGGCTCACCCTCCACCACGCCGACGCTGACCGCCGCCACCGACCGGTGCATCACCTTCGCCGGCTTGCCGGCCAACGCCTTCCGCTCGGCCAGCCAGCTCACCGCGTCGTGCAGCGCGACGTACGCCCCGGTGATCGCGGCGGTCCGGGTGCCGCCGTCGGCCTGCAACACGTCGCAGTCCAGCACGATCGAGTTCTCGCCGAGCGCCTTCAGGTCGATGCAGGCCCGCAGGCTCCGGCCGACCAGCCGGGAGATCTCGTGGGTACGGCCACCGATCTTGCCCCGGACGCTCTCCCGGTCCGAGCGGGTGGTGGTGGAGCGGGGCAGCATCGAGTACTCGGCGGTGACCCAGCCCAGGCCGGAACCCTTGCGCCAGCGCGGCACCCCTTCGGTGACACTCGCCGTGCAGAGCACCCGGGTATCGCCGAACTCGACGAGTACGGATCCCTCCGGATGGATGCTCCAGCGTCGGGTCAGGGTCACCGGTCGGAGTTGGTCGGGCCGCCGCCCGTCAGGTCGCGCCATCCCCGCAGCCTATGTGCTCGCCCGATCGGGCCGTCCGAGGGTGCCCCGGGCGTCCGCGTTCCGGGTCCGCCCCGGGCGTCCGCGTTCCGGGTCCGCCCCGGGAGGGTGGCGGCGGATCGGTGCGTCGGGCGTGCAGATCTCGGGGACTAGACCTCGTACCGGGCGCCGGGCCGGACCACCTCGACCGGGCCGGCGAAGGCGGAGAGCGCCGCCTCGTGGGTCACCGCTTCACTGCCCCAGGCGGCGACCAGGTGGGTCAGCAGCAGCTTGCCCACCTCCGCCTTGGCGGCGGCCTCGCCCGCCTCGCGCCCGGTCAGATGCAGGTCGGGCGGGTTCTCCACCCCGTCCAGATAACTCGCCTCGCAGAGGAACAGGTCGGCGCGGTGGGCCAGGCGGAGCAGCGACTCGCAGGGGGCGGTGTCCGAGGAGTAGCAGAGCGACCGGCCGCCGTGCTCCAGCCGCACCCCGTAGGTTTCCACCGGATGGTTGACCCGGTCGACGGTCACCGCGAACGGCCCGATGGGGAACGTCCCGGGTTGCAGGCCGTAGAAGGTGTAGACGTCGTCGAGCAGGCCCTCCTCCAGGCTGTACGCGTTGGCGAGCCGGTCCGGCGCGCCGCTCGGGGCGTACACCGGCAGCGGCGGGTAGGGGCCGTCCGGGGCGTACCGCCGCACCACGATGTACGGGACCGCGTCGAGGATGTGGTCGCCGTGCAGGTGGGTCAGCAGGATCGCGTCGACCGCTTTCAGCCCGACATAACGTTGTAATGCGGAGAGCGAGCCCGAGCCGAAGTCGAGCAGCAGCCGGAAGCCGTCGGCCTCGACCAGGTAGGCCGAACAGGCCGCTTCGGGGCCCGGGAAACTGCCCGCACAGCCGAGGATGGTCAGTCGCATCAAGTCGCCCCGCCATTACAGATGGTCACGGACAGCCCGCCGACCAACGCGTAAACGATCAATGCCGGAAGGTCTGTCACGGTGCGCAGCCTACGCCGCGACACCTGGGCACAAGAAAGATCTGGGTACAGTTGTCGTCAACGTGACATCCGGTCTGGGCGACCCGGCCCGGTACGGGTTAGACGCCGCAAACGGCCCGACCGTTACGTTCCGTCACCTTCGGCGGGCATGTCGGTATCCGCTTCCGGCCCCGCCGAAAACACCCTCGGTCACCGTCGGCTCGATGCCCTTGAGGTCCAGCACGCCGGTCTCGGGATGGGCAGCCGGGTCCAGCGCGTGTCCCCCGGTCGCCGTCATCAGCGCCAGCACGGCGTCCGCGTCCCGCGCGCGGAAGTAGTCGTACAGCACGCCCATCGAAGACCTCCCCGGTGGTCCCGCCACCGTCGCGGTCGCGGTCGGGAAGATCAGACCACCGGGGTACGACAGCGGGCCGGAACCCCGCCGGCCGGGTCAGACCACCGGGGTACGACAGCGGGCCGGAACCCCGCCGGCCGGGTCGGTTCGGTGCACCGCGCCCGGCCGGACGGGTTCGCCGGTCAGGCCCAGAGCTGGCCGTCCAGGGCATCCTCGGCGTCGGCGAGGGTGCCGCCGTAGGCGCCGGTCGACAGGTATTTCCAGCCGCCGTCGGCGACCACGAACGCGACGTCGGCCCGGCGGCCGGCCTTGACCGCCTCGTGCGCCACGGCGAGCGCGGCGTGCAGGATCGCCCCGGTGGAGAATCCGGCGAAGATCCCCTCCACCTCGACGAGCTGCCGGGTACGCAGCACCGCGTCCCGGGTACCGACCGAGAAGCGCCGGGTCAGCACGCGGGCGTCGTACAGCTCCGGGACGTAGCCCTCGTCGATGTTGCGCAGCCCGTAGACCAGTTCGCCGTACCGGGGCTCGGCGGCGACGATCTCGATCTCGTCGACCTTCTCCCGCAGGTAGCGCCCGGTCCCCATCAGGGTGCCGGTGGTGCCCAGCCCGGCGACGAAGTGCGTGATCGTGGGCAGGTCGTGCAGCAGCTCCGGACCGGTGGTCTCGTAGTGCGCCTGCGCGTTGCCCGGATTGCCGTACTGGTAGAGCATCACCCAGTCGGGGTGCTCGGCGGCGATCTGCTTGGCGGTCGCCACCGCCTGGTTGGAGCCGCCGGCGGCCGGCGAAAAGATGATCTCGGCGCCGTACATCCGGAGCAGTTGGACCCGCTCCGCCGAGACGTTCTCCGGCATCACACAGACCAGCCGGTAGCCCCGGAGCTTCGCCACCATGGCCAGCGAGATCCCGGTGTTTCCGCTGGTCGGCTCAAGGATCGTGTCACCCGGCCGGAGCCGGCCGGCCCGCTCGGCCTCGCGGACCATGAACATCGCCGGCCGGTCCTTGATGCTGCCGGTCGGGTTCCGGTCCTCCAGCTTCGCCCAGAGCCGCACCGGCGGTGCCCCGTCGGGCACCGTCGGCGACAGGCGGGGCAACCCCACCAGCGGAGTACCGCCGCACGCGTCGAGCAGGCTCTCGTACCGCGTCATGGCGGCCTCCTCAGCGGGCGGCGGACGAGGCGGGCACCGACGTGCCGTGCCCGAAGATCGCGGCTGCCGCGGCGAAGCCGAACGCGCCGCCGGCCACGGCCGGCAGGATGGTGACGGTGTCCCCGTCGGAGAGCTTGGCGTCCAGTGCGCCGAGGAACCGGACGTCCTCGTCGTTGACGTAGACGTTGACGAAGCGGTGCAGTGCACCCTGCTCGGTGACCAGCCGGCCACGCAGGCCGGCGTATTTGCCGTCCAGGTCGGACAGGAGTTCGTTGATGGAGTCGCCGGACCCCTCGACGACCTTGGCGCCGCCGGTGTAGCTGCGCAGGATGGTGGGGATGCGAACCTCGATGGCCATGACTGATGTGCTCCTTGGAACGACGGAGTTGGGGAACGGACTACGAAAACGGCTGCTGAGCTGCGGAAGTCAGCGGCCGGAACACTCGTAGTCGACCGTCGCCGGGCTCTGCCCGAACATGTACGACTGCACGGCGTTCGGGTCCACCGTGGCGTCGACGACCCTGACCGGCTCCTCGGTCACCACCCCGTCCACGATCCGGAACGAACGGATCTCCTCGGTCTCCGGATCACGGGTGGAGACCAGCAGATAGTGCGCGCCCGGCTCTCCGGCGAAGGAGACGTCGGTGCGGGACGGATAGGCCTCGGTCGCGGTGTGCGAGTGGTAGATGACCACCGGCTCCTCGTCGCGATCGTCCATCTCCCGCCAGACCCGCAACTGCTCCATCGAGTCGAACTCGTAGAACGTCATGGACCGTGCGGCGTTCACCATCGGAATGTGCCGGGTCGGGGTGTCGGCGCCGGTCGGGCCGGCGACCACGCCGCACGCCTCGTCGGGGTGGTCCCGGCGGGCGTGCGCGACGATCGCCTCGACTATCGACCGGTCGATGCTCAGCACAGGCCCAGCCTACCGCCTGTCGGCCCGGCCGGGAGCGGTCGACCTCGGCCGACGGGAGTGGCCGACCTCACGTGATCCCACGTGGCGGGCGGTGCCAGCCTGTGACAGAAAGAGTGCGACGGGAACGGCCCGGTCGTGCCGGGCCGCCGGCCGGGTGTCCGAGTGGAGGAGGCAGTGCGATGAACTCACGCCGCATCGGGAGCACCGAGGTGAGCGCCATCGGTCTCGGCGGCATGCCGATGTCGATCGAGGGACGGCCGGACGAGGAACGCGCGATCCGTACCGTCCACGCCGCGCTGGATGCCGGCGTCACCCTGATCGACACCGCCGACGCCTACCACCTGCACGCCGACGAGGTGGGGCACAACGAGTCGCTGATCGCGAGGGCGCTGGCCAGCTACGGCGGGGACACCTCCGGGGTACTGGTCGCCACCAAGGGCGGGCACCTGCGCCCCGGCGACGGGAGCTGGTCGGTGAACAGCTCACCGGACTACCTCAGGAGCGCCTGCGAGGCGTCCCTCAAGCGGCTCGGGGTGGAGGCGATCGGGCTCTACCAGCACCACCGCCCCGACCCCAAGGTCCCGTACGCCGACGCGATCGGCGCGGTCCGGGACCTGGTCGACGCCGGCAAGGTCCGGATGGCCGGCATCTCCAACGCCAACCCGGAGCAGATCCGGCAGGCCCGGGAGATCCTCGGCGACCGACTGGTCTCGGTGCAGAACCAGTACTCCCCGGCGTTCCGCAGCTCGGAGCCGGAGCTGGCGCTCTGCGAAGAGTTGGGCCTGGCCTTCCTGCCCTGGTCCCCGCTGGGCGGGATCTCCCGGGCCGGCGAGCTGGGCAGCCGGTTCGCGCCGTTCGCCGAGGTCGCCGCCGCCCGGGGCGTCAGCCCGCAGCAGGTCTGCCTGGCCTGGCTGCTGGCCAGGTCGCCGCAGGTGATCCCGATCCCCGGATCGAGCCGGCCGGAGACGATCCGGGACTCGGTGGCCGCCACCGAACTCCAGCTCGACCCGGACGAGCTGGCCGCCCTCGACCGGGCCTGAACCACCCGGACACCCTGCGGCTGCTGCGCGCCGCGGCGGCGAGCACGGTGCGCCGGGTGGTGCTCACGTCGTCCCTCGCCGCGATCATCTACGGGCACGGACCCGCACCGAACCGGCGCCGGCGCACGCGCACGAAGCGCGGCGCCGGCGTGGGCGGTCAGTCGGCGAGCTTGCCGTCGACCAGCGCGGTGAGCAGCGACTCCTGGAGATAGCCCAGGTAGGCGTAGATGGAGAGCTGGAAGACCCGGGTCGAGGTCGGGTCGTGCAGCACCGCGTCGTCCAGCTCGTCGCCGAGGTCGGTGTCGGCGGAGATGTCCAGGCGTACGCCCATGGCCAGCCGGGCGTCGTTGAGGGCCCGCAGCCACGCCTCGGCGGCCTCCGCGTCGAGGCGTACCTCGCCGCCGGTAACCGGGGGCAGCGCCGCGAGTACCGCGCCCGCCTGGTCGATCTTGCCGGTCTTCAGGTCGCCCTCGGTGTACTGCCGGAACTCGGCCGAGTCACCCGGGCTCTCCGGATAGGTGTCCGGGAACAGCCGCCCGACGACCGGGTCGGAGTGGTCGAAGCCGTCGGTGAGCAGGCCGACCACCTCGGAGGCGACCTTGCGGAGCACCCGCACCTCGTCGGCGGCGAACGTGGCGACGCAGTGCTCGCCCTGTCGACGAAACGTACTCACGCCCGGTCCACCGTCGCCCACAGCCCGTACGCGTGCAGTTGGGACGCGTCGTGCTCCATCCGCTCGCGGGCGCCGCTGGACACCACCGCCTTGCCCTTGTTGTGCACGTCGAGCATCAGCTTCTCGGCCTTCTCGTGGCTGTAGCCGAAGAGTTTCTGGAACACCCAGGTCACGTACGACATCAGGTTGACCGGGTCGTCCCAGACGATCGTCACCCATGCCCGGTCGGCGACCGGCACGTCTTCGGTGTCCGGCGCGTCGACCGGTGCAACCTGTGGAGCCGCCATGCCCCCCATCGTGCCACCGTCGACGGCGTAGCGAGGAACCGGAACGCCGCCCGGGCGCGAACCGGGCTCGTTCAGGCGAGCAGACGACCGTGCCGGACCGCCTCGGCCAGCACGTCGGTGAGCGAGTCGGCGACCGCCTCGAACCGCCGGGACACCTCGCGGCACAGCTCCAGCTCGGTCTCCCGCAGCGCCCGGCCGAGCCAGGACCGCGCCTGGATCGGATCGGCCCGGAACGGGTTGCGCCAGTACTGGTAGCAGCCGCCGGAGAGGCCGACCCCGAGCGGCGGCAGGATGGCCCCGGCAGTACCGCCGGGATAGCCCGCCAGCGCGCCGACCGCACCCAGCCCGAGTACCGTCTCGACCTCGCCGGTCTCCCGGATCAGCAGTACCCGGTCGAAGTCCCGGGCGGCCCGGTCGTCGGCGAGTCCCCAGCCGACCGCGGCGGCGGCACGCAGCCGTACGCCCTCGTCCGGCACCCCGCCGAAGACCAGGGCGAGCGACTCGCCCAGCATCTTGTCCACACCCGCATCGCAGGCCGCCACCACCTCCAGCGACAGCGCCTCGACCTCCCGGTCGAGCAGCCCGGGCAGTCCCGGTACGCCGGCACCGCCGACCACCTCGCGCACGCCGCGCAGATGGATGGCGGCAATCTCCAGTGCGATGTCCCGGCGGAGCTGGTGGGCGAGGCCCCGGGACCGCCGCTCCAACCGGTCGGCCCAGTCGGAGGTCCGGGCGGCCGGCGCGACCGGAACCGTCCGGGTGGCCCCGGGCGCGACCGGCGGGGTGAGGCTGGCCCGGCGCAGCCCCTCGGCACTTGCCCAGTCGATCAGGGCCCGGCGCAGGTAGGCAGTGTCGGCGGCGGCCGGGTCGAGGTCGATCCAGTCCACTCCGGCGAGCGCGGGCACCGCGGCGACCAGGGTGGCCCGGCGCGCCTCCAGCCAGCCGGCCGACGACCCGTCGGCTGCCGGTTCCTCGTCGTCCTGGCCGGGCACCGCGAACCCGCTGACGGTGGCCGCCGCGGAACCGGTGGAGTACGCCGGGGTGCGCCCGACGGCGTCCGCCGGACCGCACCCGGCGGCCCAGCCGTCGGCGGCGCCCGGGGTGCCGACCAGGAAGACCGCGGCCTCCTCCGCCACCTCGGCGAGCAGGTCCAGCTCGGCGGTGGCGACCGGCTGGTCGTCGGGGAGTACGTAGAGCAGCGCGCCGCCCCGGCGCACGGCGTCGCGGACCACCCGGATGCCGGCCACACCGAGCGTGCCGGTGTCCGGTGCGTCGACCAGGGTGAAGTGCCGCAGCAGCGGGTCGGGCACGGTCAGCTCGACCCGGCGCGGCGGGCGGGCCAGGGCCGGGCCGGCACCGACCGGCTCCGGGCGGTACTCCCGGGAGGAGCGCAGCCCGGGCACGTAGGCGGCGCCGCCGACCGACGGCGCGTAGTCGACCACCAGGAAGCTCCCCGCCGGGACCCGCAGCGGTGGCGCGGCGGCGCCGAGCAGTCCGGCGAGTACGGCCCGGCGGTCCTCGCCGGACGGCCCGACCGTGATCACGGCGAGCGGTTCGTCGGGTGGGGACTCGACCAGCGCCGGTTCGTCGCCCGGCGTACGGCGGGGCGTCCGGGGGCCGGGCGCTCCCGGCGGCCCGGAGACGGGGAGCGACCGGAACTCCATCGCCGTCTGCACCTCCCAGCCGACCGGAACACTCCGGCCGGACCGCTGCCGTCGGCGCGGCTCGACCGGTGGTGTTGGCCGAGGTCCCGCCGAATATCGGAACGCTACGTGTCGATGCCCGTACGCTACGAGCATCAACGATACTCATGGATGGCCGCGCGGCTACTCAAATTCATTGAGTCACCAGACGCGCGCGGATGGCATCCGGTCTATATGCTGCCCCGATGGGGCGGTGGAGCTTCGTTGGTCGAACGGATGAACTCAACCGGTTGGTGAGTGCCGCCACCAGCCCGGGCAGCCGAGGCATCTTCTTCAGCGGCACCGCCGGGGTCGGCAAGAGTCGCCTGCTCAGCGAGGGGCTGGCGGCGCTGCCCGCGCGCGGCTGCGCCGTCTGGTCAGCCTCCGCCAACATCGCCACCGCCGGCATCCCGTTCGGCGGGCTCGCCCAGGTACTCCCGACCGACCAGCCCGCCGGCCTCTCCCCGGCCGGCATCATGCGCTGGGCCGTCGACGCGCTGCACCAGCAGGCGGCGGGCCGGCGGATCGTGATCGGCATCGACGACGCGCACCTGCTCGACCCCTCCTCGGCCGCCCTGGTCTATCTGATCGCCCGCTCCGACAACGCGACGGTGCTCGGCACGCTGCGCAGCGGCGAGGCGGTGCCGCTGCCGATCCGCGCGTTGTGGACGGACGACCTGGTCGACCACGCCGAGCTGGCCCCGCTGACCCCGGACGACAGCAACGACCTGCTCACCGCGATGCTCGGCGACCCGGTGGACGGGCCCTCGGCGGACCGGCTCTACCGGCTCTCCGAGGGCAACGCCCTGATGCTCCGCGAGCTGGTCATCGCGGCGCACGCCAGCGACGAGCTGACCCGGACGTACGGCGTCTGGCAGTGGACCGGCCGCAGCCAGCTTCCGGCCAGCCTCGACGAGCTGATCGACGCCCGGATCGGCCAGCTCGACCCGGGCGTACGCGCGGTGGTCGAACTGGTCGCGATGGGCGAGCCGATCGGGCTGACCCTGCTGCACCGGGCGACCGACGGCTCCAGCGTGGAGACCGCCGAGGAGCGCGGCCTGATCCGGGTCGACGTGCGCGACCGCCGCTCGGACGTCCGGCTCGCCCACCCGCTCTACGGCGAGGTGGTCCGGCGGCGCTGCCCGGTCACCCGGGCCCGCCGACTCAACGCGCACCTCGCCGAACTGGTCGAGCGGGCCGGCACCCGGCGCCGCGACGACCTGCTCCGGGTGGCGGTCTGGCGGCTCGACTCCGGTACCGCGCAGGATCCGGCCCTGCTGCTGCGCGCCGGCGGGCAGGCGTTCAGCCAGTTCGACGTACCGCTCGCCGCCAGGCTGGCCCGGGCCGCCTTGCAGGCCGGCGGCGGCTACCAGGCCGCCGAGCTGCTGGCCACCATCCTGATGTTCGGCGACCAGGCCGAGGAGGCGATCCGGGTGCTCGACTCGGTCGCCGACCAGATCTCCTCGGACGAGCGGCGCAGCCGGTGGCTGACCGTACGCGGCATGGTCTCGTACTGGGGACTCAACCGGGAGTCCACGGTGGCCGAGATCGCGGCCGACGCGGCACGGTTGACCGATCCGGCCGACCGGGCCCGGGTGGTCGCCTTCGAGGCGATCATGCGACTGCACCGGCTGGAGTGCGCCGCGGCGCTGCGGCTGAGCCGCTCCGTACTGGACCGGCCGGCCGCCACGGTGGCCGCCCGGGGCCTGGCCCGGTGCACCATCGCGCACCTCCAGGCCGCCCGGGGCGAGCTGACGCTCAGCGGCCGGGCCGTCGACGGGGTGGCCGCCGAGGCCGCGCAGTGGCGGGCCGAGATGCCCTACCTGCAACTCGCGCTGGAACTGGCCCGGGGCACCCGGCTGGCGCTCGCCGGCGACCTGGCCGGGATCGACGCGATCGTCGCCGCCGAGTTCGCCGACCTGGCCGACGCGGGCGACTTCCGGCTCGGCTCCGGCTATCTCTCGATCCTGCGCGCCCAGGCCGCCCGGCTGCGCGGCCAGACCGGTGAGGCGCTGCGGACCAGCCTCGGTGCCTGTGCCGTCCTCGCCACCAGCCGGGTCTTCGCCGGGCTGGCCCACGCCGAGCGGGCCCAGGCGGCGGCGATGCGCGGCGACGTCGACTCCGCGGTCGAGGCGATGGCCGAGTCGGACCGGTCGCAGACCTCCGGGATGGCCGTGCTCTACCCCTGGCTCGAACAGGCCCGGGCCACCGTGCAGGCCGCCACCGGCGACCTCGGCAGCGGCGTCGGCACGCTCCGCGAGCTGGTACACCGGCTCCAGGCGGACGGTTTCGCCGGGCACGAGGTGCTGGCCCTGCACGACCTGGTGCGGTTCGGCCGGGCCGACATCGAGGTCGGCGAGCCGACCGTCACCGGCCGGCGGCGGACCGTGGCCCAGCGGCTGACCGAGCTGAGCGAGACGGTCGACGGCCCGCTGCCGGCGCTGATGGCCCGGCACGCCCGGGCCGAGTACGGCCACTCCGGCGACCAACTGCTCGCCGTCGCGGAGGGCTTCGCCGAACTCGACCTCAACGTCTTCGCGGCCGAGGCGACCAGCCGGGCGGTGACCCGGCTCCGGGCGGCCCGGTCGAACCGGTCGCACGAGGCGAACCTGCGACTCGCCGGGCTGCTCCGGCGCTGCGACGTGCTGCGTACGCCCGCACTGTCGGTACGCCAGCCGGCGCTGACCGAGCGGGAGCGGCAGATCGCCAGGCTGGCCGCCCGGGGGCTGGCCAGCCGGAACATCGCCGAGCAGCTCTACATCTCCACCCGCACCGTGGAGAACCACCTCCAGCGGGTCTACAACAAACTCGGCGTGGCCGGTCGCGGGGAACTGTGGCCGGCGCTGAAGGCGATACCCGAGCAGGAGAGCGAGCCCGACCGCTGACCGGGAACCGGGAACCGGGAACCGGGAACCGGGAACCGGGGCGACGGGACGGCAACGCGACGCGACAACGGGACGACGAGGCGACAGCACGACAGCACGACGGCACGACGGCACGACGGCACGACGGCACGACGAGGCGACGAGGCGACGAGGCGACGAGGCGACGAGGCGACAACGGCGCGGCGCGGCCGGTGTTGCGGGCCGGCGCGGACGCTCGGGGTGCCGGTGCGGCTCCCCGTGACGACCGGCGACCGGCGGCGGCACGGCACGCTTAGGCTGGCGTGGTGCACAGTTCCCGCCCCGCGCTGCTCACCGACCACTACGAGCTGACCATGGTCAGCGCCGCCCTCCGGGACGGCACCGCCGACCGGCACTGCGTCTTCGAGGTCTTCACCCGCCGGCTGCCGACCGGTCGCCGCTACGGCGTGGTCGCCGGCACCGCCCGGCTGGTCGACCTGCTGGCGGATTTCCGGTTCGACGAGGCGGACGTCGCCTTCCTCCGGAACAGCGGAGTGGTCGACGAGCCGACCGCCGAGTGGCTGTCGAGATACCGGTTCAGCGGCGACATCGACGGCTATGCCGAGGGCGAACTCTACTTCCCCGGCTCGCCGATCCTGACCGTCTCCGGCACCTTCGCCGAGTGCGTACTGCTGGAGACGCTGACGCTGTCGGTGCTCAACCACGACTCGGCGATCGCGGCGGCGGCGGCCCGGATGGTCACCGCTGCCCGCGGCCGTACGCTGATCGAGATGGGTGCCCGACGGGCCAACGAGGAGGCGGCGGTGGCCGCGGCCCGGGCCAGTTACCTGGCCGGATTCGGCTACACCTCCAACCTGGCCGCCGGGCAGCGCTACCGGATACCGACCGCCGGCACCGCCGCGCACGCCTTCACGCTGCTGCACGACGACGAGCCGACCGCGTTCGCCTCGCAGGTCGCGGCGCAGGGCAAGAGCACCACGCTGCTGGTCGACACCTACGACATCGCCCAGGGCATCCGGAACGCGATCGCGATCGCCGGGCCCGACCTGCGGGCGGTGCGGATCGACTCCGGCGACCTCGCGGTGCTGGCCCAGCACTCGCGGGAACTCCTGGACTCGCTCGGCGCCACCGAGACCAAGATCATCGTCTCCGGCGACCTCGACGAGTACGCCATCGCCGCGCTCGCCGCCGAGCCGGTCGACATGTACGGCGCCGGTACCGCCGTGGTGACCGGCTCCGGCGCCCCGACCGCCGGGCTGGTCTACAAGCTGGTCGAGGTGGACGGCCGCTCGGTGGTCAAGCGCTCCGAGCACAAGGCGACCGTCGGCGGGCGCAAGGTCGCCGTCCGGCGGCACAAGCCGAGCGGTACGGCGACCGAGGAGGTCGTCGTCTCGCAGGGCGGACCCGCACCGCAGCCCGGTGACCGGGCGTTGCAGCGGCGGTACGTCACTAACGGCGAGCCGGAGCCGCTGCCGAGCCTGACCGAGTCACGGGAGCACCTGCGGCAGTGCCTGATCTCCATCCCCTGGGAGGGACTCAAGCTCTCGGCGGGTGACCCGACCATCCCGGTCACCGTCGTCTCCGCCGACCAGCCGGAAGGGTAGCGATGAGCCGAGCGTTGATCATCGTCGACGTACAGAACGACTTCTGCGAGGGCGGATCCCTCGCCGTGGCCGGCGGCGGCGCGGTGGCGGCCGGGATCTCCCGGCTGCTCGCAGCCGCTCCGGACCGCTGGGAGCACGTGGTGGCGACCAAGGACCACCATGTGGATCCGGGTGCGCACTTCGGTGACCCACCCGACTACGCCACCTCCTGGCCCCGGCACTGCGTCGTCGGCACCGAGGGCGCGCAGTTCCATCCGGACCTGGCCACCGAGCGGGTCGAGGCGGTGTTCCGCAAGGGCGCGTGGGCGGCGGCGTACTCCGGCTTCGAGGGCAGCACCGCAGACGACGAAGGGCTGGCCGACTGGCTGCGGCGGCGCTCGGTCGACACCGTCGAGGTGGTCGGGATCGCCACCGACCACTGTGTCCGGGCCACCGCGCTGGACGCGGCCCGGGAGGGCTTCGCCACCACCGTACTGCTCGACCTGACCGCCGGGGTCGACCCGGAGACGACCGATGCGGCGCTGGCCATGCTCCGCGAGGCCGGCGTCACCCTGCACGGCACGCCCCGGACCGGCGGGAACCCGTAGCGGGTACGTCGTACCGGCCGGGCAGGATGGCCGGGGAGGTGACGTACCCGATGAAGCTCACGCCCTACCGGGACGCCCTGGCGCTGCCCGGGGTCCGGCCCCTGATGCTGCTCGCCCTGCTGGTCCGGGTCCCCAAGACCATGACCCTGCTGGCGCTCACCCTCTACGTGGTGGAGCACCTCGGGCACGGGTACGCGGCGGCCGGGCTGGCCGGTGCCGCCATGACGGTCGGCTCCGCGCTCGGCGCGCCGGTGCTGGGCCGGCTGGTCGACCGCCGGGGGCTCCGGCCGGTACTCGTGCTGACCACCGTCGCCGAGGCCGCGTTCTGGTTCAGCTCGCCACTCATGCCGTACCCGGTGCTGCTGGGCGGGGCGCTGCTGGGCGGCCTGCTGACCCTGCCGGTCTTCTCGGTGATCCGGCAGTCGATCGCCGCGCTGGTGCCGGCGGAGCGGCGCCGGCCGGCGTACGCGCTGGACTCGATGTCGGTGGAACTGTCGTTCATGGTCGGGCCGGCCGTGGCGGTGCTGCTGGCGACGAGCGTGTCGCCCCGGGCCACCCTGCTGGTGGTCGGCGCCGGCATCGTCTTCTCCGGCCTGGCGCTGGTCTGGCTCGACCCGCCGACCCGGGACGACCGCGAGCCGGTTGCGTCGGGTAAGCCGCCGTCCCGGCGGGACTGGTTGACGCCCCGACTGGTCGGGATGCTGGCCATCACCACCGCCGCCACCCTGGTGCTCGGCGGCACCGACGTCGCCGTGGTGGCGGTGCTGCGCGCCGCCGACCAGGTGCACTGGACCGGCGTGGTACTCGGCGTCTGGGCCGTCTACTCCCTGGTCGGCGGCTTCATGTACGGCATGGTGACCCGGCCGCTCCCGCCGCTGGTGATCGTCCTGCTGCTCGGGATCTGCACCATTCCGGTCGGGCTCGGCGGTGCCCAGTGGTGGACGCTGGGCCTCGCCCTGCTGCCGGCCGGGGTGCTCTGCGCGCCGGCGCTCGCCGCCACCTCCAACGCGGTGAGCCAGCTCGCCCCGTCCGGTGCCCGTGGTGAGGCGATGGGGTTGCAGAACTCGGCCCTCACGGTCGGACTGGCCCTCGGCGCACCACTGGCCGGCGCGGTCATCGACGCCTCCGAGCCGGCCTGGGGGTTCGCCGCCACCGGCCTGGTCGGCACGCTGCTCGGGCTGGCCGTCCTGCCCGTCGAGTTGCGCCGTCGGCGCGCGGCCGTCGGAGCCGGCCCGACGGCACCGGACGCCGAACCCGCACCGGACGCCGATCCGGTCCCGCCACCCGCGCTGCGGGCCCCAGCCGAACCCTGAGCGCCGCTCGGCGCGGCGAGGGCGTGACGACCGCCGACTGGATGCTCGACCTTGCTGCACAGCATCGGCGCCGGACCCTGAGCGCCGCTCGGCGCGGAGTCCGGCGGGCAGACGCGCTCGCGGCCGGCACCGGAGGGCTGCTCCGGTGCCGGCCGCGAGATCGAAGGGGGTGGGGCTACCGCTGGTCGATGTTGCTGGCGGTGTCCTCGGTGTAACTGGCGCCGTGGTCGGACTCGCTGGTCAGCGGCTTGGCGCCACCCTCCGGCGGGCCGGCCAGCGACTGCCCGCCGGCAGCCAGCTCCGGGAACTTCGCGTCGAAGGCCGGCCGCTCGGAGCGGATCCGGGGCATCCGGTCGAAGTTGCGCAGCGGCGGCGGCGAACTGGTCGCCCACTCCAGCGAGTTGCCGTGACCCCACGGGTCGTCGACCTCCACCACCGGACCGGCCTTGTAGGACTTCCACACGTTGTAGAGGAACGGCAGGGTCGAGATGCCGGTGATGAACGAACCGATCGTGGAGATCATGTTCAGCGTGGTGAACCCGTCCAGCGGCTGGTAGTCGGCGTACCGCCGGGGCATGCCCTCGTTGCCGAGCCAGTGCTGCACCAGGAACGTGGTGTGGAAACCGATGAAGGTCAGCCAGAAGTGCACCTTGCCGAGGCGCTCGTCCAGCATCCGGCCGAACATCTTGGGGAACCAGAAGTAGATGCCGGCGTACACGGCGAAGACGATGGTGCCGAAGAGCACGTAGTGGAAGTGCGCCACCACGAAGTACGAGTCGGAGACGTGGAAGTCGACCGGCGGGCTGGCCAGCAGTACGCCGGTGAGACCGCCGAAGAGGAAGGTGACCAGGAAGCCGACCGACCAGAGCATCGGGGTCTCGAAGCTGATCTGGCCCCGCCACATCGTGCCGATCCAGTTGAAGAACTTCATGCCGGTCGGCACCGCGATCAGGAAGCTCAGGAACGAGAAGAACGGCAGCAGCACCTGGCCGGTGGCGAACATGTGGTGCGCCCACACGCTCATCGACAGCGCCGCGATCGCGATGGTCGCGCCGACCAGCCCCTTGTAGCCGAAGACCGGCTTGCGGGAGAAGACCGGGATGATCTCGCTGATGATGCCGAAGAACGGCAGCGCGACGATGTAGACCTCGGGGTGCCCGAAGAACCAGAAGAGGTGCTGCCAGAGCATCGGGCCACCGGTGGCGGCGTCGAAGACGTGCGCGCCGAGGATCCGGTCCGCGGCGAGCGCGAAGAGGGCCGCCGCCAGCAGCGGGAAGACCATGATCACCAGGAGGCTGGTGACCAGGATGTTCCAGGTGAAGATCGGCATCCGGAACATCGTCATGCCGGGCGCCCGGAGCGTCAGGATCGTGGTGATCATGTTGACGCCACCGAGGATCGTGCCCAGACCGGAGATGGCCAGGCCGACGATCCACATGTTCGCGCCGACCCCGGGCGAGTGCTCCACGTTGCTCAGCGGGGTGTACGCGAACCAGCCGAAGTCGGCCGCGCCGCCGGGGGTGAGGAAGCCGCCCAGCGCCAGCGTCCCGCCGAACAGATAGAGCCAGTACGCGAAGCTGTTCAGCCGGGGGAACGACACGTCCGGGGCGCCGATCTGGATCGGCACCACGAAGTTCGCGAACGCGAAGACGATCGGCGTCGCGAAGAACAGCAGCATGATCGTGCCGTGCATGGTGAAGAGCTGGTTGTACTGCTCCGGCGACAGGAACTGGAGTCCTGGCCGGGCCAGCTCGGCGCGCATCAGCAGCGCCATCAGGCCACCGATCATGAAGAACGCGAACGCCGTGACCATATACATGATCCCGATCTGCTTCGCGTCCGTCGTACGCAGCAGCCGCGTGAGTGCCGAGCCCTTGACCGGCTGGCGGACCGGCCAGGGCCGGGTCACGATCGGCTTGGGTGCGACGGTGGTCACGAGTGGCCTCCGGTTCTCGTTAGTCCCACTCGGCACGCGCTGTTGATCTGCGAGCCGTACCTCGCAGGCAGAATAGTCCCCGGCAGCGGCGGGTCCGTCCTCGGGTACGCCCCGACCCGCGGGGACCGCCCCACCAGCCCGCCCGGCACCGCCGCGCGGGGCGGCGGAACCCGCCGTCAGCCGGTTCGCCGCGCGGGCCGCGGTGCCCTGGGCGGGTCGCCGTGCGCGCAGCACCCTGCTCCGCGCACCGCCCGCTCCGGACCCGTGGCCGCGCCCCGCTCCGGACCAGCTGTCCGGGCACCGTCACGCCGGGTCGACGAGGAGCCGGTAGTGCTCCTGGAAGATCCGGTTGCCCCGGATCCGCAACAGCGGGTCGCGCAGCGGCGGGGGTACGTCCCGGGTCCGGTCGCGGTCGCGGGTCCGGTCCAGCACCCACTTGATCCGGGGCCGGCGCCGGCTCTCGTAGCTGTCCAGCGCCTCGGGCACACTCGCCGACCGGGACAGCGAACGGGCCAGCACCACCGCGTCCTCCAGGGCCATCGCGGCGCCCTGGGCCAGCGTCGGCGCCGTGGCGTGTGCGGCGTCACCGACCAGCACCACCCGGCCCCGGGACCAGGCGCCCAGTTCCACCTCGTCGGTACGGGTCACCTGCACCCGGTCCATCGCGGCCAGGATGGCCGGCACCGGGCCGCCGTACCCGCCGAACAGTTCCCGTAGCCGGGCCAGCGGGTCGGCCGGTGGCGCGCTGCCGACCTCGTCGGCGTAGCAGTGCAGCCGGCCGGCGCCCATCGGTACCGCGACGAACGCGGCCCGCTCGCCGAGCAGCCCGGTCCAGTCGTTGAGCGGCGGCCCGCCGCTGACCACGCCGCGGTAGCCGACATGCCCCGCCGGCCGGGCCGGGCCACCGAGCGCGGCCAGCGCGCGGACCGCCGAGCGGCGCCCGTCCGCACCGACCACCAGGTCGTACTCGGCACGACTGCCGTCGCCGAAGGTGACCGTGACGCCGTCCCGGTGCAGGTCGAGGGCGCGGACCTCGGTGTCGTACCGCACCTCGCCGCCGGCCCCGCTCAGCAGCACCCGGTGCAGGTCGGATCGGGGCAGCGCCCGGCACTCGCCGACCCCCGACCAGAGTTTGTCGAGGTCGACCTCGCAGAGTTCCCGGCCCTGCGCGTCGAGGAACCGCTGGCAGCGGATGACCTGACCGAGCGGTCGCACCGGATCGTCCAGCCCGATCTCCCGCAGCGCCCGCTCGGCGTTGCCGGGCAGGTAGAGACCGATCTCGGGGGCACCGGTCCCGGACGACCGCTCGGTGACCTCCGGCCGGAACCCGGCGAGCCGGAGCGTACGCGCGACCGCCAGGCCGGCGATCCCCGCGCCGACGACGAGAACGCGCAGGTGGGATGCGGCCATCTGGTGACGCCTCCGGAGGGATCGGCACGCGTTGAAGGCAAGACACTACTCCGCGCTATCACTCCAACGGAAGATCCGAACGGATGTGCCCAGCTCACGGCCGGGTCACCGGCATCGGCCACAAGATCAGCGGTATCGACCTCAAGGACCAGGTGGTCACGTCGTCAGACGATGCCGGGTCACCGACTCACCTCTGGACCCGGGCACTCGCCCCCCGGACGAGTGCCTCGACCTCCTTGAGGCTGGCCATCGAGGTGTCGCCGGGGGTGGTCATCGCCAGCGCACCGTGCGCCGCGCCGTACTCCACCGCGCTGGCCAGGTCACCGCCGGTCAGCAACCGGTAGATCAGCCCGGAGGCGAAACTGTCGCCGCCGCCGACCCGGTCGAGGATCTCCAGGTCGGGCCGGTGGGTCGCCTGCACGAATCCGCTGCCGGCGGACCAGGCGATCGCTCCCCAGTCGTTGACGGTCGCGCTGCGTACGGTGCGCAGCGTGGTCGCCACCACCTGGAAGTTGTCGTACTCCTTGGTGACCGCCTCGATCATCCGCTGGAAGTTCGCCACCTCCAGCTCGGCGAGGGACTCGTCGGTGTCCGGGACCGCGAAGCCGAGCGAGGCGGTGAAGTCCTCCTCGTTGCCGATCATCACGTCGACGTACCGGGCGAGTCGTCGGTTGACCTCCTGCGCCCGGGCCTGGCCGCCGACCGCCTTCCAGAGGCTGGGCCGGTAGTTCAGGTCGTACGAGATCAGGGTGCCGTGTCGGCGGGCGGCGGTCATCGCGGCCTCGATGGTCTCCGGGGTGACCTCGGAGAGTGCCGCGTAGATGCCGCCGGTGTGCAGCCAGCGCACGCCCAGGGTGCCGAAGAGGTGGTCCCAGTCGACGTCGTCCGGGCGGAGCTGACCGGCCGCGGTGTGCCCCCGGTCCGAGGTGCCGACGGCGCCGCGTACCCCGAAGCCCCGCTCGGTGAAGTTGAGCCCGTTGCGGACGCTCCGGCCGATGCCGTCGTACGGCACCCACCTGACGAACGAGGTGTCCACCCCGCCGGTCAGGATCAGGTCCTCCAGCAGCCGTCCCACCTCGTTGTCGGCGAACGCGGTGACCAGCGCGGTACGCAGTCCGAAGCAGCGGCGCAACCCCCGCGCGACGTTGTACTCGCCACCGCCCTCCCAGGCCCGGAACGTCCGTGCGGTGCGTACCCGGCCCTCGCCCGGGTCGAGCCGGAGCATCACCTCGCCGAGCGAGACCAGGTCGAATCGGCAGTCGTCGGCGGAGCGGAGCGTCAGCATGTGCGGACCTTTCGGGCGGGCCGGACGGCGGTCAGCGGTGGAGGGTGCGGGACGGGTGCCGGGTCGGGCTGGCCCGGGCCCGGTCGGGCTCAGCCGGCGGAGCGGCTGGCCTCGACGGCGGCGGCGGTCAGCCGGGTGACCTCGTCCCAGCGCCCCTCGGCGAGCAGCGCGGGGGCGACCATCCAGGTGCCGCCGACGGCGAGCACGGCGGGCAGTGCCAGGTAGTCGGCGAGGTTGCCGGTGTTGACCCCGCCGGTCGGGATGAACCGGACCGACCGGAACGGGGCGGCCAGCGCCTTGACCATGCCGACCCCGCCCAGTTGCTCGGCGGGGAAGAACTTGACCGTGTCCAGTCCGGCGTCCAGCGCCATCTGGATTTCGGTGGCGGTGGCGGCGCCGGGAAAGACCGGCAGCCCGCGCTGCTGGCAGTGCCGTACCACCGCGGGTGAGAAGCCGGGGCTGACCACGAACCGGGCGCCCGCCTCGGCGGCCTGGTCGACCTGGGCCGGCGTCAGCACGGTGCCGGCGCCCACCAGCAGGTCGGGGCGCTCGGCCATCAACCGGATGGCGTCGGCGGCGGCGGCCGTCCGGAAGGTCACCTCGATGGCCCGCAGGCCACCCTCGGTGAGCGCGGCGGCCAGCGCCGGCGCCGAGCCCGCGTCCTCGAGGACCACGACCGGCAGGATCCGGGTCGCCGCGATGGTCTCTGTTACGCCGACAATATGTTCATCATGTTGAACGCTGGTCACATACGCGACCCTACTGCGCTCCCCGACGCTGTCAAGCCGACTAGAGTGGCCGGCATGACGACGGGTACGACCAGCGGCGCGGAACTCCGGCCGGGCCCGGCCGGCCAGCCCGTACCCGGCCGGTCGGACCAGGCCGGCCCGGCACCGTCCAGCCGGTCGGACCAGGCCGCCCGGACGATGCCGTCCGGCGCCGCTCCGCTCGGCGCGGTCGAGGCGTTCCAGCCGGTGAAGTCGGCCGGCCGGACCCTCGACGTACTGGAGGCGCTGGCCGACTCGCCGCAGCGCCGCTCCCTGGTCGAGCTGGCCCGCGCGCTCGGTATCCCGAAGAGCAGCCTGCACGGGTTGCTGCGCACGATGATCCAGCGCGGCTGGGTGGAGGCGGACACCACCGGCACCCGGTTCGGGCTGGGCGTACGCGCCCTCCAGGTCGGTGCCGCCTACCTGGAGGCGGACGACGCCACCGGACTGCTGGCCGGGGTACTCGACGACCTGGCCGGCCAGTTCGGCGAGACCGTGCACCTGGGCCGGCTGGACGGACCGCACGTCGTCTACCTGGCCAAGCGAGAGTCGGTGCACCGGCTGCGGCTGTACAGCGCGATCGGCCGGCACCTCCCGGCGCACGCGACCGCGCTCGGCAAGGTGCTGCTGGCGCAGCGCACCGACGAGGCGGTGGACCGGCTGCTGAACTGGCCGCTGCCGGCGCTCACCCGGCACACCGTCACCGACCCGGAACTGCTGCACGCGGAGTTGGCCTCGGTGCGGGACCGGGGCTACGCGGTGGACCGCGAGGAGAACACCGAGGGCATCGTCTGCTTCGCGATGGCGGTGCCGCTGCAGTCTCCGGCCGTGGACGCGATCAGCCTCTCGGTGCCCGCGACCAGGCTGGACGCGGGCAGCGAGGAGCGGATCGTCGCCGCGCTGCACGGCGCGGTCCGGCAGGTGCGGGCCGCCCGCACCCTGCTGGCCGGCGCCTGACCCGGCCACCGCCGCCGGTCGCCCTGCTTTTCCGGTACGCCGTTCAGCCCGGCCGCGTTACCGCCATAACCGGCCCATCGACATGAACAACCTCGGGGCGACCCTCGCCCAGTTGCTTTCCGTTTTCAAGCATGTAAATGTGTCTCTGGCTGCCATGGGAGCGCTCCCTCGCACCACCCCGCCGCACGCCCGGTACCTCGCGGCACCCGCACCACTCCACGGACACCCACCACGCCAAGGAGCATCATGAGACGTTCCGTCCCCGTCTTCGCGGCGGTCGCCGGCCTGTTGGCCAGCGCCGCCATCGCCGTACTCAGCGCCGCCGGCCCCGCCCAGGCCGACGTCCAGATCTGCGAGCAGTACGGCTCGACCACCATCCAGGGCAGGTACGTGGTCCAGAACAACCGCTGGGGCACCACCGCCCAGCAGTGCATCAACGTCACCGACACCGGGTTCTCCATCACCCGGCAGGACGGCCAGGGCAACACCAGCGGCGCCCCGGTGTCGTACCCGTCGGTCTTCCTCGGCTGCCACTACACCAACTGCTCGCCCGGGACCAACCTGCCGATGCAGGTGAGCCAGATCGGCAGCGCCAGCAGCAGCATCAACTACAACTTCGTCAGCGGCGCCACCTACAACGCCTCGTACGACATCTGGCTGGACCCGACACCCAAGCGGGACGGCGTCAACCAGATGGAGATCATGATCTGGTTCAACCGGCAGGGCTCGATCCAGCCGATCGGCTCCTCGGTCGGCAGTGCCACCGTCGCCGGGCGTACCTGGGACGTGTGGCGCGGCAGCAACGGCTCGAACAACGTCATCTCGTACCTCGCGCCGTCCCCGATCAACAGTTGGAACTTCAGCGTGCTGGACTTCATCAACGACGTCCGCAACCGGGGTGCCATCACCAACTCGTGGTACCTGACCAGCATCCAGGCCGGCTTCGAGCCGTGGATCGGCGGCACCGGCCTCGGCGTGAACTCGTTCTCCGCGTCGGTGAACGGCGGCGGCAACCCGCAGCCGAGCAACCCGCCGACCGGCCAGCCGAGCAACCCGCCGACCAACCCGCCGGGCGGCAGCTCCTGCCGGGTCGCCTACACGGCGAACACCTGGAACAACGGGTACACCGCGTCGGTCACCGTCACCAACACCGGCTCCAGCGCGATCAACAACTGGTCGCTGACCTACGACCTGCCGTCCGGGCAGCAGGTCGGCAACGCCTGGAACGCCACCGTCACGCAGAGCGGATCGGCGGTGACCGCCCGCAACATCGCCTGGAACGGCACCATCGCACCGGGCGGTACGGCCTCGTTCGGCTACCAGGGCACCTACAGCGGCACGTACTCCTCGCCGACGTCGTTCAGCCTGAACGGCTCCCCCTGCACCCGCGCCTGACCCCTGCCTGACCCACTCCCATCCAGCCGCCCCGTCCCGGGCACAGCTCCGATCGTGTGCTCCTGCTACCCCGCCGGGGGTAGCAGGAGCACACGCCGGTCAGCGGGTGGTGGGGCCGGGGCCCAGGTGGAGGTGGGGGGTGGGGGGTGGGGGGTGGGGGGTGGGGTGGTGGGGGTGGGGGTGGGGGTGGGGGTGCAGCGTGCGGGGGTCGGCGAAGACCACCCGGCTGAGGTCGTGCCCGCCGGGGTCGCCGGCCAGCACACCGGGCACCGCCGACAGCATCGCCGAGCCGGCCGGCGGCACCGTGGGCAGCGCACCGGGTTGTCCGGGCGGCAGCACCGGTGCCAGGGCGCAGAAGGCCGCGCGTACCCGGTCGGCGCGGTAGTCGGCCGGATCGTCGGTCGTCCGGAGCAGCACACCGCCGTACCGCAGTGGGCGTACCTCGGCAAAGGCGCCGCTCGCCCGGAGCCGCTCCGGTCCACCCAGCTCGGCGACCAGTTCCCGGGGGCAGACCGTCACCCACTCGTAGCCGCGCAGGTGCGTACGGCTCAGCTCGGCGGAGGACTCCGCGGACCGGCCGAGCGCCGCGTCCAGCATCGTCGCCGGGGAGAGCAGGCCGGCGTTGACGACGATCTCGCCGTACGCCGGGTCGGTCGCGTCGCCGACCAGCCGGGCCAGCTCGACCAGGGCCGGCAGCACCAGCGGCAGCCCTCCGGACCGCCCCTCGAAGCCGATCGAGATCTGCAGCCGAACATGCTGCCGGCCGGCGAACCGGGCCAGGAAGATGTCCAGTTCGGAGGCGATCGCGGTCGGCGCGACGTCGAACCACCTGGCCGAGAGCTGGGCGAAGTTGTCGGTGATCCCGTCCACCCAGCGTCCCGGCCGGCGCCGCCGTCCGCGCCCGCCGGCGTCCTGCTCGAACGCGGTCAACGAGGTGGCCGGGGCGGCGGCACCGGCCGGATGGACGAACGGCAGCAGCACCCGGCACACCTCGTCGTGCCACCAGCGGGCGAACGTTCCCAGCCAGCCCGGGTCCTCGGCCCGGTCCAGATAGAGCAGCCAGGTGACGAAGTCCGGCTCCGGCCCGTTCTCCTCCGGCCCGGGCTGGCCGAGGCCGCCGCCGAGCAGTTGGTCGTACATCCCGCACCTTCCCCTCGCGCCGCCACGGCCGGGTCGACGGCCCCGTGAGCCGGACGGCGCGTACGCGGTGCCCCGGGCGGCGGTTGCCGGTCAGGGTAGTCGCTCGGCGACGCGACGGCTCAGCGGCTCAGCCGGGGAATGCGGCGGGTCAGCCCCGGGATGCGGCGGGTCGGGGTGCGGCGGGTCAGCGGCCCATCGCGTCGAGCTGGCGCAGCTCGCTGTCGCTCAGCGAGAAGCCGAAGAGGTCGACGTTCTCCCGGATCCGGGACGGCGTGCCCGACTTCGGGATCACCACGATGCCGTGGTCGATGTGCCAGCGGAGCACCACCTGGCCCGGGGTGACCCCGTGCCCGCGGGCGATCTCCCCGAGCACCGGGTCGTCCAGGTCGGTGGTCTTCAACGGGCTGTACCCCTCCAGCACCACGCCCCGCTCCCGGTGCTCGTCGAGCCGGCGCGGGTCGTGCAGCACCGGACCCCAGCGGATCTGGTTCACCGCCGGAGCCTCCTCGGTCGCCTCGATCAGCATGTCGAGCTGGCCGGTGCTGTAGTTGCTCACCCCGACCGTCCGGACCAGGCCCTCGTCCCGGACGGCCAGCAGCTCCCGCCAGCTCGCGATGCTGGCCCGGTCCTGCGAGGGCGGCCAGTGGATCAGCCACAGGTCGACGTACCCGGTGTCGAGCGCGGCAAGGCTGGCCGCGATGGTCTCCCGCTCCCGACCGGCCTGCTCCGGCGGAAGCTTGGTGGTGACGAAGATGTCCTCCCGAGGCACTCCGCTGTCCCGGATCGCCCGGCCCACCTCGTCCTCGTTGCCGTACATGGTGGCGGTGTCGAGGTGCCGGTAGCCGACGTCGAGCGCCTCCCGGACGGCGTCGTAGGCACGGCGACCGCGTAGCTGCCAGGTGCCGAAGCCGAGCATCGGCATCCGGACCTCGCTCGGCAACGTGACGGTGGGCTGGTCGATCGCAGAGGTCATGGGGATTTTCTACCCGGATACGCCCTGACCATGCATTCCGGCATCCGGCGCCGGATCGGCGCAGAATGGCCGGCATGGGTGACCGGCTGGACGAGTACCGGCGCAAGCGCGACCGGGCGCGCACGCCCGAACCGGTGCCGGAGCCGGAACCGGTGCCGGAGCCGGCCGCGGCGCGGCCCGGGAACCGGTTCGTCATCCAGCAGCACCACGCCCGGGCGCTGCACTGGGACCTGCGGCTGGAGCGGGACGGGGTGCTCGCCTCCTGGGCGGTGCCGCGCGGGCTGCCGCGCGAGCCCGGGCGCAGCCACCTCGCGGTGCACACCGAAGATCATCCACTGGAATACCTGGAGTTCTCGGGCGAGATCCCGGCCGGCGAGTACGGCGGCGGCCGGATGACCGTGTTCGACCGGGGCGACTACACCTGCGAGAAGTGGCGCGACGACGAGGTGCTGGTGGCGCTGCGCGGCGGGAAGGTCTCCGGACGTTACGTGCTGTTCCGGGCGGCCCGGGGCGGCGAGTCGGGCCGGGCCGGCACCGGGCGCAGCGAGCGGGACTGGATGGTCCGCCGGCTGGATCCGGCACCGCCGGGCTGGCAGTCGATGCCGGAACGGGTCCGGCCGATGCGCGCCGCCACGGCGGCGAAGCTGCCGGCCGACGACGCGGCCTGGGGTTACGAGATGCGCTGGGACGGCGTGCGGGCCATCGGGTACGTCTCCGGCGGCCGGCTCCGGCTCCGCTCCGGCGCCGACGACGACCTCACCTCGGCGTACCCGCAACTGCGGGAGCTGGCCGAGGCGCTGGCTCCCACCGAGGCGGTGCTGGACGGCGAGCTGGTCGGCTTCGACCGGGCCGGTCGGGTACGCCCGGCGGCGCCCCGCTCGGCCGGCCAGCGCCCTCCGGCCCGGGACGGCAGCCAGTACCTCATCTTCGATCTGCTCTGGCTGGAGGGGACCAGCAGCCTGGACCTGCCGTACGCCCAGCGCCGTGAACTCCTCGACGGCCTGGCCCTGTCCGGGCCGCACTGGCAGACGCCCCCGTACTTTCCCGGCGGCGGCCGGTACGCCCTCGACGCGAGCCGCGAGCAGGGGCTGGCCGGCGTGCTGGCCAAGCGGCTGGACGCCGGTTACCTGCCGGGCCGGCGCAGTCGGCACTGGCTCGTCGTCGACAACTGATCCGACGCGCGCGACGGCGGAGATCACGTCGGTGCCGCGTACGGACGCCACTTTCGTCACCGGCGGTGCCCCACTTCCCGGTGCCCGGGGCGCGAAAGAGTGATCGAACACGCGGCCGTTACCGCGCGGGCCGGCCGCCCGGCAGGGATCATGGGAGAAACCGAGGTATCGGAGGCCGCCCGGTGTATCTGACGCACCTGCACTGCCCGCGCTGCGACACCAGCTACCCCGCCGACCGCCCACAGAACCTCTGCTCGTGCGGCTCCCCGCTGCTGGCCCGGTACGACCTCGCCGAGGTGCGCAAGGCGGTGGACCCGGCCGCGCTGGCCGGGCGGTCGGCCGACCTCTGGCGCTACCGCGAACTGTTGCCGGTCGCCGAGGACCGGCACGTCACCACGTTCGGCGAGGGCTGGACCCCGCTGCTGCCGGCGGCCCGGTACGGCGAGTCGGTCGGCGTACCGGGTCTGCTGCTCAAGGACGAGGGGCTGGTGCCGACCGGTTCGTTCAAGGCCAGGGGGGCCGCCGTCGGGGTGTCCCGGGCCCGCGAACTGGGCATCCGGCACGTGGCGATGCCGACCAACGGAAACGCCGGTGCCGCCTGGGCCACCTACGCCGCCCGGGCCGGGCTGCGGGCCACCATCGCCATGCCGCTCGGCGCACCCACCATCACTCGCCGGGAGTGCGTGGCGGCCGGTGCCGAACTGCACCTGATCGACGGCCTGATCAGCGACGCCGGCCGGTACGTCGGAAAACTGATCGCCGACTCGGCCGGTTCCCCGGACGGGGAGATCTTCGACGTGAGCACCCTCAAGGAGCCGTACCGGCTGGAGGGCAAGAAGACCATGGGGTACGAGATCGTCGAGCAGCTCGGCTGGCGGGTGCCGGACGTCATCGTCTATCCGACCGGCGGCGGGGTGGGGCTGATCGGCATCCACAAGGCGCTGCACGAGATGCGGGACCTCGGCTGGATCGGCGACACCCTGCCCCGGCTGGTCGCCGTGCAGTCCACCGGCTGCGCCCCGATCGTGCGCGCCTTCGGCGCCGGTGCGACCCGGGCCGAGCCGTGGGCCGACGCCTGGACCGTCGCCTTCGGCATCAACGTGCCGGCGCCGCTCGGCGACGAACTCATCCTCGACGCGCTCCGGGACACCGCCGGTACGGCGGTCGCGGTCGACGACGAGGCGATCCTCGCCGACCTGCACGACTTCGGTGTCCGGGAGGGTCTGCTGCTCTGCCCCGAGGGAGCCGCCTGCCTCACCGCCGTCCGGCAGCTACGGGCCGGCGGCTGGATCCGCGCCGACGAGCGGGTGGTGGTGCTGAACACCGGCGCCGGGCTGAAGTACCCGGAGACCGTCGACGTGGACAGCCTGCCGGTGGCGGGATGACGTCGGCGATCTCCCGGTCGCGGCGCGACCTCGGCGACCTCCGGGTGGCCGCGCCCCGGCGGGCCGGCGCCGATGGCCGGACCGGAGGCGGCGAGGCGGACCGAAATTTGACAACGACGGCGTACCGGCACTAGGCGTTGAGTGGTTATGTCTCACGCCGCGAAGCGCGTCCGGGCGACCGGATCGAGCGAACCAGTTGACGTACCCGAGCACCTCGGCGAGGCCGACGCGGAGACCTGGCGCGGCGCGGCCGCGATCCTGAGCGCGAACTGGACCGGCACCCACACGGTGCCGTCCCGTACCCTCTACCCGCACCAGTGGAGCTGGGACGCCGGCTTCATCAGCATCGGGCTGGCCCACGTCGCACCGGACCGCGCCTGGCGCGACCTGCGCAGCCTGTTCGCGGCGCAGTGGCCGGACGGGCGGGTGCCGCACATCGTCTTCGACCCCGGGGTCACCGAACGCGACTACTTCCCGGGCCCGACCTTCTGGACCGGCGGCGGTCCACCCGGCCGCGGTGGCGTGACGCACGACGGCGACCTGCCGGCCGCCAGCGGCGTTCCGGCATCCGGCGGGCTCCCGATCCCCAACGGCAGGGCGGCGTCCGGTGAGATCGGCACCTCGGGCAACGGTGCCGGGCCGGCCAGGCTGAGCAGCGGGATAGTCCAGCCACCGGTGCACGCGGTCGGCGCCTGGGAGGTCTATCGGCGCGCGCCGGACGAGGCGGCCACGGCGGAACTCCGCTGGCTCTATCCGCGACTCGTCGCCCAGCAGGAATACCTGGCCACCGCCCGGGACGTCGGCGGCGCCGGGCTCGCCGCGATCGTGCATCCGTGGGAGTCCGGGCTCGACAACAGCCCGTGCTGGGACGAGGCGCTCGGCGCCGTACCGGTGGCGGCGGAGGTGTTGCGCCGGTACGCCCGGCGGGACAACCAGGTCGTCTCCTCCGACCACCGCCCCACCGACGACGACTACGCCCGCTACCTGACCATCGCGCTGTCGTACCGGGACGGGGGCTACCGGGACGCGGATCTGGCGGTACGGCATCCGTTCCTGGTCGAGTGCCCCGGGTTCAACGCGCTGCGTGGCGCGGCCGAGCTGGCGCTGGCCCGGATCGCCGAGGTGGTCGGCGCCGACCCGGCACCGCACCGGGACCGGGCCGCCGCGATCACCCGGCAACTGGTGGACCGGCTCTTCGTCCCGGCCACCGGTATGTTCCACGCGCTGGACGTCCGGACCGGGCGGCACAGCCCGGCCCGGTGCGTCAACGGGCTGCTGCCACTGGTCCTGCCGGGGCTGCCGGCCGCGCAGGTGGCGAGCCTGGTGGCCGTGCTGGAGTCGGCTCGGTTCGGGGTCGACTCCATGCCGGTGCCCAGCTACGACCGCTCCGCCGTCGACTTCGACCCGTTCCGGTACTGGCGCGGACCGGTCTGGTTCAACATCAACTGGCTGCTCCGGTCCGGACTGCGTACGCACGGCCGGGACGGGCTGGCCGACAGGCTTCGCTCGGCGCTGCTGGACCTGGCCCGGAACTCCGGCTACTACGAGTACTTCCACCCCGACAGCGGTGCCGGGATCGGCTCTCCGGCCTTCAGCTGGACGGCCGCGCTCACCCTCGACCTCCTCGCGGAACCGATGGGCTGACGCGGCCGTACCCCGGTCAGCTCGTCGGCGGCTCGTCCTTGCCGGCCTCCTCCATCGCGTCGGCCTGCTCCTTGGTGTGGTGCACCGCCTGGTCGGCGTGCTCCGGAGGGCCGTAGATGGTGTAGAGCACCAGCGGGTTGGGGCCAGTGTTGACGAAGTTGTGCTTCCGCCCGGCCGGTACGACCACCAGGTCGCCCTGGGTCACCTTGCGGGTCTGGCCACTGACCCGGGCCTCGCCGGTACCGCTGACGAAGGTGAGGATCTGGTCGATGTCGTCGTGCACCTCCTCGCCGATCTCGCCGCCCGGCGGGATCGTCATGATGACCAACTGGGTGTGCTTGCCGGTCCACAACACCCGGCGGAAGTCCGGGCTCTCCTCGGCGACGGTAGCGATCGTGAAGTGCTCCATGCCCCCTCCTTACCCAGGAAGCGCGGCGTTGATTCCGCGCTTCCTGGGACGGATGTGACCGCTGGGACGCGCTCGAACCCACCCGGGTCGGCCCCTACCAGGTCCGGCCGGGCGTCGGGTTTGCTTCCGGGCACGGTGGGAAACCCCACACCTAGCCGGAACGACCGACGAGGCGGACCGGTCGAGCCAGGTCCCCGCTGGCGTACCGCCGATGGGCTGCGCGGACGGGAGACGGCCAGAGCGCGGCGACGCCAACGTTCCACCGGCGGCGCCGCGCGCTCGTGGCCGGCCCCGTTCCACCTGCCGCCAGTGACTCGCCCGAAACGGGCCGGTCCCCGCGGCGCCGGGCCGCACCGCGGGGACCGGGGACGCCCGGCCGGTGGCGCGCCGGCCTGGCGTCGGAGTGTGGTTCCGGTGGGTGGACATAGAGCTGGAACGCCTGGTCCGTGCGGCGACACCTGTCCGCACTCGACATTACTCTCAGTCAACAGATGGCCACAGTTAGTACGCCTGTCCGATCGAGGACAAGCCGAAGCGGCTCCGGACGGAACCGCACCGTCGCCGGGTACAACACCTGCTCGGCGCGCGGCACGCTGACCGGAGGGACCGGCCGCAGGGTTCCGGCTGAAGGGGTTCGGTGCTCCGCGTTACCCCTGGCCGGTGCCGTACTCGCCACGCAGCGCCGACTCGCCACGGCGGGGTGCGGCGAGGCAGCATGGACGGGTGGACAACCCGAGCGCCGGACGCTACGCCCCGCTGGCGCACCTACTGACCGGTGGCGACGTGGTGGTGCTCAGCGGTGCCGGCCTGTCGACCGACTCCGGGATTCCGGACTACCGGGGGCCGAGCGGGGCGCTGCGCCGGCACACCCCGATGACGTACCAGGCGTTCGTCGGGGACCCGCTGGCCCGGCGCCGCTACTGGGCGCGCAGCCACCTCGGCTGGCGGACCATTGCCCGGGCCACCCCGAACGCCGGGCACCGGGCGGTCGCCGAACTCGACCGGCGCGGGCTGCTGGCCGGCATCCTCACCCAGAACGTGGACGGCCTGCACCAGGCCGGCGGCGCTCGGTCCGTGGTCGAACTGCACGGCAGCCTGGCCCGGGTGGTCTGCCTGGGCTGCGGCGAGACCACCGACCGCGAGACGCTGGACCGGCGGTTGCGGGCCGCCAATCCCGAGTTCGGCGCCCGGTCCGACACGGTGAACCCGGACGGCGACGTCGAGCTGCCGGACGAACTGGTCGAGGGCTTCCAGACCGTGGACTGCCTGGCCTGCCCGGGCGGCCTGCTCAAGCCGGACGTGGTCTTCTTCGGCGAGTCCGTACCGCCGGACCGGGTCCGGACCTGCTTCGAGCTGGTCGAGCGGGCCCGGCTGCTGCTGGTGCTCGGCTCGTCCCTGACGGTGATGTCCGGCCGCCGGTTCGTGATCCGGGCGGCGAAACTCGACATCCCGGTGGTGATCGTCAACCAGGGCCCGACCCGGGGCGACGACTACGCCGAGCTGACCGTCGACGCACCGCTCGGCCAGGTGCTGCCGGAGCTGGTCCGGCTCGCCGGCCCGGCCCGCGGCACCGCTGCTGCGGGCGCCGGCCGGCGCACCGGTCAGCCGCGCCCAGCCGGTCCGGCCGCGTCGGATCCAGGCGAGCCGGCTGGGGCCGGGCTGGCCCCGGTGGGCGCCGCCGGCACCGTCAGCCGGTAACCCCGGATCCGGTACGACCCGATGCGCGGATAGTCCGGCCGGCGGTAGTCGTCGTCCACCCAGCCGTTGCGGGTGGAGAAGCGCCGGGCCCGCTCGTCGAAGTCCCGTCGTCTCCCGCCCCCGTCCCCGCCCGGCACGGTCCCGGGCCGGAGACGGGGGCGGTGGACGTCCGGCCCGCGACTCTATGCGGGCGCGGCCGGTGAGCGGGCGGCGAGCACCACGGCGGTACCGAGCAGCGCCGCGCCGAGCAGGCCGACCGGGCCGAGCCGGTCACCGAGCAGCAGCGCGGCGAGCATCGCACCGACCAGCGGCTCCAGCAGCGCCAACAGCGCCGCGGTGCCGGGCCGGACGGTACGCAGCCCGCGGAAGTAGAGCAGGTACGCCACCGCGGTCGGCCCGGTGCCCAGCGCGACCAGCAGCCCGAGGGCGACGGGACCGGGCGGGAAGCCGAGCCCCACCGTGCCGGCGGCCAGTGGCGCCACCAGCAGCCCGCCGAGGGTGAAGCCGTACCCGGTGCCGGCGAGTTCGTCGAGTCCCGGCACCGGTCGGGCCCCGACCAGGGTGATCGCGGCGAACCCGGCGGCGGAGACCAGCGCGAGCAGCGCGCTGGAGAGCACCGCGAGTGCCCCGAAGCCGCCGGCCGGCAGCCCGACCAGCAGCACCAGCCCGGCCACCGCCAGCGCGCAGGTTCCGGCGGTACGCCGGTCCACCCGGCGCCGGCCGGTGACCGCCTCGGCGGCGAGCACCAGCAGTGGTGCGGCACCGATGGTGACCAGGGTGGCGAGGCTGACCGAGGTCAGCGACACCGCGCCGAAGTAACAGACCTGGTAGAGCGCGGCCAGTGCGCCGAAGACGGCGATCCGGGTCCAGGCCGCCCGGCCGCGCGGCGGGCGGCGTCCGGTGAGGGCGAGGAAGGCCACGATCAGGATCCCGCCGACGCCCAGCCGGTATCCGGCGACCGCGACCGGGGAGAGCCCGGTGTGCCGACCCAGCAGGCTGCCGGTGAGCCCACCGGTGCCCCACAGGGTGCCAGAGACGATCAGAAACCACAGGCCGGCACCGGACCGGTGGCGCACGGCAGCCAGTGGTGCGGAAGAGGTGTGCATGAGGGTTCGCGCTCCTGCGACGAGGGGGGACGTGGTCGCGGAAGCGGGACGAGCCCAGGATCACCCGACAGGGAACAGCGCATCGGCCGGATCGGCGCGACGCGCTGGGGTTGTCGCCCCGCTCAGGAGCGCGGGGGCGGGGTGATGGGGAAGCAGCGGTGCACGGCTGGACTTTACCGGACCAGGACCGGGCCGCCCGCCGGTGATCCCAGCCGGCGGGAGACCCGATCCAGGTCGAAGTCCGGGTACGGCGTCAGGTCGTCGGGCCCTGCTCCGCGAAGCCGAACTGCACCGCACCCTGTGCGTCCACCGCGGCGTCCAGGGCCTTGTCGTCGAGGATCTGCGCGGCCTGCGGGTCGAGGAAGACCCGGGCCCCGTCGGCGTCCACCACCTGGTCACCCTGGGCGGGGCTCTCCGCCAGGGTGAGGTTGAGCGACCCGGCGGTGAGGTCGCTGGCGATCCGCAGGCCGGCGCCGTCCGGCACCTCCTGCTGTGCGGTCAGGTCCCGGATCACGAGTACGGCGTTCTCGGTCATGGTGAGCATGAGACTCCTCGTGGATTTTCGTGTGCTCGGCCCGTGCGCCCATCCGGCGGGCGTGCCCCGGGGCACCCGCGTCCGGCCAACTGGGCCCTACAGCGCGGCGGCCATCGGTCATGTAGCCAGCCCGTTCGTCTGGTCCACACGCTGCGCGGACCGGGCTGACGCCTGGGTACGGCCGGTGCACGTCGCGCCGAGCCCCCAACTCGTGGCGACAGGCCGTACTTGCCCTACGTTGCCGCTTCCAGCCCGATTCGTCAAATGCGGTGAGCCGCCCGGCGGGGCGTGTTAGGGGGTCTCCCTAGCCCGTTCGGCGGGACGTTCCAGCAGGTCAGCGCGGCATTTCGGCCGGAGCCGGCGCCGCGTCGAGCAGCCGCCTTATCTCTCGTACGGCGGACCGGCCGGCCCGGTTCGCGCCGATCGTGCTCGCCGACGGTCCGTACCCGATCAGGTGCACCCGGTCGTCGGCGACCACCCGGGTCCCGTCCATCACGATCCCGCCACCCGGCCCCCGCAACCTCAGCGGCGCGAGATGGTCGAGGGCGGCCCGGAATCCGGTGCACCACACGATGACGTCGGCGGCGAAACCGCTGCCGTCGGGCCAGACGACGCCGTCCGGGGTGATCCGGGCGAACATCGGCAGCCGGTGCAGCAGGCCCTGTGCCCGCATCCGGCGCAGTTGATCCGTCCACACCAGACCGGTCGCGGCGACGACGCTGGCCGGCGGCAGTCCGGCCCGGACCCGGGCGTCGACCCGGGCCACCGCGGCCCGACCCCACTCCGGGGTGTACGCACCCTCGACGATCACGGGCGGCCGTCGGGTGACCCAGCGGGTCCCGGCGGCGACCGTGGCGATCTCGTCCAGCAACTGGAGGGCGGAGGTGCCGCCGCCGACCACCACCACCCGGCGGCCGGCGAACTCGGCCGGTCCCCGGTAGTCGGCGGTGTGCAACTGCCGGCCGGCGAACGACTCCTGGCCGGGATAGTACGGCCAGAACGGGTGCCGCCAGGTCCCGGTCGCGTTGACCAGCGCCCGGGTACGCCACCGCCCGGCGTCGGTCCGCACCTCCAGTCGGCCGTCGTCCCGGTCGTGCACCCCGGTCACGTTCACCGGGCGGTGCACCGGCAGGCCGAACTCCCGCTCGTACCCGGCGAAGTAGTCGGCGACCACCTCGGCGGCCGGCCGGTCCGGGTCGACCTCGCCGAGCGCCCGGCCGGGCAGGTCGTGTACGCCGTGCACGGCGGACATCCGCAGCGTCGGCCAGCGGTCCCGCCAGGCGCCGCCCGGTCCGTCGCCGCCGTCCAGCAGCACGTAGCCGGTCTCCGGCGCGAATCCGCTCCGGCCGAGGAAGTAGCCGGCGGAGAGTCCCGCCTGACCGGCCCCGATCACCACCACGTCCACGTCCCGACCGCTCACCTCCGAGGCAACCGCGCCGGACGGCCGATCCGTACCGGGAACGGAGGTTCCGTGGGTCACAGTTCGATGCAATCATCTAGCCATGCGGATGCGTAGATTTTCGCCACGCCTGGCCGCCCGGTCGGCACTCGTCTTCATACTCGCCGCCGGCACGCTCGGCGCACCGACGCTGGGCGCGGGGCCGGCCAGCGCCGCCGAGCCGGATCCGACGATGAACGACGCGGTCTTCAACCGGCCGACCGGCGCGGCCACCCAGCAGAACGCGATCTTCATCCAGCTCGCCCGGATCATCGACCGGGTACCGGCCGGCGGCGAGATCCAGATGTCCTGGTTCGGGTTCGGCGTCACCGACGTCACCGACTCGGAGACCACTCCCGACCTGCCCGGACGACTGCTGAACGCGCACCAGCGGGGGGTACGCGTCAAAATCATCCTGGATCACGAGCAGGTCAGCCAGCGGCCGTACCAGCGGCTGCTGCCGGTGCTCGGCAGCAACGACACCGCCGGGTCGTACATCGTGCACTGCGCCGACAAGTTTCCCAGCGCCGACCGGGGCTGCATCGGCACCCGCCGGATCGACTACACCGACTCGTCGGTGACGGCCTACAACCACAACAAGTTCCTGATCGCGTCCAGCATCGTGCTCAACAACGGCTCGACGGTGTCCAACGTGGTCTTCCAGGGTTCGGCGAACCTGGGCTGGTGGGACGCGAACGAGGCGTACAACAACGGGCTGACCTTCAGCGACGCCACCACCTACCAGGCGTACCGGCAATACTTCGCGGACCTGCGGTCGTACCGCTACGACTCGGCCGGCAACAACAACTACTACTGGGGCACCCCGACCGGCACGACGTACCGGGCGTACTTCTTCCCCCGGCGGGAGCGCTCCGGGCAGCCGGTCGGCGACCCGGCCACCGACACCATCGTCAGCGTGCTCGACTCGGTCGCCTCCTGCTCGTACGACGACGACGGCACCCGCCGGCAGACCGACATCCGGGTCAACATGTTCTCGTTCAACCGGCCCGAGGTGGCCAGGAAGCTCACCGCGCTGCGCAACGCCGGCTGCTGGGTCGACGTCGTCTACAGCGAGGCGAACGCCGGGGTGCTGAACGCGCTGGGCAGCAACGTCCAGCTCACCCGGTGCAACTACAACGTCGGGCCGGGCCGGGACATCCGGACGCACAACAAATACATGATCATCGACGGCGCGTACGACGACGACATCGTGCCCCGGGTCTTCACCGGCAGCCACAACTACAACGTCTCCGCGCTGCGCCAGGCCGACGAGGCGATGCTGCGGGTGATGGGCCGGGGCATCCACGACGACTACCTCGGCGACTTCTGGCATGTCCGGGACACCTGCCGGGCCAACGGCGGCGCGATCCGCTGAGCCGGTGCACCACCGCGATCCCCGTGATCCGGGAAGATCACGCCGGGCCGGAACGCCCGGAGCACCGTACCCTGATCACGGGGATCACCTACGAGGAGGTCGGCGATGAAGCTGCCGCAGGGCGTCCAAATCACCGGACCGATGAACGACCGCTACCAGGAGATACTCACTGGCGAAGCGCTCGACTTCGTGGCCCGGTTGCACCGGTCGTTCGACGGCCGCCGCCGGGAACTGCTGGCGTTGCGCGACGACCGGGCGGCGGCACTGGCCGCCGGCGGCACCCTCGACTTCCTGCCGGAGACGGCGGAGATCCGGGCCGCTGACTGGCGGGTCGCCGAGCCGGCGTCCGGGCTGGTCGACCGGCGGGTCGAGATCACCGGGCCGACCGACACCAAGATGACCATCAACGCGCTCAACTCCGGCGCCAAGGTCTGGCTCGCCGACCACGAGGACGCCAACACCCCGCTCTGGCCCAACGTGATCGAGGGGCAGCTCAACCTCCGGGACGCGATCGCCCGCAAGCTGGAACTGCGCACGCCGGAGGGGAAGCACTACCGGCTGCGCGACGGCGAGCTGGCGACCATCGTGGTCCGGCCGCGCGGCTGGCACCTGCCGGAGAAGCACATCCTGGTCGACGGTGAGCGCACCTCCGGCAGCCTGGTCGACTTCGGCCTCTACTTCTTCCACTGCGCCCGGCCGCAGCTCGACGCCGGCTCCGGCCCGTACTTCTACCTGCCCAAGTTGGAGAGTCACCTGGAGGCGCGGCTCTGGAACGACGTCTTCTCGGCCGCCCAGGACCGGCTCGGCATCCCGCGCGGCACGATCCGGGCCACCGTGCTGATCGAGACCTTCCCGGCCGCCTTCGAGATGGACGAGATCCTCTACGAGCTGCGCGAGCACTCCGCCGGGCTGAACGCCGGCCGCTGGGACTACATGTTCAGCGTGATCAAGAAGTTCCGTACCCGGGGTGCCGACTTCCTGCTGCCGGACCGGAACGCGGTGACGATGACCGCGCCGTTCATGCGGGCGTACACCGAACTGCTGGTCCGGACCTGTCACCGGCGCGGCGCGCACGCGATCGGCGGGATGGCCGCCTTCATCCCCAGCCGGCGGGACCCGCAGGTCAACGAGACCGCCCTGGCCAAGGTCCGGGACGACAAGACCCGGGAGGCGAACGACGGCTTCGACGGCTCCTGGGTGGCCCACCCCGATCTGGTGCCGGTCTGCCGCGAGGTCTTCGACGGCGTACTCGGCGACCGGCCGCACCAGCTCGACCGGACCCGCGCGGAGGTACGGGTCAGCGCGGCGCAACTGCTCGACGTGGCGGCCACCCCCGGCGCCCCGACCGAGGCGGGACTGCGCAACGACGTCAGCGTCGGCATCCAATACCTCGCGAGCTGGCTGGCCGGCTCCGGCGCGGTCGCCATCTTCAACCTGATGGAGGACGCGGCGACCGCCGAGATCTCCCGCTCCCAGGTCTGGCAGTGGCTGCACAACGACGTCACGCTGGACACCGGCGTCCGGGTGACCCGGGAGCTGGTCGAGCGGATCGCCGACGAGGAGATCGCCAAGCTCGGCACCGACCCCGGCCGGTACGCCGAGGCACGCGGGCTGTTCATGGAGGTCGCCGTGGCGGACGAGTTCGTCGACTTCCTCACCCTGCCCGCGTACGAGCGGATGCCCTGAGCCGGACACACCTTGACGACGACGAACGGAAGCGGCGAAGAAGTGCCCTGAGACCCGACGCGTGGCGGCCGAGGCGCGCAGTGGCGCCGGCCACCGCGCCGCGCTGAGACCGGAGGTCGACGATGCCCCGACCCCAGATCGAGAGGTTGGCCGCCGAGCTGCGCGGCGCCCTCGGCGACGAGCAGGTGATCGACGACCGGGCCCGGTTACGGACCTACGAGTGTGACGGGCTGGCTCAGTACCGGGTCGTGCCGGCGCTGGTGGTGCTGCCGCGGACCGCCCAGGAGTGCGCCCTGGTGGTCCGGGCCTGCGTGGCCGCCGGGGTGCCGTTCGTGGCCCGGGGCTCCGGCACCGGGCTCTCCGGCGGCGCCCTGCCGCACGCCGACGGGGTACTGGTCGTCACCTCCCGGCTGCGCACCATCCGGGACGTGCTGCCGGCCGACGAACGGGCCGTGGTCGAGCCGGGCGTGATCAACCTGGCGGTCACCCGGGCGGCCACCCCGTACGGCTACTACTACGCCCCGGACCCGTCCAGCCAGCAGATCTGCTCGATCGGCGGGAACGTCGCGGAGAACTCCGGCGGGGCGCACTGCCTGAAGTACGGCTTCACCACCAACCACGTGCTCGGGTTGCAGGTGGTCACCCCGGACGGCGACCTGGTCCGGCTCGGCGGGGCGGCACCGGACAGCCCCGGCTACGACCTGGTCGGCGCCTTCGTCGGCTCCGAGGGCACCCTCGGGATCGCCACCGAGGTCACCGTCCGGCTGGTCCGGCTGCCGGAGTCGGTGCGTACCCTGCTCGCCGCCTTCGCCAGCACGGACGCGGCCGGTGCGGCGACCTCGGCGATCATCGCCGCCGGGGTGGTGCCGGCGGCGGTGGAGATGATGGACGCGCTCGCCATCGAGGCGGCCGAGGCGGCGGTGCACTGCGGCTATCCGGCCGGCGCGGGCGCGGTGCTGATCGTCGAACTGGACGGCCCGGCCGCCGAGGTCGAGGCGCAGTTCGCGGAGGTGGAGCGGCTCTGCCGGGCCAACGCCGCGTTCGAGATCCGGATCGCCGCCGACGACGCCGAAAGGGCACTCTTCTGGAAGGGGCGCAAGTCGGCGTTCGCCGCCGTCGGCCGGATCAGCCCGGACTACATCGTGCAGGACGGGGTGATCCCGCGTACCGCGCTGCCGGAGGTGCTGCGCCGGATCGGCGAACTCGCCGCCGAGCGCGGAATCCGGGTGGCGAACGTCTTCCACGCCGGAGACGGCAACCTGCATCCGCTGGTCCTCTTCGACGACGCGGTGCCCGGGCAGGCCGAACGTGCCGAGGAACTCTCCGGCGCCATCCTCGACCTCTGCGTCGCGTACGGCGGGTCGATCACCGGGGAGCACGGCGTCGGGATGGACAAGGCGAAGTACCTGCCCCGGATGTACACCGACGACGACCTGGACACCATGCAGTTGCTGCGCTGCGCCTTCGACCCGCGCTCGCTGGCCAACCCCGGCAAGATCTTCCCCACTCCCCGGCTCTGCGGCGAGGTGCCCGGCCGGCACAGGGGCGCGCATCCGCTCCAGGAGGCCGGCATCGCGGAGGTGTTCTGAGCCATGCCCGGACCCGACACCACCAGCGCACACCTCGACGCGCTCCGGGCCGCGATCGCCTCGGCCGGTGACGACGACCCGACGACGCCCTCCGGCACCCGCCCGAACGGTGCCCGCCCGGCCGGCACCGGGCCGGACGACCACCGTTCGGCCCGCGACAGCTCGACCCGCGACGGCGCGGCCGGGGCCGACTTCGAGCTGGTCCGGCCGGCCGGGGCCGACTTCGAGCTGGTCCGGCCGGCCGGGCCGGCGGACGCGGTCGGCGGCGTACCGGCCCGGATCGTCGCGGCGCCCGGCTCGACCGCGCAGGCGGCGGCGCTGCTGCGGGCCGCCGCCGGACTCGGGCTCAGCATGGTCTTCCAGGGCGCCGGCAGCAGGTCGGACTGGGGCAACCCGCCGCGCAGCCTCGACCTGGTGGTGCAGACCCGGCGGCTCACCGGAGTGGTCGAGCATGCCGCCGGCGACCTGATCGCGGTGGTCCGGGCCGGGACCCCGCTGGCCGAACTCCAGCACGCGCTCGCCCCGGCCGGGCAGCAGTTGGGGCTGGACGATCCGGTCGGCGGCGCCACCGTCGGCGGCGCGGTCGCGTGCAACGGCAGCGGCCCGCGCCGGATGCTCTACGGCACCGTGCGGGACCTGCTGATCGGGGTCACCCTGGTCCGCGCCGACGGGGTGGTGGCGCACGCCGGGGGCAAGGTGGTGAAGAACGTCGCCGGCTACGACCTGGGCAAGCTGGTCACCGGGGCGTACGGCACGCTCGGGCTGGTCACCGAGTGCGTGTTCCGGCTGCACCCGGTGCCGGCCGCCCGGTCGTACGTCCGCTGTCGCACGGCCGGTGCCGGGGTGCACGGCGTCGAACGGGTCGGCCGGCTGCTCGACACGGTGCTCGGGGCCCAACTGGTGCCGACCGCCCTGGAGGTCGAGGCGCCACCCGGCGGCGGTTACGAGACGGTGCTGCTGCTGGAGGGGACTCCGGCCGGAGTGGCCGGCCGGGCCGAGGCCGCCGCCCGGCTGCTCGGCGCCGACGCGGCGCACACCGAGGAGGCGCCGCCCTGGTGGGGACGGTACCCCTGGCAGCCCGGCGACACCGGGCTCAAGCTCACGGCGGTGCTCTCCGGGGTACCCGACCTGCTGGCCGCGGCCCGGGCGGCGGGTGACCGGCACGACGTGCCGATCGGGGTACGCGGCTCGGCCGGCACCGGAGTCCTCTACGCCGGTCTGCCGGCGGCGGCCCCGCCGGACCGGGTGGCCCGGGTCGTCGAGGAGCTGCGCGGAGCGGCCACCGAGGCCGGTGGGCACGCCGTGGTGCTGACCGCGCCGGACCGGGTCCGGGACCGGGTCGACCTGTGGGGGCCGGTGGAGGGGCTGGAGCTGATGCGCCGGGTCAAGCAGCGGTTCGATCCCGAGGCACGGCTGGCGCCCGGACGCTTCGTGGGAGGAATGTGATGACGTCACCCGACCCGCTCCCGCCCGGATCTGCCGCAGCCGGCGCCAGCCCGCCGGCACCCGAGGCGCCGTCGCCGGGCGGTACCCGGCCGGCCAGCGCGCCCCGGGACGTGCTCGGGCTGCTCGGGCCGGCGTCCGGCGGGCCCGCCTTCGACGGGCACCGGCCGCCGCCGGCCGACCTCGTCGCCGACTGCGTGCACTGTGGATTCTGCCTGCCCACCTGCCCGACGTACGTGCTGTGGGGCGAGGAGATGGACTCGCCCCGGGGCCGGATCCACCTGATGCGGCAGGGACTGGAGGGCGAACCGCTCAGCGACTCGATGGTGGGGCACTTCGACGCCTGCCTGGGCTGCATGGCCTGCGTCACCGCCTGCCCCTCCGGGGTGCGCTACGACACCCTGATCGAGAACACCCGGCAGCAGGTGGAGCGCCGGCACCGCCGACCCGCCCGGGAGCGGGCGCTCCGGGCCGCCATCTTCGCGCTCTTCCCGTACCCGAAGCGGCTGCGGCTGCTGCGCGGACCGCTGCGGGCGTACCAGGCGGTCGGGTTGCGCGCTCTGGTGGCCCGGACCGGGCTGCTGCCCCGGCTGGCGCCGACGCTGGCCACCCTGGAGTCACTGGCGCCCCGGCTCACCCGGGCGCCGAAGCCACCCGACCGGGTACCGGCGTACGGGCCGCGCCGGGCGGTGGTGGGGATGCTCACCGGGTGCGTGCAGAGCGCCTTCTTTCCCGGGGTGAACGCGGCGACGGCCCGGGTGCTGGCCGCCGAGGGCTGCGAGGTGGTGATCAATCCGGGCCGGCAGGGCTGCTGTGGCGCGCTGAGTGTGCACAACGGACGCGAGGCGGAGGCGCAGGCGTTCGCCCGGAACCTGATCGACGCCTTCGCCGACACCGGCATCGACTACTTCGTGGTCAACGCGGCCGGCTGCGGCTCGTCGCTGAAGGAATACGGCCAACTGCTCGCCGACGACCCGGCCTACGCCGAGCGGGCTGCCGGGTTCGCCGCCCGGGTACGCGACCTCGCAGAACTCCTCGTCGAACTCGGCCCGGTGGCCCGGCGACACCCGCTGCCGGTCAGCGTCGCCTATCACGACGCCTGCCATCTCGGGCACGCCCAGGGGGTACGCAGTCAGCCCCGGGAGCTGCTGCGGGCGATCCCCGAACTGGAGTTGCGGGAGATCGCCGACCCGGAACTCTGCTGCGGCTCGGCCGGGGTGTGGAACATCCTCAACCCGGAGCCGGCGGCCCGGCTCGGCGAGCGCAAGGCCAGGGACGTGCTCGCCACCGGCGCCCGACTGCTGGTGACCGCCAACCCGGGCTGCCTGATGCAGATCACCGCCGCCATCCCCCGGCTCGGTGGTACGGCCCCGGTCGAGCCGGCCGGCGGGCCGGGCGCGGCCGGTGGGATCGCCGTGGCGCACACCGCCCAGGTGCTCGACGCCTCCATCCGGCGGCTCCCCGTCGACCGGCTGCTCTCCACCCGCTGACGGGACCGGACGTGCGGTCAGCCCTGGTAGAGCCGGCGGGCGTACTCGGCGCCGTAGTAGCGCTCCAGCTCCTCCAGCGATTCCTCGGTCTGCTGGACCCGCTTGACGATCTGCGGCTGCGGCGGCAGCGCCTCCGGATGCCAGGTCTCCGGCCGCCACAGCGACGACCGCATGAACGCCTTGGCACAGTGGAAGAAGATCTGTTCGATCTCGACGACCAACGCCAGGATCGGCCGGTGCCCCTTGACCACCATCTGGTCGAAGAACGGCGCCTCCCGGACCAGCCGGGCCCGGCCGTTGATCCGCAGCGTCTCGCCCCGGCCGGGGATCAGATAGATCAGCCCGACGTGTGGGTTCGCCAGGATGTTGAGGAAGCCGTCCGCGCGCCGGTTGCCCGGCCGTTCCGGAATGGCGATCGTGGTGTCGTCGAGCACCAGGGTGAAGCCGGCCGGGTCGCCCTTGGGCGAGACGTCGCAGTTGCCGGCCGGGTCGGCCGTGGCCACCAGGCAGAACGGCGCGGCGGCCAGCCACTCGCGGTCGATCTCGTGCAGTCGTACCCGCTCCTTGGTCACCGCCCGCGGCATCGGCTCGCCGAGCAGCTCCCGCAGCTCGGCCTCGGATGTGACCTCGACCAGCTCCGCCGGCCCTGTCATGCCCACCTCCCGCGTCGGTGACCCACCCCAGCCGACGACTTCCCGCCAGCGTCGTGAGCCGGGACTTATCCTACGAGCTTCGGCAGCACCTCGGCGGCGATGAGTTCCAGGTGGTCGAGGTCGTTGAGCTCGGTCAGGCGCAGGTGCACCCGGGTGGTGCCGACCTCGGCGAACTCGCCGATTCGCTCGACGAGCTGGGCCGGCGAACCGGCCACCGGGTCCTCCGGTGGCAGGGCGCTCTTCTCGTGCAGCGGTGCGAGGCGTCGCCGTACCTCGGCATCGGTCCGTCCGATCGCCACCACGATTCCGGCGGACAGGACCAGCGGATCACGGCCGGTTGCCCGGCGGTCCAGCCGGTCGCACGCCTCGCGGACCCGCTCGTACGCCTCGGCGGTCTCCTCGACCGTCCGGAATGGCATGTTGAACTCGTCCGCGTACCGGGCGGCCAGCTCCGGTGTCCGCTTCGGCCCCCGGCCACCGACGATGATCGGCGGCCCTGGCGTCTGGATCGGTTTGGGCAGGCCGAGGGCGTCCTGTAGCTGGTAGTGGTCGCCGGCGTAGCTGAACCGGGAACCGGTCGGAGTGCTCCACAGTCCGGTGACGATGGCGAGCTGTTCCGCGAGCCGGTCGAACCGCTCGCCCACGGTCGGGAACGGGATCCCGAGCGCGCGGTGTTCCCGCTCGTACCAGCCGGCGCCGATGCCCAGGTCGACCCGGCCGCCGCTCATCTGATCGACCTGGGCGACCAGCACGGCGAGCGGGCCGGGTAGTCGGAACGTGGCCGAGGTGACGAGCGTGCCGAGCCGGATCCGCGAGGTCTCCCGGGCCAGGCCGGCGAGGGTGAGCCAGGCATCGGTAGGGCCGGGTAGCCCGGGGTCGTCGCCCATCGCCTGGTAGTGATCCGCCCGCAGCCAGCCGTCGAACCCGGAGTCCTCGGCCAATCGAGCCATCCGGAGCTGGTCGTCGTAGCTGGCGCCGCGGTGCGGCTCGGTGAAGATCGCTACGCGCATGTCATGCCCCTCCCGCCCGGCGGCGCCGACGCCTCCCGCGCCATCGGCGGGCAGCAGTCCGGTAGTGGTTCACGCCATGGCAACCCGGCGCGCAAAGATTAGCCCCGTTCGCTGGTCCAGTGAACCTTTTTCCACCTCCCCCTGCGGTCGGACGAACCGCAAGGTCGGACGCGGTGCGTGAGCGCCGCGCGGTTCAGGTCGAAGAAGGTCCAGTGTGGCATCGCGCGGGCGTGGACCGGACCTCGCAGGCGGAGTGGCTTTCTCCTACGCTGTACGCGGACTCTCCCGCCTTCCCCGCCCGGCCGTGCCTCCGCCAAGCTCCCGTACTCAACCCCCCACTCCGGACGGTCGGGCACCGCCGGATCGAAAGGAAGGTTCTCGTGAGACTCGCGCGTACGACCGCAGTCGCCGCTCTGGCCACGACGTTGCTGCTCACCGCCGCCTGCTCGGACTCGTCCGGGGACGGCACCGACGGCGGCGACTCAGGCTCCATGGAGAGGGTGGCGTACCTGACCAGTTTCGGGAACTTCGGGCGTGACGCGTACGCCTGGGTCGCCCTTGAAAAGGGGTACTTCCGGGAGGCTGGGATCGAGGTGGACATCAAGCCCGGCAACGCCACCGCCGAGAACCTCAAGATGATCGCCGCGGGGCGGGCCGCGTTCAGTCCGGTCGACCTCACCGGGCTCCTTCTCGCCGCCGGGCAGGGACAGACGAAGGACGTCGTCGCGGTTGCCGCCATCCAGCAGAAGACCATGGCCGCGATCATGAGTCTGGAGGGGAACGGAATCGCCGTCCCGAAGGACCTGGAGGGCAAGACCCTGGCCGACAGCCCCAGTTCGGTTGTCCGGAACCTGTTCCCGACGTACGCCAAGCTCGCGGAGATCGACGGGAGCAGGGTCAAGTGGGTCAACGGCACCCCGCAGACCCTGATCGGCACGCTGGCCGGCGGGGGCGTCCAGGGCATCGGGCAGTTCGTGGTCGGCAAGCCCACCGTCGAGGCCGCCGCGAAGGGCAGGAAGGCGGTCGTGCTGCCGTACAGCGACGTCATGCGAGACCTCTACGGCAACGTGCTGGTCACCTCCAAGAGGATCGCGACGGAGAATCCGGACATGGTCAAGCGGTTCACCGCTGCCCTGCTCAGGGGGCTGGAATACAGCATCGCGAACCCCGAGGAGTCCGGGGAGATTCTCCACAGGAACGTGCCGGCCGCGGCTGCCGCGCCGGCCGCCGCCGAGTTGGAGCTGATGGCCACGTACGTGGCCTCGGAGACCGGAATCGGCGGGATCGACCTGGGCCGGGTGGCCGGCAGTATCGCCCTGTTGGAGACCGCCGGGTCGATCCCCCCTGGTGTGACGCCGGAGCAGATCGTCGACGCCAGCCTGACGCCGAAGCCCTGAAATGGTCGAGGTGCGATCCGAGACGGCCGCGACCCGGGACCGGCGCAGCGCCGCCCGGGTGGCGGGCGCCGGGGTGTGGCCCCTCCTCGGGCTGCTGCTCGCGATCGCGACCTGGTGGCTCGTCACCACCGCGTACCCGCTCGTCCACCCGGCGGTCCTGCCGCCGCCGGCCGATGTTCTGGCCGCGTTCCGTCGCAAGCCGGGAGAGCTACTCGACGGCACCTGGACCACCACTGCGGAAACCGTGATCGGTTTCCTGCTCGCCACCGCCGCGGGAGTCCTGATCGGCATCTCCCTGGCCGCCTCACGCACGACCGAGCGGATGTTTTCGCCGCTGCTCGTGGCCGTCAACGCGGTCCCGAAGATCACTATTGCGCCGCTGCTGGTCATTGCCCTGGACTTCGGTCAGAAGCCGATCCTGACCATGGTCGTCCTGCTCGCGTTCTTCCCCATCGTCCTGGCCACGACGACCGGACTCACCACCACCCCCGCGGACCTGGCCGAACTGGCCAGGTCCCTGGACGCCTCGCGCTGGCAGGCATTCTCCAAGGTTCGGTTCCCGGCCGCGCTGCCACAGGTGTTCATCGGTCTGAAGGTCGCCATGCCGCTGGCGGCCATCGGCGCCGTCCTCGGTGAGTTCTACGCCGCGGACGGCGCGGGGCTGGGCTTCCAGATCCTTCAGTACAGCGGGGTCGCCGACAGCGCGACCGCCTGGGCCGCGATCATCCTGGTCGGAGCCATGAGCATCGTGCTCTACTACGCCCTGGTCGCCATCGAGTGGTTGGCCCTGCCGTGGGTACGGGAGACGACCTCGGCCCGTTGAGCGCCCGTCACCGGCCCACCGCCGAGGAAAGGCCCCCTCTATCGCCTTCTGCCTAAGAAGGGACCTCTCCTGACACCTCAGAAAGTGATCAGCGGGTCACCGATGAAGTCGGCGATGAAGTTGACGAAGAAGAAGCCGAAGAACAGCACGTTGAGCACCAGCAGTACGTAGTGCCAGGGACGCGGCCGCGCCGGCCGGGGCAGCCGGCTGTTCAGGTAGATCAGCAGGAACGGATAGAGCAGCGCGCCCAGGTTCGACATGTTGGCCGACCACTGCACCAGGTTCACCGGCACCGCCAGGTGCAGCACCACTGAAATGATCACGAGCAGCAGCAGCATGAACGGGTAGTAGAACTTGCGCGGGTCGCCCTCCAGCAGCCGGCGCAGTCGGGGACTGGTCGCGTGCGCGGCGTCGGTGCTCACCCGCACCATTCCCTCGAAGATGCCGAGCTGGGTGCTGAACAGCACCAGTACGCCGATCAGCAGCATGCCGTAGAACATCAGTGGGCCGTAGTCGGGTTCGAGGGCGGTGGCCACGAAGGTCGGTACGTTCGACGCGGTCGGCACCTCGCCGGAGAGCTGCACCGCCTGCGCCATCAGGATGGTGGGCAGCAGCATGCCGAGCATCGCACCGACGAAGAAGATCCCCCACATGTCGATGAGCAGCAGCCGGTACCAGCGCCGCCACCGGGCCGCGTTCGCCGGGTTGTCCGGGAAGGTGACCCCGGTGGCCAGCAGTTCCCGCCGCTCGCCGCGCAGCCCGGAGATGTACCCGGTCCGGAAGCCCATCCCGTAGCCCTTGTCCCGGTAGTGGCCCATCACGTACCAGTTGAGGCCGGAGACGAGTGCGGTGAACCCGGCCAGCCCGCCGAGCTGGGTGGCGGTGATCCCCTCCGGCGGCGCGGCCGGGGTGACGAAGCCCCGGATCCCCTCCCACCAGATGTCCCAGGGCACCACCAGCAGCGCCACCACCAGCAGGGCGAGCAGGACGGTACTGACCATCACCCAGTTGGCGAGTTCGAGGGCCCGGCTGATCCGCTTCGCCCCGGCGGCGATCAGGAAGACCAGCACCAGCAGGGCGATCGCCCAGAGCCGTGGCTCCTCCGCCCCGGACGGCGGGGCTTCACCGTGCACCAGCGCGTACATGCCCTGGCCGGCCGAGGCCGCCCATCCCCCGGCGATGAACGCGAAGATCACCAGGAACACCGAGAGCGGCACCCAGAGCAGGTAGCCGGGCGGCACCCGCCCCCAGCCGACCACCGGAGCCTCGCCGGTGGCCATCACGTACCGGGAGCACTCGATGTTGTAGAAGGTCTGCAGCACCGCCGAGATCAGGATGACCCAACCGACTCCGACGAAGCCGAACTGGCCGACCGCCTGCGGGCCGAGCAGCCACTCGCCGCTGCCGATCGAGATGCCCAGCGCGATCAGGCTCGGGCCGAGGGCGTACTTGACCAGCTCTCGGGGGCCGAGCCTGCGGACCTTGAAGACCTCCTCGGGCTCGGGAAGGTCCGCCACGGCGAGCGGGGGACGGCTGGCGCCGAGTGGATAGGAGTGGACATCCGGGACCTGTGTCGCTTCCGCCATGAGATGCCTCCTTGGAAGATCCCCCCGGGCATCAATCGTCATCCATCGGAAACGGGTAAGCAATAATCGATCTCTGTCAGCACGCTCCTGGATAGGTCAATCCTGGATCAGACAGTCGACCCGGTTGGTCGACTGGTCGGGGTCGTACCCGGTGCCGCGCCCCGGACCGGTGACCGAGGGGTCGAACCCCGGTCCGGGGCGGCCCTGCCCGGTCAGGGGGCGATGCGGAGTCGCCGGATCGCCGCGTCGTCGTACTCCTCGAACCGGAAGCGGAGCCCGGCGAACGGGCTGCCGGGGAAGTCTCCGGTGATGGTGGCGGTGACCACCGTCCCGGCCGGGGTCTGCTCGACGTCGGTGATCTCGTAGCTGACCAGCGGCACCTGGCCCCGCCAGCGGCGGATCTCGGCGATGCCGTGGTACGTCTTCCCCTCGTCCTCGACCACGGCGTCGTCGGCGAACAACCCGAAGTAGGCCTCGGTGTCCCGCTGCGAGGCGTACGCGAAGTACCGGCGGATGATCTCGGGGACGGCGTTGGCACTGGTCACGATCGGCCTCCTGAGTTACTTTCGAACTAGAAGCTAGTAGCTTCTACACTAGCACCAGCTCATCAGCGACCCGACGGGAGACAGACCGGTGGCAGGCAAGATCAGGCTTGAGGACCGCGAGTGCCCGCTCTCCACCGCACTCGGGCACGTCGGCGAGTGGTGGACGCTGCTGATCCTGCACGACGCCTTCGACGGCTACACCCGGTTCGACCAGTTCCAGGCGAACCTGAAGATCTCGTCCAGCATCCTGACCAGCCGGCTGAAGACCCTCACCGACAACGGTCTGCTGCGGCGTCGCCGCTACCAGACCCGCCCGGACCGTTACGAGTACGTCCTCACCGACCTCGGCCGCAGCCTCCGGCCGGTCGTGGTCACGCTGGCCGCCTGGGGCAACTCCCAGCTCCGCCCCGAGGAACGCAGCATGATCCTGGTGGACCGGGAGACCGGCGTAGAGGCCGACCCGGTGGTGGTGGACCGGGCCACCGGCCGCCGGCTGGACGGCGACGACTTCGTCTTCGCCGCCGGCCCCGCCGCCAGCCCCGCCATGCGATCCCGGTACGCCGACCCGACCGCACGCCGCCCCGCCCCGCGCCCCCGGGACTGAGCGCACCGGTCCGGGCGGAATCGGAGGTAGCACAGACGGGGCAACTCGACAGCCTCCGCCGGAAGGGGTCGCCCCGCCGCGCGGGCGGCCGTCAACTCCGGGTACGCCGCCGGTAGGCCAGCACTCCGGCGAGCAGGAATCCCACCTCGGAGACCAGTACGGCCGGCCCGGCCTTCCCTCGCCGGAGGGAAGCAGTCCCGGTGCGGAACCACTGGTGCGGGCGGGACACGACCACCCCAACGAGACTCCCGAGAACGGGCATTCCGGACCACAGCCGTTACCACGATCCCTAGCCTGGAGGTGCGGGTTTGTCAGGAAAGGGGACCGAGCCGAGACTCATCGGTGGCCGAGATGCCTCATCGAGCAAGCAGAACGTCACACGGTATCCAACGGTCCGAGCAGTGGGAGCAGCCAACGCCCCGGCGGATCGGCAGAGAATCCCGGGCCGCGCCCGCCGCACTGCCGATGCCCCGGACCGGACGGGCGCTCGCCTGGCAACTCCTCAGCACCCTCGCCCTGCTCGCCGCGCTGGTCTGGATCGGCCGCGCGCACCTGCGGGCCGGCCGCCCCGACACCTGGCTGCTCAGCCCGCTGGACGGCCTCGCCATCGCCATCGGCGGCGACGGGCCGCACCCGATGCGGCAGCGACTCGGGCTGCTCCTGCTGGCCCTGATCTGCTTCGCCGCCTGGCGGCACCGGCGCCGGGTCCGGCTCGCCTACCGGCCCGGGCCGGTGGACGTGCACGAGTTCACCGACGCCACCCCGGACCACAACGCCCCGGTCGACGACCTGAAGAGCCAGTTCTGCCAGCGGCTCTCCGAGACGCACATCTATCCGCCGTACGCCGGACCCGCCGACCCGCCGCCCGAGACCTTCCTCGACGTGGCCAGCGGGGTGGACCCGCGCAGCGGCAACCCGCTGGTCATGCTGCTCCAGATGCTGCCCCGGCTCTGGCCCAGGATCGGCTACCGGGTGACCGGGGTGTTGCAGGTCCGGGCCCAGGAACCCTGCTACGGCGTCTCCGCCACCGTCACCTCGTTCCTCGGCGGCGGCCGCAGCGCGATGACCACCCAGTGGGGCGGCACCTGGGAGGAGGCGACCCGGCGGACCGCGTACTGGGTGCTGGCCACGATCCTGCCGGTGACCCGGCTGGGCCGGGCCGCGCCGTGGCGGAACTGGCACGGCCGGGAACTGCCGGCGGCACTCTTCGCCGCGTACAACAAGGGCAAGGAGTTGCAGGACCGGCGGCAGTTCGACGAGGCGCTGCGCTACTACGGCGAGGCGCTGGGGCTCGACCCGTTCAACGCCGACCTGCGGATGATGGTGGCCAGCGTGCAGGAGGAGATGGGGCTGTTCCTGGAGGCGCTGGACACGTACCAGTCGGCACTGGTGCTGCGCGAGCAGGGCGGCTGGTACGACGACCACGTCTGGACCACCCGCGCCGACCGGCTCCGCCACCTGCCCCGGCACCTGCTCGGCACGCTGCGCTACCTGCGCCGCCGGCCCGACTCGATCAAGCTCCGCTACCAGTACGCCTGCACCCTGGCGTACACCGAGCGGACCGTGCACCAGTGGTTCAAGCAGGACGGCGTCGGCGACCGGGAGAAGGTACGCCGCCAGATGCGGCAACGCCTGGAGAAGGCGTTCGTCGACCGGTACTGGCCGGTCGTGGTGACCTTCGTCGACGCGCCCGGTGAACCGGCCGCCAAGGAGTGGCTGCGCCGGGTGCTGCGGGAGTTCCCGGAGGCGACCCGGGTGGTGTTCCAGGTCGCCGCCGCCCAGGAGCTGTACCGGCTGCGCGAGGACACCGTGCTCGCCTGGTTCATCCGGGCCACCCGGTCCGAGGTGACCCACTCGGCGCTGCTGCTGCTCCGGGACGTCTGGGCACCGCTGCGGCTGGCGAAGGCGTGGCACGACTGGGCCGCCGCCGGCTGGCAGCCGGCGCACCGTCCCGCCGCGACCGGGCCGGCCGGGCGGTCCGCTGACGGTGACGGCCGTGGGCCGGCCGATGACGGCGGAGGACCGGCCGATGACAGCCGAGCGCCGGCCGGCCCGTTCGACGACGGTGGCTGCCTCGCCGGCTGGTGGCGGCGCGGCCCGCGTACCCGGGCCCGGGCGCTGAGCCGGGAGTGGCCGTGCGGGGGCGTACTGCTGGACCGGGCGATCCGGCGGGCGCAACACCGGCGGTGGCCGAGACACCACCTCCGGTCGTTCGACTTCTACAACGCGGCCTGCACCTATGCCTTCGCGCTCAAGGGGTACTTCCCGGATCTGGAGCGGACCGCTCCGGCGTACCTGTCGGCGGCCGGCCGGGCGCTGTGGCGGGGCCGCCGGCTGATCGCCGACGCGCTGCCGCTGGCGTACCCGCCCCGCTGGCACCGCCGACCGGCCGCGCCACCGGCCACCCCGACCGGTCCGGTGGCGCCGGAGCCGACCCCGCACCCGCTGCCCCCGCCGGTCGCGCCGCTGGTGACGAAGGCCGTGGAGCAGCTACGGGCCGCGCTGGCCTGCACCGAGAGCGGGGTCGCCGCCGACCGGCTACGGCGGTGGATCCTGAGCAGCGAGCCCGATCTGGCGCCGCTGCGCCGGTTGCAGGACTTCGGGTACTTCGAGGAGGAGGTGTACCCGAGCCTCAAGGTGGTGCTGCCGCGCCCGGACAAGGTGATCAACTCCCGGATGTCGGCGTACGCCAAGGAGCTGCTCTGCCAGGGTGCCGTACTCCTCGAACAGACCTGGCACGACCGGGCCCTGCCGCCGCAGACCGCCGACCCGCACCAGCTCATCCGCTGGCTCGACCTGGACGCGGAGACCTGGGACACGCTCTGCCGGATCGCCCTGGACCACGCCCGGTACTGGCGGGACCGGGCCGAGTTCATCCGGCTGCTGCGCGAGGCGGTCGACCCGATCCGGATCGCCGAAGCCCGGTTCCCGCCGGCCATCCCGCGCTACGACGACCTCTGCCTGGCCGGCGCCGACCGGCTGGTCGGGGACGGCAGCCGGACCGAGGAGAACATCGAGCGGCTGGCCCGGCACAACATCGCGCTGGTGGACCGCCGGCTCAACGCCATCTACCAGACCGTCGCCGAGCACGCCGGGGACGGCAGCCTGCGCGCCCGGCGCCGGCTGGCCGAGCTGGACTACCGGGGCGAGCCGCTGCGCGGCGACGAGGCACAGGGCATCTGCACCCGGCAGGCCGGGCGGTGGCACCAGGTCGCCGAGCGGATGCGGGAGACCGGCCCGGTGGTCGACACCAGCGGCCTGGACGTGTTGCGACTCCAGGAGCGCTGACCGGTGCCGGCCGGGGCGCGGGTCAGACCAGTTCGGCGTCGTGCACGAGCAGGGCCACCTGGACCCGGTTGGTCAGCTCCAGCTTGGTCAGCAGCCGGGAGACGTACGCCTTCACCGTCGCCACGCTCATGAACAGCGCGGCGGAGATCTCCGCGTTGGACCAGCCCCGCCCGATCGCGACCGCGACCTCCCGCTCCCGGGCGCTCAGCCCGTCGAGCAGGCGTACCGCGCGGTCCCGCCGGAGGTCGGCGTCCCGCCGGGCCGGCGTACCCGCGCCGGTCACGTGCGCGATCAGCTTGCGGGTGACCGTCGGGGAGAGCGTCGCCTCGCCGGCCGCGACCCGGCCGATCGACGCGACGATCTCGACCGGCGGGGTGTCCTTGAGCAGGAAGCCGCTGGCACCGGCCCGCAACGCCCGCAGCACGTACTCGTCGACGTCGAAGGTGGTCAGCACCAGCACCTCCGGCGGGTGCGGCAGCCGGCGCAGCGCCTCGGTGGCGGCCAGCCCGTCCATCCGGGGCATCCGGATGTCCATCAGCACCACGTCGGGGCGGTGTGCGGCGACCGCCGGCAGCACCTCGCTGCCGTCGGCCACCTCGCCGACCACCAGCAGCTCCGGCACACCGCCGAGGATCATCGACAGCCCGGCCCGGACCAGCGCGTCGTCGTCGACGATCAGCACCCGTACCGGACCGGCCGGCGGCTCCGGCTGCGATCCCGGAACCGGATCGACGTGTCCCCCGCTCACGATGGCCACGGTAGCCAGGCCGCCAGCCGGAAGTCACCCGAGTCGGTACGCCCGTGCTCCAGCCACCCGCCGAGCAGTGCGGTCCGTTCACCGAGCCCGACCAGGCCGGTGCCGGTACCCGGGATCCGGGGTCCGGCCGGCTGGCCGACCGGCCACCGGTTGCGTACCTCGACGCTGAGCCCCAGCCCCGGCCGTCCCCGCGCGGTCACCAGCACAGTGGTCCCCGGAGCGTGCTTGCGGGCGTTGGTCAGCCCCTCCTGCACGATCCGGTACGCCCCGCGCCCAAGCCCGGCCGGCGCGGTCTCCGTGGCGGTCAACTCGGTACGCAGGTCCACCCGCATGCCCGCCTCCCGGGACTCGGCCACCAGGGCCGGCAGGTCGTCCAGGGTCGGCTGCGGCCGCTCCGGCGCCCGGGCCGGCGGAACGGGCGGGTCCGGCTCCCCGGCGGCCGGCAGCGGCACCGGCGGATACGGCGGGTCCGGCGGGTACGCCTTCGGCGCCCCGCCCCAGCCGTCGGATACCGGCGCCGGCTCGACCGCCTGCTCCTGCTCCGCCCCGCCCTCCGGCGGGTCCTCCCGGAGCACACTGATCACCTCGCGCAGGTCCTGCAACGCCTGGTGCGCGCTGGTCCGGATCACCCCGGCCGCCCGGGCGATCTCCTCCGGCGGCGCGTCGGGCCGGAACTCCAGCGCTCCGGCGTGCAGGCTGAGCAGCGAGATCCGGTGCGCCAGCACGTCGTGCATCTCACCGGCGATCCGGGTCCGTTCCAGCCGCCGGGCCGCCTCGACCCGCAACCGCTGCTCCGCCTCGGCCCGGTACGCCCGGTCCCGCCAGGAGAGCACGAGCTGCCGCCGGGCCCGGATGAACATCCCCCAGGCCAGCACCGAGGCGGTCAGTACCCCGCTGAGCGCCATCCCGATCCACGGCCCGTCGGTCGGGTCGGGATTGCGGTACTCGTAGAGCACCGCGACCCCGAGGTGTGCCGCGACCAGCGGGCCGGCCACCGAGAGCGGGCGGTGCACCACCAGGGTCAGCAGGATGATCAGCGTGGCGATCCCGGACGGGGTGGAGAAGAGCGCCACCGGCAGGGCGACGGCGGCCAGCGCGACCGGCCAGCGGCGGCGTACCCAGAGCGCGAGGCAGAGCGCGGTGCTCAGTACCGCGTCGATCGCGACCGCGAGTTCCGAGTCGGCCCGGTCCGCCACCAGGGTCGGCTGCGGGCTCAGCACGTCCCAGAAGGCGATGAACGCGTATCCGGAGGCGATCAGGAAGCAGATCGTGTCGACGATCCAGTCCCGGGTCGACCGGCGGGGCCGGGGCCGGCCGGTGGCCGGGTCGGCGGTCAGGGTGGCCGGCAGCAGCCAGGGATGCTCGGGGCGCGCCGCCACACCAGTCATCTGCCAACTGTACGAACCGGCGCCGGCACCGGACACCGACCAAAGTCGAGGTCTGGAAGTAGCCGAAGGTCGCCGGCCATGGACTCCGGGCCGCAGCGCCGGACCGACCGGACCCGGCAGGCTCGACCGCATGATCACCGTCGAACACCTGACGAAACGGTACGGCCGGCACACCGCGGTCGACGACATCTCGTTCCGCTGCGAACCGGGCACCGTGACCGGGTTCCTCGGCCCGAACGGGGCCGGCAAGTCCACCACCATGCGGATGATCTGCGGTTTCACCCCGCCGACCGCCGGCACCGCCACGGTCGAGTCGGTCGACTACCGCCGGCTGCCGAACCCGGGCCGGCGGGTCGGGCTGCTGCTCGACGCCGGTGCGCAGCACCCGGGCCGGTCCGGGCGGGAGACGTTGATGCTCTCGGCCCGCACCATCGGGGTCTCCCGGCGCCGGGTCGACGAGTGCCTCGACCAGGTCGGGTTGAACGCGGTCGCGGCCCGGCGACGGGTCCGGGCGTACTCGTTGGGGATGCGCCAGCGGCTCGGCCTGGCACAGGCGCTGCTCGGCGACCCCCGGGTGCTGATCCTGGACGAGCCGGCGAACGGCCTCGACCCGGAGGGGATCTTCTGGATGCGCGGCCTGCTGCGCGACTTCGCCGACCGGGGCGGCACGGTGCTGCTCTCCTCGCACCTGCTCCGCGAGGTCGAGGCGGTGGCCGACCGGCTGGTGGTGATCGGTGCCGGCCGGGTGGTCGCGCAGGGCAGCAAGGACGAGTTGCTGGCCGGCGCGGGCGCGCTGGTCCGGGCCCGGGACCCGGAGGCGCTGCGCGGCGCCCTGGACCGGGCCGGGCTGCCGGTGCGGTCCGGCACCGACGGCGGCCTGCTGGTCGGGGCCGACCCCGGCGCCGTCGGGCAGGCCGCCGCCGACTCCGGCGTGGCGCTGTTGGAACTCCGACCGGCGGAGAGCGCCGGCCTGGAGCAGATCTTCCTGACCCTGACCGCTGGCGAATCCGTCCGGGAGGCCGTGAGATGACCATCGACGCCACCTCGCACACCGAGACGTCGCCGCGCGCCGCCGACTCCGGGACGCACCGGCCGGACGCCTCCGGCCGGCCGACGCTGCTCCGGCTGACCCTGGTCGAACTGCGCAAACTCGCCGACACCCGGGCCGGCTACTGGCTGCTGATCACCATCGGCCTGGTCGCGGCGATCATCGTGGCCGTGCTGCTCTTCACCGCCCCCGACCCCGAGCAGCGGTTCGAGAACTTCTTCGCGCTGTCCCAGATCCCGGTCGGCATCCTGCTGCCGATCCTCGGCATCCTGCTGGTCACCAGCGAGTTCTCCCAGCGCACCGTGCTGACCACCTTCGCGCTGGTGCCGCAGCGGCACCGGGTGGTCGTCGCCAAACTCGGCGCCGGGGTGGTCGCGGCGCTGATCTCGGTGGCGGCCAGCCTGGCTACGGCGGCGGTCGGCACCGTGATCGCCGGGTTGGCCGGCGACGGCGGGTCCTGGTCCACCGACGGGTCGGCGTTCGTCGGCGCCGCGGTCTTCCAGGTGGTCAACGTGCTCCTCGGCATCGCGTTCGGCCTGCTGCTCCAGAGCACCCCGCTGGCGATCGTGCTCTCCCTGGTGCTGCCGATCGCCTGGTCCACCCTCGGCGGGATGATCGAGCGGCTGCACGGTGCCGCCGAGTGGCTGGACACCGGGCTCACCACGGCCGCGCTGGTCGAGCCGCCGAACCCCGGGCACCTCGACGGCGGCCAGTGGGCCCGGCTCGGTGTCTCGGTCGCGGTCTGGGTGCTGGTGCCGCTGCTCGGCGGGCTGATCCGGACGGTACGCCGGGAGGTGTCCTGAGGTGCCCGCCGACGCGACCCCGCCGGACCGCACCCGGCCGCCGGACCGCGAACCCGCCCCGGACCGTACCGGGTCGTCCGGCGAACCCGCCCCGCACCGTACCCCGGCGGCGCCCGGCGAGCCGACGGTGGTGGCCGAGCCGGCCGGCCGGGTGGCCCTGGTCTGGATCCTCTGCCCGCCGCTCGGCGCCGCCCTGCTCTGGCTGGTGCAGGCCTCGGCGGGCTGGGTGGCGTCGCTGCGCTGGATCCCGATGCGCGGTCCGTTCATGCTGATCGACGCGGTCGACGAGCCGTGGGCCACCGGTGGTGCCCTGGTCCTCGGCACGCTCGGCGGGCTGCTCGTGGCCGGGATCGCCGCCGCCGAGCGGTTGACCGTCACCGTCGCCGGCGACAGGGTGACCCTGGTGCGGGGCACCACCACCCGGCGGATCGGCCGGGACGAGATCACCGGGGCGTTCCGGGACGGCAAGCGACTCGTCCTGCTCGGGCCCGCCGCCGAGGAGCTGGCCCGGGAGCCGTCGGACCTTCCGGCCGACCGGCTCCGGGCCGCCTTCCAGGCGTACGGTTACCGCTGGTACGCCGACGGCGACCCGTACCGGGCGGACTTCCGGCGCTGGACCGACGGCGGCCCGGAGCTGCCTCCCGGGGCGAACTCGCTGCTCAAGGCCCGGCAGCGGGCGCTGGACAAGGGCGACAAGGCGGACGTGGCCGAGTTGCGGACCGAACTGGTCCCGCTCGGCGTGGTGGTCCGGGACGAGGGCAAGCGGCAGTACTGGCGCCGGACCCGACCGCCCGGACAACCCGGGGACGGATCGGTCGGTCGGCCGGTGGAGCCCGGCTGACCCGGTGGCCGACCGTGCCGACCCGGGGCCGGGGTGTGCCGTGACCGACAGCCGATGGTCGTTGCCGCCCTTTCCGAGCCGGCAGTATGGTTCCGCAAATGAGCCTCCAGCGCAGCGTCGACCCTGACCAGGTCGGCTTCGACCCGGCGAGGCTGGCCCGCGTCGACGACCACTTCGCCCGGTACGTCGACGCGGGGCAGTTGGCCGGTTGGCAGATCGTGGTGACCCGGCGGGGCGAGATCGCCCACTCCTCGACGTACGGGATGCGGGACCGGGAGGCGGGGCTGCCGGTCGAGTCCGACACCCTCTGGCGGATCTACTCGATGACCAAGCCGGTCACGTCGGTCGCCGCGATGATGCTCTGGGAGGAGGGCCGGCTCCAGCTCACCGACGAGATCAGCCGCTGGCTGCCGGAGTTCGCCGACGTCCGGGTCTACGACCGGGGGTCGGCGCTCAAGCCGTACACGGTGCCGGCGGTCGAGCCGATCCGGGTCTGGCACCTGCTCACCCACACCGCCGGGCTGACCTACGGCTTCCTGCAGACCTCGGTGGTCGACGGGCTGTACCGGGCCGCCGGGTTCGACCTCTATCCCCCGTCGGACTTCGACCTGGCCACCGCCACCGAGGGCCTGGCCCGGCTGCCGCTGCTCTTCCAGCCCGGCACCGCCTGGGGCTACTCGGTCGCCACCGACGTGCTCGGCCGGCTGGTCGAGGTGGTCTCCGGCCAGTCGCTGGACGTCTTCTTCACCGAACGCATCCTCCGTCCGCTCGGCATGACCGACACCGGCTGGTGGGCCGAGGGCGCCGACGCGGACCGGCTGGCCGCCTGCTACGCCGCGCACCCGACGACCGGCCAGGCGGTCCGGTACGACCAGGTCGGCGCGCTCGCGCACAAGAAGCCGGCCCTGCTCTCCGGCGGTGGCGGCCTGCTCTCCACGGCGGCCGACTACCACCGGTTCACCCAGTTCCTGCTGCGCGGCGGAGAGCTGGACGGGGTACGCCTGCTCGGTCCGCGTACGGTCCGGTTCATGACCCGCAACCACCTGTCGGAGGGGCAGGACCTGGGGCGGCTCTCGACCGGCGGGTTCGCCGAGACCACCTTCGACGGCATCGGTTTCGGGCTCGGCTTCGCGGTGGTACTCGATCCGGTGCCGAGCCGCACCCCGAGCAACGCGGGCGAGTTCTACTGGGGCGGCATGGCGAGTACCGCGTTCTGGGTCGACCCGGTCGACGAGGTGACCGCGCTGCTCTTCACCCAGCTCGTCCCCTCCAGCACCCATCCGCTCCGTGCGGAGCTGCGCCAGCTCGTCTACGCGGCCCTGGTCGACTGACCCGGCCATTCGGTCGGGTTCCTGCGCCTCGCGTCGGTACCCGGTCCGGGCCAGGTACCGGTCGAGCAGCCCGGGCAGGCACCGGCCGCCGAATGGCTGCTCGGGCCGGTGTCGCCCGGGCCGGTGGGGGTTGGCGGGGCAGGGGTAGCGTGTTGATCGCATCCGGGGGAGGTTCGCCATGGCGATGAGGGCGAAGCGGGTGAGTCTGCTCGACATCGGGCTCGACTCGTCGTTCGACGCGGCGATGACGTTCGTCCAGTCCACCTTGCAGAACATCAACGCCGAGCACCAGCAGCCGATCGTCGACATCGACTTCGTCCGCTCCAGGGACCCGGACACGGTGCTGACCGCCTTCACCGCCTCCTGCGACGTACTGCACGTGATGGCGCACGGCGACCACAGCAGTACCCCCACCTTCGCCAGCAGCGACGGCCGGACGAAGATCTCGCTGGAGGCGCTGGGCGAGGAGGCGGCCGCCCGGGGCCGGGGCATCTCGGCGCACGCGATCCTCGCGGACGGCTGCCGGACCGGCACCGGCGCCTGGCAGAAGGCGGTCCGGGACTGCCTCCAGGACGAGGTCACCTACATCGGCACCTCGGCACAGATCGGCTGGCACGAGAGCGGCGTCTTCTGCTCCGCCTTCTACGGCGCGCTGTTCCGCAACCGGGGCCGGGGCATGACCCCCGCCGAACAGGCCCAGGACGCGGCCGAGCGGGCGATCGAGGCGTACACGCTGCTCACCGACCGGCACTGCCCGTTCCGGGTGCTCACGCTCAGCCCGAGCCGCTGGGCCCGGATGGCGCTGGCCTGATCCCGCGCGCGGTCAGGCCGCAGATCGGGGGGTCGTCGCCCGGGAGAACCGGCTCGACCCGCCGGCCCGGCGGGTCGGTGCGGGCAGCCGGGAGGTGCTCGGCGGGCCGACCGCCTGCTGCCAGTGGTCCAGCATCGGCAGCAGGTCCCAGCCCACCTCGCGCCGCCGGGATGCGGCGGCGGCGCAGCGGGCCCGCCAGCTCCACTCGCCGAGCTGCACGGACGGCCCGGTCAGCTCCGCGCGCAGGTCGAGCAGGACGTCGACGGAGTGCCGGAACGCGGTTCGGCTCCGCTCGCCGTCCGGCCGGTCCAGCAGCCAGCCCAGGCCCCGGCCGGCACAGGTCGTGCAGTCGCAGTGCCACATCCCGTTGTCCGGGTACCGGCGCATGGTGGCCTCGATCTCGGGCAGCGGCGCGTACGACAGGCACTGCCGGACCACCGCCGACGGTCGGGGTACCCCGACCGGTGGCCGGGATCCGGCGGGCCGGCGCGGATCGAGCCGGCGCAGCGCGGGTTCGGTGCCGATCGCCACCGCGGTCGCCCCGGAGCAGAGCACTCCGAGCACCGGCAGGTCGGCCCGGAGCACCAGCACCGGTACGCCGCAGCCGAGCAACTGGAGCAGCCCCCGCACCGTACTGGCCGGGGTGAACGGGTTCGCCGACTCCTCCACCACCACCGCCACCGGTACGCCGACCGCCGCCACGTAGCGGACCAGGGTCTGTCGGGCGATCCGGTCGGCGAGCCAGCCCGGGTGCATCGGCAGCAGCGCGATGGCGTCACCGAGCCGGGCGGCCCGTTCGAGGATCCCGGCCAGGCCGGCGGTGTCGTCCCGGTCCAGGTAACCCGAGTCGGTCAGCACCGGCAGCCCGAGGTCCCGCTGGCAGTCGATCCACCGCGGGTCGAACGGCGCGGCTGCGGGCAGCCGGCCGTCTCCGGCGTACCGGGCCGCGTCGAGCAGCACCGGCCGACGGTAGTGGTCGACCTCCCGCAGGTGCCGGGCCCGGCCCAGGCAGCCGCGCAGGTTGCCCCGGTCGGCGGTGACGACCAGGCCGCCGCCACTCCGGTCGGCCACCTCGGCCGCCTGGGTGACCTGGCTGGTCCGGCAGTGCAGCAGCAGGCTGCGGTCGAGATCCCCGATCCGCCGCCGCATTCCGCCCGATCGCCCGTCAAGGTCCCGCGCCACCAACCCTCACCCCGCTGATCGTCGTCAAGACATTGATCACCATGAGTGCTTAGATGGTAACTTGACGCAACCGCGAGAGGTAACCGGGGTGCAATTCCTTTGGCAGATCGCGGAAAGTGCCTTGGCCACCGCGACCGGTTCCGGTAACGGAACCCCGCGCCGCCCGGGTGGACGCGCAACTCCGCGCCGACGGGTGACTATCACCCTCGGCGTGGCCCGCCTCTCGGATCTTTGCGGAAGACTATCGAGCCGCGAGACAGCTACGCGCGACCAGCCCGGACGGCGGTCGGCTCAGAGCACCATCTCTCGCCAACCCGGGCGCCCACCTAGCCAGGCATCCGCGAGAATGCGCGCGGACGCCTCACCGGGGCACTGTTGCACCTTCGAGCGCCCTTGGGCGCCCCCGACCTGGGCCTCGACTTCCCATAGCTGCCCATCCGTACGAATGTAGACGTCGCGCCGTGAGCGCGGACCCCGATCGCCGTTCCACCAGTGCCGCTCGACTCTCACCCGGTCACGGTATAGCACGGAGAGACCTGCTGGATATCCTCAATAACCAAACCTTGACCTCCCGGTTATCGTCCGGGCCCCCGCCACCGGCCGGCGAAGCCGGACCGATTAGGTGGCGGAGGGGTCGGCACCGGGGCGGGCTGGGCCGGCCGTCAACTACGGGGGAAGGTGACGGCCGTGCTGCGGGCACCCGCCCCGGGGCCTGTCCGGGGTCGGCCACCGACGACGTGGCGCCGGTGACCGAACCTCCACCGGTCCGCCGCCACGTCGGCGGAGGGCGGCCCGCCGGCGTCGGGTCGCGCGGCGGACCGACCAGCGAAGCATGTCGTCGCCCCGGGTCCCGATGTCGGACAATCCGTCCGGTTAGCCCGAAACCGCCGACGACGGCTCGGCACCGCGCGCGGGCGTCGACCCCCGAGGAGGGGCCCCGTCATCCGCCGGCCGCCCGGAGGATCTCGGTACGCCCCACCGGAGCCGGCCAGACCTGCAACAGGTAGTCCTCCACCCGGCCGGCGACGGGCCGGCCGACGCAGGGGTGCCGCCCCCGGGCGTGCACCCGGATCCGGTAGCTGCCCGCGCCACGGAAACTGACCCGGGGAAAGTCGGTACCGCCGCCGCGCGCCGACCGGACGTGCGACTGGCCGACCTCCGTCCGGTACGAGATCTCGACCGCGTCGTCCCAACCGGCCGTCTCCGCCGCCGGCCGTTCGGCGTGCAGTTCGACGGTGAGGTTGACCCAGCCGCCGCCACAGCCGGTACGCACCAGCATGGCCCCCTCGGTCACCCCGACCAGGCCGTTGTCCCGGGCGTTGGCCTGCCAGTGCCAGCGTGGCGGCGGATCGGGATCGGTCAGGCAGAAGAAGGACCGGGCGACGCGTACGACCCCGGCGCAGACCCACATCGCGTCGGTCACCCGGTACTCGAGCAGCGACCCCGCCCCGAGGGGTATCAAGGTCGCTCACCCGTTCCACGTAGGGCGGTGATGGGCAACACCGCGCTTCTCCCCGCGTAGCGCATCAGACAGTTGTGTTCGTAAATGTCTTCCCTTGCACTCTGACACAGCACCTCGATGCCGTCCACTCGCATCCCGTGATGACCTGGGAAGCGCACGTGCATTTGCGGTTTGCAGACGCCACGTGCAATCACACTCCGTTTTGGTCACTGTGCGCAGTGATGCGATGCGCAGAACGACCCCCCATGCCGCGCAACATCGGTCGTATCGCCCTGTTCCATCGCGGACGGGTCAACAGTAAGTTAGCTGCACAGACAAATACCTGTCTCGCGAGATGCAACTTGCACCACGGCATGCCACTCTCCCCAGAGGAGCAACTCGCGCGTCAGACCGGCCGCCGCCCACATTCGCCGTTCAGCGGTGATGGCACTACGGGCAGTGACGTTCACACCAAGAATGGAGGCGCTGTCAGTGGCGAAGCACCAGCCGATCCGGCCGCTGAGTTCCCGCGCGGGCAAGGAACCCATCCGTCATGCTGCTCCGGCCTGCCCCCAGGTTGACCACGCATTCGCCCCGCGCCACGCGCGCCAGGTCGAGGAGCGGTGATGACCGTGACGCAGTTCCAGGACGCCAGAGGAGGGGACCTGTTCGACAGCCCGCTGCCCCGGCGTTCTCCAGGGGCCCGACTGGACAGCGGCGGCGAGGACGCCCTGCCCGAGAGTGCCTTCGACCAACCGGGTCCCGGCGCCGCCGGCCAGCCCCGCTCCGGCCCGTCGGCCGTACACGCCGAGTTGGGTGTGCTCCGGGACCGGGTGCCCGGAGTACGCGGTGCCGTGCTCGCCGGCATCGACGGGCGGCTCCTCCTGCACGACCTCACCGCCGGCCCCGAGCCGCTCGACCTCGCCGCGCTCGCGGCGACCACCTTCGGGCTCGGTCGGCAGTGCGGCCTGACGCTCCAACAGGGTCCGCTGCGCGAGCTGACGGTCCACAGCCACCAGGGCTACTTCACGGTGTACGGGGTGAGCGACCAGGTACTGCTCGCCGTGCTCGGCGACGACCGGTTGAACGTGTCGTGGCTGCACCTGGAGGCGGGACCGGTCGCCGAACGGATCGCTGACCTGCTGCACGTCGGCGGCACCACGTAGCAGCATGGGCTGGGGCCGGCGCCGGGCTTACCCGGCGCCGGCCACCCGCCAACCCCCGCACCGCCCCCGCACCGCCCCCGCCAACTCCCGCACCACCCGCGGGCCGGAACCCCCAGCAGACCCGCGACGCGGTCAGCCGATCATCAGGTAGCGGGTCACCACCCCGGCCGCGGCGGTGACCGCCTGGCGCAGCGTCGCGGCCGCGTCCACGATGCCGGCGTCCAACGCGGTGACGTACGCCCCGGCCACCACGTCGAAGGTGACCCCCGGACCACGGCGGCACAGGTCGGCCGGTCCGGCCTCCGGGTCCCGCCCCGCGTTGCGCATCAACTCCTCGTACGGCGCGACCAGCGCGTCGACCACCACCGCGTAGCCGAGCGCCTCGTCACCGCCGGGCGGCAGCCGGGGCCCGATCCGACCGGCGACGGTGAGCAGGGCCGCCCCGCCGCCGGGTACCAGTCCCCACTCGACGGCCGCCTTGGCGTTGCGTACCGCGTCGTCGATCTGCCGCTTGCGCTTCTTGAGCTGCCCCTCGGTCGACTCGCCGACCCGGATCACCGCCACCCCGCCACCCAGCCGGGCCAGCCGCTCCCGCAGCAGTTCCCGGTCGCGCCCGGCCGCCTGCCGCGCCAACTCGGCCCGCAGCCCCTGCACCCGGCGCCGGGCCAGGTCCGGATCGCCGGCACCGTCCACCAGCGTGGTGTCCCGGCGGGTGGTGATCACCTTCCGGGCACCACCGAGCACCTGCGCGGTGGCGGCGGCGAGCCCGCCCTCGGCGTCGCCGACCACCTGCGCCCCGGTGAGCAGCGCCAGGTCCGCCATCACGGTGCAGCGCTCCTCGTCCGGCCAGGGCAGCCGGACCGCGACCGAGTTGAGGGTGTGCCGCATCTTGCCGACGATCAGCGCGGTCAGGGCGGCGTCCCGGACGTCCCGGGCGAAGACCGCCAGCGGCCGGCCGGACCGGCCGACCTCGTCCAGCAGCGGCTGCAACTCCGGTACGGCGGAGAGCCGCTGGTCGACGATGAGGATCGACGGGTCGTCGAGTACCGCCTCGGCCTCCTCGGGGTCGGTCACGAAGTACGGCGAGACGTGCCCGGCCGGCACCCTCGTCCCCCTGGTGAGTTCGAGTTCGAGCCCGAAGAGGTTGCTCTCCTCGACGATCACCACGCCGTCCTTGCCGACCCGCTCCATCGCGGTGGCCAGCAGGTCGCCGATCACCTCGTCGCCGGAGGCGATCGTGGAGACCATCTTGAGCTGTTCCTTCGTCTCCACCGGCACCGCCAGGTCGCCGAGTTCGGAAAGGACGGCCAGGGCGGCCGACTCGATCCCCCGGCACAGCGCCACCGGGTTGGCGCCGGCCCGCAGCGCCGCCGAGGCACCGTCCAGCATGGCCTGGGCCAGTACCACGGTGGTGGTGGCGCCGTCGCCGACCCGGTGCCGTACCCCCTCCACCAGTTCCCGGACATAGCTGGCGCCGATCGCGTCCCGGGTGTCGTACGCGGTGAACAGCCGTACCACGCTCGCCGCGTCGGCCAGCTCGTGGTACGCCCCGGATGCGTCCTCGACCAGTACCCGCCGGCCGAGCGGCCCGAAGGTACGCCGTACCAGGTCGGCGCCGGCCCGGAAGCCGCGGGCGACGATCGCCTGGTGCCGGTTGAAGTTGCTGGGCCGGGGCACCGCCGAGGCGGTCGCCTCGACCACTCCGCCCGGCCGGCCCTCGCCGGCCGCGGGCAGGTTGGCCGTCGGCGGCACGGTGGCCAGATAGATGTGCGGCTCGGCGTTGTACGCGCTCCACTTCGGCTTCTGGTCCGGCCGGCGGCGGACCACCCCGTCGTGGACGTACCGGAACAGCTCGTCGACGCCGACCCGGCCGTCGCCGTCCAGGTCGGCACCGCCGGTGGCCAGCCCCTCCAGCAGCACGTCGGTGAAGATCGAGCCACGGGGCGCCGACTCGACCAGGCCGTCGGACTCGAAGGCGTACTCGTAGCTGTCGCAGGCGCTGATCACCACGTACCCCCGGCCGACCTGGCCCTCCAGCGCACCCTGCGGCGCGCCCTTGAAGCCCTCGGCGAACGCACCGGCGAAACAGCAGTCCAGCACCAGGACCTTGGCGGCGGCCCGGCACGCCTCCAGTTGCTCGTTGACGAAGGAGCGGGAGATGGCGGTGCTGGCCGGTCGGGTCCGCACGGTGTTGGCGGCGGCGAAGTAGAGCCGGTGGAACGGGTCGACGATGCCGTGGCAGGAGAAGTAGAGCAGCACCAGGTCGTCGTTGACCCGGTCGGTGAGCAGATCCTCGATCTCCCGGCGTACCTCCTGGTCGGAGGCGTCCTGCAGGGTGCGCACGGTGAAGTTGCCCACCGACGGGTCCTCCAGCACCGCCGCCAGCCGTTCCACGTCCTGCTCGGGAGCCCGGAGTTGGTCCAGCGACGGGTCGTCGTACTCGCCGACCGCGACCAGCAGCGCGTAACGGCCGGCCGGCGGGTTAATCCGCACCGGAGCCGGGGCCGCTCTGTGTCGGCGGCACGCCGAGCCACTCGACCACCATCTGCTCGGTGTCCTCGCCGGGCGCGCTGATCGTCAGGGTGCGCCGGCCGTCCCGCAGGGTGATCCGCCGGGCGGCGCCGCGTTCGAGGAAGGCGACCGCGACCTGGGCCAGCGCCGCGACGGTGCTGGCCGAGAAGAGGCCGGTGACCACGAGTTCGGCCAGTGACCCGGCACCGCCGCCCTTGCGGGCGAACGTGCCGGTGCCGCCGAACCCGCCGAGGTCGGGCAGGTCGCCGCGACCGGGCAATCCGCCGAGTTCGGGTGGCGCCTCGGGGCCGGGCGGTGTGTCGGGGTCGGGCGGGAACGTCGGATCGTCGACACCGGGCCGGACGACGTGCAGGATCGTCCGGGTGTGCAGCTCCCGAGCCAGCGCGGAGGCGGATTCGGCGTCGCCGCGCGCGCTACCGGGGACCGGCCCGGAAACCACCAGGGTGAGCACACCAGCATTCATAGAGTAATGGTGTCGTAACCATGAGTAATGTCCTGTCGGGTTACCGACACTGTCCCGTCAGCCTGCTGACACCGGTGCGCCGGATCGTCCGGCCAACGAGGTGGCGGGGGCGGCGGGCGCGTCCGGCCCGCCGGGTTGGCCCGGGCGGCGGCGCAGCAGGATCGAGAAGGCCGCGGCGGCGGCGCAGAGCGCCCCGGCGGCGTACCAGGCCAGGGTGTAGCTGCCGAGCTGGTCCCGGATCAGCCCGGCGCCGGTGGCCGCCACCGCCGCCCCGACCTGGTGAGCGGCGAAGACCCAGCCGAACACCACGGCACCGCTGGCCCCGAAGTACTCCCGGCACAGCGCCACCGTCGGCGGCACGGTGGCCACCCAGTCCAGCCCGTAGAAGATCACGAATACCAGCATGCTCGGCTCGGTCGAGCCGCTGAACAGGCTCGGCAGCACCAGCAGCGACAGCCCGCGCAGCGCGTAGTAGCCGGCGAGCAGCACCCGGCTGTCGAACCGGTCGGTCAGCCAGCCCGACGCGATGGTGCCGGCGATGTCGAAGAGCCCGACCAGGGCGAGCAGGCCGGCGGCGGCGGTCTCGGTCATCCCGTGGTCGTGCGCGGCCGGGATGAAGTGCGTACCGACCAGGCCGTTCGTCGAGGCGCCGCAGATCGCGAAGCCGCCGGCCAGCAGCCAGAACGCCGGGGTCCGGGCCGCGGTGCGCAGCGCGCCGAGCGCCCGGGTGGCCGCCCCGCCGGTCCGGGCCGGCGCCGGCACGACCTCGGTCGCGCCGTAGGGCGGCAGGCCGAGATCCGCCGGGTGGTCCCGGAGCAGCCACCCCACCAGGGGTACGACGGCCAGCGCCGAGCCGGCCACCACCAGCGCGGCGGTCCGCCAGCCGTACGCCTCGACCAGGTTCGCCAGCAGTGGCAGGAAGACGAGCTGCCCGGCGGCGCCACCGGCGGTGAGTACCCCGGTGACCAGTCCCCGGCGCTTGACGAACCACCGCCCGGTCACCGTGGCCACGAAGGCGAGCGCCATCGACCCGGTACCCAGCCCGACCAGTACGCCCCAGCAGAGGATCAGCTCCGCGCTGGTCCGCATGAACACGGTCAGCCCGCTGCCGGCGGCGACCAGCGTCAGCGCGGCCGCCACCACCCGCCGGATGCCGAACCGGTCCATCAGGGCGGCGGCGAAGGGTGCGGTCAGCCCGAACAGCAGCAGGTTGACCGAGACCGCGGCCGAGATGGTGGCCAGCGGCCAGCCGAACTCCTCGTGCAGCGGGTGCAGCAGGACGGACGGGGTGGCCCGGAACCCGGCGGCACCGACCAGCGCGACGAAGGCGACGGCGGCGACCAGCCAGGCGGGGTGCAGGCGACGGGATCTCACCCGACGAGTCTGCGGGCCGGCGGGACCCCGGACGAGTGGCCGGACAGCCATGATGCGCAAGAATTGGGCCAACGGCACTGGAGAGCGGAGCAGCGGGTGACCACCATCACGCCGGCGGGCAGGTCGCCGGAGAACAGGTCAGCGGGCAGATCGCCGGAGAACAGTCCGGCGGGCAGGCCACCGGAGGACTCGCCGGACGGACGCCCGGGGACGGGCGAGCCGGGGACGGGTCGATCCGGCCGGCGGCCGGCACCACCCCGGCCGCACCGGGTCGTGGTGCTCGCCCTGGACGGGGTGGTGGGACTGGACCTCGGCACTCCGGCCCAGGTCTTCGGCACTGCCCGTGACGCCGACGGGGAGTCCCTCTACACCGTCACCACCTGCACCTCCGGCGGCCGGCCGGTGCGCAGCACCGCCGGGTTCCAGGTGCTGCCCGACCACGGGCTGGAGATCCTGGCCGATGCCGACACCATCGTGCTGCCCGGCATCCACGACGGCCCGCCGCTGACCGACGGCACCGTCGACCCGGAGATCCGCACGGTGCTGCGCGAGGCGCACGACCGGGGCGTACGGATCATGTCGATCTGCACCGGCGCGTTCGTCCTCGCCGCCGCCGGGCTGCTGGACGACCGGGTCGCCACCACCCACTGGGCGTACGCCAACCGGTTCCGCCGGTTCCACCCGAGGGTCCGGCTCGATCCCGAGGTGCTCTTCGTGGACGACGGTGACCTGCTCACCTCGGCCGGGGTGGCGGCCGGCCTCGACCTGTGCCTGCACGTCATCCGGACCGACCACGGCAGCGGGGTCGCCAACCGCTCCGCCCGGCGCTGCGTGGTGCCCTCCTGGCGGGACGGCGGGCAGGCGCAGTACATCGAACGACCGCTGCCGGACGCGGCGGCCACCGGCACCGGCCGGACCAGGGACTGGGTCCAGCACCGGCTGCACGAGCCGCTGACCCTGCCGCAGATGGCCGCGCACGCCAGCATGAGCGTCCGGACCTTCACCCGGCGGTTCCGCGAGGAGACCGGCCTCAGTCCGGCGCAGTGGCTGCTGCGGCAGCGCACCGAGCATGCCCGGCTGCTGCTGGAGTCCACCGATCTCGGCGTCGACCAGGTGGCCCGGCGGTCCGGCTTCGGCACCGCCGCCGCGCTGCGGCAACAGCTCCACCAGCGGATCGGGGTGCCGCCGACCGCCTACCGGCGTACCTTCCGGGCGCCCCGGGCCGTCGGTGCCGACCCGGGACAGGTGTAGCGAAGGGGCCCCGCCGGTGCGGCGGGGCCCCTTGGCGGATCGCAGCCCTGTGGACGGACCGCTCGCGGTGTCAGGCGCAGGTGCTGCCGTTGAGGGTGAAGGCGGTCGGTGCCGGGTTCGGGCCGGTGTTCGAGGCGAGGAAGCTGAACTGGACCGTGCCGCCCGGCGCGATGTTCCCGTTCCAGTTGGTGTTCCGGGCGGTCACCACCGCGCCGGACTGGCTGCCGCTGGCGTTCCAGAAGGTGCCGGCGCGCTGCGCGGCGGGGAAGGTCCAGCCCACCGTCCAGCCGCTGACCGGCTGGGTGCCGGTGTTGGTGACCGTCACGGTCGCGTTGAAGCCGGTCCCCCACTGCTGGTCGACCCGGTAGCCGATCCGGCATGCGGCCGGCGGGGCGGTGGTGCCGAACTCGATCTTGTGGAGCTGGCCCGGTAGGTCGTTCACCAGGTACAGCTCGCCGTTGGCGTCCTGGCCGAGGCTGGTCGGCTGGATGGTCAGTTCGGTCAGCGCCCGGGTCTCGTACGCCCCGCCGGGGGTGGCCGGGGGCCGCACCACGAACGCCGTACCGGAGCAGTAGTCGGTGGCCAGGTAGGTGCCGGTGGCGATGTCGGCGTACTCCTCGCCCCGGTAGACGTACCCGCCGATCACGGCGCAGCCGTCGGTGGAGGTGCGGTACGAGTAGATCGGCTCGACGTACTCGGCGCCGGCCTGGCAGCGGTCGGGGTCGAAGACCTGCGGCCCCTCCCGGCAGGACCAGCCGAGGTTGGCACCGGCCTGGTCCGCGCCCAGGTGGTCGATCTCCTCGTAGGTGCCCTGCCCGACGTCGGCGATCCAGAGCGAGCCGTCCCCGCCGAGGTCGTGCGAGAACTTCCACGGGTTGCGCAACCCGTACGTCCAGATCTCCGGCCGGGCGTTCGCGGTGCCCACGAACGGGTTGTCCGCCGGTACGCAGTACGGCCGCGCGTCGCAGGAGCGGTTCACGTCGAGCCGGAGGATCTTGCCGAGCAGGGTGTTCAGGTTCTGCCCCGAGTTGAGTACGTCGTCCGAACCGCCGCCGTCGCCGATGCTCCAGTAGAGGTAGCCGTCCGGACCGAAGGCGACGTGCCCGCCGTTGTGGTTGGAGAACTGGGCGTGTGCCTGGGTCAGGATCACCTGCTCCCCGTCCGGCGGGACCGGCGTCTGGCCGGCCGTGTCGAGGGTGAACCGGGAGAGCGTGACCGTGCCCTCGGGCAGTGCGGTGTAGGCGACGTACAGGGTCCGGGTCTGCGTGAAGTCCGGCGTGGTGACCAGGCCGAGCAGTCCGCGCTCGTTGCCGGAGGTGTCGACCCGGTCCCTGATGTCGAGCAGCGGGTCCGTCGCCAGCCCGGTGTCCGGGTGGTAGACCCGGATCGTCCCCTGCTTTTCGGCGATCAGCAGCCGGTCGCTGCCGTCGTCGGGAGCGAAGATCGCGGTCGGCCGCTGAAGGCCGAAGGCGAGCTGGGTGGTGCTGACGGTGAGCTGGTCCAGGGGTGGCACGGCGGCCACCGCCGCCCGGTCCGGGGCGGGCTGTCCGGCGGCGGGCGGCGGGCCGAACGCGACGAGCGGGGCGATCAGGGCGGCCGCGCCGGCCAGGCAGAGGCGCCCGACGGATTGACGTCGCAACATATTCACTCCCATCGGTTAACAGGAAGGTAATGCTGCGAACGATCGCTAGATCACGACGTCCCGAATTGTGGGAACGCTCCCACGCGCAACTACCGGACGTCGGTACGCATGGCGCGCAACTGTTCGAGGTGCGCCGGCAGGTGAATCCGGCCGTGGATGTCGAGCATCCGCCCCCAGGGCAGAGACTCCTCGATGTGCAGCTCGAAGCCCTCCCGCAGATGCGAGTCGACCGGCGTCTCCGCCTCCGGCCCCAGCCGGTCCACCAGCGCGCAGAGCCGCTCGCTGGTGGACCGCAGCCGGGCGGCCAGCTCGGGCAGCCCGCCGTCGCGCGGCAGCATCGCGTCCACCTGCGGGCGCAGCGTCGACTGCCCGTCGTAGTACGCCCACGGCGAGCCGGCCAGCACCGCCTCGGTCGCCTCGGTCAGCAACTCGTCGTTGGCGGCGAGGTGCACCAGCACCTCCTCGACGGTCAACTCCCCCGGCGGCGGTGGCCCGAACGAACCTCCGTCGACCTCGGCGAGCAGGTCCGCGTACGCCCGGCGCAGCTCGGCCGTCTCCATTCGACCGAGTCTAGGAAGAGTTCCCGTGCCGCACCCGGGTATCGCCGGACCCGGCGGTCGCCTGCCCGGCGCGACCGGTCGTCAGCGACCGCGCCGGCCGCGCCGCGCCCGCAGGTAGTCGGAGACCACGTACTCGCCGAGGTCGTCCAGCTCGGGGGTGAAGACCCGGCCGCCGCAGCGCCGCGCCACCGCGTCGACGAACCGGCGCAGTCCGGGATCCTCGCCCAGCATGAACAGGTTCATCGTGGCGCCGTACCGGGTCAGCTTGTCCACCTCGGCGACCGTCAACTGGATCGTCTCCGGCAGTGACGGCCAGTTGAAGACCCCGCCGCCGGCCTCCGGATCGAGGTGTGCGGTCGGCTCGCCGTCGGTGACCACCAGCACCACCGGCTCGGAGCCGGAGTGCCGACGCAGGTGCCGACCGGCCAGCATCAGCGCGTGTTGCAGGTTGGTGCCCTGCACCATGTCCGGCTCCACCCCGGCCAGCTCCTGCTGGGTCAGCGGCATCGCCTCCCGGCCGAAGCCGATGATCTGCAACGCGTCCTGCGGGAACCTGGTGGCGACCAGGTGCGACAGCGCCAGCGCGGTCTGCTTCATCGGACCCCAGCGCCCCTCCGAGATCATCGAGAAGGAGAGGTCGACGCAGAGCGCCACCGCCGCCGAGGCGCGCCGCTCGGTCTCCACCACCTCGAAGTCCTCGACCGCCAGCGCCACCGGTACCCCGGCACCACCGCGCCGGACCGCCCGGCCGAGGGTACGCACCACGTCGAGCGGCTGCTCGTCGCCGTACTCCCAGGGCCGGGACGCGCCGGTCACCTCACCGGCGGCACCGGCCGAACGCAGGTCGTGCTGCCCCTGCCGGCCACTGCGCAACTCCGCGAAGATCCGGCGCAGTGCCGTACCGCCGAGCCGGCGCAGGGCCTTCGGGCTCAGGGTCAGCCCGTCGGCGCCCCGGGTCACCCAGCCCTGCCGGCGCAGCTCCCGCTCCAGCTCGCGCAGCCGGCGTACGTCGTCGGCGGCGTCCCGGCCCAGGTTGCGCTGCACCGACTCCACGTCGATGTCGTCCAGGGTCGCCCCCGGATGCTCCTGGCCGAGCTGGTCCAGCAGGTCGTCCAGGTCGGCGATCTCGCCGAGCGCCCCGGTCGCCTCGCCGTAGCCGAGCGGCTGGTCGCCCCGGACCCGCTCCCGGCGGTCCCAGGCCAGGTCGGGGCGGAGCGAGCGGAGGTTGGCGTCCAGTGCGGAGAGCTGCCCGGCCAGTTCCGGGCCGAGCGAGGACTCCATCAGCCGGGACAGCTCCTCGCGCTGGGCCGGTGACAGCGAGCGCATCAGCCGCTCACCGGCGGCGGCCCGCCGGGCCAGCGCGTCGACCAGCTCGTCCACCGTCTCCGGATTCTCCGGGAAGAACTCGCCGTGCCGCCGCATGAACTCGGCGAACGCGTCGGTGGTGTCCTCGCCGCGGTCGTGCCGGGCCAGCAGGTCGTTGAGGTCGCGCAGCATCTCCGAGAGCTGGCGTTGGGCGCGCGGATCGGCGGCACCGCGCATCGCGTCCCGCAGCCCGCTGAACCGCTGCTCCAGCACGTCCCGGCGCAGCCCGTCGAGAATCTGCTGGTAGGCGGCCCGGGCCTCGTCGCTGGCCCACTCGTAGCCGGAGAGTTCCTCCACCGCCCGGGCGGTCGACGAGGGCAGGTTGTCCAACACCGCCTCGGCGAACCGGGCGTTGTCGTCGTCCCGGCCGCGCAGTTCGTCACGCTCGGCGGCGAGCGCCTGGTCGAGCAGGGCCTGGGCCCGGGTCACCGCGCCGTCCAGGTCACCCCGGCGCAGCGCGTCCCGGCGCATCCGCCGGGCCCGGGCGACCAGGTCGTCCAGGCCGCCCCGGCCCTGCGGGCCGCGTCGGAGCAGGTTGCGCAGCGCCTCGCGCAGGCTGCCGCCGGCCAGCACCTCGGCGCCGACCGAGTCCACCGCTGCCCGCACGTCGTAGGGCGGGGCGAGCGGGTCGGGGCCGCCGCGCCAGGAGCCGTACCGGAATCGGTTTCCGCCGGCCACGCTCAGGCCCAGTCGTCGTCGCGGGCCGAGCGCTCGCCGGGGCCGCGGCCGCCGTCGGGGCCGCGGCCGCCGTCGGGGCTGCGCCCGCCGTAGCGGGTACGTCCCTCGTCGGTCACGTCCTTGGCCAGCCGCCGGGTCAGGTGCAGCCCTTCGAGTACGAACTCGATCCCGGCCGCCGCCTCCGCCGGTGTCGGCGCGTCGCCCAGCCCGAGCCGGTCCAGCGCCTTGGCCAGCCCGGGTACGGTGCCGACCTGCCGGAGCAGTTCGGTCGGGCCGACCAGCTCACCGGTCTCGACGATCGCGCCGTCGGCGACCAGCGCGGTGAAGCCGGAGACGTCCAGCCCGGCCAGCCGGGCCCGGAAGGTCTCGGCGGTGGCGGTCCGGAGCAGGTGACCGAGGATCTCGATCTCCCGGCCCTCCTCGCCGCTCTCGAACTCGACCTTGCCGCGCAGGGTGCTGGTCACCGAGACCGCGTCACCGACCCGGGCCACCGGCTCGGTGTCGGCAGCGGCGGCAGGCTGCCCGTCCGGGCCACCGGCACCGAGCAGTCCGGCCCGGCGCAGCGCGGCGGCCGAGACCGTCTCGGCGGCGGCGATGGCGAACCGGGCCGAGACACCCGAGCGCGGGTCGACGGCCGGGGACTCCCGCACCGCCCGGGCGAACCGGGCCAGCACCTCCAGCACGTGCTCCGGCACGGCCGCGACCAGCGCCGCCTCCTGCCGGATCAGGTCCAGCTCCAGCTCCAGGTCGAGCGGGTAGTGGGTGCGGATCTCGGCGCCGAACCGGTCCTTGAGCGGGGTGATGATCCGCCCCCGGTTGGTGTAGTCCTCGGGGTTGGCGCTCGCCACCAGCAGCAGGTCCAGCGGCAGCCGGAGCTGGTAGCCGCGTACCTGGATGTCGCGCTCCTCCAGCACGTTGAGCAGCGCCACCTGGATCCGCTCGGCCAGGTCGGGCAGCTCGTTGACGGCGAAGATGCCCCGGTTGGTCCGGGGTACCAGCCCGAAGTGGATCGTCTCCGGGTCGCCGAGGGTACGGCCCTGGGCCACCCGGATCGGGTCCACGTCGCCGATCAGGTCGCCGACGCTGGTGTCCGGGGTGGCGAGCTTCTCGCCGTACCGCATCGACCGGTGCAGCCAGCCGACCGGCAGCGCGTCGCCGCCCTCCTCCACCGCCCGGCGGGACGCCGGGGTCAGCGGGTGCATCGGGTGCTCGTTCAACTCGGAGCCACGGATCACCGGGGTCCACTCGTCGAGGAGTTGGCCCAGGGCGCGGATCAGCCGGGTCTTGCCCTGGCCGCGCTCGCCGAGCAGCACCATGTCGTGCCCGGCCAGCAGGGCTCGCTCGACCTCGGGGAGCACGGTCTCGTCGTAGCCGACGATGCCGGGAAAGCGGGGTTCGCCGGACCGGAGCCGGGCCAGCAGGTTGTCCCGGAGTTCCTGCTTGACCGTCCGGTACCGGTGCCCGGTGGCGCGCAGCTCGCCGAGGGTGCCGGGAAGCTCGGCCGGTGGGGTCGGTGGGACCTGGGAAATTTCCGTCACGCACCTACGCTAGCTCTCGATCGTGTCGATCGCGGGTCGCGACCGTACCGGCCAAGATCGATCCGGTACCGTCGGATCCGCCGGAACGGGGAGGGGCATGAGTACACCCAATGAAAACGGGACGAAACTCGGCATCAGCCTGAGCCTCGGGATCTCACTCGGCGCCTTGGTCGGCCTGCTCCTCGGCCTGCTCCTCGGCAACGTCGCGCTGGGCCTGGTCTTCGGCGCGCTGGTCGGGGTGACGTTCGGGACGCTGGTGGGCACGCTCTCGGGAGGCAGCCGCGCCAGGGAGTGACTGCGCTCACCGGCTCCGGGCGACCGCGATCACGCCAGTCGCCCGGGGCCGGCGCAGGTCCCGGCCCAGTCGCAGCCGGCGCAGCGCCGAGGGTCAGCCGCAGTGGTCGCAGGCGCCCCGGCGGCGCAGGTGATAGGCCAGGGTGGCGGCGGTGATCGCGACCGCGACCCCGGTGGCGGGGACGACGGCGAGCTTGATCGGCACCCGCCTACCGGCCAGCCCGATCATCCAGCACGGGAACCGCTCGCCCCACCGCTGCACCAGCCCGAGGGTGAGTACCGCGCCGACCAGCCCGAACGTGGCCAGTCCGGCGCCGGCCCAGACCAGACCGGTCCGGTGCATCTCCCGGAGGAACCCGTCGGTGATGCCGAGCGGGATGCCGGCCGCCCAGGCGAGTCGGACGACCGCGTACAGCACCGGGATCACCGCCGCCACCCAGACCGCCCGGCGCCCCCAGCGGGCCGCCGACTCCGCCGAGGTCCAGCCCGCGTCGCCGGGGCGGCGTCCACACCGGCCACAGGCCCCGGCGGTACGGAACTGCCAGGTGAGTACGGCCCGGTGGCGCCGACGGCCAGATAGCGGTCCGGTGCTGGTCCTGGTGCTGGTGTGGCGGCGGCACGGTCCGGGGCGCCGCCCGGTCGGTCGGTTCGGTGCGGGACATCGTCGTTCCCTCCACGACTTTGTCGGGCCGGCGAATCCTGCCGTGCCCGCTCTCCTCACCATGCGTTCGCACGGCGCCGCGGACCTCACGTGCCGGAGTGAGCCGGTTCCCCTGGCGGGGAAAGGGTTGACCTCAACCAATATCGAGGTATGACGATGGTGTCTCCGAACGGAGAGGAGTTGCCGCGATGAGCACGAGTTGGGCCTATCTCTACGGGCAGCCCGGCGCCGACCCGGTCGCCGACCGGGTGGTGGTCGATCGGGCCGGTCAGCGCACGTCGCTGGTGCCCGTACCGGACGAGTCGCTGGCCGCGTCGATCGCGGTCGAGCTGGTCGAGGAGGGCGTCGAGCTGATCGAGCTGTGCGGCGGCTTCTCGGTACCGGCCGTCGCCCGGGTGATCGAGGCGGTGAGCGGCCGGGTGCCGATCGGGCACGTCACCTTCGGCGCGGAGTCGGTGGCCGGCGCCGCCGCCTACAGCGCCCGGTTCGACGCGACTTCACCGGCCTGAGTGGGCCAGCTCTGCAACGCGGTCCAGCAGCTGGCTATGACGGATGAACTCGGCTCCACCGGGACGGCCACAACTGGCCCCACCGCAGCCTGATCTCGCCGGGTGTCAAGTAGCGTTGCGTGCCGGGCGAGGCTGCTGGTGCTGCTACGTGGAGCTGCGCGCTCATGCCGAAAGTAGTGCGCCTACGCTCTTGTAGGTTCCCGGCGATCGGAGGGCTGTTCCGGATGACAGATGATGACCGCATAAAGGCTGTTACCGAACTCTGGGCAGCGCATAGGGAGGCTGCGTTTCCTGCCCGTCTGACGGCCGTCGACATCGCTGGGGTCGAGATGGTCATGCTCGATGCCGACGCCGCGGGCTGCATCAGTACGTGGCTGATCAACGGCGGCGACCTCGATGATTGGTGGTGGGATGTTCTTGCAGCACGCGAGCAGGACCTCGCCCGAGTGGTACCGCGGTTGGCCGGCTACGAGGCGAGCTACTACCAACGGCTGTTGGATATGACAGCGCTTGTCTTGGGTCCGCCTAACGACTTCGCTTCCTGGCACCCCTCACTGACGGCGCTACCTTCCCCCCAAGCCGAGCCGCCCACCCACACCACAGCGCCGGCGAACCGACGGGCAGCACCTTCGGCAACCACCACTCATCCCTGAGGCGGGTACTCCGTCCTGCCGCGATCGGCGTGGTACTGACCAACTCACCGCCGACGGTCGATCTCCACCCACGGCAGCGCGTCGAGTGCCGACTGCACCTCGGTAAGCGGGGTGCGGCATACGGTAGCCGGCAAGGCCGGCAGGACGGTGTTGCCTGACGCGTCCGTCAGTGCCAGCAACACCGGCATCACGAAGATGGCCGGACACACCAGGTCGCCGGTAGTCTCCGGCGACGGTAGGCGCAGTGCGTCGACGAGGTCGTCGAACGGACCGGTGGCCCGCTGTGCTGCAGCCCAGGTGAGGCCCGACGAGGGCGGACTCGGGGACTGCGCGACGGTAAGTCGGAAAGTGCACCGGACGGCCGTGACGGGCCGGAAGTCTGCGGGCAACGGGTCTGCGGAGCGTTGTCCGGCCAGCCTGTCTACCGGTGGACAGGCAATGGCCGGCTGAGTGAGGTAGGGAGCGCGCCCGGAGACGTTCGAACAGCCCGCCACTGACAGAACCGCTACGAGCACCATGCCGATCCGTCGCACCCTCATGCGAGTGAGACGGCATGGCAGCGTCGCCGGTTTCGATATACCCCGAGCCCACGCACGATGAACGACCGAAACGCGCACCGGCGACCCGCCCGACCAACCAGTACGTGATAGGACATCCGCTTCTGCCGCTGGCCGGGCGCGGAAAGCGGCGCAAGCCTCCGGTGGCTGGTCCGCCGCCCGGTCGCGCCCTCGCGACAGGGTCGATAGGCTGTCGGCCCTTTTGCCGGTCAGCGGTGGCCGACGACGTTGACCACCTTGCCGTCTGGGTCGCGGACGAAGAAGCGCCGGACGCCCCACTGCTCGTCGGTGATCGGGTGCACGATCTCTGCGCCCGTCGCGCGTACCGCCTCGTAGGCGGCATTGACGTCATCGACCTCCATGCTGAGGTCCGGGTTTACCGAGGCCGCCGCATCTTTGGTGATGAGGACGACCTGGGCGGTGGGGTTGGCCGGTGAGACCAGGTTGACCGCCCAGCCCAGGTTCATCTCCTCCCGGAAGCCAAGGAGCTGGTAGAAGCCGCTGCTCGCGACCGGGTCGACGGTGGTGATATCGGGTACCGCACGGCGAATCTTCATACCGGATTTTGGCATGCGTGGTGTCGCTCGTACGGGTAGTGGACACCACTCACCAGGCACCTGTACGGAGGCTGCCGAGCGGTCAAACCATGATGTGTTGCGTTATCGGGGTCTGCCGCCGCCCGGGCCCGCCCTCCCGGTCGGAGCCGTCCCGCTTCGTGGATGGCCTCCTGCGCGGCCAACGCGCCGATCCCGACCCCGGCCCCGGCCCCGACTGCGACAAGGCATACGGAAATATCAGCGACCCGGCGTGCACGCGTCCGCCAACATCAGGGTGTGACAGACCCCCGCAGCAAGCCCCGACACTCGCCCGTCCAACGCGACGGGCAACACCCCGACCGCGTACCGGCCGTTCCCGCCCCCGTCGACCCGCCGGTCCGGCAACCCGAACAGCAGGCCGCCGTCGACAAGGGCCTGCGGTGGCCGTGGCTGCTGTCCGACCACGGGATCCTCACCGTCGCCTGCCTCGTCGCCTGCCTCGGCATCCTCGGCCTGACCATAATGTGGCTAATCGCGAACCGGCTCCACGGTGCCGACCGCGCCAACCTGCAAATCGGCGCTATCAAATACGGACTCGGTTTCATCGCTGGCGGCGGAGCCGCCGCCGCGCTGCTGCTCAGCGTTCGGCGGCAACAACTGTCGGAGCAGAGTCATCAGCTGGAGATACGCAAACAGGACCTCGATCTCCGCAAGCATGAACAACTGCGAGAACTCGAACTACGAAAGCAGCAGCACGCCGAAACCAACGCCGCCGAACAACGCGTCACCGAGCTCTACACCAAGGCCGTCGAACAACTCGGCTCCACCGACGCCGCCGTCCGCCTCGGAGGGCTGTACGCCCTCGAACGCGTCGCCCAAAACAACACCGACCAGCGGCAAACCATCGTCAACGTCATCTGCGCCTACCTACGGATGCCCTACACCCCACCCGGCAAACCGCAACGGGCCCAGCAGCACGACACCAATCCCACTGACACGCCAGCCAACACGGATGCCGATGTCCAGTCCGGCCGCGACCCCCGCCAAGAACTCCAGGTACGGCTCACCGCCCAGCGAATCCTCGCCGCCCACCTCCGCCGGCCCGACGGCGCACCCACCGCTGACTTCGCGGAACTGGAAGCGAGTCCCAGCCAGCAGTTCTGGCCGCGCATCGACCTCGACCTCACCGGCGCAACCCTCATCGACTGGAAATTCGACAACGCTGCGGTCAGAGGCGCCCGGTTCTACAACGCCACCTTTACCGGCGACGCAGACTTCTGGGAGGCTAGCTTTAGCGAGAATGCCCTATTCGGCCGAGCCACCTTCACCGAGAGCGCCCTGTTCGCCGGCGCTGCCTTCAGCGGAAGCGCTGGGTTCAACGAGGCCACCTTCGCCGAGTACGCCGTGTTCGACGAGGCCACCTTCACCGGGGACGCGTGGTTCGACGAGGCCACCTTCAGCGGGAACGCCGAGTTCGACGGAGCCACCTTCACCGGAAACGCCGAGTTCGGCAAGGCCATCTTCACCGGGAACGCCGATTTCAACGAGACCATCTTCACCGGGAACGCCGTGTTCGACCAGGCCACCCACCCAAACGGCCCCGGCGCCATCGGTCTCGGCAACTGCCGCGTAGCGAATCGCAAGGATCGAAGGGACCGATGGCTCGATGGTTGGTTCGTCATTCCCGGGCCCGAGTACAGCAGCCTTCATTACCAGCCAGCCGACGCGCAGCCGTCCACAGGACAGGTACTGGACAGCGGCAGGCCGCTCGGCGCCCGAAGCCGTAAGCCGAACCGGTAGTAGTAGTACGAGGCGACTCACGGCGGCAGTCGTACGCTTGCTGCACGAGCGGCATCCTTGAATAGTCGCGACCGGACCCGGCCGAGGTGCGCGAGCCGTACTCTTCTGCCGCAGACAACGCGTGGTCAGCTGCCAGTTGCCACGCGGCAGGCGTGGGCCGTGACTACATTCGGTAATCGACAAAAGGTGCCAGTCGGCCTGCGGTGGGGCCAGATATGCCGTCCTGGTGGAGCCGGCCTACTCCGTCAGAACCAAGCAGCGGATCGGCGGCACTCACCTGACGCTCAACTCCTGAGCGGCAACGTAGACACCGCGACGTCGGAACGCCGCTGGGGCGTGCACCACCGCTTTGCCCCGGGCCGCCCGAGTGTTGAAGGGGAACCAGAACCGCCGCAGCGAGCGCGTCTCAGTCCACTGTGGCGCGCCGCGCCCGTCTCTGGCCGACAGGTGCTCCGCCAAGGCCGCGAGAAACACGTCCCAGTGCTCGTCGCCGGTGGGCGCCGGATCTGCGGCCAACAGAGTGGCGCGCGACTCGACCGGTTCCCAGCGGTACTCCTCCAGGAACTCCGCCACGAGCCGCCATCGTCGCACCTGGTCCGCCCCGAGAAGCAGGGCGCCAAGGCGCTCCACGGTCAGCGGCTCGTCTGGCAGGAGACGGCCCTTCACAGGCCCGACGCTAATACAAGGCTGAATATCTGTGGCCGACCAGGGAACCGTTCCGAGCAGGCCGTTCGTGCAAGCCGCTCCGGTCAGCCGGTCTGATCCTCCGTCGGCGCTGGCTTTGTGGCCTCGAAGAGGGCGACGCAGCCGCGTACGGCTAGCTGGATGTCGGTGAATCGCTGGTCGAGTTGCCAGCGCAGCCCGGCCAGGTCGTCGTCGGTGTTGTGGAAGATACCCCGGGTGTTGTAGGCCTTCATCAGCCGCCGGGCCGGGGCGTTGACCGGCACTCCGGACGAGAGGATCGTGCTGCCGAAGACCCGGCCGCCGGGGCGGAGCGCCGCCGCCGCGTTGTCGAAGACAGCGGCCTTATCGGCCCAGGAGCCGGGCAGGCAGTGCAGCAGGAAGTTCGCCCCGACCGAGTCGTAGTGACCGGTCCGGAGCTTGCCGTCGTCGAACGGGAGCGGCTGGAGCACGTCCGCCCGCACCACGGCTGGGTGGTAGCGGGCAACCCGGGCTGCGCTGACCCGCAGCACGGTCGGGTTCAGGTCGACCAGGGTCAGTTCCGGCGTCCCGGTCGGGAAGCCGCAGCGGTCCAGGAAGTACGCCGTGCCGGTGCCGAACTCGACGTGCCGGGCCCCGATGTTGCGCCGGTAGTTGTCCAGCATGTGTCGCTTGGCGCACCGCCAGACGAGTCGGCAGTGGAAGCCCAACACGAGCACGTCGTAGCCGGCGAGCATCAGCCGGTTGTAGACGGCCTGGCCGGCGATGACCTCCTCGGGTGGCGGTGGCACGGCGGCGTTTCCTCCCGCGTATTCCCTGGTTACTGCCTCGCATCCCCCAGCTAACCGGCTCGCGGACGGCCTGGCCAGCCCGAAGATGCGGTTGTTCACCCACTGTCGAACATGGTCGCGAGCGTCAGCGGGTGTCCCGGATCGACCGCCAGTACCGATCGGTGGCGTCGGTGTACCTGTACCCGACCGTCGGAGCCGCCGGGCCGGGCCAGACGGCGAGGTGGTGCGCCTCCACGATCTCGAAGGGTCGGGCGTTGCGGGGATCGTCACGATTCCGGGCGTGGAATCTGAGCCGGTAGGTCCCGGGGCCGGCGTGGCTGATCGCCGGTAGCCAGCGCTGCGGAGCATCGGGCCAGCCGAGCAGTTGGGCGTCTCCGGTCGTGGTGGCGTAGCTGACCTCGACGATCTCGTCCCAGTCGTCGAACGGGACGGGCGGCGCCGCCTCGACCAGGTCGACACTCATGGCCAGACTGCCGGTGTTGGCACCGCTGATCACCTGGATGCCGCCGTCCTCGGCGAACCGGGCCAGCCCGGTGTCGTCCAGCCGGTACGGCGGCAACGCGGTCTGCACCGAGTCGCGCAGATAGTACTGGTGCTCGCAGACATGGATTTTCCCGTCGTACCTGGTCATGGTGTAGTTTCGTCCCCCGAGATGATCGATCTGTCGTCCGCCGTCGTCGTGCTGACCGGAGCCATGGCCGCCGGGAAGTCCACGGTGGCACAACGCCTCGCCGAGCGACTGCCCCGCACCGCGCACGTCCGGGGTGACGTGTTCCGTCGCATGATCGTCTCGGGTCGCCGGGAGTTCACCCCCGAGGAGGCGGACGAGGCGGCCGCGCAACTCCGGCTGCGGTACCAACTCGCGGCGGCGACCGCCGACGGCTACGCCCGGGCCGGCTTCACGGCCGTACTCCAGGATGTCGTCCTCGGCCCCGCCTGGGCCGACTACCTCGACCTGGTCACCACCCGGCCGCGCTACGCGGTAGTGCTGGTGCCGCGCCCCGAAGTGATCCACTGCCGCGAGCAGGGCCGGGACAAGCAGGGCTACGGCGAGTGGACGGTCGAGTCGCTGGACTCGGCGGTGCGCGACGACACTCCACGGCTCGGCCTCTGGTTGGACAACTCCGACCAGACGCCGGACGAGACAGTCGACGAGATCCTGGCCAAGCTACCCCTCGCCCGGCTGCCCGACTGAGCCGGACGGCTCCCGCCGGATGATGTCCAGGCGCGGGGTCACCCAGCCCAGAAACCGGGCGTACATCCGGGCCGGGTCCGGTCCCGGGTCAGGGTTGAGCAGGTAGAGGTCCCGCATCGCCGCCGCGAACGCCTCGGCCAGCCAGGTCGTCAGGCCGGCCGGGTCCCGGACGTGGTCGAGCGGCAGCACCGAACGCGCCGCCGGGCATGGCCAGGCGGCGCCACAGGCCCGGCAGAGCCAGATCGGCCGTTGCGGCAGATGCGCCCGTCCCGGCCGTCCGTCCACTTCCCGACGGGTACGTCGGCCGGCCGTCACCACTTCCCGACGGGTACGTCGGCCGGCCGTCACCACTTCCCGACGGGTACGTCGGGCAGGCGGGAACCGATCATCACGTCGGCGTCCAGGCGGCAATACCTCATTCGCGAGACTGTCGAGCTGCCCCGCTTGTGCACCCAACCGACGGCCGGGCCGCACCGGCACCGAGTGCCCCGCTTGTGCACCCAACCGACGGCCGGGCCGCACCGGCACCGAGTGCCCCGCTTGTGCACCCAGCTCTAAAGGCTCTCCGGCAGACAACCGCTCCCCGGGGCGGCCGGCACCGTCAGCGGACCCGGTCACGGTATGCACCCGTCGGGACGTTCCAGTTGCGCAGGTAGCCACGGTTCGTCGGCCGTACCCGGCTACGCACCGACGGCCCCGGCGATGGCAGTGTGCCGATACAACCCCACCGGTGCCCGCACCGACAAAACCGCCAGAGCCGTCGCCAGTCCCGGCGGGGAATTCTCGGCGTACGTCGAAACCAGCTCACACCCGGCACCTCCTCGATATGTGGAAGCGGGGGCCGCCTCGGATGGGGAAGGGAAACCGACGGCCCCCGCGCGGTTCCGCCCGTCCTTTCCGATGCCATGGCTCCGAGCGGTTCCGCTAGTGACACTCTGCTGTGGATGGCACTACGCTGAGGAGCTTCTCGATCGGTACGACCCGTGCGTATCCGCGTTTATCCCGCCTGGTACGCCCTTCGTCATGGAGGAGTCATATGGAACGGTCCCCGATGCTCGAACACTTCGCCGAGGAGTTGCGGCTCGCCCGCGCCACCGCCAACATGTCCCAGACGGCACTGGCCGAAACGATCAACTACTCCCAGCCGATGGTCGCCAAGGTGGAGAGCTGCGAACGCCGGCCGAGCCTCGACTTCGCCCGACGCTGCGACACGGTCTTCAACACCGACGGCCGCTTCGTACGCATCCAGAAACGCATCAGCCGGGAAGCCGTCGTCCAGTACTTCCGAGAGTGGGCCGGCGTCGAGCAGGAGGCGAAGGCGCTGCGCTCGTTCGAGCCGGCCTACGTCCCAGGGTTGTTGCAGACGGAGGCATACGCCCGGGCGGTTCTCTCCGGGCCAGGACTGCTCTCCGTTGAGGAGGTCGAAGAGCAGGTGACCGCCCGGCTAGACCGGCAGGACATCTTGACCCGAACGAAGCCACCGCTGCTCACCTTCGTGCTCGACGAATACGTGCTTCGTCGCCCGATCGGCGATCGGACGGTGATGCGCGAGCAGTTGCTGCACCTGATCAAGACCGGAACGAACGTGCCGCAGATGAGGATCCACGTCGTGCCGGCCTCAGCCGGCTCCTACGCCGGGCTGGACGGCTCGTTCGTGCTCGCCACCCCACCGGCCGGCGAACCGGTCGTCTACTTCGACGGGCACCGCCACGGTCAGATGGACGACCGGCCGGACTACGTGAACTATATGATCGATGTCTGGGAGACCGTCCGGAGCGTGGCACTGCCGCACCAGCAGTCGCTCGACCTGATCGCGGAGGTGGCGGAGACATGGACCTGACCGGAGCCCGCTGGCGTAAGAGCACCCGGAGCAACAGCACCGGCGGCAACTGTGTGGAGGTCGCCGACAACCTGACCGGCGTCGTCGCGGTGCGGGACAGTAAGGATCCGAGTGGACCGGCGCTGGCCTTCGGGCCGGACGCCTGGCGGGCCTTCGTCAGCGACCTGCCCCGGCGGTAGACAGCGTGCTGTGCCGTACCCAGACGTTGGGTTCGACGTAGACGGCGTAGTCGTGGGCGAGGGCGCAGCGTACCGGGACCAGGCCGCCGGGGATCTCGATGTCGCCGTCGCGGTCGAAGGGTAGGCCGGTCCACTCCCGCCACTGGGCCAGCGATCCGGCCACCGTCATCGACGCGGGGGCGACCTTCTCGATGGTGCCGCCCGCCCTGACGTGCACCCGCAGCCACGGGTCGGCCGGCAGGCCGTCGTCGCGCCGCTGGCGGATGTAATCGCTCATCGGCAGGCGCGGTTGCAGGTGCTTGGCCGTCGGGCGGACCGGAGCCAGCAGCACGTCGTGGCCCTGCCTCCCGGCCGCCTGCCGCAGGGCGGCCACCATGTGATGGGACAGGCCCCGACCGAGGTAGTCGACGTCGATCGTGATCTCCAGCGCGCTGGCGACGGTCGGCGCGTTCCCCCGGCGCCGGTCGTTGAACGCCCACACCAGCACCACGTCCCAGCCCTGCGCCGGCATCTCCTCCCGGCCCTTCAGCACGGCGTTGAACGGGATCGCGAACCCGCGCGCGACGACCCGGTCGCCGTCCGTCGCCACGACGCAGTACTCCGGGAACTCGCCGGGTACCCGCAGGTGCAGCGCGCTCGCCAGCAGGTCCTCGCCGGCGAAGACCGGCCAGGTGTCGGTGATCTCGTAGATTCGGGCCGTCAACCCGGGCCGCTCGGCGAGCGTGGTGATCTGGATGGCGTCGAGGTCTGTCACGACCGCGCATACTGCCATGACCAGGCAGTTCGAGCCACGAATTTCACGCGCCGCCCGGCGTCCCGGCCCACTTCGGCCGGCCCCACCCCGACGATCCGGGAACTCATCGAGCCCTGTCGGTAGGCTGACCCGGTGAGCCAGCCGCCTGCCGATCCTCCACCGCCCGAGCCGCCGCCCTCCGGGCCGTCCCCGTCCTGGCCACCCCCGGCAGGACCGCCGTCAGCAGGACCACCGCCGTCAGCAGGACCACCGCCGTCAGCAGGGCCGCCACCGTCAGCAGGACCACCGCCGTCAGCAGGACCACCGCCGTCAGCAGGGCCGCCACCGTCAGCAGGACCACCGCCGTCAGCAGGACCACCGCCAGGCGGGCCGCCGGTCGGTGCGGGTCAGCCCGCGTCGCCGTACCCGACGGGGGCACAACCGGCGCGGAGCCGGCGCCCGCTGGTGATCGGCCTGGTGGCCGCGGCCGTGGCGATCGTGCTCTGCCTGGGCATCGGCTGCGCCGGCCTGGTGGTCTACTACGTGCAGCTCGGCAACGACAGCGGCTCGGACGCGAGCAGCGAGGGCACGGAAACTCCGCCGAGCCCGGGGTCGCGCACCGCATCGGCGCAGTGCGCCGGCAGCATCACCCCGGCACACGCCCAGACCAAGGTGGTCGGGCTGCCCGACTTCGACGGGGCAGCGCAGACCGGCACCGCCACGATGCGGCTGAGCACCAACCTCGGCCAGATCGCGATCACCATGGACCGGGCCCGCACCCCGTGCACGGTGGCGAGCTTCCAGCATCTCGCCGAGCGGAAGTTCTTCGACGGGAGCCGCTGCCACCGGCTCGTCGCCGAGGGGATCTTCGTGCTCCAGTGCAGCGACCCGAGCGGCACCGGAATGGGAGGGCCGGACTACCGGTTCGCCGACGAGAACCTGGCCGGCGCGCAGTACGGCCGGGGCGTGGTCGCGATGGCGAACACCGGGGAGCCGGGCACCAACGGCAGCCAGTTCTTCATCATCTTCCAGGACAGTACGAGCGGGCTCCAGCCGCTCTACACCCCGTTCGGCACGGTCACCACCGGGCTCGACGTGGTGGACCGGGTGGCCGCCGGCGGCCACGACAACTCCATCGCGGCCGGCGGCGGGACGCCGAAGGTCGGGATCACCATCCAGACCCTCTCGGTGGACTGACGCACACCAGCCCGCCCCCGCTGCCCGGAGAGCGGGCGCGGGGGCGGGCTGCTGTGTTACGGACGTACCGCCCCGGTCACGCTCGGCCGGCGGGGTGACGCGTCCGTCCCCCGTCAGTCCTGGCGCTACGCAGACCGCCGCTGCTGGTCGGCGATCCGGTGGCACCCGACCGTCGGTCGAGCGCAGCGCGCCGGTGCCGTCATCTGGTCGACTTCACCACGGGTCCTGGCCACGTCCGTGACCACTGGTTGATCCGGTCGACATGCGCCGTCGCCTCATCGTCATCTCTCGACTTCCTGTGATCCGGTCGGGTTCCCCGAAGCACACCGTTGTGCCCCGACCGGCCATCCGACCCCGAGACTGCCCCAGCGACCTAGCGCATTGCCTGTAAGAACCTTGAATCCGCTGTTCAGCGCCGATTCAGCGGTACCCGGTTCCAGCCGTCGGCCGAGCCGTAGCTGACATCGCCGTCGCCCCGGGCGTAGAGCCAGCCGTCCGGGGCCCGAAGCACCGGACCCGGGCAGCGATCTCCAGCGCCCGGGTGCCGCGCAGGAACAGCGGTACGGCGGCGATCGCCGTCGCGACCGCGATCAGCAGCAGCACGGCCGGCCGGGGTACCTCGTCGGTGCGCAGCATCTCGGCGAAGACCGTGACCAGCAGCAGGTACGGCAGCAGCAGGACCCCGCCGAGCAGCAGGAAGACCCCTCGGCGGTAGGTGGCGCCAGTGGACAGCGGTGCCAGGGCGGCCCGGAGCGTCACCCGGCCATTCTGCCTCGGGACGGCTCGGGTGAGCCGGGACGGCTCGGCTCGGCCAGCTCAGCGATGTTCCTGGACGTACGCCTTCGGGTCCTTGTCCTGGAAGGTCAGGTCCCGCCCGCCCGGGTGCTCGCCGTAGAAGGTGAGCCAGCGGGCGCCGAGTTCGGCACGCAGTTCGAGGCTGGAGTTGCGCCGGAAGTCCGCCAGCGCGCCGTCCTCCTCCTCGGCCAGGTGCTCGCTGTTCTCCCGCCGGGCCTGCCAGACCGCCGCCCACCACCCGTCGGTGCCGGGTACGTGCCGCTTCGACTCGGCGATCGCGTCCCGGATCTTGTTGTGGTCCCCGATCGCGTCGTCGGTCTCCTCCCCGGCACCGGGATCGCCGTGCCGGACCAGGTACGGGTAGAGGATCGCCTCCTCCGCCTCGGCGTGGATGTCGAGGTGCAGTGCCAGCGGCTCCCAGACCGCCCGGAGTGCCGCCTCGCCCCGGGCGTCGTCGAGCCGGGCGAATCCCCGGCGGAACGCCGCATGGTCGTCCAGGATCAGCGCGGTGATGTCCTCCATCGTGGTCTGACCTCCTCGATTGGATCAAGCACTCGCCGGATAGACACGGAAGTTCCATTTTTGCGGGGTACTAGCGAAAGTATCGCGATAAAGGACAGAATTCCCCGCATGGCTGTTGGAGAGTTCCAGACGCAGGTCGTCCGGCGTGCCCGGGGGATCAGCGCCGCCCTCAGCACACCGCCGTACGTGAAACCGGGGCACTTCTACTCGCCGGCCACCTCGCCGGCGGACCGGGCCACCGCGATCGGCTGGCGCGACCTGGCCCCGGTCGGCGTCGACCTGCGGGAGCCGGAGCAGCTCCGGCTGGCCGCCGAACTCGGTCCGCTGATGCGTGAACTCCCCAGCGACCGCTGGCACGACCACAACGGCATGTACGGCCGCGCCGACGCCGCCGTGCTGCACGCGATGCTCCGGTACCACCGGCCGGCCCGGCTGATCGAGGTCGGCTCCGGCTACTCCACCGCGGTCGCCCTCGACGTCGCCGACCGCTACCTGCCGGATCTGCGGATCACCTGCGTCGAACCGCATCCGGAGCGGCTGCGCTCCCGGCTGCGCCCCGGTGACCGGGTCGACCTGGTCCAGCGCCGGGTCCAGGACGTCGACCGGTCCAGTTTCGCCCGGCTCGCCCCCGGCGACATTCTGCTGATCGACTCGACGCACGTGGCAAAGGCCGGCTCGGACGTCGTCTGGCTGCTGTTGCACGTCCTGCCGACGCTGCGTCCCGGGGTGATCGTGCACATCCACGACATCCACTGGCCGTTCGAATATCCGGAGCGGTGGCTCCGGGAGGGTCGGGACTGGACCGAGGTCTACCTGCTCCGGGCGTTCCTCACCGACAACGCGGCGTGGCGGGTGCTGCTCTTCACCTCGTGGCTCTGGTCGTGCCACCCGGACGCGCTACCGGCCGAACTCCGGGGGCTGCCCACCGGCGCGTTCTGGATGCGCCGCGCCGACCAACCGCCCGGCACCGGCTGACCGGCCCGGTGGGCGCCACCCGCCGGGCCCCACTGCGGGCACCCCGGCTACCCGACGCTCCCCCGGCTACCCGACGCTCGCGCCGGGCCGACCGGACCCGGCTCACCAGGCCAGGTCGGCGTCCCGCTCCGGCGAGCCGACCGGCAGGATCGGCCGGAGGCCGCGGGGCGGCTTCGCCCGCCGCTGCCACTCACGCGGGTAGCCGAGCGACACCTCGTCGAAGCGGACCCCGTCGAACCAGTTGACCCGGGGGATGTGCAGGTGGCCGTAGACCACGGCGGCGGCCTGGTAGCGCCGGTGCCAGTCGGCGGTGTGTACGGTGCCGCACCACTGCGCGAAGACCGGGTAGCGCAGGATGTCGGTGACCTCGCGGACCAGCGGAAAGTGGTTGACCAGCACGGTCCGGGTGCCCGGTGCGAGTTCGGCCAGCCGGCGTTCGGTGAGCGCCAGCCGGGCCGCGCACCAGTCCTCCCGGCTCGGATAGGGATCGGGGTGCAGGAAGTACTCGTCGGTGCAGACGATCCCCGCCTCGTGCGCCAGCGCCAGCCCGGCCTCCTTGGTCTGCGCGCCCGCCGGCCGGAAGGTGTAGTCGTAGAGCAGGAAGAGCGGCACCACCGTGACCGGCCCACCCGCACCCGTCCACACCGGGTACGGATCCTCCGGGGTCAGTACGCCGATCCGCCGGCACATCTCGACCAGCAGCTCGTACCGGGCGACCCCGCGCAACTGGACCGTGTCCTGGCGGGGCGTCCACAGCTCGTGGTTGCCGGGCACCCACACCACGGTGGAGAAGCGCTCCTTCAGCAGCCGCAGCGCCCAGTAGATGTCCTCCACCCGGTCGGCGACGTCGCCGGCCACCAGCAGCCAGTCCTCGTCCGAGCCCGGAACGAAGCTCTCGACCAGTGTCCGGTTCTCGGGATAACCGACGTGCAGGTCGCTGACGGCCAGCAGGCTGCCGCCGGGACGCGAGGTGGTCACCGGCCGACCCTACCGGGCCCGCACGTCGGGCCGAACGGCCGTGCTCAGGGCTCGACCCAGCCGTGCGACCGGGCCAGCCCGACCAACTGCTGCCGGATCGCGCCGATCTGGGCACCGGTCAGCGACGGCACCTTCTCGATCAGCAGTTCGGTGACCTCGGCGCTGAACTCGGCTCCGGAGAGTACGTCGCACAGCTCGTCGTCGCCGGCCGCCCGGCTCGGGCGCGGCTTGGCGGGCCGGTCGGTGATCCGGATCGCCGACGCCTTCAGCCCCCGCTCCCCCTGCTCGACCTCGTATTCCAGCCGCATCCCCGGTTGGATCAGGTGCTTGTCCTCACCGAAGTCGTTGGCGTGCACGAAGACGTCCTCACCACCGCTGTCGGGGGCGATGAACCCGTAGCCGCGTACCTCGTCGAACCTCAGCAGCTTTCCCGATGCCACCACAACCACCGCCACCCCTACCTCACCGACCACCAACACACCGGCCGCCCCGGCCCGACACCACCGGCCGCCCCGGCCCGACACCACCGGCCGGACCGGCCGGGCCGCCCCTGGCGACACAGTAGCGAGCGGACCCTCCCGCAAGCAGCCCCGCGCGGCGGGCACCCGGCTACGACGCGATCGCCCGCGCCCACGGTACGACGAGCCGCTCGACCGCCACCACCAGGTAGAACAGCAGCGCGCCCATCAACGCCAACAGGGTCAGCGCGGCGAACGCGAGCGGGGTGTCGGCGGAGGCTCCGGAGTTGACGATGACCGCGCCGAGCCCCCGGTCGGGGTTGACCACCTCGCCGATGATCGCGCCGATGATCGCCAGTGAGATCGCCACCTTCAACCCGACGAAGATCTGCGGCAGCGCCCAGGAGAGTCGTACCTTGAGGAAGGTCTGCCACCACGAGGCGGAGAGCGAGTGCACCAGCTCGCGCAGGTCGTTCGGGGTCGAGGTCAGCCCGGCCATCGCGGAGACCACGATCGGGAAGAAGCAGACCAGGATCACCATGACGATCTTCGGTTCCGACCCGAAGCCCATCCAGACCAGCAGCAGCGGCGCGAGCGCCACCTTCGGTACGGCGTTGACCGCCGCCATCAGCGGCATGGTCATCCGCTCGACCGTCCGGGACGCCGCCAGCAGCAGCGCGACCAGCAGCCCGCCGCTGGCGGCGATGCCGAACCCGATCACCGTCTCCAGCAGGGTCACCCAGGTCTCCGCGAGCAGATAGCCGGGCAGCCGGAGAAACGCGTCGACCACGTCCGGCGGCGCCGGCAGGAAGAACGACGAGATGTCGAAGAGGCGGGTGACCAGCCACCAGAGGCCGATCGCCAGCACGGCACCCAGTACCGGCAGTCCGACGTTGGTCCAGAGTCGGGCCAGGCGGGTGTTCGTCGGCGAACTGGTCATGACGGCCTCCGGGTGGGTGACGCGGCGACGGCAGGGGGTTGGCCGGCGGCCCGGTCGGTGCGCCGCCGGGAACGGTGCGGACGATACCGGGACGGCGGCCGATGCGACCGCCGTCCCGGCCCGGCTCCGTCACCGACCGGCCTTGCAGGGCATCGGTACGGAGCCCTCGGCCCTCAGGCCTTCGGGACGAACCCGAAGTCGACGACCTTGTCCGGCGTCAGTCCGGCGGGGATGAGGCCGGCGCCCTGCATCACGGCAATGGTCCGCATCACCCGCTGCTCGTCCATGAAGCCGATCGGCGCGCCGCCGACCGGTGCCACGTAGGGCGTCATCGCCTTGATCTCGCCGATCCCGGACGGCACGGCGTAGCTCGGCTCCGCCTTGTTGAGGATCTGCGCCGCCTCCTCCGGGTGCTCGATCGAGTACTGCAAGCCCTTCAGCAGTGCGCCGGTGAACCGGCGGACCAGCTCGGGGTTCTTCTCGATCAGGGCGGGCGTGGTGATGACGGCGTTGCCGAACAGGTCCCGGAGGTAGTCGCTGTACGGCAGCACCACCACCTCCTTCTTGGAGACGTTCGCCAGGGCCGTGCGGCTGAGCAGGAAGGTGCCGAGCGCGTCGACCTGCCGGGACGCCATCAGACCGTTCAACGCGGTGGCCTGTGCCCCCTGGATCTTCACCTTTGCCGTGTCGATGCCGGCCAGCCGGGCGTACGCCGGAAAGAGCAGTTCGGTGACCGACCCGGCGCCGGTCGCCATGGTCCTGCCCTCCAGGTCCTTCGGGGTGTTGATGTTGGTGTCCTTGGTGGTCATCACCGCGACCAGCGTCTGCTGGTGTACGGCGGCGATGGCCCGCCATTCGGTGAACTCGCCCTTGCCGGCCTGGATCACCGCACCGGTGAAGTCGAGGGCGGCGAACTGCACCTTGTTGGACTTCAACGCCGTCAGGTTGGGGACGTTGCCCGCACCCTTCTGGATGTCGACCTCGATGCCGGCCTCGGCGAAATAGCCCTTCTCCTTGGCCACCCAGGCGAACGCGTCCCGGCCGACCGCTCCGAAGGCAGTGATGTACGCGACCTTGTCCGGGTCCTTCTTGGACGCTTCGGCCTCCGCACCGGAGTCGCCGCTGCACCCGCTCGTGACCGCCAGCGCCGCCGCCAGTAACGCCGCGGCGAGCAGGCGAGAACGTCTGATCATGTGTGCCTCCCGCTTGTGGAATGGACCCGAGGGCGGGCAATCGACGCCTCCCGCGCGAACAGCGCGCCGCGACCCCTCGGCACGTATCCGGCCTGCCGGCCCTCGTTCGGTCGAGAATCGTAAATGAGCCTTGTCCGAAATGTCATCGACAAGATCCGGTCAAGATTCTGGCAAGCAGATACATGATCGTTTCCCGCCACAAGATACCAGCAGGTCACGGCGATTGACATTCGGCATCGACAGCAGCCAACCTGTCCGCAATATTGTTGATAATTCAGGAGACAATGTTGCGTTCAGCCGTACTGAGCTGGGAGTTGGCGGGGTGCCGGCACCCGGTCGACCCGCCCGACACCGGTCGCGCCATGCCGGCGTACTGCCCGGTTGGCGGGCGCACTCCGGCTAAGGTCCGACGCGTGCATATCCCCGTCGACACAGTGGACTCCGCGTACCCGACATACCAGTCTCACCGTCCCGATCGATTCCGTCGCGGCTGCCACCGAAATCGCCCAAATGTTGACCGACGTTGGACGTTGGACAGATTTCCGCCCGGATCGACCGGGCACGGATCGCTCCGGTGACCGGATCATGACCGAATCCGCGCAGCAGCCACCATCAGCCGACCGAGGTCGTCCCCGGGTCGCCCGACAGCACCGGGCGGTCGACCCACCGCAGCCGTCGGCCGACCGGAACGACCCACCGGCCACGTCGGAGCCATCAACGACCGGCCGGCGGGGCCCGAGCCGGTCCGCCGAGGAGGCGTACGACCAGCTCCGGCAGGAGATCTACCGGGGCGAGCTGATGCCCAACGAGCGGCTGATCGAGATCGAGCTGGCAACCCGGCTACAGGTCAGCCGGGCGGTGGTCCGGACCGTGCTGGTCCGACTCGGTCAGGACGGACTGGTCGTGCTCACCCCGAACCGGGGCGCACACGTCCGGCTGGTCACCGAGGAGGAGGCGGTCGAGATCCTCCAGGTACGGGCCGTGCTGGAGGCGCTCACCGCGCGGCAGGCGGCACTACACGCCACCGCCCGGGAGATCGCCGGGATCCGCCGGATACTCGACCGGATGGCCCGAAAACTCGACTCCGACGACCTGCTCGGCTACTCGGAGGGGAACGCCAAGCTGCACGCCGCGATCATCGCGGCGGCCCGGCACGAGACCGCGGCCCGGCTGATCACCGGGCTCCGGGCCCAACTCGTCCGCTTCCAGTACCGCACCATCCTGGTGCCCGGCCGACCGAACCGGTCCTTCGAGGAGCACACCGCGATCGTCGAGGCGATCGCGGCCCGGGACCCGGACGCCGCCGAGGCGGCGATGCGCCAGCACCTCGGGCACGTCGAGTCCACCCTGGCCAGGACCGCGACCGCGATCCGTCGCCGGGGCGGCCGGCCCGATCCCACCCGCCCGGGCTGACCGGCGTACGGTCCCCGCCCACCCCGACAAGGAGCGTCATGTCCGCGCACCCCGTCCCGTCCGCTCGTGCCCGTGCCCTGGTGCAGGGGGCGTACGACACCCACGTACACATCGCACCCGACGTGATGGAGCGGCGGATCGACGACCTCGACCTGGCCAGCCGGTTCGCCGAGGTCGGACTCGCCGGCTTCGTCCTCAAGTCCCACTACGTACCGACCGCCGAACGCGCGGCCGTGGTACGCAAGGCGGTACCAGGAGTCGACGTCCTCGGCGCACTCACCCTGAACGGCACGATCGGCGGAATGAACCCCGCCGCGGTCGAGATCGCCGGCCGACAGGGCGCCCGAATCATCTGGATGCCCACCGTCGACTCCGGCAACCAACGCCGCAGCACCGCCACCGACCTACCCGGCGCCACACCCGCGATGTGGGGAGCACTCCAGGCCGACCTGCACGCCCAAGGCATCGTCCCCGACACCGTCGAGGTACGCGACCCCGACGGACACGTACTCGAACGAGTCCGCCAAGTCCTCCGGGTCATCGCCCGACACGACCTCGTCCTCGCCACCGGACACCTCGACGGCCCGGAAATCCTGGCCGTCGTCCACGCCGCCAAACAGGAAGGGGTACGCCGGATCGTCGTCACCCACCCCGAATTCACCTCACAACGACTACCCGTCACCCAACAGCGGGAACTCGCCGAAGCCGGCGCCCTGCTGGAACGCTGCTACACCACCGCACACACCGGAAAAGTCTCCTGGAACCACCTGTTCGACAACATCCGAGCCGTCGGCGTCACCCACTCCGTACTCTCCAGCGACCTCGGACAACCATTCAACCCACCGGTCGAGGACGGCCTCGCACTCTTCGCCGACCGGCTACTCGAAGCCGGCTTCACCGAGCAGGACGTCCAGACGATGGCGGTGCAGAACTCGCGCCGGCTGGCGGCGGCGAGCGCGGACCGGGTGCCGGCCTGACCCTGGCTCCGGCCGGCCCGGCCCGCGCTCTCGCTCGGCCCAGCCGAAGCTGGTGGCGATGCTCAGGCGGGCGGCGCGACCTCGACGACCGGTTCGTGGCGTACCGGGAAGTTGACCGAGCTGGCGATGAAGCAGAGCCTGTGCGCCTGCTCGTGCAGCTCGGTCGCCCGGTCCACCATCTCCGGCGCGGCCACGGTCACCCGGGGCCGGAGGACGACCTCGGTGAACGCACCGCCGCCGTCCCCGCTCTCCGCCATCGTGCCGACCGCCTCGTCGACGTACCCGGTGACCACCACCCGGCCCCGGGCACAGAGGCTCAGGTACGACAGCATGTGGCACTGGGCCAGCGCGGCGACCAGCAACTGTTCCGGGTTCCACCGGGCCGGGTCGCCCCGGAACGTCGGGTCGGCGGAGCCGAGCAGCGGTGCCGGTCCGTCGGCGGTGACCCGGTGGTCCCGGCCGTAGTCGCGGTAGTTGACCGTGCCGGCCTCACCGGCTCCGGTCCAGGTGACGGTCAACCGGTAGTCGTGGCTCCTCGGCACTGGTCTCCTCCTCGGCTCGCTGCCGCGAGTATCGACCAGACGAGTGTGGCCTGTTACCACCCCGCCAGAGGTAGTAACAGACCACACAGTCGGGCACGGGGTGTTGACCTCAAGTGCGGCTGAGGTCGCAGCCTTGAGGGTGCCGGACGCGCGGGTACGCGCGCCGGGGGCGGCGACGTTGGAGGTGGTCGGGATGCGCGCGATCGAGGTGGCCCGGTTCGGTGGCCCCGAGGTGCTGGTGCCGGTCGAGGTACCGGACCCGGTGCCGGGTGCCGGCGAGGTCGTGGTCGAGGTCGTCGCCGCCGACACGCTGTGGGTGGAGACGATGATACGGAGCGGCCGGGGCGGTGTCGTCTTCCCGGTGCAGCCGCCGTACCGGCCCGGAGTCGGGGTCGCCGGCACCGTCACGGCGGCCGGTCCGGGGGTCGGCGCACACTGGCTCGGCCGACGGGTGGTCACCCGCACCGGCCCGGCCGGCGGATACGTCGAACGCGCCCTCGTCCCGGTCACCGGCCTGGCGGCGGTACCCGACGAGATGGACGCGCGGGACGCCGCCGCCGTGCTGCACGACGGCGTCACCGCCCTGGCGCTGGCCGACATCGTCAAGCTCGCCTCCGCCGAGCGGGTACTGGTGACCGCCGCCGGCGGCGGGCTCGGCGCGATCCTGGTCCAGCTCGCGCACGCGGCCGGGGCGACGGTGGTGGCCGCCGCCCGGGGCGCCGCCAAGCTCGACCGGGTCCGCGAACTCGGCGCCGCCGTACCGGTCGACTACTCGGCACCGGACTGGACCGACCGGGTACGCGAGGCGACCGGCGGACTCGACGTGGTCCTCGACGGTGCCGGCGGCGACTACGGACGAGCCGCGTTCGAGCTGGTCGAGCGCGGTGGCCGGTACTCGGCGCACGGCACCCCGGCCGGCGCGTTCGCCACCGTCGACCCGGCGGTGGCCCGGGCCCGGGGCGTCGCCGTGACCGGCATCGAGGCCGTCCAGCTCGGCCCGGACCAGTTCCACGCGTACCTGGAACAGGCGCTGGCCGAGGTGGCGGCGGGCCGGATCAGGCCGCTGATCGGTCAGACGTTCCCGCTGGCCCGGGCCGCCGACGCGCACGCCGCGATCGAGAACCGTACGGCGATCGGCAAGACCCTGCTGATCGTCTGACCCCGGGCCGCCCGCGGCGTAACCCGATCCGTCGGTGCCTGCCGTGGGCGGCCCGGACCCGGTGCCGGTCCTAGAAGTCGTCCGGGGTGCGGATCCGGTCCCGGATCCAGAGCCCGGCCTCCTTCAGCCGGGCGGTACCGCCGAACGCGCCGGCCGCGCAGGTGCCGGTGGTGAAGACCGCGCCGGAGCGGAAGTCGTCGGAGAAGTTCCAGTTCACCCAACTGATCTTCCGGCTGGCGAAGAGGTCCAGGTAGCGCTGGGCCATCGTGAAGTCGTTCGGGCCGTCCCCGGAGTAGTCCTGGGTGCCGAACTCGGTGACGAAGAGCGGCAGCAGGTCCGCCGCCCGGGTCACCGTGTCGAGGTAGTAGTCGTCGTGCGAGGCGGCGTAGAAGTGGAAGACGTACATCACGTTGCCGGCGCTCACCGGGTTGGCGGCGATGACGTCCGCGCCGCCGCCCTCGCCGGAGGCTCCCAGCGACGACCAGTCGGGGGTGCCGACCAGCACCACCGCGTCGGCGTCCCGAGTACGGATCACCGGGATGATCTGGTCGGCGTAGCTCTTGATGGCGCTCCAGGCCACCCCGTTCGGCTCGTTCGCGATCTCGTAGATCACGTTGTTCTTCGCCCGGTGCCGGTCGGCGATCTCCGCGAAGAAGGTACGCGCCCGCTCCAGGTTGTGGTTGGGGTCGCCGGGGGTGAGCATGTGCCAGTCCACGATGGCGTACATGCCCCGGGCGGTGGCCAGCTCGATGTAGTTGTGCACCAGGTCGGTGAAGCGACGCGGGTCGGTCTCGTAGCCGCCCTCCTGGATGTACATCGAGATCCGCAGTACGTCGGCCTGCCACTCCCGGGCGAGTACGTCCAGCGAGGCCGGGGTGGCGCAGTTGGCGTACCACTGGAGACCGTGCGTGCTCATCCCGCGCAACTGGATCGCCTTGCCGGCGGCGTTGCAGAGCTGCCGGCCACAGACCTGGAGCTGCCCGTTCGCCGCCACCGGGGTGCCCCCGCCCGGTGGGACCGTCGGCGGTACCCCGGTCGGGCTCACCGTCGGGGTCGGGGTGGGCCCGGCACCGCCGCCGCAGGGCTGGCCGTTGAGCTGGCAGCCGTTCGGAGCGCCGGTACCGCTTCCGATGAACCCGAAGGTCACCGAGGCGCCGGGGGCGATCCGGCCGTTCCAGGAGAGGTTGCCGAAGGTGTGCCGCTGGCCGCTGCTGGCCAGCGTCGCGTTCCAGTGGGAGCCGACGGTCGTCCCGGCCGGGAGGTCGAACTCCACCCGCCAGGAGGTGAGGGCGGTGCTGCCGCCGTTGGTGATGGTGTAGCGGCCCTCCCAGCCCGACCCCCACTCGGAGACCTTCGCGAACGAGGCGGTCGGGGTCGCGGCGGTCGAGTTGGCCGCCGCCTGGGCGACCACCGCCGCGGGTGCGGCCGCGACCGCCGCGACGAGCCCGGCCAGCAGCAGCAGTCTGCGGGTACGCCTCACGATTCCTCCGGCACTCGACGGCGGCGGCCCGACCGGCACAGGGCGAGCCATCAACTTCTGTCGAACTATAAGGACAACTAACTATGCCCGCAACACGCGGGCCGCACCTGCACCGATGGCAGGCCCGACCCGCCCGCTGCGGGTTCGTCGACCCGGACCGCCAGACCCGTCCCGTACGCCCAACCGGGGCCACTGGTCGGCCAACCGATGCCCGACGCCACGGTTTCGGCCTCCCGCGATGCGGAACGTCGACTTTTACCTGCCGTCGATAGCGTCGAAGAGGCGGCGACGGATCATCTCGAACTCCCCGGACATGTCCTGGGCCATCCGATCGAGATCATCGGCGTTGTGGGCGGCATCGGCCGCAGCGGAGGGAGTGCCGGCAAGATCGTCAGCGTCGGCAGCCCTGGCGAGTTCCTGCCCCACCTGAACGCGCAGATCCTCGTGCGCGTGGCGCAGCGCCCCCAGGATCGACGCGCTCAGTGCCGCAGGTGCCTGCCGCATCGCTTCGTCGCCGATGACGAGTTCGCGGGGAATGCCGTCACCCTCGATGACGACCCTCACCAGTCCATCCTCCGACCGCCCATGCCCGGTGACCCGATTCAGGACGGCCAATACCGAATCGGCGACGGGGTGCCGCTCAGGCTCCCGGCTCATTACCATGGGTTCACCTCCCGACCACTCAGCGATGTTTCACCATACCGTCGATGCGAGATCGATCGGAGGTCGTGAATGGATGTCTCGCCCGAGGCTCAGTCGACGCTCAGGACTCGTCCTGCCGGTGGAGCGTCCCGCTCGGCGCTCGGTCGAGGCATGGAAGTCGCGGGCGCTGCGCTGCTGGCCGGCTCGACCGTCGTGGCGATCATCGCCGTGCTGCTGCTCGGCATCCGGTGGGCATCCGGGGACGACCTACGATTCGCCACCAGCCTGTTCCTCTGGGCTGGCCGGGGAATCTGCGTTGCCGCGCCGCTGATGTTCGTCGGCAGGTACGTCCGTCGCCAGGCGGCGCTGCTCAGGGACTTCACGTTGGTGCTCGACGACGCCGGGGCGCACTGGTCCGGTGCCGTCGCCGGGTCCGTCGCCTGGACGGAGCTGGACCACGTCGTCGTCACGGCCCGACCGCGCCGGGCACGTCGGCTGATCTTCGCGCGGCGGAGAGCCGGACAGGCCGGCCCGACCGACGCGACCGTCCGGGCCTCCCCCGTGACACATCTCGTCCAACGCCTGGTCGACCCGTCCCGCTGGATCCTCGACGTGCCCATCGACCATTTCGAGCAGCCGGCGGAGTCGCTCGTGCAGGTCCTACGTTCGGCGTCCGGTGGCCGATTTCCCGATCTCTATCCGGCGGAACAGTTTCCGCGGACCGAGGAGGCCCCATGAGCGACATATCGGCCAACCAGGATCATCTGCGCGACATCGCGTCGAGGCTGGCAGAGCTGGCGGGACGGGTCGACGTCATGTCCCGCAGCCTCACGGACGGCGGCGCGGTGCCGGACCGGAGTCAGTTCCCCGAACTTCCCGTCGGACAGCGGGCCGCCACGGTCTGGAGCGACGGGAACTCGGCGTTCGTCGACGGCCTCTCGCTGGTCGGACAAGGCCTCACCCGGTTCAGCGACAGCATCCTGGCGGCAGCGGCCGGATACGAACGGGCCGACCTGCGGGGTGCTGAGCGGATGCTACGCAACCTGCCAGGAGACACACATGACTAGCGTGGCCGAGAAGTACGGCATCGACACGTCGGACGTCCGGCGAATTGAAGGGCTGTACGGCCAGAGGTTGCCGGACATCCTCGAACCGCTACGTCAGGCTGACGCCGACTTCGAGGCACTGCGATCCGCCGCCGAGCAGCATCGCGCCGTCGCCGAGGAGACCCTCCGCGTCCACGGCGACCTGACACAGCTCCGCAACGACATGGCATGGGGCGGGCAGGCCGGCAACGCCGCCGCGAACGCACTCGACGTGGTGCTGACCGTACTCAAGTGGATTGCCGCGATCATCCTCTTCGTGGTCGGGGCGCTGCTCGCGCTCATAGCGATGCTGCTCTACGCCATCGCCGCGATCCTCAGGTGGATCGGAAAGGCCCTCGCGGCCTGTGCCGCCGTCGTCGCGGTCGTCGTCACGATCATCGTGATCATCCGGGCAGGCGGACGGGGACAGTCGGGACGATTCAACATGATCTGGGCCGCGCTTCGGGCCGTCTTCAATACGACGTACCTCGCCACGCTCGGCATCACCGGCGCGCTCGGCGACGGGTTCGGCTGGGTGTTCGAGCAGGCCGCCAAGGGCGTCATGTGGCTGGCGCTCTACCTGATCGAGGTCGGCGGCAACCTGACGGGTACCCCGGACGAGGAAATGGGTCCGCTGCGCGAAGAGCGCAACAAGCTCTTCGACTGATCCCGTCACACCCCGGTCCTCACGCCGGCCAGGCAGCGCCCGGTAGACCAACTCACGGTCGTACCGGCCAGCACGCCGGATCACATCGTCGCGCAATGAGCGACCCGGTTCGATAGGGTCAGGCATGCCGTCTGACGAAGCGGGATCCTTCGCCGAACGGGTCGAGACGATGCGCCGGATCGAACACGGCGAACAGCGGTACGCCGACGGCAGCCCGGCGCTCCAGGCCACCGCGTACTATCTCGACCATCTGCTCGCCGACGCGGTCGCCCGGGCCCGGGCCGCCAGCGACCTGCCCCGGCGCAAGGTCGAGGTGCTGATCAGCCTCTGCGGCTTCGCGGCCACTCCGACGGTACTCACCTACGAGTTGCTCCGCCCGAGCCGGCTCGTCGTGATCACCTCCCGGGACGCACCGGACAGTGTGGACCTGATCGGCCAGCGGCTGGTCGGCCCGGACCGGCTGCGGCACCAGGACTTCCGGCACGTACCGGTGGACGCCAGCGACCCGCTCGACATGTACCAGCAGATCGCCCGGGAGCTGGCCGGGCGGGACGGGCGACACGCGGTCATCGACATCACCGGTGGCCGGAAGGTGATGAGTGCCGCCGCGGCGCTGGCCGCCTGGCAGCTCAACCTCGGGCTGACCTACATCGAGAACCAGTTCGACCCGGTGACCCGGCAGCTCCGGCACGGCGAGGTCCGGCTCATCTCGTTGGAGAACCCGACCACGCTCTTCGGCGAGCAGGAACTCGCCCGGGCGCTGGAGATGTTCCGGTCCGGCGCGTTCGAGGCGGCCCGGCGCCGCTACGACGAGATCGCCGAACGGATCGCGGTGCCCGGCCGGGCCCGGCTGATGCGTGCCCTCGCCGAGCTGTACCGGACCTGGTGCGACCTCGACCTGGCCGCGCTGCCGGCGGCGGTCGCCGGGGTGGAGCAGAGCCTGCGGCAGGGCCGCCGGCACCTCCGGCCGGACACCTCGGCGACCGTCGACCGGCAGCTCTCCTTCGCCCGCCGGTTGGCGGCCGGCGACGCCACCGCCTTCGTGGTCTGCTTCTACGTGCTCGGGCTGCACTACCAGCAGCTCGGCCGGCACGACTTCGCGGCGCTGCTGTTCTACCGGACCGTCGAGGCCTGCCTGACCACCCGGCTGCGGCACCGCTATCCCGGATTCGACCCGGACGACTGCGACTGGTCCCGGCTCGGCGACCCCGCCGCCGTCCGGGCCGGATTCGCCGAGGTGTCCCGCTCGCTCGCCCCGCCCGCCTCCACCGGACCGCCCAACAAGCTGACGCTGTTCGCCGCCGCCATCCTGCTCGCCTCGCTCGATGACGAACTGGCCCGGCGTACCGGGCTGGTCGACCCGGAACGGCTGCGCGAGCTGCGCGACCGGACCTGGGCCCGGAACAAGTCGGTGCTGGCGCACGGGACGCAGCCGATCGCGGCCGAGCACACCGAGTCGCTCCGGGCGGAGGCGTCCGGGCTGCTCACCGCGTACTGGGCGCTGCACGGGGACGGGAACGACGTCGACGAGCTCTGCGTCGAACTCCGCTTCCTCCGCGACGACCGGTGACGGTGCCGGGGATGGCGCAGCTCCGCGTTCCGGCGTCGTGGGCCGACGAGTACTGCCGGGCGACCGAACCCGAGCTGTTCGCGCCGAGCGAGGCCGAGCAGGCCGAGGTGTGCCTGTCGTACCCGCAACGGGCCCGCTGGCTCGCCGAGCACGGCCTCGACGAGATCCGGGCGGACCTCGCCGGGGGTCTGCTGGTCGAGGAGTTGACCGGGAAGGACGGCCGGTACTACCGGCTGACCGGTACCCGGTTCGAGGTCTACGCCCAGTCGCGCGGCGCCCGGGACAGCGGGGTGCCGCAGGCGTACGTCACCTCGGTGAAGCCGGCGCGTGGACTGGGCCGCACCGAGACGGTCCGGCCCGGACAGGTCCGCCTGGTGCCGGTGTGGGACGAGGAGTACTGCTACCTCCCGGAGCTGCTGGAGACGTTCACCGAGGGGCTGCGGATCGTCCAACGGCGACGGTCGCTGCGGGACTCGGCCGGCCGCGAGCTGCACCGCAGTGCCGCGCAACCCCGGCCCCGGGGCGATCTGCACGCCCGGATCCGGCGCCGCTACCAGCCGCTGCTCCAGATGCTGGAGCTGCTGGAGCAGCGCAGCATCCACGAGGGCACGGTACGCGGCAGCGCGACCGTGGTCGGCGAGGGTCGGCTGGCGGAGCAGCCGGTGCTCTGGCTCCGGCTCGACCAGCCGGCCACCTTCGCCGAGGGGCGTACGGTGACGGTGCGCGCTCCGGGCGCGACAGCGGGCCGGGATGCGGTGACGGCAAACGCTCCGGGCGCGACAGCGGGCCGGGATGCGGTGACGGCAAACGCCCCGGGCGCGACAGCGGGCCGGGATGCGGTGACGGCAAACGCCCCGGGCGCGACAGCGGGCCAGGATGCGGTGACGGCGAACGCCCCGGAGGCGACGGCGGAGCTGCGGCTACTCTCGGTCGAACCGGACGGCGACGCCCCGATGCTCGCCCTGGCCGCACCCCGTACACCGTTCGCGCCGCAGACAACGGTGCGGTTGGAGCAGCAGGGCCGGTTCGCGCTCGGCAAGCACAGCGCCGCGCTGAGCCGGTTCCTCGACGAGCAGGTCGAGGGCGACTGGGAGCACCTGGCGCTGCTGCTCGGCGCCCCGGGGCGGCTGCCGGCGGTGGAGTTGCCGCCACTGCCGGCGTACTTCGACGACCGGCTCAACCCGGAGCAGCGGGCGGCGGTGAGCGGCGCCGTCCGTACCCCGCACGTCTTCCACGTGCAGGGCCCGCCCGGCACCGGCAAGACCACGGTGATCACCGAGGTCGTGCGCCAACTCGTCGCCCGGGGCGAACGGGTGCTGCTGCTCGCCCCGATGCACGTGGCCGTCGACGAGGTGCTGCGCCGGCTCGCCGACCAGCCGGGAATCCTGGCGCTGCGGATCTCCTGGGACGAGTCCCGGGTCGCCAAGGAACTCCGGCGGTACCTGCCGAAGGAGGTCAGCCGGACGTACCTGCGGCAGGCCCGCCGGCCGGCGAACTCGCAGGCCGGGCGTTGGCAGGCCGAGGCCGACCGGCTGCGGGACCGGCGCGACGCGGTGGACGCCTTCCTGGCCGCCGACGCCCGGCGGCGGGCGACGGCCGAGCAGCTGCGGTCGGCGGAGCGGGAGCGCGGCGCCTGGCGGGAACGGCTGGCGGCCGACCTGGCCGGCAGCCGGGCCGGGGAGGTCGAGGCGGCCGCGGCGCTGGAGCGGCTGGCGGCGGCGCTGCCCCCGGTGGCGGCCCGGACCGAGGCGCTGCGCGCGCAACTCGCGGCGGTGCCGCTGAGCCGGCGGTTCTGGTCCCGGGTCCGGGTCTTCTTCGAGTCGCCGGACGAGGTGGCACGGCTGGGCGAGGCCTACCGGGCCAGCGAGGCGGAACGCCGCCGGCTCGACCACGACCAGCGGTCCTGGTCCGGGCGCTGGGCGGCGGCCCGGGCCCGGGCCGCCGCGCTGGAGGCGGAGCGGGTCACCGGGGAGCGGTGGCACGGCGCCGAGGTGCAGCGCCGGCAGGCCGAGACCGAGGCGGCCCGCGCCGATGCCGAGCGGGCCGGAGACCGGGTACGGACGCTGACCGACCAGGACCCGGTCGGCCGCCCCGAACCGGAGGTACGGCGGTGGCGGGACCGGTTCGACGCCGAGCTGACCCGGCGCCAGCAGCGGATCCACCTGGAGCAGCGCTGGTTCGCGCTCTCCGGGCTGGTCGGCGGCTCCCCGGAGTCGCTGGCCGACCAGGTCGACGCCGACCTGCGCCGGTCGGCGAACCTGATCTGCTGCACGACCACCGGGGTGAACCGCGATCTCGGCGACGCCGACTTCGACACGCTGATCGTGGACGAGGCGAGCCGGGTGGTGGACAGCGAGTTCCTGATCGGGGCGGTCCGGGCCCGCCGCTGGGTGCTGGTCGGCGACGAGCACCAGCTCCCGCCGTACGTGGAGCCGACCGACGAGCACCACCTGCACGCGCTCGCCGCGTTGCACATGGTCGGCCGGGGCGCCGCCGCCGACCTGCGGGCCGCGGTCGACCAGCTCGCCGCGATCTGGACCGAGGACGAGGAGCTGCACCAGTTCCGCACCGACACCGTGCTGGCGACCGCAGAGCGGCTGCGGGAGTCGGGCCGCTGGCAGAAGCTGTACCGGCGCACCTTCGAGGCGGCGTGGCGCCGGCTGGGCTCCGACGGCGCGGACGCCGAACGAACCCTGCTGACGGCGATGCGCGAGCACCTGGTGCGCAGCCTCTTCGAGGTCACGGTCGCCGGTGTGCCGTCGGCGTTGCGGCAACGGTTGCGGGTACAGCGCCGGATGATCGAGCCGATCGCGTCGCTGGTCTCGGGTCCGGTCTACGGCGGCGACTACCTGACGCCGGACCGGCCGGACGTGACACCGCTGCGGTACGGCGGCACCAACACCCCGGTGGTACTGGTGGACACCTCGGTCTACGGCGGCCGGGCGAAGGAGCGCACCGTCGGCAGTGGCTTCGTCAACGAACTCGAGGCGGAGCTGGTCGCCCGGATGTGCCGCTCGTGGGAGGCGCGGCTGCGACGGTCGGGCGGCGACCGGGTGACGGTCAGCGTGCTGACGTTCTACCGGCGGCAGGCCGCCGCGATCAGGGATCGGCTCGGCGGGCCGGCGTTCGACGACTTCCGGGCCCTCGACTTCCAGGTGGTCGACGCGATCGACAAGATCCAGGGCCAGGAGAGCGACCTCGTCTTCCTGTCGTTCTGCCGGGCCTTCGTCGGCCGGGGCACCCCGTCGGCCCGGTACGGCCGGTGGTTGCAGGACATCCGCCGGCTCAACGTCGCCTGCACCCGGGCCCGCCGGGGACTGGTGCTGGTCGGGCACGCCCCGACGCTGCGCGGGCTGAACGGCGTACCGGAGGCGGAGGAGTTCTACCGCAACCTGTTCGGACTGCTCGACAAGCGGTCCGACATGGAGATCGCGAAGGGCGTCGGGTGACCGTGCAGGGTGCCGCATGATCGAGTTCGTCCCGGCCGACCCGCCCGCCGAGCCGGCGCCCGGGACAGTCGCCGTACTGCCCGAGGTGCTGGTGCCGATCCGCTGGTGGCGCGGGGTGTCGTTCGAACGCGCCGCGCCGGTGCAGATGACCCCGCTGGAGCGGTTCGTGCTGGAGCTGGCGATGACCACCGGCCGGGCCGACCCGGACGAGTTCTTCGAGATCACCAACCTGCCCGGGGCGACGCTGCTGCCGGTGGCGGCGCGCCGGCTGGTCGCCGCCGGGGCACTGGGCCGGGACGGCGACGGGTACCGGCCCCTGTCACCCGACGCCGAGCGGGCCGCCCGGACCCGCACGGTGTACCGGAAGCGACAGGTCAGCCTGGACGTCGTACTCCTGCCGCGCACCGGCGACCTGCTCGTGCTCGACCCGCGCTCCTCCGGGCTGCGCGAGGTCGAGCGGCTCCGCCCCCGGTCGGCCGGGAACGCCCCGATGCCACCCGGGCTGGCCGGCCGCACGCTCGTCGACGAACTGCGCGCCCGGCTGGCCGCCGGCACGGTCACCGGGGTGGGCGAGGAGACCACGGAGGTGGCAGAGCCGGTGACCGAGTCGCCGGTGATCAGCCGCAGCGGCTGGTGCCCGGTGTACCGGTGCCGGGGCGAGCTGCGGGTCGACGGCGACCGGTACCGTCCGGTCCTGACCCTGCCCGGGGACGGCGAGCGGGATCCGGTGAGCCTCGACCTGCCCGGCGCCGTCGGGCTCGCCGAGCACTGGCTCGGGCTGGTCGACGCGTTGCAGGACCCGGCAACCCGGGCCCGGGCCTGGGACGGGCTGCTCGGTTGGACGCAGCGGGTGGCGCCCCGGACGGACCGGACCGGCCCGGGCCGGTGGCGCTGCTCGATCTCCGGGGCGATCGCCCGGCGCCTCGTCGACCAGGGCCGGAATCTCGCGCTGCCGCTCGGGTTGGCCGCCCGGGGCGAGGACGCCGTGGTCGAGGTGGCGATCGACCTGGTCGGCGCCGACCGGACGGCCGAGACGCTGATCGAGGTGGATCGCCGGATCACCGCCGCCGCCGAGCCGGGTGCCGACGTCCCGACCCTGCCCGGCAGTCCCGAGCTGCGCGACCGGGCCTGGCGGCTGGGATTCCCCGGCCTGGTGTACGCGCTGCGCGAGGCGGAGGACTTCCGTTATGCCTGACGGTGATGTGCTGCGGGAGGAGCTGGATCTGGGCGCGGTCACCGCACCGGAGGGATATTTCCTGCTCCGGGACGCGCCCGGGCAGCCGTTCCTCGACGCCCCCGACACCGACCGGGCGTACCGGCACCGGTTCACCTACCGGGGTTCCGTCACCTCGATCCGCCGGGCGGCGATCGAGTTGATCCAGGGCGCCCGGCACAAGATTTTCCTGGCCAGTTTCCGGATCGGCGACCGGGAGCTGCTGGACGCGCTCTTCGCCGCCGTGGACCGGCTGCACGGCGGGGTGTACGTCGTCACCTCCTGGACGGAGCAGTCACTCAAGCGCGACCTGTCCAGTCTGGAGGACGTCGACGAGGTCGACGTGCAGGCCCAGAAGAAGCGGTTCGACGAGCTGACCCGGCGAGGGATCGCGCTGCGTGGGCACGAGGGCTGCCACGCCAAGTTCCTGGTCGTCGACGACAGCGTGGCGCTGGTCTCCAGCGCCAACCTGGAGACCAGCGCCCTGGTCGACACCGGGCGGAAGCGGGCGACCGGCGAGAACGGGGTGCTGGTCGGTGACCCGGCCGAGGTCGACCGGCTGGCCCGGTTCTTCACCCGGCTCTGGTTCGCCGGCTGCACCTGGGCGGCGCTGCCCGGTGCCGAGTACGCGCTGCACCGGCGTACTCCGGCACCGAGCCCGGTCACCGTGCCACCGCTGGCCGGCGGGCCGGGTGTGATCTGGACGTACGACGGCGAGGACGGGGACGGGCCGCACCGGGAGCGGGGCATCCTCGATGCCGTGCACGACGTGATCGGTCGGGCCCGCCAGGAGTTGCTGCTCGCCACCTTCAGCCTGGTCGGCATCCGGGACCGGCCCGAACTGCTGCTCGATCCGCTGCGCCGGGCGATGGCCGCGCACGACCTCGACGTACGGCTGCTGGTCCGGGCCCGTAACAACGTCCCCGAGCACCGGGCCGACACGGCGGCCCTGGCCGAGCTGGGCGTGACGATCCACGGCGACTCGGACACCCACGCCAAGGGCGTGATCGCCGACGGCCGGTACGGTGCCCTCTTCTCGGCGAACTTCGACGCCGTACACGGGATGTTCTCCGGTGTCGAGGTCGGCACCCGGCTCGACGGCCGGCCGGCGCTGGCCGAGGCCCGGCGATACTTCCGGCACGCCATGGAGCACGCCGACCTGTCCTTCGTACCGGCGCCGACGCAGCGCGAGCTGGACCAGGGGCTCGGCGCCCGGTGGCGGCGCCGCTGGCCGCACGGCGAACGGCTCACCGTGTCGGCGACGGACGACGACTGGCGGCGGCTGGTCGACGCGGCGGTCACCGGTCCGGTCCTGTGGGAGGAGGACGGGGACCTCCGGCTCTACGTCGGGGACGTCGTCGCCACCCTCCGACCGGCGGGACCGGCACGGTTCCAGCTCACCGTGGCGGAGCAACGCCCCGACGCCGCCACCCGGATGCGGGACTGGTACGCCGAGCGCCCCGGCGCCGGCACCGCCCGGCCGAAGCGGGGCTGCTGCCCGGCGCTGTTGACCCGGCTCCGCTGACCGGCCTCCGCTCGGCGTACCCCGATTGCCCGCTCCGCGTCAGTGAACCTTTCTCCACCTCCCTTGCGGTCCGGCGGACCGCCGGGCCGGGCGCGGTGCGTGAGCGCCGCGCGGTTCAGGCCGAAAAGGTTCAGTGGTCCGGGGCCGTCTCGGGGGCGGGGCGCGGCGGTCCGCCACGCAGGGTGTACGCGAGCAGACCGCTCACCGCCAGGACGGTGGCGCAGACGGTCGCGGCGGTGGTGCCGGCCGGTTGCACCAGCCAGCCGGCGACCTGCATGTTCAGTTTCGGGCTGGGTCCCATGAACGGCAGGACCGTGACGAGGGTCCAGGTCAGCGGGGCGATCCAGGCGCGGGCGGCGCCGAGCAGCGCAGCGCCGAGGGCGGTGAGCCCGAGCATGCCCGCGGTGTCGCGCAGCACGAGGGCGAGCGGCTCGAAGCGCGCGTCGCTGCTGGCGGTGATGGCGAACAGCAGCGCGATGATCGCGGTGGCGGTGACCACCAGGTGACCGGCTCGGCGTACCGGCCAGTTGACCGACGCGGTGCGGTCGAGAGCGTCGTCGGCGCCGCTGAGGGTGTGCGCGAACGCGACCGCCGCGAGCATCACGGTGAGGCTCAGCAGCCGGGGGCTGATCGTCGGCGTCTCGCCGAAGACCAGCCACAAAGCCCACGTCGCCGTGACCGCCGCCACGGCGGTGGTCAACGCGAGCGGGACCCGGCGGGAGCGCAGGTACAACCCGAGCCACCTCACAGGGTGTCCCTGGGCAGGATCGGCAGCAGGGCGTCGCTGCGGCAGTCCAGTACGGCCTCCCGGGCCGCCGCCATCCGGCGTCGCTGCTCGTCCTGCGGCAGGCCGACCAGCGCCTGGTACGCCCGCTCCACCCGGCTGCGCTCCCCGGATGCCCACCAGTCCTCCAGGGCCGGTGGTTGACCGGTCAGCCAGGCGGCGGCCACGACGCGGGCCAGGTACGCCTCGATGCTGTCGCCCGACCCGTCGGCGCAGTCCTGCTGCCAGGCGGCCTTGAGCAGGGACAGCAGGACCGGCTCGCCCGAGACGTCGGCCCGGCCGGTACGCCCGATCGGCGGCCCGGGGAAGACGAGCGTGTCGGCCTCGGGTCGGGACGGGGCCGACGACGCGGGGAGGGTGAACTGTTGGCTCTCCACCGCGCGGACGGGAGCGTCGGGCAGCTTCGCCGCCATCATGGCCAGGGCCTGCCGGGCCGGGCCGACCACGTCGGGCAGCAGACCGGCGTGTACCCGGGTCACGCAGACCTGCGGGCCGTCCTCGTCGCAGACCAGTTCGACGGCGTCCGGATCGACGGCCGCCGCCGCGTCGTAGCCGCCGGTGGGCATCAGCGGTACGGCCACCGCGGCGCCGAGCACCGCCGGGAGCACGGCCAGCGCGACCGCCCGACGGCCGACCGCGCCGAACAGCAGGAGCCCGGTGGCCGCGAGGGCCGCCAGCCACAACGCCTGGGTGAGGTTGACCCGCGCCACGACCGTCTGGAAGTCGTGCAGCTCCCCCAGGTAGACCGGCGTGAGCAGCAGCGCCGCCGGCTCGGGCCGGACCGCGGGATCGCCCGCGTAGGCGGCGGCACTCAGCCAGTCCGGGAGCAACCCCGCCAGGGCGACCCCGGCCACGGCGAGGGCGGGTGGGGTGACCAGCCGGGGCACCGCCCGGCCAACGGCCATGCCCAGCCAGCCCGCGGCGACCACCGACAGCGCGCCGACCGCGGTGACCGCGATCGCGGTGACCGGGAAGTATCCCGCCGTCGGAATCACCCACGCGGCGGCGACGAGGAACGTCAGGGCGTACCCGGCCACCAGCGTGACCGCGAGCGCGGCGGCGGTCGGCAGGACCCGCTGCCACCGCGGCCTGGCGGTGCTGGCGAACAACTCGTCGACCCGGCTGCGCGCGTCGCGGCGGCCCAGCCACGCTCCACCGGCCAGCGCCAGCGGCCACGACAGCATCAGCATCAGCCGGACGGCCACCGCGAGCTGCATCCAGCGCCCCGCGAAGCCCTGCGGGAACGACAGCAGCGCCGCGGTGCTGACCACCAGCGACAACAGGGCGACACCCACGGCCGCCGAGCGGCGCAGTTCGATGCCGAGGATGCGGCCCATCATGCCGACACCTGCGCACGGTGCGCGCGCAGCAGGGCGGAGTAGCCCCGCTCGGCGGCGCTGTCACCCGCGTCGGCGGCGCCGCCCTCCTGCGCCAACTGCGTCGCGGTGCCCTGCCACACCAGCCGGCCCTCGTGGAGCAGCACCACGTCGGTGCAGGCCGCCGCGACGTCCTCGACCAGGTGGGTGGAGACCAGTACGCAACCGTCCACGCCGATCTCGCGCAGCAGCTCGCGGAAGTCGAGGCGCTGCTCCGGGTCCAGGCCGACGGTCGGCTCGTCGAGGAGCAGCACCTGCGGGTCGTTGACGATCGCCTGGGCGATACCGGCCCGCCGCAGCATGCCGCCGGATAGCGTCTTCATCCGGGAGTCGGCCCGCTCCGCCAGCCCCACCCGTTCGACGGCCCGCTGCACGGCACCGGGAATCGTCGCCTTCGGCATCTCCTTGAGCCAGGCCATGTACTCGACGAACTCCCGGACGGTGAAGCGCGGATAGAAGCCGAAATGCTGCGGCAGGTAACCCAGGACCCGCCGTACCCGACGCAGGTCCGCACGGCCGGTGACGTCGTCACCCAGCAGGCTCAGCCGCCCGCCGGCCGGCGCGGCGACGGTCGCCAGGGCCCGCATCAGGGTCGTCTTGCCGGCGCCGTTGGGGCCGAGCAGCCCGTGCACGCCGGTGCCCAACGCCAGGTCGAGCCCGTTCACCGCCAGGTGCCGTCCGGCCCGGACCAGCAGCTTCTCGGCGTGCACCGCCCACGCGTAGGTGGTCGGTGCGGTCTCCGCCGCGCTGACCGCGCGCATCATGATCTCTCCATTCGTCGTCCACTTGTCACACACATTGACATTTCTCTATGTATCGCGGTCGTACGCTGCCAGGGCCGTATGGGAAGCGGACGGACCGCCGGGTTTCGGGGCGCCGGGTCAGCCGCGATTCACGCCGAGCCGGCGGTAGTCGGCGGCCCGGACGAGCACCACGGCCAGCAGCGCCACGGTGGCCGCCGCCCAGCCGGGCCAGCTACCGCCCTCCAGCACCACCGGTAGCCGGTGGACGGAGAGGCTCGGCACCACCACCGTCGCGGCCCAGGCGCCGGCCAGTGCGAGTGCCGCCCGGTCCACCCCGATCAACCCGCCCAGCGCCAGGCTTCCGGAGATGAAGGCCAGACACGGCAGCAACCACAGGGCCGGCGCGTGCCCCGTGCACCAGCCCGCCACCGCCAGGACCGGTACGACCGCCGCGAGCAGCGCCAGCGTGCGGCGCAGCAGCAGCCACAACCCGGTACGGGGCACCGTGGCCATCAGCTCCCAGGCGGGATCGGTACGCCGGCTCCACACGGCGGCCACCGGCAGCAGCGGCGCCACCGGCGCGATCAGCAGCACCAGCGAGGGCAGGTTGTCGAAGATCTGCTCGAAGACGACCGCGGCGAGCATCAGCCCGACCGCCATGGCCAGCCAGGGCAGGACCCGTACGGCGACGCCGGTGCGCCGCAGCCGCCTCCGACGCGCCGGTGCCGGGCCGGCGGCGATTCCGGCGGCGATTCCGGCGGCCACCCGGTCCAGCAGGTCCCGGGTGCCCGGGTCGGCGGCGGTCGCCAGCAGCGCCCGGCAGCCGGGGCAGGACTCCAGGTGCGCCTCGACGGCCCAGACGGTCACGTCGTCGACGCCCCCGGCTCCGGCGGCGTACCGGGAGATCAGGGCGGGCGTGGGATGAGTGGTCATGACAGCGCCTCCCGCAACGCGATCCGGGCCCGCCGCGCGCGGGTCTTCACGGTCCCTTCCGGTACGCCGAGCAGCAGCGAGGTCTCCCGTGCGGTCAGCCCGTCGAGGACCATCGCGCGCAGCACCTGGCGCAGCTCCGACGGCAACGCCAGCAGGGCCCGCTCCAGATCGGCGTCGATCCCGCCGGCCAGCGCCTCCTCCTCGGCCGCCGGAGCCACGGTCTCGAAGGTCCGTACCGCCGGGACCCGCTCCCGGCGGGCCCGGTGGCGGAGCGCGTCTATCAGCCGGTGGGCGGCGATCGTCCAGAGCCAGCCCAGGGCGCTGCCCCCGGCCGAGGCGTGCGCCTGGCTGCCGGCCGATCGCCACACCGCCAGGTAGGTCTCCTGGAGCACCTCGGCCACCACGTCGTCGTCGGCGCAGCGCCGGCGCAGCCGCACCGTCAACCAGGGCGCGGTACGCCGGTACAGCTCGTCGAAGGCGCGCCGGTCGCTCCGCGCAACGCGGCGCAGCAGCTCACCCTCGTCGAGTCCGTCCAAGCTCCCTCTCACATCAGGCAAGACGACGGGCACCCCCGCCAGAGTTCCCGCACGCCTGTGTCCTGAGTCACATCAGGTCAACCGGGCGATCGACCTCGGCCGATGACCAGCAGCAGACGGAGGAGGTGCCACGGAGGAAGACCGGGCCACGATCTCTCAGCCGGTGCCCAGCGGTGCCCGGGCAAGGCGACGGGTTACCACACCCAGCAGATTCGCGGTGTAGAAGTAGCCGAGCTGCCGCGAGTCGGCGCCCGCCGGGTTGTCGCCGAGCGCCACCATCCGGTCCGCGGGCACGGTCTGCTCCGGCACCGACGCCAGCGCCGGCACCTCGTGCCGGGGCACCGGGTCTCCCGGGGCCGCACGCAACCGTTTGATCATCCAGAGCGGGTAGTCGGGCGGCAGCGGACCAACCGGTCGGCCGGCGGCGACCACCACCACCTGCCCGGGACGGACGGCGGTGATCGGTGCCCGGCGGACCAGGACCCGGTCACCGTGCTGGAACGTCGGCTGCATGCTGGACCCCCGTACCGTCACCACCACCAGGCGACGGCGGGCCCACCACCCCGCCACGGCCAGGGCGGCGGTCAGCGCGCCGACCACGGCGCTCACCACCGTCACGACGGTCACGGCACCACGTCCATCCGCCGTCCGGGCTCGGGCGCGTCGTCCTCACCGGTGTATCCGGCCGCCTGCAACCGGAACAGGGTCGCGTACGTGCCCTCCGCCGCCAGCAGCTCCGCGTGGCTGCCCTGCTCCGTCACCACCCCGGCGTCGAGTACGACGATCGAATCGGCGTCTCGCACCGCGCCCAGGCGGTGCGAGATCAGGACACTGGTCCGGCCCGCCCGGTGCCGGCGCAGGCCGGCGTGCACCTCGTACTCCGCCGCGGCGTCGAGCCCGGCGCTCGGCTCGTCCAGGATCATCAGGTCACGCGCGTCCCGGACGAAGGCCCGGGCCAGCGCCAGGCGCTGCCACTGCCCGCCGGAGAGCACCACTCCGGTACGGGGATCAGTGCGGTCGGTCTCGGTCAGGAACAGCCGCGACAGCAACGTGTCGTAGCCGTAGGGCAGGGCGGCGAGGTCGGCGTGGACGCCGGCGCGGCGGGCGGCGAGCTGGATCCGGTCCGGGTCACCGATCCGCTCGACGTCACCGATCCCGATGTTCTCGCCCGCTGACAGGTCGTACTCCACGAAATCCTGGAACACGGCGGTGATTCGTTCCCGGAGCTGTCGGGGATCCAGCTCACGCAGGTCCACACCGTCCCACAGCACCGCGCCCCGGGTCGGATCGTAGAACCGGCTGAGCAGCTTGACCAGGGTGCTCTTGCCGGCGCCGTTCCGACCGACCAGCGCCGTCGCCGTACCCGCCGGAATCGTCAGGTTGACACCGCGCAGGACCCAGGGGTGGTCGTCGGAGTACCGGAACCACACGTCGCGCAACTCGATGCCGTGCCGCAGCGGCGGCACCGGGCGCGGCGCGGACGGCGTCGGCAGGTCCGGCTCCGCGGTGAGCATCGCCCGGTAGTGGTCGATGAACAGCAACCGCTGGTGCGCCCCGGCGAGAGCACTGATCATGGTGCCGAGCGCGCTCTGCACTCCGGCGACGGCGAGGATGAACAGCGAGACGTCGCCGACCGACAGCGCCCGGGCGTGGGCGGAGCGGACGGCCCAGACCAGGCCGCCGCCGGCCACCACGGCGGCGAGCAACGCGAGCCCGCCCTGGGCGAACAGCTCCCGCCGGTCGGTCGCGCGCCGGGCCCGGTCCGCGGTACGGCGTTCGGCCATCATCCGGGCCCGCAGGAAGGCCCCGGCGCCGAAGAGGCGGACCTCCTTCGCCGCCGCCACGCTGGTGAGCAGATTGTTGTAGAACAGTTCCCGGCGCTCGGCCGGCGTGATGTCAAACGTCATCCCCACCCGCCGCCTGGAGAGGGCCAGTTCGGCGAGGAGCGTGGGCCCTGCGGCGACGACCACGACCAACGCCATCACCGGACTCAGCAGTAACAGCGAACCCAGGAAACCGGCCAGCACCAGCAGACCGCGGCCGGCGGCCAGCGCGGCCTCGACGATCTCGGCGGGCGAGCGGACCGAGTCCCCGGCGAGCCGGAGCCGGTCCAGGAAGTACGGATCCTCGAACCGCCCGAGCCCGACGAGCCGGTCGACGGCGGCGTGCAGGCGTTCCACCCCCAGCCGGCTCGCCGCGCGGTCCACCTCGGCCCGCAGGTACTGCTCGACCTGCGGAAGCACCGCCAGCAGGACGCCGGTGAGCGCCAGCGCGGCACCGAGGAGGACCAGTTCGGAGACCAGGGCGCCGCCGCCGACCCCATCCAGGACGGCCCGGGTGAGCCAGGCGACCAGGACCGGGGCGACGCCACCGACGACGGCGGCCATCCCCAGCATCAGCACGCCGCCACGGGCGGCGCCCCAGGCGAGTCCGGTCGCCGTCGCGGCGGCGGCGAGCAGCGGGCGCCGGGCCGCCCCGGCACCGGCGGCGTGCTGGTCCCTACCCGGCGGCATCAGGCGTGCGCCGGGACCGGAAGCTCGTCGAGCCGATGACCGCTGGCGGTAACCCGCCCCTGTCCGTCGAGCAGATAGACGGCGGGGAGCGCACCGACCCCGAGGGCGGCGATCAGTCCCGGCGTACCGGGCGTTTGCCGCACCACGCGGGCGACCGGCGACAACATCACGACGTACGGCTCGGCGGCCGCCTGGTCCCCCTCCACCACCGCCAGCACACCGCCCCGGCCCCGGGACGCCGTCGCCGCCCGCTCGATGAACCCGGGCAGCAGTTCGTCGCACGCGTCGCAGCCGGGGCTGAAGAAGCCGACGAGCGTCTCGTCGGCGAGCGTGTCCCGCGACACCGGTTGACCGTCGGTTGTGGTCGCGCTGAAGTCGGCCACGGTCGCGCCGATCGGCAGGACCCTCGCGTCGTCGCGGGGTGACTGCCGGGACAGCAGCTCGGCGTGTTCCCGCAGCCGTCGCACCACGCCGAGCGTCAGCAGGAGGTTAACCAGAGTGAGCAGTCCGAGTAGCACGGTCGCGGTGACCAGCACGGGCATCCGGGGATCCCTTCGTCACGGTCGCGCGCCGGGCCGGCACCGGCCCGGGCGCGAAGAGGTCTACGAGGTCGTCGAGGGTGAACGTGAGCAGGGCGAGCACGGCGGCGACACCGACGGCGAGCGCGACGGCCTCCGGCCGGGCGCGGGTGATCAGGTCCTGGCCGGACGCCGGACCGGACGCGACCGCCCCGATCAGCGCGACGGCGGCGAGGGCGGCGGCCCGCCCCGCGTGCCGACGGCGCAGGGGCGTGTCGGAGGCGCCGAAGCAGCGGCACGGGGCATGGACCCCCCGCCGCAGCGCACGCAGGATCCCGGCGCAGAACGCGGCGAGCAGGACGGCGGCCAGCGCCAGCCCGGCGGCGGGCAGTACAGGTAACAGCACCGCTACCGCCAGTTCGGCGCCGAGGACCAGCGCCGCGACCGGACCGGCGGGCAGCCAACCGACGGGCACCAGCCGGCCGGTGGCGGCGACGAAGGCGTCGTACGCGGACCGACCACGCAGCTTGCTGAACGCCGAGACCGTGAACACGACGGCCAGCGTGACCAGACAACTCATCGCGACGTAGCGCACCTGCATGCCCTTCTCGTCGGGGCCGATGGCATCGACCGGGCGGGGCGGACGGGCCGGCGAGTCCCGGTCATCCGCCCCGACGTCGGCGGTCCGGTCAGCAGGTCCCGCAGCCGGCGCAGCGCCACGGCTCGCAGACGCCCTGGACGCAGTCGCGCACGCAGCGCTTCGAGTAGGTGCTGCTGCAGTACATGCAGGTCGTCTGCTGCGCGGCGGATGCGCTCATCTTCGGCACCATCAGGGACAGGACCTTGTCAGCGAGTCGTCCGATGCTCATCGGCTCTCCTCCATCGAAGAGTGGGGAAATCGGATGGCGACGCCACGCCGAGGCACGCCGTCCACCCGGGACAGTGTCGGACCGGACGCCACCGGCTCTGGTCCGTCCGACGAGACAGCACGCTACGGCGGTTGGATCATCGTCACAAGCAGCAAATCCGCAGGTCAACGGCGATTTCTACGCTGGGTCTACGGAATCTCTACGGTCGATTTCCCGGCCGCTTCGGCGGCCGCACCCGCCACCGACGCCGCCTCGGCGTGGTTACCCAGCCGCCGCAGCAGGCGAACCGCATGGTGGCGTGCGTCCCGGGCCCGCGCCGGGTCGCCGGCGACCGCCAGGGCCTGGGCGAGCGTGGCGAGCACCCTCGCCTCGGCGTACCGGTGCTCGGCCCGGCGATAGAGCTCGGCGGCCTCGGAGAGCCGGGTGACCGCCCGGTCGGGGTCGAGAGCGGCGAGGTCCAGCCGGCCGAGGGCGTGCAGTGCGAGCGCCTGCCCGAACAGCGAGTGGCCGGCCCGGCTCAGCGCCAGGCCATGGTCGAGGGTGGACCGAGCCGCCGGATGCCCCTGGTCCGCGTAGAGTCCGCCGAGATGACCGTAGAGGAAGGCGAGCTGGAGCCGGTCGGCGATGCGTTCCGCGATCGCGATCGCCTCGGTGAGGGCCGCCTCGGCCGGTCCCGCCTCGTGCCGGTCCCGGTGGATGGCTCCGATCAGGCCGAGCACCACGCTCCGGTCCCGCGGGCTGTGCAGCTCGGCGGCGAGGGCCTGGGCGATCCGGGCGTCGCTCAGCGCCTCGCCGAGCCGGCCCTGCTGCCGGCGCAGAATGCTGAGCTGCTGCCAGACGTGCAGCATACCGAGGCGGTACCCGGCCTCGCGGGCAAGGCGGTATCCGGTCGCCAGGCAGCGCAGCGCGGCCTGCTGCTCGCCCCGGGTCCGGTGCACGGTCGCGGACAGGTACCACGCGTCCGCCTCGCCGCGCCGGTTGCCGAGCCGGCGGAACAGCTCCCGTGCCGCCGTCGCGTGGCCGAGCTTGACCTCCACGTCCGACCCGGGCTTCGAGCTGAACAGGTCGGCCAGGTTGCGGCGCAGGACGGCCGTCCCGAGCTCGTCGCCGGCGGCCTGACAAGCCGCCAGCGCCGTCTCGTGCGTACGCTGCCCGTCGTCGTACAGGTTGCGCAGCTCGTAATAGCTGTGGGCGGCGGCGGCGAGGCGCCAGGCCGTGCCGGCCCGTCCGGTTGCGGCGGCCTGGAGCACCGTCGCCAGGAGCGCTGGCTGTTCCGCCTCGAACCAGCCGAACGGATTGCGCTCGGCGGCCCGCAGGACCGGCTCCGGCACCGGCCAGGTGGGCGCCGGTGCTTCGACAACGGCGAGGGTCCGGGCCGGCACGTGACGGTCCGCGTGCCGGGCCAGGGTGAGCCAGCCGGCCAGTACGCGGTCCACCGCCGCCGCGCGCTCCGCCGCCGGCTCCTGTTCCGCGCGCTCCCAGGCGAAGAGCCGGACCAGGGAATGGAACCGGTACCGGAGCTGCCCGCACCGGTCCACCCCGGCATCATCGAGCAGACGTCGCGCCACCAACGCGCGCAGGGCGGCCTCAGCCGCCGCCGGTGGCAGGTCCGCGGCCGCCGCGGCCACCCACGCCGGTACGTCGGGCGCGTCGAACAGCGCCAGCCGGCGCAGGACCCGGTGCTCGGGATCGGCCATCGCGCGCAGCCCGGAGCCGATGCTGGCCCGGACATCGAGGTCGCCGACCCGGAGTTCGTCCAGGCGACGCCGCTCGTCGGTCAGCTGCTCGACGAACCAGGACAGCGGGGTGTGCGGGCTCGCCGCGACGCGCGCGGCCAGTATCCGGACCGCCAGCGGCAGGTGACCGCAGAGGCCGGTCAGGTCCGTGGCCGCGGTCAGCTCGGCCCGGAACCGCTGCGTGCCGAGGCTCCGTTCGAGCAGGGCGAGCGCGGACTCCACCGGGAAGACGTCGAGGTTGAGCAGGTGCGCTCCGGCCAGCGCGGACAGCCGGGACCGGCTGGTCACCAGGACCGCGCAGCCGGAGCCGCCAGGCAGCAGCGGCCGTACCTGTCGCTCGTCGGCGGCGTTCTCGAGAATGACCAGCAGCCGCCGGTCGGCGAGGTGGCTGCGGAATATCGCGACGCGCTCGTCGGTGTCGTCCGGAACCGACATCCCGGGTACGCCGAGCCCGCGCAGGAAGGTGCCGAGCACATCGGCGGGGCGCGCCGGCTCGCTGTCGCCGCGCAGGTCGGCGTAAAGCTGGCCGTCGGGGTACGCCGGGCGTAGCCGGTGTGCCAGGTGCACCGCGAGCGTGCTCTTGCCGACACCCGCCCGGCCGCAGATCGCCACCACCCGTAACACCGTCTCCCCGGGCGCCCCGAGCCAGCGCTGGCAGTCGGCCAGTTCCTGCTCGCGGCCGACGAAGTCCGCGATGTCGGCCGGCGTCTGCCAGGGTCGACGTGGCTCCTCCGGCCAGGTCCCGGTCCGGTCCGGGTCGGCGACCCGCCGCGTACAAAAAGATCCGGCGACTCGCCGTTGGGCGTCGTCGGCGCCCCCCGCGGACGCCGGGTGATCCGGCGGTTCGGGATCGCCCGGGCCATCGGCGAGGATGCTCTGGTGAACGCGGCGCAGCTCGGGCCCCGGGTCGATGCCGAACTCGCCGACCAGTCGCTGCCGAGCGTGCAGGTACGCGTTGAGGGCCTCCGCCCGCCGGCCGTCGGCGTACAGCGCGCGCATCCACTGCGCCACCACGCGTTCCCGACCCGGATGCTCGGCCACCAGTTGCCGCAGTTCGCCAAGGATCTCGCGATGCCGGCACAGGTGCAGGTCCGCCTCGATCCGGGCCTCCAGTGCGACTAGCCGGAGTTCCTCCAGACGTGCGGCGTAGGCCGACAGCGACGGGCTGCGGGGCGTGTCCGGCAGCGCTGGGCCGGCCCAGAGCCCGAGCGCCTCGGCCAGGATCTGCCGGGCCTGCCACAGCTCTCCGGCGCGCAGCGCCGCCCGCCCGTCGGCGCAGAGCCGTTCGAAGCGGTAGCTGTCGACCGCGTCCCGAGGCAGCGCGAAGCGGTAGCCGGTGCGGCCGCCGACCACGATCGCCGCGCCGTCGGGCCCGAACGCCCGGCGCAGGGACATCACGTACCCCCGGACCAGGGACCGGGCCGAGGTCGGCGCCGATCCGGCCGCCCACACCTCCGCCACCAACTGGTCAGGCGAGACGTCCGCGCCGAAGTGCAGCACCAGGGCGGCGAGCAGGGATCTCAGTCTCGTGCCGCGGACCGCGCGCCAGCTGTCCCCGTCCCAGACCTCCATGACGCCGAGACAGCGGCAGCGCAGGACCACCTCGGCTACACCATCCTTGACGATCAACGCGCACAGCGTAGCGGCGGGTGGGCACGCCCACCACCGCCGCCACATGCTCCAGGCGGCAACTCCCGGTCGACTTCCCGCCATGGCCCACCGGCTACTGGTACTGCTGCGGCTGGGCGCCCCTGATGCCGATCGACCTGCCCGGACGAGCGTGGAGCCGAGGGGGACTCGAACCCCTGACCCCCACACTGCCAGGGGATCTCTCGAATCGTCCTGGCCAACGCGGTCGTGACCTCCGGCGATGCGGTCGCTCTCCCCGCCAGTCCCCGTCAATCACCCAACGTAACCTACTGACCTGGCACGGATCTGGCACGCTGCTCCCCGTTGTGCCTGGTCGGCCGACCGGTCAATGCTGGCCGGAGGCGGGCCTACGCACCGTTACCATCCTGGCTCTGGCCGGCATTCCGTACGCGTTTACGCCGACATCCTCGAGATCGCCCTGCCGCTGCTGCTGGTGCAGGCCTGCACGCGTCCCTGGCGTGGCCTCGGGCATCTTCGTCGCCAACACCGTCATGGTGATTGCGCTGCAACTGGTCGTTGTGGTGCGCCTCGCGAAGTGGCCGCACCGCACCGTGCTCTTCTGGTCCGGCCTGTTGCTCGCCGGCTCCTACCTCGCCTTCTGGCTCGGCGGCGCGACCGGCGGCGGCCCCGGCACGGTGCTCGTCGCGCTGGTCATCATGCCTTACACGCTGGGTGAAATTCTCTACACCGGCAGCAGCGTGCCGCTGGTGATCGAGTCAGCACCGTCACACCTGATGGGGCGCACGCTCGCCCGCTGGCAGCTCAGCTACGGCCTGGCCCGGGCCGTCGATCCCGTCATCATCACCGGTCTGCTCAGCCTGGGCGCGGCGGCGCTGTGGCTGCCGCTGGCCGCCGCGACCCTGCTGGGCGCAGCGACGGTGCGCCTGGGCGCTCGACGGCATCCTCTCCACCGATCGCCTGGGCAGTCCATGAGTCATGCCGCGGCAGATGGCGGGAGCCCGGCCGTCGATGGTCCCCTGACCTAGAGCGTTCACGGTGAGACTGTTACGTCCAGATCTGTGAAAGCCGGAGGTTGGACCCCTCCCGGCTACTCGACCTGAGAGCGCCAACGCTTGGTCCCGGCTGGCTCACCTGATCGTGAAGTCCTCCGCCACCGTGCCGAAGCCACCGTCCGCTCGGCATGCCGCCGGCGCCGCCAGACGGAAGCTGAAGTGCACGCGGGGCAAGATCAGCGCCTGTTCTGGCACGCAGCGGCCCACAAAGATCAGAAACGACAAACGCCCTGGCGGGAGACTCACTCCCTCACCAGGGCGTTTCGCATGGGTGGAGCCGAGGGGACTCGAACCCCTGACCCCCACACTGCCAGTCTGGTAACAATTCTGTCACGCCATGCCACGCGATGCCGATGCATACATCAAGCAGGGAAGATTTGCCCGCGTCAATGATGCCAGCTGCTGCCGGATGCCAGCAAAGGACGGGCATTTGATCTTGAGGTGTGACCACAGTCGTGACCACGGCCAGTGTGGGAGCCGCCATGCTAGACCGTCCAGACCTGCCCTCGCAGCCCGCTCTCCACCGATTCAGTCAAGCGGGGCCAGGTCACCTGCCACCACGGATGATGAGGCTGCCCGGCCAGGATGGGGCACCTCCACGGTCGTGGTGAGGAAACGACCATCGGGAAGATCTGATGTCCCTCCTGAGCGGCGATGATGCCGGGCTCTGCTGACGCAGGGCGCAGGCGCGCTGTTCTGTGCACCCGCCCGCGCTCGCCACCAAATGTTGCGATCCTCCCACATCGGGAACCGAACGGGCAGGGCAGGACCGCCCAGTCTGGCTCGATGGCGTCGGTGCGACTCGCTCACTCGCGTCGATTCCCAGGTAGAGGATCGTGTCGGCGGGATCGGTGTGCTCGCGCAGCCAGCGGTGGCACGGCTGCTGCTTGAGGTATACCAAGCTGTTCTGCACCTCACCTGATCGAGCGACAGAGAGCCGTAGCACTTGGGAACTGACCGCGGAAGTGCGGACCTGCTCCCAATCTGCTCCCCGACAACACCCCCGGCTCGATGAGTGACATCAGTCGGGTCGACCCAGTGCAGCGTCCGACCGCCCCATGTACCGCAACGTCCCGGCAAACGACACCGACGACGACTCACGGGTGATCAACGAGAAACAGCGGGCAGCCTGGAACGATCTCCACGACACCAGGTCACCCAGGTATAACAGCAGTCGGCCGCAGGTGATCCTCCGGTCTCTGGCCTGCCGTCTCAGCGTGGTAGTCCGCACCAGACCCGGAGCTCATTCTTCGTCGTCGGCAGGTTGAACCGGCCGAGCGTCATCGACACCATCGGTCCCCCGTCGAGGGCACGGCTCTGCCACAGGGCGAGGACCGCTCTGTGCTGCCATGGAGTTAGAACCTCGAACGCGGTGCCGTCGGGAATCGGTCCGGAGGGAAACGCCGCTTCCAGCAACGCCCGCACCTGCGTGAGTGGGTCGCGGTCACGCCGGGCCTCAAGCCGCTTGGCGATCACGTCGACCCGGTCCTGCGCGCTGTCGCCGCCGAGGTGGCGGGCCGCGAAGGCGGCCATGGCAGACAGATCACCGTCCTGGAACGGCAGGAGCGGTTCTGGCTCCGCATTGTCGAGCAGGGACTCGTACAGGTCCTCGATGAGGCCCCGGTCGGGATGCGACACCACGCGGGCGAGGCCGATCACGGCAGCCGAGCACACCATGCGGTCCCCGTCGGTTCGGCGAGCGGTGAGTGCGTCGATCAGCAACCGGTCGTCCGGGCTGGCGCAGAGACTGGCCGAGAGGCAGGCGGTGGCAGCCACAACAGGCTTCTGTTCCTCAACGATGAGCCGGGTGAGCGCAGGTACCGCGATCTCGCGCTCCTCCGGAAACCAGGCCAGCAGATGCGCGGCGTACAACCGTACGGCCAGAAAGGGCGACTGCAGCGCGGCCGCGTAAACTGGCACGCCCACCCGGACCGCGTCGTACGCGGCCAATTCCTGCTGGGCCTCCGCGCGCCGCGCCTCCACGTCGTCGCCGGCCACCGCTATGGCTCGCATCCGCCGTTCGTGTTCGGTACGCCCTGCAGCGGCCCAGGCTGCCCGCTCCCGTTCGAGTTCCGCGACGCTCAGGACAGCGGTGCGGGCCACCTCCCGCCGCATCGCGACCGGATCCGGGGAGTCGGTCAGCCAGCCGGTCTCGTCGCCGATAGCCACCGCAGTCAGCACCTGGCACGCGGCGAACCGGTCCGGAGCTTGCGAATCGGCAACCAGATCGATCAGGAACGGTACGGCGGCGAGGGCAGCCGGACAGGACGAACCCTGATGGACCAGCCGGCCTATGAGTTGCTCGTACGCGCTCCGTCGCACCTGCGGGTCGGCCGACCATACGCTCCGCAACAGGTGCGGCACCTCCACCGCTGGTCGGCCGTAGGAATCGATCAAAGATGACCAGTCGATCCTGTCCAGTTCAACAGTCGGTTCGGGCATGTGTGAGATCGTAACATCGACGAAATTCCTTCCCACGGCTCGCTGCGTCGATGCTCGTGTGCCCACGCCGATAACGTCGACAGAGTGGGTGCCGATCGATCGAGCGATCGGCACCCACACCCCGAGCGCGGCGGTTACGGCCGAGCCGCTATGCCGTACTGCCCGGCAGCGGAGGCCTGCATTGGGGAATGTCGACTGGCATCAGGCCACAGGGACCGTACCTGCCGAAGAAATATATGTCGGCGCCGACTCCGACGACGCCCGCCGCGCCACCGATGCCGCGTCCGACGTTGCCGCTGGGGCCCTTCGGCGGAGCCCCGCCGGGCTTCCCGGAAGGTTCATCGAACAGTCCGGCGGGCGGCGCGGGCTGCACCTTCGGCGTTGTCGACTTGAGGGGACGCTTCGGTGCGGCCGGGGCGCCCTTGAGCGGCGCTTTCGCATGGTTCTCCCCATAGACCACGGGCGCGGCGCCCGGCGCTTCGTAGACGATCCTAATGCCGAGCCGATCGGCGGTCTTTCGCAGCAGGGGAGCGCACTGCGTGCAGGATTCGCGCCCTGGCTCATTCACCGTGATATAGAGCGTGCTGCCCGGCTTGAGGACGCCGGCTGACTCGTACCACTTGACGACCCGGGGCTCCACGTGCTTGTCCCACCGGCTGGTCTCGCCGTCGAGCGTGCCGCCACCGCTCCGGAAATTGTCGTCGCTGGCGATCAGGTTCCCGTCTTTGTCGTACACCGTCGCCGCACCGAACAGCGTTGTTTCTTTGACATCCCACCCGTATACGGGGTCGAACTTCACATCCTTCGGCGGTATGACGGTGTTCCGATAATAGTCGAACCACTTACTGGAGCGAATCTTCTCGGTAGTCCACTTGCCGCCCTTGTTCGTGAGCTTGTAGCCTCCGTCGTCGAACAGCGACGGCTCGTCCCAGCCACTGTTGCCAATCAGCGGCTTGAGCCCGTCCGGGTCGGAGAGTGTGACCGGCGAGTTGTTCGAGTAGGCGTACGCGTTCCACTGCTGAGGATCGTTCAGGTCCTGCACCGGGTCGACGGAGACGAATCGGCCGATGTCGGGGTCGTACTCCCGGGCCCCGAGATGGGTCAGCCCGGTGTTGTCTCTGATGCCACCGACAAAGCCCTTGCTGTTCGGCCAGAGCGGCGTCCCGCCGCGGGACTCCCCGAAGGGTGTCTGCCGACGGATCGTGGCCTGCTGGGTCGCGGCGTCGATAGCGACCGTCGCGGTCCCCTGATGGTCTGCGGACAGCCAGGTCAGCCCGGCCGTGGTGCGGGACGCGATCGTGGCGTTGCGGTAGGTGTAGTAGCGAGTGCAGGCCACAGTGTCGGTTGCGGTGGTGTAACGCAGTTCCTGGCCGGGGAGGTAGAGCGTCCTGCCACTCGGATCGCGCCGGATCAGCCGGTTGCCGTCGGCGTCGTAGATGTATTCCGTAGTGCCGGTCGAATCGACACTGTTGGCCAGATGCCCCTCCGGATCCCAGGTCAGCGTCTGGGTGCCCGCAGCCGAGGGCCGGGTCAGGGTGTTGCCGGCGAGATCGTACGCGTAGCCGACGGTGGTCGCGCTGGCGCCGATCGTGGTCGTCCGTCCGGTGACCGCATGCGGTCGCGCAGATCCGGCGTCGGGATAGGTGTAATCGACCCGCCGACTCATGCCGCCGGCGGAGGTGGCATGATCGTTTTGGCTCAGCCGGTTACCTGTGACGTCGTAGGTCCACGACTGCCAGTACGGAGCGGGACCGCCCACCCGCGCGGTGCTCGGGGTGTCACAGGTGCCGGAGGTGGGCGTCCATGCCTGATTGAGCCTGCGCAGGTGGTCGTACTCGAAGCACTGATGGTCACCCGTGGCCACGTCGCTGACCCGAGTGATGTTGCCGGCGTCGTCGTATTCGTACTCGGTGTTCGCCACGGTGAACGGCGAGACGGACTGCCGGTCGGTGCGGACCGCAGTGAGCCGGCCGGTACCGAGTTCGTGGGTGAACGTCTGGTCAACCCGCGCCCCGAGCCCAGTGTGCACTCCGGTGTAAAGCTGGAGCGTGGTGACCTGCCCGAGAGCGTTGTAGCCGGTCTGGGAGACATAGCTGAGAGCGGTGTTGTTGAAGTTGCTGTTCGCCCTGACCGGCATGCCCGTCGTCTCGTCGTACACGTACGAGACGGACTCGGCCGGCAGGCCGGCGGTGGCTGGATAGTTCCGGGCGGCGATGGTGCCGTCGGCGTTGTACGAGGTGCCGAACGTGTAGGTGCCGGCGAGACCGGTCTCCGTGGCGGGAATGATCACGGACTGGTCGGTCGGACGATAGGCGTCGTCGTACGCGGTTATCCGCGTGGTGTAGCTGGCGGTGCCGACGAACCGAACCGACTGGTAGAGGTGGCCCTTGGCGATGGTGTCGTAGGTCCAACGCGCCCTGGTCCCCACGCCGGGCTGCTGCACCGCGGTGCGCCGGTTGAGCGCGTCGTAGGTGTAGGTGAGCCGGACATTGCGGGCGTCGACGGTCGAGGTCAGCCGTCCACCGACGTCGTATCCGCTCGTGGTGAGCCCCTTGTCCGGATCGGCCGCAGTGACCTGTCGGCCCCGCACGTCGTAGGTGTAGGACCAGGCGTTGCCGGCCGCGTCGGTCACCTCGGCGAGTTGGCCCTTGCGGTTGTAGGAGTAGCTCGTGGCGTCGTACGTGCCGGTGGGAGTGCTGGCGTGGTATTGACGGACGGCCACGGTGCGGCCGTGCGCGTCGGTGACGGTCGAGGCGGCGGTGCCGCCGGCCGGAGGTGTCACGTCGGTTCGATCTCCGCCGAAGGATCGGCTGGTCCGCCAGCGCTCCTCGCTGTAGGAGTGGAAGATTTCGGCGGTCGGTCGGCCCGTGCCGTCGTACTCGGTCGTGGTCTGGTTCGCTATGTCCTGCCAGTCGGTGGCGGTGGTCAGCTCGGTGCCTGGGGCGCCGGCGGCGTGGTAGGCACCGTGGGTACGGACCGACCGGCCCGCCGTGTCGTAGAAGGTGTCCGTGAGCAGGCGCCCGCCGGAGGCGGACCATGACTGCGTCTGGCGTGGACGCAGCAACCCGTCGTAAAGGGTGTGGGTGTCCAGGTAGTTGCCGGCCGCGTTGAGCGTGTGGGTGCTGACCACGCTGGGCGCGTCGTTGCGGAGGAGGTAGCTGTACTTCGTGTTCGCGGTCTGCGTGTTCTTGTCCCGTCCCGCTTCCCAGACCGCGGTCAGCCGGCCCAGGCCGTCGTAGCCGGTCTCCGTACGCTTGCCGTTCGGGTCGGTGATACTGGTGGGTACGCCCCAGGCGGGCTCGATGGTGGTGGTTGTCACGTGATCGAGCGGGTTGGTGACGACCGTCTGGGTGACCAGTCCGAGGCCGGCCGGTTCGTAGACGGTGGTGATCTCGTTGTCCAGCGCGTCCCACGAGTTCGTGATGCGGCCCTGTGCGTCGTAGGCGGCTCGGCTGACCTGGTCGTAATCGGGGTTGCCCGCGTTCCACGCGTTCGCGTTCTCGGTCTTCGTGACCAGGCCTTCGGTGGGTGCGGTGCCGTGGGCTTGGTTGTCGTAGGTGGTGCGGGTGTCCGAGATCAGGTCGGAGTCGGTCAGTTCGGCGTCGTCCCCAGCTGCCCTACACGGCAGCGCGAATGACCGGACCCGATGGCTGAACATCAGCAGCCAGTCGTTGGTGTTCCGTGGCTCGTAGGTGGACCGCGTGCAGATCTCGTCGCCGGTGACGGCGGTGTCGCCCGAGTCGTCGACCGCGGTCGGCATCCCGTAGGCGTCCAATGTGTTGCGGATCGTCCGGACCCGCTCGCCACGTCCCCCGTCGAGGGTGGTGCGTTCGTGGCTGGCGAGGGTACCGGTGTAACGGGCGTGCACGGCATCGCCGTTGACGGTTCGGGAGGCGGTGGGAGGCGACTGCCATGGCTCGTGAACCTGCTTGGAGACGACCGCGCCGCCGGGGCCGTCGAAGACCGTGGTCTCCCGGGTCATGCCGGCGTAGGCGTCCTCATCGTTCACGGTGGGCACCCCGGTACCGGTGACCGGGACGGTACGGGTTCCGGAGGCGGCCCGGTCACCATGCATACCGCGGAAATAGGTCGTCTCCTGGTACGTCTGCTCGCCGGCATCGCCCGTGATGACGGCGACCTTCGCGTAGCCGCGCCACACGGACCAGGTCTTGTCCTTCTTCTCGATCAGACCGTCGTCGTCGCTGTAGTGCCAGGCCGGGTCGCCCAGGTACCGGTAGGTCGTCACGGTGGGCGGGCTGCCGTTCGGCGGCGCACCGCCGGTGTTGTCCGCCTGGTAGACGGTGGTGACGAGGTACTTGTGGAAATAGTCGACGACCGGGTCGTCGTACCCTTCCGGTGTCCAGCGCACCGGATAGCACAGCAGCGTGTTCGAGGCCGGCTCGGACGGCACCCGGGTGCCCGCCACACAGTCCGGGTCGCTGTACAGGACGCTGAGCGTGCCTCCCGTCTCGTACCGGATCTGCGAGATCCGCCACCAGTTCATCGCCGCCGCGAAGTCGATCGTGTCGACCCGATTCTCCCGCTGCACTCCGGCGAACTCGACGTCCGGGACGTTGACCGCGGTGCCGACCAGACCGGTGTGGGACAGCTTCGACAACCACAGGCCGGCCCGGGTGCCGTCGCCCGGGTCCGGGAAGGTGTGGGTGAGCGTCCACCGCTCGACGTCGCGATAGTCCGTGCCGTTGCGGATCCGCGTGGTCACCGTCTTCAGACGTTTGGTGGACCAGAACGTCGGGCTGAATGTCTCACACGTCGACTCGGTGCATTCCTGGTCCCAGGGTGTGTCGGGCCAGTGCGACTCGTCGTGCGTGCCGCAGCCGGACAGGCACCGGTCGTCGACGTCGAAGTCGACCCGGGCCGGTGCGTCGCTGGTGAAAATGCTGTCGACGTCGCCGGTACGGCGGGTGGCGTAGTCGATGCGGTCGAGGTAGCCGCCGCGGACGTAGCTGACGACGTCGTCGGAGTCGACGTTGCGGGCATACTTGTTCGTCTCGGTCTGGTACCAGTAGGAGGCGGAGTTGCCGTGCCGGTCGACGACGTAGTCGAGGTTCCACCGCCACGCCTGGTGGCAACTCGAGTTGGCAAAGGCCGTCGCATGGCACGGTTCGTTGACGTGGTTGCCGTACACCGGGACGGTCCAGGTCGAGTTCGTGACCGGTTCGCCGCTGCTCCAGCCCGGCAGCCGGTGCTTGCCGAACCAGTACTGCACCCCGTCGCCGGTGGTCACCACCCAGTACTCGCCGTTGTTGTCGCCGTTACTCGCGCCGGTGTGCCGCTGCACCCGGGAGCCGTCGTCGTTACGCAGCCGCCATCGGTCCGTCGCGGCGTTGTAGATCAGGTCGCCGGAGTGGCCCCCGAGGGACAGGACGGCGTTGTCCGTCGCCCAGCACAGGTCACCGGTCTTCTTGGTGTTGTTGGCGTCGTCCTCCATGTCCTCGGCGCAGCCCTCGTAGCGCCGCTCGATGAACCCGCCGGCGGTCGTCTCGAACCCCTCGCCCAGCCAGGAGGGCTGGTTGTTGGAGGCAGCGTGCCGACCGTCCACCGACTGGGCGGAGTAGGCCAGGCCCACGGTCGGCACTGGCCCACCCGGGGCCGGCGGCACTCGCATCGGGTAGGACCAGGTGAAGTCGCCGGAACTGCCGCCGGCGGTCCAGGTCGACGAGGGTTGAAGCGAGGTGACGGCGAAACTCCCTGCCGGGCCGGTGGATGCCGCCGATACCGCGATCAGGGCGGACGGAGCGGTCACACCGGCAGAACCGGCCGGCAACGGCACGGTGGCGGCCACCGTGCCGGCCCGCGGATCGTTACGTGACGGCAGTGGCGTGATTGCGGCACACTTCTGCCGGGGCGCCGCCAGCATGCATTCCGGTACTAGGGTCAGCCGCAGCCGCGACGCCCAATCCGCGCCGTACGCGGTGCGGAACTGACGGTAGTCGATGGTGATGTCGACCGCTGCGGCCCGTACGTCGGCGTCGGCGCGGCCGACCCGCAACAACACGCCCCGCACGCCGGCCCGCTCGGTGCTGTTCCGATCCAGCACCTGCACCCGTACCCTGGCCGGCGCCGGGCCCCGGTCTGCGATCCGCGGCGCCCCGACCAGCACCGGCAGCGCACCTGCCCGCGCCTGCGCGTTGCCGGCCTCGTCCGCGCGCGCCTGGACCGGCACCCGGGGGACCGACGTCTCGGCACTACCCGGCGTCGGCCAAGCCGGCGCAGGCTTCCTCGTCCCGTCCGGCATCGGGGCCGTCGCGGGCGGTCGGGCCGGCGCCACCCGGGTCACCGGTACCGGCTTGTCGGGCTGGGCCGCCGGCGCCGTGTACTCCGGGCTCGGCTCGGCCCGGGCCGTTCCCTGCGCTAGGCCCAGGACGAGCACAACGATGGCGAGGACGGCCCTGGCGCGACCGGCCCGACCGACGGTTCGGGCGGATACGTGTCTTGCGGTACGGAGCAGAGCTGACGGCAGGATTGACTGCACCGAGAACCTCCGGGAGCGCGCGGTCGGCGGGGTCGGGCGGTGTCAGGGACCGACCGGGCTGATTCGCAGGCCCAGGCCGGGATGGAGTACCGGTTGGCGGTAGGTGTACTGCAGCGCGACGGTGCCGTCGGCGTTCTCGATGCCGATGGTGGCGCCGCCGCCGAGCTCCAGGTAGGTGCCGTCGTTGTCGGCGTAGGCGAAGGAGTAGCCACCGGCCTCGCCGAAGATCACCTGGAAGGTGATCCGGGTGGTGGGATCCTCGTAGGAGTGCACGTCACGCCACTCGACGACAAACTGCCGGCTCGGCGCTGTTCCCCGGGTCGCGGTCCGCACGCTGGCGGTTTGGTCGACCACCCAGTCGTGCCAGAACGGGTAGACCGCCGCGTTCGGCTCCTCCGGGCTCTCCGGTGAGGGGATCGGCCAGGCATCGGGCGAGGGTTCACCGGGGTCGATCAACGAGACGAGTCCGTTGGTGTCCACCCACCCGGTGCCGTACGACTGGCCGTACAGCGTGACCGGGAACGGCAGATTAACCTGCCGGTACGCGTCGTCGCCGGTCAGCGGCAGCACGGTGGTGTCTGCCGGCACGTACGGCACCGCCTGCTCGGCCAGGAGGTAGCCGGCTCCGGCGGGAGTGGCCGCCACCGCGAAATCGAGCGTGACCTCCGTGTTAGTGCCGACCGTGGCCTGCCCGACCTGGGATCCACGGCAGGGCTGACCCGATGGCATGCTGGTGACGACCGCGTACGTACCGGCCGTGACGTCACCGACCTGGTACGTGCCGTCGGCGCCGGTCGTGGTGGACTGGCCAGCCACGGCAACGGTGGCGTCGGCGACGGGACTGCCCTGGCAGGTGACCGTGCCGGCGATCGTGCCGGTGCCGGGCGGGTTGGGCGCGAAGTGGACGCCCTGGCCGCTGGCCAGTACCTGCTCGTTGAAGGCGTACTGGAAGCCGATTGTTCCAGAGGCGTTCTCGATGCCCACGAGCGCGCCGGAGCCGCGCTCCCGCGAATTCGCGGCGTTGATGTCGGCGTAGGCGAAGGTGACCCCGCCGCCCTCGTTGAAGATCACCTCGAAGGTGACCCGTGCCGTCGGGTCGGCGGCGTGGTGTACGTTGCGCCACTCCACCACCCACTGCCGGTTCGGCGCGGAGCCGCTTACCCGGGTGGCGATCCGGGCCTGGGCGTCGACGACCCAGTCGTCCCACATGGGATAGACCGCCGCGTTGGGTACGCCCTCCGCCGTCGGCGACGGGATAGCGCTGGGTGTGTAGCCGATCCAGCCGAAGTACATCGGATCACGGAAGGTGATCAGGCCGTTGGCGCTGATCCACGCCGAGGTGTAGGTGTTGCCGTACAACTTCACAGGGAACGGCGGATTCTTCGGCCAGACCGTGTCGGCCCCGGACCAGTCCTCGACGACATTGCCGGAAATGAACGCCTGTGCCCCGGTGGTGCACTTGTAACCGAACTCGTCCCCGTCGACCATGACCGAGAGATCCACGTCCGACACCCCGCCGGTGTGGCTGACGGACTCCGCGGCATGCTGGCCCGCGCAACGGTTGTCCCCCGTCGACACCTGCACCGAGTATTCGCCGACCGGCAGCGAGGTGAACTGGTAACCACCGTCCGCGCCCGTCGTGGCGGTCGCGCCGCCGGGGCTCAACGTCACGGTCCGCCCGGCCAGCGGCGTGGAGGTGACCGCTGTGGTCACCGTGCCGCTGATCGTGCCGGCCGGGGCCGGGGTATAGGTGATGGACGAGTTCGGCGTGAGCGCGGCCTCGTGGTGCGAGTACTGGGCGGCGACCCTGCCCGATGCGCTCTCGATTCCGACGGTGGCAGCCCCGCCGTGCTTCCACGGGGTGTCCATGGCGCCGTAGTGGAAGACGATCCGGCCGTCCTCGTGGAATGCCACCTCGAATGTCACCCGGTCAGGCGCGAAGTCGTAGATCAACACGTTCCGCCACTCGATGACGAGCGATCGGTTGGGCGCAGTTCCGGACACCTGGGTACGGATGCTGGCCTGACCGTCGATCACGAGGTCATCCCAGAACGGCGCCACCACGGCGTTCGGCGCCGAGGTGTTCGGCATGCTCAGGTTGTTCCAGAGGTTGGTTCCCACCGTCGGGCCGAAGCTCACCAAGCCGTTGGTGTGGACGAAACCGGACGAGTAACTGCGGCCATGCATCATGACCGGGAACGGCAGGGTGATCGGGGCGGTGGCGTCGTCGCCGGTCAGGTTGAACACGGTCGACGCCGCCACGTACCCGGACGCGCCTACCGAGCAGGCATAGCCCAGCTGGCCGTAGTCCGGCCCGAGCCGTAGATTCTGCACGACGTCCGCAGTCAGTTCCACCTGGACGGCGGCGACCGTGGGGCACCGGGTACCCACGCTCGCGGCGACGGTGTAGCTATCCGCCACCAGGTCGTCGAACCGCCAGGCCCCGCCGGCACCGGTCGTCGCCGCCAGGCCCGATGGGTCGAGCCGGACCGTGGCTCCGACCACCGGCGCACCGGCGGCGTTGACCAGCGAACCCGACAGGTCGTAGACCTCAATGGGGCTGCCCGCCTCCGGGTGGTCGAACACCACCGCCTGACCGCTCGCGAGTACCGCCTCACCTGCGGAGTACCGCAGGCCGTCCTCGCCGGCCGGCGCCTCGATCCCGACCGCCGCCTGCGCACCGCGCTCGGCCTCGTTGTCCAAGCCGTCGTAGTTGGTTGTCACTGTGCCGTCCGCGGCCAGGATGACCTCGAACGACAGCCGCTGCGCCGCCGACGCCTTGCGGTGCACGTTGCGCCATTCGATCACGAAGCGCATGTCCGGCCCGGTACCGGTGGTCGCGGTCCGCACGCTCGCCGCCGCGTCCACCACCAGGTCGTCCCAGAAGGGCGCCACCAGGGCGTTCGGTGCGGCGGGTGCCGGCAGCTCCGTGCCGGTGTACGGATGCGAGCCGCCCGGGTCGGTGAACGACACCAGTCCGTTCGTGTCGAGCCAGGCCGACCGGTAGGTCTGGCCGTAGAACGGGAACGCGAACGGCAGTCCCACCTGGGCGACCGCGTTGTCTCCGGTCAGCGTCACTACCGTCTGGTCGGCTGCCTGGAACGCAGTCGGCTGCGCCGCACAGGTGTAGCCCAGCCGGTCGGTCACCGGGGCCAGCATCAGATCCAGCATCGTCTCGCCGGCGATTTCGACGTTGTCGGCGACCGCCTCCAGGCCGCACACGCCGCCATACGTCGCCCGGACCGTGTGGACGCCGGCGTTGAAGCCGGTCACCGTGTACGAGCCGTCCGGGGCCACGACCGCCGAGCGCCCGGTCGAGCCGACGGTCACCACCGCTCCCGGCAACGGGGTGAACTCGGCGTCGGTGACGAACCCGGTCAGGGTCGCCGGTTGTGTCACAGTCAGCCGGGCCTGGGCCGCGACCGGGGACTGCCGGCCGTTGCCGTCGACGGCGACGGCGTAGATGCTGACGGTCCCGGCCGTCCCGGTCGGCAGGGCTACAGTCACCGGGCCTCCGGCGGCTGCGGGAGTGGCCGTCTGGTTCAGGGTGTCGGAACCGATGCTGTACCGGTACGACGAGATGTTGGTGTCGTCGCCGGACCCGATGATCGCGGTGGCAGTGCCGCCGACCGGCGCCGTGTCACCGGGAAGCAGGGTGATCGTCGGCAGCAGCGGCAGTGGTAATGGCAGCAGTTCGGACGAATTCACGACGTAGTTGTAGAACCGCAGGTCGTCGACGGCGCCGGTGAAATAGCCGTCGGCTGTGCCGTTCCACATCCGTCTGCCGATGGTGAGTGGTCCGCTCGTGTTGAAGGTGCTCGGTGTCGTGGCGGTGGTCGTCTGGAGCGTGCCGTTGACGTAGAGCCGGACCTGTCTGTTGGCCGCGTCGTAGACACCGGCCAGATGGGTCCAGCGCCCGGCGACGGGTGCCGCGTCGGAGGATGCGTGATAGAGCCCGCTGTCGTCCAGGTCGGCGGTGCTGACGCTGAACCGCCATCTGTTGGTGTCTGCGCTGTAGCCGAGCATGAATGGGGATTGACGGGTGGCGTCGGCGGCGACTGCGGTACGGAAACCGGTCACGCCGGTCGTACTCGGCGCCCGGACCCAGGCGGCGACGGTGTAGCTCGAGTCGGTCCGGACCGGCATCGACGCCTCGGTGACCGGATCTGTCGTTGACACCGGCCCGGTGGTCGAGCCGTGCGCGGCGCCGTTCAGTTCAACCGCGTACCCCACGCCGCCGCGCCCCGGGACGCGGCTCGCGTTCGCCGACAGTGTGAGCGTGTTGCCGTGTCCGCTGGCGTCCGTGGCGGGACCGCTGCCCTCGTCGAACGTCCAGGCGGCGGCGGGCCCCGCGCCGGCCCTTACCTTGAAGGTATAGAGGTAGGGGTCCGGCGAGTACCACCCTGCCCGGTCCTTGGTCCATACCCGCAGCGTGTGTACCCCGTCCCGAACCGGTCGATAGCTGACCGTCACGGGCTGCGAGCCGGATGCGGAGATTTGGTTCGCCGCCGACGGCTGCTGACCGCTGTCCAACGTCCAGGCGTAGCCGGCGACCTCGGCGTTCCCACTGGCTGGGGCCGCGATGGCAAACTCGCCGCCGATACCGACTCCGCCTTGCCCGGGCGTAGTCGGTGAGTCTGGCGGGTAGTCTGCCGAGGTCACCGAGGAGGGCTCCGCCGGCGGCGTCACGTCGACCGTGAACTCGCAGGTGGCGGACCAGGCTCCGGCGGTGCGCGGATCCAGCGTCTGAGCCTGCCACACGTAGCTCTGCCCATCGACAAGTCGGCTCGCCGGGATCGGCCTCGACACTGTCGTGTTGTTGCCGGCAGCCTGTGAGACCCGGTTCGAGGTAGTACGGCTCTGGCCCGCCTGCCACCAGTAGAACCAGGTGGTCAGCCCCTGGTCGTTGTCAGGGTCGGTTTGCTTGGCAGCGAGGGTCGGCGTCAACGTCCGAACGTAGGGACGGCTCGCGCCGGTCGCGCAGGCCTTCCCGTCCGACAGCCGGTTACTCGGCGCGACGGGTGCCGTGTTGTAGGTGATGGCCAGCTTCGGGGAAGCGTGGTTGAAGCGCTTCCACTGACTGAGCGTGCCCTCGCTGGCGGCACGCAACCCCACTGTCAGGGTCGACCAGTTGTTGGCTGCGGCTCGGGTCACCATCGCGGTCGCGTTGAACTCGACAGTGCCCGGACCAGCGCAGCCGTGCGCCGAACCGACCTTGCGATTCGCCGCACTCTGCGCCGTGTACTTGCCGTCCCAGTACGGCTGGTTATTCCACGTCGTGCCTGACGATATGCCTCCGGTAAGCCACAGTTTCGCGTTCGACTTGGGGTTACAGGTCCAGGAGTGCTTCTGCTCCACCCGGAACTTGGCATCGATGATCTGCTTGCCGCGGACCACGGAGGTGTTCATCGTAAACAACGACCGGACGATGTGGTCGGCGCATCCGGAGCAGTCCTCGGTGCGTCCCGCGCCAGCCGAGCCGTGTGTCGAGCCGTTGTTCAGCGCCGTCGAGTTCTTCCAGAACGAACTCGACTTGTGCTTGCTCCACACCGAGGTCCAGGCGTTACCCGAGATGTTGCCCGTCCAGGACGGGTCGATGTAGATCGGCAGCACGGTGTCTGGGGCGGTCAGCAAGTTCCGGTTCGGCGTGATCGTCAGGGTATTGCCGTCGACCCGGACTGGCATCACCGCGGTGCCTACTCCATTCCGGGGCTCGTCGTCCTCGCTCGGAGTCCGCGCCGCTGCACCCCGGGCCGGCTTGGTCTTCGGTTGGGACCGATCGCCGATTTCGTCGGGAGCCGGCTCGACCGTTGACGATCCGTCGGTCCTGGAGGAGTCCCACATCAGAGGGGCCGGCGCCGCGAACACCGTGCGCCCTGCGGCGTCCACGGCGACGAGGCCGCCTCCTTCGGCTGTCGAGACCGCGACCCCCTTGGTCGACAGGCCGAATCGGAGCGACGTCAAATTGGGGTTCGTCGCGGCATCCCGGGTACGAACGACCAACAGCTCGCTGAACCCCTGCGCGTGTGCGGTGACTCGAAGGTCCACGCCGGGCAGTACCTCGGGGTAGGTCGCCGTGTCACCCCTGACCACCGGCACGGGGAGTGCGGCGGGCCAGGTCATACCCAGCTCTCGACCTTGATGGGTCAGGCGGGCCAGATGCCCAACCCCGCCGGCGGAGAACACCATCGGCAGCACCGTCGCCCGGGGAACGACACCTCGTTCGGTCACCTTCAGCGTCGTGTCGACCGGTACCCAGGAGCCGCCCTTGCGTACTCGTACCGGTTCGATGCTCTCCTCGACAGTCCGGGAGCCATCGACGTTCAGGTAGTTCTGGGAGAATTCCGTCCGTTCCGACAGGACCTCCACCCGCCGGTTGCACATCTCCACCATCGCCCGGGCGGCCGCGAAGTCCGGTTGAGCGTCCGTGCATGAGGGTGTCGGCGCGGGCGTCCGTGCCGTGGCGGGTGCTGCCGGAACCACCAGTATCGAACCGATCAGCGCGGCGACTGAGAGCGCGATCGGTACGAAACGGCTCCGACGTACAACGTTCCCCGACCCACGACGTATACGATCGCCGGACATGCAGCCTCCCCCGAAGACTACGGAAAGTAGTGATCAGGTCACATCATATTGGCGGCGTCCATCGATATCTAGAATCGAAAGATCTTGATGCAGACATACTTGTCCACATTGGTGGGATACCAAAAGCGATGGCAGCGTCACCTTCAGGTGGGACATGTCCGTATGTATAGTGTGATTCGGCCTCTCACCAGGTGATGAAGGTCACATCACCGACGCGGCGGGCGATCGGGCGGTGGTGATCAGGGCTTCGAACTGCAGGTGCCTCCAGTCCGAGGGTCGGTGACTTGGCCGGCACGGTGGGTCGGCGGACGTAGTCGGCTGGCGAGCGCTCGAGATGGCGTCGATGACGCAGCCCCGGTAGAACCAACCACGATCGACAGCCGGCGGGACACCGTTGAGGGCTGGTACCGGCGTACGTCTTGCAGCCAGCGCACGTACCGAGGGAGTGCTGGGAAACCCAGATGACAGGGGTTGCGGAATCGTGAATCTTGGTGCGATGGCAAGCGCGGACGACATGAGCCACGCCGAGAACTGGGCGGGCGGGTTCTACGAACTGATGCTGGCCCTCGGCCCAACCGACGACGCCAGGTTCGACCGAGCCATGAGGTCTCTGTGGCGGGCCGCCGGTGTCCGCGAGTGCCGCGTAGGGCCCGGACTGGTCGAGCCGGTACGTACGGCGCACCAGGCAGTTGCGATCCTCGCCTGGCGCGAGCACCGGGCGCAGCATCCCTCCAGGCTCGCAAGAACCACCCCGAAGCCACGCAGTTGCGATCCGCGCACGGCGGGCGCAGCAGACACTGAATCCGCATCGATCAAAGACCTAGATTTTCAACAACCTCCGACAGTTCTGGATTGAGACGGCGCTGTCGGCGGCTGTTGGGCCCCGGCTATCACCCGCCGGGGATGTCCCTCTCGGGGACAGGCGTCGAGCGGGTAACCCGGCGACCGATCCGTACGTAGCGATACGGGCCGGCACCGCCGTACTACACGGTTTTGCGCCCCACATTTCGGCCCAGGCATCCCGGACAGCCCGAGGAGCAGAAACAATCCCTGGTCAGAGGCGATTTCTTCGGACGCTTCAACACTGGTCGCCGAGGCGTAGTGTGGGGCGCTGCGTGCCCATGGCTGTGACCACAAGATCACAGAGAATCGGCGCCAGTCGATGACTGATGCCGATTCACCTGCACAAACACAAGGTGGAGCCGAGGGGACTCGAACCCCTGACCCCCACACTGCCAGTGTGGTGCGCTACCAGCTGCGCCACGGCCCCTTGCTTTACTGCCTGCCCGGTCTCCCGGGCACCCGCGCAATAGTACACACCCTCGCGGCCCGGGTCATCCGAGGGGCTGCCGTGCCGGTCCGGGTCAGTTGAGCAGTACGTCCGGCGGGAAGTGCGCGACCGCCGCCATGATCCCGCCCTGCCGGCGGAGCACCATCGGCCACAGGTCGTCGGGGCGCTCCATGAACGCGTCGCCGGGCAGCGCGTCCAGGACGAACCACGAGCCCCGGGCGACCTCCTCCTCGACCTGCCCCGGGGACCAGCCCGAATAGCCGGCGAAGACGCGTATCCCGGTGACGGAATCCCGGAGCCGGTCCGGGTCGACCGAGAGGTCCACCGTGCCGACCGCCCCGGTGACCTGGTGGATGCCCTTCACCCGCTGGGTCGGGGTACGCATCCGGGCCAGGCAGATCGCCGACTCCGGCTGCACCGGACCGCCCTCGAAGAGCACCGCCGGGTCCCGGGCCAGTCCGCCCCAGGCGCCGAGCACCTCGGAGACCGGTACCTCGGTGGCCCGGTTGAGCACCACCCCGAGTGCGCCGCCCGCCTCGTGGGCGACCAGCAGCACCACGGTCCGGTCGAAGTTCGGGTCCTTCAGCGCAGGGGTCGCGACCAGCAACTGCCCGGTCATCGACTCCATCGACCGTCCCCCGATCGCCTGCCCCTCGCCGAACACGCCAGCCACCGCTACTCGGCCGGCCCGAGGACCAGGAACCACTCCCCGGACCGCCGCCGCGTCTCGTCGTCGGTCACCACGACCCGGCCCTTCACCGGCCTCGCCGGATCCACAGGATCGATGGTGATCCTGCGCGCAGTAAACGCCATGCCACGCACCATAGCTTGCGGCACTGGTGCTGGTTAAGGTCTGTAGGGCTAGTCCACAGAGCGCTTTGACGACAATTGGCAGCCCGGACTAGAGCTGAGCAGGAGAGGCGGGGGCATGGGTCCGCAGGCGGAACTCGCGGTGATCGGCGGATCCGGGCTCTACGCCCTGCTTGAGGAGGCCACCGAGCACCGGGTCGAGACGCCGTACGGGCCGCCGTCCGATCCGATCACGGTGGCGCAGGTGGCGGGTCGTACCGTCGCCTTCCTGCCTCGGCACGGACGCGACCACCGGTTTCCACCGCATCTGATTCCCTACCGGGCGAACCTGTGGGCGTTGCGGTCGCTCGGCGTACGCCAGATTCTCGCCCCCTGCGCGGTCGGCGGCCTGCGGCCGGAACTCGGCCCGGGGACGTTCGTGATTCCGGACCAGCTCATCGACCGGACGAGTGGCCGTGCACAGACCTACTACGACCGGGGCGCGGTGCACGTCTCGTTCGCCGACCCGTACTGCCCGCGGGGACGGGACACCGTGCTGGCCGCCACGGCCGCGCATGGGATCGAGGCGCAGGACGGCGGCACGATGGTGGTGGTGGAGGGGCCCCGGTTCTCCACCCGGGCCGAGTCGCGCTGGTTCTCCACGATCGGTGGCGCGGTCATCAACATGACCGGGCACCCGGAGGCGGTACTCGCCCGCGAGCTGGCGCTCTGCTACACCGCCGTTGCGCTGGTCACCGATCTCGACGCCGGAGTGGAGGGTGGGCACGCGGTGACCCAGGAGGAGGTGTTCCGGGTCTTCGGCGAGAACACCGCGCGGCTGCGCGAGGTGTTGCTCGACGCGGTCGGCCGGCTCTCCAGCGACCGCGACTGCCCGTGCCCGCACAGCCTCGACGGCATCAAGTTGCCGATCGACCTGCCCTGAGCGCCGGCCAGCCGCCGCTCGGCCAGCGAGGCGAGCCGTACCCGGACCCACGCAGCCGACAGACTCGGCGCCAGCAGGCCACCGGTCGACCTGCCCTGCGCACGGGCGCGGCCGATGCGGAAGTCCGGTCAGGTCTCCCCGCCGATGTCCGTCTGGTACGCCTCGTAGACCAGGTCCGCGCCGCGCTGCCGGTGCCGGGACAGCTCCCGGAGCAGATCGGTGGCCCGGTTCCGGAGTTCGGTCACGCCGATCTCCGGCAGGTCGACCCGACGTTGCAGGGCGGCCATCGTGGCGACCACCGCCGCGTGTTCCCGGATCAGCACGTATACGCCCCGGGCCAGTCGCGGCGCATGGTCCAGCAGTTCGGCGTAGAGCCCGTCGGGTCCCTCGGTACTCACCACGTGCTCGGCGAAGGCGCCCCGCAGTCCACCCAGGCTGGACTGGACCCGGGGTCGCCAGCCGGGATCCCGGGCCGGCGCGGCGATCGCCTGCTCGAGGACGTGGATCTCGCCCAGCAGTACGGCCCGGCGCCGTCGGGCCGCCCGTAACGTCGTCGACCCGGTCGGCGTTGCCGGCGACGGCGGCGCGGACGGCACGGAGATCGATAGTTGGTGCTGGTTCGGGTCGGTCGGCATGACCACCTCCCGCAGAGCGGCACCTACCGGAAACGTAACCCGATGGTGCGGCCCACCGTGCACCGCTGTCGACCCTTACGATCCGGCTCATTTGTCCCGTACGTCCCACCGGACGCAGTGGCCCCACCAGCCACGGCGACGGCTGCGAGTCCGTCGGGACGGTCAGACGTGCAGACGGCGGCGCCCCGGTCCTTCCGGACCGGGGCGCCGCTGATGTCGTGGAGGTGCCGGGAATCGAACCCGGGTCCTTCGTCGCCTTGCCAGGGCTTCTCCGAGCGCAGCTCGCTATGCCTCTACTCGGCCCCTCCGATCACGCGAGCGAGTCGGTGTGACGGGCCCAGTCGCTGATTAATCTCGCCGCACGGACCCCGCGACCGGGTCCGGTTGGCCAGCCTCCTAGCTGATGCCGGCTAACTGGGTCGAAGGCACTCCCAGGCCGACAGACTTGCTACCCGCCTCAGGCGGCGAGAGCGAAGTCAGCGCGATTCTGCTTGGCGCTTATTAGTTTCCGACGAACGATTCTCGAGACGACGTCGGCTTCCTCGGCTCGCTTCCCCTGCCTCAACGTACGAAGTCGAAACCAGTCACCCCCTGTGTCCCACTGGTCCGGACGCGGACCGGTGGAGTTTCCGCACCGCCTCTCGGCGGCTACCCCAAGCCTAACGCCTCGCCCCGCCGACTTCATTCCAGATACCGCCCCGCCACACCGCTCGAACCGGACGACTCGGCGGTAACGTGCGTCACAACCGTCCCAGATGCGGACTCCGGGGTGCACGACCGGCGCCGCCGGACGGCCGGATCAGCCGGTCAGCCCATGCCCTTGCCACGCCGGCCGGCGATCCGGGAGATCTCCCGTTCGGCGTCCCGCTTGGCCAGATCCTGCCGCTTGTCGTACGACTTCTTGCCCTTGGCCAGGCCGATCTCGACCTTGGCCCAGCCGTCGGAGAAGTAGACCGAGAGCGGCACCAGGGTCAGGCCGCTCTCCTTCAGCTTGCCGATCAGCCGGCTGATCTCCTGGCGGTTCAGCAGCAGTTTCCGGGTACGCCGGGGTTCGTGGTTGGTCCACGTCCCCTGGGCGTACTCCGGGATGTGCATGCCGTGCAGGTAGATCTCGCCGTCCCGCTCCTGGGCGAAGGCGTCGACCAGGGACGCCCGGCCGGCGCGCAGCGACTTGACCTCGGTGCCGGTCAGCGCCATCCCCGCCTCGTAGGTGTCGAGGATGGCGTAGTCGTGCCGCGCCTTGCGGTTGGAGGCGACGACCTTCCGCCCCTTCTCCCGTGGCATCGGCACACACCCCTTCCTCGTCGTACCCGTGGACAACCGCGCAATGCTACCTCGTGACACAGGGCCCCTGGCTCGCGCTTTTCACGCGCGCCAGGGGCCCTGGGGTTGATCGACAGCCGCGACCGCGGCGGAGAGCTAGACCCTCAGGTAGAACCGCAGCGTCACCCAGGCGGTGACCGCGCTGACCAGGCCACCGACCCCGGCCATGAACGGGAACATCAGCAGCACCGTGCTCCACTCGATCGGCGTGAGCAGGTCGGTCAGGTCCCGCAGCGAGCCGTCGAGCAGGAAGATCTTGCCCAGCACGAGCGCGCCGAACCCGATGATCGCGCCGAGCAGGCCGGCCACCACGGCCTCCAGCACGAACGGTGCCTGGATGAACCAGTTGGAGGCACCGACCAGCTTCATCACCGCGACCTCACGCCGCTTGCTGTAGGCGGCCACCTGGATCGTGTTCGCGACCAGCAGCAGCGCGGCGATCGCCATCACCGAGGCCGAGACCAGCGCCATGTTCTGGATCGCGCCGAGGATGTTGAAGATCTGTTCGAGCAGCCGGCGCTGGTCGATGATGTCGTCGATGCCCTCGCGGCCCTTGTATGTGTCGAAGATCTTCTGGTACTGCTCCGGGTCGACGAGGTTGACCCGGAACGACTCGGGAAGCTTGTCCGCCTGCACCGCCTTGACCAGGTCGGGTGAATCCGCGAACAGCTTCTGGAAGCGCTCGTACGCCTCCTGCTTGGACTCGTACTTGACCTCCCGGACGAGCGGGTCGCCCTCCAGGTCGGTCTGCAACTGGGTGCGCTGCTCCTCCGTCACGCCCGCGACGAGGAAGATCGACACCTCGATGTCCTTGTAGTACGCGTCTTTCATGGCGTCGACCTGGAGGTACATCAGGCCGCTCGCGCCGAGCATGGTGAGTGAGACCGCCATCGTGATGATCATCGCGATGGTCATGGTCACGTTGCGCCACAGCCCGACCAACACCTCGGACAGGACGTATTTCAAGCGCATCGGGGGGTTCCTTCCGGATCTCCGCAGGAGTCGTTCGTCGTCGATTCAGGGCCGGTGCCGGGCGGGACCGAGGGCTGGCCGCGGCGGCACGACGGGGCAGGTCAGCCGTAGACGCCCCGGGCCTGGTCACGCACGATGCGACCACTCTCGATCTCGATGACGCGACGGCGCATCTGGTTGACGATGTTGGAGTCGTGGGTGACCATCACGACCGTGGTACCGGTGCGGTTGATCCGGTCCAGCAGGCGCATGATCTCGATCGAGGTGTCCGGGTCGAGGTTTCCGGTCGGCTCGTCGGCCAGCAGGATCAGCGGCCGGTTGACGAAGGCCCGTGCCACCGCGACGCGCTGCTGCTCACCGCCGGAGAGTTCGTGCGGGTAGCGGTGTTCCTTGCCACCGAGCCCGACCAGCTCCAGCACCTCGGGCACGACCCGGCGGGCGACCGCCTTGGTCTTGCCGATGACCTCGAGGGCGAACGCGACGTTCTCGTACGCGGTGCGGTTGGGCAGCAGCCGGAAGTCCTGGAAGACGCAGCCGATCGAGCGCCGGAAGTTCGGGATCTTCCAGGAGCGCATCGAGGTGACGTCCTTGTTGTTGACCATGACCCGACCCTTGTTCGGGGTCACCTCGTGCAGCAGCAGCTTGATGATTGTCGACTTGCCGGAACCGGAGGGACCGATGAAGAAGACGAACTCACCCTTCTCGATCGAGACCGACACGCTGTCGAGCGATGGCCGGGACGCCTTCGGGTACGTCTTCGTCACTTGCTCAAGCTGAATCACGGGTGGTGAGTCTACGCGTCGTAACGAAAAGGCCAAGCCCGGAGCCCGGCCTGTCCGGCCGACATTTATCGTGAAACTGCACTGCGTCCGGCGTCCCTCACACCCCGCACATGGAAACGATCACCGATGTCGACGCACCGCAGCGATGTGGACGCAAGCCGTGTTCACGCGGCGTCACCGGCGAGCTGGCGCTGCTTGCGCCACCGGATGCCGGCCTCGATAAATCCGTCCAAATCACCGTCGAACACCGAAGCCGGGTTGCCGGTCTCCTGCTCCGTACGCAGATCCTTCACCATCTGATACGGGTGCAGGACGTACGACCGCATCTGGTCCCCCCACGACCCGGCCGCGTCGGTCTTCAGGCCCTCCAGTTTGGCCTGCTCCTCCTGGCGCTTCCGCTCCAGCAGCCGGGCCTGGAGCACGCGCAGCGCGGACGCCTTGTTCTGGAGTTGGGACTTCTCGTTCTGACAGGTGACCACGATGCCGGTCGGGATGTGTGTGATCCGCACCGCCGAGTCCGTGGTGTTCACGCTCTGTCCACCCGGCCCTGACGAACGGTAGACGTCGACCCGCAGCTCGTTCTCCGGAATGTCGATATGGTCCGTCTGTTCGGTGACTGGCAGCACCTCGACCCCGGCGAAGCTGGTCTGCCGGCGCCCCTGGTTGTCGAACGGGCTGATCCGGACCAGCCGGTGCGTGCCGGCCTCGACACTGAGCGTCCCGTACGCGTACGGGACCTTGACCGCGAAGGTGGCGGACTTCAGGCCCGCCTCCTCGGCGTACGACGTCTCGTAGACCTCGGTCGGGTAGCCGTGCCGCTCGGCCCAGCGCAGGTACATCCGGAGCAGCATCTCGGCGAAGTCGGCCGCGTCCACGCCACCGGCGCCCGCCCGGATCGCCACCAGCGCCTCCCGGGAGTCGTACTCCCCGGACAGCAGGGTGCGAACCTCCATCTCCTGGATGGCCTTGGTCAGCCCGCCGATCTCCGTGGCGACCTCGCCGAGCACGCCCGCGTCGGCCTCCGCCTCGGCGAGTTCCAGCAGCACCCGGGCGTCGTCGAGCCGACCGCGCAGGCTCTCCAGCTTGGCGATCTCCCCGTTGACGTACGAAAGCTTGGAGGTCACGTCCTGCGCGCGGGCCTGGTCGTCCCACAGGTCCGGCGCGGAGGCCGCCTCCTCCAGTTCCGCCTTGGCCTGACGCAAACGATCGACATCGAGGACGGCCTCGATGTTGCGGAGCGTAGCGTCAAGATCCTTGAGTTGGTCGGCGTATTCGGCAGCGGTCACGACAGTCAAGAGTACTGGTCGTCCGCGGGACCGGGTCGTCGCCGGCAGCGAAGCGCTTCGGCGCGTCCGCCGGGCGTCACCCGGACCGGCCGGCCGGGCCGGATCCGGGTCAGACCGGGGCGCTCTTCAGCCAGGACAGGGCAGCCTTGTGGTACGCCACCGCGAACTCCAGGGCGGCGGCACCGTACGAGTCACCGGCCTTCTTGGCGTCCCGGGCCTGCTCCCGGGCTGCCGCGAGCGCCTCGGTGTGGTACTCGTTGGCGCTGCTCACCAGGGTGCGCAACTGGGTGGCCGAGTGCTGCGGGCCGAAGGCCACCCGGAGTGCGGTCGGGTTACGTACCGTGTCCCGCCCCGGCGTCTCGGTGAGCCAGCGGGAGAACGTCCGTTTCCCGGCCGCGGTGATCGCGTACGGCTGGCTGGACCGGGGGCCGGGCTTGCCGAGCCGGACCAGTCCCTGCTCGGCCAACGCCGGCAACTCCCGGTAGACCTGGCTCCGGGTCATCGACCAGTACGGCGCCAAACGCCGCTCGGCGGCGGCCATCAGCTGGCCGCCTGTCATCGGTCCTTCGTGGAGCAGCCCGAGCAGGGCTGCCGCGGTGGGATTGATTGCAACATCCGCCATGCCCTCCACGCTGCCACTTTGCCGGCGCCGCGTCCAGGATTTGGCACTATCCGCTGGTTCGTCGTCTCCATTGTGCACTGTTCTGGGACGACAGTCGGATGAGGACGATCGATGAATCGGGGCTCGCCGGGCACGGCGGAGCCGACCCACCCGACGGGCGCGTACCGCCCCGGCGGCCCGTCCCGGGCGCCACCCCGGCGGCCGCACCGCGCGGGTCCGATCACCGTTGGTGGTCGGGCCGTCAACTCCGGCGGTCCGGCGGGATCCGGTACCCCTGGAGCCCGCTCCCGCGCGCTGCCCGGTCGACAGCCAGCCGCACCTTGGGCGGGGCAAGTGTCAATTGCGGAGGTTAGTCAACTTTCATCGCTTATGTGGGCTTTTGCCGCAAGGCGCTTTCTGGCCGTCCACTCCACCGATGGGTGGCTCACCGACCGGCACAGGGCAGGCACCCGCACCGGTCCGGGCCGTCGAGGCTGGACAGCATCCTGCCGTACGCCTGGCCGTTCCTCGCCGGGGGCGGGCGGTTCGGCGAACGGGGGCAGGTCGGCTCCGGTCCGGACCGCTCCAGCCGGGTATCGGGCTCGCCGGGCGGCGTCGTACCCGGCTCCTCGGGACCGACCAGCGGATCCTGGCCGCTCTCCGGCGCGTCCGGGTCCCCGGGCGTCGGAGTGTCGCCGGGTACCGGGACCGTCCCGCTCGGTGCCGGCTCGCCGTCGACCGCCCCGGTCGGACCGGCCGACGGCACCCCGTGGCCGGTACGCGTCGGCCCGGCACCGGACGTCGGCGGCAGGCTGCCGGCCGGCGACCCGGCACCCTCCGGCGCCGATCCGACCAGACTCGGTGCGACGGGGACGGCTCCCCGGTGCCGATCGGGCACCGTCCCCGCACCGGTCGGCAGGGCGGCCAGCACTGCGGCGGTGACGATCGCACCGGCACCCACCAGCACGGCCGCGGCGGGTGACCGGCGGCGCCGGCCGAGACCCGGCACCGCCGGCGGGTCGGGCGACGCCGCAGTGTCGGCCGAACCGGACCAGCCCCGTCCGGCGAGTACGGAAGTGTCCGGTTGGCAGGGGGCGCGGGCGGCGGCCGGGGCCGGCGAGCGGCCGACCGGGGCTGTCCCGGTGGCCGTGCCGGCGGCCCGGGGCCACCAGGTGACCTGGTTGGCGGCGGGCCGGGGCAGCGCGGCCAAGCCGTCCAGCGCCGGCTCCATGCCCCGTAGCCGGACGGCGGCCCGCGCCGCGTCGGGGCGGTCGGCCGGATCGGCCGCCAGGCAGTCCTCGACGAACTGCCAGACCACCGGCGGCAGGCCGGGCGGCGGTACGGGACGGCAGTGCCGGTGCCGGTCGAGTATCTCGGCCGGCGGCCCGCCCCGAAACGGGCTGCGCCCGCTGAACAGTTCGAAGAGCACGATGCCGAGCGCGTACACGTCGCTGGCCGGAGTGGGTGCGGCACCGTCGACCACCTCCGGGGCCACGTACTCGGGAGTGGCCTGGGTGTTCGGCCAGGCCGGTCCGGCACCCACCCGGCGGGCCGCGCCGAAGTCGACCAGCCGGACCAGGCCGCCGTCGGCCGGCACGACGAGGTTGCCCGGTTTGACGTCGCCGTGCACGATGTCCCGGCCGTGCAGGTAGGCCAGCGCACCGGCGAGTTGTGCCGCCACCTCGGCCGCGATCGCCGGCGGGACCGGTCCGGTGCGGCGCAGCCGCCGGCGCAGGTCCTCCCCCTCGACCAGCTCCATCACCAGCACCCGGTCCCGCCCCTGCCCCAGTACGTCGCGGGGGCGTACCAGGCACGGGTGGTCGAGGCCGACGACAATCTCCGTCTCGGCGACGAACGCGGTCACCAGGTCCGGCCGGCTCGCGGCCAGCGGGCGCAGCATCTTGACCGCCACCGGCTCGCCGTCGCGCAGGTCGACGGCCCGCCAGACGACCCCGGTCGCGCCGGTGGCGACCTCCCGGGTGAGCCGGTAGCGGCCGAACAGCACCGGATCCATCAGATGCCCTCCCCTGATCCCGGGTCGCCGTCCGTCCCACCGCCGCCGGTTGACGAACGGTCACCTTCCGCCGCCCGGGAGTGACGCTAGGTCGATCGGATCGGGTGGCGAGCCGGCACTGGCCGGGCTGGCACGAACCGGGGACGCCGGGCAGGACCGGCTGGCACGAACCCGGGACCCGACACCCGGCCGGACCCGCAACGGAACCCGGGCCCGGCGATGTGCCGGGCCCCGGGTGTCGGAGCAGGAACCGGAACGCGGCCCGATCCCCGTCGACCGCCGCCGGCCCGATCGGCCTGGAGCCGGGACGCGACGCCGAGACGCCGGAGTCGGGGAACGGGCGATCAACCCGAGACCGCCAGGCGTCAGGTACGGGCGATCAACCCGAGACCGCCAGGCGTCAGGAACGGAGGGTCAGCCCATGTGCGGGTAGCGGTGGTCGGTCGGCGGGGCGAAGGTCTCCTTCACGGTGCGCGGCGACATCCACCGGGCCAGGTTGTGCCAGGAGCCGGCCTTGTCGTTGGTACCACTCGCCCGGGCACCGCCGAACGGCTGCTGCCCGACCACCGCACCGGTCGGCTTGTCGTTGATGTAGAAGTTGCCGGCCGCGTACCGCAGGGTCTCGGTGGCCCAGTCGACCACTCGGCGGTCGGTCGCGAAGATCGAGCCGGTCAGGGCGTACGGGGCGACCGACTCGGCCTGCCGCACCGCCTCCTCGAACCGCGCGTCCTCGTAGACGTGCACCCCGAGGATCGGCCCGAAGTACTCGGTGGTGAACGACTTGTGCCCGGGGTCGTCGCACTCGAAGAGGGTCGGCCGGACGAACCAGCCGACGGAGTCGTCGGCGGTGCCGCCGGCCACGATCCGGCAGGCCGGGTCACCGGAGATCATGTCGAGTGCGGCGGTGTGCCGGGCGAACGCCTTGGCGTCGATCACCGCACCGCCGAAGTTGGTGAAGTCGGTGACGTCTCCGTACGCCAGCCCGTCGGCGGTGGCGGCCAGCCGGTCCCGCAGGCCGCCCTCCCAGAGCGAGCGGGGCACATACGCCCGGGACGCGGCCGAGCACTTCTGCCCCTGGTACTCGTACGCCCCGCGGATCAGCGCGGTGTGCAGTGCGTCCACGTCGGCACTCGGGTGCGCGACCACGAAGTCCTTGCCACCGGTCTCGCCGACCAGCCGGGGGTAGCCCCGGTAGTTCGCGATGTTCTCGCCGACGCCCTGCCACAGCTTCTGGAACACCTTCGTCGACCCGGTGAAGTGGATGCCGGCCAGGTCGGGGTCGGCGAGGGTGACCTCCGAGACCGCGATGCCGTCCCCGGTGACCATGTTGATCACGCCGGGCGGCAGGCCGGCCGCCTCGAAGAGCCGCATGGTGAAGTGCGCCGCGAGCTGCTGGGTCGGTGCCGGCTTCCAGACCACCGTGTTGCCGACCAGCGCGGGCGCGGCCGGCAGGTTGCCGGCGATCGCGGTGAAGTTGAACGGCGTGACGGCGTAGACGAAGCCCTCCAGCGGCCGGTGGTCGAACCGGTTCCACACCCCGCTCGACGACAGCGGCTGCTCGGCAAGGAGCTTGCGGGCGAAGGCGACGTTGAAGCGCAGGAAGTCGATCAGCTCACAGGCGGAGTCGATCTCGGCCTGGATCGCCGTCTTGGACTGGCCGAGCATCGTCGCCGCGTTCAGGGTGTCTCGCCAGGGTCCGGCGAGCAGGTCGGCGGCCCGGAGGAAAACGGCGGCACGGTCAGCAAAGGACAAATCACGCCACATCGGGGCGGCTTGCTTCGCAGCCGTCACCGCCGCCTGCGCATCCGCGTTGGTTGCGTTGTGGGTGACCCCCAGCACATGCTGGTGCCGGTGCGGCGCTACGACGTCGATCGCGGCACCCGCGCCCATCCGTTGCGTACCGCCGATCGTCATCGGCAGTTCGAGCCGAACGGCGGCCAGCTCGCCGAGCCGGCGTTGCAGGCTGGCCCGCTCGGCGCTGCCGGGCGCGTAGTCGCGGACCGGCTCGTTGCGCGGCTCGGGTACGGAGAGAACGGCGTCCATGGGATTCTCCTGGGCGATCTCGACAGCGACGGCGAAACCGGACCCGCTGGTGCCGACCGGTCGGCCGGACACCTCGACCCCGTGCCCCGGGGGATGCCGGGAGTACGGGGGCGGGACCTGCGCCAATCCTTACATGGTTACCGCCACCGACCCGCTCGCCGGTGGGCGACCACGGCGGCGGCCGTACCGGACCATCACCCGTCCGGTACTTCCCGGGCAGCGCCGCCCGCCGCAGAGGTTCGTTCCGTCCCGTCGGTACCGGCACCGGGCCACCACCCCGACGGGCCCGCGTACGCTGAAGGACCGTCGACTGGGCCACGCCACCGCAGCCCCGTCGCCGCCACGGCCGGCCACCTGCTGAAGGGGAGATGATGACGAAAGAGTCCGGCACGACCGCGACCTCGGCTCCCGACCAACCGGTCGAGCCGGAGGCGCCGGTGACGGCCGCCCCGTCCCTGGTGCCGGCGCCCGGCGCGGTCGTCCTCGCGCTGCTCGCCCTGGGCTGGCTGGCCGCGATGCTCTGGTCGGCGAAGGCCGAGATCTCCTCCTCCGGCATCACCTCGATGGCGATCACCTCGGCCGCGTACGCCCTGCCCGGGGTGATCTCGGCGAGCCTGGTCAGCGGTGCCGCGGTCAGCCTGGTCCTGGGAAACCTGATGACCCGGCTCGGGGTGTGGCGCAGCACTCCCCGATTCCTCGTGTCGCTGGTCGCCGGCCTCGCCACCGGCTTCCTCTCGGCTCTGGTGGTGACGCTCAGCTACGGCGGGGGTCCGGCGATCATGGTCCTCGCCGGCACCACCGCGGCGGCCGCCACGGTCGGCGGGATCGCCGGAGGGCTGCGCAACACGCTGGTGGTGGCCGCCGTGGTCGCCGCCGGGCTGGCGGTCTTCGCGGTCGGCTTCGCGCTGAGCTACTTCCAGGACCCGGTGCTCAACCTCTACGGCTCCGGCGACACCCAGGCATCGCAGCTCACCGCCTTCCGCTGGTTCTCCCGGACCTCCTCGCTGGCCAGCGGGCTGGCCGCCGGGCTGCTGGCATTCTGCTACCTGCGGATCGCCGGACGGCGAGCCGTCGAGCGGGCCACCGGCCCGGTGCCGCCACCGCGCTGGCCGGCGTACCTGATCGCCGGCGCCGGGCCGGGCCTGCTGCTGCTCACCGCCGAGGTGCTGACCCGGACGGCCGGGGCCGAGGTGCTCCGGCTGGCCGGAGCGGTCAGCGAGGCGGACCGGGCCGCGCAGAGCCTGCTCGGCGGCTCCCGGATCAACCACGCTCTGCTGGTGCTCTTCCTCGGCTCGCTCACCGCGATCATCGCCTTCGGCCGTACGCTCCGGCCGGCCGAGGAGGCGACCGGTACGCCACCCGGCCCGCGGGACTCCGACCAGGACGGCGCCGAGGGCGACCAGCCGGCGGACCGGGTCGAGGACGACGCTCCGGACAGAGACCCGACGGCGGAGTCTGCCGGACCGGGCACGCCGGCCACGGACGGCGCCGACGCCGACGAAGACGGGAACGACCGCGAGCCGGCGGACCGTCCGGAGCCGGTCGCCGGCCGCTGACCCACCCCCGCCCAGACTCGCGGCCGGGGCGGCCTGAGTTATCGATGGCGACCGGCGTTACCAGGCTCGGTCAGCCGGTGGCGCCGGAGAGCGAGTCGAGTTCCGAGGGGTCGTACCACTCCAGCTCGTGGTCCTCGGCGCTGTCCACCGTGAACTGCGCGTCCGGGTCGCCGGCCAGTGCCTGCTCGACCACGTCGACGGCAGCCTCGACGTCGTCGGTCGCGTCGACACCGTCCACGTGGATCGCGGCGACCGCGTCGATCCCGATCCGTCCGCCCAGCCGTACGGTGCTGGAGCCGAGTTCGGGGTCGCCCCGGTGCACCGCCCCGGGCGGCAGGTCCACGGCGACGACGACCCGGCGCCGGGCCGCCCCGGGATCGGCCCGGAGCAGTCGCAGCGCCTCCTGGGCGGCCCGGGTGAAGGCGACGTACTCCAGCTCCTCCTCGTCGCCCTCGGCGTACCACTCGCGCAGTTCGGGGGTGACCGCGTGCCCCTGGGCCGTCATGAACCAGCCCTCCTGGCGCAACTCGGCGAGCATCGGCAGGGTGGCCGGGACGTACACCCGGACGAGCTGCTCTGGCACGTAGGTCTCCCCCGCTCGACGCCGGCCCGCGACGGCGCCCGGTCCGGGCTGCGGCGTCGCTCCGTTCACCCGCGACGGTAGTACACCGACGGCGCGCCGAGCGGCAGCGGACCCCGGATCGGGTCGGGTCGCGCCGCTCAGGGCGACCGCACCTCGGCGGTCAGCGGGGCGACGGCCCCAGGTCACCAGGTCGGCCCCGGCCACCCGGACCGGGCAGCCCTCCCGGATCCAGTACTCGATGCCGCCGATCATCTCCTTGACCTGGTAGCCCCGGCTGCTCACTACTCCAGTCCGGTGCCGGGCGGGACCTGACGGCGGAGGCGACGACACCGCAGTCGGTGGCAAACTAAGGCAGCCACCGACTACCGGGAGTTCTCCGTGGAACCCAGGTTCCTGCTCTTGTCCGACGTCGCCGCCGAGCTGAACGTCTCGGACTCGCAGGTCTACCACATGGTGCGCAGCGGCGAACTGCCGGCGATCAAGATCGGCGGCCGGGGCCAGTGGCGGGTGGAGCGCGCCCGCCTGGAGGAGTACATCCAGCGCAAGTACGCCGAGACGGCCGAGTGGGTGGCCGGCAATCCGCTGGTGGAGCGTCTCCCCGAGTAGTCGCCGTACCGCTTCCCACAGCGGATGTCAGACCGCTCGGCTAACGTCCGTTCCGACCGGTCACCCACTCCTTTCCGAGCCGCCTCGATGTGGCGGAGACCTCGTCGCGCCCACGGCCCGATGGCCCGTCGCCGCACCTCCACCGCCGTTCTCCACGCCTGGGGCCGGGCCGCCCGTCCCCGGACCGGACACAGTCTCCGGTCTCGGGGCGGTAGGGCAGGCAGCGGCGTCCGCGACCGGCCCACCAATCGGCGTGGAGTCATTGACGACGGGCAGTGGATCGGCTAGAAATTAGCCTGTCGGAGGCAAACGAAAGCAAACGCAAGATCAAGAAGGGAGTGAGGATGCCCCTCGCCCGCACCCGGCCGCCTGTCCGGCCCACCGTGCGCCTGCGCCCCGTGCCGCCCCTTGATCCGCCCTTCGACGACGAATGCGTCCCGGAGACCTGGGTCGAACTGGCACGCTCGCCCGGGGCCGTCCCGCCCGCCGTCGAACGGTTCCGGTCGGCCGTCGCCGAGCGCTCCCACCCCGGCCGGAGCGCCCGCCCGGCCGCCGTGCCGACGAGCCCGATCCGACCCACCGAACGGCCGGCCACCCCAGGTGTCCGGCCCGGTCCTAACACCTCCCGGGTCACCGCTCCCCCGGATCCAGGCACCTCCCGGGCCACCGCTCTACCGGATCAGGGCACCTCCCAGGCAGCCGCCGGTCCGCTGGTCGCGGACGCCGTGGCCGGCGCCACGCCCGAGGCGAAGCGGGCGGCCAAGCGGTTCCTGGACACCTGCCTGGAGATCGTCAACGGCTACCGGCCGGCCTGGCACGTACGGGCCCTCGCCAGTCCGCCCGACGCCGCCGGCATGGTCGCGCAACTCGCCTCCGCCACGAGCCGGGTCTGCGGCCGGCGCCGGCCCGGCCAGCCGGTCCACACCGTACGGCTGCGCCGGCTGAGGGTCTGTGAACCGCGTCCCGGGGTCGTCGAGGCGGCCGCTGTGGTCGGCGTCGCCGGGCGTACCTGGGCGATGGCGTTCCGGATCGAACGGCGCCGGGGAAGCTGGGTCGGCACCGCTGTCGCCCTGCTCTGACCGGGCCAGGCTGCACCGCGACCGTCTCGTCGGCTGGCCAGCCCGCCGAGTCGGGCACCGGTCCCGGGAGGCGGTGCCGGGGACCGGGTTCAACCACCGGTCCCGGAGAGCGGTGCCGGGTTCAACGACGGTGCGGCGCCGAGGTTCACCGCCGAGGTCGACGTCCGCCCGATCCGGAGACAGCGGTGCCCCCGACCACCGGACGGCGGTCGGGGGCACCGGGACGATCAGGCGGCGCCGGGCGCCCCGTGGCAGCGCTTGTACTTCCGGCCCGAGCCACAGGGGCAGGGGGCGTTCCGGGACGGAGCGTTGGCACCGGCCGCCTGGCCCTGGGCGGGCCGCCGGGACGCCGAGGGCGGCGGCGGGCCGCCCACGCCGAGCGCCGGTGCCTGGGGCTGCGGGCGCTCGACCGCCACCCCGCCGGTCGCCGGAGCCTCGCCGTCGATGGTCGGCGCCGAGTACTGGAGACCCTGGGTCCGGGGCACCCGGCCCAGGCCCTTGGCCCGGATCTCGACCGGCGGGTCCGCCGGCATCGGCATCGGAGCCGGACCGGAGTCGGCATCGGCCGGAGCCGGCTTCGCCTCCTCGACCTGGACCTCCAGGTTGTAGAGGAAGCCGACCGTCTCCTCCTTGATCCCGTCCATCATGGTGGCGAACATGTCGAAGCCCTCGCGCTGGTATTCCACCACCGGGTCGCGCTGGGCGTAGGCGCGGAGGCTGATGCCCTCCTGGAGGTAGTCCATCTCGTAGAGGTGCTCGCGCCACTTGCGGTCGATGACCTGGAGCAGCACCATCCGCTCCAACTGGCGCATCGCCTCGCTGCCGAGTTCCTCCTCGCGGCGCTGGTACGCCGCGAAGGCGTCCTGCTTGAGCTGCTCCAGCAGGAAGTCGGCGTCCAGGGTGTTCCGCTCGCCGCCGGACTCCTCGACGATGTCGTCGACGGTGACGCCGATCGGGTAGAGCTGCTTGAGGCTGGACCAGAGCTGGTCGAGATCCCAGTCCTCGGCGTAGCCGTCCGAGGTCGCCCCGGTGACGTACGCCGTCACCACGTCCTCGATCATGTGCTGGATCTGGTCGTTCAGGTCCTCGCCGTTGAGTACGCGCTTGCGCTCGGCGTAGACCACCTGACGCTGCTTGTTCATCACCTCGTCGTACTTGAGGACGTTCTTGCGGATCTCGGCGTTCTGGCCCTCGATCTGGGCCTGGGCGCTCTTGATCTGCCGGGTCACCATCTTGGACTCGATGGGGACGTCCTCCGGGATGTTGAACCGCTCCATCACGGCCTCGACGGCGCCGGCCCGGAACCGCTTCATCAGCTCGTCCTGCAACGAGAGGTAGAACCGGGACTCGCCCGGGTCACCCTGCCGGCCGGACCGACCGCGGAGCTGGTTGTCGATCCGCCGGGACTCGTGCCGCTCGGTGCCGAGCACGTAGAGGCCGCCGACCGAGGAGACCTCCTCGGCCTCGGCGTCGCACGCCTCCTTCCAGCGCGGAAGGATCTCCTCGAGCGCCTTGGCGTAGTCGTCGCCGTGCTCCACCGGGTCGAGCCCGCGCTGCCGCAGCTCGGTGTTGGCCAGGTATTCGGGGTTGCCGCCGAGCAGGATGTCGGTGCCCCGGCCGGCCATGTTGGTGGCCACCGTGACCCCGCCCTTGCGCCCGGCCTGGGCGATGATCTCCGCCTCCTTGGCGTGGAACTTCGCGTTGAGGACGGCGTGCGGGATGCCCCGGCGGCGCAGGAGCTGGGACAGCACCTCGGAGTTCTCCACCGAGACCGTGCCGACCAGCACCGGCTGGCCGAGGGCGTGCCGCTCGGCGATGTCCTCGACGACCGCGTTGAACTTGGCCCGCTCGGTCTTGTAGATCACGTCCGGCCGGTCGATCCGGATCATGTCACGGTGGGTCGGGATGGTCACCACGCCGACCTTGTAGACCTTGTTGAACTCGCCGGCCTCGGTCTGGGCCGTACCGGTCATGCCGGAGAGTTTGTTGTAGAGCCGGAAGTAGTTCTGCAGGGTGATCGTGGCAAGAGTCTGGTTCTCCTGCTTGATCTCCACGCCTTCCTTGGCCTCGATCGCCTGGTGCATGCCCTCGTTGTAGCGGCGGCCGTGCAGGATGCGGCCGGTGAACTCGTCGACGATCAGGACCTCGCCCTCGTTGACGATGTAGTCCTTGTCGCGCTTGTAGAGCTCCTTGGCCTTGATCGCGTTGTTCAGGTAGCCGACCAGCGGGGTGTTCACCGACTCGTAGAGGTTGTCGATGCCGAGCCGGTCCTCCACCTTGGCGACGCCGCGCTCGGTCACCGCGATGGTCCGCTTGGCGTAGTCGACCTCGTAGTCGCCCTCGCCGTCCTTGCCGGGCTGGAGCCGGGCCACCACCCCGGCGAACTCCGAGTACCACCGGGCGGAGTGCTCGGCCGGACCGGAGATGATCAGCGGGGTCCGGGCCTCGTCGATCAGGATCGAGTCGACCTCGTCGACGATCGCGAAGTTGTGCCCGCGCTGGACCAGGTCCTCCTTGCTCCAGGCCATGTTGTCCCGGAGGTAGTCGAACCCGAACTCGTTGTTGGTGCCGTAGGTGATGTCGGCCTCGTACGCGGCCCGGTGCTCGGCGGCCGGCCGGTTCGGCAGGATCACCCCGACGGTCAGGCCGAGGAACTCGTGCACCCGCCCCATCCAGGCCGCGTCCCGCTCGGCGAGGTAGTCGTTCACCGTGACGATGTGCACGCCCTTGCCGGACAGCGCGTTGAGGTAGGCCGGCAGCACCGAGGTCAGGGTCTTGCCCTCACCGGTCTTCATCTCGGCGATGTTGCCGAAGTGCAGCGCCGCGCCACCCATGACCTGCACGTCGTAGTGCCGCTGGCCGAGCACCCGAGAGGCCGCCTCGCGTGCCGTGGCGAACGCCTCGGGCAACAGGTCGTCGAGGGTCTCGCCGTCGGCCAGCCGCTCCCGGAACTGGTCGGTGAGCGCCCGCAGCTCCTCGTCGGTGAGGTTGACGTAGTCGTCCTCGATCGAGTTGACGGCGTTGGCGATCGCCTTGAGGCGGCGCACCATGCGCCCCTCGCCCGCGCGTAGGACCTTTTCCAGAATCGACACGGATCAACGCTCCCCTAGACAGTCTGCCGAACCATCGTAGGCGCATCACCGGCCCAATCGTCAGTCGCGCCGCCCCTCCGGTTCAACGAACCGGACATTCTGTCCGATAGCAGCCTTGAGGGCCGGTAAATCCGGTTACGCCCAGGGCGAACCCTCCGGCACGATGACCCGATGAACCAGAACAGCCGGCCGGACGGGGTCGAGATCGTCGAGGCGGGGCTGCTGCTCCGGCCGTGGCGGGCCGAGGACGTCGAGGACGTACACCGGGCGTGCCAGGACCCGGACATCCAGCGCTGGACCACCGTACCCAGCCCGTACCGGCTGGAGGACGCGATCGACTTCGTGACCAAGCAGGCTCCGCAGGCCTGGTCGACCGGGTCCGGAGCGCCCTTCGCGGTCTGCGACGGTGCCACCGGCGAACTCCTCGCCTCCTGCGGGCTGATCACCATCGACCCGGTGCTCCGGTCCGGGGAGGTCGGCTACTGGACCGCCCCCTGGGCCCGGGGCCGGGCAGTGGCCGTCCGGGCCACCCGTGCGGTCAGCCGGTGGGCCTTCGCCGGGTTGGGGCTACGCCGGATCACCTGGCAGGCCGAGGTCGGCAACCACGCGTCCCGGCTGGTCGCGCTGCGGGCCGGTTTCCAGGTCGACGGACGGCTCCGGCTCGCCGACCCGCATCCGCGCGGTACCCGGGACGGCTGGATCGGCTCGCTGTTGCCGGACGACCTGGCCGGCACCGACCCGGACCAGCCGGACGACGGGCGTCCGGCGGGCGGCCCGGCCGGCAGCGGCTCGCTCCAGGCACGCCGGGCGGCCGTCTTCGCCGCGCCCCAACCGGTGCTCTTCGCCCGGGCCGCCGACGGTACGGAACTGCGGCTCCGCCCGCTGCACGAGCCCGACCTGGACGCGATCGTGCACGCCTGCCGCGACCCCGAGAGCATCCGCTGGACCACCGTGCCGAACCCGTACCAGCGGTCGGACGCGGAGTTCTTCGTGCACGAGCACGGCCCGACGGTGTGGCGTCGGGGCACCGGCGCGGTCTTCGCGATCGCCGACGGGTCCGACCGGTACGCCGGGGTGATGGAACTGCGGATCTCCCCGGCCGATCCCCTGGTCGGCGACCTGGGTTACCTGGTCGCACCGCGGGTGCGCGGCCGTGGCTACTGCCCGGCGGCGATCGCGGCCGTCTCCGCCTGGGGTTTCACCACCCTGAACCTGGCCCGGATCGAGTGGCGGGCCAACGTGGGCAACACCGCCTCGCGCCGGGCCGTGGAGAAGGCCGGCTTCACCTTCGAGGGCACCGCGCGGCACGCCCTCAACCACCGGGGCAACCGGGTCGACGCCTGGATCGGCGCCCTGCTCCCCGGCGATCTCGGGCTCTCCGCGGACCCCGAGCGGCCCAGAGTCGACGGCTGACCAGCGGGACGGCACGCCCCCGTACGACGGTCCGGCCCGGCACGCCCGTGCGACGGCATCGTGCTCGGCGGTCGACGCCGAAGGCGGACCGGGCGGGCACGGTCGTACCCACCGGCCCCGGGAGCATCCCGGGTCCGGTGGGACACCGCAGGGGATCAGCCGGCCAGGGCGATGATGCCGTAGTCGTAGCCCTTACGCCGGTAGACGACGCTGGGGCGGCCGGACTCCTTGTCCAGGAACAGGTAGAAGTCGTGGCCGACGAGTTCCATCTGGAACAGCGCGTCGTCGACCGTCATCGGCTCGGCCGGGTGCAGCTTCTCCCGGGCGATGTGCCAGGGCTGCGCGTCGTCGTACTCGTCGAACTCGGGTTCGGAAGCCGCACGGCGGTTGCCGTTGGATTTTGCGGGTGCGGGTGCGGGTGCGGGGGCGGTGAGGGTGGCGAGCGCCGAGTCGCTGGCGTCGACGACCGGCAGCCGGGCGGTGGCGGCGGCGACGGAGACCGGGGCGTGCCGGCCACGGTGTACGCGACGCCGGTCGGCGGCCCGGCGCAGTCTCGTGTCGAGCTTCGAGATCGCCGCGTCGAGGGCACTGTAGAAGTCCTTCGCGCACGCCTCCGCACGGACCACGGGTCCCCGGGAGATGCAGGTAATCTCTATTCGCTGGCAGTGATCGGACTGTCGCGGATTGCGTTCGTGAAAGAGTTCCACGTCGATCCGAATAAGCTTGTGGTCGTAGCGCTCGATCTTGGCGAGCTTCTCGGCTACGTGCACTCGGTAATGATCCGGCACCTCGACGTTTCGACCCTTGACCACGAGATCCATGCGTGACCTCCCTGCGCCATCGGAGAGTCTGCGGAAACAAAAATCCCGGTCAGCCCGCCCCTGGAGTGTCCATTCGGCTTGACCGGATCGAGAACAACGGCGATGCCTCCCTCCACGTGCGTCCGCGGGGCGGTGGAACACCCGTCATACCCCCGGTAAATAAGACGCTAACCCCAATCGACCCGTCCGTCACCCCGGTCACCAAGACCAATTCGAGAAGATTTGCAGGGTGTGCACGACGGGGTGAATGTAGTGACACGCAGAGTGAACTCTTTTCGACCTCCCCTGGGGCGGACCGCAGGGTCGGACGCGGTGCGTGAGCACCGCGCGGTCCAGGTTGAAAAGGGTTCAGTTATCCGCGTCCCCGCCGGACGGTGGCGGCCAGCACCGCCGCCGCGTACACCGGAATGCCGGCGCTCTCCAGCCGTCTGGCCACCGCGGCCAGCGTGACCCCGGTGGTCACGATGTCGTCCAGCAGCACCACCGCTCGACCGGCGGCGATCCGGCGGACCGCCCGCGACCGGCCGGCCCGGAGCCGGAACGCGTCCCGGGCCGCCGCTGCCCGGCCGGCGCTGTCCAGCGTCGCGGAGTCGGGCCGGGGCACCGCGCGCAGCGGCTGGGCCGTCGCGACCGGCCAGCCGGCGGCCCGCAGCCGGGCGGCGCAGTGCCGGGCCAGCCGGCGCAGATGGTCGCCGTGCCGGGCCCGTACCGCCCGCGCGGTCGTCGGCACCGGCACCAGCAGCACCGGCCGGCGCTCCCCGACGGCCTCCGCCACCACCTCCGCGAGCAGCCTGCCCAGCGGCCGTGCCAGGCCGTGCCGACCCCGTTCCTTGTACCCGAGCAGCGACTCCCGCAGCGCGCCCTGGTAGCTGCCGAGCGCCACGCAGTCCGGCAGGTCCGGCGGTGCCGGGGTGGGGCGTACCCGGGTCGGACGCAGTGCCCGCAGGGCGGCGGCACAGGCGGGGCAGGCGCCTTGGCGCAGCGGCAGCCGCTCGGCACGGCAGCCCGCACACTCGGCCGGCAGCACCAGATCGGTCAGCTCGGCCCAGACCCCCGCCAGCACCACGCGCCCCCGGACAGCTCAGTAGAGGTAGAAGGACGCGGTGGCCGAGTTCACGTTGGGCGGCGGCTCGCCCGCACCGGGCGCGATCTGGCTCCGGGTGATGATCGTGTCGGAGACGAAGGCGACCTCGTTCGCCTCGTACGTCAGGGGTAGCGGCGGCACCTCCAGGGAGGTGGGGTCGGCGGCCAGCGCCTCGACGGGGGCGGCGCTGACGTACCTGATCTGCCGCGACTCCACCGCGCCGTCCACGTTGATCCGGTTGATCGCCTTGGCGTCCTCGCTGTCCACCCCGGCCACCACGAGCAGGTTCTCGCCGAACCAGTCCACCGCGCTCAGCGAGTGCAGCGAGGTGGCCACCTGGCGGACCGGCTCGACGTTCAACCCGCCGTCGACCGGGCGTACCCCGGCGACGTAGAGCCGGCCGCCGGAGACGAAGGCGATCCGGTTGCCGTCCACCGACGCCGCCACCGCCGTCGCGCCGAGATCCGCACCGGAGAAGGAGACCCGGGTCAGTCGGGGATTTCCGGCGGTGAAGGTGTAGAGCCTGCCCTGCGCGACGACCAACCCGATCGGGCCGCCGACCCCCGCCTCCTTCAGCCAGACCGGACGGCTGAGGTCGTCGTACTTCTCCTGGCTGGTCAGCAGGCCGGTCGCCACGCCCGGGCCGATTCCGGTACGCAGCCGGAAGGACTGGCCGTCCCGGACGACCAGTGCCACCGCGACGTCGTCGCCGTTGCGGCTTACCCCGGCGGTGACGATGTCGTGGTTTTCCGGGGCGGGAATCGGCACCGGCTTCGGTTCGCCCGGGCTGGTCAACGGATAGATCCGGCCGGCGAACACGCCGTACCGGGCGGCGGCACCACTGAGCTGGTAGAGCGGGTGGTCCCGCCGGTAGTCGGCGGCGACCTCGATCATCTTGGACTGGTTCTGGATCTTCAGTTCCAGCTCGTTGTCGAGCAACTGGTTCTTCTGCAGGGACCAGACTATCTGGGTGAAGAGCTTCTCCAGGTCGAGCTTGGTCTCCAGGGCGCCCGCCTTGACCGCGAGGTTGATCTCCAGCCGGCCCCCCTCCTCCGGCGGCGCCGGCACGTTACCCACCGAACTGGTGCCCTCGGGCAGCGCGACGGCCGACTTGAGCCACTCCGCCGGGCCACCGATCAGCCAGTTGAGTACCTCGGTGGCGCGCCGCTGCACCGGCACCGTACGCGGCAGGTAGCGCAGGTCCGGCACCAGGGAGGTGTAGTCGGCGTTCCAGAAGTAGATGGTGTGTTCCTCGTAGTAGTCCCGTAGGGCGTCATCGATCATCAGCAGCACGGACGGTGGGTCGAGCACCCACAGCCCGCCGCCCGTCCCCGGGTCGGTCGGCGCGGCACCGATCTTGAAGGAATACTCCGTGTCACGCTGCACCGGCTCGCCGATCGAGCCGTTGGCCCGAAGCACTCCGATCTGCTGGACCTCGACGGTCACCACACTGGTGCCGTCCTTGTCCTGGGTAACCTCGATCCCGCCACCGTCGACGTCGACCCGGACGACGTTGACGTCGCCCTTGTCGTCCGGCTCGAACTGCGCGCCGTCCTGGATGTACTCGTTGACCCGCTGGTACGCCTCGCCCGGCTCGCCGGCCGCAGCGGTGAGGAAGTTCTTGGCGAACGCCTCCGGGTCGCTGCCGCTCGCGGTACGGTCGGGCGGCCGCGCCGCCGGGTGGTCCGCCGGAGCGGTGTCGGCCACCGGCCCCCTGCCGTCGATCCGCACGTCGCTCTCGCCCGGGATACCACAGGCGGCCAGCCCGGAGAGCAGCACCGCCACGGTCCCGAGCGCGATGCCGCGCCGGCTCATCTGGTCACCTCCGCTCGGCGTCGGCCGGGGTCCTCGGACCGGCCAGCCCGCCCGGTACCGGATCGACGGCCTCGTCCGGGACCGCTGCCCCGGCCGGCCCGTCCGGAGCACCCGTCGCCCTGTCATCCGGCGCGCCCGGACCCTCGCCCGACATCACCGGCCCGCCCGCGAGCACGACCGGGCCGTTCGTCGGCGCGACCGAACCCTGTGCGGGCACGACCGGGCCGTTCGCCGGCGCGACCGGACCGCCTGCCGGGGTCGGACCGCCGGCGGCCCCGGGACGGTCCGCGCCGGGCGGCGCTGCGGCGGTTGCGCCGCCGGTCGGGGTCGGGACGGTCCAGCCGAGGCCGTCCGTACCCCCCAGCGGCGCGTCGGCCGGCACCAGCCGCAACGGCGACGAGGTCAGCCGGTCACCGGCCCGGGCCGGCAGGGTCAGCCGGAACTGGGCGCCCTCTCCCGGCGCGCCCCACGCCTCCAGCCAGCCGCCGTGCAGCCGGGCGTCCTCCAGGCTGATGGAGAGGCCGAGCCCGGTACCACCGGTCTGCCGGGCCCGCGACGGGTCGGCCCGCCAGAACCGGTTGAAGACCAACTTCTCCTCGCCTGGCTTCAGCCCCACGCCGTGGTCCCGGACCGTGATCGCCACCGCGGTCTCGTCCGCCGCCAGCACCACCGCCACCGGTTTCCCGGCACCGTGCTCCACCGCGTTGCCGACCAGGTTGCGCAGGATCCGCTCCACCCGGCGCGGGTCGACCTCGGCGATCACCGGAGTCTCCGGCACGGTGACCCGCAGCGGCGTACCGCAGCGACTGGCGAGCGACTCCAGCCGGTCGGCCACCCGGTGCACCACCGGCACCAGGTCGGTGGGCTCGGCGTCCAGCATGGCGAACCCGGCGTCGAACCGGCTGATCTCCAACAGGTCGGTGAGCAGGTCCTCGAACCGGTCCAGCTCGGCGTGCAGCAGCTCGGCGGTACGGGTGACCGCCGGGTCGAAGTCGTCCCGCTCCGCGTAGATCAGGTCGGCCGCCATCCGTACGGTGGTGAGCGGGGTACGCAGCTCGTGCGAGACGTCCGAGGTGAACCGCCGTTGCAGCCGGGACATCTCCTCCAGCCGGACGATCTGGCGTTGCAGATTGGTCGCCATCTGGTTGAACGACGAGGCGAGCATCGCCAGATCGTCCTCGCCGTTGACCACCATCCGCTGGTCGAGCAGCCCCGCCGAGAGCCGCTGGGCGGTGCGGGCGGCGACCCGTACCGGATTGACCACCAGCCGGGTCACCAGCCCGGAGAGCAGCCCGAGCAGGACGACCAGGGCGAACCCGGTGGCCAGCACGGTGGCCCGGGAGCCGTCCGCGATCTGGTCCCACCGGGTCAGCGGTACGAAGTAGTAGAGCTCGACCTGACCGAGCTGGGTCGGCACCGGCGAGCCGTAGACCAGGTATTTCGTCGGCCCCTTGTCGAAGAGGTCGCCGGTGCGGAACTGGTGCGCGATGTCGCCGCCCCGGACCGCGTCCTCCAGCCCCGGGGTCAGGATGCCGTCGATGTCGACCTGGGGCGAGGTGGCCGGCGCGACACCGGTGACCCGCAGCGACACCACGACGCCGCCGAGCTGGGCCGGATCTCCGCCGGCCAGGTAGTTGACGGTGTTCTCCAGGGTGGCCCGCACCCCCTGCTCGGCGACGGTGGTGTGGTTGCTGAGCTGCTCGGAGGCGTACTCCTGGCCGTCCTCGAGCCGGGTCTTGACGTCGCTGGTGGCGTTGTCCAGCACGATCTCGGTGATGTTGTCGGCGACCAGATAGGCGAACCCGCCGACCAGCAGGCTCGACGCCACCAGCGTGATCGTGACGACCCGCACCTGGAGCGAGCGCCGCCAGGTGCGGTGCAGGCCGGTGACCGCCCTCGCCGCCCGCGCCGAGCTGGCGCGCCGGAGCCGCCGCCCGGTCGCGGCGGTACGGGCGAGGAGGGCGGACGAGGAGGTCAGGGTGCGGGCCACAGTGCACCCCAGGCTATCCGGTGCCCGCCTTGTAGCCGACTCCCCGCACCGTCAGGATCACCTCGGGTCGCTCCGGATCCGGCTCGATCTTGGCGCGGAGCCGCTGGACGTGCACGTTGACCAGCCGGGTGTCGGCGGCGTGCCGGTAGCCCCAGACCTGCTCCAGCAGGACCTCCCGGGTAAAGACCTGACGCGGCTTGCGGGCCAGCGCCACCAGCAGGTCGAACTCCAGCGGGGTCAGTTTGACCTCTTCGCCGTCCCGGCTGACGGTGTGCGCCGGTACGTCGATGTTGATCTGGTTGCCGGGCGGACCGATGGTCAGCAGCTCCGGCGCCGCGTCCTCGCCCCGGCGCAGCCGGGCCCGCATCCGGGCGACCAGCTCCTTGGGCTTGAACGGCTTGACCACGTAGTCGTCCGCGCCCGACTCCAGCCCGAGGACCACGTCGACGGTGTCGCTCTTGGCGGTCAACATCACGATCGGAATGCCCGACTCGGAGCGGATCGCCCGGGCCACGTCGATACCGCTCATCCCGGGCAGCATCAGGTCGAGCAGGACGATGTCGGGCCGATTCTCCCGGAACGCGGCCAGTGCCCGCTCTCCGTCGGCGACGAACGAGGGCAGGAACCCCTCGCTGCGCAACACGATGCCGAGCATCTCGGCCAGCGCGGGGTCATCGTCGACGACCAGTACCCGGGCTCTCATGACACTAATATTCCACCCTCTTTTCCACGGCGTGGTCCCCGCGCCTCCCGGCGCGGCGTACCGCCGGCCCTTCCCTGGCCACGAGGCGCAGTAGCTTACCCTGGTCAACCGCCTGGCACCAGGGATGGACCGCCGCTGATCCGACCTCGGCGGCGCACACCGAACCGTGACGTGGGAACCGGCCGAGCGGCTCCGTCCGGGATGAGCCGGCGTGACACCATGACTGCTGCGGCGCGTTCCCCCGCCTCCCCCGATGCCCGCCAGGAGTACGTTTGCCCGACGCCGGCCCGACCGCCGTACTGCCGCTGCGGCCGCTCACCGTCGGTGAGCTGATCGACTCGGCGGTCCTGCTGCTCCGCGACCACGCCCGGGTGCTGGTGCCGGTCGCCCTGGTGCTGGCCGCGCTGGAACAGCTCCTGCTGTACCCGCTGCGGCTGGTCGCCGAGGTCACCCCGCCCGCCTACCTGCCGAGGCTGGACGAGCTGCCGGCGTACTGGTTCCTGCTGGCGGTCGGCGCCGCCTGCGAAGGGGTGATCATCGCGCTGCTCGGCAACCTGACCGCCCGGGCGGCCGGTACGGTCCTGCTCGATCCCGCCGCCCCGGTCCGCCGGCTGCTGCGCCCGGGCGGTGCCCGGCTCCCGGCGACGCTGCTCGTCGCCCTGCTGGTCGGCGCGGTGATGTTCGTCGCGTCCCTGGTCATGCCGCTCTGGGCGGTCGGGTTCGCACTGCTCGGCTCCGTGGCCCCGGCGATCGTGCTGGACCGGTTCGGGCCGTTCCGGGCGCTGTGGCGCTCCGCCACCCTCGCCCTGCGCACCAGCGGCCGCGCCGCGGCGGTACGGCTGCTCGGCTACCTCGTCTGGTGGCTGTTGCGGATCGGGCTCGCCGTCGGCGCCGTCACCGGCCTGAACTCGGCCGGACTGCTCGCGCCGGAGTGGCAACTGCCGGTCGGCATCGCGGTCTGGGCACTGGTCAACAGCGTCGCCTATCCCGCGCTCGCCTGTGTCGACGCGGTGGTCTACCTGGAGGCGCGGATCCGCACCGAAGGGCTGGACATCGTCGTCAACCGGGCCCGGCAGACCGGAGCGCCGGTGCTCACCCCGATGGCGGGCCGACGGTGAGCTTCAGCCGCTGGTGGACCGAGACGACGGCCGCGCTCGGCGACCGCCTGCCGCTCTCCCTGGTCGCGCTGATCCTGGTGCTGGCCGCCGTGCTGGTCGCGCTCGGCTGGTACCACTACCCGGCCTGGGTGCCCCGCCGGCTGCCGCGCTGGCGCCTCTCCCGGTGGCGGCGACGGCGGCAACCCCGTCCCGCGCCGGCCCCCGATCCCGAGCCGGAGGCTGCGGTCGAGGATCCGGAGCTGCCGGACGTACCGGCCGGGACGCTGGTCGCCCTCGCCGACCGGTTGGCCGCCGAGGGCCGGTACGCCGAGGCGGCCCGCGAGCGGTTCCGGGGGATGGTCCGGGAACTGGTCGACCGCGGGGTGCTGGAGCACCGGCCGGGGCTCACCGTCACCGAACTCGCGGCGGCGGCCGCCGGGAAGCGTCCCGAGGTGGACCGCCCGCTCTCTGAGGCCGGCCGGGTCTTCTCCGACCTCTGGTACGCCGAGCGTCCCGCCCGGCGCGAGCACGACGACCGGATGCGCGTGCTCGCCACGGAACTGGGCCGGACCCTCGCCGCCGGAGACCGGCCGGCAGCGACGACGGGATGGCCCGGAAAGGGGCCAAGACGCGATCATCCGGAGATGAGCCACGACCCGATGGCCCGGGAGACGAGTCAGAACGGGACGGCCCGCAGATGACCGCTGCCCCGGACGCGCCCGGACCGGGCACGCCCGCACCGGCCGACGAGCGGCGCAGCGGCGCCGGGACGTCCACACCGGACCGTTCGCCGGCCCCGGCGAAGGCGAGCCCCCGCCGACGGCGTCGCTGGCACCGGATCGCGATCCCGCTCGGTGCCGTCGCCGTGCTGCTCGCCGTCACCGGGATCACCCGGGCGGTCGACCAGCCCGACCCAGGCTCCCCCGGCTTCCTCTCCCCGGTCAACGCCGACGACGAGGGCGGGAGCCGGCTCGCCGACCGGCTGCGCGCCGAGGGCGTCACCGTCGAGCGGTTCACCAGTACCCGCCGGGCCCTGATCCAGGCGACCAGCCGGGGGTTCACCCTCTTCGTCCCCTCGCCGGGGCTGGTGCATCCGCTGTACCTGCCGTACCTCGCCGAGCCCGCCGACCGTGCCCGGGTGGTGCTGGTCGACCCGCCGCAGCGGGTGCTGGACGACGCCGAGCTGCCGCTGACCGTCGCCGGCCGGCGGTGGGCCGCCGGTGCGGTCGAGGCCGACGCCGACGGCCGGCCCTGCGCGCTGCCCGAGGCGACGAGGGCCGGGCGGGCCGCCGCGCTGCTGCAGCGGTACGCCAGCCCGCCCGAGCTGGACGACAGCACCGACCACTGCTACTCGGCCGGGCTGGTCCGGACGGAGCGGCGCGGCAGCGAGGTCGTCGTGATCGGCGCCAGCGACCCGTTCCGGAACGACCGGATAGCCGAACGGGGCAACGCCGCGCTGGCCACCGGGCTGCTCGGCACCCACGACCGGGTCGTCTGGCTCGACCTGGCCGGCCCGGAGCCACCACCGCCGTACCACCGCGACGGCGAGCTGGACCCGTGGACGTCGACGCCCGACGACGCCGGGACGTACTCCGACGGCGAGCCCGAGGAGGGCGACGGTACCCCGGAGTACGAGGGCCGGCCGCAGCCGGCGCCCGGGCAGGACGACCAGGCGGCCCCGCCCGAGCGGCGCAATCCACTCTGGGACGCCTTCCCGCCCTGGTTCTGGGCCCTGCTGGCGCAGCTTGCCCTGGCCCTGCTGCTGGTGGTGCTCTGGCGGGCCCGCCGGCTCGGCCCACCGGTCGCCGAGCCGCTGCCGGTGACCGTCCCGGCCGCCGAGACGGTGCTGGGCCGCGGCCGGCTCTACCAGCGGGCCCGGGCGTACGGGCCGGCGGCCGAGACGTTGCGGGCGGCGGCGCTGCACCGGCTGACCCAGTCCCGTGGCGTACCGTCCGACGCCGGGCCGGACGAGCTGGCCGCCGCCGTGGCGGCGCGTACCGGCCGGGGCGCCGCCGAGGTGCACGACCTGCTCCACGGGCCGGCCCCGGAGACCAACCAGGAGCTGCTCGACCTGGCCCGGGCGCTCGACGACCTGGCCGCCTCCCCCGGCACCGCCCCACCCGTCCAGCCCCGGCACGACCGCCCCAGCGAAGGAGAAGCCTGGTGACCCGATCCGCCGGAACCACCGACCCGCGCTACGCCGCCGCGCCGTACCCGGTGCCGGCCCAGGCCGGCACCCCGGTGGAGGCCGACGAGGCGCGCGCCGCCCTGCACCGGCTGCGCACCGAGGTCGCCAAGGCGGTCGTCGGGCAGGACGCCGTCGTCACCGGAATGGTGATCGCCCTGCTCTGCCGGGGGCACGTGCTGCTGGAGGGCGTACCGGGGGTGGCCAAGACCCTGCTGGTGCGCACCATCGCGGCCGCACTCGACCTGGACTCCAAACGGCTCCAGTTCACCCCGGACCTGATGCCCGGCGACGTCACCGGATCGCTCATCTTCGACCCGCGCACCGCCGCCTTCACCTTCCGGGAGGGGCCGGTCTTCACCAACCTGCTGCTCGCCGACGAGATCAACCGGACACCGCCGAAGACCCAGGCCGCGCTGCTGGAGGTAATGGAGGAGCGGCAGGTCTCGGTGGAGGGAAACCGGCGCCCGCTGCCGGACCCGTTCATCGTGGCCGCCACCCAGAACCCGGTGGAGTACGAGGGCACCTATCCGCTGCCCGAGGCGCAGCTCGACCGGTTCCTGCTGCACCTGACGATGCCGCTGCCGAACCGGGACGAGGAACTGGGCGTGCTCCGGGCGCACCACGCCGGCTTCGACCCGCGCGAGCTGACCGCCGCCGGGGTACGCCCGGTGGCCAGTTCGGCCGACCTGGCGCTGGCCCGGGCGGCGGTCAGCCGGGTCGGCGTCGCCGAGAGTGTGCTCGGCTACCTCGTGGACCTGTGCCGGGCCACCCGGACGGCGCCCGCGCTGGAACTCGGCGCCTCGCCCCGGGGCGCCATCGCGCTGCTGGTCACCGCGAAGGCCTGGGCCTGGCTGGCCGGGCGCGACCACGTCACCCCGGACGACGTCAAGGCGATCGCCCGGCCGACGCTGCGGCACCGGCTGCGGCTGCGGCCGGAGGCCGAACTGGAGGGAGTCACCACCCGGTCGGTGCTGGACGCGGTGCTCGGCACCGTGCCGACGCCACGATGACGGGACGGGCGGCGATCCTGCTCGGTGCGGGCGCGCTGACCCTGCCGCTCTGGCCCGCGCCGTGGCTGGGCGTGGTGCTGATGTCCGGGCTGGTGCTGGCGCTGACCGTACTGGACTGGCGGCTGGCCGCTCCGCCGGGCGCGATCGAGGCGAGCCGGGACGGTGACCGGGCGGTCCGGCTCGGCGACACCGCCACCGTCTCGGTGCGGCTGCACAACACCTCGGGCCGGCCGCTGCGCGGGCTGGTCCGGGACGCCTGGGTGCCGTCCGCCGGGGCCCGGTTCGACTTCCCCGGCGCCCCGGCGGTACGCGTCGAGCCCGGTGCCCGGGTGGAGCTGCCCAGCCGGCTGACCCCGACCCGGCGTGGCGACCGGCCGGCGCTGCGGCTGACCCTGCGCTCGTACGGGCCGTTGGGGCTGGCGTTCCGGCAGCGGAAGGACCGGCCGGCGACGCCACCGTGGACCCTGCGGGTGCTGCCCCGGTTCGAGTCCCGCCGGCACCTGCCGGAGAAGCTGGCCCGGTTGCGGGTCATCGACGGCACCGAGGTGGCCCGGGGCCGGGGCCAGGGCACCGAGTTCGACACCCTGCGCGAGTACGTGGTCGGCGACGACGTGCGCTCGGTCGACTGGCGGGCCAGTGCCCGGCGGGCGGACGTACTGGTCCGGACCTGGCGCCCGGAGCGCGACCGGCGGGTGGTCTGCGTACTCGACACCGGGCGCACCTCGGCGGTACGGGTCGGCGACGAGCCCCGGCTGGACGCCGCCATCGACGCCGCCCTGCTGCTGGCCGCGTTGGCCGCCCGGGCCGGTGACCGGGTCGACCTGCTGGCCGTGGACAGCGCCGTCCGGCTCGCGCTGACCGGCGGCGCCCAGTCGACGCTGCTGGCCCGGATGGTCGACGCGCTCGCCCCGCTCCAGCCGGCCCTGGTGGAGACCGACTTCGAACTGGTCGCCGGAGAGATCCTCCGGCGGGAACGCCGGCGGTCCGTGGTGGTGCTCTTCACCGCCCTGGAGCCGGGCGCCCTCGGCGAGGGACTGCTGCCGGTGCTGCCCCGGCTGGCGACCCGGCACCGGGTGATCGTGGCGTCGGTGCACGACCCGATGCTGACCGACCTCACCGCCCGCTCGCCGGAGACGGTCCAGGACGCGTACGCGGCCGCCGCGGCCTGGCGGGCGCTGGGCGACCGGGACCGGGTACGCGCGGCGCTGGCCCGGCACGGGGTGACCGTGGTCGACGCCCCGGCCGACCGGCTGGCGCCGATGGTCACCGACACCTACCTCCGGCTCAAGGCCCTCGGCCAGCTCTGACCCGACCCGCCGGCTCTGACCCGACCCGCCAGCCACCGGCCGGACCCGCCAGCTCTGACCCGACCCGCCAGCCACCGGCCGGACCCGCCAGCTCTGACCCGACCCGCCAGCCACCGGCCGGACCCGCCGGCTCTGACCCGACCCGCCAGCCGCCAGCCGGACCCGCCGGCCGCCTCGGCGGCAGTCCGGCGCCGGGTCAGGCTCGACCCGGCGTCCCGGCGACGGCCGCCCGACGGCCGAAGTAGCAGACGTACCCGAGGAAGCCGAGCCAGGCGAGCACGCCGATCCCGACCCGGACCCCGGTGGGTACCGCCGCCGGGGTGACGAACGCCTCGATGAGGCCGGCGACCGCGAAGAGCCCCACCAGGCCGACCGCGACCAGGATGCCGGAGCGGCCGGCCCGGGCCACCGCCTGGCCCCGGGTCAGGTCGGGCGGTGGCGCGATCCAGGCCCAGCCGATCCGCAGGCCGACACCGGCCGCCACGAAGATGCCGGTCAGCTCCAGCAGTCCGTGCGGTGTGATCATGCTGAAGAAGACGTCGGTACGGTCGTAGGCCGCGAGCACGCCACCGGTCACGCCGATGTTGAGGGCGTTCTGCCAGAGCAGGTAGAACACCGGCAGCACCAGGACGCCGGAGGCGAGGCAGCGGGCGGCGATCCAGGCGTTGTGGGTCCACAACTGGAAGGCGAAGCTCGGTGCCGAGTATTCGCTGTAGTAGCCGACGAACCGGGCCTCGAACGCCTCGGCCGCCGCCTCCTCGCCGATCAGCGCCGCGGCGGTCTCCGGATGCGCGGCGGTCCAGTACATCAGAAAGCCCGCGACCAGGACGAACCCGACGCCGACCGCCGTCCACCACGGCCAGGCCCGGTAGACGGCCAGCGGAAAGCCGGTGGAGAAGAACCGGCCGACGGCGGCCCAGGAGAAACCGGACCGGCCGGCGAGCCGGCCCCGGGCGGCCAGTACCAGTTGGGAGAGCCGGGCGACCAGCACCGGATCGGGCGACCGGCTGCGTACCACCGACAGATGCGTGGTGACCCGCTGGTAGAGCGCGATCAGCTCGTCGGCCTCGTCGGCGCCGAGCCGGTACCGCCCGGTCAGCTCGGCCAGCCGCCGCCATTCCCGGTCGTGTTCCGCCGCGTACGCGTCGAGATCCAACTCAGTCCCCCAGGGTTCGCGACCATAGTGTTCACTGTGCACGTGACAGCGCAAACACCGAGGTCCGTACCGGGCCGGCCGGCGCCGCCCGGCGGGTACGGCGCGGACGCCGGACTGGTCAGCGGCGAAGCGGTCGAGCTGGACATCCGGGCCGCCCGGCTCGGCTCCCGGGTGCTGGCGCTGCTCGTCGACGTCCTGGTGCAGATCACCCTGGCGGTGATCCTGCTGACCTGCGCGGGGATCCTGCTCAGCTCGCTGGTCGGCCCCGGCCTCCTGGACGGGGCGGCCCTGCGCGGGTTGCAGACCGTCGGCGTGGTGCTGATCCTCGTCGGCTACCCGGTGGCGTGCGAGACCCTCAACTCCGGTCGTACGGTCGGCAAGCTCGCCGTCGGGCTGCGGGTGGTACGCGCCGACGGCGGCCGGGTCGGTTTCCGGCAGGCGCTGACCCGCAGCCTGGTCGGCGTGGCGGTGGAGTGGCCCGGTCTGGTGCTGCCGCTGCTGACCTGGGCGGTGGGGGTGACCGTGATGCTCACCGACCCCCGGGGACGGCGGCTCGGTGACCTGGCCGCCGGCACCCTGGTCATCCACGACCGGAGTCCGGCCGGCACCGGCTACGTCCCGACGATGGTCCCGCCGCTGGCCGGCTGGGCGGCCACCCTGGACCTGACCCGGCTGGACGACGGCCTGGCGCTGGCCGTACGCCAACTGCTCAGTCGCACCTCGACGCTGACCCGGGACGCCCGGCGGCGGCTGACCCGGTCACTCTGGGCGGAGGTGGCGGCGGTGACCTCCCCACCGCCCCCGCCAGGGCTGCCCGAGTGGGCCTACCTGGCCGCCGTACTGGCCGAGCGGCACATGCGGGCCCGGCAACGGCTGGCGGGTACCCGATCGGTGACCTCGACCCTCTGGCCGGAACTCGCCGCGCCGGCCGTCGAGGCTCCGGGGTTCGCGCCGGTCCGGCCGGCGGCCCCGGCGCTGGCGCAGTCAGCGGTGCCGCAGCCCGCGATGGCGCAGGCCGTGGTGGCCACCGGTTCCGGCACGCCGAACGGGTCGGTCCGGTGAAGGCGTTCCTGCCCTGGCTGCTGGTCCTGGCGGTGGTGATCGCGCTGAACGCGCTGCGGCTCCGGCCGCTCGCCACGGCGGTCGCGATCGCCTGGCTCGGCTACTGCGTGTGGACCTGGGTCCGGCCCCGGCGCGGGTGACCCGGCCCGACCGGCCGAACGGACGAGCCCGGACCGGCAGGCTGCCGGCCCGGGCTCGACGGTCGGTTCTCAGTAGCGGTAGTGCTCCGGCTTGTACGGACCCTCCACCGGTATGCCGAGGTAGCCGGCCTGCTCCTTGGTCAGCTCGGTGAGCTTGGCGCCGAGCGCGTCCAGGTGCAGCCGGGCGACCTTCTCGTCCAGGTGCTTCGGCAGGGTGTAGACGCCGACCGGGTACTCCTCGGTCTTGGTGAAGAGTTCGATCTGCGCGATCGTCTGGTTGGCGAACGAGTTCGACATCACGAAGCTCGGGTGCCCGGTGGCGTTGCCGAGGTTCAGCAGCCGGCCCTCGGAGAGCACGATGATCGAGTGGCCGTCGTCGAACTGCCAGACGTCCACCTGCGGCTTGATGTTGATCCGCTGCACGTCGGAGCGCTTGGCCAGCCCGGCCATGTCGATCTCGTTGTCGAAGTGGCCGATGTTGCCGACGATCGCCTGGTGCTTCATCCGGGCCATGTGGTCGTTGCGGATGACGTCGAAGCAGCCGGTCGCGGTGATGAAGATGTCGGCGGTCTCCACCACGTCGTCCAGGGTGGAGACCTGGTAGCCGTCCATCGCGGCCTGGAGCGCGCAGATCGGGTCGACCTCGGTGACGATGACCCGGGCGCCCTGGCCGCGCAGCGACTCGGCGCAGCCCTTGCCGACGTCGCCGTAGCCGAGCACGACCGCGGTCTTGCCGCCGATCAGCACGTCGGTGGCCCGGTTGATGCCGTCGATCAGCGAGTGGCGGCAGCCGTACTTGTTGTCGAACTTGCTCTTGGTCACCGAGTCGTTGACGTTGATGGCCGGGAAGAGCAGCGTGCCGTTCTGCTGCATCTCGTACAGCCGGTGCACGCCGGTGGTGGTCTCCTCGGTCACGCCCTTGATGCCGGCGGCGACCCGGGTCCAGCGCCGGTCGTCCTCGGCGAGCGAGCGGTGCAGCAGGTTGAGGATGACCGCGTACTCCTCGGAGTCGGCGCTCTCCACCGGAGGCACCGCGCCGGCGCCCTCGAACTGGGCGCCCCGGTGCACCAGCAGGGTGGCGTCGCCACCGTCGTCGAGGATCATGTTCGGCCCCTGGCCGTCCGGCCAGAGCAGCACCTGCTCGGTACACCACCAGTACTCTTCGAGCGACTCGCCCTTCCAGGCGTAGACCGGTACCCCGGACGGGGCGTCGGGGGTGCCGTCCGGCCCGACCACGATGGCGGCGGCCGCATGGTCCTGGGTGGAGAAGATGTTGCACGAGGCCCACCGCACCTGGGCGCCGAGCGCCACCAGGGTCTCGATGAGCACCGCGGTCTGGATCGTCATGTGCAGCGAGCCGGTGATCCGGGCACCGCGCAGCGGCTGCTCGGCGGCGTATTCGCGACGGATCGACATCAGGCCGGGCATCTCGTGCTCGGCGAGTCGGATCTCCTTGCGCCCGAACTCGGCAAGGGAGAGGTCCGCCACCTTGTAGTCGCCCTCGGCGACAGTGCCGGGCCGGGGCGCGGCGGACGAACCACCCGCGGGTGCCGGGAGAGTGCTGGTCATGAAGACTCCTGTCGTACGGTCTGCGGCGCGACCCTCCACGTTACGCCCCGGCCGTACCGGGGCGGACTCCGGTCGGGTCGCAATCCGGACAGTACGGGTCGGTCGACGGCGGCCGAACCGGGCGGGACAGCCTCCGGTGACGGCGGACAGCGCGCGGGGCGGTCGGTCCCGGGCAGACTTCCACCCAGTCTCCGGCCGCCCCGCGCATCCCCCCGGTTTGGTTCCCCCGCGCGTGTCTCGGACCTGCGTCGCGATAACGCTGCGTACTCATAGCGTCACACTGAGCAAGAGGGGTGTCAAGCCGATCCACAAATTTTCGTTTTGCGGTGACTCGTGTATGGGCTGTCCGACGAGCGGCCGGCAGGGCTCAGGAAAGTCCGACCGAGGCGACGTAGAGTTCCCCGTCGCCGCTGACGGTCAGCGGCCCGCCGTCGGCCCGGCCGATCGCCGCCGCACCGGGCCCGAGCAGCGCCGACCCGGCGCCGTCCGCCACGGTGACCTCGCCGGCCAGGCAGAGCGCGATCCGGGGGCCCCGGAGTTCGAGCCGGGCCGACCCGACCCGCTCGTCGAGGCGTACGCCGTGCAGGGCGAAGTCGTCCACCGGCACCGGCCAGGTGACCACGCCGGGCGCCACCGGAACCGGGCTGACCACCGGGTCGGCGAGCACCTCGAAACGGAGCACCCGCAGCAGTTCCCGCACGTCCACGTGCTTCGGGGTCAGCCCGCCGCGCAGCACGTTGTCGCTGGCCGCCAGGATCTCCACCCCGGCGCCGTAGAGGTAGGCGTGCAGATTGCCGGCCGGCATCCAGATCGCCTCGCCCGGGGCCAGGCTGACGTGGTTGAGCAGCAGCGCGACCAGCACGCCCGGATCCGCCGGATAGCGGCGGGCCAGCTCGCGGGCCAGCTCGGCCGAGGCGGCGAACTGCTCGCCGACCTCCGCCGCGACCACCGCCGAGACCAGCGCGGCCCGCTCCGACGACGGCCAGGTGAGCAGGGTACGCACCGCGTCCGGCAGCCCGTCCGGGCCGGCCCGCAGCGCGGCGACCACCGGATCGAGCGCGGCCACGCCGAACGCGTCGAGCAGGTCCGCCGAGTTCTTCGGATCGCGGAACCCGCACAACGCCTGGAACGGCGAGACCGCGACCAGCATCTCCGGCTTGTGGTACGGGTCGACGTAGTTGCGGTGGGTCAGCTCGGGGTCGGTCGTCTCGGCCGCGTACCCGGCCCGGGCCTGCTCGGCGTCCGGGTGCGCCTGCAACGACAGCGGCGCCTCCGGGGCCAGCACCTTCAGCAGGAACGGCAGCCGCTGGCCGAACCGGTCGATCACGTCGGCGCCGAGCCAGCGCCCCGGATCCTCGGCGAACGCGTCGACCAGACTCAGCGGTGCCCCGCCCCGGTGCAGTGTGCTCGGGTCGCCGGGGTGGGCGCCCAGCCACAGCTCCGCCTCCGGGCCCTCGCTCGGCACCGGACGGCCCTGCAACTGGGCGAGGACGGTCCGCGACCCCCATGCGTAGTCGCGGATCCGACCGTGCAGCGGCTCCACTGCTCAGGCCCCCTTGAGTTCCGGTACCCCGTCCGGGGGCTGCTCCGCGTTGCGGTAGATGTCCGGCTCCAGGTAGATCACTCGGGCGATCGGTACGGAGTTGCGGATCCGCGCCTCGACCGAGTTGATCCCCTCGGCCAGCTCGGCCGCCGTGGCGTACGGCCGCACCGCGACCTTCGCCGCGACCAGCAGCTCCTCCGGGCCCAGGTGCAGGGTCTTCATGTGGATGATCCGCTCGACCTCGGACCCCTCGGTGATCGCCTGCTCGATCCGCTGGACGTCCTCCTCGCTGGCGCCCTCGCCGACCAGCAGGCTCTTGGTCTCCAGCGCCAGGATGACCGCGATGGCCACCAGCAGGATGCCGATCGCCGCGGTGCCGGCCGCGTCCCAGTAGCCGTTGTCGGTGACCAGGGTCATCGAGACGCCGATCAGGGCGAAGACCAGGCCGAGCAGCGCGCCCAGGTCCTCCAGCAGCACCACCGGCAGCTCCGGGGCCTTCGCCCGGCGGACGAACTCCCGCCAGGACGCCTTGCCCCGGACCGCGTTCGACTCGACGATCGCGGTCCGGAACGAGAACGACTCCAGGATGATCGCGACCACCAGTACGACCACCGGCAACCACTGCCAGCTCTCGATGCCGTGCGGACCCTTCGGGCCACTCTGCTCGTGGTACTTGTGGTACGCCTCGTAGAGCGCGAAGAGGCCACCGACGCTGAACAGCACGATGGAGACGATGAACGCGTAGATGTAGCGCTCGCGGCCGTACCCGAAGGGGTGTTGCGGGGTGGCCCGGCGCCGCGCCCGCCGCCCGCCGAGCAGCAGCAGCGCCTGGTTGCCGGAGTCGGCCACCGAGTGGATCGACTCGGCGAGCATCGACGACGAGCCGCTCAGCCCGAACGCGACGAACTTGGTGACCGCGATGCCCAGGTTGGCCAGCAAGGCCGCGACGATCGCCCTGGTGCCGCCACTCGCGCTCACGACCGGTCCTCCGCCGTGTCGGCCGGAGCCTGTGCCACGGCGGCCCCAGCCCGGTTGATCTGCTCGGTCACGGGTTCGACAGCTCCTTCATCTCGGTGATCGCCGGTACGGCCATCGGGTCCAGGCCATGCGCCAGCGCCAGGTAGATCGAGGCGAAGTCGGGCACAGCGGTCAGCGAGGCGAGCCGCTCCAGCGCGGATCCGCCCTCGGCGGTCACCACGTCGCAGCGCACCCCGCGCCGCTCGGCGAGGGTCTGCACGGCCTCGGCCCGCCGCTCCTCCACCACCAGCGGCTCGTCGGTGTCGTCGTCGGCGTTCAGGCCGCCGTCGCGGAGCAGCACCAGCCGCAGCCGGGTGCCGGTCGCCTCCTCCTCCGGATCGGCGAAGATGTCCCGGCTGGACTCGCCGAGCCCGCCGAACACGCCGTCGAGCAGGCCGACCCGGCCCCGCCCCGCCTCGCCGAGCGCGCCGGCCACCACCGGGTAGCGGGCGTTCGCCGAGAGGGTGTCGCCGAACCGCCGGGCCGCGACCGTGGCCAGCGGCGACGAACCCCAGACGATCGGCACCGAGCCGGCCAGGCCCAGCGCCAGCGACTTGGCCGGGTTGACGAAGGACTCGGCCGACGGGCGGCACCGGTCGGCCTCCGCGTCCAGCCGGGCCGCCGTCTCGGCCAGGTCCGCCTCGTTCACCTTGACCAGGCCGAGCGCGCGGGCGGCGAGCAGTACCGGCACGGTGAGCGCCCAGAGGCTGGCCCGGGCCGGCGCCCGGCGGGGCACCGGGACGAACGGTGCCCGGGCGCCCTCGGCCACCGACTGGAGCTGCGAGTCCGGCGCACCGACCGCGACCAGCCGGGCCCCGCGCCGGGCGGCGGCCTCGGCCGCGCCGAGCGCCTCGGGGCTGCGGCCGGAGGCGCTGACCGCGATGACCACGTCCGCCGCGCCCACCCAGCCGGGCACCCCGGCGCTGCGGTGCTGGATCACCGGGACCGGGCAGCGTGGGCCGGCGACGGTGGCCAGCACCTCACCGGTACGCGCGGCGGTGCCGATGCCGGCGATCACGACCGCCCGGGGGCGCCCCTCGTCGGCCAGCACCCCGAGGTTGGCCTCGGCGGCCAGCGCGGCGGACTCCCGCACCTGGGCACCGGCCGCAGCGGTGTGCCGGAGCATCCCGCCGGGATCGTTCTTGTCCATCGCGGCGACGTCGTCGAGCAGCGCCTCGTCGGGGACCGGGCGACCGCGCAAACCGGCCGTACCGTCCATCATCGCTGGTCCGCGGTGCCGCCGGGGGTCGCGTCCGAGTCGGCCACCGGGCCGCCACGCGCCTCGTCCAGCAGCAGCACCGGCACGTCGTCGCGCACCTCGAAGATCCGCGCGCACTCGGTGCAGGTCAGGGTCTGCGCCGCCGGATCGTAGTCCAGCGGTGCGTGATGGGTGTCCGGGCAGGCCAGGATCTCCAGCAACTGCGGGTCGAGGGCCACCGTGCGGCTCCTTCCACTCCTCGTGCGGTAGGTCGGGTACGGCGGGTCTCCGACCAGCGCGATGGATCTTATCGGCGAACCAGTCCGAGCACCTCGTCGCGGAGTGCCACCATCCGGTCCGGGGTGGGCGCCTCGACGTTCAGCCGGAGCAGCGGCTCGGTGTTGGACGGGCGCAGGTTGACCCAGGCGCCGTCGGGGAAGCGCAGGGTGAGCCCGTCCAGCTCGTCGGCCTCGGCGTCCGGGTAGGCCGACCGGACCTCGGCGACCTTGGCCCGCTGGTCCGGTACCGTCGAGTTGATCTCGCCGGAGGCGGCGTACCGCTGGTACGCCCGGGCCAGGTCGGAGAGCGGGCCGCCCTGCTCGCCGAGCGCCGCCAGCAGGTGCATCGCGGCGAGCATCCCGGTGTCGGCGAACCAGAAGTCCCGGAAGTAGTAGTGCGCCGAGTGCTCGCCGCCGAAGGCCGCGTTGGTGCGGGCCATGTCGGCCTTGATGAAGGAGTGCCCGACCCGGCTGCGCACCGGCTCGCCGCCGTGCTCCCGGACGATCTCCGGCACCGCGCTCGACGTGATCAGGTTGTGGATGATCGCCGCGCCGGGATGCTTGGCCAGCTCGCGTACCGCCACCAGGGCGGTGATCGCCGACGGCGAGACCGGTTCGCCCCGCTCGTCGACCACGAAGCAGCGGTCCGCGTCGCCGTCGAAGGCGAGCCCGAGGTCGGCACCGTGCTCGCGTACGGCCGCCTGGAGGTCGACCAGGTTCGCCGGGTCCAGCGGGTTGGCCTCGTGGTTGGGGAACGAGCCGTCGAGTTCGAAGTAGAGCGGCACGATCGAAAGCGGCAGCGCCGGCAGGACGGCGTCGCCGAGCACGGCCGGTACGGTGTACCCGCCCATGCCGTTGCCCGCGTCGATCACGACCTTGAGCGGGCGGATCCCGGTCAGGTCGACCAGGGTGCGCAGGTGGGCGGCGTACGCGGGCAGCAGGTCCCGGTGCTCGATCGGCGGCAGCGGCTCGTCCGCCGGCCGCGTCTCGCCCTTGTCCAGCAGCGCCTGGGCCCAGTCGCGCAGCTCGGCCAGCCCGGTGTCCTGGCCGATCGGCTTGGCCCCGGACCGGCACATCTTGATGCCGTTGTAGGCGGCCGGGTTGTGGCTGGCGGTGAACATCGCGCCGGGCAGGCCGAGGCTGCCGGAGGCGTAGTAGAGCAGGTCGGTGCTGCCGAGCCCGAGGTGGAGCACGCCGAGCCCCTCGGAGCGGACCCCCTCGGTGAAGGCGGCGGCGAGGCCCGGCGACGAGTCCCGCATGTCGTGGGCGACGGCTACGGTCCCGGCCGGCTCCCCGGAGGTACGGAGAAGCTGCGCGAAGGCCGCCCCCAACGCCTCGGCGGCCCGCTCGTCCCACTGGTCGGGAACGGTGCCCCGGACGTCGTACGCCTTGACGATAGCGGACAAATCAGACAAGATCTCGCCCCTCAGCCGGACACTCGGTCAACGGCCTGAGCGTATCGGAGCCGGACGGCACGCCCCGCCCCAAGGCGATCTGCCGGCGGCGAACAGGTGCCGTCCGCCCGGCTCGGCGTGCCGTGGCGACCCCGACACGCCCACCGAACAGGTGCCGTCCGCCCGGCTCGGCATGCCCTGGCGACCCCGACACGCCCGGCCGGACGGCGGTCCGGCTACTGGTGGGGCCGCCGGGCCGGCGGCAGGATCAGGGTGGCGTCCGGTCCGCCGGCCGAGGGCTGCTCCGGAGGTACGGTTCCGTCCGGTCGGGGCGGCGCGGCACCCGGCTGGGCCGGCGGCACGTCGCCGGGGGCCACGGAGCCAGGCCGGGCCGGGGCGTGCGGCGGCGTTGTGTGCGGCGGGACCGTCCCGGGCTGCCGGGGCGGCGTCGTTCCGGCCGGGCGCGGCGACGTCGACCCGGCGGCGGGCAGGATCAGCGTCTGGTCGCCCACCACCGGCGGTACCCCCGGCCGCCCGCCGCGCTCCGGCCCGACCCCGTCGACCGGCCCGGCACCGGGCAACGGTCCGGCCGGGCTGACCTGCCCGGCGCCGGGCATCCCCGCACCGCTGCGGAAGACCGGACCCACCGGCGCGATCCGGACCGTCGGGTCCGCGCCGGCCGGGCTGGCCTGCCCGGCGCCGGGCATCCCCGCACCGCTACGGAAGACCGGACCCACCGGCGCGATCCGGGAGGTCGGGTCCGCGCCGGCCGGCGGGATCCGGCTGGTCGGCTCCGCACCGAGCAGGACGATCCGGGCGGTCGGATCCGCACCGGCCGCCGACGCACCGGCCGCTCGGCGCCGCTCCGCCCGGCCCCGCCGGATCAGCAGCACCATCAGGGCGATCCCGATCCCGACCATCACCACGCCGACCACCATCACCATGCCGCCCAGCCCGAGCGACGACCCGCCGGACTCGTCGGCGGCGACCGGCTGCGTCGGCAGGGCGGCGGGCACGTCCTGGGTCGCCTCCGCGGCCGGCTCCTCGGTGGCCTGCGCGGTCGCCGACGGGATCACCAAGGCGGGGGTACGCGCCGAATCCGGGGCCTTCCCGGTCCGGCCGGTCATCCGGGCCGAGTCGGTGTCCCGGCCGAGCAGCCGGCCGCCCGCCGTGTACGCCTCGGCCAGCAGGGTCACCCGGCCCGCGGGCGTACCTCCGGCCAGGTTCACCCGGTACCGGCTCGACACGCTCTTCCTCGCGCAGAGGTCGGGCTTGTCCGGTGCGGTCCGGTCCGTGACGACCAGCCCGCTCGCCGCGTCCGATACCGACACCGGACGCCAGCCACCGTCGGCGGCGACCCGCACCTCCACGCGGTCGGCGGTCAGTCCCGGCAGGTGTACCGCGAGCACGGTACGCACGCTGACGCAGCCGCCGCTGCGCATCGAGACGTTCACCGTCACCGACCCCGGCGAGCCGCCCGCGCTGATCGAGTTCGGCGCACGGACGCGTACCGACTCGCCCTCGGCCACGGCCGGGGCGGCAGCGAGTGACACCGTCGTGCCGACCAGCAGGCCAACGGTTCCCAGCCAGGTCGCGCCACGCCGTACCGACATGATCACCCCGCTCGTCGCAGTCCAAGATCCGGGCACAGGCTACCGCTGGACCGGCAGCCGCCTTCTCTCATGCCCGGTCCACGCCGCGTCGAATCCTCCGGCCTGGCCGGAAGTAACCTTCCTGCGACCAGAAGCGACCGGACGCCCCCGCCGTTACACCCCGGCGAATTTGCGTAGTTCGGCCCGACAGAGCCGGTCGGCCTGCCGGGTCGTCTCCGGCAACCGGTAGCGCGGGGTCAGCCGGAGCACCTGGGCGCAGGCGTTGTCCAGGTCCATCCGGTGCCCGACCGAGACGAAGACCGGTTTGACGCCGTCCTGGGTACGCAGCACCCGGCCGACCTGCTCCGTGCCGTCGACCAGCGGCGCCCAGGACCCGCGCCGCCGCTCCGGCCCGGCCCAGGTCCCGACCAGCGGGGTCTTGCCGACCCCGATCGCCGGACGGTCGGTGAGCACGCCCAGGTGGCAGGCGAGCCCGAACCGGCGCGGGTGGGCGAGCCCGTGCCCGTCGCAGACCAGCAGCTCCGGCTCGACGGTCAGCCGGGCGAGCGCGGTGAGCAGAGCGGGCAGCTCCCGGAAGGCGAACAGCCCGGGTACGTAGTCGAAGGCGGCCCGGCCGGTGGCCACCGCCGTGTCGAGTACGGCCAGGGTGGTCGGGTCCAGCACGGTCACCGCGGCGGCGAGCCGGTCACCGTCCTCGGCGTACGCCACGTCGAGCCCGGCCACCGTGCGGGGGGCGGTCGGCCCCGGCCCGGCCAGGTCCACCAGCGGGCGCAGCCGGTCCTGCACCGCCTCCGCCTCGGCGACCGTGCCCGGTCTCTCGATCGTGGCGGAGACGAGGGACAGCTCCGGCGGTGGGGCTACCACTCGATCCCGCTCAGCACCATCACCCGGGGCTCGGTGTAGTCCTCCATCGCGCTGCGTACCCCCTCCCGGCCGACGCCGCTGCCCTTCACCCCGCCGTACGGCATCTGGTCCGCCCGGTACGACGGCACATCGCCGACGATCACGCCACCGACCCGGAGCGTCCGGTACGCGGCGAACGCGGTCTGGAGACTGTGCGTGAAGATCCCGGCCTGCAACCCGTACGCCGAGTCGTTGACGGCGGCGAACGCGGCCGCGTCGTCCGGCACCGGTGCCACCACCAGGACCGGTCCGAAGACCTCCTCGGTGTTGACCCGGGACTGCGGCGGCACCCCGGTCAGCACCGTCGGGGTGTAGTTCGGGCCCTCGCGACGACCGCCCAGCTCGACGGTGGCCCCGGCCGCGACCGCCTCGTCGACCCAGCTCTCCACGCGCCGGGCGGCGGCCTCGTCGATCAGCGGCCCGACGTCGGTCGCCTCGTCGGCCGGATCTCCGGTACGCAGCGCGGCGACCGCCGCGACCAGCCGGGGCAGGAAGCCGTCGAGCAGCCACTCGTGCACGAAGACCCGCTGCACCGCGATGCAGCTCTGCCCGGCCTGGTAGTTGCCGAAGGCGGCGATCCGCCGCGCGGCGTGGTCGAAGTCGTCGGCGCTGGCCCAGTCCGCGCAGACCACCGCGGCGGCGTTGCCGCCCAGCTCCAGCGTGACGTGCTTGCCCGGCACCGCCTGCCGGATCGCCGCGCCGACCGGCCCGGAACCGGTGAACGACACCACCGGCAGCCGGGGATCCCGGACCAGTTCACCGGCCCGGTCGTTCGGCAGCGGCAGTACCGAGCACATCCCGACCGGCAGGCCGCTCCCCGGCCCGTCCGGCTCGGTCACCTCGGCCAGCAGTTCGCCGAGGAGCAGCGCGGTCAGCGGGGTCGCCGGGGCCGGCTTGACCACGATCGGCGCCCCGACCGCGAGCGCGGGGGCGACCTTGTGGGCGACCAGGTTCAGCGGGAAGTTGAACGGCGTGATGCCGAGCACCGGCCCCCGGGGCAGCCGGCGTACCAGGGCGATCCTGCCCTCCCCGGTCGGCTCGGTGTCCAGCCGCTGCATCTCGCCGGACCAGCGCCGGGCCTCCTCGGCGCCCCACCGGAAGGTGGCGACCGCGCGGGCCACCTCGGCCCTCGCCCATCTGACCGGCTTGCCGCTCTCGGCGGTGATCAGCCGGGCGACCTCCTCGGCCCGCTCGGCGAGCCGGTGCGACACGTGGTCCAGGGCTCCGGCCCGGACGTGTGCCGGTAGCGCGGCGGCCCGGTCGGCCACCTCGGCGGCGGCGACCACCGCCGCCTCGATCTGGTCCGGGTCGGCGTGGCTGGTCCGGCCGATCTCGCGACCGTCGTACGGATGCCGGACCACGAGCGGATCGGCGCCCCGGGCCGGCCGGCCGGCAAGGAGGAACGGCACGGATTCCACGCCCGGCAGCCTAGCGCTCCGTTACCGGCCGACGGGTCACCGCTCGCCGTCTCCCTCGCCTGGCACGCTGCTCAGGTGGCCGACGGGTCACGGCACGCCGTCTCCCTCATCCGGTGCGGTGCTCAGGTAGTCGTGCAGCCGGCTGGACCCTTCGAGCATCGCGGTGGCCCGCTCGGTCAGCTCCAGCCGGCGGCGCGCCACGGCGGCCCGGAGCGCGGCCGTACTCCCGGTGCGGTGGAGACCGTCGAGGATCGGCCGGATCTGCGGCAGCAGGTAGCGGCTCCGCCGGAGCATGCTGATCATCTGGGCGTCCCGGATCTCGGCCGGGCCGAACCGGCGGTACCCGGTGCCCCGCTCCCGCTCCGGTGTCAGTAGCCCGGCGGCCTCCCAGACCCGCAGCGCCGACGTACGCACGCCCAGCCGGGCCGCCAACTCGCCGATCCGCAGCGTCAGCCGGGGCATTGCCGACTCGGTCTCCTGCTCGGCGACCGCCTCCAGCGCCGCAGCGGTCTCGGCGAGCGAGCGGCGCTCCTCGTGCAGCCCGGCATGGCTGGCGTCGACCAGCGCGAGGGCGGACGGCAGGTCCCCGGCGTGCACCGCGTGCATGATCGAGCGAGCGGTCTCCCAGCCGTACCCCCGGGCCAGCGCCCGGTAGGTCAGCAGCGCCCGGCGGTGCCGCTGGTCGAACTGGCGGTATCCCGAGGCGCTCCGGGGCGCCGGTGGCAGGACCCCGGCGTCGAGATAGTTGCGCACCTGCTGGGTGGAGATGCCGGCCAGCCGGGCCAGATCGACGGGACGCAGTCTCCGCTCCGGCCGGTTCACCGCGCCGTCCCGCCGCCCCGAGTCGGGACCGCCGAGTTGAGGGTTGTCAGGCGCATCCGCCCAGGATAAGCCCGACTCTCGCCGCAACCCTCAAGGTGGCTCGGAGCGGCGTTGCAGGATCAGGTGCCCGGCCGCCTGGCTACTCGCCGACAGTGCCGTCGAGTAGTTCCCGGGCGATGTCGAGGTGGCCGACGTGCCGGGCGTACTCCTGGAACAGGTGGAAGAGGATGCGGCCGAGCGACGGCGCCTGCGCGGCGGTGCGGAACCGCCCGCCGAGCCGGGCCGGCTCGGCCAGGTCGGCGGAGGCGGCCAGGGCCCGGGACCGGCGTACCTCGTCGTGGTAGGTCGCCAGCACGTCCTCGACGGACTCGTCGGCCGGTACCCGCCACTCCGCCTCGTCGTCCTCGGACGGGTACGCCAGCACGTCCTCGGCGGCGAACCCCCAGCGCATCCACCGCCGCTCCACCCAGCCGAGATGCTTGACCAGTCCGAGCGGCGACCAACCGAGCGGCTCGACCGGGGCGCGGAGTTCCGGCTCGGTGAGCCCGTCGAGCTTGCGCAGCAACGCCTCCCGGTACCAGTCCAGGTAGCGCAGCAGCAGTTCGTGCGGGTCGGAGACGTCGACCGGCGGATCGTCGAGGGTCGCCGGCCGGCGTTCGGGCGATGCGGACATGCCGGCGAGGCTAGCCTGAGTGATTCATGGGCCTTGTTCCACGAACGCGATCGAGAGTGGCAACGACCGTATCCGCAAAGCCGTCCGGGCTCATGGGCATCTCCCGAACGAGTGGGCATCTCCCGAACGAGCAGGCGACGCGGCACGTGCTGGTGGGCGGGAACCTTGGAGATGTTGGCAGCGTCGCAGTGGGGAATCACTCTTCGAAGGAGGATCGGGTGGCGCGACGATACCTGGTGGCCGTCCTGTTTCTGCTGACACCGGCCTTGGCAGCCGCAGGCTGCTCGGACGGCGCCCCGCCCACCGCCGGGCCGGTCACGGGTGCGTCGTCGGGCACGCCGAGTCCGAGCCATTCATTGCTGGCGAAGGTGCCCGAAGGCGGCACGCTGGGAGTCATCGTCACTCTGCAGTGGCCGGGCGGTCAGACTCCCCCGCCATCGGACGACGAACGCCGGTTGCGGGCCGTCGCCCAGGCGCAGGACGAACTCATCCGGGCACTGAAGCCCTACGACGGCGCCAAGGTGCAGACGCGGTTCCGGCTCTTTCCGCAACTCACGATGGTGGTTGATCGGCAGGCGTTGGCCTTCCTGCTCACCTCCCCGCTGGTGAAGTCGGTCGGCGAAAACGGCCGCAAACACACGACCGGTGCCCTTCGCCTCCAGACGCAACAGGTCAGTTGACCCTGGCATGTGGCTTTGACACCGGAGCAGCGGACGGACCGGAACCCACCACCGGACCCTGGAAATCCCGTGCGTCGGGACCGGCATTCCGGCTAACCTGCCCCCGTGGCCAGTCCTGCCGCTTCGGCGTACCCCGACCTCTCCGGTCGGCTGGTGCCCTCGCCCGGGTCGTCCCCGGCCCTGGACCGACGGCGTTTGGTGGCTCGTTCCCGAGCCCGCCGAGGCCGCCTGAGCTGACCAGCCCTGTTCACGACCGGCGGACCGATCCGCCGGTACTTCCGGTACGTCGATCAGTCCGCTCCGCCCGATCGGTCCGGCAACGGATCGGAGCGAGAGAGACGTACCTGGGATGAATCTCGAAAGTCTGCTCACCGACCGGCTGGCGCGGTCGTTCGCGGCCGTGGCCGGCGGCCCGGTGGATCCGGTGGTCCGGCGCTCCCGGCACGCCGACTTCCAGGCCGAGGCGGCGCTGTCGCTGGCCCGCCGGCTCGGCCGGGCGCCCCGGGAGATCGCCGCCGAGGTGGTCGAGCGGGCCGCGCTGGCCGACCTCTGCTCGTCGGTGGCGGTCTCCGGACCCGGATTCGTCAACCTGACGGTGGCGGAGGACCTGCTCGGCACGCTGCTGTCGAGGATGGCCGCCGATCCCCGGCTCGGCGTGCCGACCGCGACCACCCCGGAGACGGTGGTGGTGGACTACTCGGCGCCGAACGTGGCCAAGGAGATGCACGTCGGCCACCTCCGGTCGACCGTCATCGGCGACGCCACCGCCCGGCTACTGGAATGGCTCGGGCACCGGGTCGTCCGGGCCAACCACCTGGGTGACTGGGGTACCCCGTTCGGGATGCTGATCGAGCACCTGGCCGACCTCGGTGAGTCCACCGCCGCCGAGGAGCTGTCGATCGGTGACCTGGACTCGTTCTACAAGGGTGCCCGGGCCAAGTTCGACGCCGACCAGGCGTTCCGGCGGCGGGCCCGGGAGCGGGTGGTCGCGCTCCAGGGCGGGGACGAGTCGACGCTGCGGCTGTGGCGGCTGCTGGTCGCCGAGTCGGAGTCGTACTTCCTGGCCGTCTACGACCGGCTCGACGTGCTGCTGACCCGGGCGGACTTCGTCGGCGAGAGCCACTACAACCCGATGCTCGGCCCGGTCACCGACGAACTGGACCAGCTCGGCCTGCTCGTCGAAAGCGGCGACGCGGCCTGCGCCTTCCCGCCCGGCTTCCCCGGCCGGGACGGCGAGCCGGTGCCGCTCATCGTGCGCAAGCGGGACGGCGGGTACGGCTACGCCGCCACCGACCTTGCCGCGCTCCGGTACCGGACCCGGGAACTCGGCGCCACCCGGCTGCTCTACGTCGTCGGTGTGCCGCAGCGGCAGCACTTCGAGATGGTGTACGCGGTCGCCCGGCAGGCGGGCTGGCTGCGACCACCGACCCGGGCCGAACACGTTGGCTTCGGGCTGGTCCTCGGCCCGGACGGCCGGAAGTTGGCCAGCCGGGCCGGCGACTCGGTGAAGCTGGTGGACCTGCTCGACGAGGCGGTGGCCCGGGCGGCGGCGCTGGCCCGGCAGAAGAACCCGAACCTCGAAACCGCTGCGGCAGCCGAGCTGGGCCGGGCGATCGGCATCGGAGCGGTGAAGTATGCCGACCTCTCCGCCGACCGGACCCGGGACTACGTCTTCGACTGGGACCGAATGCTCGCCCTGTCCGGCAACACCGCCCCGTACCTCCAGTACGCGCACGCGCGGATCCGCTCCATCTTCCGGCGGGCCGGCCGGACGGCGCCGCAGGACGGCGTACCAATGAACCTTTTTCAACCTCCCCTCGCGGTCCGTCGGAGGGCGAGGTCGGACGCGGTGTGTGAGCGCCGCGCGGTTCAGGTTGAAAAAGGTTCAATCTCGATCGTCGAGCCGGCCGAACGCGCGCTCGCGCTCGAACTGCTCGACTTCGGCGCGGTCGTCGGCGCCGTGGAACGGACCCTGGAGTTCCACCGCCTGGCCGGTCACCTGTACGCGGTAGCGGTCGCGTTCAGCGGCTTCTTCGAGCAGTGTCCGGTGCTCCGGGCCGAGCCGGCCGTCCGGGAGAGCCGGCTCGTCCTCTGCGACCTCACCGCCCGGGTACTCCGGCAGGGCCTGCACCTGCTTGGCATCGCCGCCCCGGAGAGGATGTGACGTCGGCCGCCGGGGCCGTCCGTCCCACCGCTCCACTGCAGTGGCGGGACGGGCCCGGTCCGCCGTCGCGGATCAGCGGCGGTGGCGGTTACGGGCGCGCAGCTCGGTCATCAGCTCCCGCCACCGCCGGGGAATGCCGATGTCGAAGTACTCCGACTTGAGAGTGATGATCTTCACTTCCCGGTCGCTGAGCAGGGACTTCATCGCGGAGTGCAACTCGGCCAGGAAGGCCGTTTCACCGAGCCGCTGGATGCTGCCGGGCTCGATGTCGACGTTCCACTGCATCAGCCCGTAGGTGCGGACCCGCACCGCGCCGCCGGCCGAGACACCTTCGCCCTCGATGGCGTTGAGCTCCAGCTCGTACTGTCGTCGGTACGGATCGTCGCTGGGCCGCTCCGCGTCGGCGAGTTCGTCGGAGCTGAGCCCCTGGGACACCCGGTAGGCCTCGGACCGCGCCCGATGGTAGGCCACCCAGGTGGTCAGCCCCAGGCGGCCGAGCTGGTGGCTGAGGTGCTCCTCGTCGTACTGGTCGAAGGCGCCGGGCGCGAAGGTGATTTCCACGTCGTGGTAATTGGAGACGCGTGCCCGGATGCGCTCGTCCGGGGAGTCCACCGTGACGACCATGTTGTCGAGGTACTCACCGATGGAGGGCATGCCGCTCCTTTCCTGGGCGAGGGTGTGGCGATTTTCGTGGGCAAGGGTGTGGCGGCGCAACCATAACGGTCCTGAATCGGTGATTCGACCGGTTGGTGCGCTGTGGTAGACAAAGCTCCATGCTCTCGCCACGTCGGGTCGTCGTGCCGCTCGCCGCGCTCGTGATCGGGGCCGCCCTGGTCCCGCCCCCTCCGGCGTACGGCGGGGAGATCGACCTCGACGTGTTCGCGGGCACCGGAACGGCCGGCTCGACCGGGGACGCCGGTCCGGCCTCGGCGGCCTCGCTCGACCATCCGGGCGGCGTGGCGGTGGCCGCCGACGGCACCGTCTACATCAGCGACGGCGGCAACCGTCGGGTCCGGGCGGTCGCCCCGGACGGCACCATCTCGACCGTCGCCGGCACCGGTCGGGCCGGCACCCCGGGCACAGCGGTGCCCGACGGGACCTCCGGCACGGACGTGGACCTGGCGTTGCCGCAGAGCCTGGCGATCGGCCCCGACAATGCGCTCTACGTCGCCGACCCCGGTCTGGCCCGGGTGTTCCGGCTCACCCCGGACGGCCGGATGTCGGTGCTCGCCGGCACCGGCGTGCCGGGGCCGATCGGCGACGGAGGGCCCGCACCGCGGGCGTCCTTCGGTCAGCTCGGCGGCCTCGCCGTGGCACCCGACGGCACCGTCTACATCGGAGACGTCCGCAACCACCGCGTCCGGGCGGTCGCGCCGGACGGCACCATCGACACCGTGGCGGGAAACGGGAACAGCCAGCTCACCGCCGCCGGCGGAGCCGCCACCGCGATCCCGGTGCCGAGCCCGGGGAGCCTGGCGGTGGACGCCGGAGGCGTCGTCTGGATCGCCGACGGGCTCGTGGTGCACCGGCTGCACGGCGGGCAACTCGGCACGGTCACGCTGCCGGACCAGCCCGACGGCGCCAGGTGGGAGCTTTCCGAGGCGGCGAGCTGGCCGCCGCCGGAGGCACCGCTGAACAACATCGCCGCGATCACCGCCGTCGGTGACCAGGTCTACGTCCTCGACCAGTCGGCCCGGACGCTCCTGCGGCTCGGCACCGGTGCCGGCCTCGACACCGTCGCCGCGCTCGACGCGGCCGAGGGTCCGGTGCTCGGACCGGTCGCGGTGGCCGCCTCCGGCGTCGGCTACCTCGTCGACAACGCCGGCCACCGGGTGTACTCGTTCCGCCCGGCCCCGCCCGGTTCGGAGAGTCCGGAAGCCGGATCGTCGGTGCCGTGGTGGCCGTTCGCGGCCGCCGCCGCCGTCCTCGTCGTGATCGCCGGCTGGCTGATAAGACGACGACGAGCCCGCTGAGTGGGTCCGGCGTCCGCCGCGCGACCCACCCGGGCCGCCGGCCTGGTCCGAAATATCACAGCAGCAGCCGAAGGAGCCTTGATGGCAGAGATCGTCGGTGGGGACCTGTACCACCTCTGGCGAGTGTCCGACGTGCACCTTCCGCGGATCGCGGACGTCTACTACGACGCCAGCCGCGCCCTCGGCGGCGCGACCGGCGACGACGGTGGCGGGTTCCGGGCCAACACCCCGACCGGGCCGGGCGGCACCATCATGTCCAGTGCCGGAGCGGCAGCCTGGGGCGCCCTCCGGGACGAGATGCAACGGATGTACACCCAGACCGGCGGGACGGTCCTCAACGCGGCCGAGGCGCTCCGGATGGCCCGGCAGGCGTACGTCGACGCCGACATGGCCAGCGCCGACGCCCTGTCGCAGTACCTGGCCGACCCGGCGAACCACGACCCGAACAACCCGGCGTCGAACCCGCCCGCCGAGGGCGCCGACGACCACCCCGGCGAGCCCTACCAGGGCTGACCCGGACAACCGCAGACCTCGACCTGGAAGCCGACGGCCCGCACGGGGGCAGTTGAAGGAGCGTCAGCAGTGAGCAGCCAAGTTGACACGCCCGCCGACCTGGCCGGCGGGACGTACAAGGGCACGGTCCGGGAGAAGGCCGCCCAACTGAAGCAGGAACTGATCCGGCAGACGCTCGACGACATCGAGTCCTGGCGTAAGGCCGTGGACCTCGAATGGGCGCAGACCCACCCCGAGTCTCCGCACTCGCCGATCCCGCCGGAGGAGATCGAGGGATACCGGAACACCGTCCGCAACGAGTACTACGAGTGGGTCGAGCCGGCCTTCGAGAAGTACCTGGAGCCCGACCCGGACGCCATCAACGGGATGATCACGGCGCTGCGTACGATCGAAAGTTCGTTCGAGGGCAGCCAGGACGACGCGGGCAACTTCAGCGGTGCCAGCCCGGCGCTGTCCCGGATCAACGACGTCCGCACCGACATGAGCCAGTGGCAGGGCGACCTCCAGGTCAACTTCATCGACAACTTCCTCACCCCGTTGCAGACCGCGTCGGTCAACCAGGCCGCCGTCGCGAAGGTCGTACGCGAGCAGCTCGAATGCAACAAGATCCTCTACATCCGGTACCGCAAGGGCATACTCGACCTGCTCGACAAGTCGATCCAGGCGGTGCAGACCCTCAACAACGGCAAGGACCCGAAGAGCTTCACCTGGGGAACCCTGGTCGGGATCGCGGCCGGTACCGCCCTGACGATCGGTACGGGCGGCATCGCGGTCGCCGGCGCTGTGCTGATCATGGGCAGCACCATCTCCCAGGGCCTGGTCCCCGATCCGCCGAAGACCAACGAGCTGAGCGCCCCGACGGCGCAGGAAGTCGCCGTCAAGGTCTCCGAGGCCATGTCCAAGATGGACGGCGACATGATCGAGGAGGAGCGGAAGGTCGAGCAGGCGCTGAAGAACCTCCTCGACGCCATCGGGGACGCCCGCACCGGGACGGGTCCACTCACCGTGCCGGAGCCCGCGATCAGCTCCGCCCGACCCGGCGAGATCACCGACGGCTCGCTGCGCCCGCACGACTGACCGAGACGAGGTAGGTCGGCGCCACCGGCAGGCGCCGCGCCACGCTGGGGCCCGCTCCGGTTCACCGGAGGGGAAGACGGCGAACCGGAGCAGGCCGGTCGGGTGACGAGGCGGTCAGCGGCGGCGGGGAACCCAGTAGAGAATCTGGCCGGTAATCAGCGCCGGATGCATGTCGGGTAGCGCTTCCAGGGCCCGGGCAAGGTGAGCGGCGAGGTACATCATCAGTCCCACCCGGTCACCCCGGAAGCCGATCAGCAGGGACAGCCGTGCCGGTGCGCAGGGCCAGGGGTCGGAGCAGGTCCGGCAGTGGTACGCCTGCGCCGGGAGGTGCCGGCCGGGCGGGTACTGGCGTTGCCTCCGCCGCATGGCGCGGTACCAACGCTCCTGGGGCCCGATCACCGGTCACACCCGTTCACCGTGCCGGGCACGCGCAGCCTGTGCCGGGGTCAGTGCCCCCGCACGGCCGTTTCCCAGGTAGGGGCGGGTCGGCGCATCCCAGGTGGGACGGCGGTTGTTCGCCCGGAACCGGACCGGCGAGGGCAGTGCGTCCCGGCCCAATGGCACCGGAGCTTCAGTGCGGAGAGCGGTCCGGTACGCCGCGCCGGTCAACGACGGCACCGTCGGCGCGTACGGCATCGGCACCAGGTCCACCGAGTCCGGGCACCGCCAGCGGAGGCCGCACCGGCAATACCGCCAGAACCGACGCCAGTTCCGGTGATGATACGGCTTCGTCCCGCGACCGAGTCTCATGCTGTCTCCCATCGGTGGAATTGGCCGAGGCGGCGTCTCGGTCTACTCGTTCCGGGCGCCGCACCCGTCGGCATTTCCGTCCCTGCCAAGTGGGCGAAAACAGAGCGGAATTGCCTTGTTCCACCTTGGACGTACAGGCCCTACGCTGGGAACACGTCACGCGTCTATGGATGACGCTGGCAGATTTCCGGGGCGCGTGAATGGCGTTGAAGAGCAGTGAGTAATTGATCTATCTTCTGGGGAATCCTGATGATCGAAGTACCGGAACCACTGGCCGCCTTCATCGTTGTCGAGATCCGCCGAGGAAGGCAGGCGGCCAAGATGACGCAGGAGGCGTTCGGGCGGGCGGCGAACTTTTCCGCCACCCACGTGAGTGCCGTCGAGTGATGCGGGAACAGTTGGCGCACCTGCTCAAACTGAGCACCACTCCGCTGGTGCAGATCCAGGTAGTACCTGCCAACGTCGGGTCGTACCCTGGACTCGGTGGGCCGTTCGTGTTGGCGACCCTGCCGACCAACGCAGACGTGGGCTACATCGACAATCAGTTGCGCGGGCAGGTGGTCGAGCAACCCGCCGACGTGTTGCAGTTGCGTCGGGCGTGGGACGCCATCCGGGGCGGCGCACTTGCAGTCCCGCAGTCAACCGAGTTGATCACGGAAGTGATGGAACAGCTATGAACCTAACCGGCGCCGAGTGGCGCAAGAGCACGCGCAGCAGCACGAACGGCGGAGACTGCGTCGAGGTCGCCCGCAACCTCCCCGACGTCGTCGCCGTACGAGACAGCAAGGACGTGACCGGCCCCGTGCTCGCCTTCGCGCCGACCGCCTGGCGCGCTTTCGTCGGCGAGGTCACCCACCGTCGTCCCTAGCACTGCCGACAGGGACACGACGAGTGCCCTGCCCCCGGACGAAACCGGGCGGTGGGGCGTCGCCGCTTGCACGTCCAGATGAGACGGTACGCGTACGGGTCAGGAGATCTCGGCGAGCATCCCCTCGCAGCTTCGTACCACGATCCGGGCGGCGCGGCGCTGGTCGACGCCGCGCAGCGGATCCTCGGCCAGGTCCTGCCAGCGGCGTACCGCCGCCGAGCCGCGCGCCCACAGCTCGTCCGCGGTGGCGTCGTGCTCGACGCCGAGCCGGGCCGCCAAACTCGCACCGTCCCCGCCGATCAGCCGGTTCGCCTCGGCCGACAGCTCGGGGTCGAACCGGAGCTGACCGCCGAGCAGCGCGGCCGAGAGCCGCAGCTCGCGGAACTCGTGCGCGCCGGCCAGCACCTGCTCCAGCCGGGCCAGCAGCTCCGTCGCGCCCGGTCGGGGCTCGGCCCGGAGCAGCGACTCCAGGGCCATCAGTACCGCCCGGGACTTGAGCACCGGGGCGCGGTCCACGAAATACCGGGTCATCGACTCGCGCAGCTCGGTCAGGCCACTGCGCCGGACCAGCTCGGCGGCGAGCCGGGCCCGGCTGTCGGAGCCGGTCCGGACCAGCGTGGCCGACAGGCGTACCCCGAAGATGCCGAGCCGGTCGAGGAGCCGGCGCCGGGTTTCCACGTCGAGCGGGATCGGGAGGTCGGCGGCGAGGAACCGGTCGGTGGAGAGCAGCAGCCGATCGGTTTCCGCCCGGGGCAGCCCGGCCAGCGCGGCGAGCGCGGCGTACTCCGACTCGCTCAGCATCCGGCCGGCGAGCGCGACGAGCCCGCCGAGCGCGACCACGCTCAGGCAGTGCGCGCTGACCCGGGGGTCGCGACGGTGCCGGCGGGCGAGCTGCCGGGCCGTGAGCAGCGCGTCGACCCTGCCGCCGGCGAGTTCGTCCACCCTGGACAGCACCAGGAGTACGTTCACCGGCGCGGCCCGGGCCACCGAGCCCGGCTGCGCCGTCTGGAACGGCCGCAGGTCGTCCCCGCTGCCGTCCCGGCTCAGATAGAGCACGGCGTCCGCCTCGCGGACGATCCGCTGCACGGTCGCCGCGCCGCCACCGGGACCGTCGACCAGTTCGGCGTCCCCACCGGCGGTCGGCCCCGCCCCGAGCGCCAGCCGCCCGTTGCCGGCCGGGGTCTCCTCGCCGGCCGTCCGGGTGTCGTCGGCCCGGTGGCTGACCGCCGGAGTGTCGATCAGTACGGCGTGCCGCAGCGCCCGGGTCGGCCACTGCACCACGATGTCGTCGACCTGGTCCCAGCGCCCGCCACCGAGGTCCACCCGCATCCCGCTGGCGGTACGGGTCACCGCGAGGTCCCGGGGCGCACCCCCGGTCGGGTACGCGGTGACCCGGGGCTCCGGTCCGTCCTCGTACCAGGTGAAGACCTGGCGGCCGTCGGCCACCTCGACCGGCGCGACCGCCTCGCCCATCACGGCGTTGACCAGCGTCGACTTGCCGGAACGCCACGGGCCGGCGACGGCGATCCGCAGCGGCTCCTCGAACCGGGCGAACTGCCGGTGCAACTCCTCCACCGCCCGGGGATCGTTGCCGTAGACCTCCAGCGCCTCGTGCACCAACCCCCAGGCCGCCTCGTCCAGCCGGCCGACCCGGCTCGCGCTCACGGCCCGGGCTCCAGTCCGGTGCGCCCGGTGCCGAGGGACTGCGCGCCGGTCAGCGCCTGGGCCTTCTCGTAGAGGTCGGCCAGCCGCTTCATCTCCAGTGCGAGCCGGCGCTGCCGCTGGTCGCGTTCGGCCGCATCCGCCTCGGCCGCCTGCTTGGCGCTCCGGAACGACCGTACGATGCCCTCCTGCAATTCCTCGGTCAGCCCGGTGAAGTGGTCCCGGAGCATCCGCTGCACCTGCCGGGCGGTGTCCTTGCAGTCCTTGCTCAGCCGGAGGAAGAAGTCGTCGACATGCCGCTGGGTTGCCGTCTTGACCGCCGCCTGCCGGCGTTTCAGCAGCGACTTTCCCTCGTCACGGACGCTCTTGCCGCCGAACAGCGCACCGGCGCCGAGCGAGATCGGGTTGATCAGCGGCATCCCGGCCAGCGTGGTGGCCAGGCCGAACATCAGCACGCCGCCGTACGAGCCGCGCAGCCCGGTGACCAGCTTCTGCGTCCGGGTGAACTTCTCCACGGTGGGCTGCTCCATGATCTGGATCCGGTCGCTGAGGTTCTCCGGTACCCGTACCGACCAACTCGGCAACGCGTCGAAGCCGTACCGGTCGAACTGGCTGGCGACCCGGTTGGCGATCCAGCCGCAGCGCTCGGCCAGCCACGCGTAGTTGGCCTCGGCCGCGTCGGTGAGGTTTTCGGTCAGCCACTCCTGGAAGGTGTCCCAGCCGGTCAGCGGGTCGGCCTTGTCGAACGCCTCGTCCACCTTGCGCAGGATCTGCCGGGTACGGTCGCGCAGGTCGTACTCGACGTCGGAGATCAGGTCGGCCATCTCGTCGTTCAGGGTGTTCTGCCAGCGCACCGAGCAGCGGCGCAGCTCGTCCACCTCGCGCTGGGCCGCGTGCAGTTTCGAGATCGGTCCGGACTGCTCGACGGCGGCCTCCTTCGACACCACCAGTTCGGCGCGGATCGGCGCCGCGAGTTGCTCGATGACGGTCCGGGCGCTCAGCGCCACCGCCGACCGGGCCAGCGCGTCGGCCTTGCCGGCCTGGTCGCGCTTGATCCTGTTGATCAGCTCGGGGAAGTGCGACTCGGCGTTGAGCTGCTTGTCGTTGCTCCGGGCGGCCTGCAACCGCAGTGTCGCGGAGACCGGGATCAGCGCCGCCGGTACGCCCGCGTCGGCCAGGTGCTGCCGGTTGCGCTCGACCACGGTACGCCAGTGCGGCACCATGTCGATCTTGCTCTGCACCACGGCCAGGTTGGCGTGCGACCGGGCGATGTGCAGCAGCAGGTTCAGCTCGGCGACCGAGAGTTCCCGGGTCACGTCCGAGACCAGCAGCACCAGGTCGGCCTGGCTCGGCGTCGCGGCCGGACTGATCGCCCGCCCCGGGTCGGTGCCGTCCGCTCCCGGCGTGTCGACGAGGACGAGTCCGGAGGCGAGCAACGCCCGGGGGATGCCGATCTCGGCGTGCTCCAGCCCACCGCCCGGCCGGCGCCCCACGGTCCCGCCACCGGTGACCGTACGCCCGCCGCCGGCCGGTCCGGCGGCGGCCGAGCCGGCCGGTAGGTCCCCGATCCCGCCGCTGCGACCGCTGATCCGGGCCACGATCTGCTCGATCGGCACGGCGAGCCGCTGTGCCGGGCCGGGTACTGCCGTGCCGGGACGCGCACCGGACACCGGTGCGTTGGCCGGACCCGCCGGGCCGGTCCGCTCCGGTGGCCCCTGCGGGGCACGTCGCCGGGGCGTCGGCCGCTCCGGATCCTGACCGTCCGCCGGCCGCCGCGCCGGCTGGTCCGGTGCCTGCGGCGGGCTCCAGACCAGGGCGGCGGTCGGCGTCTCGGCGTGCCCGACCACGGTCGGGATGGTGGTGCTGACCCCGTCTCCCACCGGGCAGACCGAGGCGTTGAGCAGCGCGTTGACGAGTTGACTCTTGCCCTGTTTGGGTTCGCCCACGATCAGCACCCGCAGCCTCGGGTCCAGCAGTTGGGCCCGCCGGAGCCGAAGCCACGAGATCAGGTCGCCCCGACCGTGCGCGCCGGAGACCCGCACGATCTCGTCGAGTACGTCAAGCCAGATGGGCGCCATCACCGCACCAAGTGTGCCGGTTGCGCCGGAATTATCAAGAGGACCGAAGGCCGGACCGTGGGACCACGGTCCGGCCTTCGGTGGGCCTCACGGACTTCCCGCGCTCAGAGAAGGTCGTCCGCGATTCCCAGGAGGCCGCCGGAGGTGGAGGCGTCTACTTCTCCGGCATGGCCGCTGTCACCGATGACACCCGAGGTGGTGTCACTGAGAGTGTTGCCGAGGCTGTCGGTCAGGCCGGTCACCGTCGAGGTGCTGTCGTCGAGTGCCGGCGTCCCGGTCGAGCTGAGCGGTTCGAGGTCCAGCGCGTCGCCGACCCCGGTCACCGTGTCGGTCACGCCACCGACGGTGTCGGTCACGCCGCCGACCGTGTCCGACACGCCGCGGACACCGAGCGAGTCGACCAGCCCGGTGACGTCGTCCAGCGTGCCCTGCACGGTGTCACCGGCGAAGTCGACCAGGCCGATCTGGCCGCCGTCCACGGTGTTCCCGACCGGGCCGTCGATGGTGCCGACCGCGCCGGTGCTGTCGGTGAGCACCGGGTCGACCACCTCGGAGTCGAGGGTGTCGGCGACGTCCACACCGGTCGGCACCAGCGGGTCGACCAGACCCAGCGGGTCGGAGAGCTGGTCGGTGCCGAGCCCCGGCAGCACGCCGTTGAGCGCGCCCGGCGCGACACTGATCGCGCCCAGCGTCGCCGCGTTGACGTCCGAACCCGGCGAGTGCGTGGAGACGCCGAGCTGCGTGGCGACGCTCTGCAACTGGCCGATGACGCCGCTCGGGTCGAGCTGGAACTGGCCGAGGCCCAGGTCGTCGCCGACCGGCGCCAGCGAGGTGAGGCCCTGGACCGGCGCGTAGTCCACCACCAGCGGCACCACGTCCTGGACGTCCGCAACGCTGATGTCGGCCAGTCCGGCGTCGCGCAGCGTCCCCTCCGGGTCGATCTCGAAGGCCGAGCGGGCGTCCGGATTGGTCAGCAGGTTCAGCACGAAGTCGTGCAGTGTCTGGGGCGAGCCCATGTGCCGGTCTCCTCGGTGCGGTCCCCGCCCGGTGCGGGGTCCGGTGCGGTGTCGTGGCGGCGACGGATCCGCGTCCGGTGGGAGCGGGCCCGTCTGCGGTGGCGCAGGTGGAGCCTCCGGCGGCGGCGCGCTGCGTTGCGCCGCCGCCGGATGTCTGCAGCAGACGGTAGACCGGATCGACCGGACCGGACATCGGGGACGGCGCCGGGGTTCGGCGGCCCGTTCGCTAGGGCCGTGCCTTAGATCTGCGTTAGGGGCATAGGGGATGCGTTCCGGCAGAGTTAGGGTCCCGATGGCGGATAGATCTCTGGTACGAAAAGATGACTCCCTAACGGCCCACCGGGCGATCCCAGCCGCCCAGGGGCCGTCCCCAGGTGAGGCCGCGACATGGTACGCGCCGTCCTGGGGTGATGACTCGCGGTGAAGGAATGATCGGATGCCCTACGTCCTCGGAATCGATATCGGCAGCACCACCACGGCTGCCGCTGTCGCCCGGCTCCGGGGTAGCAACTGGGATCCCCCCGAACCCGTCCGGCTCGGGCCGACGGGCTGTTCCGTGCCGTCCGTCCTGCTGATGTCGAGCAACCGGTCGATCACCGTCGCCGACCCCGACGAGTACGACGGTCCGGTCGACAGCGGCTGGGTCGCGCGTGGCTTCGTGAACCGGATCGGCGACGACGTACCGCTGCTGGTCGGTGACGAGGCGTGCTTGGCGCAGGCGCTCACCGCCATGCTCGCGATGTGGGTGGTCGAGCGGGTGATGGACCAGGAGCGCGAGCGTCCCGAGTGGATCGTGCTCAGCCATCCGGCGGGCTGGGGCGACTACCGGCGGCACCTGCTCGGCGAGGCGCTCTGGGACGTCGGACTCGCCGACGTGGCCCTGCTGCCGGTGCCGGTACTCGCCGCCGCCAGCCACGCCGCGCACGGCTTCTCCGGCCGTACCCTCGCCGTCTACACCCTCGGCGGGCACACCTACTCCACCGCCGTCGTCGACCGGGCCCAGCCGCTCGGCTTCGACCTGCGCGGCGGGCTGGCCGACGCCGAACCACCCGCCGGAGCCGACTTCGACGAGGCACTGGTCGAACACGTCCGCGCCAGCCTGGCCAAGGAACTCGCCGACCCGACCGACCCGCTGGTCCGGCAGGCCCTGCTCGGGCTGCGCCGGGAGTGCCGCCGGGCCAAGGCGGAACTGACCGTCGCCGACACCGCCGACGTACCGGTCCGGCTGCCCGGCCGGCAGACCCGGGTGCCGGTACGCCGGGCCGAGTTCGAAGACCTGATCCGGCCCGCCGTCACACTGACCGTGGAGGAGCTGACCCGTACCGTCCGGTCCTGCGGCCTGGCACCGCACCAGCTCGACGGGGTGCTGCTGGCCGGCGGCTCGGCCCGGATCCCGCTGGTGCGCGAGCTGCTCGCGGCCCGGTTCCCGGTACCCGTCGAGGTCGAGGCCGACCCGCAGCTCACCGTCGCGGCCGGGGCCGCCGTGGCCGGCGGCCAACTGCTGGACCGGCAGCGGGGCAACCGGCCGCCACCGCGCCCGCCGGTGATGCGACCGCCCCGACCCGGCGCCCGGCGCGGCGAACCACCGGCCCGCCGGCAGCGCGGCCGCTCCGGCGACGGCCGCGAATCCGGCCGGTACGACGAGGAACAGGCCCCACTGCCGCCCCGGCCTCCGATCCGGATCACCCCGCTGGAGCTGCCGATGCGGGCGCTGTCCCGCCTCGCGTCCGGCCGCGACAGCATGGTGATCGGCCTGGCCGTGCTGGTGGTCGCGCTCGGCGTGCTGCTCGGCGCGGTCGCCGGGACGGACCCGCTGACCGTCGCCGCCCTGGACGGGTGGGGCCGGTGAGGACCGCCTTGACGCCGCGTACGGACACCGACGCCCCGCTCGTGCTAGACGAGCAGACCACCGCCTTCCTGAACCGGGTCGACGCCGACCCGCAGGCGCCGCTCTGCACCGCCGTACAGGCGGCGGGCGGGCACGGCAAGACGGCCGTACTGGCCCGGCTGCGCCGCGGCTACCAGCAGGCCGACGTACCGGTGCTGGACTCCTGGCGGGAGCTGACCGATCCCGCTGACCCCGACCCCGTCGTACTGGTCGACGACGCCCACCTGCTCGACGCCACCGCCCTGGCGGAACTGCGCCGGCTGGTAGAGACCGGTCGGACCCGGCTGGCGGTCGCGTTCCGGCCCTGGCCCCGCCCGGCCGGGCTGGCCGAACTGGCCGAGGTACTGCACCGGGGCGGGCCACCCGTGCTGCTCGGCCCGTTCACCGAGCAGCGCACCGCGGCATACCTCGGCACGGCGTACGGGTCGACGGTGCCGCCGGGGGTCGCGCGGCTGGTGCAGGAGCAGACCGGTGGCGTACCCCGGTTCGTCGAATGGCTGGCCCGGGCGCTGCGCCCGGCCGACCGCCGGGCTGCCCGCGCGGAGCGGCCGCCCACCGGTGCCGAGCGCCCGGCGCCGACCCTGGAGATCCCCCGGTCGGTACTGCTCCAGTTCGCTCCCGAGCTGGAGAGCCTGGACATCGAGGTACGCCGGCTGCTGCTCGCGATGGCGGCCGGCCCGGCGCTCCCCACCGACCTGCTCGGCGCGCTGCTCTCCCGGCACCCGGACGAACTCGACGAGTTGCTGGCCGCGGCCCGGGCCGCGGGCCTGCTCGGGCCGGACGACCGGCTCGCCCCGATCGTCCGGCGCGCCATCGCCGCGCTGAGCCCGGCGAGCCAGCGGGCGGCGGTCTGGCAGCGCCTGGCGGAGTTGCAACTACAGCGTGGCGGGCGGGTGCTTCCGCTGGTCCGGTCGATGCTTGACGGCGGCTTCGGCGGCAGTTGCCCGGCCGGCGTCGCGGAGGCCGCCGGTGACGAGGCGCTGGGCGAGGAGCCGGCGCTGGCCGCCCGGCTCTTCGCGGTCGCCGCCGCGGCCGGACGGCCGGTGGCGGCCCGCCGGGCGATGGCGGCGGCGCTCTCCGCCGATCTCGACTCCGCGCTGCGCCTGGCCGACCGGCTGATCGCCACACCGGACTCGCCGGACCGAGCCGACGGGGCGGCGGTCGCCGCGACCGCGCTGGTGCACCGGGGCCACACCGATCGTGCGGTCGAGCTGTACCGCTGGTCGGGCACCCCGTCGTCGCTGGCGTTCGCGGCTCTCGGCGCGGCCGGTACCGGCCGGGTCGACCAGCTCGACCGGGTCCTCGCCGATCCGCCCACGGACGGTCCGCCGACGCTGCTCGCCAGCGCGGCGCTGCTGATGGTCCGAGGGCTGAAGGAGACGCTCGCCGGCCCGCCGACCGCGGCGCTCTCCACCCTGGTGCAGGCGTCCGCGCTGCTCGAACCGGCCGGCCGGTCGGTGCTGCTGCCCGAGACCCCGGCTGCGCTGGCCGCGCTGGTGGCCCTGCACTCCGGTGAGCTGGACATCGGCGAGCGGGCGTTGGACCGGGCCGTCGCCGCCGGGCTCGGCGCGGCCCTGACCGCCCGTCGGCATCGGCTGCTCCAGGCCTGGCTGCTGATGGTCCGGGGGCGGGCGACCGAGGCCGCCGCGCTCTCGGCGGCGGTCACCGCCGGCCCGGTACCGCTGGAGTCCCGCGACCTGATCTTCGCCGCCGCGCTGGAACTCGGCACCGCCCGCCGCAACAGCGACCTGCCGGCCCTGCAACGCGGCTGGGAACGTGCCCGGGAGGCCGTCGTACGCCACCCGGTGGACCTGTTCACGCTGCTCCCGCTCGGCGAGTTCGCCATCGCCGCCGCCCGGCTCGGCGAACTGGACCGGCTCGCCCCGTATCTGGGTGAGGCCCGGAACCTGCTGACCCGGCTGGGCGACCCACCACTGTGGACAACACCGCTGCACTGGAGCTGCCTGCACGCCGCGATCCTGGCCGACCGGCCGGCGGTGGCGGACGAGCACGTCGCCGCGCTGGCCGCCGCAACCGGGCACACCCGGTACGCCTCCGTGGTGGCCGCCGCCGGGCAGAGCTGGGTCGAGGTGCTGCGCGGCGCCGTCGACCCGGTGCGGGTGGAGGCCGCCGCCCGGGGCCTGCACGGCATCGGACTCTGCTGGGACGGCGCCCGGCTCGCCGGTCAGGCCGCGATCCGTACCTCTGACCGGAAGGCGATGACCACCCTGCTGGACTGTGCCCGGATGCTCCAGGGCCGGCCGGCCGGGGCCAAGAGCGGTACCCGACCGGCGGACGGTGCCGCCACCCAGGTGGCGGACGCCATCGCCGTACCGGCCGAGAACCGGCTCAGTGAACGGGAGCGGGAGGTCGCCGAGCTGGTGCTCAGCGGCCTGACGTACAAGCAGATCGGCGACCGGTTGTTCATCTCCGCGAAGACCGTCGAACATCACGTGGCCCGGATGCGGCAGCGGCTGAACTGTGCCAATCGCGGCGAGCTGCTGGCCCGACTGCGGACCATCGTCGAGGAGCGCTCCGGCGGCCGGCCGGCCGGCTCCCCGTGGCCCCAGCGGACGGCACGGTGAAGGGGGCGGCGCGCCGGATGGCGGCATTCGGCTCCGGACTCCGGCGAGGGGGTCCGATCCGTACCCCGGCGGACGCCGCGCCGGTGGACGGCCCGATCGACCGCTCGGGCCCGGCGGACCAGCGGCCCGACCCGACACCTCCGGCCGACCAGCGGCCGGCCCCGGCCCGAGCGGCCGAGCAGCGGACCGAGCGAGCCCGACCGGCGGAGCAGCGGCCCGACCGACTCCAACCGGCCGGCCAGCGGCCCGATCCGGCCCGAGCGGCCGACCAGCGGACCGAGCGAGCCCGACCGGCCGGCCAGCGGCCCGATCCGGCCCGAGCGGCCGACCAGCGGCCGAACCGGCCACGGCCGGCAGAGCAACCCGGCAACGGGGCGCGCCCCGCCGAACAGCCGGCGGCACGGCCCGGCAACCCCGAACGCCCCGCCGGACAACCGGCCGCACGGCCCCGCACCCCGGTACGCCCCACCGAGCAACCTGCCGACCGGACGCGGCCGGGGGAACAGCCGGCCGATCGGGCCCGGTCCACGGAACAGCCCGGCAGCCGGCCACGGCCGCCAGGTCAGCCCGGCGGCCGACCACGACACCCCGAACAGCCCGGCAACCAGGCACGACACCCCGAACAGCCGGGCGGTCGGGCGCGGAACTCCGAACAGCCGGGCGGTCGGGCGCGGAACTCCGCAGAGCCTGGCAACCAGGCCAGGCCGGGGGAACAGCCGGCCGCTCCGGCCGGGCCGGCGAAGCGGCAGGTACCCGAAGGTAGGCCCAGCGCCGTGCCCGGTGGTCCGCCCGGGCGGACCGACCCCGGTCCGGGGCGCGGGAACCCCGGGCCAGCACGGAGCGAGACCGCGTCCGGGCCGGCACGCAGCGGCTCCCGGCCGGCGAGGAACGAAGCCGCACAGGTAAGGGACGAAGCCGCACAGGCACGGAGCGAGACCGCGTCCGGGCCGGTCGGGGGCGGCGAGACCGGGTCGCCGGGGTCGCCGGGATCGCCGGTCGGGTCGGCACCCACCCGGATCGTGGCCAAGGGCGCCGCCCTGCTGGTCGTGCTGACCGTGCTCTGGGGCTACGCCACCTTCCTGACCGCCCGGGACGCGATGGACCTGCTCGCGGTCCGGACCCTCGGCACCGAGCTCGGCCAGCCGACCGACGCGCTGATCCTCGGCCTCCAGGCGGAACGCCGGCTCAGCATGGTCGAACTGGCCGCACCGGGCCGGCACCGGGCCGCCCTGCTCGAACAGCGCACCCGCACCGACGCGGCGGTCGGGGCGCTGCGGCGGTTCACCGACCGGACGGATCTCCGGCTGGCCACCGTCGGCGCGGTCCGGGAGCGGGCGGCGGAACTGGTGCGGCGGCTGGACGACCTCCGGCCGCTCCGCGACGACGTCGACGGCGGCCGGGTCGACCGGGCCAGCGCCGCCGCGTCGTACGGGAACATCATCGACGCCGGCTTCGCCGTGTACGGCTCGCAGTGGGCCAGCCGGCGGAGTGACCTGATCGAGGAGACCCGTACCCTCCTCGCGCTGTCCCGCGCCGCCGAGCTGCTCTCCCGGGAGGACGCCCTGGTGGCCGGGGCGCTCGCCGCGCCCCGGTTGACCGGGGCGGAGCACACCCGGCTGGCGGACCTCGTCGCGGTGGCCCGATTCGCCCGGGCCGAGGCGGGGGCCGGACTGCCCGGGACGGAGCGGGCCGGCTACGAGCGGCTGGTCACCGGTCCGGTCTTCGCGACCCTGCACGCCGCCGAGACGGAACTGCTGGCCGCCGACTGGGACGGCGGAGGCCCACCAGTCCCGCCCGCCCGTTGGCAGGCGGCGACCGAACCGGCCCTGTCCGAGCTGCGGACCCTGGTCACCATCGGGGTACGGGACAGCGTCGACCGGGCCACCCGGGGCGCGGCCGGGGTGGTCGTCCGGGCCGGACTGGTCGGTGGCCTCGGCCTGGTGGTGCTGGTGGCAGCCGCCGTACTGACCGTGCGCGAAACCCGGCGGATCGTCGCCCGGCTGGACGAGCTGGGCAGCGAGAACACCACGCTGAGCAGTGCCCGGGACGACCTCGCGGCGGAGCTGGCCACCCAGCGGAACCGGGCCGCCGAGCTGACCGGCCGGGCCGCCGAGCTGGCCGCCCAACGCAAGCGGCTCGCCAGCCAGCGGGAGCAGCTCGTGGCGCAGACCGGACAGCGGCAGGCGGAGACCGAGCGGGTGGCCGAACGGGCCGCGCAGATCTCGACCCGACTCGCCGCGCACCAGCGGGCCCGCGAGGTCAACGTCTGGTTGACCCGGGAGAACCAGAGCCTGCTGCACCGGCAGATCGGCCTGCTCGACGCGATGGAGCGGCGGGAGACCGACACCGAGGAACTGGCCGAACTGTTCCGGCTCGACCACCTCGCCACCCGGATCCGGCGCAACGTGGAACAGCTCATCAGCCTCTCCGGAGGTACGCCGGGCCGGCGCTGGCGGCGGCCGGTGCCGCTGGTCGACGTCGTACGGGGTGCGGTGGCCGAGGTGTCCGACTATCCACGGGTACTGGTGGCCCCCAACTGGTCGGGGGCGGTCGCCGGGCGGGCCCTACCCGACCTGATCCACCTGCTGGCCGAAATCATCGAGGCCGCGCTATCCGGCTCGGCCCCGACCACCACGGTCCGGATCGCCGGCGAGGTACGCGACGGCGGTCGGGCGATCATCGTCAGTGACGACGGCGTCGGCCGGGGTCGCGCCGAACTGGACGCCGTCAACGAGTTGATCCGGGACACGCCCAACGCCGGACCGCTCAACGGCGCGGTCGGGATGTACGTGGTCGGCCGGCTCGCCCGCCGGCACGGCGTCACCGTCGAATTGACGGCCGGGCCTCGGGGCGGGACGGCCGCGATCGTGCTGGTGCCGGCTACGCTGCTGGTCGAGACATCCGAGCCCGAACCGACGCCTGCCCCGGGCACCACCACCGCATCGGGGCGGCCGACCGACACCGCCGTCGGACAGCCGACTGGTGCGCCCCGACCTGGGGCCGCCCCGGCTCTGCCGGTCCGGATCCGCCGTCCGGACCCGGACGCCCCGGTCGGCACCCCGAGCCGGACCGCCGGCTCCGCTCCGAACGGCGCGCCCGTCCGGCACGCCGAAACCGACTGGTCGGCGACGATGGAGCTGCCGGTAGCGCTCCCGGCACCCACCGACGACCAAACCGAGAGCAGCGAGAGGACGACAGGTGACTCACGCAGTGGTCACGACGGATAACCTGGTCCGGATACTCGACGAATTCGTGGACCGGGTCTCCGCGGCCGAGCACGCCGTGGCGCTCTCCCCCGACGGGCTGCTGCTCGGGGTCTCCCGGGGGGTCGGCGGCGAACTCGCCGACCAGCTCTCCAGTGTGGTCGCCGGGTTGCAGGCGCTGGCCCAGGCCGCCGCCCGATATTCCGGCCCCGGTGGAGTACGGCAGGTCATCGTGCAGATGCACCGGGCCTTCCTGTTCGTGGCCGCGACCCGGGGTGGCGCGATCCTCGCCGTTCGGTTCGCCGGGGACGCCGACGTCGACGAGATGGCGTACGAGGTGGCGCTGGCAGCCGGCCGGGCGGACTCGCACCTGCCCACCTTCCCGGTATCGGCCGATGACCTGACCGGGGGGTGACACGGGGTGCGCACCGGTGCAGGAGGTCGGCACGACGACGCCTGGTACGACCAGGACGCCGGGCCGGTGGTCCGCCCCTACGCGATGACGCGGGGCAGGACCCAGCCGATCCGGGGACAGTTCGATCTGATCTCTCTGGTAGTGGCCCGCTGGCCGGTGCCGCAGCGCGCCGAACTGACGCCGGAACAGTCCGAGATCCTCGCCAGTTGTCGCCGGCCGCTCTCGGTGGCGGAGATCGCGGCCGCGCTGGACCTGCCGGTCGGCACCGTACGGGTGCTACTCGGTGACCTGCTGGACGCGGGACTGATCGACACCCACGAGCCACCGGTGCTGGACGCGCCCTCGGAAGATCTGCTGGAGGCTGTGCTCGCCGGGTTGCGGGCGCTCTGATCCGCTCGGCCCGGGTCTGACGGGCGGGGGCGGCGGGGGCGTCGCCATCCGTGCAGCGAAAGGGAAGACACGTGCGCAAAGTTCGACAACGTCCGGCGCGTACCCTGCCGGTCGCCATCCTCGACGTGCTGCTCGCCGGGGTGGCGGCGATACGCGCCCTGGCCCGCCGGGTGGTCGGGCTGCTGCCGGCTCGCCGGAGCGACCGGGTGGTGGCGAGCGTGATCGTCGTGGCGGCGCTGGCCACGGTCATCGGCACCGGGTTCCTGGTCGTCACCCTGCTCCGGACGCCGGATCAGTTCGCGCCGCTGGGGGTGGTGCCGCCACCCTCCGCCGAGATCGAGGTGGACCCCGGGGACGGGACGGACGGTGCCAGCGGCAGCGCGACCCCACCCGCATCCTCGCCGTTGCCCCCGTCGCCGACGCCGCCCGGGAACGGGACCCGGAGCAGGCCGGAGCGCTCCGCGTCCCCGTCACCGGCTCCCCCGCCGACCCTGGCCGCCCGGTACGCGACCGAGGACGTCACGCTGCTCAACTACACCGCCTCGGTGACCATCACCAACCCCGGTCCGGCTCCGGCCAGCGGCTGGCGGCTCGTCATCACGCTGCCCCGGACGACCCAGTCCGTCGCCGCGGTGGACGGCGCCCAGGCCAGCCGCGAGGGCGCCACCTGGACCTTCGTCCCGAACCAGTCGACCAGTCGGGTGCCGGCACGCGGCTCGGTGCAGGTGCGCTTCCGGGTCGACGGCGCGCTGATCGACGGGGAGCCGACGGCATGCACGATCAACAACCGCCCCTGCGAGGCGTAGCCGCCCGCCAACAGGCCTAGCCACCCCCGGCAACACGCACAGCCACCCGCCAACGGGCACACCCGCCGGCCAGCACGCACAGCCACCCGCCAACGGGCACACCCGCCGGCCAGCACGCACAGCCACCCGCCAACGGGCACACCCGCCGGCCAGCACGCACAGCCGCCGGCCGGCGGTCGTGGCGGGACGGCAGCCGCAACGTCGGCCGGCGGCGGTCATCGGGCAGCCGGCTGTCACCCGCCTGATGCGGCCCGCCGTCGTGGTGGCCACAATCCGGGTCATGGATCAGACCTCGATCAACCTCGGGCCGGCCTTCTTCGTCGTCCTGGCGGCGCTGGCACTGCTCGGCGCCGGGGTCGTCGGCTGGGCAAGGCTCGGCCCGGGCCGGGCGGTACTGACCGCCTCCGGCCGGGCCGCGATCCAGCTCGCGGCGGTCTCCGCAATCATCGTCCTGGTCCTCCGCTCCTGGTGGTCCACACTGCTCTTCGTCGTCGTGATGTACGTGGTCGCGGCCGGCACCTCCGCCCGCCGGGTGACCGGTGGACGTACCGGCTGGGTCACCCTGCTCCCCATCTGGCTCGGCGTCGCCCCGGCGCTGACCCTGCTCGTCAGCACCGGCGCCGTACCGCCGACACCGCTGGCCGTACTGCCCACGGCCGGGATCCTGATCGGCGGTGCGATGACCGCGACCAGCCTGGCCGGCCGGCGCGCCCTGGACGAGTTGCGCACCCGGCACGGCGAGTACGAGGCGGGGCTCGCCCTCGGTTTCTCCGACCGGGACGCCGCGATGGAGGTGTGCCGGACCTCGGCCGGCCAGGCCCTGGTGCCGGCCCTCGACCAGACCCGTACGGTCGGACTCGTCACGCTGCCCGGCGCTTTCGTCGGCGTACTGCTCGGCGGTGCGAGCCCGGTGCAGGCCGGCGCGACCCAGTTGCTCATCCTCGTCGCGTTGCTCGCCGTGGAGGCGATCGCCATCGCCGGAACCGTCGAACTGGTCGCCCGGCACCGGTTGACCGCCGCCCCGCAACCGGCCGGCTCCGCCCCGCCCCGTCGCTGATCCGACGGCATCCCGCCGTCAGGCCGCTAGCTGATCGTCCAGTCGAGCCGGCCCTCGGCGTCGACGGTCGGACGGTACCGCCCGGAGTACGGCTCGCCGGTCTCCAGCGACTTCGCCACCCCGACCAGCAGTTCGGTGACCGAGGCTGGCCAGCCGTCGAAGCCGGTGCCGTCCTCGGGATAGAACTCGCCGACCCGGCCGTGCCCACCGGGCCGCTGGTCGACCAGCAGGCTTCCGCCGTCACCGGCCGACGCGAACGGTACGAAGGACGGGTGCCACCAGTGGTCGTCCATCGACACGTCGGCCCGGACCCTGCAGTTCACCGCCCAGTCCGTGGCGATCTGGTCGAGCCGCAGCGGCCGGTAGAAGGGTGGGAGATCGAAGTTGTCCGCCCCGTCGTGCCGGCGCAGCGAGGCGACCAGGTCGGCGGGGAACGCCACCGACATCCGGGCCTGGAGCGCGGCGATCCGGGCCGGTGCGGCCGGCGGGCGCAGGCCGGCCCGGCTGCGCGGGGCGTGCCGGGCCAGCCAGCGCTCGATGCGCAGCCAGGCGGCGTCGACCCGGGCCGTGGTCGCCTCGTCCGGCACGGTGCCGACCACCTTTCCGGCGGGCCGGGCGCAGGCGGCGACGGACGGAGACCGGGCCGGGGTCGAGGTCCGGACCGGGGTCGGCAGCCGGGCGGTCGGCCCTGCCTCGTTCGGCATCTCCTGGATCGTGGTGATCCGGTGGGTCACCACCGGACCGGTCGGTGCGACGAGGGTCAGGCCGCAGAGCAGCAGCACCGAGGCGAGGAAGACCACCAGCAGGACGACCAGCACCCGCTTGCCGCTGACCGTCCGCCGGGCGGGCGTCCGGGCCGCCGCCCGATGCCCCATCGGCTCCGCCACGATGCGGCCCGACCTCCCCGGCCCCGCACCGGAACCCGACGCCGCCCCGGCCGCCGACGTGGCACCAGCGGCCGATCGCGCGGCAGGGTCGGTGGGTGGCGTGGCTGGTGGTGCGACCCCGGACGGCGCCGGGGTCGGACGGCGGCCGGCGTGCAGCAGCGGATCGAGCCAGCCCGGGGCCGCCGCCCGGAACGCCTCCGGCCGGTCGGCCGCGTCCGCCGGAATCCGACCGGCCAGCCCGACCGGCAGGCCGGCGAGTTCGTCACCGTCGCCGACCGCGACGACCGTACCGGTGAGATCTCGTCCGTCGAGGACGTCGAGGGCCAGCGTGGTGTGGTTGGCCGCGTCGGGCCCCAGGTCGGCGACGAGCACCACCGGAGCGCCGAGCGCCCAGGCCAGGTCCGCGAGGGTCCAGCCAGCGCGACCCAGCGGTACGACGAGACCGGGCGCCCCGGTCACCAGGACCAGCCCATGGGTACGCGACAGCGCCCCGACGAGCCCGACCAGGTCGTCCACGCGTACCGGGTCGACGGCACCGGCGCGTATTTCGAGGTAGCTGGCGAGGTTGTCCGGCAGCGGTGCGGGCGGTACGTCGGAATCGTCGTCGACGATCCGGAGCACCGCCGCCCGGGCCGTCGACGCCGCGCAGAGGGCTGCCGTGGCCACGGCCCAACTCGTGGTCGACGAGGTCGTGGCGACCACCCACGGTCCACCGTCCGGCCAGGACATCGACGCCTCCCCAGGTCGCCCGCAGCCTACCGAACCGCCGGGTACGCGGGGACCGCTCGGGCCAGCCGGCAGGGCCGCCAAGGCGCCCGGGGCGCCCGTTTCGCTCGGGGCACCGGCGGGCACTTAGGAGTCGGCGAGGTGCGGAGAGCACCTCGGCGAGAAACTGGAGGACACGATGGGCATGGGAGACAAGATCCGGCACAAGATCGAGGAAGTAGCCGGAGCGGCCAAGGAGAAGGCCGGCGAGGCGACCGGCAACGAGCGGCTTCGCGCCGAGGGCGCCACCGAGCAGACCGAGGCGAACGTCAAGCAGGCCGGTGACCACGTGGGCGACGCCGCACGGGACACCCGGGACGCGTTCCGGCCCTGAGTTCCACCGGCGAACCCGGCTGGTGGCTGCCTTGACCCTGGGCACCCACCAGCCGGGTTCGCCGTGCCGCCGGCAACCCCGCTGAGCTGCTGGTTAGGCATGGCTTATCTTACTTAGGTGCCCCTAACCCTCCGCACCCCGGCAGTACCGGGCCAGGCGCCGCCGCCCCCGCCCCGGACCACGGCCGGTCGGCGTACCGCCCTGGTGCTGGTGCTGCTCGCCGCGGTCGCGCTGGCCTGCCTGGCGAGCGTGCTGATCGGCGCGAAGCACGTACCGCCGGGCGAGGCGTTGCGGGCGCTGACCGGTGACCGGAGCGGAGACGCGCTGCTCGTCGCGGAACTGCGCTTCCCGCGTACGCTGCTCGGCCTGCTGGTCGGGGTCGCGCTCGGGGTGGCCGGCACGCTGGCCCAGGAACTCACCCGCAACCCGCTCGGCGATCCCGGACTGCTCGGCGTCTCGGCCGGAGCCGCCCTGGCGGTGGCGACCAGCATCGGGGTGCTCGGACTGACCTCGCCCTACCAGTACGTCTGGTTCGCCTTCCTCGGTGCGGCCCTGGCCGGCGCCCTCGTCTACGCCGTCGGCGGTGCGGCCCGGGCGTCGGCGAGCCGGGGCAGCGCCTCCCCGGTCAAACTCGCACTCGCCGGCGCGGCGGTCACCGCGCTGCTGATGAGCCTCACCAACGCGCTGGTGCTGCTGGACGTCCGCACCCTGGACCAGTACCGGTTCTGGGCGGTCGGCTCGCTCGCCGGCCGGGACGGCGGCCTGGCCGGTCAACTGAGCCCGTTCGTCCTGGCCGGGCTGCTGCTGGTCGCGGTCATCACGCCACGGCTGAACGCGCTCGCCCTCGGTGACGACCTCGCCGGCTCGCTCGGAGTGCGGGTCGGCACCACCCGGCTGCTCGGCGCGGCCGGCGTGATCCTGCTGACCGGCGCCGCGGTGGCCGCCGCCGGTCCGGTCACCTTCGTCGGGCTGGTCGTGCCGCACCTGGTACGCACCTTCACCGGCCCGGACCTGCGGTGGCTGCTGCCCGGGTCGGCGCTGGCCGGTGCCGCGCTGCTGCTCGGCGCCGACACCCTGGGCCGGCTCCTCGACCACCCCGGCGAGGTGCAGGCCGGCGTGGTGACCGCGATGATCGGTGCCCCCTTCCTGATCGTCCTGGTGAAGCGCGGCCGGTTCCGGGAGCAGACCCGGTGAACCTGAAGCTGCGCCTCCCCGACCGGGCCGCGCCGGCATCGCCGCCCGGGACGGGTGCGTCGCCGGTTGTCGGGGCGGCCCGGCAACGGGGCCGGGTGGGCTGGGAGCTGGCCGGGCTCGGCGGCATCGTCCGGCCCCGGGTGGTCGGGGTGCTGCTGCTGGTGGTCGTGCTCGCCGCCGCCGGGCTGGTCGCCTCGGTCTCGGTCGGCGAGTTCCCGATCCCGGTCGGTGACGTCGTGGCCGCCCTCACCGGCACCGGCGGTGCGGACGCCACCCTGATCGTGCGCGAGCTGCGGCTGCCCCGGGCACTGACCGCGCTGCTGGTCGGCTGCGCGTTCGGGCTGGCCGGAGCACTGATGCAGGCGGTCACCCGCAACCCGCTGGCCAGCCCGGACCTGATCGGCGTGACCGCCGGGGCCAGCACCGGCGGGGTGGCCGCGGTGCTGATCGGCGGGGTGACCTCGGCCGGCTCCGGCTCGTACGCCAGCGTTCCGTTCGGCGCGCTGCTCGGCGCGCTGGTCGCGGCGAGCATCAGCTACGGGATGGCGTTCCGGGACGGCACCATCACCGGGTTCCGGTTCGTACTCGTCGGCATCGGCGTGCAGGGGGCGCTCACCGCACTGACGAGCTGGCTGCTGGCCCGGGCCGACATCGACGAGGCGTCCCGGGCGATGGTCTGGCTGACCGGCTCGCTGAACGGGCGCGGCTTCGAGCACGCCTGGTGGATGGGGCTGGCCCTGCTGGCGGTCGTACCGGTGGTGCTGGCGCTGATCCGGCCGTACCAGTTGCTCCAGTACGGCGACGACACCGCACGGGCGCTGGGTCTGCCGGTGGACCGGGCCCGGATCGTGTTGCTGCTCGCCTCGGTCGTGCTGGCGGCGGTGGCGACGGCGGCGGCCGGCCCGATCGGTTTCGTGGCACTCGCCGCACCGCAGATCGCCCGGCGGCTCACCGGTACCGCCAACCTGCCACTGCTGACCAGCGGCTGCGTCGGTGCGGCCCTGCTACTCCTCGCCGACCTGGCGGCCCGGCTGGTGCTCGCCCCGATCGAGCTGCCGGTCGGCGTCGTCACCGGTGCGGTCGGGGCGCCGTACCTGATGTGGTTGCTGGCCCGGGCGAACCGGGTCGGCCGGGCCGGCTGAGTGGACCTCTTCCATCTCCCCCTGCGGTCCGTCCCGGCCGGAGGTGGCAGCCGGAGCGCAGCCGTCGCGCGGTTCGGGTGGAAAGGTTCAGCGTCCGGCGGGGCGTACGCCGGCCCACGACGGCAGGACATCTCGACCGGTGCCGGCGACCGGCGAGGCCCGACGATCATGTGGAGGACCAGATGACCGCGCTGCTGGGCAGCAACCTTCGGCTGGGGTACGGCGACCGGATCGTGGCCGAGGGCCTCGACATCGAGCTGCCGGCCGGCAAGGTCAGCGCGCTGGTCGGGCCGAACGCCTGTGGGAAGTCGACGGCGCTGCGGGCGCTGTCCCGGCTGCTGGCACCGGCCGCCGGGGTCGTCTATCTCGACGGGGACCCGATCGCCGGCCTGTCGAACCGGGAACTCGCCCAGCGGTTGGCGCTGCTGCCGCAGTCACCGATCGCCCCGGACGGGATCACCGTGCGGGACCTGGTGGCCCGGGGGCGTACCCCGCACCAGCACTGGTGGCGGCAGTGGTCCCGGGCCGACGAGCAGGTCGTCGACACGGCGCTGGCCGCCACCGGCACCGCCGAGCTGGCCGACCGGAACGTCGACGAACTCTCCGGCGGGCAGCGGCAGCGGGTCTGGATCGCGCTGGCGCTGGCCCAGGACACCCGGGTGCTGCTGCTGGACGAGCCGACCACCTATCTGGACCTGGCCTACCAGGTGGACGTGCTGGAGCTGGTCGCCGAGTTGAACCAGCGGGACGGCACCACGGTGGTGATGGTGCTGCACGACCTCAACCAGGCGTGCCGGTACGCCGACCACCTGGTCGCGATGCGGGCCGGCCGGGTCGTCGCGGCCGGGCCGCCGGCCGAGGTGGTGACCCCGGAGCTGGTCCGCGAGGTGTTCGGCCTGGACTGCCGGATCATCCCCTGCCCGGTGGCCGGCACCCCGATCGTCGTACCCGAGGGTCGTCGCCGGTGACCGGTTGTGCCGGTGCGGGAAGGCCGGGGAGTCGGTGACCAGGGGCGACACGACCCGGGTGATCGGTTTCGCAGTTTCCATTCAGCGGTGAGCAAGGCTAACCTAACTGCGAAGTAGGAGAGCCTTACCTTAGTACAGGAAGAAGGAAGTTCCATGCGTCGATTCGCGCGCGGTCGCGGGGCAGCCCTCCGGCTCGCCGCCGGCCTGACCGGGCTGACCCTGGCCGTCGGGCTGTCGGCCTGCGGCACCTCGGACCCGGCGGGCGGGTCCGACACCGGTCAGGGGGCCGCCGTCGACGCCGGATTCCCCCGCACCATCACCCACGACAAGGGCAGCACCGAAATCAAGGCGAAGCCGCAACGGATCGTGGCGCTGGACAACAGCCTGGTGGAGGCGGTCGTACTGCTCGACCGGCCGCTGGTCGGCGGGGTCGCCAGCTACCGGAACCAGCAGAGCTTCCCGGACTATCTCGGCGACGCGGTCAAGGACACCAAGGACATCGGCCCGCTGGACAACCCGAACCTCGAACTGATCGCCTCGCTCCGGCCGGACCTGATCGTGTCGGCGACCGTCCGGCACGAGGCGCTCTACGACAAGCTCTCCGCGATCGCGCCCACCGTCTTCGTCAAGACCACCGGCCCGATCTGGAAGGACAACATCACCCTGCTCGGCAAGGCGCTCGGCGAGGAGACCAAGGCGGAACAGGAGTTGACCGCGTACGAGGCGCGGGCCAAGAAGATCGGCGACGAGGTCAACGCCAAGGCGAACAACCCGTCCGTCTCGGTGGTCCGGTTCGTGGACGGCCCGACCCGGCTGATGGCGAAGGCGTCGTTCATCGGGATCATCCTGGCCGACGCCGGGCTGAAGCGCCCTGCCTCGCAGAGCGGGGACACCTTCGCCACCGAGATCAGCGAGGAGCAGATCGAGCTGGCCGACGCGGACCACATCTTCGTCACCACCTACAGCGGCGGCGAGAGCTACAAGCAGAGGTTCCAGGCCAACCCGCTGTGGACCCGGCTCGCCGGGGTGCAGACCAAGCACGTGTACGAGGTCAAGGACGAACTCTGGATGACCTCCGTCTCGGTCCAGGGTGCCCACTTCGTCCTCGACGACCTCGCGCAGACCTTCCAGGTCGACCCCGCGAAGTAACGCCGTGCGGCTCTATCTGACCGCGCTCAACCCGACCGACTCGGTACTCGACGGCTTCCTGCCGGCGGCCGCCCGGCTCGGGCTGCCGGTGACGGTGCTGACCGACCAGCCTGCCGCCTGGCCGGCGAGCCCGGCCCAGCGGTCCGGGGCGGAGGTGTCCGGTGCGGACGTCCGCGACGTGCGGGGCGTACTCGACGCGGTGCACCGGGGCGAGCCGCCGGTCGCGCTGCTGTCCAACAGCGACCACCTACAGACCCCCACCGCGCTCGCCGCGGAATACCTGGGACTGCCCGGCAAGGACTGGCGGGCGACGCTGCGCGGCAAGGACAAGCGGCTGACCCGGCGTACCGTCGCCGACGCCGGACTGGACCGGGTGGCGGCGGTGGCGCTCGGCCCGGACGATTCCCCGGAGCGGGCCGCGACCGTGCCGTTTCCGGCGGTGGTGAAGCCCCGCGAGGGCGTGGCCAGCGAGGACGTCTATCTGGTCGACGGTATGGCCGAGCTGCGCCGCCGGGTCACGGAGATCCGCGCCCGGCGGCCCGGCCAGAGCCTGCTGGTCGAGGAATACCTGGCCGGCGACCTGCACACGCTGGAGACCCTCGGCGACGGCACGACGACCGGCGTGCTCGGCGGCTGGCGGACCAGCCTCGGACCGCCGCCGACCTTCACCGAGGAGGCCCTCGACTGGGCACCCGACCTGCCGGCGCCGGTGCTGGCCCAGGTGCTCGCCCAGCTCGACGCGCTCGGCGTCGGCTTCGGCGCCTGCCACACCGAGTTCGTCGTCGCCGACGGCCGGGCCCGGCTCGTCGAGGTCAACTACCGGCTGATCGGCGACCGGGTCGACCTGGTGATGGCCGAACTGCTCGGCCTGCCCCTCTTCGCGCACGTCATCCGGATCCACGCCGGCGATCCGCTGCCGGCCCTGCCCGACCCGGTGAGCCTGGCCCGGCACGCCCGGGTCGAGTGGGTCTGTGCCGACCGTTCCGGGACCCTGGTCGCCGCGCCCGGCCCGGTGGACGCGACCGGACCGGGCGGGGTCCTGCTCGGCTCGCGTCCACTGCGGACGGTCGGGGTGACGGCGCCACTGACCGGTACCAACCGGGACTATCTGGCCGCGCTGCACGGGATCGGCCCCGATCCGGCGACCGTGCGCGAGGCGCTCCGCGACTTCCGGGCGGCCCACCGCTGGAAGATCGATCCATGACAACGCGAAAACGAGCGGAACCGGACGGCGGCGCTCGCCGGCGGGGCCGGCGGACCTCCGCAGGCGGTGCGGCGCCCGGGGCCGGCGCCGACGCCGCCGAGCGGCAGCTCTTCCAGCGGGTACTGGACGCGCTGCTCCGCGAGGACCACCTCGGCCTGGCCGGCAACGGGCGTCGCAGCGGCCCATGGTGGCTCACCCGGATTCCCGGTGCCCGGCTGCGGCTGCCGGTCGAGCCGGACGGGTTCCAGCACGAACTGCGTACCGCCCGGCCGGAACTGGTGGTGCTGCCCGACAACGGGCCGGAGCCGGCCGTACCGCCGGACGACGAGCCGGACCCGGAGCGAATGGTGCTGCGCGACGGCGAGAACGGCTCAGGTGCCCGAGGGCGGGTGGTGCGGAGCCTCGACAAGCTGCTCGACGTGCTCGCCCCGGTGGACGACCCGGAGGCCGAGGCGGGGTGGGCCGCGTTCCGCGCCGAGTGCCGGGACGATCTCGTCGCCCGCCGGCTCGCCGCCGAGACCCGCTCCCGGGTCTACCCCGACCTGCTCGCCACCCGCGCCCGTACCCCGGACGGGATGGCCGGAGCGCTGCTCGACGACGTACTGGCCGCCCGGGCGGATCACCCGGTCTATCCGACCAGCCGGGCCCGGATCGGCCTGGACCGCACCGCCCTGCTCGGGTACGCCCCGGAGCACGCCCCGACCTTCGCGCTGCGCTGGCTGCCGGTGCCCCGCGCCGAACTGACCCTCGCCGGTGCGCTGCCGCACTGGTGGCCGCCGTCCGATGAGCCGGAGACGGTACTGCTGCCGGTGCATCCGGTCACCGCCGACCGGCTCCACCTGCCGGTCCGCGCCGACGCGCCCGAGGTGCTCGTCCGGCCGACCCTGTCGACCCGGACGGTGGCGCTGGTCGACGACCCGTACACGCACCTGAAGCTGCCGCTGGCCACGGCGGCGCTCGGGGCCCGGAACATCCGTACCATCGCGCCGGGCACCCTGGTCGACGGCGCGGAACTGCACCGGCTGCTGGCCCGGATCGCCGCCGCCGAGCCGGCGTTCGCGGGTCGGATCCTGCACGCCGACGAGAGCTGCTACGGCCATGCCGGCGATCCCGTCCGGTCCTTCCTGGTCCGCCGCTTCCCGGCCGAACTGGCCGGGCGGGTCGTGGTCCCGGTCGCCGCGCTGGCCGCCAAGGACCCGGCCGGCGGGACCGTCGCGCAGCGGGTGGCCGGGGCGGATCCACGCCCGCTGCTTGAGTCCTATCTGGACCTGCTGGTCGGCTGGCACGGTTATCTCTGGCTGCGGCACGGTATCGCGCTGGAGGCGCACCAGCAGAACATCCACCTCGTCCTCGACCCGCCCGATGACACCGACCGGCCCGACGGCACCGACCCGCCCGACGAGACCGACCGGGGCATCGGCGCCGGTCCCGGGCCGGGCGGCACCGGACCGGCCGGTGGTCCGGCGGCCGCCGGCCAGCTCGGGCGGCAGCGGACCGGACCGGCCGGCGGCGGACTCCGGCTGCTCTACAAGGACAACGACGGTGCCCGGCTTTTCCGGCGCCCGGGGCCGGCCCTGCGGGACGCACGGATGTGGATCACGGATCCCGGCGAGTTGGCCGACGTGTTCACCACGATCACGCTGCACCTCGCCGCGGCGGCGCCACTGCGCGCCCTCGCCGAGCGGGGCGTACCGGTGCCGGACCCGGGCCCGGCGCTGCGCCCCCGGCTGCTCGCCACCCGGGACCGCTGGACCAGCACCCCACCCCGCACGACCCCGCCCGGCCCGCCCGATAGCGTCACGAACGCACCCGGTCCGGTCGGCTGGGACGTGGCCGCCGCCGGGCGGCTGCTCACCGAGCGCGTCCTGACCGCCGACCACCTGCCGGTCAAGGCGATGCTCACCGCCGGAACGCTGCTGCCGAAGCAGCGCACCGGCTGTGCCGACATCAACAAGTACTACCTGCGTACCGGCCCCAACTATCTGCGGTCCGATCGGTGACCGCGGTCGGGGGCGGGCCGCGTCGCGGCAAGGAGCTGTCGATGACCGCCGCTGTGTCCCGGCCCACCGCCGACATCGCCAGCACGCACACGCTGCTCGGCTGTGTCGCGCGGGAGGTCGCCGGTCCGGAACGGCAGACCATGCTGGCCGACGGCCACGCCGTGGTACGGCTGCCGCGCAGTGCCGTACTGCTGCGCTGTGCGGTGGCCCGGGTCTCCGAGGTGGGGGCACACCGCTACGAGGGCCCGGTGCAGCGGTTCTCCGCCGGCTCCTGGTCACCGGTGGACGCGGCCGGGCTCGCCACCCTGGTCGCCGACGAGCTGACCCTGCGCACCGGGGTACGCAACGACGAGTTCGCCGGGCAGGTGGTGGCGAGCCGGGACGCGCTGGACCGGGTACTCCGGCTGCGCCCGCCCGCCGATCCGGACCCGACCGGTGACCCGGTGATCGACTCCTATGTGGACTCGGAACAGTCACTGGTGCACGGCCACCCCCGGCACCCGGCCCCGAAGTGGCGCAGCGGCGACGTCGAGGCGTGGAACGCGTACGCTCCCGAGCTGCGTACCAGCCTGCGGCTGCGCTGGATCGCCGTACCGGAGGCGCTGCTCGGCTCGGACGGACCGTTCGACGAGCTGATCGAGGCACTCGATCCGCCCCCGGCGCCGGCCGGGCACGCCGTACTGCCGGTGCACCCCTGGCAGTTCGAGCTGTCCCGGCCACTCGACCCCCGGCTGCGCGACCTCGGCGTGGCCGGTGCCGTGCTCCGCCCGACCGCCAGCGTGCGGACTCTCTACGCACCCCGGGCGGACCTGTTCGTCAAGACCAGCCTGCACATCCGGATCACCAACTGCGTACGCAAGAACGCCCGCTACGAGTTGACCGGTGCGGTGGCGCTCACCCGGCTCCTCGCCGAGCTGCCCCTGCCGGCCGGGGTGGCGCTGCTGCCCGAGCCGGCGTACCGGACGGTGGAGCTGCCGGGACTGGACGAGACGTACGGGGTGATCCTGCGGGGTGGACTGCGCCCGCACCTGGCCGAGGGCGAGACGCCGTTGATCGCCGCCGCCCTGGCCGCCGCGCCGCTCGCGGTGGCCGACCCGGTCGGCTGGTGGGAGGCGTACATCCGGTTGCTCGTCCCGGCGGTGCTGGACCTCTGGTGGCGGCACGGGGTGGTGCACGAGGCCCACCTGCAGAACGTGGTGGTGGTGCTGGACGCCGACCGGCGGCCGGTGCGGATGCTGCTGCGCGATCTGGAGGGCGTCAAACTCGACACCGAGCGCCGGGCCGACTGGCTCGCCGGGCTGCCGGCCCCGATCGGGTACGACCCCGAGCAGGCGTTCAACCGGGTCAGCTACTGCCTCTTCGTCAACCATCTGGTGGAGCTGGCCGGAGCGCTCGCCGACGCGCATCCCGGGGTCGAGGCGCGGCTCTGGGCGGCACTGCGCGAGGTGGTGTCGGAGACGTCGGCCCGGCTCGGCGACCCGCCCCGGCTACGTGCCCTGCTGGCCGGCGTACCGCTGCCGGTCAAGGCCAACCTGCTGGTGCGCTGGCAGCGGGCCGCCGACCGGAACGCCGGCTACCTGCCATTCCCCAACCCGATCGGAGGCGCCTGGTGAGTGCGAGGAGTGAGCCGGGTTTGCGAGCCCCGCAGCCCGAACGAAAGACGGCCTGGTGAGTGCGAGGAGTGAGCCGGGTTTGCGAGCCCCGCAGCCCGAACGAAAGACGGCCTGGTGAGTGCGAGGAGTGAGCCGGGTTTGCGAGCCCCGCAGCCCGAACGAAAGGTGGGCTGGTGAACCTGGGACCCGATATCGCTCGGCCGGGTTACTGGTACGACCTGGCCGGGCTGGCCGAGTCGGCAGCGGCTGTCCGGGCCGCGCTGCCGGCCGGGGTCGAGTTGCTGTACGCGATGAAGGCGAACCCGGACCCGGGAATCCTGCGTACCCTGGCGCCGCACGTCGACGGCTTCGAGGCGGCCAGCGGCGGCGAGCTGCGGCACCTGGCCGAGGTGTTCCCGGGTACCCCTCCGGCGGCGTTCGGCGGGCCGGGCAAGACCGACCCGGAGCTGGCCGCCGGGCTGGCCGCCGGGGTGCGCCGGTTCCATGTCGAGTCTCCGACCGAGCTGCGCCGGCTCGCCCGGCTGGCCGTGCACCGGGGCACGGTCGCCGACGTGCTGCTCCGGGTCAACCTTCCGGTGCCGGTCGGCGAGGCGGTGCTGGTGATGGGCGGTCGGCCCAGCCCGTTCGGGATGTCTGCGGCCGACGCCCGGGCCTGCGCCCGGCTCGACCTGCCCGGGATCCGGATCCGGGGCGTGCACGCCCATCTCGGCAGCGGATTCGCCGCACCCGGTGCCGCCGCGGTGGCCCGGACGCTCGTCGAGTGGGCGGTGGCCGAACTCGACGCCCGCGAGGTGAACGTCGGCGGCGGCATGGCGGTCGACTACGCCGATCCGACGGCCCGGTTCGACTGGCCGGCGTACGGCGCCGCGCTGGCCGGGCTGCTCGCCGAGTATCCCGGCCGGACGGTGCGGATCGAGCCGGGCCGGGCAATGACCGTCTACTGTGGTCGCTACCGGGTCGGGGTGCTGGACGTGAAGCGCTCCGGCGCCGAGTGGTTCGTGGTGGTGACCGGCGGCACGCACCAGCTTCGTACCCCCGCCGCGAAGTCGCACTCCCAGCCGTTCACCGTGCTGCCCCGGCCGGAGTGGGGATACCCGTTTCCCCGGCCGGTCACCGGGGCCGGCCCGGTGACCATCGTCGGGCAGCTCTGCACCCCGAAGGACGTGCTGGCCCGGGTGCCGGACGCGGCCGAACTGCCGCCGCCGGGCCGGATCGCGGCCGGCGACACGATCGTCTTCGGTATGGCCGGCGCGTACGCCTGGAACATCAGTCACCGGGACTTCCTGATGCACGATCCGCCGGAGTTCCGGACCGGAGTGCCGGAGGACTGACCGCCGAAAGGTCTCTGACTATAGTCAGAAAAATGACGGCGATGATCGGACAGGCGGCAACGATCGGACAGGCGGCGACGATCGAACAGGCTCGGTCGGTCCGCGACTTCAACCGCTACTACTCGCAGCGGATCGGACTGCTCACCGACCGCTACCTCGGCCAGGACCGGCCGCTCAGCGAGGCCCGGCTGCTCTACGAGATCGGCACCGGCACGCCAGTCCGCGACCTGCGTACCCGGCTCGGCTGGGACTCCGGTTACCTGAGCCGGTCACTCCGCTCGCTGGAAGGACAGGGCCTGGTCCAACTCCGGGCGCACGAGACGGACGGCCGGGTCCGGGTCGCCGAGCTGACCGCCGCCGGCACCGCCGAACTCGCCGAGTTGGAGCGGCGTTCCACCGCCGCCGCCAGCGAGCTGCTGGCACCGCTCACCGCCGCCCAACGGGCGGAGCTGATCACCGCCCAGCACCGAACCCGCCGGCTACTCCGGCTGGCCGCCGTCACGGTCGAGCTGACCGACGCCGACTCGGCCACCGCCCGGGACTGCCTGGCCGAGTACGCCGCCGAGCTGTCGACCCGGTTCCCCGAGGGCTACGACAGCCGGGCGCTGGTGGACCCGGCCGAGGTCGGCGGGGCCGGCGGCGCCTTCCTGGTCGCGTACGAGCATGACCGCCCGATCGGCTGCGGCGGGATCCGGACGTACGCGCCCGGTGTCGCCGAGCTGTGCCACCTGTGGGTGCACGCCGACGCCCGTGGCCTGGGGCTCGGCCGCCGGCTGCTCGAAGAGCTGGAACGGCAGGCGGTGACCCGCGGCCTGCACACCGTGCGGCTGGGCACCCACGGATCACTGGCCGAGGCGGCGGCGCTCTACCGCTCGGCCGGCTACCGGCAGATCCCGGTCTACGGCGACAGCCCGTACAACCAGCTCTGCTTCGAGCGGGTCGTCGCCGACGACGTACCCGGGAAAGCGCTGCCGTCGCTGGACGGCCGGCGGTTCCGCGCGGTGGGCGAGGTCGACGGCGGCGAGGTCGACGCCGCGACCGTCTTCGACTACCGGGAGCGCGGCGGGGAGATCTCCGCGACGTACGCCGGCGGCAGCGTCCGGACCGGCCACCTGGTCGGCACCCGGGACGGCGACACCCTCGACTTCCGCTACGTGCAGCTCAACACCGCCGGCCAGACCTCCACCGGGCACTGCGTCAGCCGGATCTCCGTGCTGCCGGACGGCCGGCTGCGGCTCGACGAGACCTGGTCCTGGGAGTCCCGCGAGGGCTCCGGCACCAGCACCGTCGAGGAGGTCGGGTAGCGGACGGCCGCTCGCACATCTCCGGTGAACCTGATGCCACAGAGTCGACCTAGACCCCGGACGGGTACGTCTCCAGTTCGCCGGGGGCCGTCGAGGCGGGCAGCGGGTGCAGCGCCGTGGTGTGGTCGCACCAGATGAAGGCGTCGTACCGGTCGCCGAGCCGGGTCGGCACGTAGTTGCCCCACGCCTCGAACGACGGGTCGTAGACCACCCCGATCGCCCGGTGGTCGGCCTCGTCGACCAGCCAGTCCGGCCGGTCGACGGCGTCGAAGACCAGCATGGCCCGCTCGGGCAGCATGTGGTGCAGCCGCTCCTCGATCGACCCGGCCCGGGCCACCGGCACGGTCATCACCTCGGCCGGCGCGCCCCACCGGTTGCCGGCGACCACACTGCCCTGGTAGCTGCCGAAGCCGACCAGCACCACGTCGTCGGCGCCGTACCGCTCCCGCGCGAGCTGGCCGATGTTGACCATCCCGCCCTGGGCCATGTCGGTGGCCCGGGCGTCGCCGACATGTGTGTTGTGCGCCCAGACCACCGCCCGGGCCTGCGGGCCGTACCGGTCCAGCAGCCGGTCGAGGGTGTCGGCCATGTGGCTGTCCCGGACGTTCCAGGACTGCGGGCCGCCGCCGACCATCGCCCGGTAGTACTTCTCCGCACCGGCCACCACCGCCGCGTTCTGCCAGGCCGAGAAGGCGTCGGCGCCGTCGGCGGCGGCCCGTTCCCGGGTACGTGCCAACAGCCGCACCACCTCGGCCTCGCAGCGGGCCGAGACGAACCGGCTGGCCAGCCCGTACTCCTCGATCCGGGTGCCGTACGGCTCGAAGCACCGGTACGCCTCCTGGGCGGCCTCCAGCGACGCCGGATCCTCCTCGCCCAGGTAGTCCAGGATCGCCTGCATCGAGTCCCACAGGCTGTAGACGTCGAGCCCGTGGAAGCCGGCCCGTTGCCCGTCCGGCCGGTCCAGGTTCCGGGCCCGGAGCCACCGGCAGAACCGGGCCACCTCGGCGTTGGCCCACATCCAGGTCGGCCACCGCTCGAACCGTTCCAGCGCGCGCTGCGGGTCGTCGTCCCCGCCCGGGGCGCCGACCACCGAGCGGTGCACCAGGTCGCAGTCCGGCCAGTCGCCCTCCACCGCCACGAACGAGAAACCGCACTCGGCGATCAGCCGCCGGGTCACCTGCTCGCGCAGCCGGTAGTAGTCGTACGTGCCGTGGCTCGCCTCGCCCAGCATCACCACTCGGGCCGAGCCGATCCGCTCCAGCAGCGGGTCGAAGTCGTCCGGGGCCCCGAGCCGGTGAACCTGCATGGGCGGCGGCTACCCCGCGGACCGGCCGGGTAAACCCCTGGTGTGGGTGGGACTGGACTGGGTACACGACCAGGTATGCGAGCTAACGCGATCCAGTTGCAGGAGTCGCTCGCCGGACTGGACTACCCGGTGTCAAAGGAGGACCTGGTGCGCTGGGCCCAGGAGACCGGCGTCGACACCCAGACCCTCAAGCTGCTCCAGTCGCTGCCGGCCGAGCAGTTCCAGACCCCCGCCGAGATCGGCGACGCGATCATCGAACTATCCTGACCGCTGCCGGGGACAGCCACCGGCGCACCGACGAGTTCCGCCGGACCGGCCGTCGGCCTGCGGGTGCGCCGCTGACCGGCTGCCGGAGCCGACGTCAACCGCCGGCAGCGCCGTTCAGGTACGCCAGCACGGCCAGCACCCGGCGGTTGTCGTCGTCCGACGGCGCCAGGTCGAGCTTGCCGAAGATGCTGGCGGTGTGCTTGCCGACCGCGCTCTCGCTGAGGAAGAGCCGCTGCCCGATGGCGCTGTTGGACCGTCCCTCGGCCATCAGCCCCAGCACCTCCCGCTCCCGGGGCGTCAGCCGGGCCATCGGCGCGTCCCGGCTGCTCCGGGCGACCAGCTTGGCGATCACGTCCGGGTCCATCGCCATGCCGCCGCCGGCCACCCGGCGTACCGCGTCGACGAACTGCTCCGCGTTGAAGACCCGGTCCTTGAGCAGGTAGCCGACCCCACCGGTGCCGTCGGCGAGCAGTTCCCGGGCGTAGAGCTGCTCGACGTGCTGGGAGAGCACCAGCACCGGCAGTCCGGGCACCTCCCGGCGGGCCGCCAGCGCCGCCTGGAGCCCCTCGTCGGTCTGGGTGGGCGGCAGGCGTACGTCCACCACGGCCACGTCGGGACGCAGCTCCAGCAGCGCCGCCAGCAGCTCCGGACCGGTCTCCACCGCCGCCACCACGTCGAAGCCGTGCGCGGCCAGCATCCGGGACAGGCCGTCCCTCAGGAGATAGAGGTCCTCGGCGAGGACAACGCGCACGGCACCTCCAGAATCACCGTCGTCGGGCCGCCCGGCGGACTGCTCAGGTCGACGACGCCGTCGAATGTACCGAGCCGGCGGGCGATGCCCCGCAGTCCACTGCCCCGCGCCTCCTCCGCGCCGCCGCGTCCGTCGTCGCCGACCACGATCCGCAGCCGGCCGTCGGCGTACCCGAGATCGACGGTGATCCGGGCGGCGCGGGCGTGCTTCACCGCGTTGGTGAGCAGTTCGCTCACCGCGAAGTAGGCCGCCGACTCGATCGGCGGCTCCGGCCGACCGGGCAGTTCGACGGTGACCTCGGTCTCCACCGGGGTGTCCAGGGCCAGCGCCCGGACGGCGTCGGCGAGCCCACGTTCGGCGAGTACCGGCGGATGGATGCCCCGGACCAGGTCGCGCAGTTCGGTCAGCGCCTTGGCCGACGCCTGCCGGGTCTCCGCCAGCAGCGCCCGGGCTGCCTGCGGATCCTTCTCCAGCAGGTATTCGACGTTGCCGAGGTTGATCCCCATCGCAACCAGCCGGGCCTGGGCGCCGTCGTGCAGGTCGCGTTCGATCCGGCGCAGCTCGGCGGCCTGACTCTCGGTGGCGTCGGCCCGGGTCTCGGTGAGCCGCTGCACCCGCAGCGCCAGTCGGGCCCGGGCGGTCGGGGCAAGCAGCAGCGCGGCCCACCGGCCGTTGAACCGGAGCACCGCCGGGGCGGCCAGCAGGCCGAGCGCGGCCAGGGACAGTCCGACCGGGATCGCCGCCGCGCCGGAGCCGGCGACCGAGGCGTACCAGTCGGTGCCGCCGTCCGCCCGCAGCCCGACCAGCATCCACAGCCGCGGCAGGGCCAGGCCGAAGATCCCGTAGCCGATCGCGGCGAGCGGGGCGGCCAGGGACAGCCCACCGACCAGCGGGTCAAGCAGCAACCATCCGAAGTCCCGCCAGCTCGCCGGGTCCCGGGTGAGCCAGCGCCACCGCACGCCGTACGCCGCCCACCGCTCGCTCTGGTAGAGGTTGTTGCCCACCTGGTAGCGGCCGTCCGGCCGGCGGTCCGGGACTTCGGGCCGGGGCAGGTACGGCGAGTCCACCGCCACCCCGCTCCACCGCCCGGCCAGGTGTCGGCGAAGTTCCGGCAACCAGCGGATGTTCTGGATCACCGGTGGCAGCACCACCACGATGCCGAGCCCGTACGTCAGCAGCAGGGCGACGGCGGAGAGCGCGGCCAGGGGCAGGGCGAGCAGGCTCAGCCCGAGCAGGGAGAGCAGCCGGAGTAGCAGCAGGAGTTGCCGCCCGTACCACACGCGGAGCCGGCCGGGCTGCCGCTCGGTCTGAGCCAGCCACCACCGGGTCCACCGCAGGTGCAGCGTACGCAGCCACGGCGACACCGCCAGTCCGGCGGCGGCGACGGCGAGTCCGGCCGGTACCGCCCACCAGTGCCGGCCGGCGGCGGTCACCGCGTACCAACCGCCGGCGCCGACCAGCACGACCGGCAGGCCGCCGAGCAGCAGCCCGACCGCCGGGGTGAGGGTCATCCAGCCGAGGTCGCGGAAGGTGGCCGGATCGCCGAGCAGCCAGTTCAGCAGGCGGAGGAACGCGGGTACCCAGGGCCGCCGGTAGAGCCGGTTGTCGTGCAGATAGCGCCCGTCCGCCTCCGGCCGCGGCGGCTCCGGCCGGGGTCGGTACGGCGAGCCGAGCGGTTCGGTGCCGGCACCGGCCAGCCGGCGGACCAGGTCGGTGAACCGCCGCCCGGCCAGGATCGGCAGCGGCAGCAGGAAGAGCAGGCCGAGCCCGAAGCCCGGCACGAAGAAGACCAGGTGCACCAGGAGCGACACCGCCCCGGCCAGGCCCAGCCCGGCCAGCGCCACCCCGTGCAGCAGGGCGAGCGCGGCGGTGCGTACCGCTCTGGTTGTCATGCGGTCAAGTCTGGCCGGTGCCGGCCGGCGGCGGCAGTGCCGGAAAGCGCCGGGCAGGGGTGGGGTTAGCTACACCTGTGCCCGGCATTCGGCCCCATTCTGGCCGCCGCCGGAAATTCCTAGCGTCTGTGCCATGAACATCGACGCTCCCCCGCCGGCCACCCAGGCCGCCCCGCCGGCCGCGCTGCGGCTCACCGGGCTGACCAAGCGGTTCGGCGACACCGCCGCCGTCGACTCCGTCGAGCTGACCGTGCCGGCCGGTTCGTTCTTCGGGCTGGTCGGCCCGAACGGTGCCGGCAAGACCACCAGCCTGTCCATGGCGGTCGGGCTGCTCCGGCCGGACGCGGGCCGGGCCGAGATCTTCGGCGTGGACGTCTGGCGGGACCCGATCGAGGCCAAGCGCCAGGTCGGGGTACTGCCGGACGGGCTGGCCTTCCCGGAGCGGCTCACCGGCCGGGAACTGCTCGGCTACTTCGGGCGGCTCCGGGGCATGCCGGCCGAGGTGCTCGCCGGGCGGATCGACGAGCTGCTCCGGGTACTCGACCTGGAGCGGGCCGAGCGGACCCTGGTGCTCGGCTACTCGGCCGGGATGCGCAAGAAGATCGGCCTCGCCAGCGCGCTGCTGCACGCGCCCCGGCTGCTCGTGCTGGACGAGCCGTTCGAGGCGGTCGACCCGGTCTCGGCGGCGACCATCCGGGCCATCCTGCGCCGGTTCGTCGCCGGTGGCGGCTCGGTGGTGCTCTCCAGCCACGTGATGACGCTGGTCGAGCAGGTCTGCGACTCGGTCGGGGTGATGGACCGGGGGCGGGTGGTGGCGGCCGGCCCGCTGGCCGAGGTCCGAGCCGGCCGGAGCCTGGAGGAGGCATTCGTCGAGCTGGTCGGCGCGCCGGTGCCGAGCGGGGAGGAGCTGTCATGGTTGGCGTCCTGATCGACCTGCGGCTCACGCTGCTGCGCCGGTCGTTGCGCGGCACCCAGGGCTACAACGTCGGGTTCGGCGCGCTCTGCGGGCTGGCCGGAGCCGTCGGCATGTTCTGGCTCGCCAGCCGGGGCACCCCGGCCCGGGCCGGCGACCTGCTCGCCCTCACCCTGGCCGGCACGCTGGTCGGCTGGCTGGCCGGGCCGGCCCTGGGCGGCGGCGGCGACCTGGGCATCCGCCGGGAACACCTGACGCTGCTTCCGGTACGCCGCCGCGACCTGCTCCTCGGGCTCTACGGCGCCGCGCTGACCGGGGTTGGACCGGCCGTCACCCTGCTCTCCTCGACCGCCCTGGTGGCGTACGGCGCCCGGCTCGGCGTCGTACCGGCGCTGGTCGGCGTGCCGGCCGCGATCCTGCTGGTACTCCTGCTGGTGGCGCTCGGCCGCCTGGTGGTGGCGACCCTCGGGGCGGTGTTGGGCGGCCGGGCGAGTGCCGCGCTGAGCGCACTGCCCTGGGCGGTGATCACTGCCGGAATGGCACAGTGCTGGGTGGTCTTCGTCGCGCTGGGCGGCAGCGCCCGACCGTTCGCCGACGGGCTGCCGTCCGCCGCCGCCCGGGCGCTGCGGATCCTGCCGTCCGGCTGGCCGGTCGTCGCGGTCTCCTCGGCGCACCGGGGCGACTGGGCGCTGGTCGCCGCCGCGCTCGCCGGGCTGGCCGTACTGGCCGCGCTGGCCCTGCTCGCCTGGGCCCGGCTGCTGGACCGGCCGGCCGCCGCACCGGTCTCCCGGGTGGCCCGGCGTACCGCCACCCGGCCGCCGGCGGGCTCCGCCTTCCGCGCCGTACTCGGCAAGGAACTGCGTACCTGGTGGCGGGATCTGGTCCGGATCCACTACCTCAGCTTCGCCCTGGTCTACGGGCTGGTCTTCGTGCTGCTGCCGCTGGTGATCCGGATCAGCGACCTGCTGCCGCTGGCCGGCCTGGTGGTCGCGATCATGCTGGTCTCCTGCTCGGCACACCTCTACAGCTCCGACGGGACCGCCCTCTGGATGACCCTGATGGCGCCCGGGGCGGAGCGGGCCGACGTACGCGCCCGGCAGGTCGCCTGGCTGCTCGTCGTGGCGCCGCTGGCGGTGGTACTCACCCTCGCCGGCCTGGTCGGCGTCGTGCACTGGTGGACCCTGCCCTGGGTGACCGGGCTGCTGCCGGTGGTGCTCGGCGGCGGATCCGGCCTGGTCGTGCTGGTCTCGGTGCTGGTGCCGATCCGGATGGCGGACCCGCACCGCCGGGGCGGCAACCCGGGCGAGGACGGCGGCCCGGTCGGCGGGTTGGTCTGGCTGATGCTCGGGCTGCTCGCGGTGGTCGCCGCGCCGACCGCCTGGTTGCTCTACCAGGGCACCCGGGCCGGCGACCCGGCGATGCTCTGGTCCGCCACCCCGGTCGGAGCGGCCAGCGGGCTGCTCCTCGCCTGGCTGCTGGGACGGCTCGCCCACCGGCGGCTGGCGGCCCGCGGCCCGGAACTGCTGGCCCGGGTCGGCACGGCCTGAACCGCCACGAGGCGGTCGCGTACACGGCGACGGCCGGCGCACCCACCAGCCGGCCCAGGCAGTCCGTCGGGGTCGGGCCGGCACGGGGCGGCCCGACCCGGCGGACGTCGGGATCAGGACGGCAGGGTGACCGTACGGCCCTGTTCCCGAGCGGTCTGCGCGGCAGCGAGCACCGCCACCACGTCCCGACCGAACCGCACGTCGCACTGCTGGTCGCGGGTGCCGCTGTCGACCTCGCTCCAGAGCTGCCCGATCGCCAGCCGGAGCGCGTCCACCGGCGTGCCGTCCCGGTCCGGCACCACGCCGATGCCGTCCTCGCCGTGAAAGGCGAACTCGAAGGCGGTCGAGGCGGGCGGGGCGTCCAGGGCCAGCGACAGGGTGCTGGTCGCGGTCTCGCCGTGCGCCAGCGTCAGGTGCACGCTGTTCCGGGGTCCGCCCATCGCGGCGACCTGGGTCACCTGGCCCAGCACCGGCAGGATCAGCGAGACCGCGTGCGGGCCGACGTCCCAGAGCGCGCCGTGTTCCCGCCGCCAGGCCGATCCGCCGTACGGGTTGCCGGGCTGGAAGATCGACGCGTACATCACGCCCCGGGCGCCGTGCCAGCCACCGGTGGCCGCCGCGCTGGCCAGGAAGGTGGCGATGGCCGGCTTGAAGCGGTTGGTGAAGAAGACCACCGAGGCGATCCCGCTCTGTGCGGCGGCGGCCACCACCCGGTCGGCGTCCGGCAGGCTCAGCGCCAGCGGCTTGTCGAGCAGCAGGTGCCGGCCGGCGGTGGCGGCCCGCACCGCCAGATCGGCCTGTACGTCCGGCGGCAGCGCCACGGAGACCGCCTGCACGGCCTCGATCAGCGCGTCGGGGTCGGAGTAGACCGGCACGCCGTACCGGGCGGCCAGCGCCTCGGCCTTGGCCGGGTCCCGGCCCCAGACGCCGGCGAGCTGGGCCCGGGGATGCCCGGCGAGTGCGGCCGCGTGCACCTCCGCCGCCCAGTGACCGGTGCCGAACAGTCCAAACGTGAGCACGGGAAACCCCTCTTCGTGCCGCTTTGAGCAGGGAATTCTTCCTAACACACCCGGTCGGGGCCGACCCGGCCGACCTAACCGGCCCGCCGTCGGCGCTGCCGCCGGGTCCGGCCGCGCCGCTGGCTGAACCGCTGGATCGTGTGGTACGCCTCCCGCGCCTCGGCCACCGACCGGTGCGCCTCGGAGAGCAGTTCCCAGGCGACGGCCTCGGCCGCCCGGGCCTCCTGCTCGGCCCGCCGGGCCCGGACGGCAGCCCGGTCGTACGCCCGCCGTGCCTCGGCGAGCCGCATCCGGGCGACGTCCAGCAGCCGCTCCCGTTCCTCCTGCGCCGGGTCCCAGTTCCCGGTACGCCGGAACACCTCGCGCAGTTGCGGCAGCGAGAGATCTCCCCGCCGGTACGCCGCCAGCGCCGCCCGGGACACCGCACGGTCCCGCTCCGGATCGGGCTCGGGGTCGCGGACCGGTGCGCTTTCCGCCGCCTGCCGGCCGGCGACTACCGCCTGCCGGGCGCGGTCGTACTCCCGCTCGGCCGCCTCCTGGTCCGCCCACGCCTCGTCCCGGTGCCGTTCGGCCTCGGCCAGCGTCACCTGAGCCGTGGCGGCGATGGCGGTGGCGCGGCCGGCGTCGGTCTGGGTCGCCACCGCGTACGCCTCCAGCTCCTCGACGGCGGCGCGCAGCCGCTCAGGATCGGGTCGCGGGGTCCTCGGCCGGTCCGCCACCACCGCGAGGACGAGAAGGGAAAACAGCACCACACCACCGGCGATCAGCAGCGCGGAGACCGCGTCGATGCCGGACAGGTCCACGCGGTGGGGCTCCCGGTGAGGTGGCGGTCGGGGGTGACGCCAATCATAGAAGGTACTGATATTCCCGCCATGATCGCCCACCCCCGGGGTACCCGGCAGACGGCCTGACACTGGCCTCCCGCAACGTATCGATCGCCCTGTACGACGTTGACCTCTTCAAGGTGTGACAAGTCCGGACGGCGATGTGACCGGCGGGACATAGGGTCGCCGAGTCCTTTCGACCCCTCGACCCCGCGCTACTACGCCGGTTAGTAGACTGCGGCGGTGAGTCGACACCGGTCCCGCACCGCTGGGCGGTCATCTCGCCCCGGCATCCGCCCCCGGGCCGGCCGATGAACGAATTCCTGGTCGCGTCCTCGATCGTGCTGTCGCTGGTACTCGCGGTCTGGAGCCTGGTGACGACGATGCGGAACCGGCCGCCGGACGTCTCCCACCTCGCCGGCCTGGCCGTGCTGGAACTGGTCCTGCTCGCGCTCGCCGTCGCGGCGGTGGTCGCCTGGGTCGGCGGCGAGCAGCCCGCCGAGGCCGGCACCTTCGTGGGCTACCTGGTCACCCTGGTCTGCCTGCCGCCGCTGGCCGGCGTGCTGGCCCGGATGGAGCCGACCCGCTGGGGCTCGGTGATCGTCACCGTCGTCTGCCTGGTGATCCCGGTGGTCGTGGTACGCCTGCAACAGACCTGGCAGGTGCCGGGTGGCTGAGACGATGAGCACCGGGACGGCGACCCCGGACAGGCCGCCCCGGCGGGTCAACAGCGGCCCGGGCCGGGCGCTGGTCGCCGTCTACATCCTGTTCGCCATCGCCGCGAGCTGCCGGGCCGGGGTGCAGATCATCACCAAGTTCGACGAGGCGCCGGTCGCCTACCTGCTCTCCGCGCTCGCCGCCGTGATCTACGTCGTGGCGACCGTCGGGCTGGCCCGGGGCGACCGGGCCGGGCGCCGCACCGCGCTGGTCTGCTGCACCGTGGAACTCGTCGGCGTACTCAGCGTCGGGGCGTTGAGCCTGCTCGACCCGGCGCTCTTCCCGGACGACACCGTCTGGTCGGACTTCGGCGGCGGCTACGGCTACATCCCGCTGGTACTGCCGGTGCTCGGTCTGCTCTGGCTGCGCCGCACCCGCCCCACCACCTGACGGGACAGCTCACTCGACCGACTCGGAGCGGTGCAGCCGGATCCAGCGGTAGCCGTAGCCGGCCAGGTCCAGCGCGTCGAGCTTGCCGACCGGCGGGTACTCGCGGTCGGCGAGCACGTCGTTCGGCATGTCCGCCTCCGGAAACAGCGCGCCCAGGTTCACCACGGCCGGCCGGGTGCCGAGGTTGTGCAGGAAGAGCATGCAACCGGTCGGGCCGTCGGCGCGGTGCGCGAGCACCCCGGGCGGCATCTCCTGGTCGACGTGCGTGCACGCGCCGGAGCCGACCTCGGGGGCCTCCCGCAGGGTACGGATCATCCGTTCGAACCAGGCCAGCAGCGACGCCCGGTCGTGCCGTTGCGCGGTGACGTTGACCTGCTCGTAGCCGTAATCGCCACTGTCGATCACCGGCCGGACCAGCTTGTCGGCGGGCGCGCTGGAGAAGCCGGCGTTCGGCTTGACCGACCACTGCATCGGGGTACGGATCGACTCCCGACCCGGCAGCGACAGGTTCTCGCCCATCCCGATCTCCTCGCCGTAGCGGAGCACGGGGGTACCGCGCAGCGAGAACTGGAGCGAGTACGCCATCTCGATCCGGCGCCGGTCGTTGCCGAGCATCGGGGCCAGCCGACGCCGGATCCCCCGGTCGTAGATCCGCATGTTCTCGTCCGGGCCGAACTGCGCGTACACCTGGGCACGCTGCTCGGCGGTGAGCCGGGAGAGGTCGATCTCGTCGTGGTTGCGCAGGAAGGTGGCCCACTGGGCACCGGACGGCAGCGCCGGGGTGTCGCGCAGCGCCTCGATGATCGGCTCCGGGTCCTGCCGGGCCAGCGCGAGCATCAGCCGGCCGTTCAGCATGAAGTCGAAGAGCATGTGCAGCCGGTTGGCGGAGCCGCCGCTGTCGCCGAAGTAGTCGACGAGCTGCGCCGGTTGCACGTTCGCCTCGGCCAGCAGCAGCGCGTCGGCCCGGCGCCACTGGACGTGCTGGCGCAGCTCGGTCAGGAACTCGAAGTCCTTGGGCGAGTCCGGGTTGCCGGGCTCGGTCAGCTCGATGATGAACGGTGCCGCATCGATCCGGAACCCGGCCACGCCGAGCTGGAGCCAGAACGACATGATCTTCTTGATCTCGGCCCGTACCGCCGGGTTGCCGAAGTTGAGGTCCGGCTGGAAGCGGTAGAAGCGGTGGTAGAACCAGGCCTTCGCGGTCCGGTCGTAGCTCCAGGTCTCGTCCTGCTCACCCGGGAAGACCATGCCCTGGCGCCGGTCCGGCGGCTCCTCGTCCGACCAGACGTACCAGTCCCGGTACGGCGAGTCCGGCGAGGACCGGGCCGAGGAGAACCACGGGTGCTGGTCGGAGGTGTGGTTGACCACCAGGTCGATGATCACCCGGATGCCCCGGTTGGCGGCCTGGTGCAGCAGCTCCGCGAAGTCGCCGAGGGTGCCGAGCCGGGGGTCGACGCCGTAGAAGTCGGTGGCGTCGTAGCCGTCGTCGCGCTGCGTCGAGGGATGGATCGGGTGCAGCCAGAGGCAGGTCACCCCGAGCCGCGCCAGATAGTCGAGGCGGCCGATCAGGCCTTTGATGTCGCCGATCCCGTCATCGTCCGAGTCGGCGTACGTGTCGATGTCGAGGCAGTAGACGACCGCCTCGGCGTACCACCGGTCCGTCATAGCCGAAGCTCTTTTCCGGTCAGCCGCTGCGGCAAACCGGATCGGAGTACCGGGCCCGGGCCGGCGGGTGTAACCGCGGTGATCACGGGGTAGGAGGATCTCTTCCCCTGGGGCTTTCCCTGAGCCGACCTACGAGCCGACGAAGGAGTGGGTGCGCGGTGGCCCTCGCCCAGGACGTGGACCCGACGCAACTCGGTGGGCTGACCGGCTGGATAGCCGGGGTGATCGACGCGATGGGCGTACCCGGAGTGGGTTTGTTGGTCGCGCTGGAGAACATCATTCCGCCGGTGCCGAGCGAACTGGTGCTGGCGATGGCCGGCTACCTGGCCGGCGAGGGACGGATGAACGTGGTCCTGGTGGCGTTGGCCGCCACCGCCGGCTCGGTGCTCGGCGCGGTACTGCTCTACTGGCTCGGCGCGGCGCTGGGCGAGGACCGGCTCAAGCGCTGGCTCGACCGGATCCCGCTGGTCGACACCGACGACCTGGACCGGGCCGACCGCTGGTTCGAGCGGTACGGCTCCTGGGCGGTCTTCTTCGGCCGGATGATCCCGGTGGTCCGCAGCCTGGTCTCGATCCCGGCCGGCGCCGACCGGATGCCGGTGGGCCGGTTCCTGGCGCTGACCACGCTGGGCAGCGGCATCTGGAACGCGATCTTCGTCGGCCTCGGCTACGGTCTCGGGTCCCGGTGGCAGCAGATCGACAGGTACGCCAGCTACGTCGACTACGGGTTGCTCGCCGTCTTCGTGACGATGATCGGGCTGTGGGTGGCGAAGAAGCTGCGCCGGCGCTCGCACCGGCGCCAGGCCGCCAGCACCCGCTGACGACGGCCCGGCACCGGTGCGTCGCCGGTGTGCCACCCGGTCAGGGCAGCGTGTTCAGGTGCGGCCGGACGGTGCGGGCGAAGTTGTTGCCGTTGCTGACATCCCAGTTGATCGACCAGGTCATCGCGCCCCGGATGCCCGGGTAGGTGCGCGGCGGCCGGAAGCTGCCGCAGTTCGTCCCCCTGGCCAGGCAGTCCAGCGCCTGGTTGACCAGGCTCGGCGCGACGATGCCGCCGCCGGCCGCACCGGGACCGGCGGGCAGCCCGAGCGCCACCTGGTCGGGCCGGAGTCCGGCTTCGAGTTGCAGGCAGGCCAACGCGGTCATGAAGTTGACCGTGCCCTGGGAGTAGGCGAAGGACTGGTCGCAGCCGAGCATCGAGCCGGAGTTGTAGAACTGGGTGTGCACGACGGTGAGGATGTCCCGGATGTCCAGCGCCAGCTTGAAGTACGACACCGACGGCGACTGCATGTCGATGGTCTGCGGCGCCATCGTGATGATCAGGCCCGACCCGACCCGGCTGCGCAGTGACCGCAGCGCCTGCGCCATGTACGTCGGGTTGAGCCCGTTCTCCAGGTCGATGTCGACACCGTCGAAGCCGTACTGCTGGATCAGGCCGTGGACGCTGTTGCTGAAGTTGGTCGCGGAGGCCGCGTCGTTGACCGCGACCCGGCCGGTCTCGCCGCCGACCGAGAGGATGACCTTCTTGCCCCGCGCCTTGACGGTCCGCACGTCGGCGGTGAAGTCGGCGTTGGTGTAGCCGCCGACCGAGGCCGACAGTCCCGGGTCGATCCCGAAGGTGACCGCGCCGGGGGTGCCGGTCGCCTCGGCGAAGGCGACGGCGATCACGTCGTACTCGGCGGGCACGTCCCGCAGCCGCAGCTCGACGGCCGGGTTGTCGAAGTTGTGCCAGTACCCGGTGAGGAAGTGCTTGGGCAGCCCGGAGGTGGGCGGATTCGTCGGCGGTGGGGTGGTCGGTGGCTGGGTGGTCGGTGGCTGGGTGGTCGGCGGGGTGGTCGGGTTCGTGCCGCCGCCGCAGGCCGCGCCGTTCAGGGTGCAGTTGGCCGGGCTGCCGGAGCCGGTGGCGAGGAAGCCGAACGACACCGAGGCGCCGGGCGCGATGCTGCCGTTCCAGGACCGGTTGGTGAAGGTGTGCCGCTGCCCCGAGGAGGTCAGCAACGCGTCCCAGTAGCTGCCCATCGTGGTGCCGGCGGGCAGGTCGAAGGCGACCGACCAGCCGTTGATGGTGCTGGTCCCGCCGTTGGTGACGGTGTACTTCCCCTCCCAGCCGGATCCCCAGTCGGAGGTCTTCACGAAGGTCGCGGTCGGCCCGGCGGCGTACGCGGGCAGCGCTGCCCAGGTGACGCCGACCGCCGCGACGAGGCCGGCGACTACGGACAGGACAAGGCTTCTGCGGCGTCTCATGTGGTCCTCCACCGAGCGGTCGGGCATCCACAGCCATCGACTGTCCGCCAATTATTAGGAAGGTTAACTGTTTTACGCAAGAGGGTGCGGAGACGTCCCCCGCCCGGGGAGGGGCGGCCCGAGGTACCCGTGCGGGGGCCGGCGTCTCCGGTGGGCCGAGGAGCCGGAGACGCCGGCCGGACCGGTCGTGACCGCCCGCACGAGGCCAGCGGCGGATCCTTCCCGGGTTTCAGCGCCGGAAGGTGGGAGGTTTCAGCGCCGGAAAGTGAACCAGTTGAGGTTGGCGAAGTCCGCCGGTTGCCCGCTGCTGAAGGTCAGATAGACCGTACGGACCCCGGTCACCGCCGAGACGTTGCCGGGAATCGACTGCCAGCTCTGCCAGCCGCCGGTGTTGCCGACGGCGAAGCTGCCCAGCACCGGACCGGTCGGACTGTCCACCCGGACCTGCACCAGGCCGCTCACCCCGCCGCCCGCACCCGAGGCGACCCGGGCCACGAAGTCCCGGGGCGGCGTCGAGCCGAAGTCGACCCGGTCGTACCGGACCCAGTCACCGTTGGCCAGCCAGCCGATGTTCTGGCCGCCCTCGCTGCACGCCTCGACCGCGACACCCTGCTGTCCGTTGAACGCCTCACCCTGGATCGTCGAGTACGCGCTCACCGTGCCGCCGGGCGGCGGCGTGGTCGGCGGCGGAGTCGTCGGCGGGTTGGTCGGGTTGGTGCCACCGCCCCGGCTGTACACCGCGACGTAGTCGACCAGCATCGGCCGGCCGGAGACGGTCGCGGAGGTCGGGGTGGTGCCGCCGGCCACGCCGTTCGGGAACGAGCCGCCCATCGCGACGTTGAGCAGCAGGAAGTAGCCGGCATGGTCGGTCATCTGCGACCAGTACGAGCCGACCTGGGTCTGGGTGACGGTGTGGTAGTGCTGGCCGTCGACGTACCAGCGCAGTTGCTGCGGGCTGACCGAGGCGTCCCACTCGAACCGGTAGGTGTGGAACGCCGACTGGCAGGTCGAGCCGGGGCAGGCCCGCTGGGCGCCGATGCCGTTGAACTCGTTGCACGGCCCGCCGGGCGCGACCCCGCAGTGCAGTACGCCCCAGACCGAGTTGATGCCGTTGACGTTCTCCATCACGTCGAACTCGCCGATCCCGGGCCAGTTCTGGTAGTTCCCCCGGTACGGCGCGCCGAGCGCCCAGAACGCCGGCCAGTAGCCGGCCGCCTCCGCGCCGGTCACGTTCGGCATCTGGATCCGCCCCTCGATCGCCAGCACGCCGCCGGCCGGCGCCTTGAAGTTGGTGCGGACGGTCTCGATCCGGGACGAGGTCCACTGGCCGGAGGCGTTGCGGATCGGGGTGATCCGCAGGTTGCCGCTGCCGTCGTGGCTGACGTTGGCGGTGCTGTTGGTGTAGGTCTGGATCTCGCCGGTGCCCCAGTTCGGCGGGCCGCCGGGGTAGCTCGTGCCGGTGTCGATGATCCAGTTCGCCGACGAGGGCAGCGTGTTGGCGGCGCCGGTGAAGTCGTCGCCCCAGACCAGGCTCCAGCCGGAGGCCGGAGGTGGAATGGCGGCGCGGGCGGTGACGGTCACCGTGCCGAGGACCGTGGCGAGCAGGGTGGAGACGGCCACCAGCAGCGCCAGGCGCCGTCTGGTGCTCCGGCCGGCGGAGTCCGGCCGGGCGATCCCGATGGTGTTCATGTGTGGGGGCCTCTCTACGAGGGACGGGGAGCCCTACGGGGGACGGGGAGCGGAGAGAGCGCTCTCTCAGGAGTTGTACGTCCCGGACCCCCGCGTGTCAACACTTGTCGATGCGCTACCCCCGCCGCAGTACCACCTGTTCCAATCCGGTCCACGCCGTGGTGGTGACCAGATACAGCACCGCCGCCAGCGGCAGCACCAGGGCGACCAACACGGTCCCGTACGGCAGCAGCGGCAGCAGCCTGGCCAGTACCGCCCCGCCGGGCACCTCCGCACCGCCCGCCGAGGTGTCGGCCGGCCCCGCCAGGCCCGCCGCCCGGCGCATCCGCCGGGAGGACCACCAGGCCAGCAGCACCAGCAGTCCGAGCAGTACGCCGAAGACCGGCCCGGCCGCCCCGGCCAGCCCGTCGCCGAGGTGCTGCCCGAGCGGCACCCCGAACAGCCGCTCGGCGAGCAGTCCGCCGGCACCGGCGGCCGGGCCGGCGTCGCCCGGCACGGCGAACAGCCGGTACATCAGGAAGAAGAACGGCGCCTGGACCAGCACCGGCAGGAGGTTGCCGAACGGCGAGACGCCGGCCTCCCGGTGCAGCGCGACCAGTTCGGCCTGGAGCCGGGCCGGTTGGTCACGATGTCGCCGCCGGAGTTCGAGGATCCTGGGCGCCAGGACGGCCCGGCGCCGCTCGCCCCGGATCTGCGCCCAGCTCAGCGGCGAGATCAACAGCCGGATCCCGATGGTGAACAGCACGATGGCGGCGGCGGTGGCGCCGGTCCCGGCCAGCGGTTCCACCGTGGCGGCGAGAAGTGTGACGACGTGCGCGGCGGCGTCGACAGCGCCGTCGAGTGGTGCGAAGGCAAGCATGGCAGAACCCCTCGGCTCGATTCCGGAACGCCGGACGGAGCTCGCCCCCGGCCGGGCGGGACGGCCCGACGCCGGGACCGCCGCCGAGGAGCCGGGGCGGGACCGTCCCGCTCGCAAGAGCGTCCGGAACGGAGCCGTCCGGGCGCCTGGCGCGGAAGCGGGCGTACGGGCGGGTTACGCGGAACGGAATCGACCGGCGTGGCGGCGGACGGTACTGCCGCTAACCGGCCGAGGGGTGCACGAGGGCGCGCGGGGCCGGGGTCGGCCGGCGGCGTCCGGATCGAGCTGGCGGGGCGTGCGGAACCGACGGGACCGCTGCCGGATCGTGGCGGTCTGGCGTACCCGGTCGACGTCGGCGTCCCGAGCGGCCGGCAGGCGGCCGGCCAGGGCGACCGCGAGCAGGGACGCCGCGGCCAGCACCGCGGCACCGGCCAGCGCCTCGACCGCCGGGCCGGTGGGCGCGCCGACCTGGACCAGCGCGTACGCCAGCCAGCCCAGCAGCACCGCCACCCGGCCGAGCGGACCCGCCCGGCCGGGGATGGAGTTCAACGGTGTCGCCGGCACGGTGCCCAGGCTAACCAGCGCGGGCAACCATTCGCCTTCCCCGCCCCCGGCAGTCCGACCGGATGCTCAGCCGCCGATCGGCCCTTCGGCATTGTGCGGGCGACCAGCACGTCACCGCACGGCCGGACCCGACCCGGCACGGCGTCGCCACCGGCCGGACGCCCCCTACCGGGGCTGATGCCGCGAATGGCGTCCCGGGGAGTTTTCCGGCATCGACACTGAGGGTAATGAGCTACCTGTCGCGCCAGCGACACTGTTCCAATCGAATAATGGGCGGTGATGGTGATGGTGATGGTCGACGAGATGGCCGCACCGGTGAGACCTGCGCCGAACGCCGGACCAGACCCGCTGACGGTCGGGGTCGAGGAGGAGTTCCTGCTCGTCGACCCGGCGACCGGCGCGGCGGCACCCGCGGTGGAGGCCGTAATGGCCGAGGTGCCCGACGAGCTGCGCGGGCAGGTACAGCACGAGTTCCAGACCAGCCAGATCGAGATCGGTACCCCGCCCGGACTGGAACTGAGCGCGCTGCGGCACTCGCTCGGGCTGCTGCGTACCGGGCTGGCCGACGCGGCCGAGGCGGCCGGCGTACGCCTGGTCGCGGTCGGCACCGGCCCGGTCGAGGGTCCGGTGCCGCCGCTGGTGGACAACCCCCGGTTCCATCAGATGGTCGAACGGTTCGGGCTGCTGGTCCCGTCGCCCGGGGTGAACGGCATGCACGTGCACGTCGGGGTACCCGAGCCGGAGATCGCGGTGCAGGTGCTCAACCACCTCCGCCCGGCGCTGCCGATCCTGCACGCCGCCACCACCAACTCGCCGTTCTACGAAGGCCGGGACACCGGGTACGCGAGCTGGCGCTCGGTGCTCTGGGAGCGCTGGCCGTCGGTGGCGCCGACGCCCTGGCTGGAGTCGCACGCGCACTACGAGAGCCTGGTCGACGACCTGATCGGCACCGGGATGATGCTCGACGAGGGGATGCTCTACTGGTACGCCCGGCTGTCGTCGAAGTACCCGACGGTGGAGATCCGGATCGGCGACGTCTGCCCGGGTCTGGACGACACGATCCTGGTCGCGGCCCTGGTCCGGGCCCTGGTCGACACCGCGCTGGCCGACATCGCGGCCGGGCTGCCGGCGCCCCGGGTGCCGCACCACATGCTGGTGGCGGCGCACTGGCGGGCGGCACACGACGGCCTCGAAGGGCTGGCCGTCGACCCGGTCGACGGCGGCCTGCGCCCCGCCTGGCACCTGATGCGCCGGCTCTTCAACCGGCTCCGGCCGGCCCTCGAACGGCACGGCGACCTGCCCCTGGTCACCGCGCTGCTGAGCCGGTTGCAGGCGCACGGCACCGGCGCCGCCCGGCAGCGGGCCGCGTACGCGGTGCGGCACGAGATCTCCGACGTGCTGGACGACCTGATCCGGCGTACCCGGGGCAGCGCCGGCCATGGCTGAAAAGTTGGTGGTGGTGGGTGGCGACGCGGCGGGGATGTCCGCCGCGTCGCAGGCCCGACGCCGCCGGGACGCCTCCGACCTGGAGATCGTGGCGTTCGAGCGCGGCCATTTCACGTCGTACTCGGCCTGCGGCATCCCGTACTGGGTGGGCGGGCTGGTCGACGACGCGGACCAGCTCGTCAGCCGGGATCCGGCCACGTTCCGGAAGGATTTCCAGGTCGACGTACGGCTCCGGCACGAGGTGGTCGGCATCGACCTGGACCGGCGCGAGGTGGTGGCCCGGGACCTGGAGAACGGCGGGCGCGAGGTCCGGGAGGGCTTCGACCAGCTCGTGTACGCCGCCGGCGCGGTACCCGTGACTCCCGACTGGGCCCGCACCGACGCGGCCGGGGTGTTCGGGGTGCAGACCCTGGACGACGGCGCGGCGCTGATCGACTGGCTGGACGGCGATCCGGCACCCCGCAACGCGGTGGTGGTCGGCGGCGGCTACATCGGCGTCGAGATGGCCGAGGCGATGATCCAGCGCGGCCTCTCGGTCACCCTGGTCGAGCGGAGCCCGGAGCCGATGTCAACCGTCGACCCGGACATGGGCGCCCTGGTCCGCAAGGCGCTCTGCGGGCTCGGCCTGGAGGTGCGCAGCGGGGTCGGCGTCACCGGGCTGGAGACCCGGGACGGCCGGGTCACCGCCGTGGGCACCGAGGAGGGCCGGCTGCCGGCCGACATCGTGGTGCTGGGTCTCGGGGTACGCCCGAACACCGCCCTCGCGGCCGAGGCCGGGCTGCCGATCGGCCCGACCGGCGGGATCCGGGTCGACCTGCGGATGCGGGTGGTGGACACCCCCGGAGTATGGGCGGCGGGCGACTGCGTCGAGTCGGTGCACCGGGTCTCCGGCCAGCCCGTCTTCGTGCCGCTCGGCACCCACGCCAACAAGCAGGGCCGGGTCGCCGGGATCAACATCGGCGGCGGGTACGCCACCTTCGCCGGGATAGTCGGCACCGCCGTGACCCGGGTCTGCGACCTGGAGGTGGGGCGTACCGGACTGCGCGAGGACGAGGCGGCGGCGGCCGGCTTCGAGTTCGTCGCCGTACGGGTGGAGTCGACCAACCGGGCCGGCTACTTCCCCGGGGCGAAGCCGATGACGGTGAAGCTGATCGTCGAGCGGCGCAGCGGGCGGCTGCTCGGCGCCCAGATCGTCGGCCGTTCCGAGGCGGCGAAGCGGATCGACGTGCTGGCGGTGGCGCTGTGGAACCGGATGACCGTGGACGAGATGGCCGGCCTCGACCTCGGCTACGCGCCGCCGTACGCCCCGGTCTGGGATCCGGTGCTGGTCGCCGCCCGCAAGGCGATCGAGGCGATCCGCTGAGCCGGCCGCAGCGGGGCCACCACGTTCTCGATCTTCAGTAGCCGGTCGAGCACCGGGTCCAGGTCGGATCCGGTGAGCTCACCGATGATCCCCAGCGCCTCCAGGCAGTGGTCGTACGAGGCCGGCAGGTCGCCCCGGGCCAGGAAGGTGTCGGCCAGCACCGCGAGTCCGGCCGCCCGACGCCGTGAGTCGGCGATACCGTCGCTGAGCGCGATCGCCGCGTATGCACGCTCCAGGGCTGCCGGATAGCGTCCCAGCGCGCGCTCCGCGTCGGCGCCGGTGATCAGGATGTCGCAGCGCGTTGCGTCGTCCCGGGCCCGTTCCTGGAGCGCCAAGGCCAGTTCGCAGTGCCGCAGCGCGCCCTCCGGGTCGCCGGTCCGCAGCCGCAGCGCCGCCAGCCGCTCGTGTGTCACCGCCTGATCGCGCCACGCCCCGAGTCCTTCCCGGATCACCAGCGCCTCCTGGTAGCAGGCGGCGGCCTGGTCGTACCGGCGCAGTTGCTGCTGTGCGTCGCCGAGCCGGTGCAGGGTCGCCGCCTGGCCGAGCAGATCCGCGCTCTCCCGGCAGCCGGCCAGCACCCGTTTGAAGATTTCTATCGCCTTGCGGACCTCGCCGGTCTTCAGGTGCACGTTCGCCAGATTGTGCGAGCAGACGTTGACGGGACCGGTGGCGCCGATCCGCCGGGCCAGCCGCAGCCCTGCCTCGAAGCCACTGGCCGCCCGGTGGTAGTCGTGCAGCGCGAAGTAGGTCCAGCCGAGATTGTTGAGCGTGCCGATCTGCCCGATCTGGTGCCCGTCCGCCTCGGCGGCCGTCAGCGCGATCTGGTGCATGACCAGCACGTCGTCCTGGCGCCCGTACCGGCCGAACGCGTCGTGGATCGCACCCGGGATCTGCCATGCGTGCCGGTGGAACCCGTTGTCCGCGGCTGACCGGACCACGGCGGCCAGGTTCGCACGTTCTGCCTCGCACCAACGCTGGGCCTCGGCGTCGCCGTCGAACCGCAGCGGCTCGACCGTGTCATCGTCCGGCAGGTCCGGCACCGGGGGACGGTGCGGAGACAGTACCCGGGCGGCATTGACCGCCGACAGCAGGTACCAGTCGAGCAGTCGCCGCAGCGCGGCCCGACGGCACTCGGCGGGCTCGTCCTGCTCGGCCCGGTGCGCGGCGTAGCGCCGGAGCAGGTCGTGCAACCGGTACCGGCGGGCGGCGTCGTGGTTGACCAGGTGCCGCTTGGCGAGCGCATCGAGCAGCCGTTCCGCCGTCCTGGGCTCCGCTCCGAGCAGCGCGGCGGCGGCCGTCGGACTGACGTTCCGGCCGGGATGCAGTCCCAGCAGCCGGAACAGCCGGCCCGCCGGCGGGTCGAGTTCGTTGTACGACCAGGCGAAGACCGTGCTCAGTTTGGCGTCGTCCTCCTCGTCCTCGTGGTCGTCCGGGGAGTCCAGCAGCCGGCCCCACAACTCGTCGACGAGGTCCGCGACGCTGGCCCGGGACCGGGCGGTGATGTGCTCGCCCATGATCCTCAGCGCCAGCGGTAACCCGTCGGAGAACTGGGCCAGCGTCTCCACCGGTCCGGGTTCGCCTGCGGCCCGGGCCGTGCCGATCACCCGGCTCAGCAGCGTACGGCGATCCTCGTCGGAGAGCGGCGGCACGGTGACACTCGGAATGCCCTGCCGGATAGTCAGGCTCATTAGCCGATTGCGGCTGGTCACCACCACCACACAGCCCTCGGCCGTGGGCAGCAGGGGGCGGACCTGGTCGGAGTTGCGGACATTGTCCAGCACGATAAGGATCCGCCGGCCGGCGAGGAGTTGGTTGAACCGCTCCCGGCGCTGCTCGCCGCCGGCCGGAACGCGGTCGGCCGGAACGCCCAGGGCGCGCAGGAACCGTCCCAGGGCGTCCTCCGGTGACACCGGCGGGGTAGGCCCGTACGCGTCAGCGCTGAGCCACAACTGACCGTCCGGGAAGCGGTCGCGGTGCCGGTGCGCCCAGTGCACCACGAGGGTCGTCTTCCCCACCCCCGGCATCCCGTTCACCACCACCACCTGGCCGCCGGGCGCCGGTGTCCGCACCGTCGTGTCCAGCTCGGCCAGCACCGCGCGGTGACCGGTGAAGTCCGAGATGTCGGCGGGCAACTGTTGCGGCGGGCGAAAGGCCCCCGGCTCGTCCGGATCCGGGCCGGCGGCCCCGGCGCGGGCGGGCCGACTCCGTTTGCGTAGGGCTGGCAGATCGATTGTCGGTTCGGCCCGCAATTTCCGGCGATACCGATGCCGGAAATCGATCGAGAAGCGCCGGGCCTCGTCCTCGCGTCCGCTCGCGTAGAGGGCGGTGATCCAATAGCGTGCCAAGGTCTGATCGACGTCGTAGGTCAACAGCAGCGGTTCGATTCGACGGAGCACCACGTCGTAGCGACCAATTCGGCTGTGGCTCTCGGCCAGCAGCTTCTGTGCCGCGAGAAAGCCTTCTTTCATGGCCCGCCGGATGTGTTCGGAGCGGGCGCTCCGAAGATCGGCAAGTGGTTCGTCTCGCCAGAGATCCACCGCCGTGCACAGCACTGCCGCCGACCTTTCGTGATCGCCTTCGTCAACAGCGGTGCGGGCGTCGTCGAGCAGGCGGCGGAATCTGTGGTAGTCCACCAGATCCGTATCGACGTCGAGCCGGTACGCCTCCACTCCCGGCGTCCGGACGAGGGCGTTCGGCAGACCGGCTGCCTTCAGCACCGCGCGGCTGCGGCTGACCAGGGCATGCAGGTTCCCCCGACAGGTATCGATCGGGCGGTTTCCCCACAGGTGATCGACAATCGCGTCGACGGGCACCGGGGAACATGCGTGATAGAGGAGTACGGCAAGGAGACCGCGTTGTTTCGCCGCGCCCAGCGACACGGGGTGCCCGCCGACGCGCAACGCTGTGGGGCCGAGTATCACGAACTCCACGGGTGTCGTCCCTCCGTCGGACCGACTTACCCTTCATCAGTTTCTTCCCAACTACTTCGACGACCAAGGTCGATTCCCATCGTCAAACTTCCGACATTCCGCTATGTGGACGCTGCAAGCTGACTGCAAGCCACACTGCAAGTGGATCGGCAACATTGTCGCCGACTCTTCCACCGTCCACGTCGAGACGATGGGAGAGGATGAGATGAATGCCCATGAATGGTCACGGGTACCCATTGGCATCGAGGCGTCCCAGTGGGTTACCCGAATTGGCTGCCGCAGTATGTTGATCGTCGCACACACCATTGCCAGCTGTCACCGACTACTGGACGTCGTCGAACTACTGGAGGAGGATCCCCGGATCCAGACGGTCTTCACCGTCCCCCCGGACACGTTCAACCGCGGCGTTGCCCGGCACCTGCACCGGATCGGTGCGCTCGTGCTGCCCTGGCCGCAGGCCGTACGGGAGAAGTTCGACCTGGCCCTCACCGCCGCGTACGGCGGCTTGGCGGACCTGCACGCACCGGTGATGGTGATGGCGCACGGGGCCGGGCACGGAAAAGCGGCCCGCCCCTCCGGGCGGCGCGGACCGGTGCTGGCGACGGCGCCGGTGTACGGGCTCGACCCGCAACGACTGACCCGCAACGGCGAGGTGTTGCCGTCCGCGATCGCGCTCTCCCACGAGCACGAACTCGACATCCTGCGCCGACAGTGCCCGGAGGCGGTGCCGGTGGCGGTGGTGGCCGGCGACCCGTGCTTCGACCGGCTCGTCGCGAGCGTGCCCGAGCGGGGTCGGTACCGCCGGGCGCTCGGCGTCGACGACGACCGGGAACTCGTGGTGGTGAGTTCGACCTGGGGTCGGACGGGGCTGTTCGGGAACCAGCCCGACCTGCTGCCGCTCGTCATGGACCAGTTTCCCCGCGAACGGTTCCGGGTGGCGGCGTTGCTGCATCCGGCGGTCTGGTGCGCGCACGGACACCGGCAGGTACGCGCCTGGCTGCGGAGTTGCCGCGAGGCCGGGCTGATCCTGCCCGGCCCGGAGGACGACTGGCGCAGTGTGGTCGTGGCCGCCGACCATGTCATCGGTGACCACGGCTCGGTCACCACGTACGCGGCGGCACTGGGCCGCAACGTCCTGCATCTCGCTCCCGGCCTGAGCGCCGTGACCGCCGGTTCGGCCCAGGAGACGGTGATCGACGCCGCCGAGCGGCTCGATCCGCGCCGGCCCCTGCTCGACCAGCTCCGCTCGGTACGCCCCGTGGACCAGGCAGCGGTGGTGGCCCGACTCACCTCCCGGCCGGGCCGGGCGGGCACCCTGCTCCGGCAGACCATGTACCGGCTGCTGCGGCTCACCGAGCCGGGCCGGCATCGCCAACCGACGCCGGTGCCGGAGCCGCAGGTCCGGCCGGAGCTGTCGTCGTGAATAGGGTGCCGGAGCCGGTGATCGGGTGGATCGGTCTGTCCGGGATCGAGCCCCGGCGGGCAGCCCTGGCGGACGTACTGGTCGCCCTGGCGGACCACAGGTCCCCCGCCGACCGCTGCGCGGACCTCTTCGGCCGGTACCCGGGCTTGACGCTGGTCCTGTTGCTGCCTGGTGCTGTCGGAATCGCGTCCCCCGGCCCGGCCCGCGATGCCGACCACCGCACCGGCGCCCGGGGCGGACGGCCCTCCGGCACCGGGGTCCGACTCGACGCCGGACTGCGCGACGGCCTGCTACTGACCCTCTCGCTCGACAGGCCGATCCACCCCACACCGTCCCGACCCGCTCGGGCCGGGGACGGCCCGGAAGAGCCCGATCCGGTACGGGTCGAGGAGATTGCCGGCTGGATCTACGCACACTGGTCCCTCGGCGTCGACCTGGCCGGTTCAGCCGGACGGAGGTTGGCCGCGATCGTCGGGCTCCGGCTACACGCCCGGACCGCCCGGTGGTCCTGCCGGCGACGTCGGTCCGCCCCCACCCGGGCTCCGGCCCAGCTCGGTCAGGTACCGATCGACGTCGACCGCTCGTGACGAGCCCAACCGAACGAAGATCTCCCGCGCTCGCTGAAAATGCCGTCGCGCGGCGGCGGAGTCCCCCCGCCGCCGCACGACACGTCCGAGCTGGCCGAGCGCCTCGGCGTACTCGTGCTCGGAGCCGAGGTCGCGCATCCGCCGGGCCGCCTCGGTCGCTGCCCGCTCGGCCCCGGTCAGGTCCCCGGTGCTGAGCAGCGCACCGGCCAGGGCGATGAGGACCCGCGCCCCGTTGTACGGGTCGACCGTGGTCAGCCCGGCGAAGATGCCCTCGGCCTCCCGCAGGAACCCGATCGCCTCGCCGGACCGGCCAAGTTCGGTGAGCAGGGTACCCAGGTTGATCAGGGTGAGCCCGGTGTTCCGGTCGTCGCCGAACTCCCGGTTGGCCTCTACCAGCCGACCCAAGAGTTCCACCGCCTCCGCCTCCCGCCCCGACTCGCGGTACAACGCGGCGAGGCCGGCCTCGGCGTCGAGCCGGCCACGGACGTCGCCGGCCTGCTGGTAGCGGAGGATGGCGTCCGTGGTGTGCCGCTCCGCGCCCTGGTGGTCACCGAACTTGGTGAGCACCCGTCCCAGCCGCTTCAGCATCACCGCCTCGGCCCACCGGTCACCCCAGGCCCGGGCGGACTCGACACCGCACCGATCAACCTGCAACCGGTCGACATAGTGCTTCCTATACAGAAGGAGTGGCCAGACCACGTCCGAGAGCTGCCAGGCTAGCTTGGCGTGGCCGTGCCGTAGCGCCTCGCGTCCCGCCGCGAAGAGGTTGAGCCTTTCGCGGTCCAGCCACGTCAACGCCGCCTCCCGATCCGGGAACCGGGGCAGGTCGCCGGGGCGGCTGACGAAGTCGTACGGGAGCCGGCGGCGGTAGGGGGTCAGCACCCGGTCGGCCCGTGCCGCGGCCGCGAAGTACCACTCCAGCACTGCACACACCACGAGCCCGCGCGCGGATTCGGTCTCGTCCGTCTCCACCTTCTGCCGGGCGTGCAGGCGCAGCAAGTCGTGGTATCGGAATCGATTCTCGTCGATCTCCTCCAGCAGGCTCGCCTCCAGCAGGGTCTCCACCAGATCGGCCGCGGCAGGTGTGCCGTACTCGTCGCGGTCGGCGAACTCGTCGGAACGGCCGGCGGGCGGATGGTCGGGGCCGCCGGGCCCGGTGGACGGGTCGGTGGATCTCTCTGCGCCGCCGTCGTCCGCAGCGGGCGCCGGCAGCACCGCCGCAACCACACCAATGCCGAACTCCGATCCTGGGTGCAGCGCCAACCGCCGGTAGACCGCCGCCGCCTCGGCCGGCAGGGACCGGTAAGACACGTCGAAGGTCGCCTGCACCGAGAGCCCGTCCATCCGGGACAGTCGGCTGATCCGCCGCGCCTCGGATGCCAGGTCCAGCGTCATCCCCCGTACCGAGAGTCGTGGTCGGGCGGCCAGTCGGGCGGCGGCGACACAGAGGGCTATCGGCAGGCCTCCGCAGAGCTCGGCGAGTCGCGCCGCCTCGTCCGGCTCCTGGTCGATCAGATCCCGCCCGGTCACCCGCGAGAGCAGGAGAACGGACTCGGCCGGCCGCAACGGAGTCAGATCGACCAGCCGGGCACCGTCGGCGACCAGGCCGACCAGGCGGCCTCGGCTGGTCACCAGCACCTTCGAGCGCCCGGCGGGTAGCAACGCCCGTACCTGAGCAGTCGAGTACGCGCTGTCCAGGAGCACCAGGAGGGTCCGGTCGGCGGTCATCGAGCGGTACAGGGAACGCCGCTCGGCGAGCGTGACCGGCATCCGCTCCGGCGGCGTGCCGAGCGCACGGAGGAGTTCGCCCAACACCTCGCCCGGATCAAGCGGATCACCGGCACCGAATCCGTTGAGGTCGACGTGAAGTTGACCGTCGGGAAAGAGATCCCGCGCATCTTGCGCCCACCGGACCGCCAATGCGGTCTTGCCAACACCACCGGGACCACTGACCACCACAAGCGCGGCTCCGTCCACGCAAAGAAGTGCATTCAGCTCGGCCAGCTCCTGTGTCCTGGCGACGAAGTTCGCGGTCGGAGCCGGAAGCTGACGCGGAATTGTCGTCGGATTTCCGGGAGCTTCGTGAATATGTACTCCGCCAGCGATGGAACCGGCCTGAAGACTCGGCCCGTACACCGTTCCCGACATGCTGTTCGAGCTTCGCCAACCACGCGGCCGGAAGTCGTTCGTTCGACCGTCTTTATCGGACCACTGCCGCACCGGCACCTCCGGAGGTCGACGTGAACGGTTCAGAACGAGACGTTGCCTCGGATGTCCCGGGCCTGTACGACTCGCGTGGCGGTACCGCTGAACTGGTTGACCACCCCGCCGGAGTCCGCCGCCAACTCCGGTCCAGCAGCCCGCCAGAGCGACTCGACCTCAGCTCGTAGATCGGGATCCGCCGCCATCAGTTGACCAAGCTTTTCGGCGAGTACGGCCCGGTCGACCAAGTACCTGTCCACAATGGCGTCATCCGGAACCGCCACGTCGGTTCCGTTGTGCCGGAAGCGGTCCCGCAACAACCGGTAGAGCCGACCGAGGGCACTGCCGCCGCCGACGATCAGCGCCTCTCCGCCCTTGGCCGCCAACGCCGTGGCTACCGCCAAAACAAGTTGATCCTGCATCGGCGTCTCCGTCATCGTCCGACAGGTCGCGCCCGGGCGCCGAATGATCAAAAACGATCCTTCTCCTCGACCAGCCGGGTAGCCAACACTCTACCGCCCACGCACCCGTCATCCCACCACGAGGGCGAACCGAATGACCCAACCGCCACGAAAGCGCCAACAATGCGTAGCTAATTGATTCACTTAGATTAGTAATGCAAATGACACCACCGCCGCCAAGATGCAAACACCACCAACTCCACCGTGACAGGTCATCCCGATGGAAAGGCCTCGGATGCATGCGCTATGGTGCACACCGTGCACTGGATCATGCAGCTCGCGGACCCGCTCCTCACTCTCGTCACCGTGGGCACGCTCTCGGTTACTCGGTGCACGGAGTGGATTGCAGAATGGACCGCACAATGGATGGATTGGCTGGCCATCGGCCTTGAATCACTGAAAGTGATGTCCACATCGCTCTACCAATAACCCGGTCGCCGAAGTAGCCGGAAACTCCCGGCCGCCTCGTCGCACCACCGCCGATTCGGAAACACCCCTGGCCAGCCGAAGCGGCACAGTTCAATCGGCTAGGGCTGCCGGCTGCCCGCGCTGGACGTTGCCGATAGAGTACGCGACGTGGAGCCGGAACCCCAGGACGACGCCGACCGGATCCGGGTCTCCGACCGCGAACGCGAGCAGGTCGTCGAATTGCTCGGCTCGGCGGCCGCCGAGGGCCGGCTGACCCTGGACGAGTACGCCGACCGCGCCACCGCCGCGCACGTCGCGAAGACCCGGGGCGAACTGGCCCGGCTCACCGACGACCTGCCGACCGGCTCGGCGACCACTCCACTGCCCGTCCGCCGGGCGGAGTCCGCCGTGGCCGGGCCGGCTCCGGAACGCCTGGTCGCGATCTTCGGAAACGAGTCCCGCAAGGGGCGCTGGCCGGTGCCGGCCCGGCTGGAGGCGCGTTCGGTCTTCGGCGACTGTCACATCGAGTTGCAGGACACCCACCTCCCACACCCGGTGGTCACGATCGAGGCGACCGCGATCTTCGGGTCGGTGACGATCTTCGTGCCGGAGGGGGTGGAGGTCCGGCTCACCGGTACGGCGGTCTTCGGCAGCAAGGAGTCCAAGCTGCGCGGCACCGCCCCGGCCGGCGGCCCGGTGCTGGAGGTGCGCTCCAGGGTCGTCTTCGGCTCGGTGACCGTACGCCCGCCGAAGCGCCGTCGCCCCTGAGAGTCCACGGGTAGCCAGAGTTCTCCTCGGCCATCAGCGCGTCCCGGTGTTGGAACGACGCGCCGTCCACCAGCGTTTCCCAGATCGCCAACTCGGCCCGCGCGACCACCACTAGTCCGCCCGACGTCCGCCCGACAGCGGATTGGTCGGCGCCCGAGTCGCCAACGGCACCAGCCAGCAGTCCCACCACGACCCGTCCCCCACCTCGCCAGTTGCACGCCGGCCGTCGGGGAGCAGCGCCCCCTGCATGCCGGAGAGCAGCACCCCGACGGTGATCGCCGCGCCCAGGCCCCGGCGGCTCGCGGGATGTGGCCGGGGCGACGCCGGGTGTCGACTCTCCGACCTTGACAGGGAGGAGCGTTGGTTGCATGGTTAGTTGCATGAGTAATGAACCAACGAAGCTGAACCCGGCCGGCCCGCCGCCCGGGCCTCGGCGGGCGGCGGACGGATCCGGCTGATGGAAGACGGGCGACCGATCTTTCTCCAGATCGCCGAGCTGATCGAGAACTCGATCATCGACGGCACGCTCGCCGAGGAGGGCCAGGTGCCCTCCACGAACGAACTGGCGGCCTTCCACCGGATCAACCCGGCAACCGCGGGCAAGGGCGTCAACCAGTTGGTGGACGACGGAATTCTCTACAAGAAGCGAGGTATCGGCATGTTCGTCGCCACCGGCGCCCGCGCGAAACTGCGGGACCGCCGCCGCGAGGAGTTCGCCCAGCAGTTCCTGCACCCGCTACTCACCGAGGCGAGCAAGCTCGGCATCGACGCCGACGAGCTGAAGCGCATGATCGACCGATGGGAGCAGGGGCGATGAGTACCGTGGTGCGCGCCGAGCACGTCACCAAGCGGTTCCGCGACGTCACCGCCCTGGACAACGTCAACTTCACGCTGGAGGAGAACCGGATCCACGGCCTGCTCGGCCGCAACGGAGCCGGCAAGACCACCCTGATGCAGATCATGACCGGGCAGTTGCTGGCCAGCTCGGGTGAGCTGACCATCGACGGAAAGCCGCCGTACGAGAACGAGGCGGTGATGTCCCGGGTCTGCTTCATCAAGGAGAGCCAGACCTATCCGCAGTACTTCAAGGTGCGGCACGCCCTGGAGTCGGCCCGGCTGCTCTTCCCCGGCTGGGACGAGGACTTCGCACAGACGCTGCTGGCGGACTTCCGGCTGCCGCTGGGCCGGCAGGTCCGGAAGCTGTCCCGGGGCATGCACTCGATGCTCGGCATCATCATCGGGCTCGCCTCCCGGGCCCCGCTGACCCTCTTCGACGAGCCGTACCTCGGACTCGACGCCGTCGCCCGGCACCTCTTCTACGACCACCTGCTCACCGACTACGCCGAACACCCCCGGACCGTGGTGCTCTCCACCCACCTCATCGACGAGGTCGGCGAACTGCTCGAACACGTACTGCTGCTGGACCAGGGCCGGATGCTGCTGGACACCACCGCCGAGGACCTGCGTGGCCAGGTGGTCACGGTCGCCGGACCGGCCGACGCCGTCGACGAGCTGGCCGCGCGCAACGAGGAACTGCACCGGGAGACCCTCGGCCGGTACGCCCGGGCGACCCTGCGCGGCAGTTTCGGCACCGCCGAACGCGCCCAGGCGAAGGCGCTCGGGCTGGATCTGGAAGCGGTCTCGCTCCAGGACATCGTCATCCGGCTCACCACCGCACAGGCCCGGTCCGGCGGCGACGCCACCGGTGCCCGGAAGGAGACCACCCGATGAACCGCGTGCTGACCGTGACCCGGGTCCAACTGGTCGGCTGGCAGAACACCGTCGGCTGGCCCTGGCTGCTGCTGGTGATGATCTTCGCGGTGAACTACGGCGTCTTCCTGGCGATCGGTGACATCGACAAGAGCCCGACGACGGGTGCCCTCATGTCGATCTACATCGTCGTCTTCGTCACCAGCATCAACTGGATCACCCAGCTACTGCCGTTCAGCATGGCGCTGAGCGTGATCCGCCGGACCTTCTACCTGGCCACCGCGCTCTTCCTGGTGGTCCAGTCCGTCGCCTTCGGCGTCCTGCTCTTCCTCTGCCAACTGCTCGAAAACGCCACCGGGGGCTGGGGGATCAACCTGCGCTTCTTCGGCCTCAACTTCATCGACCAGCAGAACCCGCTGCTCCAGATCGCGATCTACACCATGCCGTTCATCCTGCTCGGCTTCCTCGGCATCTTCGTCGCGGTCTTCTACAAGCGGTTCGGGCTGACCGGGATGTGGCTGCTGAGCACCGCCACCCTGCTCGTGCTCGCCAGTCTCGCCGTGCTGCTCACCTGGCTCGATCTCTGGTCCGGCATCGGAGGCTGGCTGACCGACCAGCCGATGGCGGCCTGGTTCGTCGGCTGGCCGACGCTGCTGGCCGCCCTGTTCGCCGCAGCCGGCTACCTGACCATCCGCCGGGTCACACCCTGACCGGATCGCCGTGAACCGGGCCCCTGCCAGGCAGGGGCCCGGTTCAGCGCTTGGCCCGGGACCGGCGCGGTGCCCGCTGGCAGCGGGGACACCAGTACGAGTTGCGGCCGGCCTGGTCGGCCCGGAGGACCGCGGTGCCGCAGAGGTGGCAGGGCAGTCCGGCGCGGCGGTAGACGTACACCTCGCCGCCGTGCCGGTCGACCCGGGGCGGCCGGCCCATCGCCTCGGGCAGATGCTGGGGGTGCACGGTGTCGATCCGGCCCGTCCCGACGGCCGCCGACATCAACGCCACCAGGTCGGCCCAGATCTTCCGCCAGCCGTCCGGGGTGAGGTCCCGCCCGGGGGTGGTGGGCGGCAGGCCGGCCCGGAACAGCGCCTCGGTGACGAAGATCAACCCGGTACCGGCCACGATCGACTGGTCGAGCAGCAGCGCGAACAGCGGGGTGGGACTGCGCCGGATCCGGGCGTACGGCGCCGCCGGGTCGGCGTCGGCGCGCAGCGGGTCGGCGCCGAGCCTGGCCCGCAGCGCCTCGACCTCGGGCGGGGACAGCAACTCGCAGGCGGTCGGGCCGTGCAGGTCCAGCCAGTGCAGGTCGGTGTGCAGCCGCAACCGGACCTGGCCGACCGGCGCCGGCGGCTCACCCTCCCCGTCGGCGAACTTCCCGTAGAGCCCGAGATGTACGTGCAGCGCCTGCCCGCCGCCGTAGTGGTGCAGCAGGTGCTTGCCGTACGCCTCGGTCTGTTCGAGTACGGCCCCGGAGAGCAGCGCGGCTCCCTCGGCGAACCGCCCCTGCGGGCTGCTGGCCAACACCTTCTCCCCGCCGAACAGCTCCTGGTGCCGAGCTGCCAGCCGGTGGATGGTGTGACCCTCGGGCATGGTTGCCAAGCATAGACAGCCGCCCGTCCGGCTCAGCCGCGCGGCGGGGAGATGTTGACCATCCAGGAGATGCCGAACCGGTCGACGCAGGCACCGAACTCGTCGCCCCACATCTGCCGTTCCAGCGGCACCGAGACGATGCCGCCGTCGGAGAGCGCGGTCCAGTAGCCGCGCAACTCGTCGCCGTCGTCCCCGCTCAGGCTCACCGTGATGGTGTTGCCCGGGATGTAGTCCATCTCGGGTGGCACATCCGACCCCATCAGAGTGAACCCGCTGTCCGTCTCGAGCATGGCGTGCATCACCTGGTCGGCCTGCTCGCCCTCGGTGCCGAACTCGCCGAACGTGTTGACCGCCAGCATGCCGCCGAAGACACGCTGGTAGAACTCCATCGCTTCCCGGGCGTTGCCGTCGAAGCTGAGATAGGGGTTGAGTCGAGTCGGCACCGGATGCTCCTTGGTCGCGGAATTGGCCGTCGTCGGGGACTAACGACACACCGGAGACTCGGGCTCGGGTGTGGACCGCGACCGGGGGTAACGCCACGATCAGCGTACTGCGGGAAGCGTCCCTGGCCGGTCGGGCAAACAGCCCGGTCGGCCAGGGGTTTTGCGTTCCGAGACTCGACGCTCGTGACTGACGACCGCTGGATCGCCCCCGCCCTGGCCGCCAACCCGTCCGTCCCCGACGACCTCCTGATCGCGATGACCTCGCAGCGGGTACGGCAACCGCCGCGGCCCCGTAAGCCGGCGTCACGTCACTCTGCCGTCAAGTCGCCTTGACGTCAGGTGAGCTTGACGTCAGGTGAGCTTGACGGCAGAGTGGGGCGCATGAACACGCCTGACGAGTTGGAACAGCAATTCACCCTGCTGACTGCTGCTGCCCGCTACGACCAGCTCCGGCTCCGTGACGCGCTCGCCCCGGCCACCGGCGACCCGGGCGACGCCGACGAGACCGAGGAGCACGACCCCGACGCACGGCCGCTGAGTCGGGAGGAAGCCCTGGAACTACTCGCACTGGGCGAGGTGATCATGCGAAAGGCAAGCTACGGCCGGCAGTTGACGATCCGGACGGCACGGGCGACCGGCGCCTCCTGGACGCAGATCGGCGCCGCCCTCGCCACCAGCAAGCAGTCGGCCTGGGAGACCCACAGCCGGTGGCTCGGCGAGCAGGAGAGCATGGTCGCCGCAGATGGGAGCAGGAATGCCGCACAGGAGACTCCGACCGCCGAGCCGGCGCACGCCGACGGGGGACGGTCCTGACCGGCGGCGCCACCCGGCGGTCCGGGCCGACACGACCGTCCGGCCGTACCGGCTGCGAATGGGGACGTCGCCGCGCGGGAGGAGCCGGACCTCTTCGTCGCCGACGTACGCGCCTTCTTCGGGCACTCCGCTGACGGGTCAGCCGTGCCAGGAGCGCCAGAGGGCGGCGTACGCGCCGTCGGCCCGGAGTAGCTCGTCGTGGCTGCCCAGTTCGGTGATCCGGCCGTCCGCCATCACCGCCACCCGGTCCGCGTCGTGCGCGGTGTTCAGCCGGTGCGCGATCGCGATCACCGTACGACCGGCCAGCACCGCACCCAGCGCCCGCTCGGTACGCCGGGCTGTGGTCGGGTCGAGCGCGGCGGTGGCCTCGTCGAGGATCAGCGTGTGCGGGTCGGCGAGGACCAGCCGGGCCAGGGCGACCTGCTGCGCGTCGGCGGGGCTCAGCTCCCGGGCGCCGTCCCCGAGTTCGGTGTCGAGGCCGTCGGGCAGTTCGGCGTACCAGTCGGCACCGACCGCGACCAGCGCGGACCGCATCTGTGCGTCGGTGGCGTCCGGGGCGGCGAAGGCCAGGTTGTCCCGCAGCGAACCGAGGAAGACGTGGTGCTCCTGGGTGACCAGGGCGATTCGGCGACGCCGCTGCGCCGGGTCGAGGTCGGTGACCGGCCAGCCGCCGAGGTTCACCTCGCCGTGCCGGGGGCGGTCGATCCCGGCCAGCAGCCGGGCCAGCGTCGACTTCCCGGCCCCGGACGGGCCGACGATGGCCAGCCGTTCGCCGGGCCGGACCGTCAGGTCGATGCCGTGCAGCACGTCGGGGCCGTCGGCGTAACCGAACCGTGCGCCCCGGACCTCGATCTCCCGCCCGGACGGGGTGGAGCCATGCCCTCGCGGCTCCGGCGGCACCTGGCCGACGCCGAGCACCCGGGCGAACGAGGCGACGCCACGCTGTGCCTGCTCCATCCACTGCAGGATCTGGTCCAGCGGGCCGATCGCCTGTTGCAGGTAGAGCGCGGCGGCCACCACCTCGCCGAGGGTGACCAGTCCGTTGTCGAGACAGAGGCCGCCGACGAGCAGCACCGCCGCGATCGGCAGCGGATAGCTCGACTCCACCACCGGATAGAAGACCGAGCGCAGCCGGAGGGTACGCCGCCGGGCCGCCCAGACCTGCCCGATCCGGACCCGGCCGTGCGCCACCCGTTCGTCGGTGAGCCGGAGCGCCTCGACCGTCCGGGCGCCCTCGGCGGTGGTGGTCAGGGTCTCGGTCAGCTCCGCCGAGGCGGCGCCCTCGGCAAGGTACGCCGTGGAGGCCCGACGCAGATACCAGCGGGTCACCGCGACGATCGACGGCAGCCCGGCGAGCGCGGCGACGCCGAGCACCGGGTGCAGCAGGAATATCGCCCCGAAGAGCAGGGTCAGTTGCGCCACGGCGATCACCGCCACCGGCACCACCTGGCGGACCGTGACCCCGACCGTGGCGACGTCGACCGAGCTTCGGGTGGCGAGGTCTCCGGTGCCGGCCCGCTCGACGACCGAGACCGGTAGCGCCAGCGTCCGCCGGACGAACTCCTCGCGCAGCCGGGCCACCGCGCGCTCACCGAACCGGTGGCCGGCGTACTGGGCGTACCGGGAGAGCACGGTCTGCACGAGCACGCAGCCGACGATCGCCAACGCCAGCCGGTCGATCGTGCCGGTGCCGGCGCCGGCCACCACGTTGTCGACGATGATCCCGAGCAGCCAGGGCGCGGCCAGCCCGGCGACGGCGGCCGCGACGTGCAACACCAGGATGACAGCGACCGCGCGCCGGTCCCGGCCGATCAGATCACTCGCCGCCCTGCGTACGGTGGCCAGGTCCGCCACCGGCAGTCCGGTCACCGCCGCGCCCCCTCGCCGTCGGCGGACCCGCCGGCCGCGACCGGCTCGCCGTCCCGGGAGACCAGTGCCCGGTAACCCGGGTCGCGGTCGAGCAGCTCGGCGTGGCTGCCGACGTCGACGATCCGCCCGTCGCGCAGGTGTGCCACCCGCTCGGCGTGCCCGAGCAGCAGCGGCGAGGTGGCGAGCAGGATCGTGGTGCGGCCGGCCCGGGCCGCCCGGAGCCGCTGCGCGATCCGCGCCTCGGTGTGCGCGTCCACCGCCGAGGTCGGGTCGACCAGGATCAGCACCTCCGGCTCGACCAGCAGCGCCCGGGCCAGCCGTACCCGCTGGCGCTGGCCGCCGGAGAGCCGGCGGGCCCGGGTGTCGATCGGGGTGTCCAGCGCCTCGGGCAGGGCGTCCACCACGTCCTCGGCCGACGCGACCCGCAGACCGGCCCACAGACCGGCGTCGGCATGCCACCGTCCACTGTGCAGGATCTCCCGCAGGGTCCCGGCGAAGAGGTAGGCATCGTGGTCGGCGACCAGGATCCGGGCCCGCACCTCGGGCAGCCCGATCGCGGTCAGCGGCACGCCGCCCCAGGTCACCTCGCTGGGGACGTACCGGCCGAGCCGGTCGGCCAGGGCGATCGCCTCGGCCGGGTCGGCGGCGGCGACCCCGATCAGCCGCCCGGCCGGCACGGTCAGCCCGGTGACCGGATCGTGCAGGTCGGCGGGGCCGGTCGGGGCGGCCCGCTCCGTCGCACCACCGAGGCCGTCCCGGGCCGCGCCACCGACGTTGTCCGAGGCCGCGCCACCGACACCGTCCGGGTTCGAGCCGGTGACACCGTCCGGGTTCGAGCCGGTGACGTCGTCCGGGGTCAGCCGGAGCAGGGCGATGATCCGGCGGGCGGCCACCCGGCCCCGGATCATCATCCGGCTCCCCTCCATCAGGAACCACACCGGGACGACCAGCACCGCGACGTACCCGTAGACGGCGACGAGCTGCCCGACGGTGATGTCGCCGGCGACAGCCATCCTGGCGGCCAGCCAGACCACGGCGGCGAGGAAGCCGGCCGGGATCGCGGCGGTCAGCGCCTCGAGCCAGCTACCGACCGCGCCGACCCGGTAGCCCTCGTCCCGCAGTTCTTCGGAGCGGGCCGCATACCGGTGGGCGAACAGGTCCCGGCCGCCGACCCCGGCGAGCACGCGCAGCCCGGCGACGATGTCCCCGGCCCGGGTGGTGAGGATCCCCTGCCGCTGCCGGTAGCGGGACTCGGCCCGCTCCAACCGGCGCAGCAGCGGCCCGATCAGGACCGCGACCGCCGGCACGCCCAGCAGTACGCAGATGGCGAGCAGCGGGGAGACCGACCAGAGGACGACCGCGATGACCGCGTACGCCACGATCGCGCCGACGCCCGGCCCGGTCAATGTCAACACGTGCGAGGTGTTGGCGATGTCGGACCCCCCGACGGTGGCGACCTCACCGGCGGCGAGCTTGCGCGGCAGTACCGCACCGATCCGGGAGAGCTGCCGCAGCAGTACGGCGGCGGAGCGCCCGCTCGCGTCCTCCCGGATGAAGGTCATCGTCCGGTGCCGCTGGATCCCGAGCTGAGCCAGCCCGAGCCCGGCGACGACGATCGTGGCGACCCAGAACAGCAGGGCATCCGTGTCACCCGTCCGCAGCCCGTCGTCGATCGCCCGGGAGACGAGGTACGGCCGCAGCGACAGCCCGACCATCCAGGCCGTGCCGAGCAGGCTGCCCCGCAGCACCCGGACGGGTTGGCTGCGCACCAGCCACCAGATGTAGCGCAGTGGCCCCCGGGTATCCGGCACCCCCGGATCCGGGTGCGGGAGCTGCGGGGGCACGCCCTCAGGCTACCGACGGGCCGAAGACCTACCCACTCATTTCGGCGGCAGCGCCGCGCGGGTGTCCGGGGTACCTGTCCCTGGGCGGGCGCCGGGGCACCGTCCCTGGGCGGGCGTCCCTGGCCGGCACGACGTGCCGCGTACCGTGGGGGTCGTTCCTCGCCGGCCCGAACACCGGGCCACGCCGGCCCGCGACCCGGGCCACGACCTCGCGGAAGGCGGTCCGATGCTGATCCCCGCCCGGTTCAACGGACCGCCCGGCTCCGGCAACGGCGGCTACTCCGCCGGCCTCTTCGCGCACGGCGAGAACTGCGAGATCACGCTCCGGATGCCGCCGCCGCTGGACACCCCGCTGTCGCTGCTCGACTGCCAGGTCCGCACCACCGACGGCACCGTCGTGGCCGAGGTCGCGTCGGAGGTCGAGGTCGACACCGTGGTCCCGCCGATCGGGTACGCGGACGCGGTCGAGGCCGCCAAGGGGTACCCGGGATTCGCCGACCACCCGTTCCCGACCTGCTACGTCTGCGGCCCGGACCGCACCGACGGGTTGGGCATCTTTCCGGGGCGGATCGCCGACGGCAGCACCGCCGCCCCGTGGACCGTCCCGGACGACGTCGCGCCCGCGACGATCTGGGCGGCACTGGACTGCCCCGGCGGGTGGTCGGTGATCGGGGTCGGCCGGCCGTACGTGCTGGGCCGGATCGCCGTACACCTGGACCGGCTGCCCGCCCCCGGCGACGAGTGCGTGGTACGCGGCGCCCTCGCCACGTCGGAGGGCCGGAAAGCCCTGGTGCACACCACTCTGTACGGCCCGGACGGCGCCGAGTTGGCCCGCGCCCGCGCCACCTGGATCGCCCTGCCCACCTGAGAAAGCCAGGAAGCCAGGATGTCCGAGTCAGCGGACGAGGTGGCCCTGGCCGCCGAGCAGTACGCGGCGGTGCACGCCGCCGTCGCCCGACCGCAACCTGGCTCGCAGTTGGACGCCTCACCACCCGCCCCGTCTCACTCACCTGGACATCAGAGGCGTTAACCAGCCGGGGTAACGCCTCTGATGTCCAGGTGAAGGTCCCGCAGCCGCGCGGGGCGGGTGGCCAGTAGGCGACGATGCTGGTGAATCGCCCGGCGTCGTAGGTGCGGAGGGTGCCGGTGCTGGTCGTCTGGCCGGTGCGGTCGGCGGTGCGGTAGCGGAGGACGTTGGTGAGGCCGCTCCAGCCGACGTGGCCGGCCGCGGTCGCCGGCAGCGGCGCGCACTCGCCGGTCGGGGCGGCCACGTGCAGCACCTCCACACTGAACGGCGTGCTGCAGAAGGTGAGCACCTCCGACATGCCTATCGGTTGAACTATCCAGCATGGCGGCCACGCACCAAACCTGACCGCACCGGTACGGTTTGTCCTGGCCGAGGCCGCATTCGTCGGCCGCCTCGTCGACCGGGCCAGCCGAATCCTGCCCACCACCGGCGATACCGTCCGCAGACCGAGGGCGGCGCTGCGGTGGGAAATCGCGTTTCCGGGCTTGGTGGCGGCCCCGTACGCTACGCCGATGTCTGAGGTGTCGGGGGACTTCGAGATCCACGTTACGGTCCATGCCCAGGCCGGCGAGAAGTTGGCGGCGTTCGCGGCGAAGCACGGGGTGAAGTTCCTGCACATCGTGCTCGACCGAGGCGTGTTCGCCTCTCAACCGATGCTCACCCTGACCGGACGGGGCACTCTGAAGGAACAGCACGCCGCGGTGGAGCGTTGGCAGCGCGATCTGCGCAGCGCAGGCCTACATCCGATTCGTTCCAAGATCGAGGCGGCGCCGTGGTGCAGCGGCGTACCGCGGTCCGACGAGGAGGCGGCGGCCGAGCCGGCGGGCCGGTACTTCGAGCACCACGTCAAACTGCTGCTGCCCAGTGCGGCGGTCGCGGATCTGCTGGCCGTCACCGACGTGGTCTCGCCGCACGACGCCCGGCTCTCCCGCAACGCGCGCCGGGAACGCGCGGACGGTGCGCAGGAACGGTTCGTCACGCAGCGCTGCCACGGCGTCGGGATCGGCACGGCCAGGCAGAAGCTGGACGCGCTTGTCGAGGCTCTCCGGTCGGCCGGCCACGAGATCGTGACGGTCGAGCAGGAGTACGTCGTCTTCGACAGCCATCTGTCGCACGACCAGGGCTGGCTCAAGGAGGCCCCGATCTGGGACGCGAGCGACTGGAAACTCGAGCGGGAGGACAAGATGAGGATCGCCCCGGCCGGCTCGCCGGACTACCCACCGACGTACCAGCCGCTGCCCGCCGATCCGACCGTCCGGCAGCGGGCGGCGTTCGACCCGGCGCTGAAGCACTACCAGAACGCGTACCGGGCCGGCGAGCCCGCCTTTCTGGTGGGAGCCACCGGCCGGCGGTGGATCAGCGCCCGGCACACCGCGATGAACCGCATCCTGGCGGCGATCGCCGGGACGCCCTGCGGCGCGGAGCACCTGGTGCTGCGCGGCAGTCTCACGATGGCGGCCTGGGTCGGCAGCGCCGCACGCGAGCCGGGGGACCTCGACTTCGTCGTCACCCCGCACACGATCAAGAGCGACAGCTCGGACGCACGCACGCTGCTCGCCGACCTCAAGGCCGCCGTCCGGAGCATCCCGGCCGACGCCGGGCTGCGGGCGGACCGGATCACCGAGTCCGCGATCTGGACGTACGAGCGTGCCGACGGTCGGCGGCTCGTCGTTCCGTTCAGCACGCCGGAGGCGCCGGACGGGCACGTGCAGGTCGACATCGTCTTCGGCGAACAGCTCCCCCTCGCGCCGGAGGTGCTGGTGCTGCCCGGCGTCGACGAGCCGCTGCTGGCCGCGTCCGCCCCGCTCTCCCTCGGGTGGAAGCTGCTGTGGCTGGCCACCGACATGTACCCGCAGGGCAAGGACCTGTACGACGCCGTCCTCCTCGCCGAACACACCACCGTCGACCGGGACCTCGTCCGCGCGCTCATGCGAGACGAACTCGGTGCCGAAGCCGACGCCTTCACCGCGGAGACCGTGCTCGGCTGGGACGTCGACTGGGCGAACTTCGTCGACGAGTACCCCGGCGTCACCGGCACCGCAGCGCAGTGGACCAACCGGCTGGCGCTGGCACTCGACCGGGCCTGGGCCTGAGGCCTGGGCCTGACCCCGCACACGCCGGCACCACCGAACCTTTTTCAACCTGAACCGCGCGGCGCTCACAGACCGCGCCCGACCTGGCGGTCCACCGGACCGCAAGGGAGGTTGAAAAAGGTTCTCACTGTGCAGCGCGGGCGCGGTGCCGAACGCCGACAGACCGTCGGTTCCCGCCGGGTGCGGACGCGGAGGTGGAGGCGGCCGTCCGCACTCCACCCCCGCCGGCCCGGTCCCGGGCAACGGCGGGCTACCGAACCTGGTCCGACGGCTCGGTCCGACACTTCACTGGCTGACCTGCCCGTCGCCGTTGTCTCCCCACACCGGCGACGTACGGCAGGCTGCCGACTGTTACTCCCCTCCCCCGTACGACTGACCCGCTGTCACGGCCAGGCCGTGCTCCAGGGTCACCCGCCGTATTCCTCCGCGACCGTCGTGATCAGCTTCCGGGACAGTTCCTCGGTGAGGCTGATCTCCTCGAAGTCGCGCCAGACGGCGGCGTGGCTGTCCACCTCGTGCGGCTTCTCCAGATAGAGCGCACCGGTCAGACCGCCGCTGTAGACGATCGGCGGCTCGGTGCGCCGCCCGAGTCCGTCCTTCGGAAACTCCAGGATGGCGAAGCCGCCGTTGGCGCGCTCGGCCCGGTAGAGCCCGGCCGAGAACGGCAGCACCCGGACCGAGATGTTCGGCTGCTGGCTGACGGCCACCAGGTGCCGTAGCTGCTCGCCCATCATCTGCCCGCTGCCGGCGGCCCGCCGCAACACCGCCTCGTCGAGGACGACGTCGAGCTGCGGAGCCGGTCCGCGCCGTCCATTGAGGATCTCCTGTCGGGCCAGCTCGACCTCGACCGCCCGCTCGCGTTCGGCCGGCCCGAGTTCGGGGCTGGCGATCCGGAGCACTTCCGTGGCGTACGCCGGGGTCTGCAACAGGCCCGGGACGAACTGCGGCTCGTACATCCGGAGATGGCTGGCCGCCGCCTCCAGCCCGGCGTACGGCTCGAACCATCCGGGGATGGCGTCGCCGTAGCAGTGCCACCAGCCGCGTGCCCTGGTTTCCTTCGCCAGCCCGGTCAGGGCCTCGGTCATTTGTGGTGACGCACCGTATATCCGGCACATCGCCTCGACGTCCAGCGAACGCATGCTGGTCGCCCCACTCTCGATCCGCCAGATTTTCGGCATCGACCACTCCAACGCCTCGGACACCACCTTGATGGTGAGCCGGGCCTCCTCGCGGAGCTGGCGTAAGTGCCGCCCCAGCTCTCTGCGAGGAACGGTGGAGTCCACCCCTGCCTGCACTACACTCCCCCTTCCGGTATTACCTTTCGAGTGAACCTTTCATTCGATATGTAATGTCCACTGAGTACTCTCTGTGATTCAGGTAATTACAGATCGTTAGAGGGAAATCGTTCAGCCAAGACGTAATATTGCATTGTTTCGCGCTCTAGTAAAGCATCGATTGCATGGCAGCCGAACCTCTGACGACCCAGGCGGGGGCAACGGAAATGTGGGACCACGATCCTGCCGCTCCGCTGTGGACCTGCACCGGATGCGGCGACGACTGGCCCTGTGCGGTCCGAAGACGACAGCTACGGGCGGAGTTCGCCGGCAGCATCGTCTCACTCAGGTACTACCTGGCCCATCATCTCGTCAACGCAGCCGAGGATCTGCGGCATGTTCCCGCCGGCTGGTTACACAATCGTTTCATCGCCTGGACCGACCGGGCTGCGGATCCACCGCCGTACACGTCGGCCGACATCCTCGTCAACAGCTATCTGCTGGCCGACTCGCACAGCCCCGATCGGTTCGGGAGATGCCCCGTGTGCGGCGATGCCGCCAACTGCTGGGTACGACTCGACCCGAACGGGCCCGGCTTTCTCATCCCGGTGCCCTGATGCACGAGCCACCCCGCCCCGGAATGGTGGTGCAGGTCGGGGCGGCTGCGAGCGTACAGTTCGGCGGTCGGCGGGCACTGCTGTTCCGGGTGACCAGGGTGGACGAAAGGCCCACCTATCCCGGCTGGTGCTGGCTCACCGGCTACACCCTCGACGAATACGGCGAGGCCGTCCAGCGACGCGAGATCTACGTCCAGTTCGCCGGTCTACGCCCGGTCCGTCGTCATCCGCAGAAGCCGAAAGTGCTGCTCGCCCCGCGGCACCATAGGCCGGAAACCGGCCGGCAACCCGGCAGAGTGCCGACGGGTTCGCCGATCGGCGCACGATGAAGTCGGATTGAGTAGTTCGCCAGGTGGCCGGTCCTCGACCGGCATCGGATGCGGAAATGTCAGCAGCAGAGTGGTTCCCTACTCGCCTTCCACGCATCCTCTACTCGCCTTCGACCCACCTACTACGCATCTCTACGCCGTTTTCTGGTGATCGGTCTGTCGGCAATCGCCGCTTCCGTATCACGACGGCGCCCGGTTCCGCGCGAGTGGCACCGGCAGCCGAGGCGGCGGCGCCCGCGCGGGATCCCGGTCGGCAAACTATGGGAGGGGGCGACCGGGCTCAGGGGCGAGCGCCGCCGCCCGGCTGGATCCGGCTGATCAGGTCGTGCATCGGCTTGGTGCCGCTGCCGACCATGATCCCGGTGACGATGCCGTCGACCCAGACCGGCAGGCCCTTCCATTCCGGCCCGGCGATCGCGTGCAGCAGGTAGAAGCCGCCGGCCGTGGAGGCGAGTGTCGCGACCGCGACCGCGATCCCCCAGGCGACGACGGTGCGGTTGCCCCGACCCCGGTCCGCCTGCTCGCGCAGTGCGGCCACCGCCGTCTGCTCGGCCGGGGTCGCCTCGCGGGACAGGTTGGCCAGGTCGGCCTCGGCCCGTTGAGCCGCCGCCTCGACCCGGCGTCCCGGCAGCCACCGGGAGAACGGCTCCAGGATCCGTTCGACCGCGGCCGCGAAGACGATCAGTACGCCGAAGACGGCGACGGTGTCCGGCGGCTGCATCGTCTCCGCGCTGCCACCCCTGGACCAGATCGTCCACGAGCCGAACCCGGCGGCTCCGATCAGGACGAAGGCGGTGAACACCGCGCCTAGGCTCGCCGGTGCCGTACCGGGGCGGGAGCCACCGTCGGGGGCGGCCGAGCCGTCACCGGCCGATGTGGCCGGCCCGGCCTCGGTGGGCGTACCCGATCCGGGAGCCTGCCCGACGCCACCGCTCCGGCCGGTCGCCGGCCCGCCGGTGTCCACATCGGAGAAGGCGCCGGGAGCGGGTGCCGCGGCGACCCGACCGACGGCGGCCCCGACGAGTTGCCCCGCCTGCCCGATCACGGAATTACCCCGTTCCAGCGCCATGGCTCCCCACCCTTGAGTCAGCGCTCATCCGAATTGCCGTGGCGAGGCTACCGCCCGGGCGGGCCCGGTCGGACAACCGGGTGGTCCGATACGACCGAACCGGCAGCGGCCTTCCAGGCATGCCTGGCCACCCTTCCGACCCGGTCACCCTCAGCCGGCTCGACGACGACTGAACCTTCCACCGCCCGTCCGGCCGTCGCGAGGTGTGGTGGATCGGCCATCGGGGTACACCGATCCCAATGCTGCGTAGACGCCATCGACGAGGCTCCACGCATGGATCAGGAGGTGTGTTGTGGTCAGGATTCCATCTCTGATGCGCCAATCGGAGCCGGCGCCGGCGCGGGACGAGAACCGCGACGGTCGCACCGACGGCCGTGACGAGCACGCCGACGGCCGCAACGAGCGGTCGACCGGCACCGCCACGGTGGCCGACTCCGCGCGCACGGATACGCGCACGGATACCGGACCGGCCAGCCGGACCGAGGAGCGCGATGACGCCACCCGGACCGATGACACGGCGAAGCACCGGGCCGGGACCACGCTCGCCGAGCCCGACACGGCGCCCCAGAAGGCTCCGCCGGTCGCCCCGACTCCCCCGGTCGCCACGAAGACCGAGACCCGGCGCGAGACCGGTCGCACGGACGAACCGGAGCGCGGGCTCGGCGAGCGTACGCCGGAGACCGAGCCGGTCGTGGTCGACCGCGGTCCGCGTCCCCGGGCCAGCATGCTCGCCACGCTGAGTCTGATCCTCGGGGTGGCCGCCGCCGCGTTCGTGCTGGCCGGCGCCCTCGCCGGGTACGGCATCGTGCTCGGCACCCTCGCCCTGCTGCTCGGCGTCGGCGGCGTCTCCGCGACCGCCCGCCGGCACGTCGCCGGCCGGACCGAGGCGCTGATCGGGATCGTCCTCGGGGTCGGCGCTGTCGTCGTCGCCGTGCTGGCGATGACCGGCCAGTTCGACTGGCCCAACACCGACGGCGACAACGTCGTCCGGTTGCGCGAGTGGCTTGATTCACAGTTTGTCGACCGGTTCTGATCGGGTAAGGACCTGCGCGGAGCGGTGGTGCACCGCTCTGGCCCCGCCAGCCGGTGGTGGTTCACCACCTGAGCGCACATGTTCGGGGGCGGCGACGACGCCGCCCCCGAAGTGCGTCCGGAGCCGGGTACGGGGGGCCCACGCAACGGTTCGCCGTTGCCTCCCCTCCGACACGCAACGATCAGCCGTGACAAGCAATCCTCGGCGGTGGTTCCCGCCGGTCGGGCCCGCATAGCGTTGGGTTCGGCGCCAGCCTGTGAGCCGTACGGAGGCCGGGCGCGCCCGACCCCAGGAGCAGGACCATGACGTTGGACGCCATCGCCACCAGCGGGCGTACCCCGGCCGGCCCGGCGCAGACCCGGCACTACCTGATGTGCCGGCCGACGTACTTCACCGTCGAGTACGCGATCAACCCCTGGATGGACCCGGCCGCGCCGATCGACGCCGCACTCGCGCTGCGGCAGTGGGAGACGCTGCGGCAGACGTACCTGGACCTCGGGCACACGGTCGACGAGATCGAGCCGCTGCCCGGGCTGCCCGACATGGTCTTCGCGGCGAACGGCGCGACCGTGCTCGACGGCCGGGCGCTGGCGGTGCAGTTCCGCGACCCGCAGCGCGCCGACGAGGCCCCGGCGTACGCCGGCTGGCTGGACCGGGCCGGCTTCGAGGTGCACGAGGCGAAGCACGTCAACGAGGGCGAGGGGGACATCCTGCCGGTCGGCGGGCTGCTGCTCGCCGGGACCGGGTTCCGGACCTCGCACGCCGCGCACGCCCACCTCCAGGAGGTCTTCGGGCGCCCGGTGATCACCCTGCAACTGGTCGACCCGCGCTTCTACCACCTGGACACCGCGCTCTGCGTGCTCGACGACGAGACCGTGGCGTACCTGCCGGAGGCGTTCTCGCCGGGCAGCCGGGCGGTGCTGCGCCGGCTCTTCCCCGACGCGGTGCTGGCGAGCATGGCCGACGCCGAGGTGCTCGGCCTGAACGCGGTCAGCGACGGCCGGCATGTCGTACTTCCGGCCCAGGCCACCGGACTGTCGGCGGCGCTGCACGCACGCGGGTACGACACAATTGGTGTTGATTTGTCCGAGCTGCGCAAGGCCGGCGGCGGACCGAAGTGCTGCACCCTGGTGCTGCGGGAACGAGAGGCGACCAAGTGATCGTGGACAACGTGCTGCGCCCGCAGGAGGCGGACGACCTGCCCCGCACCCCGGAGGCGGACGACCTGCCCCGCACCCCGGAGGCGGACGGTGCGCCGCGGACGCCGGAGGCGGTACGCGAGGCGGAGCGCTGGACCGCGCACAACTACCACCCGCTGCCGGTGGTGATCTCCTCGGCCGAGGGCGCCTGGGTGACCGACATCGACGGCCGGCGTTACCTCGACTGCCTGGCCGGCTACTCGGCACTGAACTTCGGGCACCGGCACCCGACGCTGGTCGCCGCCGCGCACGCCCAGCTCGACCGGCTCACCCTGACCAGCCGGGCGTTCATCCACGACCAGTTCGCCGACTTCTGCCGGGAACTGGCCCAGCTCTGCGGCAAGGACCTGGTGCTGCCGATGAACACCGGGGCCGAGGCGGTGGAGACCGCGATCAAGGTGTCCCGGAAGTGGGGCTACCGGGTCAAGGGCGTACCGGACGGGCAGGCCACGATCGTGGTCGCGGACGGCAACTTCCACGGGCGTACCACCACCATCGTCAGCTTCTCCACCGACCGGGAGGCCCGGGACGACTTCGGGCCGTACACCCCGGGGTTCCGGATCGTCCCGTACGGCGACCTCGCCGCGCTGGCCGAGGCGGTCGACGAGACCACCGTGGCCGTACTGCTGGAGCCGATCCAGGGCGAGCAGGGCGTCGTGGTGCCGCCACCCGGCTACCTGCCCGGGGTACGCCGGCTCTGCACGGAACGGAACGTGCTCTTCGTGGCCGACGAGATCCAGTCCGGGCTGGGCCGCACCGGCGAGACCTTCGCCTGCGACCACGAGGGCGTCAAGCCGGACATGTACGTCCTCGGCAAGGCGCTGGGTGGCGGCATCGTGCCGGTCTCGGCGGTCGCCGCCGACGCGGACGTACTCGGCGTGCTGCGGCCGGGCGAGCACGGCTCGACGTTCGGCGGCAACCCGCTGGCCTGCGCGGTCGCCACCGAGGTGGTCCGGCTGCTCGCCACCGGCGAGTTCCAGCGCCGCTCGGCGGAGCTGGGCGCGCGGCTGCACGCCGGGTTGCGCGGGCTGGTCGGCGAGGGCCTGGTCGCGGTGCGCGGCCGGGGGCTCTGGGCCGGTATCGACATCGACCCGGCGCTGATGACCGGGCGGCAGGCGTGCGAGCGGCTGGCCGAGCGCGGCGTACTGGCCAAGGACACCCACGGCTCGACGCTCCGGCTCGCGCCGCCGCTCGTCGTCGAGGCGCACGAGCTGGACCACGTGCTGGAGCAGCTCGCCGCCGTACTGCGCTGAACCGGCGCCGCCGTACTGCGCTGAACCGGGCGCACCGGGGCCGGCCCGTCCGATGGCGGACGGGCCGGCCCGGTCGGTCGTCAGCCCCGGTCGGGGAGCCGGATCGCCATGGTCGGCGCCTCGGCCATCACCGAGGTCGGGTTCGTCATGCCGCCGGAGTTCCAGGTGTTCGACCGGCCCACCTGCACCCCGGGATAGAGCTCCACGATGTCGCCGCTGCGCATCACCCGGGACTGCTGACGGGCCAGCGCGACCCGCTCGGCCTCGTCCATCGACCCACCCGGCCGTACGCCGGAGCCGTTGGTGCTGACGTCCTGCGCGACCAGGTCGCCGCCGCGCAGCTCGAACCGGACGTGGCTGCGGCTGATCCAGCGCCGCGCCTCGTCGTTGAGCCACTGGCCGAGCCGGATCCCGCCGGAGTCGTCCGGCGCCCGGCCGACCACCACCGGCCGCTCGGCGGTCACCACGAACCGGCGCCGGACCATGCCGCCGATCCGGACCGACAGCACCTCCTCGTTCGGCCGCGGCCCGGCGTCGCTGAGCCGCTGGTCGTGCCGGGGACAGGTCGGCATCCCGGTACGCAGCGTCGGCGGCGGCTGGCCGCTCGGCTTGCGGTCGATCTCGGCGAGGTCGGCGAAGGCGCCACCCCCGCCGCCACCGCCGAACAGTACGCAGCCGGGCTCCTTGCACCGCCAGGTGCGGGCGAGCAGTTTCCGGCCGGTCGGCGACGGCCCGGTGGCCGCCACGTTGCCCTTCACCCGCTGCGCCAGCACCGGGCCGCCGGCCCCGGGCAGCGGGGCGAGCAGTCGGCCCGGGGCGCTGGTCACCCACGGGAAGCGCCCGGACATGCCGTCGAAGCGGCCCCGGCTCAGCACCGGCAGGCCGAGCAGGTCGGCCACCTCCAACACCCGGTCGCCGGGGTTGACGAGCACCTCGACCAGGCCGTTGTCGGCCCACCGCCGGAGCACCATCCGCTCGTTGGAGGTGAGGTCGGCGTCGCTGAGCAGCGCGCGGTGCACCACCGCGTACACCGGGACGTTGTCCTCCTCCAGGTGCCGCCCGAGCGCGTCGATGACCATGCCCAGTCGCATGGTGCTGGCCGGCCGGCCGCCGTCGAGGTCCTGGTAGCGGACCACCTCGGCCAGGTCCAGCACCGCCCGCACCAGGGACGGGTCGGTGCTGACCCGGTCCTCGATCGCGTCGAGGACCTTGCTTATCTCGAATCTCACGCCGCTCCCCGGACTATCTCGTCGATACGCCGCGCCAGTTCGACGTCACGTCGGGTCACCCCACCCACCGAATGGGTCGCGCAGCGGAAGGTCACCGTGCGCCACCGGATGTCGATGTCGGGATGGTGGTCGATTTCCTCGGCGACCACCGCCACCCGGTCCACCACACCGATCGCGTCACGGAACGCGGGCAGTTCGACGGTACGGGCGATGCCGGCCGGATCGCCGATCCAGCCCTCCAGCCCGGCCAGCTCGGTCCGCACCGCCTCAGCGTCCAGCACCTCTGCCATGGCCAGACCTTACCGCCGAGATTCCCTCCCGTGGTGTCCAACCCGATTCGGTACGGCGATGCCATCACCCCTGGTCGACCGTGAGAACGCCCTCCGCATCGACGCCCTTACGGTGAGCCCTGACTTGGCCCGGCCGCCGGCTCCCCGCTTGGCTGGTCGGCTCGGTCGCGGGCTGCGCATCGGCGGCGGCAGAGCCACTGGGGCTGGTACCGCCGACGGAAATCGGTGCGCCGCGACTGGCGGGCGACCGCTACGCTGTCCGGCGCCTGGCCACGGCGGGTGACTGCGCGTGGCCTTTGCTACGGGGAGGAAGCACCAGATGAAGACTCGACGGCTGGCGATCGCCGGCCTGGCCCTCGTCACCGTGCTGGGTGTCGGCACCACGGGCTGTGCCCGGCCCGGCACCGAGCCGGGAGGCAACAGGAACGGCGCCCCGGCTGCGGAGGTGAGCGCCGCCGACGCCCTCGCCGCGTCGGTGAAGAAGCTGAACGAGGACACCTTCACGGTCAGCCTCAAGATGTCGGTGATGTCGGCGCAGGGCGCGATGGACCCGAAGGGCAAGAAGGCCAACCTGGCCATGAAGCTCGACGTCCCTGGACAGTCGACGGACTTCAAGATCATTCTGCTCGCCGACGACCTCTTCGTGAAGTACACCGGCCTGCCGGGGCTGCCCAAGGAATGGATGCGGGTCGACGCCTCGAAGATCAAGGCCGGCAGCACCCTGGACATCATGCCGGAGGACGACCCGCTGGGGGTGAACAACCTGATGAAGGGCATCGTCGACGTCGAGCGGGACGGCGAGCGCGGCTTCAAGGGCACCCTCGACCTGACCAAGTCGCCGACCGCCGACCCGGAGTCGCTGAAAATGTTCGGCGACAAGGTGAGGGCGGTGCCCTTCACCGCCACCATCGACGGCCAGGGCCGGCTGGTCGAGATCGCGGCGGACACCGCGAGCGTCTCGCCGCTGATCGGTGACATGAGGGTCAGCTACGACAACTTCGGCAAGCCGGTCGAGATCACCGCACCGAAGTCCTCGGACGTCGTCGAGATGCCGGCGGAACTGCTCGGCCTGATGGACGCCTGACGCCGGTACCCGGACGGCACGCGTGGGGCGGCCCCGCCCAGGGCCGCCCCACGCTCCCCCCGTCCACCGCCGGCTACCCGGCGTTCTTCCGCGCCGCCGCCACCTCGGCCCGCAGCGGGGCACCGACCGAGTGCAGATGCCGCAACGCCTGCCGGTACGAGTCGAAGAGCCCGGTCTCCTCGTACGGGATGCCCTGCTCGGCGCAGTACCGCGCGACGATCGGCTGGGCCCGGCGCAGGTTCACCCGGGGCATGCTCGGAAACAGGTGGTGCTCGATCTGGTAGTTGAGGCCGCCCAGCGCGAAGTCGACCAGTACCCCGCCCCGGACGTTGCGCGAGGTGAGCACCTGCTTACGCAGGAAGTCGAGGTCGTCCTCGGCGGTCACCACCGGCATGCCCTTGTGGTTCGGCGCGAACGAGCAGCCCATGTAAAGCCCCCACAGCCCCTGGTGGACGGCGAGGAAGACCAGCGCCTTCCCCGGCGAGAGCACGGTGAAGAGCGCACCCAGGTAGCCGACCGCGTGCAGGGCCAGCAGCAGCGCCTCGGCCCGGCGGTGCCGGATCGGCGTACCGTCGGTCAGCGCCCGGACGCTGGAGACGTGCAGGGCCAACCCCTCCAGCAACAGCATCGGGAAGAAGAGGTACGCCTGCCGCTGCGCCAGCCACCGGCCGAAGCCCCGGGTGGCCCGGGCCTGCTCGTCGGTCCAGACCAGCGCGCCCGCCCCTACGTCCGGATCGTCGTCCTCGTGGTTCGGGTTGGCGTGGTGCCGGTTGTGCTTGTCGATCCACCAGCCGTAGCTGAGCCCGACCGCCAGGTTGCCGGCCAGCAGCCCGGCCACCTCGCTGGCCTTCCGGTTCCGGAACATCTGCCGGTGCCCGGCGTCGTGCCCGAGGAAGGCGACCTGGGTGGTGGCGCCGGCCAGGAACACGGCCACCAGGATCTGCCACCACGAGTCGCCGACGACGGCGAAGGCGGCCCAGCCGGCGACGAAGAGCCCGACGGTGAGCGCGATCCGGGCCACATACCAGCCGGTGCGGCGTTCCATCAGGCCGGCCGCACTGATCCGGCGCGATAACCGTGAGTAATCACTGCCTCGACGCATCTCCGGTTCTGGCACGGCAGCGAGGACCGCCATTTGCAAGCTCCCAACGTCGCTTCTCGCCACGCCGGTCGGCGGAGCGCTTTTCTCCAGTCTCCGGGGAAACCTTGCACTCAGTAACCCCGAAAACCCCCGTATCCGGGGTAGTGGTAGCACCACCGCACGAGCCCGGGCGCCCGCTCGACGCGCCGGTCAGTTCATCCGGTTGACGGCCGAGCGTAGCCGGTGCAGATCGCGACGGCGTCGCTCGTATGTCATCGCCAGTCCGATCAGGGCGAAACCGCCCACGGCCAGAAAGATCCACCGGGGCAGCCGGTCCCACACGTCGACCATCTCCCGCAGGGCCAGTACGGCGAGGGCGGCACCGCCGAGCAGCACCGGCGCCTGGCGCCGCCACCGGGCACCGGCCAGCACCGCCAGCAGTGCACCGGCACCGAGCAGCAGCCGCCGCCACGGCTGGTCGGCGGCGACGATGACCGAGACCAGGCTCGGCAGCAGCGCGGCAGCCAGCCCCGGCCCGTACGCCAGCCAACTGTTCAGCGCCGGCCGGGCCCGCAGCGCCAGCCAGCCGGCCAGCAACCCGAGCACCGCCGCCGGCAGGGTGTACGCCTCGACCAGCGCCACCCGGACCGAGACGAGCAGCAGCCAGGTGGCGACCAGTTCGGCACCACCCGCCGCTGCGGCCCGGGCCCAGCGGTGCGCCATCGGCTCGGCCGGACGCAGGGCACGCAGCCCCAGCGCCACGCCCCAGAGCGTGCAGACCGCCGCCGCGTACCGGATCTCGCCGGCCGCCAGCAGCAGGGCGATTCCGGCGGTCGTGTGGCTGGCCGCCTCGACGGCGATCGCCTCGGCCCGCCGGGCCGGCCCCACCGCACGCGCACCGACTCCGGGTGCCCCCACCCCGACCGAACCGGCCCCCGACGACTCCTCGCCGACCCAACCGGCCCCGGGCGGCCCCTCCGCGCCCGACCTGGCACCGGATGCCCCCTCGCCGACCGAACCGACCGCGAGCGGCCGCTCTGCGACCGTCCCGGCCCGGAGTGGTCGCCAGCCGGCCAGGAGCGTGCTGCCGGCCAGGGCCAGCGCGGCGACGCCGAGCACCACCAGTGCGGTGATCCGCAACGGCAGGTCGGCGGCGACCGTGGCGGTGCCGGCCAGCGCCGCCGCGCCGGCGACACCGGTCAGCCAACCCGCCACCCGGGCCGCCGGAGTGCGACCGAGCGCCCCGGCGGTCAGCCCCGCCGCGCCGACCAGGGCCAGCCCGGCGAGCGTGCCGGGCCTGGTCGGCAAGAGCCCGGCCAGGCCCGCCGCCCCGAACGCCACCCCCACCGGCACCAGCCAGACCGCCGACCGGCCCGGGCCGCCCGGACCAGGTTGCCGGCGGCCGGCGCCGCGCCGGAGCGCCACGGCGAGCGGGCCGGCGACTCCGGCGACCAGGCTCGACACGGGCACGGTCGGCCAGGGTGCCCCGGCGGCCACCAGCCCGACCAGCGCCGTGCTGACCGCGAGCGGTGCCGCGACCAGCGCGGCGGCGCGGACCGTATGCCGCCGGGCCCAGCCGACGACCGCCGCCGCCACGGTGAGCAGCAGCAGGGTCAGCGTGGCGGCGGCGTCCAGCCGCCAGCCGGCCGGCGCGACGCCGATCCCGGCCGGATGCAGCCCCACCCCGGCCGGCGGGCCCGACCAGATCCGGCCCAGCCAGTCGTACGGGGCGACGAGCACGGTCAGCACCGCCGGCACCGCCACCACGGCGGCCCGGACGAGCAGGACCGCCCCGGAGACCAGTGCCGGTACGCCCCCGATCGGCCGTCCGGCTCCGCTGGTCGGGTCCGCCGGTCGACCCCGGCCCGACAGCCACACCCCGAGGCTGAGCAGCAGCGCCCCGGCGGCGTACGGGCCGGCCGGCTCGCCGACGCCGGGCAGCCCGGGTGCCAGGCCGACCGCCAGCGCGACGGTCGCCAGCGCCGCGTTGGCGTACGGCTGGTAGTGCGGGACCGCCCGGCGCACCGGTACCAACCCGGCGGCGAGCAGTACGGCGCTGGCCAGTACCGCCCGCGCCTGCCACCACGGCGGCACGCCGGCGGCGAAGAGTCCGAGTAGGACGGTCGCCGGAGCGGCGAGTACCGCCACCGCGAGCCCGGTGCCACCCACCACCCGCCGGAACGCCGGGACCGGCGGTGTGGCAGCACCCTCCGGTCCCGGCGCGGGGGCGACGGCCCGACGGATCCGGTCGGCCGCGAGACCCGGCGCCGGGTGCCGCAGTGCGGTCAGCGCGACCGCCCCGCCGCACAGGACGAGGCCGCCGAAGACCGCGGCGGCACCGGCCGGTCGGGCCAGTCCGACCAGTACCGCGTGCCCGGCCAGCGGCACGGCGGCGACCGCCATCAGCAGCGCCGAGCGGAACGGCCGGCCCGGCCCTGCGGCGGCCAGCGCGAGGGCGCCCGCCAGCACCAGGTCCAGGGCGGAGACGAGCCACCAGGGCAGAGCCAGCGCGGCCGGCGCCGCCAGCAGCGTGCACACCGCACCGGCCAGCAGGATCAGTGACCGGTCCCGCCGCCGGCCGAGCAGGACGAGCGCCACCGCGACCAGCACCAGCGCCACCGGAAGCTGCCAGTCGAACGGCCCCGACCGCGCGGTCAGCTCCGCCCGCCACGCCGGCTGCGAGCGCAGCGCCACGGCCGCCGCGACCACCAGCGCCATCGCGCAGGTCAGCACCGCCAGGGCGCCGGCCACCACCAGGCCGCCGGCCCGGGGGCCGACCCGGATTCCCGCCGGCAGCCACCGGGCGGTGGCCGCGATCGCGGCGGCAAGCAGCACGACGATCCCGGCGGCCGAGCCGAGCAGCGGCCACGACGTCTCGGCGGCGGCCCGGACCAGCGCCACCGCGAGCACCACCACGAAGACGACCGCCGCACCGGCTCCGGCGGCGGTGCTGCGCAGCCGGACGGCTCCGGCGATCGGCAGCAGGGCGGCCACCAGCAGCGGACCACCGGCGAGTACCGCCAGCGGGCCGTCCGTGGTGACCACCGCCAGCGTCCCGCAGAGCGCCGAGGTGAGCCCGGCCACCCCGTACCCGACCCAGGCGACGGACCGGCGGACACCGCTGCTCGGGTCCGCCGGTCCGTCGCCACCCCACCCCCGGGTCAAGCTGAGGTTGACCGTTGCCAGTCCGGCGAGCGCCAGCGCCCAGCCAGCGGCGCCGAATCCCGCGTCGTAGGAGAGCAGCGGGATCACCGGCTGGGCCAGCAGCAGGCCGGCGAACGCGGGTGCGGCGAGCCGGGTCAGTCGGTGGTAACCACCGGCCACCAGGGCGCCGACCCCGAGCACCAGTGCCGCGTACCGGACCGCCGGCCAGCCGGCCACCCCGAACAGGTCCACGGTCCATCCGGCGTACCCGTCGAGCACCACCAGGAGCAGGCCGATCGCCGCGAACGTCTCGGCGGTGGCGGTCAGCCCGCGCCGCTGGGCGAGCAGCGGCGCGGCCAGGGCCAGCCCGGTCAGCGTGCCGAGGATCAGCGCCCGGCCGCCCACCCCGACCGTGGCCCAGGCCACCACCGTGAAGACGATCGCCGCCGTGCCGACCAGCAGCCCGCCGAGGATGAAGAGCACGTTCTGCACGGTCCGGGTGGAGGCTTCCGGGCGTACCGGTGCGGGCGCTGGCGGTGCCGGCGGCCCGGAGGCGGCGACGGCGGCCGGTGCGCCGGGAGCGCCGGCCGCCCGGACCCGGGCGGACGCGGCCGCCGCCCGGACCTGTTCGGCCAGCGCGTCGCGGCGCCGCCGGAGCTGCCACAGCGCGGCGTCGAGACCGAGGTACGCCTGCCGCGCCCGCTCCACCCGGCCGCCGAGTGCGGCGATCTCGGCACCGAGCCGGATCACCTCGGCGGCGGTCGGGTCCGGTGCCCGGCCGCAGCCCGGACATCCGGTCGCCAGGTCGGCACCGGCACCGCAGACCGGGCAGGGGTACGCGTTCGCGGAAGCGGTCACGTTGCCATGATCGGCCGACGCCGGGCCGGTTCACAGAGTGCGCGTACCTATCCCGGCGCGGCTATCCCGGCCGGGTCGACCCGGCCGGTCGGTCCGGCCCCGGTCACGGGCGGGTCTGCTCGTGCAGCCAGGTCGAGTAGTCCGGGTTGCCGCCCTCCACCCAGGTCACCAGCACCTCCGGCACCTCGTACGGGTGCGCGGCCCGCACCTGGTCGATGAGGGCCTCCACCCGGTCCGGCGCGGTCTTGAAGACCACCGTCCACTCCCGGGTGGTCTCCATCCGCGACTCCCACCAGTAGGTGCTGTCCACCGGCCCGGTCACCTGCGCGCACGCCGCCAGCCGACCGGCGACCGCAGCGGCGGCGAGCACATCCGCGACGGCCCGCGCGTCCACCACCGTCGTCACGATGCAGATCTGGTCCACGCCGGGCACCCTACGCCGGATCGGTGTCGCCCCGATGCGCATCGACCCATTCGTCGATCCGGGCCCACCAGTCGAAGAGCCAGTCGATCCGCTCCTGGCGCTCCTTCGGCACCTCGTCCGGCGGTACGGACCAGAACCGCATCACGATCCGCTTGTCCATCGGCAGTTCCCGCCACACGTCGGCCACCGTGAGCATCCGGTCCAGCCCGGTGTGCGCGACGAAGATGACTCCGGCGTCTGGTGCGGCGTCCAGCGCGGCCAGCATCCCGCCGGGCTGCGGGGCGAGCACGTGCCGCATCGCCTCGGCCCGGTCCGCCATGTCGTCCAGGCCACGGGACCGGAGCAGGTCGATGGCGCGAAGCCGCCGCCGGGGCGTGAAGTTGCCGCCCTCGGGAAAGATCACGAAGGCGTCGTTCTCGTCGAGGTTGCGGGCGAGGTGGCCGATCTGCTCGACCAGGCTCTCCCTCGGCGGGCCGACCTGCTCGGTCGGGCCGACCCGGGTCTGCCGGCGGTGCCGGGGCGCGATGAACCGGTTGGGCAGCCGGTTGAGCAGTACGTCGACCGCCGGATCCCACTGCAGGGTGTCCTTCAGCACGATCCTCGGTTCCCGCTTGAACCAGTTGACCAGCGCGTGGATCAGGATGAACGAGTCACCCGGCCCGGCGTGCCGGCAGAGCACCAGCTCGGGACGGCCGGGCAGCGCCGTGTCGGGGTCGGTGCCGACGACGTCGATGCGCAGCCGCAGGGTCCACCGGGCCTGCCAGAACAGCACGGTGAGAAACCACCCGGCGAGTACGTAGTGCGCGCGCTGGAAGCCCGGGGACCGCTTGTGCCAGCCGAAGCCCGAGCCGACCCAGAGCCCGAACATCGCGACCAGCGCGGTGGCGTCCCAGACCAGGTAGACGATCCCCACCCAGAGCACCCGGAGCGGGCGCAGGTAGCCGGGGACCAGCGGCGAGGCCGCCGCGGCGATGATCAGCCACACCGGCAGCGTCGTCACCACCAGTACGGCGAGCAGCACCGTACCGGGAGCGAGCAGGGTTCGCCGGACCCACCTCGGCGGCAGCGGCATCAGCCGGGGTCCAGGTGTTCGGTGAGATAGCGCCGGGACGCCGTGTACGCCCGGCTGATCCGCCGACCCACCGCCGCCATGTCCCGGTACGCCCACGGGGTGTCGTCCCGGGGCCCCAGCCCCCCGGTCGGCAGTACGTGTACGTCCACGTCGTCCGGCAGCGCCGCCATCTCCCGGGCGAACCGGTGCCGCCGGGCTATCTCGAAGGCCACCTGGGCGATCTCCCACGGCCGGCGGGGCGGGCTCAACGGCCGCTCGATCCGGCCGACCTGGAGCACGAAGATCTGCTTGGCACCGGACTGCACCGCCTCACCGATCGGGATCGAGTTGACGATGCCACCGTCGACGAAGTGCTCACCGTCGATCCGGGCCGGTGGCAGCAGCCCGGGTACGGAGGCCGAGGCGAGCACGGCCGGCACCAGTGGGCCGGTGCCGAACCAGTGCTCGGCGGCCCGCTCGATGCTCGCCGCGCAGCACCGGAACGGCACCTTGAGGTCAGCGAAGGTGGTGTGCTCGCCGAGTTCGGCCTCCAGCAGCCGGCGCAGCGGGCGCGGCGAGTGCAGGTGGGTCCGGGCGGCGAAGCGGCGCAGTTGCCGGGCGATCGAGTCGCCGTACACCTCGCTCGCCTCGGGCGAGGCCCAGAGCCGGACCAGCCGGTCGGTGACCGCCTCGGACGGGTCGGCCGCGACCAGTGCGCCGTTCACCGCCCCGATCGAGGTGCCGAGCACCAGATCGGGGTGGATGCCGGCCCGGAACAGCGCCCGCAGCATGCCGACCTCGACGGCGCCGAGCACCCCGCCCCCGCCGAGCACGAACGCCACCGGACCGCTGACCATGCCGTTCATCCTGGCACGGGCCGCCCACCCGGACGCGCCGGGCCGGCCGGACCTCACCCGCATCGACCGTTCGGCGCATCGGAGCTACCGTCCGTCGATGCGTGCGGCGGGCCGTCGGTGAAAGCGGCCGGCTGTGGCGTTCCGCGGTTGGCATGTCATGACAAACCTGGCTGTGTCCGGCTGTTGGTCCGTCGTTGACAGGAGGTAGCCAGTCACGGAGCCTGATACGACCCCCACAGCCTGATGCGACCCCCGACTCTTGCAGGCAGGTGCGACCAACAATGGCAGCGTTGCAGGCGGGCGGCCTGCTCGCCCGCAGGTATCGGCTCATCGACCGGATCGGCGCCGGTGGTATGTCGGTGATCTGGCGCGCCCGGGACGAGGTACTCGACCGGGTGGTGGCGGTGAAGGTGCTCGCCGCGTCACTCGCCGCCGACGCGAAGTTCCGGGAGATGGTCCGCGAGGAGGCCCGGGCCGCCGCGCAGCTCGTGCATCCGCACGTCACGGCCGTGCACGACTACGGCGAGACCCTGGGACCGGACGGCGGGATCACCGCCTTCGTGGTGATGGAACTGCTGACCGGCGAGGAGTTGAAGGCCGAACTCACCGCCGGCCCGCTGCCCTGGCAGACTGCGGTGGAGATCTGCGCCCAGGTGGCCGAGGCGCTGGCCGCCGCCCACCGGCTGGGCATCGTGCACCGGGACATCACCCCGGCCAACATCATGATGACCGCGACCGGCGCCAAGGTGCTCGACTTCGGCATCGCCACCCAGGTCGGCGCCCCGGACGAGGACGAGGACGGCGAGACGTTCGGCACCCCGGCGTACGTCGCGCCGGAGCGGCTGGACGGGCTTCCGGCCCAGCCGGCGACCGACACATACTCGCTGGGCGTGCTGCTCCACGAGACCCTGACCGGCAGGGTGCCCTTCCCGGCCGACACCTGGGAGGAACTGACCCGGGCACTGGAGGCGGGGACGGAGCCGACGCTGGCCGGCGTACCCGATCTGCCGCCGGTGGTGGCGGACGTCTGCCTGCGCTGTCTGGCCCGTGATCCGGTCGAGCGGCCGACGGCCGCACAGGTCGGCGAGTTGCTGCGCCAGCAACTGCTGGCCGCCGATCCGCGACGTGCGGTGCTGGGCCACACCCGGCCCGGCACGGTGCCGGCGGCGATACCCGTGCCGTCGCCGACCGCCGGCGTGCTGGCGGCGCCGATCCCGACAGCGGCGGCGCCACCGACGCCAGCGCGAGCGACGCCGCCGGATGCGGCGGCGCACGCGGCGGCGCACGCGGCGGCGACCGACGCGACGGCAGCGCACGCGACACCGGTGGAGACGGAGGCGACCCCGGCGGACGCGACAGCACCCGGCACGCCGCCTGTGCGGGTGGCGGCGGCCGGGACGGCCGTGGATGGGACGGTGGCCGGAACGCCGGTGGACGGGACGGCGCATCCGGCTCCGGTGGTGGCGCGGTCGGCGGACCCACCGAACGCCGCGGCTGCCCGACGAGACGGGGCGGCGCTGTCGGCGGAGGCTCCGCATCCACCCAGCACTCCCGTGATCGCCCGGCGGGACGATGCGACGGCGCACCAGGGCGGTCCGGTGACCCGACAGGAGACTCCGCCGGCTCCGCCGGAGTCGCGTTCGCCGGTGCACCCGGCCGGATCGCACGCGGCGCCGGAGGACCGACCCGCGACGGATCCACAGCGGACGGCCGCACCGCCGGACAGGGCGGGTCCGGCAGGCGAACCGCCCCGGCCCGGCCGGGTCCTGCTGGTCGCCGCCGCCGTGCTGGTCGCGCTCACCGCCACCGTCGTGCTCGTCTCCGCACTCGGGGACGAGCCAGGGTCGCGGCCGACGACCGGGGCGACGACCGCCGGACCGGACGGGACGCCGTCGCCGACCCCGGCCGGTACTCCGGCGCCCGGGGTCTCGACGGCCGGGCCACCGTCCACGGTGGCCCCGGGCGGGCAACCGGGTACGGGGGGCAATCCCAACATCCCGCCGCCGCCGATCAGTGAGGTCATGGCCCAGCTCTACCGGATCGTCGACGACGGGGTGGCGACGAACGAGATCCGGGACCACGCCGGGGTGGACCTGCGCAACCAGCTCCGCAACCTCCGGGCCGACTCCGGCGACGCAACGGCGGATCTGGCCGGTCAGGTGTCGCTGCTGCGTGACAAGGTCACGGTACGTCGCGACGAGGGCTCGATCTCAGCCGAGTACGCCGAACTGCTCGACGCCGCCCTGCTCCGGCTGGCCAGGGCGGTGTGAACCGGGCGGGCCCCGGATCCGGCTGTCTGAGCCAGTGGTGGCCCTCGCCGTTCCTGGTTCGACGGCGTCCGGTACGCCACCGCCGAGCACTTCATGATGGCCGGCAAGGCCCGGCTGTTCGGCGACACCGCGATGGTCGACCAGATCCTCCGGGCACCGACACCGGGCGCGGCCAAGGCGCTCGGCCAGCGGGTGCGCGGCTTCGACCAGGCACGGTGGGACGAGTGCCGGTTCGACCTGGTCGTGGCGGGCAACGTGGCGAAGTTCGGCCAGCACCCCGACCTTCGCGACTATCTGCTCGGCAGCGGAGACCGGATCCTCGTCGAGGCAAGCCCGATCGACCGGATCTGGGGAATCGGGCTCGCCGCCGACGATCCCCGGGCCGGTGACCCGGGCTCAACCTGCTCGGGTTCGCGCTGATGCGGGCCCGGCACCAGTTGGCGGCCACGACCGCGCCGACGCCGCCGGGCTGAACGGCTCCGACCGGACCGGCCGAGCCGAGCCCACCATGCGCACGGTCGCCCCAGGGCGCGCTCACGGTCAACCCAGCCGGATCCGGTCGCCGGAGCTGTCGAAGAGCAACAGTTGGTCCAGGTCGACCGCGAGCGTGATCGACTCTCCGACCCGGGGCAGCACCGGCATGGGTACCCGGACCACCACCTCACCGGCGTCGGCCGGTTCGCCGCGAAGCTCCGGGTCGTACACGGGATAGAAGCCGTACTCGGTGCGGGCGGTGGCGGGCGGCTGCTCGGGTCGGGGATGCGGAATCATCCGGGCCAGCCGGTCGCGCACCGGGTGCCCGGTCGGCAGGTCGTCGGCGAGCAGCTCGGACAGGTGCTGGCCGCTGGTCGGATTGTCCAGGCTGGCCTGTGCCGACGGGGTCGGCACCGTGTCGGTCGTCACGTGCACCAGCGCCTCGTGACCGAGGTTCTCGACCGCCCGGACCACGCCCCGCAGCACCGGCGCCGGGCTGGACGGGTCCGGCACCGGGCTGAGCGCGTCGGCCCGCAGTGCCAGGGTGACCCGCTCGGTGTGCCGTTCCCGCAGCGGGCGTACCCGGGGATCCTCGGGCGGCAGCTCGATCAGTTGCGATCCGAGGTCGAGCAGTACGCCGCCGTCGGGCGCGTAGATGGCGGCCTGCAGAAGGTTCGCCCGGGGCGTACCGAGGAAGGCCGCGACGAAGAGGGTGTGCGGGTCCCGGTACACCTCGCCGGGCGGTCCGATCTGCTGGAGTCTGCCCCGGCGCAGCACCGCGACCCGGTCGGCCATGGTCATCGCCTCGACCTGGTCGTGCGTCACGTAGAGGGTGGTCATCTCCAGCCGCCGGGCGAGAGCGGCCACCTCGGTACGCAGCTCGGCACGGAGCCCGGCGTCCACATTGGAGAGCGGCTCGTCGAGGAGGAAGGCCCGGGACTCCCCCGCCATCGCCCGCGCCATCGCCACCCGCTGCCGCTGCCCGCCGGAGAGCTGCCCCGGCCTCTTGTCGAGCAGACCGGTTATGCCGAGCTGGTCGGCGATCTCGGCGACCCGGGCCGACGCGCCGGCCGGGGAGTCCGGGCCGAGGCTCAACGGGAAGCGGATGTTCTCGGCGACCGTCAGATGTGGATAGAGCGCGTAGTCCTGGAAGACCATCGACAGTTGCCGGCTGGGGCCGGGCCCGGCGGTCACCGGCTCCCCGTCGATCAGCACCCGGCCGCTGGTCGGCTCTTCCAGCCCGGCCACCAGCCGCAGGATCGTCGACTTGCCGCAGCCGGTCGGGCCGAGCAGGGTGACGAACTCCCCGGACCCGACCTCGATGCTCACGCCGTCCACCGCGACCGTGCCGTCGGGGAACACCTTCGTCAGCCGGTCGGTGGTGATGCTGACCACGGCGACCACCTCCTGTCGCCATCGTCACGGGCCGGCGGGCTACGCGCCAGTCCCGTTGCGCCGGACGGCCGGGCCCGATGCGCCGGACGGCATAATGCCACGGCAGCGCACGGCGTGCTGCCCCGGCTCCCGAGGTGATCGGGGACCGCCTCCCGGCCCGGACCGGGGAACCGGTTCCCGGAGTGGGTCGGGGACCGGCTTCCGGACCGGGGCGCCGTGGTGGCGGGTCAGTAGGTGTTGTCGGCGGGCGGCGGCTCGGCCCGTACCGTCCGGTCCATCCAGCCGTCGCCGTCGTCGTCGTACATCCGCTTCTCGAAGAAGCCGTCGCGGTTCTTGTCGTACTCGCTGATCTCGACCAACCCGTCGGCGTCCAGGTCGTGCCCGACGAAGTCGGTACGGCCGTCCCGGTCGAGGTCGACCAGGATGTCCACCCCGCCGTCGGCCCGGCCCTGCAACGTGTGCCGGTCCCAGTCGCCGTCACCGTCGACGTCGACCCGGGTCCGGTAGCCCTCCGGTACGGCCGGTTCGGCGTCCGTGCCGGGGAGTGGTCCGGCCGGTCCGAAGCCCACCTCGGCCGGCGGTCCGGCCTCCGGGGCGGCCCCGAACCCGACCCCGGCCGCCGGCCCGAACCCGACCTCGGCATCGGCCAGCGCGGCGGCCAGCCCGTCGTCCGGGTCGGCGAGTGCGCCGGCCAGCCCACCCACCGGCTGCGCCAGCGCCCCGTCGGTGGCCGACCCGATCTCCCGGCCGATCTCGTCGCCGAGGCCGGTCAGCCCACCCACCGGTACGCCGGCACCGTGCTGCCCGACCGGCGCGGCACAGCCCGGCGCCTCGGCGAACGGTGGTACTCCGGGGCCGGGGTTGGCCGCCGCTCCGAAACCCTGGGTCAGGCCCGATCCGGCGGCACCGGAACTCCCGGCCGGTCCGGGGCCGGCGGTGCCGATCTCCCCGACTCCGGGCAGCGCGCCGGCCAGCCCGGCGAGCGGGGTGAACATGCCGAACAGGCTCGACTGGTTGGCCCGGGTCTCGACGCCGTGCTGACCGCCGGCGCCACCGAGCTGGAGCTGGAGCAGCGCCAGCTCGTCGGCGTCGAGCCGGTAGCCGGCCAGGGCGTTGACCGGATCCGCACCGAGCGCGGCGGCGAACGCCGGATCGGTGACCAGCCGTTCCAGTACGTCGTCGAAGTCACTCACGGTCGCCTCCTCAGCACGCCGGGCGTTCCCCAGGCTATCCGCGCACCGCCACCGGGGGACATCGCCCGGGTGGGCGGGCAAGGACGGTCAGTCCAACTCGGGCATGGGCACCGGTTGCGGACGGGGTCGGCAGGTGCCGCACTGGAGGGCGTCCTCCACCACCAGTCCCTCGGCCCGGCCACGCGCCTCCGAACGGTGCACCTGCAACAGGTACGGGCCGAACCGGGCATGGTCCTCGCAGACGCCACGCCCGCAGAACCGGCACCCGCCCCGCGCCGCCTTCGGACAGAACCAACAGAGCACTCCGACTCCTCACCTGGTGGTCACCTGGGTGCAGCCGGCCACGGTGATCGGGCTGCCCTGCACGGTGGACCCCGCCTTCTGACTGTCCGTCGCCGTGACCCACACGTTGAGCGTGCCGCCCCGGTTGTTCTGCCCCGAGAACGGCACCGGACCGATGGTGCCGTAGTAGGCGCCGTCCGGGGACATCCGGGCCGAGCCACTCGCAAAGCCGCTCCAGTGCACGGTGACCACCAGGGACTGCCCCGAATCCCGGTCGTCCGAGACGTTCACCGAGGCCGTGGTGGTGGTCGGGTGATCGGTGCAGCCGCCCGTCGCGGTCTGCTGGCTCAGCGTCCCGCCCGGGTCGCGCTGCCAACTGATCACGGGTGGACGGTTGGCGGGCGGCGTGGTCGGTGCGGCCGTGGTGGGTGGTGGCGTGGTGCGGGGTGGGGTCCTCGGCGGGCCGGTGGTGGTCGGGGTGCTGCCCGGGGTGCTGGCGGTCTCGGTCGGGGTGCTGCCCGCAGTGGTCGGGGTCGGCCCGGGAGTGCCGGGCGACGCGGTCGGAGACGGCGTCGGCGAGGGGGGCGGGACCGGCGTACCGGGCGTCGTCGACCCGGGGTCGCCCGGGGTACCGGTCGGGGAGGACCCGGTGCCGTCCGGTGTCGTACCGGCACCGCAGGCCAGCGGGCGTCGGTTCTCCGGCTGGCGTACCCCGGTGACCCGGACCTCGCCGGTGGAGACCTCGATGCCCCGGGTCCAGGCCGCGTACCGGGCCGCTCCGCGGTTTCCGATCCCACCGCCGGTCCGGTCCACCAGCAGCGACAACGGCGCGAAGGCGCTGCTCGGGCTCTCGGTGTCGGCGAGCATCCGGCCGGTGTCCAGGGTCAGCCGGCCGTGCGGGGTGACGGTACGCACCCCGTCGCTCCAGAGTGGACCGAGCACCGCCCGGGAGCCGGCGCAGAACACCGCCGTGGCGCCGCCCCGGAAGGTGAGCACGGCGCGGGACCGGACCGGTACCCGGATCTGGTCGCCCTCGGAGACGTAGCGCCGGTCCCCCTCGGCCAGCCGCACGGTCCGGCCGTCCACGGTCGCGTCGACCCGACCGTGGTCGGCGTGCAGCAGCGCCCGGTCGCTGGGCATCTCCGCCCAGGCCGGGCCGGGGATCAGGTTGCTCGCCGCGCTGAGCAGGGCCAGCAGCAGGAGGAGCAGGACCAGCCACCAGAGTTTGCGCTCGAACCGGCGGTCCACCTCGGGGTCCGCGTCGGGCGGCGGCGGTCCGGGTGGCGCGGCCAGCGGCGGATAGCCCCCGTCGGGATGTACGCCGGCCCGGGGCGCGCTGCCCGGCGCACCGGGCTCGGCCGGCGGAGGCGTCGCGCCCGGGGTGCCGAAGAGCAGCGGCAGGCCGGTGACGGCCGGCAGGGCCCAGACCCGGACCGGCGTACGGGCCGTGGCCACCGTGCCCGGCTCACCCTCCCCGGCGGGGCCGATCAGGGTCCCCCGGCGGAGCTGTGTGCCGTCCGGCAGCTCGATCACCCCGGACTCGACCACCACCGCGTCGTTCGGCCCGGCGAGCACGATCGGGTCACCGGCGGCGACCGCCGACACCCGGGCTCCGGCGACCAAGCCCAGCCGGTCCTCGTGACTCAGCCCGCGCAGCGCCGGTGCCTCGGCGAACAGCGCCTCGGCCTCCGCCCGGTCGGCGGGTGGCGGGCCGGGCAGCGGCCCCACCCCGGTGACCACCGCCGAGGTGGGCAGTCCCAGCAGCACGGTCCCGGCGGTGTGCCAGTCGAGGGCGGCCGGCGCCCCGGTGAGCGCACTGGCCAGCCCGATCACCCCACCCGGGCCGAGCCGCTGCCGGACCAGGCCACCCGGGTCGCCGGGCCGCCGGCCCTCCATCGCGCCGTCGACCACCAGGAAGACCGTCGACTGTGCGGCACCGGCGAAGACGAGCTGCGACCCGCTTCGCGGCCGTACCCAACGGGACCGCTGGGCCAGCTCGGTCAGGGTCGCCTCGGGCAGCCGGCCCAGCGGCGAGTTCCGCAGCGCGTCCAGTCGACGGGGCAGGTCCAGCCGCTGCCGCCGCTCCGCCAGGGCGGTGCGAACCCGCCGGACCCGCCGGGCGAGCCAGCCGGCGGCCAGGTAGACCAGCGGGGCGGCCAGGCCGGCGATCACGGCCACCAGCAGCAGCCGGGCCGGCCAGCCGGACCGCCACAGCCCGAGCACCAGGCCGGCGACCCGGTCGGTCCAGATCCGCCAGCCGAGGTTCACCGCGATGACCACCCAGAGCACGGCCAGGGTGCCGTACAGGGCGACGATCCGGCCCTCCCGGTCCAGTTGCGCCCAGCCCGGCGGCCGGCGGCGCAGCCGGGCCAGCACATAGGACAGGCCGCGGGCGCGCAGGTTGGGAATCTCCAACCAGTCCATCAGCAGGTAGTAGCCGTCCAGCGCGAGGAACGGGTTGAGGTTGAACAGCGCGTTCAGATACCAGGCGAAGGCGAGCTTGAACGTCCACGGCGCCCACTCCGGCACCAGCAGGCCGACGAGCTGGGCGAGACCGGCCAGGATCAGCCCGGCCGCCGGGCCCGCCGCCGTGGTGAGCATCCGGGCGCGGCGACCGGCCATCCAGACGTCGGTGGTGTCGACGAAGACCGACGGGATGCCGAAGTAGACCAGGAAGCCGGCGGCCGGTACCCGGCGTCCGGCGTGCTTGGTGGCGAGCGCGTGACCCAACTCGTGGCAGGCCAGCGCGAGTACGTTCAACCCGACCAGCACCGCCGCGCCGACCGCGTACGAGCCGTCGGTGAGGAACAGCGACTGGTCGCCGGCCCACCACGTCCAGCCGAACAGCAGCAGCCCGGCCAGCGCCACCGCGCCGAGCAGCCCGGCGGCGACCCGGGTGAAGAGCAGCCGCCCGCCGGCCCGGTAGGCGAGGTCGACCAGCCGGTCGACGTCGGCCACCACCGTGCGCTGTCCCTTCGCGGCGGCAACCAGCCCCCGGCCCAGCCGCAGCGGCCAGGGCCGGCGGTGCACCCGGTCCAGCGGCCGGAACGCGTCCACCGGCAGCTCGGCCAGCATCCGGTTGCCGGCCAGGTCGGCGACGACCCGGGTGACCTGGTCCGGGGCCAGCCGGCCGGCGATCCGGGCGAACTCGGCGACCAGCCGGGCGACGGTGCGGGAGCCGTCCATCAGCTCGGCCAGCCGCCACTCCTCGGGGGAGAGTCGCAGATAGCAGGCGTCGCCCCGGGAATCCGGCGAGCGGAGCATCACGTACGGCACGCCGCGTACCGAGACCAGCTCGGCGCGCTCGATGCCGGGGCGCAGCACCGGGCGGGCCCGGGCCGGGTTCAGCCGCTCGACGACGGCGGTCCACAGCCCCGAGTCGGCCGGTCCCAGGGGTCGGCCCGGGGCACGGCCGGCCAAGGCCTCCCAGACGCTCACCCGGCTCTCGACGACAGCCACCGACCCCTGCCCTCCGCGTCCCGCTGCGGCATGCAGAGTAAGGCGTCGAATGCCACCCTGACCCGCCCGCGTCCACTACCCGACGCAGAGCGTGGCTCACGTCGTACCCGAAATCAAGCGGTGGCCGCGGCCGACGGCGGCCGGACCGGCGGTGTCACCAGGCGACGGTCGGTGCCGACGCCGGTCGGACCGGCGGTTCGAGGCCCGGCTCGACGAAGGCCCGGTAGACCCGCTCGTAGTCCTCGGCCATCCGCTCGGCGGAGAACTCCCGGCGGACGTGCGCCGCGCAGACCCCCGGGTCCAGCCCGGACACCTCCCGCAGCGCCGGCCCCAGCTCCGACGGGTCGTCGCAGATCAGCCCGGTCTCGCCGGACCGGATCAGCTCCGGCACGGCTCCCCGGTTGAGCGCGACCACCGGGGTACCGGTGGCCATCGCCTCCACCATCACCATGCCGAACGGCTCCTCCCAGCGGATCGGCATGATCAGGCAGCGGGCGGCGAGCAGCAGCCGCACCGTCGCGTCCCGGTCCGGGTTGCGCAGCACCGTCACGTCCGGGCCGAGCATCGGCTCGACGACCTGTTCGAGATAGCGGCGCTCGGACCGCTCGTCGCACTTGCCGGCCAGCACCAGCGGCAGGCCGGCGGCCCGGCACGCCTCGATGGCCAGGTCCGGGCCCTTGTCGGCGCTGAACCGGGCGAGCCAGAGCACCGGACCCATCCCCGGCGCCGACTTGGTCACCAGGTTGCCGGTCGAGATTCCGTTGTGCACGGTGGCGACCCAGGGCAGTTCCGGAGCCAGCCGGCGCTGGGTGTGCGAGATCGCCACCAGCCCGACCTTCGGGTCGACGTCGGCGAGCACCTCCCGCAACTCGCCGGTCGGCTTGCCGTGCACGGTGGCGATCGTCGGCACCGCCCGGTCGGTGGCGTACGGGCCGACGGTGGTGTGGTCGTGCACGATGTCGAACGAATCCGGCGAGATCATCCGGTTGACCCGGGTCAGGTGGGCCAACTCCGGCAGGGTCTGGCCCAGCCGGTGGTGCTGCAACTCCGGGACGGTCCCGACGAAGTGCGCCGCCGTACCCGTCCCGGTCCCCGCGCCGAAGAGGGTCACCTCGTGCCCCTTGGCCGCCAGCCCGTCGACCAGGGCCGAGCAGACCTGTTCCAGCCCGCCGTAGCCGGGCGGCGGCAGCTCGTACCAGGGCGGGACGACCATCGCGATACGCAGCCGGCGCTCCGGCTGTGCCCGCTCGGACGGGTTCGTGCTCACGGAGGGGTCCTCCCCTCGGGTCCGGTCGGTCGGATGGTCGCCACCGACTCCGCCGTCCGGCGCCGCGGATCGACGTGAAAGCTCCTTCTTCTGCCCGCGGTCGGCCAGAGCCGACCCGGATCAGGTCGCGAGGAGGCCGACACGGGTCAGGTCGCGAGGCGGAGCCGCATCTCGACCTCGCCCACCCCGGGCGCGGCCCAGGCCACCCGCTCCGCCTCCTCCCGCTCCAACCACGACCGCACCTCGCCGGTGAGCACCACGGTCCCCTCGTCGACATCGATCTCGATCAGGTCGGCGTCGATGTCGATCCGCCGGGCGAGAGCGCTGCGGATGTCCCGTTTGAGGTCCTCCTCGTTCAGGTCGCCGGCCGGCGCCACGGCGATCAGGTTCGTCACCCCGCGTACCCCCGTCAGCCGGCGTACGGCCCGTTCGGCGGCCCGCTTCTGGTAGCCCCGCTCGACCTCGCCGCGCAGCGTCAGCCAGCCGTTGGCGGCGGTCACCTGGATCCGGTCGACCGGCACGAAGGCGTCCCACTCCAGGGCCCGGCTCGCCGCCGTCGCGATGTCGGTGTCGGTGCGCTCGGCCGTGCCCGACAGGCGTACCTCGATGTCGTTGGCGACCGCCCGGTTGCCCCGGACCCGGTGCGCGATCCGCTCCGCGGCCCACTTCTTGGCGTAGCTGTCCACCCAGCCGGTCAGGGTCACGATGCCGCTGGAGACCGACACGCCAAGCTCGCTGGCCCGTACCCGGGCGTCCCAGGCCAGCTCGGCCAGCACGTCACGCTGGATGTCGATGTCGCTGCGCGCCATGGTCGCGGTACTCATCGCCGCTCCTCCCCGGGTCCTCGTGGTCACCGACCCACGGTCGAGACCCGAGTCCGTGCCTGCCAGACCAACCCCGATATTCGCCCCGCTCCGGGTGAGCCGGGCTCACCCCGGGCGGGTGAAGCGGGACGAGACCCGGCGCTCGGTGCTGGGCCGCCGTAAACGCCGGCGGCCGACCCCCGGGCCGGGCACGCTCGCCGGGGAGGGACCAGTCGTCGCGCAGACTGTCGAGCTGCCCCGCTCGTGCACCCACCGGCCGGTCCCGGCCGAAACGGCGGCCGGTCCGCCCGAACCACCGGTGGCTGCCCCGTTCGTGCACCCAGCTCGACAGTCTCCGGAACGGACATTCCTTCCCCGGACGCCACCGGCCGAACGCGCCCTCCCGGCCCCGAAAAGGAGGAGCGGCGGGCGACCTGACCAACCCCCTTGGTCACGTCGCCCGCCGCTCTGGGGAGGAGGCTTGACTTCCGTCGTGCGGAAGGTCTACCTCGAAAGCGTACGGCGTTCTTTCCTTACGACGTTTCGGCGAGCGTCACGGTTGCCGTCTTTTCGACCCCGTTTCGGGTGTACGTCACCTGCACCTGGTCACCCACCTTGCCGGCCTGTACGGCGCCGACCAGATCGTCGGCGTCACCGATCTTCCGGTCGCCGAACTGGGTGACCACGTCGCCCTGCTGGAGACCGGCCTTGGCGGCCGGGCTGTCCGGCACGACGCCGCTGATCAGCGCTCCGCCGTTCTCGGCCGGGGTGACCTGGACCCCGAGCGACGGGTGGCTGACCTTCTCGCCACGCCGGAGCGCCTCGGCGACCGCGGTGGCCTTGTTGCTCGGGATGGCGAAGCCGACCCCGATGTTGCCGCTGCCCTGGCCGGCGGTGAGGATCGCGGTGTTGATGCCGATCACCTCCGCCTTGGTGTTGACCAGCGCGCCGCCGGAGTTGCCCGGGTTGATCGGGGCGTCGGTCTGCAACAGGCCGGAGATCGAGCTGGCCCCGCCCTGCTGCTGCGGCTGCTCGAACGGGTTCTGCGGCTGCTCGCCCTCGCCACCGGCCCGGATGGTCCGGTCCCGGGCGCTGATGATGCCGGCGGTCACCGAGCCCTGCAGGCCGAGCGGGCTGCCCAGCGCCAGCACCTGGTCGCCGATCTGCATCGCGTCGCTGTCCCCGAACTTCGCGGCGGACAGCCCGGAGACGCCCTCGGCCTTCACCACGGCCAGGTCGGTCTTCGGGTCGGTGCCCATCACCTTCGCATCGGCGGTCTTTCCGTCGGCGAAGAACACCTTCACAGTGCCGCCGTTGGCGCTGGCCACCACGTGGTTGTTGGTCAGCACGAAGCCGTCGGCGCTCATCACCACGCCCGAGCCCTCGGTGTTGGCGGTGCTGATCGACACCACGCTGTCCTGTACCTGGGCGGCGATCTTCGGCAGGTCGGCCGCGTTGATCACCGGGGCCGCCGAGTAGGTCCGGTTGGTCACCGACGGCGAGTCGTCCAGCGCCGTCGCGATGGCCCCGCCGGCGAGCCCGGAGCCGACCATCAGGGCCAGCGCGGCCACTCCGACCGCCACCGCCTTGCCGACCCGGCCGGGGCCGGAGGAGGCGGGTGCGGGGGCGCCCGGGGTGGCCCAGGGCGGCGGCACCGGGCCGCCGAGGTGCGGCGGCTGGGGCGGTGCCCCGGCACCGGGATGCCCCGGTGACCATGGCGAGTGGGGCTGGCCGGTGGTCGGCGCCTGCCACGGGCTGCCGCCGGCCTGCGCCGGAATGCCGCCGGTCCGACCGGCCGGCGGAAGGCTGTACGGCTGGCCGGAGGCGGGCGCCGAGCCGTACGGGCCGGTGCCGTAGGGCTGCCCGGAGGCGGGCGCGGCGGCGTAGGGGTTGCCGCCGTAGGGCTGTCCGGAGGCTGGGGCGCCACCGTAGGGCTGTCCGGAGGCTGGGGCGCCACCGTAGGGCTGGCCCGCGGCCGGCGCGCCCGCGTACGGCTGGTCGGAGGCCGGCACCCCGCTGTGGGGCTGCTCGGCGGTCGGCCTCGTCGCTCCGTACGCCCCGGAGCCGTACGGGTCGGCGGCGGGCTGTACGGCGGTCGCCGGCTCGGACCGGTCGCCGGACGGGGTGCCGTCCGAGGCACCGGTCGTGGCGAAGCTGGCGGTCGAGTCGGTCGAGCCGGCGGGACTGGCGGCGGCCGGGATGGCCGCGTCGGCGGTGGAGGCGCCGGAGTCGGACTGCCCGCGGTCGTCGCGCGGCAGCTCGGCGGTGGGGTGCGAGTGCTCGCGGTCGGCGGTCACCGGCCGCCGTTGCGGGTCGGTCTCGAAGTCGCTCATGTCCTTACCTTGCCCCCTCGCTCTGCGACGTACCTGGAGCCCGCCTGGATATTGGCTGAGAATTACTCTACGTCGATTGATTCGGCGATTTCCGGTTCCTCGGCGGCCTCCGGTTCCTCGGCGACCTCCGGTGCGCGCGGCAGCCGAACCCGGAAGGTCGCACCGCCGCCCGGGGTGTCAACCACCTCGACGCTGCCGTTATGTCCCGCCACCAGGGCCGCCACGATGGCCAGGCCGAGCCCCGTGCTGACCCCGCCGCCCGCCTGGCGGGTCCGCGCGGCGTCCGCCCGGTAGAACCGCTCGAAGACCCGCTCGGCCTGCTCCGCCGAGAGCCCCGGACCGGTGTCGGCGACCTCGACCACCGCATCCTCCCGCTCGGCTCGTAACCGCAGCGTCACCGCTGCCTCCGGCGGGGTGTGGGTGAGTGCGTTGGTCATCAGGTTGCCGAGCACCTGCCGCAGCCGGGCGTCGTCGCCGAACACCACCAGCGAGCCGGCCCCCGGCTCGATCTCCAGGCTGATGGAGCGGTCCGGCGCGACCACCTTGGCGGCCTGCACCGCATCGCTGGCCAGCACCGGCAGCTCCACCGGCGCCAGGGTGAGCGGCCGTTCCCGGTCGAGCCGGGCCAGCAGCAGCAGGTCCTCGACGAGCAGGCCCATCCGGGCCGCCTCGTCCTCGATCCGGCGGATCAGCCGGGCGGTGTCCTCGGGCGAGCCGGCGGCGCCCTGCCGGTACAGCTCGGCGAAGCCCCGGATGGTGGTCAGCGGGGTACGCAGTTCGTGCGAGGCGTCCGCGATGAACTGCCGCATCCGCTCCTCGGAACGCAGTGCCCGGGACTCCGACGCCTGGGCGGCGATTGCGGCGTTGCGGGCCGCGGTCGCCGCGCTGCGGGCGTTCGCCTCGGCCGCCCGGGCGGCCGACTCCGAGGCCGCCCGCGCCGTGAAGGCCACCTCGATCTGGCTGAGCATCGTGTTCAGCGCCCGGGACAGCCGGCCGAGTTCGGTTTTCGCCTCGATCTCACCCGGCTCCGGATCGGGTACCCGTCTGGACAGGTCTCCGCCGGCGATGGCCGCCGTGGTCCGCTCGATCTCCACGAGTGGTTTCAGGCTGGTACGCACGATCGCCGCCCCCGCCGCGGCGAGCGTGATCAACACCGAGCCGCCGACCAGTACGTCGATCCAGATCAGTTCCTTGACCGCCAGGTCGACCTCGGTGAGGTGCTGCCCGACCGCCAGGAAGGTGCCACTCGGCCACTGCACCACCATCATCCGCCAGCGGAACCGGTGGTCCGCCGACGAGATGGTGAAGAAGTCCCCGCCGGCATGCCGCTCGTACCAGTTGGCATCGTTGAGCGCGGCCGGCAGGTTGTTCTGGTCGAGCGTCCGGTCGTAGAGCGGTTGGAAGACCCAGGCCTCCCGGTCGGCCCGCACGATCAGGTAGTCGGTCGGCAACGCGCTGCGGCCGGCCGCCACGTTGTCGTAGAGCCGCTGGACCTGCTGCGCGTCCGCGTCGCGGGCGAAGCTCGCCAGTTCGTTGTCGATCCGGCCGACCAGGTAGCTGCGCAGGAAGAAGGCGGTCATCACGCTGATCACCACCAGCGCGGCGGCGACCAGGACGAGTACGGCGGCGACGAGCTTGACCCGTAGCGGCGTGGCGCGGAGCCGCCCCTTCAGCGGCAGGGCGACATTCACGCCGCCGGCTTGCGGAGCACGTAACCGACCCCGCGCAGGGTGTGGATCAGGCGAGGCTGGGTGGTGTCGATCTTGCGCCGCAGGTAGGAGATGTAGGACTCCACGATGTTGTCGTCGCCCCGGAAGTCGTAGTTCCAGACGTGGTCCAGGATCTGCGCCTTGGACAGCACCCGGTTGGCGTTGAGCATCAGGTAGCGCAGCAGCTTGAACTCGGTCGGCGAGAGCTGCACCCGCTTGCCGGCCCGGTGCACCTCGTGGGTCTCCTCGTCCAGTTCCAGGTCGGCGAAGGTGAGCCGGGACGGCGCGTGCTCGCCGGTGGCGGTACGCCGCAGCACCGCCCGGATCCGGGCGGTCAGCTCCTCCAGGCTGAACGGCTTGGTGACGTAGTCGTCGCCGCCCAGGGTCAGCCCACGGATCTTGTCGTCGGTCGCGTCCCGAGCGGTGAGGAAGACCACCGGGGTACGGGTGCCGCCCTCGCGGAGCAGCCGGATCACCTCGAAACCGTCGAGGTCGGGCAGCATGACGTCGAGCACGACCAGGTCGGGTCGGCGCTCCTTCGCCGCGCTGACCGCCGCGCTCCCACTGGTGGCGGTGGCCACGTCGAAGCCGGCGAATCGCAGACTGGCGGAGAGCAGCTCGAGAATGTTGGGGTCGTCCTCCACGACGAGTAGCCGTGCCTCGCTCTGCGTTGTCGCTGCCATCTGGCCATCATCCGCGCCTCCGCTGCGGCTCGGCTGAGCATCCCCTGAAAACTTTCTGAGAGCGACCCGGATCACCTCGGTTCGGGGATGACGACCGCCGCCCGCCGGGTTCGACAGGCCAGCCGCCCGGGTCACAGGCCAGCCGCCCGGGTCAGGTCAGCAGGCCAGCCGCCCGGGTCAGCAGGGCGGCCGGCGGGATCAGCGGAGCAGCCGGCGCAGCCCGTCCAGCGCGCCGTGCAGCACCCGGGCCGCCGTACGCAACTGGGCCTCGGTGAACCGGCCGCTGCGGGCCAGCGCCCGCACCTCGGTCACGAAGAGCAGCAACTGCCGGTCGAACTCGGCGCCCGGGTCGTCCCCCTCCGCCGCCGACCAGCCGCCCGGCGGCTGCTCCCCGGCACGCGCCCCCGCCGACCAGCCGCCCGGGATCCACTCCCCGGCACGCTGCCCCGCCGACCGGTCACCGCCGGCCGGTGCGGCGCCCGGGTACGCCGCACCCGGAGCGGACCGCCGGTCACCCCGGCGGGTCTCCCGGGCGGCCGCCCGAAGCTCCTGCTTCAGGTCGCGCACCGAGTCGCGTACCTCGGAACGGATCTCACCGGCCAGCTTCGCCAGGTCGGAGACCGAGGCGCGGATCTCCGACTCCAGACTGGCCACCTCGTCGGCGCGCTGCCGCAGCTCGGCCCGGCCCGCCTCGGTGATCTGGTAGACCTTCCGGCCGCCGACGGCGTCGTGCGTGACCAGTCCCTCGGCCTCCAACCGGGCGAGGCGGGGATAGATGGTGCCGGCGCTCGGCGCGTACAGGCCGAGGAAGCGCTCCTCCAGCAGCCGGATCAGCTCGTAGCCGTGCCTCGGCCCGTCGTCCAGGAGCTTGAGCAGATAGAGCCGGAGCCGGCCGTGGCCGAACACCATCGTCATCTCGCCCTCACTCCGCCGACCGCCGGGCCAGCAGCACGATGCTCCCGGACGGGGTTGCCGAGGTCGCAGGTGATCACCCCGGAGACCGTACCGGCCCGGACCTGTTCGGCGGTCCCGTCGGCCAGGATCAGCTCACCGGAGACCGTCTCCATGGTCAGGTCTCCGGAGACGCCGAGCGCCTCCACCGGCCCGGAGACCAGCCCCGCCCCGGTCCGGCCGGCCAGCCCCACCCGGCCGGAGCTGAGGCGGACGACGCGCTGGTCGACCGGTTCGGTGAGGGTCAGCCGGCGCGGCCCGTCCACGGTCCAGCTCGGCATGGCGACTCCCCTGGTGCTGGCCGGTCCGGCCGGCGGGAGGCGCGGGCACGGGCGGCGGAGGTGCGTGCTGCCACGATAACGCGATACATCGCGTTTCCGGAACGCCCGCCCGACCGACCCGGCAGGGCTGTCAGGCCGCCAGCTCCAGCGTCTCCCCGCCGGCCGAACGTGCCGGCGGGCCGGCTGGACCGGCCGCCCGCACCGCCGCCTCGGCCGCCGTGGCGAGCCGGCGACGGTCCGTCGGGCCGTCGCACCACGGCTCGTCGACCACGGTCAGGGTCACCACCAGGTTGCGCAGCGCCAGCACCCGGCGTACCGAGGTGTAGAGGCTCTCCTCGGCCAGGAAGGACGCCGCCGTGGTGTCGGCGGCCCGGACCTGGCCGGTCGCCGCCGTACCGGCCGTCGAGGCACCGGTCGGGCCGACCGGTGCGCCGGTCGCGGGGCGGCCGGCGGAGAACTCGATGCGGTAGCCGAGATGCACCGGTACCACCGGGGTCGCCGCGTCGACGGCGGCCTGGAACATGGCCGGCCGGAACCGGACCGCCCGGCCACAGCTTCCGGCCGCCCGGGGCACGCCGCACCAGGTCGTACCCTCCGGAAAGACCGCGACCACCCCGTCCGCGCGGAGCACCTCCGCCACCTCGGCCACGGTCTGCGGGAGGGTGCGCGGCCGGGTCCGGTCGATGAAGATGGTGCCGCCGAGCGCCGCCAGCGGCCCGATCAGCGGCCAGTTCCGCACCTCGTGCTTGGCCAGCAGCCGGGCCGGGGTCACCGCGAGGATCGTGACCACGTCGAGCCAGGAGACGTGGTTGGCCACCAGCAGCGCCCGCCGCAGCGGCGGTCGGCCCCGCACGTCGAGCCGGATCCCACCGGCCCGCAACACGGTACGGGCCCAGGCCCGCCCGGCGACCCCCCGGCCGGGCCGGGGAAGCACCGGCAGTACCGGCAGCAGCACCCCGCCGAAGAGCAGGGCCCCGAGCAGCGCCATCAGCCGACCGAGTTGGCGCGGCCCGGAGGCCCTCGGGAGCTGGCCCGGGTCGGGCAGGCAGTCCGGCCCGCAGGTCGAGTGCGGCCGCCAGAGCGACCCGCCGGTGTGCAGCGACCGGCCCGGGACCGCGCGGGTGCGGGTGCGGGTGCGGGTGCGGGTGTTCACTGAACCTTTTTCAACCTGAACCGCGCGGCGCTCACACACCGCGTCCGACCTCGCCCTCCGACGGACCGCAAGGGGAGGTTGAAAAAGGTTCACTGGTCCGGACCGAGGAAGTGCCGGCGGTACCGGTCGGGCATCCGGTCCATCGAGAGCAGGACGTAGAAGTCGGCCACGTCGAACTCCGGGTCGTACGCCGGCTCCCCGCAGACCCAGGCGCCCAGCCGCAGGTAGCCGCGGAGCAGCGGCGGCATCGCCACCCGGCCCCGGGCGGCGGCCGGCGCCCCGGGCGGTACCCCCGCCTCGGCAGCCGCCAGCGCGGCCGCGCCGGCCGGCTCGGCCAGCCAGGGCCGGTGTGGCCGGACCCGCATCGGCGGCGGCGACAGGTGCCGGCGCCGGACCTCCGACCAGACCCCGACCGCGGTCGCTCCGGCATCGTCCAGCGGCACCGAGGTACAGCCGGCGAGCCAGCGCAGACCGCGCAGTTGGAGGTAGCGGGCGATCCCCGCCCACATCAGGTTGATCACGGCACCGGTCCGGTGCGCCGGGTCGACGCAGGACCGGCCGATCTCGACGACCTCGTCGCGCAGCGGCGCGAGCGGGGAGAGGTCGAACTCGCCCTCGGCGTACCGTCGACCGGCCCGGGCGGCCCGGTCCGGCGTCAGCATCCGGTACGTGCCGACCACCGCACCCGACTCGTCCTCCCGGACGACGAGGTGCTCGCAGTACGGGTCGAACTCGTCGATGTCGAGTCCGGTCACCGGCGAGTGGAGGTTCGCGCCGAACTCGTCGACGAAGACGGTGTGCCGGAGGCGCTGTGCGGCGGCTACCTGCGACGCGCTGTCGGCGATCAGCAGGGTGTATCCGCTGGTCCCGGTTTGTGCCGGGGCGGTGAGCAGAACGGCCATGGTCTCTGTGTAGGCCCCCGGACTGCCCTGGACGTGTCGACCGACGGCCGACGGCGTGTCGATCCGGTGAACGGGATGTGGTACCGGCCCGGCACGGCCGGCTTCGCGCGCCGCCCCCCGGCGGCTCGTCCGAACTGGTAGATTCGCCCCCTCCTCCCCAGATGCCGCGCGGCTCGTGCTGTAGGAGGACGGGCTCCTGCCCAGGTATGACAACGGGTTCCGCAATCATCCCGATTGACCGCGCGGCCCACAATGTCGACGCTGGGTGACGGCGTGGCCGGCACGGCGGCGCCACACGGAGGGGAGAGAGATGTCTGACGGGCGGTTAAGCCCAACAGCCGGAAGTGGCCAGATAGTGGTCTCCGGTCTTACGAAGGTCTATCGCAATGTCCGAGCGGTCGACGATCTGTCGTTCACCGTCGAGCCGGGCCGGGTGACCGGCTTCCTGGGGCCCAACGGTGCCGGCAAGACGACCACGCTGCGGATGCTGCTCAACCTTGTCACTCCGACGGCGGGCACCGCGACGATCGGCGGGGCCCGCTACGCCGACCTGTCGCAGCCGATCCGGCACGTCGGCGCGGTGCTGGAGGCGTCGAGCGCGCACAAGGGCCGCACCGGGATCAACCACCTGCGGGTGACCTGCGCCGCGGCCGGGCTGCCGAAGCAGCGGGCCGACGAGGCGCTGGCACTGGTGGGGCTCACCCCGGCGGCCAAGCGGAAGTTCAAGGGCTACTCGCTCGGCATGAAGCAGCGGCTCGGCATCGCCGCCGCGATGCTCGGCGACCCCCGGGTGCTGATCCTCGACGAGCCGGCCAACGGGCTCGACCCGGAGGGCATCCGGTGGATGCGCGGCTTCCTCAAGGCGCTCGCCGCCGAGGGGCGTACGGTGCTGGTCTCCAGCCACCTGCTCTCCGAGATGCAGCTACTCGCCGACGACGTGGTGATCATCGCGGCCGGCAAGCTGATCCGGCAGGGCCGGGTCGACGAGGTGGTCGGCTCGATGGCGCAGACGGGCCGGGTCCGGGTCCGGACCCCGCAGAGTGACGAGCTGACCACGGCGCTGACCGACAACGGTGCCCGGGTGACCCGGGACGACGACGGCGTGCTGCTGGTCGAGGGGACGGACGCTCCGGCGGTGGGCCGGGCCGCGCTGGCGGCAAAGGTCGAGCTGCACGAACTGACCACGGAGCGACCCGACCTCGAAGGGGTCTTCCTGGAGCTGACGGCCGGAAAGGCGGGGATCCGATGAACCTGGTCCGATCCGAGCTGCTGAAGATCCGTACGACGAACACCTGGTGGGTCTTCGGGCTCATCACGCTGCCCCTCTGGGGCCTGACCCTGTTGATCAACTACTTCCAGTCCCAGACGCTGCTCGACCCGGACAGCGTCGGGGTACCCGAGGCCGACCAGCAGAACGCGCAGTTCCAGGCGGCCGGGGAGCACGTCAACATCGCGGCGAACCTCTACACCAACGGCCAGTTCTTCGGCGTGCTGATCGTGATGCTGCTGGGCGTACTGGTGGTGACGAACGAGTTCTTCCACCAGACCGCCACGACGACCTTCCTCACCACGCCGCACCGCACCGCCGTGGTGGTGGCGAAGCTGGTCGCCGCCGGAATCCTCGGGCTGATCTTCTGGATCGTCACCACCGGGCTCAACCTGATCTTCACCCCGCTGATCCTGGGCAGCCTGGACGTGTCGAGCCAGCTCGGTGAGGGCGCCATCTGGCAGGCGATCGGCCTGAACGGGCTGGCATACCTGCTCTGGGCCGTCTTCGGGATCGGCTTCGGGGTGCTGATCCGCAGCCAGATCGGTGCCACCGTCACGGCGCTGCTGGTCTACCTCGCCGGCTACATCGGGGCGATCATCGTGCTGGCGATCCTGGCCGAACAGTTCGGCGACTGGATCAACAACCTTCAGTTGATCGTCCCGTCGCTCGCCTCGCAGTTGATGGCGACCGGCACCGACCTTCCGGGCAGCCCGCCCCGGTGGGCGGGTGCGGCGGTCATGGTCGCGTACGCCGTGGTGACCGGCACGATCGGCACCTTGATCATGCGCAAGCGGGACGTCTCCTGACCCCTTGCGGGTAGGGTCGCCGGGTCGTGGAACCCGGTCGGGGCCAGTGGTCCCGGCCGGGTTCCGGCGTTACCGAACGACCGACAACTCGCAAAACCTGTGAAACGCGACACGGGCCCGATGCGACAATGCTGTCGGTTACCGCACGGCGTAGCCTTGGACCCGTCTTTCGACGCAGCCCCCCGGACCGGGTGGCAGGAGACCGCGTGACACACAACCCGCGTGAAAGAGGCGATTACCGGCCGTGTCGACCCAGCAGACTTCGCAGGAAAATCCACTGGCGGGGTTCGGCCCCAATGAGTGGATCGTCGAGGAAATGTACCAGCGTTACCTCGCCGACCCCGCCAGCGTCGATCCAGCCTGGCACGACTTCTTCGCCGATTACCGACCCGCGGCCGGGCAACCCGGCCCGGACGGTGGCGACGCCGGTGACGCCAAGGTGACCGGCGCCAAGGGCGGCGCCGGCACGGCCGTCGAGCAGCCCCCCGCACCCGCACGCACCTCCGCGAAGACCGAGGCCGCGCCGGCCACCCCGGCCAGCGCCCCGGCGCCGGCCAAGCGCGGCACCCCGGCCCCGGACGGCAAGGCCGCCGCCCCGGCGAAGCCGGCCGCGAGCGCACCGAAGGCCGCCGCGCCGAGCCCCGCCGGCAAGGGCGCGGCCCAGCCCGCCGGCGCCCAGACCACCCCGCTGCGCGGCGTGGCCGCCCGGATCGTGCAGAACATGGATGCCTCGCTGGCGGTGCCGACCGCGACCAGCGTCCGCGCGGTCCCGGCCAAGCTGCTGGTGGACAACCGGATCGTCATCAACAACCACCTCGCCCGAGGCCGGGGCGGCAAGGTCAGCTTCACCCACCTGATCGGCTGGGCGCTGATCAAGGCGCTCGCCGAGCACCCGGAGATGAACAACTCCTTCGCCGAGGTCGACGGCAAGCCGGCGCTGGTCAAGCCGGAGCACGTCAACCTGGGCATCGCGATCGACCTAGCCAAGCCGGACGGCTCGCGCACCCTGGTGGTGCCGTCGATCAAGGCCGGCGAGCAGATGGACTTCCGGCAGTTCTGGCAGGCGTACGAGGACATCGTCCGGCGGGCCCGGCGCAACGAGCTGACCATGGAGGACTACGGCGGTACGACGATTTCGCTGACCAACCCGGGCGGGATCGGCACCGTGCACTCCCAGCCGAGGCTGATGGTCGGCCAGGGCACCATCATCGGGGTCGGCGCGATGGAATACCCGGCGCCGTACCAGGGGATGTCCGAGGAGACCCTGGCCGACCTGGCGGTCAGCAAGATCATCACGCTGACCAGCACCTACGACCACCGGATCATCCAGGGCGCGCAGTCCGGCGAGTTCCTCAAGACCATCCACGAACTGGTCCTCGGCGAGCACGGCTTCTACGACGAGATCTTCACCTCGCTGCGCATCCCTTACGAGCCGGTGCGCTGGATGCGGGACGTGGCGGTCAGCTCCGAGGGGCAGATCGACAAGACCGCCCGGGTGATCGAGATCATCCACGCGTACCGGGTCCGTGGACACCTGATGGCGGACACCGATCCGCTGGAGTTCAAGATCCGTAAGCACCCGGACCTCGACGTACTCCAGCACGGCCTGACGCTGTGGGACCTCGACCGCACCTTCCCGGTCGGCGGCTTCGCCGGCAAGCAGAAGATGAAGCTGCGCGAGGTCCTCGGGGTGCTCCGGGACTCCTACTGCCGCCGGGTCGGCGTGGAGTACATGCACATCCAGGACCCGGAGGAGCGGCGCTGGATCCAGGAGCGGATCGAGCGGCAATACACCAAGCCCGCGCCGGACGAGCAGAAGCACGTGCTCAACCGGCTCAACGCGGCCGAGGCGTTCGAGACCTTCCTCCAGACCAAGTACGTCGGCCAGAAGCGCTTCTCGCTGGAGGGCGGCGAGTCGCTGATCCCGCTGCTCGGCGAGGTGCTGGAGTCGGCCGCCGAGAACGACCTCGACGAGGTCGTGATCGGGATGGCTCACCGGGGCCGGCTGAACGTGCTGGCCAACATCGTCGGCAAGCCGTACGAGAAGATCTTCTCGGAGTTCGAGGGGCACCTCGACCCGCGCTCGACGCAGGGCTCCGGCGACGTGAAATACCACCTGGGCCAGGCCGGCAAGTTCACCACGCCGGACGGTGAGCACTCGATCAAGGTGTCGGTGACCGCCAACCCGTCCCACCTGGAGGCGGTCGACCCGGTCATGGAGGGGATCGTCCGGGCCAAGCAGGACCGGATCGACCTCAAGCTGGAGGGCTACACCGTGCTGCCGGTGGCGGTACACGGCGACGCCGCCTTCGCCGGCCAGGGTGTGGTCGCCGAGACGCTCAACCTGTCGCAGCTACGCGGCTACCGCACCGGCGGCACCGTGCACGTGGTGGTGAACAACCAGGTCGGCTTCACCACCGCGCCGGAATACTCCCGGTCCAGCCTCTACAGCACCGACGTGGCCCGGATGATCCAGGCGCCGATCTTCCACGTCAACGGCGACGACCCGGAGGCCGTGGTCCGGGTGGCCCGGCTGGCCTTCGAATACCGGCAGGCGTTCAACAAGGACGTCGTGATCGACATGGTCTGCTACCGGCGGCGCGGGCACAACGAGGGCGACGACCCGGCCATGTCCAACCCGTTGATGTACAAGATCATTGACTCGAAGCGGTCGGTCCGGAAGCTCTACACCGAGGAGCTGATCGGGCGCGGTGACATCACCGTGGAGGACGCGGAGGAGCTGCTGCGCGACTTCCAGGCCCAGTTGGAGCGGGTCTTCAAGGCGACCCGGGACGCCGCGTCGTCGGCCCGGCCGGCCACCCGGCCCCGCCGCCAGCCGGAGCCCGAGCCGCAGGTGGAGACCGCCACCACCGTCCCCGCACTCCGCGCGGTCGGTACGGCGCACACCTCGCTGCCCGACGGCTTCACCCCGCACAAGCGGATCCAGCAGCTACTGGACCGGCGGGCCAAGATGACCGAGTCCGGCAACATCGACTGGGGCCTCGGCGAGATCATCGCGTTCGGCACGCTGCTCCAGGACGGAGTGACGGTCCGGCTCGCCGGCCAGGACTCCCGGCGTGGCACCTTCGTGCAGCGGCACGCCGTCATCGTGGACTCCCGGACCGGTGCCGAGCACACCCCGCTGAGCACCCTGGCCGGTGACCGGGCCCGGTTCTTCGTGCACGACTCCCTGCTCAGCGAGTACGCCGCGATGGGCTTCGAGTACGGCTACTCGGTGGAGAACACCGAGGCGCTGGTGCTCTGGGAGGCGCAGTTCGGCGACTTCGCCAACGGCGCGCAGACCGTGGTCGACGAGTTCATCTCGTCCGGCGAGGTGAAGTGGGCCCAGCAGTCGTCGGTGACCCTGCTGCTGCCGCACGGCCACGAGGGCCAGGGCCCGGACCACACCTCGGGCCGGCCGGAGCGGTTCCTCCAGCTCTGCGCCGAGGACAACATGCGGATCGCCATTCCGAGCACCCCGGCGAACTACTTCCACCTGCTGCGCCGGCAGGGGCTCTCGCCGAAGCGCAAGCCGCTGGTGGTCTTCACCCCGAAGTCCCTGCTCCGGCACAAGCTCTGCGTGTCCAGTGTGGAGGACTTCACCACCGGCACCTTCCAGCCGGTGCTGACCGACAGTTCCGGGGTGGCGCCGGAGGCGGTCAAGCGGGTACTGCTCTGCTCCGGCAAGGTCTACTACGACCTGCTCCAGGCCCGCACCGAACGGGGCATCACCGACACCGCGATCGTCCGGATGGAGCAGCTCTATCCGCTGCCGATCGAGGAGGTCCGGGCCACGCTGGCGCAGTACCCGAACGCCGAGGACTTCGCCTGGGTCCAGGAGGAGCCGGCCAACCAGGGCGCCTGGTCGTTCGTCGCGCTCAACCTGCTGGAGCACCTGGAGGGCGTACGCCTGCGCCGGATCTCCCGGCCGGCGGCGGCCGCCCCGGCGGTCGGCTCGGCGAAGATGCACGACGTCGAGCAGTCCGCGCTGATCGAGGCGGCACTGCCCCGCCCCTGATGTAGGTTGCCCCGCCCCTGATGTAGGTAAGGAAGGGCCCCTTCATATACGGAAAGCGATATGAAGGGGCCCTTCCGGCACCGTCGAGAGAGGACGTCGTGTACTTCACCGACCGAGGCATCGAGGAGCTCGTCGAGCGCCGGGGCACCGAGACGGTCACCCTGGAGTGGCTGGGCGCGCGGCTGCGCGACTTCGTCGACCTGAACCCGGATTTCGAGACGCCGGTCGAGCGGTTCGCCACCTGGTTGGCCCGACTCGACGACGAGGACGACCTCTGACGGCCGCTACGGGGGCAGGGTAATCCACGATTCTTGGCGATCTGTGGTTCGCCGTGGACCATAGCTCGCCAAGAATCTTGACGATGCTCCCACGACGTGGTCGGATCCCGGCGGGCAGCTCAGCCGAGCGCGAGCCAGCCGACCAGCGCGACCACCACGACGACCGCGACCGCGATCCCGGCGATCAACGGCAGCCTGGACGGCGGTTCGGCGGTCGCCGATTCGGGAGAGTGCACGAAGGCCCGGAACGCCTCGGTGTTGCCGCTGGGGTCAGGGTGCTGATCAGACATGCCGAGCACGATAGCGAACCGGCGCACGGTCAGGCTCGCCCTACCCTCGCCGCCCGGTCGGCCCTACCCCGGACCAGGGTGCCCGCCGGATCGAGCCGGACCGGTCCGGCTCATAGCGTCGGTGCATGACCACGTCGACCATTCTGCCGCCGCCGGCCACCGGCTCCGGCGCCGGCCAGGCGACCTCTCGCAACGGCAACCTGGCCGCGAGAATCGCCGGCTGGAGCGCCCGGCACCGGGGCATGGCCGTCCTCGGGTGGCTGCTGTTCGTGATCGCGGCGACCGCGCTCAGCGCCGTCGTCGGCACCGTCGAGGCGAAGAACAGCGAGTCCGGGCACGGCGACTCCCGCCGGGCGGACGAGATCATCGCCGCCGCCGGCTTCCCCGACCGGGCGGCCGAGATGGTACTCATCCAGAGCGACCGCCTGGTCGCGGAGGATCCCGCCTTCCGGGCCGCGGTCACCGACACGGTCGCCGCCGTCGAAGGCACCGGCCAGGTGCTGGACGTCCGGTCGGACGCGGTCTCCGGCGACCGGCGCGCCGTACTGGTCACCTTCGCGCTGACCGGACCGGCCGACGGCGCCGCCGACCGGGTCGGGCCGGTACGCGACGCGGTCGCCGCCGTGCAACGCGACCATCCCGAGCTGTACGTGGCGCAGACCGGCGGGGCCAGCATCGGCGAGGCGATCGGCAAGACGCTGGACGCCGACATGCACCGGCTGTCGATGCTCTCCATCCCGGTGACGCTGGGCATCCTGATCGTGGCGTTCGGGGCACTGCTCGCCGCCGTACTGCCGATGGGGCTGGCCCTGACCGCGTTCCTGGGCTCGCTCGGGCTGCTCGCCGCGGCCAGCCGGTTCGCTCCGGCGGTCGACACCACCATGCACCTGATGCTGCTGATGGGGCTCGCGGTCGGGGTGGACTACTGCCTGTTCTACCTGCGGCGGGAGCGTGAGGAACGGGCCCGGGGCGCCGGTCCCGGACAGGCGCTCGCGATCGCCGCCGCGACCTCCGGCCGGTCGGTGCTGATCTCGGCGCTGACCGTGATCATCGCGATGTCCGGGATGTTCCTGACCCAGGACACCACGTTCATCAGCCTGGCGACCGGCACGATCCTGGTGGTGGCCACCGCCGCCGTCGGGGCGCTCACCGTACTGCCGGCGGTGCTGAGCAAGCTCGGCGACCGGATCGACCTGGGCCGGGTACCCGGGCTCTACCGCCGGCAGTCGAGCGGCCGGTTCTGGCGCACGACCATGGGCGTGGTGCTGCGCCGGCCCGGGCTCTCCGCCGTGCTGGCCACCGCCACCCTGCTGACCCTGGCCGTGCCGCTGCTCGGGATGCGGACCGCCGAGGAGGACATCACCGCGCTGAAGAACCCGGCCCCGGCGCTGAGCGCCTTCCTCCGGGTCAAGGCCGCCTTCCCCGGTGGCGCCGAACCGGCGGTGGTGGCGATCAGGGCGGACGACGTGACCACCCCGGCCCTGACCGCCGCGATCGACAACCTGAAGGCCCGGGCGCTGGCCACCGGCCAACTGCACGAGCCGGTCACCGTCGAGGTCAACCCGGACCGGACCGTCGCGGTGGTCAAGGTGGGACTCTCCGGCTCCGGCGTCGACGCCGCCTCCGAGCGGGCGGTACGCACCCTGCGCGAACAGGTCATCCCGCGCACCGTGCAGGGCGTGGACGGTGCCGAGGTACTGGTGACCGGCCTGGCCGCCGACTCGGTCGACTTCAACGCGGCGCTGGGTCGCAGCGTGCCGCTGGTCTTCGGGTTCGTGCTGGGGCTGGCGTTCCTGCTGATGCTGGTGTCGTTCCGGTCCCTGGTGGTGGCGGTGACCGCGATCGTGCTCAACCTGCTCTCGGTGGCCGCCGCGTACGGGCTGCTGGTGCTGGTCTTCCAGCACGGCTGGGGCGAGGCGCTGCTCGGCTTCGAGTCGGTGGGCTCGATCACCAACTGGGTACCGCTGTTCCTCTTCGTGATCCTGTTCGGGTTGTCGATGGACTACCACGTCTTCGTGCTCAGCCGGATTCGGGAGGGGCACGACCGGGGCTGGCCGAGCAAGCTGGCGGTCTCCCGGGGCATCCGGGGTACCGCCGGGGTGATCACCAGCGCCGCCGTGGTGATGGTCGCGGTCTTCGCCCTCTTCACCACCGGGACGGTGGTGTCGATGAAGGAACTCGGTTTCGGCCTGGCGATCGCGGTGCTGATCGACGCGACCATCGTCCGGGCGGTACTGCTGCCCTCGGTGATGGTGCTGCTCGGGGAGCGGAACTGGTACCTGCCCCGGTGGCTGGGCTGGCTGCCTCGGCTCTCGCCTGACGAGGTCCCGCCGGGCGGGCTGCCGCAGGGTGTGCCCACCGGGATCGGCTTGCCGGCGCGCTGAGACGACGAATCGGGGGGACGGGTTGCCGGGCAACCCGGATCGGGGGCGGACGGTGGGACAAACCGTCCGGGTGGCCGCCGCACGAGGACCGGAAAGCTGGCCTCGTACGGCGTTCCACCGTCTAGCGTCGATGCTGTGCGCGTGAACCCCAGGATCGCGGGGCTCTTCGCCCTGTTACTGCCGATCGCGCTCACCGCCAGCGGGTGGGTGGTGGCCGCTCCGGCTCCCGCGGCACTGCCCGGTTCAGCCCCGAATCGGACGTACGCGGTCGGCGTGCGTACGCTCGATCTCGGTCGCGGCACCGCCCGCCCGCTCCCGGTCACCGTCTGGTATCCGGCCCGGGACGACCGGCCCGCCAGTGCCGCCGCCAGGCCGACCGTGCCCCGCCGGGACGCGCCGGTCGCGGCCGGCCGGTTTCCGATCGTGCTGTTCAGCCACGGCCTGCACAGCCTGCCCGAGCTGCACGCCCCGCTGACCACCCGGTGGGCCTCGGCCGGTTTCGTGGTCGCCGCCCCGGCCTATCCGCACACGAAACGCGCGGCGCGCCGGTTCGACCGCAACGACATCCGCCGGCAGCCGGGTGACGCCTGGCGGGTGATCCAGTACGTCAGCCGGCTGGACCAGGTCTCCGGCGACCGGTTCTCCGGGCATCTGGCGGTGACCCGGATCGGCGCGGTGGGACACTCGGCGGGTGGCTACACCACCGCCGGGCTGTTCGCACCGGGGCACTCGGAGTGGCTGCGCGGCGGCATCGTGATCGGCGGCGCCGGGATGCCCGGAGCCACCTTCGGCGGGCCGCCGGCACCGCTGCTCTTCGTGCACGGCGACGCCGACCGTGTCGTATCGGTGAGCCGTGGTCGGGACGCCTTCCGCCGGGTGCCGTGGCCCAAGGCGTTTCTCACGGTGCGCGGCCAGGGGCACGGTGAATACCTCGTCCCGGGCCGGCGCGGCTTCACCCAGACCCTGACCGCGACGACGGAGTTCCTGCGCTGGACGCTCTACGGCGACACCCGGGCCCGGCGTGACCTCCCGACCGGTGCCGCCGCACCCGGCATCACCGTCTTCGCCGACCGTCTCGGCTGAGGCGAGCCCTTCCCGCCCCGAACTGCCCGGCGCACGCGCCCCGGCTTCCCCGGCGGCCACGGCGGTCCGCAGGGTGGTGGAAGCGCGCACCGCGTACATCGGGGCGGTGGACGACCCTGGCACCGCTGGCCGAGGACGGCTCGACCGGTCGGCGGGCGAGGCAGAATCGATGCCATGCGCCGACATCCCTTCCGTGCCGCGCTCGCCACCGCGACCGTCAGCACGGCTCTGGCCGCGACCCTGGCCGGCTGCTCCGCCGGGTCCGGCCGCCCGGTCGCCGAACGGGCCGCTCCGCCCGGAAGCCCGAGTCCGGGTGTCACCACCCCGGCCAGCCCGCCGCCGGTCGGCGCCGCACCGAACCGTCGCTTCGCGGTCGGCGTACGGGAGCTGAGCTACAACCGGGGCGGTGACCGCAGGCTCCCGGTCACCGTCTGGTATCCGGCCGACGGAGCGCCGGGCGGCTCCCCGGATCGGGGTGCCCGGGTCGCCGACGGACGGTTTCCGGTGGTGCTGTTCAGCCACGGCCTGACCGGCCGGCCGTCGGACTACCGGACGCTGCTGGTGCGCTGGTCGGCGGCGGGCTTCGTGGTGGTGGCGCCGAGCTATCCGCACACCAGCCGGGGCGCGTCCGAACTCCAGGTACTCGACGTGGTGAACCAGCCGGCCGACGCGTCGTACGTGCTGACCCGGGTGCTGGCGCTGGACGGCAGGGCCGGTGACCCGCTGCGCGGCCATCTCGCCGTCGACCGGGTGGCCGCGGCCGGGCACTCGGCGGGCGGCGTCACCACGATCGGGCTCTTCACGGCGGGGCGGGACGTCCGGCTCGACGCCGGCATCGTGCTCGCCGGCACCGCTCTCGGCGTCGGCACCGCGTTCAGCGGGGCGGCCGCGCCCCAGCTCTTCGTGCACGGGCAGCGCGACGACGTGGTGTCGTACCGGGCCGGCAAGGCGGCGTACGACCGGGTCCCCTGGCCCAAGGCGATGTTGACGCTGCCGGACGGCGACCACGTCGGCGCGCTGCTCGGCAGCGACGAGGAGGCGCTCGACGTGGTCGCCGGCACGACCATCGAGTTCCTCCGCTGGACCCTCTACGGCGACGGCCGGGCGCTGCGGCGGCTGCCGACCCAGGCGGCCCGGGGCGGGCTGGCCACCCTCGACGACCGGCTCTGAGTTCGCCCCGAGTGCCGCTACGCCCGGCCGGTGCACGGCCGGGCGCGGCCGGTCCTGGCCCGACCGGCCGCGCCCGCGAGGGGATGGGCTAACCCACCACCGGCCTCCGGTTGTCCGCGTAGAGGTTGGTCGCCCGCTCCCAACTGATGCCGCGCTGGTCGGGTCGGGCTATCACGCCATATCGGTAGTTTCGCCCGAAGACGTTGCCGCTCAATCGGATGTTGGCGGCATTGAGATCGGCACGCACGCCGATGGAATAGTTTCCGCCGTTGCAGTAATTGCCCTCGAAGACGAGATTCGAGACGATCGGCCCGGTGGTCGATCCGATCATGAGGCAGGCGTTGAACGGATCTCTGGTCACCGGGTTGTACGCCTCCAGCGTGTTGCCCCGGACCACGATATTCGAGGCACCGGTGGTCTGGAGCGTGTCGTTGTGCGATCCGGGCCCGCGGGCCAGATGGTGGATCCAGGAATCCTCGACGACCACGTCACTGCCGAGCCGGGGTCCGTCGATAACGTTGCTGATGTCGACCCGGCGCAGCGTGTATTCGCCGCAACATACCGCGGCCGAATTCTTTCCCTTGCCGTTGATCTCGACGTCCTCCACCACCAGGTTGACGGCGTCGATCGTACGGATCGAATAGATCCCGTCACAGGTGATCCGGGATTTCCGGATGACGACGTTCTTGGCGGTGACGGTCACGCAGCCGGTGATGTTCAGGCCGCTGAGCACCTGACCGTCCTGGGTGACCTTGATCGAACCCGAGGCCCGCAGCGTGGTGCCGGCCGGCACACCGGTGTTGTCGGGGCCGGGGAAGGAGGAGGGTGCCCGGCTGGCCGGCGCCCTGGTCATGGTCGCCGCGGCGGCCGGATCCGGCCCGTCCGGAGAGTCCTCGGGCGCCGGTGTCGTGGGGTCGGGGGTCGGCTCCGGCCGGGCGGTCGACGGCAGGTCGCCGGCGGCGACCGGCTTCCCGTTCCAGGTCGACATTATGATCGTCGCGGGCGCTTCCGGCGAGTGCATGAAACCGTTCTTGCAACCGGAGACGCGCACCTTGCGGGCCGTGTAGTTGCCGAAGACGAGACCATTCGTCTCGGGCCGGGTGCACTGAATTCTGGTGTTCTCGATCAGCGCCCCGGTGAAGCCGTCGAAAATCCGTACGGCGTGCGCTCCGCCGTACTTGATCGTGCTATTTCTGATCGTGACGTCGTCCGCCTTGATGTGTACGTACCCATCGATCTTGCGGCCGTCCAGCACGGTCCCGTCCCGGGTAATGGTCATCGACTCGTCGCCACTGCTGGCGACGGCCACGCCGATCCCGGCAAGGATGATCCCCAACGTCGCCGAACCCACCACCAGGGATCGCGGGGTACGCCAGCCGCGCCCGGGAGCGCGACGGGATGGCGGTCTTTGTCGATTGTGCTGACCCGCCACAGAGAAACTCATCAAGATCCGACTCCTTCGCCGTACAGATTCGTCCGCGATCAGAGGGGCGGAACGGGACGACTGTACCCGCCGACCCCAAGCGGACGGAGACGCGAAGGAAAGGGCGAAAACCGAACCTTTATTTTTCCTAAAGTCAGGCTTTACCCCGACTTTCCAGTGCATTGCGTCGGACTTATCCTGCCCGGCTGTCCGTTTTGATCCAGGGCAAAACGTCCGGATTTTCAAATCCTGTCACCGCGCGTGTTCGAGCCGTGATCACGCCAGCTCAGGCCGGCAACGGTCGCGGAAGTCGCCCCGCTACGCGGTGTGCTCCAGTACCACCTTGCCGAAGACGTCCCCGGAGAGCAGCCGGGCGAAGGCCGTACGGGCCTCGGCGAACGGGTACGTCCCGTCGATCACCGGCCGGATCCCCCGCCGCACCAGCAGTCCGAGCAGTTCGGCCAGCTCCGCCGGAGTGCCCATGGTCGAGCCGAGGATCTCCAACTGCATGGAGAAGACCCGGCGGAGGTTCACCGGCGGCTCGTACCCCGCCGTCGCGCCGGAGACGACGATCCGGGCGCCCGGGGCGGCCGACTTCAGCGAGTGGTCGAAGGTCGCGGCGCCGACCGTCTCGATCACTACGTCCACCCGCTCCGGCAACCGGGCCCCCGGTTCCAGCGCGGTCGCGCCCAGCGCGGCGATCCGCTCCCGCTTGCCCGGGTGACGGCTGGTCGCGTACACCCGCTTGCCGAGCGCCACCGCGAGCATCACGGCGGCGGTCGCCACGCCGCCGCCGGCCCCCTGCACCAGCACCGACTCCCCGGCGTCCACCCGCCCCCGGGTGGTGAGCATCCGGTACGCGGTCAACCAGGCCGTGGGCAGGCAGGCCGCCTCGGCGAAGGAGAGCCCGGACGGCTTGGGCACCAGGTTGGCGCGGGGCACCGCGACCCGCTCGGCGAGCGTGCCGGGATGCCGCTCGGAGAGCAGCGACAGCCCACGGGGGTCGGCCGGATCCGGGATCACCGGGTAGATCACGACGTCGTTGCCGCCCGGGTCGACACCCGCGGCGTCACAGCCGAGGATCATCGGCAGCCGGTCTGCCGCCAGCCCGACCCCGCGCAGCGACCAGACGTCGTGATGGTTGAGCGAGCTGGCCCGCACCTCCACCGTCACCCAGTCCGGCTCCGGATGGGCTGGCTCGGGCCGATCCCCCACGACCAGCGCGGCGAGCGGATCGTCGGCATCGAACGTCGAGGCGTAGGCGGCACGCATGATCGACACGTTACACCCGGTCGATAACCGCCGCTCTCCGCCGGACCACCGGCCGACCTCAGGAGACAGACCCCCGGTGTGGCCCCGTCAGGCCCTCGGCGTAGCCCCGTGTCAGGCCCGGGCCACGCCGTCGCGACGGGCCGCCTCCGCCACCGCGTCGGCCACCGCCGGGGCGACCCGGGGGTCGAGCGGCGAGGGCACGATGGCATCGACCCGGAGCTGTCCGGCCTCGGAGCCGGTTTGGTGCGTCCCGCCCGACCAGGCCACCTCGACCGCGACGGCGGCGATCGCGTCCGCCGCCGCCACCTTCATGCCCTCGGTGATCCGGGTCGCCCGGGCCGCCAGCGCGCCCTGGAAGATGCCCGGGAAGGCGAGCACGTTGTTGATCTGGTTCGGATAGTCGCTGCGGCCGGTCGCCACCACGGCCGCGTACCGGGCAGCCACCTCGGGGTGCACCTCGGGCGTCGGGTTGGCCAGCGCGAAGACGGCACCGCCGGGCGCCATCCCGGCCACCGCGTCCTCGGGGATCTGTCCACCGGAGACCCCGATCAGCACGTCGGCGTCGCGCAGCGCCTCGGTGATCCCGCCGACCCGGCCGGCGGCGTTGGTCAGCTCGGCCAGCTCGGCCTTTGACGGGGTCAGGTCCGGCCGGCCGCCGTGCAGGATGCCCCGGGAGTCGCAGACCACCACCTCGGCCGGGTTCACTCCGCCGGCCGCCAGCATCTTGGTCACCGCGACGCCGGCCGCACCGGCACCGCTGACCACCACCCGCAGGTCGCCGAGCTTGCGGTTGAGCAGCGTCGCGGCGTTACGCAGCGCGGCGAGCACCACGACGGCGGTGCCGTGCTGGTCGTCGTGGAAGACGGGGATCGGCAGCGCCTCGTCCAGCCGACGCTCGATCTCGAAGCACCGCGGCGCGCTGATGTCCTCCAGGTTGATGCCGCCGAACGACGGAGCCAGCGCCGTCACCACCGCGACGATCTCGTCGACGTCCTGGGTGTCCAGACAGACCGGCACGGCGTCCACCCCGCCGAACTGCTTGAAGAGCACCGCCTTGCCCTCCATCACCGGCATCGCCGCGCGCGGCCCGATGTTGCCCAGCCCCAGCACGGCCGAGCCGTCGGTGACCACCGCGACGGTGCGCGAGACCCAGGTGTAGTCGTCGGCCAGGGCGGGGTCGGCGGCGATCGCCTCGCAGACCCGGGCCACCCCCGGGGTGTACGCGAGGGAGAGGTCCTCCCGCGTGGCGAGCGGCACGGTCGAGGCGACCGCCAGCTTGCCGCCCCGGTGCAGTGCGAAGGCGGGATCGGACGGGTCCACGGCGGCGGCGGATGACATGGTGACTCCAAGGATCGCGACGTTGCATTCCATTCGGGAGCGGCCGGCTGGACGCGAGATCGGCGAGCGCCGGCAGCGGTGCGGGGGTCACCCGGGTATGGCCTACAGAGCATAGTGGCGCCGGGAAGCGCGGTTGCCCCGCAGGGTCATACCGGCCGGTAGTAGAACCACTTCGGGCGGGGCCAGTAGCGGGCCACCACCCGGCCGAGGACGTCGGCCACGCCGTACACCCGGGAGTCGTCGGTCACCAGCGTGTTGTCGCCGTGCAGCTCCCAGCCACCGTCGAGCGGGCGTACCGCGCGTTTGACCACCAGCAGCTCCGGCCGGGTACGGAAGACGCCGACCACGACGTCACCGGGCCGGACGGCGCGACCGCCACGCCGGACCAGCAGCGCGTCGCCGTGCCGCAGCGTCGGCACCATCGACGGCCCGACCACGAGTACGGCGAACACCGGTGCACCGGGCCGGCCACCGGTCGCGGAAGGGCCGGTGGAGGGGCTGGTGGACACCGAGTTTCACCTCCACCCCTTCGGGGACATATCGCAGGAGTACTGTCATCCTGGATCATCACAGACGTGCCTTGGAGGGTCCCATGCGACTTCCACGCATCCTTACACCACGAACTGTCGCGCACGCCCACTGCGACCTGCCCTGCGGCGTCTACGACCCGGCGCAGGCCCGGATCGAGGCCGAGTCGATCAAGGCGATCGACGAGAAGTACGCGGCGAACACCGACCCCGAGTTCCGCACCCGGGCGCTGATCATCAAGGAGCAGCGCTCCGAGCTGGTCAAGCACCACCTGTGGGTGCTCTGGACCGACTACTTCAAGCCCCCGCACTTCGAGAAGTACCCGCAGTTGCACCAGTTGTTCAACGAGGCCACCAAGCTCGCCGGTGGCGGCGGGGGCACCAAGGCCACGACCGACGGGTCCAAGGCCGACGAGCTGCTACAGAAGATCGACGAGATCGCGAAGATCTTCTGGGAGACCAAGCAGGCGTGAGTACCGCCACCCCGCCGGCCACCGGTCCGGCGGGACGTTGCCGGCGAGGTGCCGGCCGGATCCACGGATCCGGCCGGCACCTCGGCGCGACGGCCCGGTAGAGTCCGAGACGGGGGGACTGGCCTGGTGACTTCGCTGAGTACACCGCCGACGACCGGCGACGACGTCGTACTGCTCACCGTGCCCGCCGACGGTGGCTTCCTCGGGGTACTGCGGACCGCGACCGCCGGCCTTGCCGCCCGCCTGCACTTCGCCCTCGACGAGATCGAGGATCTGCGCATCGCCGTCGACGAGGCGTGCGCCATGCTGCTGGCCGTCACGACCCGGGACGCCGAGTTGGACTGCCGCTTCTCGGTCACCGACGACGCGCTCACCGTCGAGGTTTCGGTGCCCACCGCCCGGGGAGCGCGGCTGCCGGCGGAGTCGTCGTTCGCCTGGAAGGTGCTGACCGCGCTGACCACCTCCGCCACGGCGGTCGCGACCGGCGACCGGGCCACCATCACGCTGTTGACCCGACGCGCCGCCGAGGTCTGAGCCCGGTCGGTCCGGGTCTCCCGGTCAGGCCCGTTCGGTGTCGAAGCCGAGCGCCCGGTTGGTGGCGGTGCTGATCAGCAGGCCGACGACCAGCAGACCGAGCGCGATCAGCGGCCCGCCCAGCCAGGCCAGCCCGCCCAGGATCATGAAGTAGCCGACCGGCAGCAGCATGAGCTGCAACACGATCGCCGGGGCGCGGGCGGCCGGTCGGCGCCGCTCCAGCGCGGTGCCGATCACCCAGAGCAGCACCGCGCCGCCCGCCGCGAAGAGGGTGACCAGGAGTGCGGAGAGCAGGTCGGTCGCGGTAGCGGCGAACAGCTCGTAGACCAGGAAGAGCGTCAGCAGGGCCAGCCCGACCCCCTCGGCGCGCAGCAGCCACACCGCCCAGCGCAGTGCGCCGGGTGCCGGTTCGGGGTCCCTCGTCACGGCCGCCACGATACCTCGGCGGCTCGCGGTACAGTGCCGCCCATGCGGGCCATCCTGGTGGTCAATCCCAAGGCCACCACCACGACGGGCCGGGGCCGGGACGTTCTCGTCCGCGCGCTCCGCAGCGAGGTGGACCTCACCGTCGAGTACACCCGGCGGCGCGGGCACGCGGTCGCGCTGGCCCGGGAGGCCGCCCGGCAGGGCGTCGACCTGGTCGTGACGCTCGGAGGCGACGGCACCGTCAACGAGGTGGTCAACGGCCTGATGACCGCCGGCCCCTCGCACACCGCCGACGACCGGCCACCGGCCGGGCAACTCCCCGCGCTCGCGGCCGTACCGGGTGGCTCGACCAACGTCTTCGCCCGGGCGTTGGGGCTGCCCCGGGAGTGGCCGGAGGCGACCAGCGTGATCCTGGAGGCGCTGCGGGTGGGGCGGGTCCGCACCATCGGTCTCGGTCTCGCCGACGACCGGTACTTCACCTTCTGCGCGGGGCTGGGCATGGACGCGGCGGTGATCCACCGGGTGGAGCGGGCCCGCCGGCGGGGCCGGGTCTCCACCCCGAGCCTGTACCTGCGCTCGATCGTCAGCCAGTACCTCGTCGGGGCGGAGCGGCGTCACCCGGCGATCCGGCTGGAGCAGCCGGGCGAGATCACCGAGGGTGAGCTGGCCACCGTGGTCATCCAGAACACCGCACCCTGGACGTACGTCGGGGACCGCGAGGTCAACCCGAATCCGGACGCCTCGTTCGACCTGGGCCTGGACGTGTTGGCGCTGCGTCGGCTGCGGGTACCGAGCACCACCCGGATGGTGACCCAGAGCCTGTCGCGGCGGCCGGATCCGCGGGGCCGGCAGATTCTGCGGCTGCACGACCTGGAGGAGTTCACCCTGGTCGCGGAGCAGCCCCAGGCGTTCCAGCTCGACGGCGACTACCTCGGCGAGCGAAACAAAGTCCGATTCACGTCCGTCCCGGCGGCACTGCGAGTAATCTGCTGAGCCTGGGGTACTGCGACCGGTAGCGAACCTCCGAAGCGTGCAACGAGGACGGTGCCGGAAATGCCAGCAATGTCGGGCGGACTGTACTATATTGATTCTCGGCTGTGGCGCACCGGGTGCCGACGAGGGCGGAGATCCGGACAAAAGGGCCGTGACCTGTCTCACCTGCCCAGAGTTTTTCCGGGCGCTACCCTTGACATCGCGGGAGTTCGTGAAAGTATTCACAAGCGAACTTGAGTTACCGGGACATTGCGTGGGCGCGTTCGACCAACGACCGCCGCCCCGCGGGTCCCACAACACAAAGCCTGCTCTCGCGCTGCCGAACCGATGGGTTCCACACCGTCGCGATCGACACCGCGGATGCATATAGAAAAGATCCACGAAGCACTGCCGCCCACCCAGATTGAGGAGTGTTGCCGCCATGGACTGGCGCCACCATGCTGCCTGCCGCGACGAAGACCCGGAGCTGTTCTTTCCGATCGGAACGTCCGGTCCGGCCGTCCTGCAGGTCGAGCAGGCCAAGGCCGTCTGCCGGCGTTGCTCCGTGACCGACGAGTGCCTGCAGTGGGCGCTCGAATCCGGTCAGGACGCCGGAGTCTGGGGCGGAATGAGCGAAGAGGAGCGGCGCGCCGTCAAGCGCCGCGGCGGCCTTCGGGTCCTGCGCGCTCACTCTGCCTGACCGACCGCACCACGCATCGGACGCCCTGGGGCTCGTTCCCCGGGGCGTTCTGCTGTTCGGCGCTAACACGTTCCGTTGTTCCCAGAACGCGTTCTGCTGTTGTCGTAACGATGGATAGTGGATCGACGACATTCCGCTGATCAATTCGCCGACGCCGAATCCGAAGGCGATTCCCATCCGTCGACCGCGATTCCGACGACGATTACCGGCACCGGAGCCGGCCGGCCGGAACACCGCCGGGACCCCGTGCCGCGCCGGACCGCAACGTCGGCCGTTGACGACTACGGTGCGTTGCGGAGGCCAACTACCCTGCGTCACTCGCCAGGGGTGATCGCAAACAGCGGCAACGGTTACCGAGGGTCAGCGGCGAGCGCCGCATCCAGCCGCCCCAGCACGAGCTGGACGAGTTCCGGTACGTCGCCCAGCGGGGCGGCCAGGGCCATCGCACCGGCCTCCCGGGCCGACGCCAGGGCCGTCTCGCAGAGCCGGCCCGGAGCCAGGAAGTACGTGGCCACCGCCACCCGTCGAGCGCCGGCCTCCCGGAGCGCGCCGACCGCCGTACCGGCCGTCGGTGGGGCTGCGGAGGCGTAGCCGACCCGGGTCGGTAGCCCCGTCACGCGACCGAGCGCCTCGGCCACCTCGGCGACGGTGTCCCGGGCGGCGGCGTCCCGGGTACCGGCGGCAGCCAGCACCACGCCGTCGACCCCGCCGCCCCTGAACGCGGACGCGTCGACGACGCCGTCCCCGAGCGCTGGGCCGACGGCCTCGGCGAGCCGGCGCAGCAGCCCGGCGAGCAGCCGTGGATCGACCCCCCGCGCGGTCGGGCCGAGCACCTCCGCGGTACGCACCGGCATGCGCAGCCCCGCCTCCCGGGCCGCCTCGACGGCACCGGGGATGTCGACCCGGCCGTGGTACGCGGCCGTGAGCAGCAGCGGCACCAGTACGGCCCGCCGGTGCCCGGCCGCCTCCATCTCGGCCAGTACCGCACCGGGCCGGGGTGGGCCGTGGTCGAGATAGCTGGCCCGGACCAGCAGACCTGGCCGGGCCGCCGCCACCGCCCGGGTCAGCGCCTCGGTGGCCCGGGCGGCCCGGGGATCGCCACTGCCGTGTGCCACCAGCACGACCGGTGCCGGGGCCGACCCGGCCACCGCTGCTCCGGCGGCGGTCGCGGCGGACCCGGCCACCGGTACCCCGGCGGCAGTCGCGGCGGACCCGGCCACCGGTGCCCCGGCGGCCTCGGCGGTCACACGTGCAGGCCGCACTCGGTCTTCTCGAACATGGCCCAGCGGCCGGCCCGGGGGTCCTCGCCGGCCTTGGTCCGCCGGGTGCAGGGCCAGCAGCCGATCGAGGTGTAGCCCTGCCGGAACAGCTCGTTGACCGGCACGTTCCACCGGGAGATGTAGGCGTCGACGTCGGCCTGGCTCCAGGCGGCGATCGGGTTCACCTTGACCTTGCCGCGTCGCGGGTCGAAGCCCACCACCGGGGTGTTGGCCCGGGTCGGCGACTCGTCCCGGCGCAGCCCGGCCGCCCAGGCGTCGTAGTCGGCCAGGGCCCGCTCCAGCGGCTCCACCTTGCGCAGCGCGCAGCACTCGTCGGGTGCCCGGGAGAAGAGCCGGGGACCGTACTCGCCGTCCTGCTGGCCGACGGTCTGCCGGGGCCGGATGGAGCGTACGTTGACCGGCAGGGTACGGGCCACGGCGTCGCGTACCCGAAGGGTCTCCGGGAAGTGCAGGCCGGTGTCCAGGAAGACCACGTCCACCCCGGGCGCCACCCGGGAGACCACGTGCGCCAGTACGGCGTCGGCCATCGAGCTGGTGACGCAGAACCGGTCGCCGAACTCACCGACCGCCCAGCGGACGATCTCCTTGGCCGGTGCGCCGTCCAGTTCGCGGTTCGCCTCCTCGGCAAGCGCCCGCAGTTCCACCGGGTCCCGCCGGGCCGGGGCGGCCGGCACCGCCGGACCGAGCTTGACCAACCCGAGGTTGGCCGCGACAACCGGGCTCATGACTGCTTCCCTTCGGTCAGGGCGGTGGCGAGCAGGCCGGTGAACTTCACCGTGAAGACCCGGGCGCAGGCCCGGCACTCCCAGGCACCGTGCGACGCCTCGTTGGGTCGCAGGTCCTCCTCGCCGCAGTAAGGGCAGTAGAGAGGTGCGGCTCGGGTATCCCCACTCATCGCAGTTCCTCCTCGTCGACTCGCACGACCCAGTTCGCGAAGCTCTCGCCCTCGGTGCGGCCGTCCAGGTAGCGGCGGGCGAGCCGCTCGACGTACTCGGGAAGCTCCGCCGCGGTGGTCTTCAGGCCGCGCAGCTTGCGGCCGAAGCCGGCGGACTGGCCCTGGGCCATGCCCAGGCCGCCGCCGAGGTGCACCTGGAAGCCCTCGACCTGGCGCCCGTCCGGCCCGACCACGAGCTGGCCCTTGAGGCCGATGTCGGCGGTCTGGGTCCGGGCGCAGGCGTTCGGGCAGCCGTTCAGGTGGATGCTCAGCCCCTCGCCGAGGTCGGCGCCGGCGAGCCGCTCCTCCAGCCGGGCCACCAGCTCCTGGCCCCGGGCCTTGGTCTCGACGATGGCGAGCTTGCAGTATTCGAGGCCGGTGCAGGCCATGGTGTCGCGCCGCCAGACCGACGGGAACGCCTCCAGGCCGATCCGGCGCAGCGCCGCGACCAGCGAGTCGGTCCGCTCGGCCGGCACGTCCAGGACCAGGAGTTTCTGGTACGGGGTGAGGCTCACCCGGCCGCTGCCGTGCTCGGCGGCGGCGTCGGCCAGCTCGGCGAGCTGGGTCCCGGAGATGCGCCCCACCACCGGGGCGGCGCCGACGTAGTGGCGCCCGTCCCGCTGCCGGTGCACTCCGATGTGGTCGACCGGCTTCGCCGGCAGTTCCGGCGCCGGCCCGTCGAGCAGGCTCCGGCCCAGGTATTCCTTCTCCAGCACCTCCCGGAACTTCGCCACGCCCCAGTCGGCGACCAGGAACTTGAGCCGGGCGCGGTGCCGCAACCGGCGGTAGCCGTAGTCGCGGAAGATCCCGACCACCCCGGCCCAGACGTCCGGCACCTCGTCGAGCGGCACCCAGACGCCGAGCCGCTGCGCCAGCATCGGGTTGGTGCTCAGGCCGCCGCCGACCCAGAGGTCGAAGCCGGGGCCGTGCTCGGGGTGCTCGACGCCGAGGAAGGAGATGTCGTTGACCTCGTACGGCGTGTCGACCAGCCAGGAGATCGACGTCTTGAACTTGCGCGGCAGGTTGGAGTACGCCGGGTCGCCGATGTAACGCCGGACGATTTCGTCGATCGCGGGGGTCGGGTCGAGCACCTCCGCCTCGGCGATCCCGGCGACCGGGCTGCCGAGCACCACCCGGGGGCAGTCGCCGCACGCCTCGGTGGTCTGTAGGCCGACCGCCTCCAGCTTGCGCCAGATCTCCGGCATGTCCTCGACCCGGATCCAGTGCAGTTGGATGTTCTGCCGGTCGGTGATGTCGGCGGTGTCCCGGGCGTACGTCTGGGAGACCTCGGCGATCGTCCGGAGCTGCTCCAGGTTGAGCTGGCCGCCGTCGATCCGGACCCGGAGCATGAAGTACTCGTCTTCCAGCTCGTGCGGCTCCAGCACGGCGGTCCGCCCGCCGTCGATGCCGGCCTTGCGCTGGGTGTAGAGCCCCCACCAGCGGAACCGCCCACGCAGGTCCTGCGGGTCGATCGAGGCGAAGCCCCGGTGCGCGTAGATGTTCTCGATCCGGGCCCGTACGTTCAGCGGGTTGTCGTCCTTCTTGGTCCGCTCGTTGGGATTGAGCGGCTCCCGGTGCCCGAGTGCCCACTGCCCCTCGCCTCGCGGACGACGGGCCGGTCGGGCCGCGCGTGCGCTGCCGCCCGCCGGCGCGCTGGTGGCGCCGGGCCGGGCCGGGGTGTCGCTGACCGCCATCGCGGCGTCCTCCGTTGTTCGGTGTGACTCGGTGGACGCGCAGAGCGACGGCCTCGGCCCGGGGCGGACCGGAGACGACGGTGTCGGGAACGACGGTGTCGGGGAAGCCGGCGCACTGCACGCCCGGGACGGAACAGGTCCGGGCGGCGTCAGTGGGCCGGACAGATCGCGCTGCGAACGCGGCCGTAGTCCACGTGGCGGCGGGAGGTGAATCCCGGCCTCGCGAAACGGCGCACGGCGGCGGTCATACCCGTCATGCTGCCACATCCGTATCTGCCGGACCACCGCCGCGACCACTGATCCCGCCTGGCGGACCCGCTGTGGTCAGCTTCACGCTACGATTTCGGGTATTGGAACTAATGCGACAGATGGCACCTCGTCGGCCATAGATCGCGGTTCGGCTCGACCCCTTCGCCGGATCGTCCTGCCCGGTCGGTTCCGCCGGGCGATCTGGCTCTGGCCCGGCCTGGCCACCCTGCTCGTCACCGCCGTCCAGCTCGACCGCGCCCCGCTCTGGCGCGACGAGCTGGCGACCTGGAGCGCCGCCTCCCGGCCGCTGCCCGACCTGCTCCGGCTGGTCGGCACGATCGACGCGGTCAACGGCCCGTACTACCTGCTGATGCACGGCTGGCTGGCGGTGGCCGGAGACTCCGTCGTCGCCCTGCGGCTGCCGTCCGCGCTCGCCATGGCCGGAGCCGCCGCGCTGACCACCGTGCTGGGCGCGCGGCTGTTCGGCCGCCGGGCCGGGCTGCTCGCCGGACTGCTCTTCGCGATACTGCCGAGCACCTCCCGGTACGGCCAGGAGGCCCGCCCGTACGCCCTGGCGACGCTGCTCGCGGTGCTGGCCACCCTGCTGCTGTGCCGGGCGCTGGACCGGTCGGCGTGGCCGCGCTGGGCCGGCTACGCGGCTGCGGTCGCCGGGCTGGGCCTGGCCAACCTGTTCGCGGTCAGCCTGGTCGCGGGGCACGCCTTCGCCGTCCTGCTCGGGCGCCGCGATCGGGTACGGCTGCCGTGGCTGGTCGCCGTGGCCGTGGCCGGACTGGTGCTGGTGCCGCTGGCCGTACTCGGCCGGAGCCAGCAGGGTCGGCAGCTCGACTGGGTGGGCCGGCCCGGGGTGGGCGACCTGCTCGGGTTGCCCGGCGGTGTGGTCCAGGCGGGTGTGGTCGGCGGACTGCTGGTCGGGCTGGCCGCCGTCGGGGTCGCCACCCGGGGCCGCCGGGGCATCCTGCTCGGGCTGGCCGTGCTGCTGCCAGCGCTGCTGCTCTTCGTCGCCGGGCAGGTCACCCCGCTGTTCGTACCGCGCTATCTGCTCTTCGTGGTGCCGTTCGGCGCCCTGCTGGCCGCCGCGACCCTGGCCCCGCTCCGGCTCGCCGCCGCGCTGGCGATCGTGCTGGTCACCGGCCTGCTCGGCGTACCCGAGCAGGCGGCGCTACGGCGCACCCACGAGTGGCCGCGCAGTGCCCCGGTCGACTACCCGGCAGCGGTACGCATCATCGCCATGCACCAGCAGCCGGGCGACGGCATCGTCTACGCCCCTCGGGACGGCTGGGCGTTCCTCGACCTGGCCACCACGTACTACCTGCGGACTGACCGCCCCCGGGACGTCCTACTGGCCCAGGCCCAGGAACACCGCGCCGACTTCTGGGCCACCGAGTGCGCTCGGCCGGCGGAGTGCCTGGCCTCGGTCGCCCGACTCTGGCTGCTGCTGTGGGGGGAACACAGCGATCCAATGGCCGGTGTGCCCGCGAGCCGTACGGAGCCGCTCCGGAGCAGTTTTCGGCTCGACCGGAGCTGGACGGTGCCGGGTCTCACCGTGGCTCTGCTGTCCCGCCCTTTGACCTCCCGCTGAGCATCTTGGCCCGCAATCTCGGACTGGGCCGCCTTCTGCTCAGCGATCCCGGACGTACACCCCGACGCCAGCGTGACCAACGTTTCCGTGCCGTTCTACCTGTGCGTCCGGTGTGCCACCGCGCTGGCCGCAGGGGACCAGGAGCACAACTGCATCGAGGACGACCCGACGCGGCATCCGGCCGCCGCGCTCCGGAACTGGCGCTGCGAGTGTCCCTGCCAGCCGTGACCCGTGTCCGTCACCGGGCCAGCGGGACCACCAGCAGCGCTTCGGTGCCGGCACCGGCCCGGTTGCGCAGCTCGATGGTGCCGCGCAGCTCCCCGGTGGCCAGCGCGCGGACGATCTGGAGGCCGAGCCGGCTGCCCTGGTCGGCGTCGAAGTCCTCCGGCAGGCCCTGGCCGTTGTCGGCGACCGTGACGTGCAGTTGTTTGCGGAACCGGTGCGCCGAGACGACCACCTCGGCCGGCTCGACCGGCCGATCCGCCTTCTCCTGAGCGGCCGCCGGCGGCTGCCCCGCCGGCGCGGACCCGTCCAGGGCAGCGGTCGGAGCGGCCCCCTCCGGGGCAGCGTCCGGGGCGGTGGGCAGCGGCAGCACCGCGATCTCGCCCGGTTCCGGGAAGGCGTGTTCGACCGCGTTGAGCAGCAGCTCGTTCAGCACGATCACCAGCGAGGTGGCGATCTCCGCCGGCAGCACGCCGAAGCTGCCCTGCCGGCGTACCCGTACCGGGACCTCGGTCGCGGCCACCTCGGCGGCGGCCGCCGCCACCCGGTCCACGATGCCGTCGAACTCGACCGCCTCGTCGCTGGACATCGAGAGGGTCTCGTGCACCAGGGCGATCGAGGCGACCCGGCGTACCGACTCCTCCAGCGCGGCCCGGGCGGCCGGGATGCCGACCCGGCGGGCCTGGAGCCGGAGCAGCGCGGCGACGGTCTGGAGGTTGTTCTTCACCCGGTGGTGGATCTCCCGGATGGTGGCATCCTTGGTGATCAGGGCGCGGTCCCGGCGGCGTACCTCGGTCATGTCCCGGACCAGCACCAGCGCGCCGATCGGCACCCCGGCGGGCATCAGCGGCAGGGCCCGGGTCAGCACGGTCGCGCCCCGGGCCTCGATCTCCCGGCGCGGCGGCGCCTCCCCGCGCAGCGCGGCGAGCACCCGGTTGGCCGCCTCGGTGCCCTCCAGCGGATCGGCGGCAAGCCGGCCGTTCAGCGCCGCCAGGTCCTCGCCGACCAGGTGCGAGGCGAACCCGAGCCGCCGGTACGCGGACTGCGCGTTCGGGCTCGCGTAGGTGACCTTGCCGTTGGCGTCCAGCCGGACCAGCCCGTCGCCGACCCGGGGTGCCGTGGTGGTCTCGCCGGGGTGGCGTACCGGTGGGAACGTGCCGTCGGAGAGCATCTGGGCCAGGTCGTCGGCGGTGGTCAGGTAGTTCAGTTCGAGCTGGCTCGGGGTGCGCGCGGTGGAGAGGTTGGTGTCCCGGCCCACCACGGCGATCACCTCGCCCGACTCGCCGTCACCGGAGCGCAGCCGGACCGGGATCGCCTCGTGCCGGGCCGGGGTGTCGCCGTACCAGACCGGGTCGCCCTCCCGCCAGATCCGCCCCTGGGTGTACGCGATGGCCAGGTGCGCCACCTCGGGACCGCCGACGATCCGCCCCACCTGGTCGTCCTGGTACGCGGTCGGCGCGGTCGTCGGGCGCACCTGGGCGACGCAGACGAACCCGTCGGTGTCGCTGACCGGTACCCAGAGCAGCAGGTCGGCGAAGGACAGGTCGGAGAGGAGTTGCCAGTCGCCGGCCACCCGGTGCAGGTGGTCGATGTCGACCGGTCGCAGGCCGGTGTGCTCCTCGGCGAGATCGCGCAGCGTGGACACGGGGCAAGCCTGCCACGACCACGCCCGGCGCGGGTATCACCACCGGATGCTTGCCCCGGCGGGCACGCCCGGTCCGCTCTCCGGCGGCAGGCGCAGCCCGGACCGCTCCCGGGCCAGCGGCGACACCGGCCGGGAACGGGCCAGCCGCGACACCGACCGGGAACGAGCCAGCCGCAGCCCGGTCGCGGAGCGGAGTCAGAGCGTCGCGGTCACCTTGTGTAGTCCGCGCGGGGCGTCGGGGTCCTCGCCCCGGGCGAGGGCCAGGGCGAGGGCGAGCCGCTGCACCGGCAGGATGTCCAGCAGCGGGGCGTACCGCTCGTCGACCTCCGGCACGGATAGCTGGGCGGCGGCCCCGGCGACGCCGGCCGGCCCGACCACGACCAGGTCCGCGCCGCGTTCACCGACCTTGGCGACCACCTCGCGCATGGCGGTGCCGCCGGGCCCGGCACCGACGACGGCCAGCACCGGTACGTCCGGATCGGTCATCGCCAGCGGGCCGTGCAGCAGGTCGGCACCGGAGAAGGCGAGCGCCGGCAGGTAGGAGGTCTCCATCAGCTTCAGCGCCGCCTCCCGGGCGGTCGGGTACGCGTACCCCCGGCCGGTGGTGACCATCCGGTCCGCGAAGCGGTAGCGGGCGGCGAGCTGCCCCGGCACCGGGTCGGCGAGGGTACGCGCGGCCAGCTCCGGCAGCGCCTCCAGCCCGGCCCGTTCCTCGGCGGGCACCGCCCCGTCGCCGGCCCGGATCCCCTCGACCAGCAGCAGCAGGGCGAGCAGTTCGGCGGTGTACGTCTTGGTCGCGGCGACCGCCCGTTCGTGCCCGGCGGCCACGTCGATCGCGAGTTCGGCCGCGCCGGTCAGCGGGGAGTCCGGCGCGTTGGTCACCGCCAGGGTCAGCGCGCCGGACTCCCGGGCCACCCGCAGCACCTCGGTCAGGTCGGGTGACCCGCCGCTCTGGCTCACCCCGACGACCAGCGCCTCGGACAGGTCGGGCCGGGCGCCGAAGACGGTGATGGTGCTCGGCGAGGCGAGCCCGGCGGGAAGCCCGAGCCGGATCTCGGTCAGGTACGCGGCGTACAGCGCCGCGTGGTCCGAGGTGCCGCGTGCGGTGAACACCACGTGCTTCGGCCGGCGTTCCGCGATCACGGCCGCCACCTGCGCGATCGCGGCCGTCGAGGCCGGTTCCAGCAGTCGCGCGAAGCCTTCCGGCTGCTCGGCGATGTCCGCCGCCATGCCGGCTCCCGGTTGCGCCACGATGACCTCCTCATGCGCGTTTCCCGCGCGTTACATGCTCAGCTTTGCACGATTGGACGCTTCAGAGCAATCTAACGATCAGCTTTGCGCAGTAGATCACCAACCGCCGTCGCCATGCCCTAGGCTCCCCAACCCAGGGGAAATTCCACGTACGAAGGGTCGACTCGGTGCCCGAGGGAACGGACGACCCCCGGCTCTCGGCCGAGGGAGAACTCGCGCTGGCCCGGCTGGCGCTGGACGAGGGCGACCTCACGCACGCCGCCGGTCATCTGGCCGGAGCGATCGCGTACGCCCCGACCATGCCCGAGGTGCACGAGGCGCTCGCACAGCTCGCCGCCCGGTCCGGTGGCGGAGTCGAGCTCTTCCCGCTCGACCAGCACCCGTTCATCGGTACCGTGGTGGCCCGCGCGCACCTGCTCGCCGCCGCCGGGCGCCCCGGCGACGGGCTGGAACTGCTCGCCGCCGCCACCGGTCACGTCCCCTCGGCCGACTGGGCCGGCGTGCCCTGGGTGAGCGCCCCCGAACTCCCCGGCCTGCTCGATCCGGACCGGATCGCCCGGGTGCTGATGCAGGTCTGCGCCGGCATCTCCGACCCGGTGCCGGAGACCGCCCGCGAACCGCTCTGGCCCTACCTGCGGCTGGCCCGGCACGCCGTGGCGGCACATCCCCGGCACGGCCTGCTGCTCGGCGCGGCGTCCGCGCTGGCCCGCCGGGTCGGCGCGGTCGGCCAGGCCGTCGAATGGGCCGGCCAGGGAGCCCGGGAGCTGCCGTCGAAGCTCTCCGAGGTGTGGCTCGGCTACGCCTACCGCAGCGCCGGGCGGACCGCCGAGGCGCTCGCCGCGCTGCGCCGGGCCGTGGACCACGACCCCGACGACCTCTCGGTGTACGCCGACATCGCCGGCACCCTCGCCGACCACGGCCGGCTCGACGAGGCGCTGGGCTGGATCGACCGGGCGCTGGCCCGGGACCCGTCCTTCGACTGCGCGGTGCACACCGGTCACCGGCTGCGCTACCGCCAGGACGGCGACCTCGGCCACCTGGTGGCGCTGGCCGACTTCCAGCGTGACCATCCGGACGACTCGCACGAGCACAGCGACCTCGCCGAGTGCTGCCAGAACCAGCCGTGGCTGGGTCGGGTCCCGCCGGCCACCGAGGCGGTGGCGGTGGCGCTGCGGCAGCGGCTGGCCACCGGCGATCCGGTCGACGGCGCCCGGCTACCGCTGGACGGGCTGGAGCCGCCGAGCGCGATGCGTACGCTGCACGGGGCGGCCCCGGCCCTGGTCGTCACCGTCGCCGCCACCCCGGAGCCGGATCTGCGCGAACCACGCCGCCCGGTCGGGCACCAGCTCTGGCGGTACGCCGGCATCACCGCCGTACCGGCCGTGCCGGCGCCGACCGACGCGGCGGTACGCCGGATCCAGCAGTTGGCCCATCCCGCCTGGCCGCATCCGCCGGCCGCCTACGACGCGGCGGTCGGGCTCGCCACGCTCGAACTCGACGACCTGCTCGGCCTGCTGGCCCATCCGCCGGCACCGCCACCGACCGAACTGGGCCGCACGCTGAGCCGGCACGACCCGACCCTCTGGGTGCGCTGTGTTCAGGTCTGGGTCTGCCTCGGACTGCTGCACCACCGCACCGACGAGCCGTGGCCGGACTCGACCCGGCGCAGAGTACTGCTCGACCTGATCTGGGGCGTCGAGGACTGGGTCACCGAGGCGGCGCTGTTCGCCCTGGTCACCGCCGCCTGGGTGGACCCGTCGGTGCGTACCGAGGTGGCCCGGGTGATCGCTGGCCGGTTCGGTGACGCGGTCGAGGTGGCACAGCGGCGGCCGGTCACCGTGCTGCGTTCGCTGGCCCAGCTCGTGCTGGCCACCCCGGCCGCCGAGCCGACCGCGGTCGACACCGCCCGGCTGCTGCTCGGCCGGGACGGTACTGCGGTGGCGCCCCGACAGCGCCGCTTCGGCCGGCTGCTGGACCGGATGTGGCGGCGGTTCACCCGGCACGGCTGAAACTCCGCACGGCCGGTCCGGTCTCCACGGCTCAACTCCGCACGGCCGGTCGGGTCCCCACGCCTCAACTCCGCACGACCGGCCGCGCCCCACGGCTCAACTCCGCACGGCCGGCCGCCGGGGCCCGAGTTCCGCAGGGCGGGTCGGGTCTGGGCGACAGGGGCGGTGCCGCCCCTGTCGACAGGGGCGGCGCCGCGGCGGGGGTCAGCGTACGGGTGGGCTGGCCAGGGCGATCTCCGCCTGCTCCTCGGGAGTGTCGGCCGTGGAGGCGGGGCCGCCACGCAGCGGGATCTCCTTGACGAACCAGGCCAGCACGGCCACGGCCAGCGCGAACGGTACCGCCCAGACGAAGACCACCCCGATCGCGTCGGCGAGACCGCTGAGCACCACGTGCTGCTGCTCCGGCGGCAGCGCCCGCAACGCGGCCGGGTCGACTCCGGCGCCCTCGCCGCCGGCCATCATCGGCCCGGCGGGCGAGTCGGCCAGCCGGTTGGCGAAGACCGCCCCGAACAGCGAGATCCCGAACGAGCCGCCGATCGACCGGAAGAAGGTGGCCGCACCGCTCGCCGCACCGAGGTCCTTCTGCTCCACGCTGTTCTGCGCGATCAGCATCGAAGTCTGCATCAGGAAGCCCATCCCGACACCGAGCACGATCATGTAGAGCGAGGACTCCAGCTTGCCGGTGTCGACGTCGAGCATGGCCAGCAGCGCCATCCCGGCAGTCATCACGATCCCGCCGACGATCGGGAAGGCCCGGTAGCGGCCGGTCCTGGTGATCGCCCGGCCGACCACGATCGACACCACCAACATGCCGAACATCAGCGGCAGCAGCAGCAGCCCGCTGTTGGTCGCGGAGGCGCCCTGCACGGTCTGCTGGAACAGCGGCAGGAAGTTCATCGAGCCGAACATCGCGAAGCCGAGCAGGAAGCCGATCACCGAGATCACCGCGAAGTTGCGGTTGGCGAAGAGGCTCAGCGGCAGGATCGGCTCCGGCACCCGCCGCTCGACCACGGCGAAGGCGATCAGCGAGAGCACGGCGACGGCGGCCAGGCCGAGGATCTGGCCGGAGATCCAGTCGTACTCGGTGCCGCCCCAGGTGGTGACCAGCACGATCGCGGTGATGCCGACCGAGAGCAGCGCGGCGCCGAGCCAGTCGATCCGGTGCTCGGTACGGTACTTCGGCAGGTGCATCCGGGTGGCCAGCAGGATCAGCGCCACGCCGCCGAGCGGCAGGTTGACGTAGAACGCCCACCGCCAGGAGAGATGGTCGGTGATGAAGCCGCCGACCAGCGGACCGGCCACCATGGCGATGGCCATGATGCCGGCGATCATGCCCTGGTAGCGGCCCCGCTCCCGGGGCGGGACCAGGTCGCCGATGATCGCCATCACGCCGACCATCAGGCCGCCCGCGCCGAGTCCCTGCACCGCGCGGAAGGCGATCAGCTCCATCATCCCGTCGCCGGGGCCGCCGAGCATCGCCGACCCGGCCATCCCGCAGAGCGCCGACCCGAACAGGAACAGCACGATCGAGCTGAGAAAGACGGTCTTGCGGCCGTACAGGTCGCCGAGCTTGCCCCAGATCGGGGTGGAGACGGTCGACCCGAGCACGTAGGCCGTGACCACCCAGGTGAAGTGGTTGAGTCCGCCGAACTCGCCGACGATTCTCGGCAGCGCGGTGCTGACGATCATGTTGTCGAGCATCGCGAGCATCATCGCGATCATCAGGCCGCCGAGGACGACTCTGATGTTGACTGGTCGTTGCGGCGCATCCGCCATCGTGGTCATCGCTAGGCTCTCCCCCTGAGTGCAACCGCTTACTTGCCGACCGGCTAGTGATTCTACCTGCCGCACGGTAAGCTGGGCGCCGGGTTCCCGTCAAGCAATTACGAGAGGTGGTCCGGGTGACCGGCAGCACAGGAGACACGCGGTCCCGGATCCAGGCCGTGGCCCTGGAACTCTTCACCGAGCAGGGCTACGAGAAGACCTCGCTACGAGAGATCGCCGAACGGCTGGGCGTCACCAAGGCGGCCCTCTACTACCACTTCAAGAGCAAGGACGACATCGTCGACAGCTTCGTGTCCGACCGAGTCGAGCGGCTGGACCGGCTGATCGAGTGGGCTGCGGAGCAGCCGGTCGACGCGGTCGGCCGGCGGACGACGCTGCGCCGCTACTGCGAGGAGTTCTTCGGCGACGACGGTCGCAACGTGATGCAGTTCTTCGAGCAGAACCGGACGGTGGTCAAGCACCATCCCGCCGGCCAGATGCTGCGGGACCGGATGCTGCGGATCGCCGAGCTGCTCTCCCGGGCCGACCCGTCGCCGGCCGGACAGCTCCGGGCGACGCTGGCGCTCTTCTCCGTACACGGCAGTCTCTTCGCGCTGCGCGGCGAGATCAGCAGCACCGAACGGCAGGAACTCGCGCTGGAGATCGCCAACGAGCTGCTCGACCGGATCGGCGAGGACCCGACCGGCAACGACGAGCCCGAACCCGGGACGGACAGCACCCCGGCCGCCGCAGCCGGCTAACCTCCGGCTCCGGGTCTCAGCCCCGACTCGGCTCCGACAGCACGGTCGGCGCGGGGGTCAGGTCGAGGCGGAGCGCGAGCAGGTCCACGCCGGGAGCGGGCGACCAGTCCCGGTCCGGCGTACGGACGAAACCGAACCCCGCGTAGAGCCGGTGCGCCGGGGTGGAGAAGCTGCGGGTGCAGATCACCACCCGGGCACAGCCGAGCGATCTCGCCCGGTCCAGGCAGGCCCGGACCAGCGCCTTGCCGGCACCCCGGCCCTGCGCCCCCGGGTCCACCGCCAGCATCCGGAACTCCGCCTCGTCGGGCCCGGACAGCTCGGCGTACGCCGAGCCGGGCAGCACGAACAGCACGGCACCGAGCAGTTCACCGGTGGCCTCGTCGGCGGCGACCAGCAGTTCACCGGCACCGGCCCGGGCCGGTACGTCGGCGAGCACCTGCTCGTACCCGTGCTCGCCCTCGAGTTGCCCGTCCGCCCGGTACGCCGCCACGGTGAGCCGGGCGATCGCGTCGAAGTCGGCCGGCTCGGCGATCCGGACCACCAGGTCGGTCATCCCGCTCCCTCGCTCCGTCGGGTCATGCCGTCGCCCGGGTCACTGCCCCGGACAGGTCCCGCCGAACGACCTGCCCGGCGCGGCCGGTCATTGAACCTTTCTCGACCTGAACCGCGCGGCGCATGCGCCCCGACTTCTCCCTGCGGCCACGACGGACCGCAAGGGGAGGTTGAAGAAGGCTCATTCGATCACGGCGATCAGGTCGCCGTCCTGTACGACGTCGCCCTCGTGCACGGCGAGTTGCCGGAGCACCCCGTCCGACTCGGCCACCACCGGGATCTCCATCTTCATGGACTCGAGGATCACCAGCGTGTCGCCCTCGGACACCGTGTCACCGGCCACGGCCACGACCTTCCAGACGTTCGCCACCATCTCGGCGCGGATCTCCTCGGCCATGGGTTCCCCCTTGTCGTGACTGTTGCCCTGCGACGGTATCCAATCATGCGATGACCGCCGTGGCAGGCACGGCGGCGGTCCGTCGCCGGCCGGGTTCGCCGAGCACCCGGGGGCGGGCGCTACCGAAACGGCGTGCGTTCCCGGACGGGCGGGCACACCGCCTCGGCGGGGCCGCACGGCGCCCATGGGAGGATTGCCCGGCGCGAGCGGAAACGGGCGGTCGACGACGCTGGTCGGCGCCGCCCACGGAAACGGACGGAGGTCAGCATGGCGAAGAAGTCACGGAAGAAGAGCGCCGCCAACCACGGCAAGCGCCCCAACTCCTGAGCTCGGCGCCGAGCCTGGGCGGCCGGGCGGGGCACGGGACCGTCGGCGATCGCGACAGAGCGCTCGCCACATCCCGGCCCGCCCGGCGATCCGCCACAACGGCGGTGTACCGACGGATCGCCCACCCGGTCAACCTTCCTCGACCTCCCCGGCGGTCCGGCCGGTCCGGCGGACCGCAGGGTCGGACGGACGCGGTGCGTGAGCGCCGCGCGGTTCAGGTGGGGAAGGTTCAGTCGGCGAGATATTCCCGGGAGTCGGTCTCGAAGACCAGCTCGGCCAGGCGGACCCGCAGCCGCTCCCGGAGGTCGGCCGGCGCGGTCTCGTTGCCGCAGCAGCGCGCGACCAGCGCCTTGACCTCCTGCTCGATGCCGTACTCGCGCAGGCAGGGCGAGCACTCGTCGAGATGGTCCCGGATCAGGTTGCGCCGCTCGTCCGCGCACTCCAGGTCGAGGTAGAGGTATACCTCGGTGAGGACCTCACGGCAGTCCGTCTCGTGCGGTTCACCGCAACTCATTCGCTCACACCTCCCGGCCAGCCGCAGCGGACCTGGTCGACGGGGCGGACGAGAAGCCCCGGTCGGCAGCGTAGCGCTCAAGCAGCTTCCGTAGGTTCCGCCGGCCACGGTGCAGCCGGGACATCACGGTGCCGATCGGCGTCCCCATGATGTCGGCGACCTCCTTGTAGGAGAACCCCTCGACGTCGGTGAGGTAGACGGCGAGCCGGAACTCCTCCGGGAGCTGCTGCAACGCCTCTTTCACGTCGCTGTCCGGAAGCCGGTCCAGCGCCTCGGTCTCGGCCGAGCGCAGCCCGCTGGAGGTGTGCGACTCCGCCTCGGCGAGCTGCCAGTCAGTGATCTCCTCGGTCGGCGCCTGCACGGGTTGCCGCTGCCGCCGACGGTAGGAGTTGATGTAGGTGTTGGTCAGGATCCGGTAGAGCCACGCCTTGAGGTTCGTACCCTCTTCGAACTGGTGGAACGCGGCGAACGCCTTCAGGAAGGTCTCCTGGACCAGATCCTCCGCGTCGGCGGGGTTGCGGGTCATCCGCAGGCCGGCGGCGTACAACTGGTCGACGAAGGGCAGCGCGTCACGTTCGAACCGGGCCCTACGCTCGTCCGTCTTCTCCGCTGTCAACCGGCCGTCTCCCTCGCCTCGGTACCGAACCGGCGCGGTGACCTTCTTCCCCACCACCGCAGCGTTATTCGGCTGTCCCGCCGAGGATACGCGGAAAGCGCGGCCCGGCGACTCGGTTCGGGCGGTGGCGATACCCACCCCGGGCCGGTCACCCGACGACCGGGAGGGAGGACCGCTCCGCCTCCGGTCGGGCCACCGCGCCTCGCGGTCGTGCTCCAGGCTCCGTGTCTCGGTCGACACCGGGCAAACCCCCTTGTGGCTCCACATGCTTCCGGGAGTTGTAACCGCCGTACCGGGCGAGGCATTCCGTCCACCGCCCATCCCTGGCCCCGGCCGTGGCCAATCCGTTCGGACTTCCCACGGCTGGGACCAGGAAGGGCCTGGGAGGATGAAACCGGGCGCCACGTCCGATTCGCAGAATCGCAGGCGGTGTCCGGCATCAGTTGGAGCAACGATCACGCCGGCAGGACAGAAACGGCCGGCCGGCCACCGCCTCAGCCCGCCCAGCCGCGCTCGCGCAGCCAGCCGAGCACCAGCTCGGCCGTTCCCGCCGGGTCGACGCGCAGGTCGTGCCGTTCGCCCGGCCGTACCTCCACCCGGACGCCCGGCTCCGCGGCCGGTACGCCGAACGGGTCCCGATCGCCGTTCAGCACCAGGGTCGGCAGCCCGGTACGCAGCTCCGCCGCCCGGGACCGCTCCGGCCGGCCGGGCGGATGGAGCGGAAAGGCGAGCGCGACGACCCCGGACGCGCCGAGCACGCCGGCGGTACGGCAGGCGACCCGGGCGCCGCTGGACCGGCCGCCGACGACCAGGGTGGATGTCGAGCGGTACCGGCCCAGCAGCTCGGTGACGACCGCCACCCAGGCCTCGTCGAGCTGGCCGGCGGGGGCCGGTGCCCGCCGCCCGGCGACCCGGTACGGCTGGGTCACCCTGGCCACCGCGACCCCGGCCCCGGCCGCCGCGTCCCGGAGCGCGACCAGGTCCGGTGCGTCCACGCTGCCGCCCGCGCCGTGCCCGAGCACCAGCAGGGTGGTCGGCTCGGGCCGTGGCAGGTCGACGTCCACCCGGGCCGGACCTCGTGGAGTGCCGATCTCGTCTCCGCGCCGCACGGCGCCACTGTATGGCACCCCGGCCGGGGCGCCCGGTGTCACCGCCGGTAGCCGGTCGGGCGCCACCACCCGCGCCCGGCCGACGGTGTCGACCCGGTCCGGCACGACCTGACCGGCCGACGACCGGTGCTGCCCGGTCGGTGGCCGGCGGTGGACGGGTCAGCGGCGGCTGGAACTGAGCGGTACGAGGGTCAGCAGGCGGTCCCGGACCGGTGGCCCGGCGTCGACGACCGCGTCCGGGTCACGCTCCACCTGGTCTCGCCAGGCGACCAGCATCGCCCGGCGTTCACGCGGCGTGGTCGCTCCCCATACCCCGTGGCAGTCACCCACCTCAAGCGCCCAGGCGAGGCAGGGTCCCTGCACGTCACAGGTCCGGCACAGCGCGACGGCCGAGTCGGCCGGCTCGCTGGGTGCCGGGAAAAATGTCTCCGGGTCCACGCTCTGGCACACCCCCCGGGTGCGCCAGGCATCGTCCAGGCGCCGCTCGCTGAGTGCCCGAAGCAACCTCGGGTCTCGACGCGCTGCAGCAACCTCGTGCGGGCGTGGCATCCGCGCCCGTGTCATTCACCCACCTCCCCCGTGGGACCGACGAAGATCGATGAGTGCCGCTCGCCCGGTGCGAGCCGACACCCACTGCCGGCGCTGTGTTCTATCGCACCACCACTATGCGTGACAAGGGCTCTCAGCAAAGGTGTGGAAAACTCGCGGCGACGATCCACCCCGAACGGTGGCAAATCGGTGCAGGCAAATACCCGGTTCCGAAGTCAGAACAGTGTCGATGCGACGGGCTCTTCTGGTAACGCCCGCAGCGGCGCGGCGGTGACCCGGGCGACGAGTTCCGGACCGTCGTTACGGACGTCTCCGACACCCCTGCCCACCGGCCGGATCTCGATCGCGGCCAGCGATTTCTCGTCCGGCGGCGTGAGCAGCAGGGCCGGGTCGTCGTCGCCGTCGAGCCAGTCGGACCAGCGCTGCCGGGGCAGCAGCAGCGGCATCCGGTCGTGCACCAGGGCCAGTTCGCCGAGCGCCGCCGTGGTGACCACGCTGGAGGTGAGCAGCGGGTCACCGGCACCGTGCCAGACCGACCAGAGGCCGGCGAAGGCGAGCACCCCGCCGTCGCGCGGAGTCATGAAGTACGCCTGCTTGCCGCCGTCCTGGCGGACCCACTCGTACCAGCCGTCGGCCGGGACGAGGCAGCGGCGCCGGGCGAAGGCGTGCGCGTACGCCCGGGTGGTGGCGACCGTCTCGGCCCGGGCGTTGATCATGCGGGCGGCACCGCGGGTGTCCTTGGCCCAGTGCGGCAGCAGACCCCAACGGGCCACGGAGAGCAGTGGACCGCCCGAATCCGGACAGACGCGTACGATCGGCACCGGATCGGTCGGCGCGACGTTGTAGTCGGCCGCGAGCCGGCCACCGGTCTCGTCGAACGCCTCGAAGAGCGCGCTCAGATCGGCCGCACTGCGGGTGGTCGCGTACCTGCCGCACATGGTGGCCACGCTAGCGCCTCCGGCGCCGGCCGGCCGTCCCGTCAGGCGGGAGGGGCCGAGGCTCCGATCCGGTACGCCCGCTGGCAGGGCAGAATGTACCGGTGCCGAACCTGACGGCGGTCCGCCCGCTCGAGCCCTGGACCGCGCCGACCGCGACCGACCCGGTCGCCTCGACGCTGCGGCTGCCCGGCTCCAAGTCGTTGACGGCCCGGGCGCTGGTGCTCAGCGCGGTGGCCGACGGCCCCTCCACGCTGCGTCACCCGCTGCGGGCCCGGGACACCGAGCTGATGGCCGGCGGGCTGCGCGCGATGGGCGCGCACGTTTCCACCGTGGATGACGAGCGGTGGCTGGTCCGGCCCCACCCGCTCCAGGGCCCGGCACACGTCGACGTCGGCCTCTCCGGCACGGTCATGCGGTTCGTCCCGCCGGTCGCCGGGCTGGCCGAAGGGCCGGTCACCTTCGACGGCGACCCGCACGCGCGGCTGCGCCCGCTCGGCCCGCTGGTCGGGGCGCTCCGCTCCATCGGGGTACGCATCGACACCACCGAGGGCGCCAGCCTGCCGCTGACCGTGCGGGGCGCCGGTCAGGTGCGCGGCGGCGAGGTGGTGATCGACGCCTCGGCGTCCAGCCAGTTCGTCTCCGGGTTGCTGCTCGGCGGGGCCCGGTTCACGCACGGGATCGTGGTCCGGCACGTCGGCCCACCGGTCCCGTCCGCGCCACACCTGCGGATGACCGTGCAGATGCTCCGGGCCGCCGGTGCCGCGGTCGACGACGCCGCCCCGGACGTCTGGACGGTGGAGCCGGGTCGGCTCTCCGGACGCGGCTGGGACATCGAGCCGGACCTCTCCGGCGCGGTACCGTTCTTCGCCGCCGCGCTGGTCACCGGGGGCGGGGTGACCCTGCTCGGCTGGCCGCGCAGCAGTCTGCAACCGGTCGACACGCTGCGCGAACTGCTCTCCCGGATGGGCGGCGAGGTGATCCTGGGCACCGACGGCCTCACCGTACGCGGCACCGGGGTGATCCGCGGGCTGGACGCCGACCTCTCCGACGTCAGCGAGTTCACGCCGGTACTCGCCGCGCTCGCCGTACTGGCCGACTCGCCGTCCCGGCTGCGTGGCGTGGCGCACATCCGGGGCCACGAAACCGACCGGCTGGCCGCGCTGGCCCGGGAGCTGAACGGGCTCGGTGCCGACGTCACCGACACCGCCGACGGGCTGGAGATCCGGCCCCGGCCGCTGCGCGGCGGCGCCTTCCGGACCTACGCCGATCACCGGATGGCACACGCCGCGGCGGTGATCGGGCTCGCCGTGCCGGGCATCGAATTGGACGATGTGGCGTGTACCTCCAAGACCATGCCCGAGTTCCCGGCACTATGGTCGACGATGGTGACCGGCGGCGACGGGCGCCGATAGCCGGGACCGATCCGTCCCCTCGCTGATCGCCGCCGCAAGACGAGACGGGGAGCGGAGCTGGCGGGCAAACGGCGGGAGTACGACGAGGACGACGTACGGGTACGACCCGGACGTTCGTCGCGCCCGCGTACCCGGACCAGGCCCCGGCACTCCGACGCGGTCGACGGCTTCGTGATCGCGGTCGACCGGGGCCGCTACACCTGCGTGGTCGGCGACGACCCGGGGGCCGGGCACGGCGACCGGACCGACGGCGGGACGGTCACCGCGATGCGAGCCCGCGAACTGGGCCGGAAGTCGGTGGTCGTCGGCGACCGGGTCGCACTGGTCGGGGACACCTCCGGCGCGACCGGGGCACTGGCCCGGATCGTCCGGATCGCCGAGCGGACCTCGGTGCTGCGGCGCACCGCCGACGACGACGAGACCACCGCCGAGGGGCGGCTCGAACGGGTCGTCGTGGCCAACGCCGACCAGCTCGTGATCGTCAGTTCGCTGGCCGACCCGCCGCCGCGGACCGGGTTCATCGACCGCTGCCTGGTGGCGGCGTACGACGCCGACATCGAGCCGCTGCTCTGCCTGACCAAGGCGGATCTGGCGCCGCCCGAGGAGGTGCTCGGCTACTACACGGAGCTGGACCTGCGACACGTACTCGTCGGACCCGGCTCGGACCTCGACGAGCTGCGCGGTCTGCTCGCCGAGCGGATCTCGGTCATGGTCGGGCACTCCGGGGTGGGCAAGTCGACGCTGGTGAACCGGCTGGTCCCGGAGGCGGCCCGGGCGGTCGGCACGGTCAGCGCGATCGGCCGGGGCCGGCACACCTCCACCAGCGCGGTCGCGCTGCGCCTGCCGTCGCTGCGGGGCAACCGGCGGGTGCATCCCGGCTGGATCATCGACACCCCCGGGATCCGCAGCTTCGGGCTGGCGCACGTATCCGCCGAAAGCCTGCTGCACGGCTTCCCCGACCTGGTCGAGGGGACCGTCGAGTGCCCACCGAACTGCGAGCACACCCCGGACGAGGCCGACTGCGCGCTGGACGCCTGGGTGGCAGCCGGCAACGCCGACCCGCGCCGGCTGGCGTCGTACCGCCGGCTGCTGGCCTCCCGGGCCGGCGACGTCGAATAGCCGGTCACCACACCTCGTCTCTTCCCGCTGTCCGCGACCCGATGCACAACCAGGCTCGTCCTCTCGTCAGCCGATGCCGGTGATCCGGCGCAGGTCGTCATCCGTCGGCCGACTCGACGGCAGCAGCGCACGCACCGCCCCCGGCACCCACCCCCGGTCGTGGACCTCAAGCCAGGTGCCGGCGAGCACGAGGCGCCCGCAGTCCGGCAACCCGCACGGCCGGCAGCCGGCGATGCTGCGCGGCCAGTGCGCGGTCATCACCTGCCGGGCCACCACGGTGACGAGCTGCCGCCGGTCCGCCGGCACGATCCGGTCGCCGATGACCAGCCCGGGTCGAGGTATCGCCGACCGCTTCTGCGGTATGAGATTCCTTGGCAGCTACTACCCGGGCATCCCGTCGGGGTCGCTCGCGGTCGGGCCCGGGTCGAGGTCCACCGGGCCGCCGCTGCGCCAGTAGACGCCGTCCCGGCGGGTCAGCAGCACCTCGTCGACCAGATAGCGGCGCAGCGCGGCGTAGTCGTCGTGCCAGGCCCGGAGCAGGGCGTTCACCTCCCGTTCGGAGTAGCGCACGCCCGGCTCGAAGGTCGTCACGACGTGTTCCAGCAGCAGCCGGCGCTTGCCGTGTGCGGCCGGCATCTGGGAGATCCGGCCGTCCCGGAGGAAGGCCCGGAGCACCGTCGCGGTGGCCCGGTCCGGGTCCAGCTCCGCGTCGGGCTCGGCGGAGGCGGGCGGATGGGCGCGTACCGCCTCCTTGAACGCTCCGACCAGGGCGACCGCCCGGCCGTCCACCGTCTCGACCAGGCCGCCGGATTCCAGCCGGCGCAGCGCGGCGTGCACGGTCCGGGCGGGTAGCCCGGTCCGCTCCGCCACCTCGGCCACCTCGCCCGCGCCGAGCACCACGGCGGCGAAGGCGGCCAGCCGGTCCGGCTCGGCCAGCAGGCCGATCAGCATTTCAGGGGACGCGTCGGAAATCGGTTCGGTGGCCACGGCGCGGGATGCTAACGCACCCGGCTGGACCGGATCGAGTAGGTTTCCGCCATGGCCCGGTACGCGGACGACCTGTCCCTGGCGCACATGCTCGCCGACACCGCCGACTCGATCTCGATGGCCCGGTTCCGGGCCCTGGATCTGCACGTGGAGGCGAAACCGGATCTGACGCCGGTCACCGACGCCGACACCGCCGTGGAGCGGGCCGTCCGGGCCACCCTGGCCCGCACCCGGCCCCGGGACGGCGTGCTCGGCGAGGAGTACGGCGCCTCCGCCGCGCCCGCCGGAGCCGGCCCCCGGCAGTGGGTGATCGACCCGATCGACGGCACCAAGAACTTCGTCCGGGGAGTGCCGATCTGGGCCACCCTGATCTCGCTGATGGACGGCGACGTCCCAGTCGTCGGCCTGGTCTCCGCACCGGCCCTCGGGCGCCGCTGGTGGGCGGCGACCGGCCTCGGGGCGTACGCGGGCAAGCACCAGGCCGCGGCCACCCCGATCCGGGTCTCCGGGGTGGGCCGGCTCGCCGACGCCAGCTTCTGCTACTCCTCGCTGCACGGCTGGGAGGAGACCGGCCGGCTCGACCCGATGCTCGACATCGTCCGGACGGTGTGGCGGAGTCGGGCGTACGGGGACTTCTACGGCTACATGCTGGTCGCCGAGGGGGCGGTCGACGCGATGGTCGAGCCGGAGCTGTCGCTGTGGGACCTGGCCGCGCTGATCCCGATCGTGACCGAGGCCGGCGGCACCTTCACCGACCTGGCCGGACGCCCCGGCCCGGGCGGCGGGAGCGCGATCGCCAGCAACGGCAAACTGCACCAGGATCTGCTCGACCGGCTCGGCTAGCCGGCCGAGCGAAGCGGCGCGGCAGCCTCTATCCTCGCCAGGTGGTGTCCACCGGTTGGTGCTTCCTCGCGGCCATGATCGTCGCGTACGGCGTGGCCAACCTGCTCCAGTCGGTGGCCGCGACCCGGACGACCCTGCACCACACCTTCGACCCCGGGCTGCTGCTGCGGCTGGTCGGGCACCGCAGCTATCTCGTCGGGCTGACCTGCCAGATGCTCGGCTTCGTCCTCGCCTTCCTGGCCCGGCGCGACCTGCCGCTCTTCCTGGTCCAGGCGAGCGTGGCGGCCGGGCTCGGCGTCACCGCCCTGCTCGGGGTGCTGGTGCTCAAGTGGCGGCTGCCGGCCGCCGAGGTCCTGCTGCTGGTACTCCTGCTGGCCGGGATCACCGCACTGGTGCTGGCCGCGAAACCGGCGCCGTCCCGGCAGCTCGGCACCGCCGGGGTGGTCGCCCTGGTCGCCGCGCTCGCCGTGATCGGCGCGCTCGGTTTTCCCGCCGTACGCCTGCACGGCGTGCCGGGTTCGGTGGCGCTCGGTGCGCTGGCCGGATTGGCGTTCTCGGCCGCCGCAGTCGCTGCCCGGCCGCTCGCCTCGGTGCACTCGTTCGACGCCTTCCTCCGGGATCCCCTGCTCTACCTGCTGATCGTGCACTCGATCGTCGGCCAGTTGCTGCTCGGCCTGGCGATGCAGCGCGGCTCGACCACCGCGGCGGTGGCCGCGATGGACGCCGCCGGGGCGGTACCGGCGGCGATCGTCGGGCTGCTGCTGCTCGGTGACCGGATCTGGCCGGGCCGGGAGTGGCTGGCCGGGGTCGGCTTCCTGATCACCCTGGTCGCGGTGCTCGGCCTGACCCGGTACGCCGAGCCGCAGCACCAGCACACCCTGCTGCCCGACCAGCGGGGGCGGGAACTGCCCGCACGGTCCCCGGCCGCGCTGCCGGCCCGTCCCGCCGCACGACTGCCGAGGTCGACCACGCCCAGCCGGCGCCGGTCCACCTCGATCGCACCGGTCCCCCGACGCTGACCACCGGCCCGCCGGGCGGCCCAACCAGCGGCGACGCTCCGGCCCGGTCGGCCAGCGGCGACGCTCCGGCCCGATCGGCCAGCGGCGACGGTCGGTCAGCTCGGGGCGGGCTGGCGGCGGCGTACCACCCGCTCGTAGAGGCGCTCCAGCGCGCCGGCCGTACGGTCCCAGGTGTAGCTGCACCGCACCCGGTCCACCGCCGCATGCCCGTACGCGAACCGCTCCGCGTCGGCGGCAAGCAGCCGGCGCAGCGTCACGCCCAGCCCGCGTACGTCGCCGGGCGGGACGAGCCGGCCGGTGACCTCGTCGACCACGGTGTCCACGATGCCGCCCATCGAGTAGCCCACCACCGGCACCCCGCAGGCCATCGCCTCCAGCGGGATGCGGCCGGCGGAGGCGTACCGGGGAGTGCAGGCCACCAGGTCGGCGGAGCGGTACCAGGCGGGCATCTGGTCGTGCGGCACCGAGCCGACCAGCCTGATCTGGTCGGCGACCCCGCTCTGCTCGGCGACCTCCCGCAGCCGGCGGGCCTCGGCGTGGTTGCCCAGCTTGTCAGCGGGCGGGCCGCCGGCGATGACCAGCTCGACGTCCCCGACCAGCCGCAACGCCCGGATCAGGTCCTCCTGCCCGTGTCCCGGCTCCAGACCGCCGGCGGCCAGGATGCGCGGTCGACGGTCCCGGGACACCGCCTCGCCCTCCGGGGCGAACAGTGCGGTGTCCACGCCCGCCGGCACCACCACCACGGAGGCGCGCTGCAAGCCCATCCGGGTCAGCTCGTCGACCTCGTCGGTGCACTGCGCCACCGCCATGTCGACCGCCCGGGTCAGCGCCAGCTCCAGCGGAATCCGCTCGCCCGGCCCGCGGTACGCCTCGCCGAGGTGGCGGAGCTGCTCGACGCCGAGCGAGTGGAAGGTCTGCACGACCGGGATGACGGTGTCCCGAACAGCGCTCGCCGCCGCCAGCCCGCCGATCCAGAAGTGCCCGTGCACCACCTCGGGGGCCCAGTCCCCGGCCCAGCGATCGGTCAGCCAGCGGCCGAGTTCCGGCACGTGCGGCACCAGTTCGCCGGTGGCGGTACGCCGGGACGGACCCACCGGCACCCGTTCCACCCGGTACCCGCCGATCTCGGTGGTCGGCGGCGCGTCAGGGTCGTCGAGCCGCTCGTACACCCGCACGTCGTGGCCCCGTCCGGTCAGCTCGGCGGCCACCCGGGCCACGTGCTGGTGCGTGCCGGCGAACTGGCCGCGACGCTCCTGCGGCGGGCCGGCGTGTGCGCAGACGAGGCCAACGCGCATGGGTCACCTCCAGCGACGGCTAGGGCGGGCTAGGGCCGTTCGATCAGAGGCTCCCATTAACCACGGCGGACCGAGCGGAAACCTGGCAAACCGGTCCGCCGACCCCACCGGCCCGGCCACCCGTCGCCGACGGCCGGCGTCGCGGGAGCCGGTCACCGACCGCGCCGTCGCCGTCCTTCCCGTTTCGCCGCCACCTATTCCGCATCGGGCCGACCGACCGCGAAGTGGGCGATTCCAACGGATCAGGTCCGACCGGATCAGGGTTCGACCGGAACAGGGTCCGACCGGAACAGGGTCCGACCGGATGCGCTGCGGCCCGCCCGGTCCACCTTCGCCCGGTTACGGTTACCCCGGGAGCGGGTAGTGATCTGTCATGCGCGATGACGAGTTTCCGACGCCCGTGTCCGACCCGGAGGCGGAGGGCCTGCCCGGCACCGCCGACGACGACTCGACGGCCGGTGACGACGTCGCGACCGGTCGAGAGGCGGACGGCTGGGATCCCGCCGCGCTTCCGACCGACCGGCCGCTGGCGCTGGACCGGTACGGCAACACCGCCGAGGAGCAGGCCGACGGCGAGCCGCTGGACTACAAGCTCGCCCAGGAGCAACCCGAACTGCCGGTCGACGATCCGCGAGCCGGCCCGGTCGACCAGGCGATCTCCGGCGAGGCGGACAGTGACGAGGCCGCGGCAGAGGCACAGCTCGACGCGGACGTGATGGACCCCGGTCCCACCTCCGACCCGCACTCTGCGGTCTCGATCTACGACCACGGCAACCTCGGCGACGCGCCGGGCGGCGGTCCGGTCGGCCGGCTGGTGGAACCGGACGAGGGTGCCCGGGACGACGACGAGACCGACTCCGTCGCCTTCGACCGGGGTGCGGCGGGCGGCGGCGCGAGCGCCGAGGAGTTGGCGATCAACGAGACGCAGCCGCCGCCGTGACCCGGCCTCCCGCGCGGAGCTTCGTCGGCGACCCGGCGCAGGGTGCCGCCGTGCCCGGCCTCCCCCCGCGGATCAGTCGTCGAGCCCCTGCTCGATGGCGTAGCGGGTGAGTTCGACCCGGTTGTGCAGTTGCAGCTTGCCGAGCGTGTTCTGCACGTGGTTCTGCACCGTACGGTGCGACAAACCGAGCCGGTCGGCGATCCGCTTGTAGGACAACCCCTTGGCGACCAGCCGGAGCACCTCGGTCTCCCGGTCGGTCAGCCGGGGCAGGTCGTCGCCGGGGGGTGTCGGCGCGGCGGCGATCCGCCGGTACTCCCCGAGCACCAGGCCGGCCAGCCCCGGCGTGAAGACCGCGTCCCCTGCGGCGGTACGCCGGACCGCGTCCAGGAACTCCGCCGGCCCGGCCGACTTGAGGAGATAACCGGTGGCCCCGGCCTTCACCGCGTCGAGCACGTCCTGCTGTTCGCCGCTGGCCGAGAGCATCAGCACCCGCACCCCGGGCAGTTCGGCCAGCAGGGCCCGGAGTACCTCGACGCCGGAGACGTCCGGCAGTTGCAGGTCGAGTACGACGACGTCGGGCCGGGTGGCCGGGGCGACCCGGACCGCCTGCCTCCCCTCACCGGTGGTGGCGACGACGTGGTAGCCGGCCTCGGTGAGGTCGCGGGCCACCCCTTCCCTCCACATCGGATGGTCGTCGACCACCATCACCCGGACTGCCGGCACGCCCTCGTCGGTCACACCGGGGAGCCTAGACGAGCCCGACCTCTCCGCACGGTCACGAATCCGTCCACCGACCCGGGACCGTCCGGCCGTACGGTCACCGGTCCGTGCGCTGCTCGGGGGCCGTCCGGCCGTACGGTCACCGGTCCGTGCGCTGCTCCGGGATCGCGGGGCCACGGGGTACCCGCAACTCGACCTCGGTCCCCTCGCCCGGGGCGGAGCTGATCCGGACCGTGCCGCCGAGGTCGACGATCCGCCCCTCGATCGACTGGACCACGCCGAGCCGCCCCTGACCGGCCGCCTCGTCGAGCCGCCCTGGCGGGATCCCGGGCCCGTCGTCGCGGACCGAGACGGTGACCGCCGCCCGGTCGTCCTCGACCAGCACCCAGCCCCGCCCGCCGCCGTGCCGGGCCACGTTGTCCAGCGCCGCGCCCACCGCCGCCGCGAGCTCGCCGGCGACCCCGGCGGGCAGCGGCACCGGCGTCGCCGGGGCGGCGATCGAGACCGTGGCCGAGGCGTACCGGCCGAGCAGCGAGCGCAGGTCGACCTCCTGCCGGTCCAGCCCGTTCGGTGCCCGGCTCGCGATCAGCGACCGCAGCGCCACCTCCTGCTCGCCGGCGAGTCGGGCCAGCTCACCGGCCTCGCCGTCGAGGTGTGCGCCCCGGCGCTGGACCAGGGCCAGCACCTGGAGAACGGAGTCGTGGATCCCCCGGGCCAGCCGCTCCCGCTCCCGGGTCGCCGCCTCCAACTCGACGGCCTGCTGCAACCGCTCCTCCGCGATCACCGCGAGCCGGACGACGTGCCCGACCGCGATCCCGGCGAGCAGCATCAGCGCGGCGCCGGTCAGCGACGCCTGGGCGAACCGCTCCCGGGCCACCAGGTCGGTACCGCCGATCACCAGTGCCGCCACCACGCCGCGCCGCCGGCCGCCGGAGACCGCCCAGGCGAGTACCGGCCCGGCCAGCCAGGCGACGCTGGGCGGGGGTATCCCGCCGTCGTTCATGACGTCCCGGCCGACCACCAGGGGAGCGGCGACCACCACCGCCAGCACCACGGCCAGGTCGGCCAGGAGCAGCGGCCAGCGCCGCCAGACCGGATCGGCGTACGCGTAGCCGCTGAACACCGTCCAGCCGGTCATCGCCAGCAGCAGCACCGCACCCGACACCGGATGGGTGTAGTCGTTCAGGTTCCGTACCGCCAGCACCGCCACGTACGCCAGGGCGGCAAACCGGTAGACGGCGATGGACCGCCACAGCGGCGCCTGGAGGCTGCCCGGGGGGTCGCGGCGGCGGCCGCCCGGCGCGTCGCTCGACGAGTCCGGCACGAACCGACCATCGCACAGCCTCCCCGGCGGGACGACCCCGCACACCCGACCGCGCCGACCTCGGCGCCCGGATGCGCAGCTACATACCCTGACGTAGGGTGGGAAAGCCACGAAAGGACTCGACGACCAGCGGTGGGACGGCCATGAGCGACATAGATCCCCTCGCGCCCACCGCTGTCGCGTCCGGCGGATCTCCGCCACTACTCGCCGAGACCTTCGACGGCGACCGGGTGACCGAGATCCGACACGCTGTCGCCGGCTGCGTCGAGGCGGCCGGTCTGGACGGCCCGCGGTTGGACGACTTCGTGCTCGCCATCAACGAACTGATGACCAACGCGGTACGGCACGGCGGCGGCCGGGGCTGGCTGCGGCTGTGGCGTACCGGAGCGGTTCTGCACTGCCTCGTCTCCGACACCGGGGCCGGCATCGGGGCCGACCGGCTCGACGACCGGCGGCGGCCTATCCCGGAGATCGCCGGCGGCTGGGGACTCTGGCTGGCCCGGCAGCTCAGCGACGAGATGCTGGTCCGCAGCAGCCCGGAGGGCACCACCGTGCGGATCAGCGCCAACCTGAGCGCCGCCGGCCCCGCGCAGCCGACGGGGTGACTCCGCCTCCCGCAGGTGGGGCCAGCTCCGGCGCGGGCGATGGCACGGCCGGCTGGCGCCGGCTCCGGCGGGCGCATGACGGCGGCTCCAGCGACGCGTGACGGCGGCTCCGGGGCCGGGTGACGGCGGCTCCGGCGGCGGGTACGGTCTGCGCATGACCGGTCAGTTCGTCGCCGCGATCGATCAGGGCACCACCTCGTCCCGCTGCATCGTCTTCGACGCCGAGGGCGGCATCGTGTCGATGGCCCAGCGGGAGCACCGACAGATCTTTCCCCGCCCGGGCTGGGTCGAGCACGACCCCGAGGAGATCTGGGCCGCCGTCTGCCAGGTGGTGCCGGAGGCGCTGGCCGAGGCGGGGATCGGCGCCGACCGGCTCGCCGCGATCGGCATCACCAACCAGCGGGAGACCACGGTGGTCTGGGACCGGGTCACCGGTCGGCCGGTGCACCACGCCATCGTCTGGCAGGACACCCGCACCGCGCCGCTGCTGCGCCGGCTCGACGCCGAGTACGGCGAGCAGCGCTTCCGGGACCGCACCGGCCTGCCGCTGGCCACCTACTTCTCCGGGCCGAAGCTGCGCTGGCTGCTCGACAACGTCGACGGCCTGCGGGACCGGGCCGCCCGGGGCGAGGTGCTCTTCGGCACGATGGACAGTTGGCTGATCTGGAAGCTGACCGGGCGGCACGTCACCGACGTGACCAACGCCAGCCGGACGCTGCTGATGGACCTGCGGACCCTCGACTGGGATCCGGAGATCCTCGACGTGCTCGGCGTACCGGCCGGGATGCTGCCGGAGATCCGCTCGTCGGCGGAGGTCTACGGCACCGCGGACGGCCTCTCCGGCACCGCCGACGGCGGGTCGGGCGCCGGGCCGCTGGCCGGGGTGCCGGTGGCCAGCGCACTCGGCGACCAGCAGGCGGCACTGTTCGGGCAGACCTGCTTCCACCCCGGCGAGGCCAAGTGCACGTACGGCACCGGCAGCTTCCTGCTGCTCAACACCGGCGAGAGCCCGGTGACCTCCCGACACGGGCTGCTCAGCACGGTCGGCTACCGGATCGGGGACCAGCCGGCGACGTACGCCCTGGAGGGGGCGATCGCGGTCACCGGGTCACTGGTGCAGTGGCTGCGGGACAACCTCGGACTGATCTCCAGCGCGCCGGAGATCGAGGAACTGGCCCGGACCGTGCAGGACAACGGCGGCTGCTACGTCGTACCGGCGTTCTCCGGGCTGTTCGCGCCACACTGGCGCAGCGACGCCCGGGGTGTCATCGCCGGCCTGACCGGCTACGTCACCAAGGGCCACCTCGCCCGGGCCGTGCTGGAGGCGAGCGCCTGGCAGACCCGCGAGGTGGTCGACGCGATGAACGCCGACTCGGACGTGGCGCTGCGCCGGCTCCGGGTCGACGGCGGGATGACCGCCAACAACCTGCTGATGCAGTTCCTCGCCGACGTGCTCGACGTACCGGTGGTCCGCCCGAAGGTCAGTGAGACCACCTGCCTCGGTGCCGCGTACGCCGCCGGCCTGGCGGTCGGCTTCTGGCCGGACCTGGCGACGCTGCGTGACCAGTGGCGCCAGGACGCCGACTGGACGCCGGCGATGAACCCGGCGCACCGGGAGCGCGAGCTGCGCAACTGGCGCAAGGCGGTGGCCCGCACCCTGGACTGGGTCGAGGACGAGTGACGGCGCGGAAGCTCAGCCTTCGTCGACAGACCTGGGACGAGATCCACACGATCGCCGAGGCGCTGGGCAGCAGGGTGCTGGCCACCCGCCGGCTGGCCGGCGGGTTCTCCCACGAGACCTGCCTGGTCACCCTCTCCGACGGCCAGGTCGTGGTCCGGTTGGGCGGACCGGACCCGGCCGTCGAGGCGGCGGTGATGGCGACGGCCCGCCGGCACGTCCCGGTACCCGAGGTGCTGCTCGTCGTAGCTGCCGCCGGTGGGGAGCCGGCCGTCCGCCCCGCGATGGTGATCGAGTACGTCTCGGGCACCCCGCTGGAGCAGGTGCTCGCCGTCGACGGGTCGGCCGGACCACCACTGGGCGACCTCGGCGCCGAGGTGGGCCGGGTGGTCGCCGGCATCGGCGCGGTGACGTACGACCGGCCGGGGTTCTTCGCCGACGGGCAGCTCACGGTACGCGGCGAATCCCCGTGGTCGGTGCAGTTGCCCGAGGTCGCGGCGAGTTGCATGGACGCGGTTCAGGCGGATCGGCTCGACCAGGCCACCCGGGATGACTGGGTGAAGCTCTGCGCGGAGCACGCTCCGGCACTGGCCCGGGTCGACCCGCACGCCCGGCTGGTGCACGCCGACATCAACCCGAAGAACATCCTGGTCAGCGTCGACGGTGAGGGCTGGCGGGTGGCGGCCGTACTGGACTGGGAGTTCGGCTACGCCGGCTGCCCGTACGCCGACGCCGCCAACATGCTGCGGTTCGGCCCCGACTATCCGGCCGAGTTCGTCGACGGCTTCCGGGCCGGTTTCGCCGGTCACCAGCCGGCCGACCTGCCGCTGCCGGACGACTGGGCGTACCTGGGCCGGGTCCTGGACATGTTCGCGCTCAGCGACCTGGTGACCCGCCCTGCCGGTAACCCCGTCGCCGACCGGGCCGCAGCCCAGATCCGGCGCTGGGTCGCGGACGGGATACCGGGCTGACCACACGGCGAGCCGACCGGGCGCACGGACGGAGCAGGCCGACCGGGCGCACGGACGGGGCAGTTCGACAGTCGACCGACGGCGGGTGCCGCCCCCGGCAGGGACGGCACCCGCGTTCGTCGGACGTCACCGAATCAGGTGTGGCAGAGGATGCCCAGGTCGTCGACCCAGGTGCCCAACTGCACCCCGTTGACGCCGATCAGCGAGACCCGGACCAGGATGTCCGTCGGACCGTGGTTCCACGAGGTGGAGACGAAGGTGTACGGCGCGGCCCCGCCCAGCACCACCGTCTTCAGCGCCACGTACGTGAAGCTGTTCGGCTCGATGATCTCGAAGTTGATCTGCTGGGTGGCCAGCACCGGGTTGACCCAGATGCCCGCCGTGCAGCTCGTGGTCGGCGGCAGGAAGACCCGCCGGCCGACCGAGGAGAAGCCGGCGCTGCGCATCGAGATGAAGCCGTCCTTGACCCCGTTGTGGGTCTGGAGCGAACTGATCCCACCGGTGCCGTCGCCGACGTGGGTGAAGCTCCAGTTCGCCGCCTGGTTTCCCTCGAAACCGTCCTGGACGGTGATGATCGCGGCGCTGGCCGGCGACGCCGTCCCGGCGAGCAGGGCCACGGTCAGTCCGAGCAGGACCGCCGCCGCCCCGATCCGCCGGCCCGACCGCCCGGGCGTCCCGCCGGCCGCCGCACCCGGCGACCGCACGAAGAGCTGGCGGAGCGGACTGCGCAGGCGGAGCGGGCTGCGGAGAAGTGTGGATCGCATTACTGATCACCTCGTGATCTGGCTGGTGAGGCGCCTGTCGCACCCCTGTTGAGGAGATGTCTAGTCGCCGACTCGTTGTCCGGCTTCGGCCCGCCGACCCGGACAATCAACTCCGGACAGCCGACGGGCCGACTACGACGAGCGACGTAAAGGTGAGGAAGGACCATGCCGCGACCGGAGGGCGCACTGGGGCCGGGAACCCCGGAGGTGCGGGAGTTCGCCGCCGGGCTGCGCCTGCTGCGGGAGAAGGCCGGCCTCCCCGGTTACCGGGAACTGGCCCGCCGGGCGCACTTCTCCGCGACCACCCTCTCCGAGGCAGCCGGCGGGCGGCGGCTGCCGACCCTCGCCGTCACCCTGGCGTACGTGACCGCGTGTGGCGGTGACCTGGCCGAGTGGGAGGCCCGCTGGCGCCGGATCGCCCGGGACGAGCCACCGACCCCCAGCCCGCCCCATCCCGACGACGCCCCCTACCAGGGCCTGCTGGCGTACGGGCCGGAGCGGGCGGAGTGGTTCTTCGGCCGCGAGGACGTCGTCGACGACCTGCGGCAGCGGCTCGCCGGCCGGCGGTTCGTGGCGCTGTTCGGCGCCTCCGGCAGCGGCAAGTCCTCGGTACTCCGGGCCGGGCTGGTCCCCTCGGTGACGCTCCGCCAGGAAGGGCCGGCGGTACTGGTGCTGACCCCCGGGCCGGATCCGCTCGGCGAGCTGGCGGTGCAGCTCGCCCGGCTGCTCCGGATCCCGGCCGGTGCGCTCCGCGCCGACCTCGCCGCCGACCCGGCACGGCTGCACCTGACGGTCCGGCAACTGCTGGCCGACGCCCCCGCCGAGACCGACCTGTGGCTGGTGGTCGACCAGTTCGAGGAGGTATTCACGCTCTGCCGGGACGGCAGCGCCCGGGCCGGGTTCGTGGCCGCGCTGCTTGCCGCCGTCGCCGCACCGGACAGCCGGCTGCGGGTGGTCCTCGGGGTACGCGCCGACTTCTACGGTCACTGCGCCGAGCTACCCGAGCTGGTGGCGGCGCTGGCCGACGCCCAGGTCCTGGTCGGGCCGATGACCGCCGCCCAGGTCCGGGACGCGGTGGTACGCCCCGCCGAGCGGGCCGGGGCGATGGTCGAGGGGGCCCTGGTCTCCACCATCGTGGCCCAGGTCGCCGGTCGGGCCGGTGCGCTGCCGGTCGCCTCGCACGTGCTGCTGGAGGCGTGGCGGCGGCGCCGGGGCAGCGCGGTGACCCTGGCCGGCTACCAGGCGGCCGGCGGGATCGACGGCGCGGTGGCGCAGACCGCCGAACGGGTCTGGCAGGAGTTCGATCCCGGGCAGCGGCAGGCGGCCCGGCACGTACTGCTCCGGATGGTGGAGATCGGCACCGGGGACGAGCCGGCGGCACCGCTGGACCGGCCCGGGCTGCCGACCGCCCGCCGGGTGGACCGGGCCGAACTGGCCGAGACGGACGCGCTGACCTCGGGCGTACTGGAACGGCTCGCCGCCGCCCGACTGGTCACCCTGGACGACCGCTCGGTACGGCTGGCCCACGAGGCGCTGCTCGACGCCTGGCCCCGGCTGCGCCGCTGGCTGGAGGAGGACCTCGACGGCGTACGCGTGCACCGGCAGCTCACCCAGGCCGCGGCGGGGTGGCGGTCGCTCGGCCAAGACCCGGGCGGGCTCTACCGGGGGCTGGCACTGTCCCGGGCCCAGGCATGGGCGCAGGCGCACCCGGAGAGCCTGACCAGCACGGAACGGGAGTACCTCGACGCCAGCCGGCGGGCCGAGGACCGCTGGGCGGCCGGTCGACGCCGCCGTCGACGGCTACTCGGGGCCGCGCTGGCGGCCGTCGTCTCGGTGGTGGCCGTGCTGGCCTCGGTGGCGGTGGTGCAGGCCCAGCAGGCGCGGGGGCAGCGGGATCTCGCCGTACACCGGCAACTGGTCGCCGGGGCGCGGGCCCAGATGTCCCGCGATCCGCAACTGGCGTTCCTGCTGGCCCGGCGGGCCTTCGAGGTGCGGCCGGACGCCGAGGCCGAGACGGTGTTGCGGCAGGCGACGCTGAGCTGGCGCGGTATCGAGGGGCGGCAGGTCTTCGCCGCGCCGGTCAAGCAGGCCGCGCTCACTCCGGACGGCCGGTACGCCGTCGCGGCCGGGGAGCGGAAGTCCGTGCAGTTCTGGCAGCCGGCCGCACCCGACCGGCAACCGGTGACGCTGGCCGAGCCGGGCCCGGAGCTGCTGACCGCCCTGGCGATCAGCCCGGACGGTCGACGGGTCGCCAGCGCGGGCGAGTCCGCCTCGGTGCGGCTCTGGGACACCGCCGACCCGGACCGGGCCCCGCTGCTGCTCTCCGGTCATCACAAGCCGGTCCGCGACGTCGCGTTCAGCCCCGACGGCCGGCGGCTGGCCACCGGCGACGGGGCCGGCGTGGTCCGGATCTGGGAGTTGACCGGCCCGCCCCGGGCCCGCCCGCTGCCCGCCGCGCGCGGCGCCGTGCACTCGCTGGCCTGGTCACCCGACGGGTGGCAGTTGGCCGCCGCCACCAGCGACGCCCCGACGAGGATCTGGCGGACGGCCGAGCCGGGCCGGGCGCCGACGCTGCTCGCCGACTCCACCGGTACCGCCGACGGCCTGCTGTTCAGTCCGGACGGCGAACGGATCGTCGGCGTCGACAACGCCACCACCGAGGACGGCGGCGTACTGCGGATCTGGCCGACCGCCGGGGGCCAGCCGACGGTACTCGGCCGGCTGCGCAGCGCCTTCCCCGCCGCGTTCAGCCCGGACGGACGCCGGCTGGTCACCAAGAACGCGTACGGCGTGATCACCATCTGGGACCCGACCGGTGCCTTCGACCCGCTGCCGCTGCGCGGGCACGCCGGTACGGTCTGCGCGGTCGCACTGACCCCGGACGGCCGGCTGGTCAGCGTGGGGCAGGACGGCACCGTCCGGCGCTGGGACATCGGCGGCCCGTTCGACCCGACGATCGCGCAACCGCACGACGGGCTGGTGCACGCCGCGCGGTTCAGCCCGGACGGCAGCCACCTGGCCAGCGCGGGCATCTTCGACGGTACGGTCCGGATCTGGCCGGTACCGGTCGACCGGGCCGGCCCGGCCCTCGCCACCGGTCCCGCCGCCCCGGTCGTACTGCCCGGGCACGCCGGGATGACCATGGACGTCGCGTTCGCGCCGGACGGGCGGCGGCTGGCCAGCCTCGACGCGGCCGGTACGGTGCGGCTCTGGGACTGGCCGTCCGGTCGGCAACTGCTCGCCTTCGAGGCCGGCCGGGCGACCCGGGTCACGTTCGGCCCGGACGGTCGGCGGCTGTTGACCAGTGGCAGCGGCGGAATCCGGCTCTGGGACCGGCTCGACGGCCAACCGGTCGCCATCGACCTGGCGCCGGCCGGCTCGGGTGCGGCGTTCAGCCCGGACGGCTCCCGGGTGGCGACCGGCACCGAGGACGGCGGCGTACGGGTCCGGACCGTCACCGGTGAGGGGGTCGCCACCCTGCACGGCGGTGCCGATCCGGTCAGCTCGGTGTCGTTCAGCCCCGACGGCGGTTCGGTGGCCGGGCTGAGCCGGGACAGCACCATCCGGATCTGGCCGGCGACCGGCGGGGCCGCCCGGGTGGTGCTCGCCTCCGCCGGCCAGGGCGCCGCCACCACGCGGCTCGGCTACACACCCGACGGGCGGCACCTGGCGATCCTCGGCGGTGGCGAGGAGCTGACCGGGATCCAGCTCTGGGCGGTCGGTGGGGCCACTGAGCCGGTGACCCTGCGTACCCTCGGCCCCGGGCCACTCGGCTTCGCGTTCGCCCCGGACGGCGAACGGGTCGCCACCGTGCACTCCGACGGCTCGGTACGGATCTGGAGTTGTGACGTCTGCGGTCCGCTCGACACGCTGCTCGGTACCGCGGCCACCCGGGCCACCAGGCCGTTCACCCCGGACGAGCGGCGGACGTTCCTGTTGGACGGCGAGCGGCCGGGTGGGCCGGATACGTGATCCGGCCCACCCGGCAGCGGGTCAGCGCGGCAGCCGGTGCGCGAGCCCGGTCGTCGCCTCACCGTGCTGGTACGAGACGAGCACCGACGATCCGGCCGGCGGCGCGACGCCGACCGGCAGCGCCAGGGTGTGCCTGCCCGAGCTGAGGTCCCGGCTGGTGCTGGCGAGGACCTTCGCGCCGTCCCAGACGAAGACCCGGACGGTGCCGGACTGCCTGGTACGCAGGTCCACGCTGACGGATCCGCCCCTGGTCTTCACCCGCTCGATCCGTACCGCGTTCTCCGGTAGGGCGCGCCAGCCGCCGGGTGCGACCCCGTCCGTGCTGGACTGCGCGATGGTCTGCGGCGAGTCCACGCTCAGCGCCGCCGTCGCCGGGAAGATCGGCTCCTTCGGTGCCGGGTCCTGGCTCGGGTACCCGTCGAGGCGGGCGATCCCCCACCGCCACGGGTCGGCCCGGACGCCGGTCCAGGTCGACCAGCCGACCCGGGTCTGCCCCGACAGGTCCTGGGTGTCGGAGTCGTTGACCAGGATCTCCAGGCCCATCCGGTTCGGGTCGACGGTGTCCGGCAGGACGTCGAACGGAATCTTCGCCTCGATCCGGTAACCGTCGTACGGGTCGGAGACGACCGACGCGACCTGCATGCCGGGCGCGGTCTCGGGGCCGGGACCCTGGTGGTTGTCCCGCTCCCGGGCGTAGCACGGCGGGTTGCCGTGCTCGGGGTCGTTCGTGGTCGGGAACAGCGCGACGTTGAAGACGGTCGAGGTGTTTCCGGAGTTGCCCCGGGGGTCGATGCCGAACTCCACGTTGTCGTTGCGCCGGGGACGCTTGCAGTCCTCGGGTGGCAGGACCGAACCGAGGACGTCGTCGGTGACGTTCAGCATGACGTAGACGGCGTCGTCAGTGTAGGTCAGCTGCGCGGTGCCGGAGATGTCCGAGGCCGGTGCCGCGGGTCCCTCCCAGCGGGTCGAGATGTCGATGGTCTCCCCGGTGTACTCCCCGGGGCCTGCGGTGCCGTCGACCGTCGGCGCGGTCGCCGCCTTCGGAATCGTGGTGACCGGGACGAGGTTCAGCGCCCCGTTCTCGACGGCGTCGCCACCGTTGAAGCTGGTCTCGATCCCGACCGGGTAGGCGCCGTCGTTCGGTGCCCGGTTGGCGGTCGGCAGCGACGTGTCCGTGTTGGTGACCGTGAAGGTGACCGCCGTGCGCGCCCCCGGCCGCAGCCCTTGGTAGGTCTGCTGTGCCTCCGCGACGGAGAAGCCGGCCGGGAGGGTCAGCCGGACCGAGCCGGACTGCACCTGGTCGCTGTAGTTGGTCAGGTCGACGCGGATCGGGCGGGTACCGCCGCTCGGCAGGCTCAACAGCGACGGGATCAGGGCGTCCAGCGCCTTGACGTCGTGGCTCTCGGTCCACTGCCGGAAGTCGGCGATCTCGGGCAGCGGTTCGAGGGTGCCGCGTACCGGCGCGGTGGCCCGGACGACCGCGCTGTTGCTGCCGCTGCCGTCCCTCTTGCTGGTCATCGTGGCCGTGAGCGAGAACCGGTCACCGGCGACGAGCCCCTGCGGCGGGGTGACGGTGAACGTCGCCACCTTCGTCTTGCGGGTGGGGACCGTGCCGATGTTGCCGTTGCCCTTGACGGTCCAGCCGGCCGGGGCCGACAGGCTCACCCTGGCACCGGGGATCGCCCGGTCGGCGCCCCGGACGACCGCGTCGACCGTGAACGGACGTCCGGAGAGGACCTCCCAGCGTTCCGGCTGGACGTCCAGCTCGGTACCGAGCGGAAGGCCGCCCCTGGCCTTGATGGTGGCGCCCTGGAGGGCCGCGGTGCCGCCGGCCGTCGGGTCCGGGTACGGCGTGCGGCTGTCGATCAGCGTGATCCGGTTGCAGCCGATCCTGGCCGGGTCGGTCTCGGCGTCGGCGCTGTTGCCCCAGCCCTGGCTGACGTATTCGCGTCGGGCCAGGACGTTGAGCTGGTTCCAGCGCATGTCGTCGTGCCGCGCCGACCGGTAGCCCTGCCAGGTGCCGAAGACGACGTTGGTCGGGTCGGACGGGGTGAACGGGGCGGTCTCGCAGGCCTGGCCGGTGGCGCCCGAGCCGGCGCCGCCGCTCTGGAAGATCCGCGCGGCCCGCCAGGGCTTGAGGCCCTCCTGCCTGATCTGCTCCGGGAACGCGTTCGGGTCCGCCGCGGCGTAGAACGCCTCGACGGCGAGCATGGCCGCCTTCTGGTGGTTACCGTGGTTGCCCTGGGTGGCCGAGGGGTTCATCGTGATGATGACCTCCGGCCGGGTCGTCCGGAGTACCCGCACGATCCGCGACAGCGCGCTCTGGTAGCCCCAGATCTGCTCGGAGAGCGGGGCGCTGGCGGTGTAGTAGAAGTCGACGGCGTCGAGGTTGTAGATGTGGTCGATGCCCGCCCAGCCGGTCGCGCGGCGCTCCTCGGCCTCGCGGAGGATCCCGAGCGGCGGACCCTCCTCCAGGCCGACGGCGTTGCCGCCGCCCTCGCCGCGGGTCATGGTGATGACCCCGGCCTCGATGTCGTGGTACTCGTTCCAGTATCCGAGCATGCCGAGTTGGCCTGCTTCGTCATCCGGGTGTGCCCCGATGAACATGACGTCCAGGTCGACGGCGTCGTCGGACTTGGCCGCGGCCGGAGCCGCGCCAAGCAGGCTGAGTGATACCAGACCGCAAACCGCTGTTGCGATCTTGGCGCGCCATCTCATGTGCATACCTCCTCTTGGGGAATCTGTGCAGGTCGGCGCAGGCGTACCGGTGTTGCCGCCGACGCGCGCCACGCGGACGGCGGAGCCCCGACGGGGTACGTCGGTTCGCGGATTCACACGTGGGTCAACCGGGTGTCCGCCACGGATCGGGTGGCGGCGTCGGATGCTCAGACACCAGCGGCGCTGGACGTCTGCGTTGGGTGAACGATCGGCGTTGGGGGCAGCGGGACGGGGCGTCCGTACCCGCTGGAAGGCCTTCGCTGGGTAACGCTAAAGATCGTCTTGGGGCGAGTCAATCCTCTGGGCGCTCCTTTATTTCTTCTGAGAAGAAATCAAGTGAACGCCCGACCGCGACCCGCCACATGGCCATCGAACTCCTTGCCGGAGCCCCTGAGTACGACGTATTCCGATCGGCGACCAGAGCCGGGCGCAGATATGAATAATGCAGGACTTACGGACATAATTAATTTGCCCGAGGAACGAAGGTACGCGCTCGGCCACGCGCCCACCCGTCAGGAAGGGCCCGCCATCGCTTTCCGGATCGGCGGGTCCCTTCCTGACACACCTGAGCCGCGGTCGGAGGATCAGCCCCGATCCGGAGTGGAGACCAGCTCGGCCGCCATCGTCACCGCACCGAGCAGCGCCGCGTCGTCGGGAAACCCGGACAGCACGAGTTCCGGCCGGTACGGCAGCGCCTCGGTGAGGCGTTCGGCGAGCAGTTCCCGGACCAGCGGGTTACCGGCCACCCCGCCGACCAGCACCACCCGGCGCGGGTCGATCAACAGGCAGCAGGTCACCAGGTGGCGGGCGAACTCGTCGAGCCGGGCCCGCAGGGCCTCCCGGGCCGGACCGGGCCGGGCGGCCTCGGCACAGAGCGCCGCCGCGCCGCCGGTCAGACCGAACGTCGCCGCCAGCCGGTCCAGCGCGCCGCCGGAGAAGACCCGCTCCAGCATGGACTCCGGGCCGGACCAGCCGGTCACGGCGTACCCGATCTCGCCGGCCGCCCCGCGCTGGCCGGACAGGACGGTGCCCTGCGTGGTGACCGCAGCCGCGACGCCGGTGCCGAGCCCGACCACCAACCCGGGATCCGCGTCCCGCAGCAGGCCGATGCGCAGCTCGGCCAGGGCCGCCGCGTTCAGGTCGTTGGCCACCGCCACCTGCGCGACGCCGAGCCGTTCCCGGACCGCGTCGGCCAACCGCAGCCCCTCCCAGCCGGGTACGTTCGGGGCCAGGTCGATGCCGTCGGGCCGGATCACTCCCGGCGAGGCGATCCCGGCCGCGGTGAGCTCTCCACCGGCCCGGGCGAGCAGTTCCGCCGCCAGCTCCAGCGCCCGGTCCAGCGCCTGCCGGGCACCGCGCTCCGCCTGCGTGGCGACCCGCTTCGCGACCAGCAACCTACCGCTGTGGTCGGCCACCCCGACGGCCATCTTGGTGCCGCCGAAGTCGATGCCGAGCAGCCGCCCCGACGCCGCCACGGCGTCCGGCGCCGCACCCGACATCCGGCGTACGCCGTCGAGGTCGACGACACCGGGGTGGGGCGGCGCCGGAGCGTGCCGGGGATGGCTGCCGTCGGAGGTCTCGGGCCCGGGGAGCCGTTGTTCGGACGAGGTCGGGTGGGACCGTACTGTCACTGCCCGAGCCGCCCGTCCACAGCCTCGTCCAGGGCCCGCTCGGCGGCGGCGAGCCGGCCCCGCAGGCCCGTCACCCGGGCACCGACCGCGTCGAAGCCGTCCCGCAGGATCCGGGTCTGTGCCCGTACCGCCGCTGTGCCGGGACCGTCCGCCTGGGCCCGGGCCATGGTCAGCTCCGGGCGGACGGCAGCGGCGATCAGATCCGCCACCGCCGCGTCGTCGAGCGGACCGGCGAGGCCCACCGCGCCGGCCGCGGCCCGGACCTGCTCGGCCGTCCAGGTGTCCGGGGTACCGGCCCGCACCAGGGTGCCGACCACCGAGTGTGCGGCCCGGAACGGTACGCCGTGCCGGGTCAGCGCGTCGGCGGCGGCCGTGGTGGTCGCCCCCGACGCGACGATCTCGGCCGGCGTCGGCGGCTGCTCGGGCACCAGTTCGCCGAGGAACCCGCCGAGCAGCGCGAAGAACCGGTCGGCACGGTCGCAGCTGTCCCAGAGCCGGACCTGTACGTCGGTGGTCGCGTTGTTGGAGTCCTCCCACCACGCCGCGCCCACGTTGTTGAGCACCGAGGCGGCGTCGCCGGCCGCCGCGCCCGCCATCGAGACGAGGTGCTCCAGCACCACCGGATTGCGCTTCTGCGGCATGATGCTGCTGCCCTGGGTGAAGTCCAGCGGCGTGGCCACCCAGCGCCAGGTGAGCCAGTCCATCAGGGTGCGGGCCAGCCGGGCCCCGGTGGCCAGCGCCTGGGCGTTGAGGGTGGCCACCTGGACCAGGTGGTCGGCACCGGCCACCGCCTCGTACGAGTTGGTTATCAAACCGTCGAAGCCGAGCAGTTCGGCCACCCGGGCCGGGGAGATGTCCAGATCGGTACCGGCGAACGCGCACGAGCCCAGCGGCGAGCGGTTGAGCTGGTCCAGCAGGTCGGCGTAGGCGGTCGCCTCGCCGGCCAGTGCCTCGGCGTACCCGGCCAGGACATGCCCGATGGTGGTCGGCTGGGCCGGCCGGCGGTGGGTGTACCCGGTGATCAGCACGTCGGCGTAGCGGTCGGCGCGGTCCAGCGCGGTGCGCCCGGTGGCCAGCAGCCGGTCCAGTACGCCGAGCAACTGCCCCCGCAGCACCATCCGGAACACGCCCGCGTCCAGGTCGTTGCGGCTACGGGCGAGCTGGACGTCGAGTTCGGAGGTGGGTATCCCGCACACCTCGGCGAGACGCTTCTCCACCTGGAAGTAGGTGTCCTCCACAGTGCCGTCGAACGGCGGCGGCGCGGCGGTGTCGGCCGCCAGCTCGCGCAGGCCGCGGAGCAGCCGGGCCCCCCGTTCGGCCGGGATCAGGCCCTGCTCGACCAGCATCACCACGTGGGCCTGGCTGGCCTGCACCATCGGCCCGAACAGGTAGGGCGCGTGGTGGTCGTAGGTCGGCCGCAGGTGGTGCTGCTGGTAGGTGGTCAGCGACGGTCTGCTCGTCATGGTGTCCCTCGTGTCCGTTCGTTTCGCCGGAGGCCGTGCGTGGCGCTCCGGCAGGCGCGGCCCGACGCCGCTCAGCCGGTCAGGCCGAGCAGCCGTTCCGCGTTGCCGGCGAAGATCGCCCGCAGGTCAGCGTCCGGCATCCCCATCTCCCGGCAGATCCGCAACTGGTCGTCGAGGTACCGGCTGACGTAGCCGCGCGGGAACCAGGACGAGTCGCTGCCGAAGACGATGCGGCCCGGCCCGATCGTCTCGTAGCAGCGCCGGAACAGGTCCTCCAGCGTCAGCTTGTACGGCATCCAGCGCACCCACTGGTTCGATCCGGAGGTGTCGACGTGGATGTTGGCGCAGCCCCAGGCGGCGAAGAGCAGCTCCTGCACGTGCTGCACCCCGAAGTGCGGCACCACGAAGGCCAGCTCGGGAAAGCGCCGGGCCACCCGGGCCAGGTGGTTCGGGCTGTCGTACGGGCTGGACGACATGCCGCCCGCGCTGCCGTAGTGCCCGACGTGCACCAGCACCGGCACCCCGAGCCGCTGCGCCGCCGCCCAGCCGGGATCGAGCGCCGGGTCGTCCAGCGGCCCCCGCAGCAGCGGAGCGAAGATCTTCCAGCCGCGCAGCCCGCGTTCGCTGACCGCCCGCTCCAGCTCGGCGGCGGCTCCGGGCGCGAACGGGTCGTGGTGGGCGAACCCGAGGAACCGGTCGGGATGCCGGTCGACCACGTCGGCCACCGCGTCGTTGCCGCCCCCGGTGAGGAAGACCGCCCGGCGGATCCCGTGTTCGCGCAGCTCGGTCGCCCACCGGTCGGCCTCGTCCGGCCAGTGCTCGGCCGGCGGCTCCGGCTCCGGGAACGACCACGCCCGGCGCCACCGGGCCGCGTACGGGGCGGCGCCCGCGGCGCGTACCGCGGCCTCCCGTTCGCCGCCGGGATGCATGCCGACGGCGTGTTCGGCGGCCCGTACGGTCTGGTCGGCGCCGATCCGGAAATGCAGGTGGAAGTCGACGATGTCGAGTCCCCGGCCGATCGTCACGAATCCTCCTCGGTCGCGCCGGGCGGGCCGGGCAGCGGGGCGGCCAGCCAGGAGTCGACCACCTCACGCAACCGGGTACCGGCCAATTCGCGGATCTGCCGGCCGATCGGCTCGGTGGCCATCGACACGTGCCCGGACCAGCCCGCCCAGGGATCCGGCCGGGACTCCACCAGCACGTACGGGTGCCCGGTCGACAGCTTGGGCCGGGGCGGCAGGTCGTCGACCGCGTCCAGGCGTACCGAGGCAGGGTCGAAGCCGAGCACCCCGGACGTCTCGTACGCGCCGCCGTGCCCCCGGGCCGGCCGGTCGCCGTACAGCTCGGTGGTCTCGGCGGGGGTGACCAACTGGAACCAGTTGACCAGCAGCAGGCTGGACCGGCGCCGGCCGGAGACCCACTCCATCGCCGCCCGGACGGTGGACATGTTGGCGTCGTGCCCGTTGACCACCAGCAGCCGGTCAAAGCCGGCGGCGACGATTCCCTCCAGCACGTCGCAGAGGTAGCCGACGGCCACCTCCGGGCGGATGGCGACGGTACCCGGCCAGGGTCGGGTCTGGCCCGGGCAGGCGGTGTAGGGCACCGCCGGGAAGAGCACCCCGCGGTGGGTGCCGCCGGCAAGCTCGGCGGCGAAGCCCTCGGCCAGGATCAGGTCGGTGCCCAGTGGCAGGTGCGGGCCGTGCCACTCGACGGCACCGACCGGGAGTACGGCGAAGTCGGCCGCCGCCGTGACGGCCGGCAGCCGGCTGCCGGACACCCGGCCGATCGGGATCAGTCCGGCACCGGCCAGCCACTCCCCGACCGGTTCGTCCGGGGCGTCGCCTGCCGGGATCAGTTCGTCCATCGTGCCGCCTCCCGGGCCGCCCGGCCGCCGCCCTGGAGCCGGCCGGAGACCACCATCACCACGAAGATCAGCGCGACCTGGAGCATCCCGTACGCCGCCGCCGTACCGATCTCGAACGAGTACATCCGGTTGTTGATCGCCACCGAGATCGGCGCGGTGCTGGCGGTGTAGATCAGCACCGAGGCGACGAACTCACCGACCCCGTGCACGAAGGCGAGCAGCGCGCCGGCCAGTACGCCGGGCAGCATCAGCCGGAGCGTGATCGACCCGAACGCCCGGGGCCAGGAGGCGCCGAGGTTGCGGGCCGCCTCCTCCAGCGACGGGTCGAGCTGGGCCAGCGCCGCCGAACTGGACCGGAACACCAGCGGCAGGAACCGCACGAAGTACGCCAACGGCATGATCCAGAACGTGCCGACCAGCACCTGTCCGAGGCTGAACGCGTTGCCGGTGCTGAACGCCGCGATCAGGTTGATCGCCACGACCGTGCCGGGCAGCGCCCAGGCGAGCATCACCGCCACGTCGAGCAGGCCGCGTCCGACGAAGCGGAGCCGGCGCACCGCGTACGCGATCAGCACGCCGACCACGACGCACCCGGCGGTGGCCAGCAGGCTCATCTGCAACGAGTTGAGGATCGGCTGGAACGCCTGCGGCTCGGTGAAGATGTCGACGAAGTTCTCCATGGTGTAGTCGCTGGGCAGCACCTGGGTGGTCCACGAGCCGTCGACCGAGAACGCCACCACCGCGATCGTGGCGACCGGAGCCAGCAGCACCACCGTGGCGAGCAGCGAGCCGAGCAGGGCGAGCCACCGGCCGACCGGGTTACGGATCTCCCGGCGGTACGCGGAGACGCCCTTGGACTGCGACCGGTAACTGCGCCGCCCCTCGTACCAGCGCATGCCGAGCAGGAAGAGCACCGAGACGACGCCGAGCACCGAGGCGTAGGTGGAGGCCATCGGCAGGTCGCCGTTGGTCCGGTTGATGTAGATCTGCATCGTCATCGTGCGGTCGACGCCGAACAGCAGCGGCGCGGTGTACGAGGCGAGCGAGGTCATGAAGACCAGCAGCGAGGCGGAGACCAGCGCCGGGGTGAGCATCGGCAGCAGCACCGTGCGCCAGACCCGGACCCGCCCGGCGCCCAGGTTGTAGGCGGCCTCCTCCACCGAGGGGTCCATCCCGGCGAGCGCGGCGGAGGCTGCCAGGTAGAAGAACGGGTACATGGTGAAGGTGTGCACCACCAGCACCCCGGCGATGCCGTCGAACGGCAGCACCGGATTCTCCGTACCGAAGAGCTGTTGCAGGCCCCGGGGCAGGATCCCGGTCTCGCTGTAGAGCAGCTGGAACGAGATCGCGCCGATCAGCGGTGGGAGTGCCGCCGGGACCAGGATGATCGCCTCGATCAGCCGGCGGCCGGGGAAGGCGAACCGCTTGAGCAGGAACGCCATCGCGACCCCGACCACCCCGCAGAGCAGCACGCTGCCGGCCGAGATGCCCAGCGAGGTGAGCAGCGAGCTACGGGCGACGCCGGCACCGGAGAGGAAACCGGCGTAGTTGTCGATCCCGTCGCCGTCCGCGCTCTGCGCGAAGGTGGCCAGCATCGGCTGTACCACGTAGCCCCAGAGCACCAGCACCAGCGGCAACACCAGCAGGTACGGGAACCAGCCGCCGCCCGCGTCGCCGAGGAGCCGGCCGGCGAGCCGGGACCGGCGGGTCCGCACCGGATCGGCCGGCCGGGGCGGGCCGGTCCGGGACGGCTGCGGGGCGGTCGTCGTCGGAACGCTCACGGGTGGACCACCCACATCCGGGCGGCCGGCATCCGCAGCCCGATCCGGTCGCCGACGGCGAGCCCGTCGGGTACGTCCACCGCGGCGACGGTCAACTCCTGGCCCGAGGCGTCCACGGTCAGGTTGGTCGCCATGCCGGTGAACTCCAGGTCGGTGATCAGCCCCGGCAGCGCCTCCGGTTCCTCCGGCCCGCAGAGCCCGATGTGCTCCGGCCGGATCGAGATCAGCGCGGTGCCGGACTCGGCCAGTCCGTGCTCCCGCGGTGCCGCCACCGTACGGGTCGTGCCGTCGGGCAGCCGTACCTCGACGGTCTGCTCGGCGGCGGCCAGCACCGGCAGCGACAGTACGTTGCTGCGGCCGATGAACCGGGCGACGAAGGTGGTGGCGGGGCGGTGGTAGATCTCCTGCGGCGTGCCGACCTGCCGGACCCGGCCCGATTCCATCACGGCGATCCGGTCCGACATGGCCATCGCCTCGGCCTGGTCGTGGGTGACGTAGATCGAGGTGAGGCCGGCGTCCCGCTGGATGCGGCGGATCTCCGTCCGGGTCTCCTCGCGCAGCTTGGCGTCCAGGTTGGACAGTGGCTCGTCCAGCAGCAGGGTACGCGGCCGGATCACCAGGGCGCGGGCCAGCGCCACCCGCTGCTGCTGGCCGCCGGAGAGCTGGTCGATCCGGCGGTCGCCGTACCCGGTCAGGTGCACCTGGTCGAGCGCCTCGGCGATCCGGGCGCGGGCGTCCGCCCCGCGAACCCTACGGATCTTGAGTCCGTATCCCACGTTCTGCGCGACCGACAGGTGCGGGAAGAGCGCGTAGTTCTGGAACACCATGCCGGTGTCCCGCTTGTTCGGCGGCTTGCGGGTGACGTCCTCGGTGCCGAACCGGATCCGGCCGGCGGTGGGAAAGTAGAAGCCGGCGATCATCCGCAGTGTGGTGGTCTTTCCGCAGCCGCTCGGCCCGAGCAGCGTGAAGAACTCGCCGGCGTCGACGCCGAGATCGACATCGTCGACCGCTGCGGCGTCGCCGGCACCCGCGAAGCGTTTGCTGACCGACTCCAGCGTGACACCGATCATGAGTTCCCTTCCCCGCGCCCGATCCGGGACGCGTCGTCTCTTTGTCGACCCGGCTGCCGCCGGTCGGTGCGATGCCGGCGGCAGCCGGGCCGCGGGGCTGGCGCGCCGGTCCGGTTCGACCCCCGGACCGGCGCGCCAGCCTGGTGGTGCCGGCCCGGATAGGTGGGCCGGGCCGGCACCGGAACGGTCAGCCCTTGTTCTTGATCTCGGCGTTCCAGTGGTTGATCCACTCGGTTTCGTGCTTCGCGATCACGTCCCAGTCCACGTCCATCGGCTTCAGGCCCAGCTCGGCCAGCCACTGTGGCTTCTCGGCGATCTCCACCGCCGGGATCTGGAAGTAGTCGCGGGCCAGTTCGGCGCGGAGCGCGTCGTCGTAGAGGAACTCGATGAACTTCTGCGCGCCGGTGGTGTTGCCGCCCTTGATCGCACCCAGCCCGTCGACCAGGACCGGCGCGCCGGAGGCCGGCATCACGTAGCCGAACGGCATGTTGGACTGGTTGGCCTGCAACAGGACGTCCTGGAGGTTCCAGAGGCTGACCACACCCTGTCCCCGGGACATCTTCAGGTAGAGGTCCGCCGGGTTGGCGGCGTACTCGGTGGTGTTGGCGTCCAGCTTGCGCAGCCAGTCGTAGCCGGGCTGCGGGTTGCTGCCGTCCGGGGAGAGCTTCTGGATCATCGAGGAGTAGATCGAGCGCATCGTGCCGGAGGCGGCCACGTCACGGATGATGATCTTGTCTTTCCAGGCCGGCGTGATCAGGTCGTCCCAGTCCTTCGGCGCCTGGTCTGCCGGGACCGCCTTGTTGTTGTACATGATGACCTCGGGCAGCAGGATCTCACCGAACCAGCGGCCCTGGGCATCCTTGTACTGGGCGTCCATCTTCGACGCGAAGGCCGGCTGCCAACCGGCCAGCAGGTCCTCGGTGGCCCCGGTGGCTAGCGCCTGCTGGGTGCCACCCCACCAGACGTCGCCCTGCGGGTTGGCCTTCTCCGCCCGTACCCGCTCCAGGATCTCCTGGGCGCCGAGGGTGAGCACCTCGACCTTGCCCTGGTACTCCGGGTACTTCGCGGTGAACTTCCCGACCACGAAGTCCGCGACCTTCTTGTCGCGGGCGGTGTACACCACGATCTTCTCGGCGCCGGTACCGCCCTCCGCGGCGTCGTCGTCACCACCGCAGGCGGCCAGGCTGGTCATCATCGTTATCGCGAGTGCTCCGACGAGCACCGATCGGCGTCTCATGGGGTTACCTCCGGGGTGGGGAATCATGCGGTTCAGAAAGCTCCACTGGTGGCGGCCGGAGCCGCCGCAGCGGCGAGCGCGTAACTCACCGCGCCATGCAGTACCGCCCGGTCGCCGAGGACGGCGCGACGGACCTCGGTCGCGGCCGGGGCGGCCAGCGAGACCAGAGACTGGAGCAGGTTGAGGGCGGCGTCGTCCAGGTCTGCCGCCGCACCACTGAGCAGCACCCGGCCCGGATCCACCACGCAGACGCAGGAGACGATCAGCCGGGCCCAGGCGCCGAGTACCTCGCGCAGATAGTCGTCCGCCTCGGCGTCGGTGCGGCTCAACTCGACGAGTTCGCGGATGGGAGCCCTCGGTCGCCGGCCGGGACGCAGTGCGACGACCCGCTCGGCGATCGCGTTCTCCGACCACCGCGCCTCGAACGGACCCACCCCGTCGTGGCCCTGGTCGCCCCGTTCCAGCGGAAGGAAGCCGACCTCGCCGGCAGCGCCCGCGGCACCCCGGCGGACCCGGCCGTCCAGGATCAGGCCGGCGCCGATGCCGTCGGCCACGTGCAGCAGCAGCAGGTCGGTGACGTCGCTGCCAGCACCCGCGGCGTGCTCGCCGGCGGCCATCAGGTTGACGTCGTTGTCCACCACCACCGGCACGCCGAGCATCGCCTGGACGGAGTCGCCGATCGGCTGGCCCTCGATCACGCCGACCGACGGCGCCAACCGCACGGCACCGCCGGAGGAGACACCCGGCACCGCGATCGCCACCCCGCGCAGCGCCGGCATCCCGTCGCCGGCCAGCTCCGGCACGAACCGGCAGATCGTCTTGACGATGTCGGTATGCAGCCGGGCGTTGCGGTGCGCTATCACCGTCCCGTCGCTGTCGGCGATCTCGCAGCTGATCCGGGACGGCTCCAGCGAGACCGCCGCGACCAGCTCGGCGCCGGGGTTGAACTCCAACATGGCGCGCGGCCGGCCGGTACGCGAGGCACCCGGCCCCCGCTCGATGAGGTAACCCTCGGCGATCAGGGCGCGGACCAGCGGCGTCAGCGTGGCGGGGCTGAGCCCGGTCAGCTCGGTCAGCTCGGCCCGGGACAGCACCCTGGCCTGTCGGGCCGCGGAGATCACCGAAAGGCGCTTGATCTCCTTGGACCGCTCCCGGCTCACGGGGCTGGTTGGCGGGTTGACCACGTCAGTCACTCTTCTTTCCTACGGCGAACGAACTATCTCCGTCAAGTAACGAATGGATCTCGCCCATCCTCGACCACCCCGTCGACCAGGACCTTCGCCTCCGAAGGGGTACGAGACGGGCAGCCGACGCCGCGGGCACCGGCGCGGTGCTGGTCGTTGTCAACGGGGCGGTGGAGCGCGCCAGCCTCGCCGGCAGCGTCGGCCTGGCCGTCATCCTGGGGCTGGGCGCCGCCGTACCGGCGCTGGCCGGCTGGCTGTCCCGACGGCGGGCGCCCGGCATCCCGCCACACGTCGTACGGCGCCGGCTCGCGACCGTCGCGGTCGCCGCCGCCGGCCGCGCACCGCTGCCGCTCGCCCAGGGCACCCCCGCCGTCAACCACCCCTTCCTGCCCGGCGGGCCGCCGCTGGTCACCGCCGTACTCCCGGTGTTCCTCGTCGGGTGGCCGCCCTCGCCGTCGGCGCGGCCCGGCACCGCCCGCCGCGTCCGATGGTGCCACTGGCCGGTGCCGTGCCGCTCCCCACCGCCGTGCCGGTCGCCGCCCAACCCTGAGCTGCCGCCGGACACCGGCTCCACGCTTCGTCGCTGACAGTTCGCCGGCAGGTCATGATGCCGTGACCTGGACGGTGGGGACCTGCACGACGGTGAGCGCATGCGGATCGCGATCGTCACGGAGTCCTTTCCGCCGGATGTCAACGGGGTGGCGAACTCGGTCGTACGGGTCGCCGAGCACCTGGTACGGCGCGGTCACCGGCCCCTGGTGATCGCACCGCAGCCGGCGGCCGGCGCCCGGGACGGCGCCGACGCGCTGCCCTACCCGGTGGTACGGCTGCCGTCGGTGCCCATGCCCGGCTACCCGCAGTTCCGCCTCGGCCTGCCCGGGCGGGAGCTGGCGGCGGCGTTGCGCGGGCACGACGCCGAGGTGGTGCACCTGGCCAGCCCGTTCGTGCTCGGCGCCCGGGGCGTCACGGTGGCCCGGGCGATGGGGCTGCCCTCGGTGGCCGTCTACCAGACCGACGTCGCCGCGTACGCGCGGGCGTACCGGGTACGGCTGACCGAGGCGGCGGCGTGGCGCTGGCTGCGTCGGGTGCACAACTGCGCGAACCGCACCCTGGCCCCGTCCAGTGCCACCGCGAGCGCCCTGGACGAGCACGGCATCCAGCGGATCTGGCTGTGGCAGCGCGGCGTGGACAGCGAGCGGTTCCGGCCGGAACACCGCAGCGCCGCGCTGCGCCGCGCCCTCGCCCCCGGCGGGGAGGTACTGGTCGGCTACGTCGGCCGGCTGGCGGTGGAGAAGCGGGTGGACCTGCTGGCCGGGGCGAGCACGCTGCCCGGGGTCCGGGTGGTGGTGGTCGGCGACGGTCCGGCCGGTCCGGCGCTGCGCCGCGCACTGCCGCAGGCGCTCTTCGTCGGCCCCCGGCACGGCCGGCAGCTCGCCCGGATCTACGCCAGCCTCGACGTCTTCGCGCACACCGGCCCGTACGAGACGTTCGGCCAGACGGTGCAGGAGGCGATGGCCAGCGGGCTGCCCGTGGTGGCCCCGGCCGCCGGTGGGCCGCTCGACCTGGTACGGGACGGCCGGACCGGTCACCTGGTCCGGCCGGACGATCCGGACGCGTTCACCGCCGCGATCGCCGGGCTGGTGGCCGACCCGGACCGCCGGGCGGAGTACGGCCGGGCGGGGCGGGCCGCGGTGCGCGGGCGTACCTGGGCGGCGATCGGTGACGAGCTGATCGGGCACTACACGGCGGTACTCGCCGAGGCGCCGGCGGTGGGCAGTCCCCGGCCCGGCCGGCTGTTCCGGCTGCGGCAGGCGGCCGCGTGACCCGGCCTCTCCATGGGGGAAACCGGTGACCTCCGGGCAGGGCGGCGAACAGATCGATCTCTTCGGTGCGGAACTTCGGGCCGCCGACGGACAGAGCAGGGAGACGGCGTGCGGATCGTGCGGCTGGCCAACTTCATCACCGAGAGCTCGGGCGGGCTGCGTACCGCGCTGCGCCAGCTCGGCGCCGGGTACGCCGCCGCCGGGCACGAACCGGTGTTGGTGATGCCCGGCCGGCGCGACACCGACGAGCAGACCGAGCAGGGTCGGGTGATCACGCTGGCCAGTCCGTCCGTACCCGGGATGGGCGGCTACCGGGTGATCGTCGACCGGGTACGGCTGGCCCGGCTGCTGCGCGAGCTGCGCCCGGACCGGCTGGAGATCTCCGACCGTACGACGTTGCGCTGGACCGGCGCCTGGGCCCGCCGGCACGGCGTACGCAGCATGATGGTGTCGCACGAGAGCCTCGACGGGCTGCTCCGGCTGCTCCCCGGTGGCCAGCTCCGCCGGGTGGCCGACCGGCTCAACCTGCGTACCGTCGCCGGGCACGACCAGATCGTCTGCACCACCTCGTGGGCGGCGGCGGAGTTCCGGCGGATCGGCGCCGGCAACCTCCGTCAGGTACCGCTCGGCGTCGACCTCGAGCACTTCCGGCCGGACCGGTACGACCCCCGACTGCGCGCCGGCTACGCCGAGCCGGACGAGCTGCTCCTGCTGCACTGCGGCCGGCTGTCGCCGGAGAAGCGCCCCGAGCGGTCCCTCGCCGCGCTGGCCGGGTTGCGGGACCGGGGCGTACCCGCGGTGCTGGTGGTGGTCGGCGACGGGCCGCGCCGGGAGCGGCTGCGCGCGACCGCCGCCCGGGGCGACCTGCCGGTCCGGTTCCTGCGTTACGTCGCCGACCGCGACCTGCTGGCCCGGCTGCTCGCCACCGCCGACGTGGTGCTGGCGCCGGGGCCGGTGGAGACGTTCGGCCTGGCCGCCCTGGAGGCGCTGGCCAGCGGTACCCCGGTGGTGGCGAGCGCGGAGAGCGCGCTGCCGGAGGTGCTCGGTCCGGCCGGGATGGCCGCGCCGGGCGAGGGACCGGGCTACGCCGACGCCGTGCTGGAGCTGGTCGGCCGGCCGGGCCCGGAGCGCCGGGCGGCGGCCCGCCGGCAGGCCGAACGCTTTCCGTGGTCGGCGGCGGTGGCGGGCTTCCTGGCCGCACACGACCTTCCGGTACGCGTCCAGCCGGCCGAGGTGCCGGCTACCAGCGGCGGCCGGTGAGCCGCTCGTACACCTCGACGTAGCGGGCCCGGGCGGCCTCGACGACCTCCGGCGGCATCTCGGGGGCCGGTCCGGTCTTGTCCCAGCCGGTGCCGACCGCCCAGTCCCGGACGAACTGCTTGCTCAGCGAGAGCTGGTCGCGGCCGGGCTGGTAGGAGGCGGCCGGCCAGAACCGGGACGAGTCGGAGGTCAGCACCTCGTCGCCGAGCACCATCGTGCCGTCCGGCGCCCAGCCGAGTTCCAGTTTGGTGTCGGCGACCAGGATGCCCCGGTCGGCGGCGAGCTCGGCGCCGCGCCGGTAGACGGCGAGAGTGACCTCGCGGAGCCGCTCGGCGGTCTCGGCGCCGACCTTGGCCACCACGTCGGCGAAGGTGATCGCCTCGTCGTGCTCGCCCTGCGGTGCCTTGGTGGTCGGGGTGAAGATCGGCTCGGGCAGGATCGACGCCTCCACCAGTCCGGGCGGCAGCGGTACGCCGCAGACGGCGCCGGTCTTGTCGTATTCCGTGATGCCGGAACCGGTCAGGTAGCCCCGCGCGATGCACTCGACCGGGATCATCTCCAGCCGGCGGACCCGGATCGCCCGCCCGGCCCACTCGGCCGGCACGTCGGTGGCCGAGATGACGTGGTTGGGCACCAGGTCGGCGAGCTGCTCGAACCACCAGAGCGACAGCGCGGTGAGCAGTTTGCCCTTGTCCGGGATCGGGGTCGGCAGCGCCACGTCGTAGACCGACACCCGGTCGGAGGCGACCAGGATCAGGTCGTCGCCGTCGGCGTAGACGTCCCTGACCTTGCCCGAATGCAGCAGTTCCACGTGCCCAAGTACATCACGGTCGCCGGGCCGGCCCCGGTGCGGCCCGAGTCGGCCGGGTCGCCGGCCCGACCCCGACACCCGGGTCGTTCCGGGCGGCGGTTGGGACGATCTTGCCCGTACGGGCGTTGACACCCGCCGAGGTCGGCTGGGTGAATGATCCGGTTGCCGTCACAGCTGACCCGGTGTCGTCAGGAGTTGTCGTGCCTCATCCCCTCCCCTCCCCCGTGGCCCAGAGACCGCCGGCCGGCCGACTCGGCCGGCGTCTGGGTGCCGCGCTGCTCGTCGTCGTCACCGCGCTCTCCGGTTGCACCGCCGAGAACGCCGCACCACAGGACGACAAGGTCGAACTCTCCGTCTTCTGGTGGGGCGGCGACCGCCGGGCCGAGCTGACCAAGCAGGCGCTGGCGGTCTACACCAAGCGCTATCCGGACGTCACGTTCAAGTTCACCTACCAGGGCAACGCCGGCTACTTCGACCGGCTCTCCACCGAGGCCGCCGCCGGGAACGCCCCGGACATCTTCCAGATCGACGACAACTACCTCACCGAGTACGCGCAGCGGGAGATCCTGCTGGACCTGACCGACTACGTCCGGGCCGACGTGCTGGACCTGCGGAAGCTGCCGGCCGGTCTCGCCCAGTCCAGCCAGGTGACCGGCCGTACGGTCGCCGCCGCGGCGGCGGAGAACACCCCCGGCCTGATCTACAACAAGAGCCTGCTCGACCGGTACGACCTGCCGGAGCCGCAGATCGGGATGTCCTACGAGGACTATCTGGAGTGGGCCGAGCGGATCACCGAGCGCTCCGACGGCGAGGTCTACGGCACCATGGACCCGTCCGCGGACTACAAGGCGCTCTGGGTCTGGCTGCGCTCCCAGGACAAGGAGCTGTACCGGGGCCGGCAGGTGGGCTTCACCGAGAGCGACCTGGCTCGCTGGTTCGAGCTGTGGGCCGATGCCCGGAAGCGCGGGGCGGCCCCGCCGGCACAGGTGATCCAGCCGGCGAACAGCGGTGACGTGACCAAGCAACTGGTGGCCAGCGGCCAAGCGGCAACCTCGTTCGTCTGGTCCAACCAGCTCCCGGAGTTGCAGAAGCTCACCAAGGACCGACTCAAGGTGGTCAGCTATCCCGGCAAGCCGGCCGCGCAGTGGGCCCGGGCCTCGCTCTACTGGGCCGCCTTCCGGGGTACCCGCCATCCGGAGACCGTCGTGCACGTCATCGACTTCCTGGTCAACGACGCCGTGGCCGGCGAGATCCTCGGCACCGAGCGGGGCCTGAGCGCCAACCTGGACGTACGGCGGGCCGTGGAGGCGTCGCTGACCGACGAGAGCATGAAGCAGTCGGTCGCCTTCGAGACCACCATGACGGAGAAGTTCGGACCGGCTCCGGTGCCGCCGCCGAAGGGGCACGCCACGGTCAAGCAACTGCTGATCCAGGCGGCCGAGAACGTCCAGTTCGGCAGGGCTTCCCCGCGTACCGCCGCGGCGTCCTTCATCAGCCAGGCGAACGCCGCGCTGACGAGCTGAGCCGCCGGGAAGGGACCCGCCCGCCGTTCTCCCCGCGGCGGAGGGGTCCCTTCCGGACACCGGCGAGGGCCGCCCGCCCGGCGATCGACCAGCAGCCGGTGCGCCGGGTCGGGGTCACCCGACGCGGCTGCTCAGCGCTTCCCTCCCGACCTGCGGTTGCGCATCACGAGGACCAGTACGGCGACGATCACGCCGACCACGATCAGGCAGCAGACCAGCCCCCAGATCCCGAAGCTGCCCCGGGCCCGGCGCCCCCGGGCCGCCTCCACCACCATCTCGCCGGGCCCGCTCGACGCCCAGGCCATGGCCGGTACGAACACTGTCAACGCCGCCGTACCGAGCACTGCGGTCAGGCGGACCCACCAGTTCCGGAAAATCTCCATGGCTACATCCTCGGGGCTACTCGCAAGTCCCGCCGGCAACGCGGCCGATCACCGGACCTGAACCTCGGGCGGTACCGGCGCAGCGAGCCGGGTCGATGCGGTGACCTGCGGTGCGCCGATCGTGCTGACCTCGCTACCGGCGATCTTCAACGCGGTACACCTGAACCCGCTCGAAGCGGCAACGTCAGCAGCGCGGCACCGCCCTCGGGATCAACATCGTCGCCGGTGTCGCCGGCTCGTTCCTCGGCCTGTTGCATCCTGTTCTGGCTGGTCATCGCGATGGCCGCGCCTTGTCCGGCAACCGGCCGGCTCGCCGGGTGGGAGGGATCAGCGCCGGCGGCCGTACACGACGAGCGCGACGAGCAGGCAGCCGAACGCCGTGGAGCTGAGTACGACGCGGACCAGGTTCCACGCCCGCCACCTCGCCTCGCCGAAGTCCCGGCGTACCTGGGCGAGGTCGGCGATCCGGTCCGGGTCGCCGGCCACCTTGATCGCGTCGTTCAGCGGTACGTTCACCGCCAGCGTGATCACGACCACCACCAGGTAGAGCAGGAACGCGACGGCGATCCACGGCAACCCGCCGTGCCCGTCCGCCCGCAGGTGCAGGGCGGCGGAGACACCGGTGAGGACCAGCGCCCCGAAGAAGCAGGACATGAACCACGGGTTGATGATCGCCCGATCGACGGCCTGGAACGCACCCACGAACGTACGGTCGTCGGTACGGCCCAGCCCGGGCATGATCGTGTGTGCGTACAGGACGAAGACCCCGGCCACCAGCCCGGTGGTCATCGCGGCGGCCCCCAGCACCAGCCCGGTCAACATTCGCCCGCCTTCCCGTCGGTTCCGCCGGCATCCCCGGCAGTGGTCCCGGCACCCCGCCCCTCCCCGTCCGGCCAGACGTGTGGGAAGAGCAGAACACGCCACCCTTTCAACTCACGGTCATCGCCCGGCCAACCGTCCGCCGGCCGGCTCAACCGGCGTACGACGTGTCCGGCCGGATCCCATTCCTACCAGATGGCGACCACAGCGCAGCCCGGACGAGTTGGCGAGCGGCCCTGGGGACAGAGCCGGAACGGCCCTCCAGATGATCTCTGGAGGGCCGGCGAAGACGCCCGATCCGAGCAGGGCGGCTCAGTGGGCAGTTACCGGGAGTGCCTCGGTCTCGACGGGCGTGACATGACGGCGGCGGGTCGGCACCATGACCGTCGGGTGGCCGATGCTCCAGGCCGCGCCCGCGCAGACGAACTCCTTGATCCGGGCAGCCGGCCGGCCCGTGATGGCGGACGGCTTGGCCTGGTCATCGGGGGTCACGAACTGGATGATGCCGTCGCGGCGGCCGAGGCTGATGCACTGCAGGAAGTAGCCGATCGTCTTCTCCGGAACCTGGCGACCGGTCAGGCGCGCGGCGATGGCGTCGGCGGCCTGCCAGGCCATCGGGATCCCCGAGGCACAGGACATCCGCAGCGGCTTCCCGCCCGCTCCCTGCGCGATCCCGGCGTCGCCGACGGCGTACACGTCGGGGTGCGAAACCGAGCGCATGGTGCCGTCGACGACGATCTGCCCGGTGTCGGCGACCTCCAGGGTGGTGGCGGCGGCGATCGGGTGCGTGCTGAAGCCCGCTGTCCAGACGGTCACCTGGGCCGGGATCCGCCCGGCGGCCCCGGTGAGTACGCCGGTCTCGTCGACGTGCGTGATGTCGGTGTCCTCGTGCACGGTGATGCCGAGCCGGTCGAAAACGGTGCGCAGGTGTCGCCGGGCCTTGTCACTCAGCCAGTCGCCGACGCCACCGCGGGCGGCGATCGCGACGTCGAGATCCGGCCTGCTCTCGGCGATCTCGGTGGCTGCCTCGATGCCGGTGAGGCCACCGCCGACCACCAGCACGGTCCCGCCCGCGGCGAGGTCGTGCAGCCGCTCGCGCAACCGCAGCGCACCCTGTTCGCCGGAGACGTGGTAGGCGTGTTCGGCGGCCCCGGGAACACCATGGTCGGCGGCGGTACTGCCGAGGGCGTAAACCAGGGTGTCGTACCCGATCTCGTCGGCGCCGTGCTGGTCGACGAGATCGACGGTCTTGCGCTCGACATCGACGGCGGTGACCCGCGCCGGTCGTACCGCGACACCCGTACCCGCGTAGACGTCACGCAACGGCCGGCGCCGCAGGTCCTGCCCGGCCGCGAGCTGGTGCATCCGGACCCGCTCGACGAACTCCGGGTCGGCGTTGACCAGGGTGATCTCGGTGTCGTCGGAGTGCAGTCGCCGGGCGAGACGCCCGGCGGCGTGGGCTCCGGCATATCCGGCCCCGAGGACGACGATGCGGTGCTTCATGTTCCGCCTCCTGTCTGGTGTGGCCTGCTCGCTTCCTGAACCGGACAGCGACGCGATCCCTGACAGGAGTTGCTTGTAACCTGAGTCACCAAGCGTCGAGGAGCGGCTCCCCGCGCTCGGCTACCGCCCACTGGCGAGTGACGCGCTCCAGCTTGTCCGGGTTGGCCTGGACGTGGATGGCAGCCACGCCGTCGGGGGTCACGTCCAGCGACAGGACGCCGACGACCCGGTCGCCGGCCACGACCAGCAGCGCCGGGCCGCCGTTGACGACGGCGACGTACACGGCGACGCTGCCGCCGACGATGTTCCGGAAGATGGCCCGCTGGGCATCGGTCGGCGTGAACACGGTCCGTAGGAATCGAGCGATAGCGAGCGCGCCGACGATCGGGGTGGTCCGGGCCGGGACCCGGCCGCCGCCGTCGGCCACGCTCGTCGCGTCGTCGGTCAGCAGCCTGACCAGCGGCTCGGTGTCGCCGCTGCGGGCGGCGGCGAGAAACTCCTCGGCGATCTTCCCTGCGGCGGCGGCGTCGATCTCCATGCGCGTCCGGTCGGTGCCGAGGTGTTGCTTGGCCCGCCGGTAGATCTGCTGGCAGTTCGGCTCGGAGATGTCGAGGATCTGGGCGATCTCGCCGTGCGAGTAGCCGAACGCCTCGCGCAGCACGTACACCGCGCGCTCGTTGGCCGACAGCCGCTCCATGAGGGTGAGCACCGCGATCGAGACCAACTCACGCTGCTCGGCGGTCTCGGCCGGACCGAGCATCCGATCCCCGGCGAGAACGGGCTCCGGTAGCCACTGCCCGACATACGTCTCGCGTCTGGCCCGCGCCGACGTGAGCTGGTTCAGGCACACGTTGGTGAGTACCTTCGTCAGCCACGCCTCGGGCGTTTCGATGTGTTCCCGGTCGGCCGCCTGCCAACGCAGAAAGGTGTCCTGGACCGCGTCCTCGGCGTCGGCCGCCGAGCCCAGCAGGCGGTAGGCGATCGCCTCCAGGCGGCCCCTGGAGCGCTCGAACAGATCAACCTCACGCGAGCTGAGCGTCATCGCCCAACAGTTAAGCACGCCGGCACGCCGCGTCAACGCGAACGCGGCTCCTCCGCTGATTCGCAGCGCCTGCCGTCCGCTCCGATCGGGGCACCTGCCGTCCGCTCCGATCGAGGCACCTGCCGGCGGGGCCACTCGGCCCGATCCCACCGTCGGCCACACCAGCGTCGGTGACGTTTCTGGTTGCACCCGTACGCGAAACGGCCCCTCGGATGATCTCCGAGGGGCCGTTTTTCCACTGGTAGCGGGGACAGGATTTGAACCTGCGGCCTCTGGGTTATGAGCCCAGCGAGCTACCGAGCTGCTCCACCCCGCGTCGCCGGATGAACCCTAGCCCAACTGGGGCCGAAGTCCAACTTGAAAAAACTCTCGGTCGGCGCCGCCCTCGGAAATGTCGCGATCCCCGGAGCGCCACGCGTCGGAGAGGGCAAGAAACGTTCGGAAAAGCAAGAACCCGGCCTCATAGTTGAGGACCGGGTTCCAACTGATAGTTCTGTGGTAGCGGGGACAGGATTTGAACCTGCGACCTCTGGGTTATGAGCCCAGCGAGCTACCGAGCTGCTCCACCCCGCGTCGGCTCGTTAACACTAGCGCACACCGCCCACGCCCCGCAAAACAGGGGGCGAACTACCCGGCGGCGACCATACCGCCGCCGCCGGGAAGCCGCGTACGACCTGGTCAGCCGCTCGGAGAGGCCGGCGGCGGGCTGGGCGTACCGCCGCTCGCCGCCGGGGCCGGAGACCCGCCCGGTGCCGGGTTGCCGGTCGCCGCCCGCTGGGCGGCCTGGAACTCGGTCATCGCGTCGTCGAGCGCCTTCAGCGCGCGCCCGTACCGCTCGAAGTCACCGGCGGTCTGGGCGGCCTTCACCTCGACGATCGCGGCCTGCACCTTGCTCGCGGCGGCGGCCAGTTCCGGAGTGAGCTGCGGATTGGTGTCCGCCGGTGGTGTCGTCGGGCTGGGCGTCGGGTTCGTGCCGCCGTCGGTCGGTGGTGGCGGCGGCGTCGGCGTCGTCGGGGCGGCCTTCTTGCCCTGCTCGACGAGTTGTTTGATGCCCTCTTCGAGGCTGTTCGCCAGTACGACGTACTGGCCGCCGTCGCCGTACGAGATCAGCACCCGTTGCAGCAGCGGATAGGCGTTCGTCTGGTTGCTCTTCACGTAGACCGGCTCGACGTAGAGCATGCCGTCGCCGAAGGGCAGCGAGAGCAGGTTGCCGTACTGCACCTGGGCCTGGTTCGAGGAGAGCAGGTTGAGTTCCTGCCGGATGTTGGCGTTGTTGGTCATCTTCTGGTGCACCTGGACCGGCCCGGAGACCGCAGTCTGGTCGGGCAGTTCCAGCACCTCCAACCGGGGCTGGCCGTTCAGGTACGACCCGCTGATCAGCGCGGCGAGGTTCTGCCGGCCGGCCGGGGTGACCGCCGAGGTGAGCTGGAAGCGCGGCGCCTCCTGCCCCGGCAACTGGGTGTAGAGGTAGTACGGCGGCTGCTTCTCACCGGAGTCCGGCGCGTCCGGCGCGTTCGGCACCTCCCAGAAGTCCTGCCCGGAGAAGAACTCGGACGGGTCCGTGACGTGGAACTTCGCCAGCAGGTTGCGCTGCACCTTGAACAGGTCGGCCGGGTAGCGGAAGTGTGCCGCCAGGTCGGCCGGGATCTCCGACTTCGGCTTCACCAGGTCACCGCCGAACGCCTTGTTCCAGGCCTTCAGCACCGGGTCGGTCTCGTCGTACTGGTAGAGGTTCACCGTGCCGTCGTACGCGTCGACGGTCGCCTTCACCGAGTTCCGGATGTAGTTGACGTCCTCCCGGGCGAGTTCGAAGGTGCCCAGCCCGGTCAGCTCGTCGGCGGTCTCCTGCTGGAGGTTCACCTGCTCGGCGTACGGGTAGGTGGCCGCCGTGGTGTAGCCGTCGACGATCCACTGGATCCGCCCGCCGACCACCGCCGGATAGGGGTCGCCGTCCAGGGTGAGGAACGGTGCGACCTTCTCCACCCGCTCCCGCGGGTTGCGCACGTAGAGCAGCTTGGAGTTCTCGTTGATCGCGCCGGAGAGCACGAAGTTCGGCTCCTGCTCCTTGATCGAGTAGAGCAGCCGGCGCCCGAACGAGCCGATCTCGACCCCGCCCGAGCCGGTGTACGTGTAGTACTGCTCGCCGCCGTCCCGGCCGGTCGGCCGGTCGAACTCGACCGGGTTGTTCCCCTCGGTCTGCCCGACGATCGCGTAGTCGCTGCCGTCCATCTGCTCGCCGTAGTAGATCCGCGGCTGGGTGGCCGGGATCGTCTCGGTCGACGAGGAGCACGCCTCCTCGGCGCGCTCACCGAGGAAACCGGAGACGAAGTACGGCTGGCCGCCGCAGACCACCTGGTTGGCGGGTGCACCGACCAGGCCGTAGCCGTGGGTGAAGACGGTGTGCCGGTTGATCCAGTTGCTCTGCTGGTCGGTCAGCTCCAGGTAGTTGATCTCCCGCATCCCGACGACGTAGTCCTGGGTCTCGCCGTTGACCTGGTAACGGTCGATGTCGAGCTTCGGGCCGAAGTCGTAGAAGCCGCGCACCTGCTGAAGCTGGGTGTAGGTCTCGGAGACCAGTTGCGGGTCCAGCAGCCGGATGTTCGGCACCACCGAGGTGTCGGTGGCCAGCGCCTCCGGCGGCTTCAGGTTCGCCGCGTTGTACGGCGCCATCACGGTGTTGGCGAGCCCGAACGAGTCCCGGGTGGCCGTGATGCTGCGCTCGATGTACGCGGCTTCCTTGTCCTTGACGCTCGGCTTGACCTCGAAGGTCTGCACCGCCCACGGGTAGATGCCGCCGATCGCCACCGCCGAGATGCCGAGCAGGGCCAGCGAGATACCGGGCCAGACCAGGTTCCGCATCACCGCGTTGGAAAAGATGATGATCGCGATGGCGACCACCACCGAGATGTACGCCAGGATCTCCTTGGCCGGCAGCAGCGCGTTGATGTCGGCGTAGCCGGCGCCGTACAGGTTGACGCCCTCGTTGAACTCCAGCAGCATCGCCCGCCGGTCGAGCACGTACGCCAGCGCCTTGAGCAGTACGAAGACCGCGACCAGCGTGGTCAGGTGGGCCCGGGCGGCGCTGGTCATCCGGTCGCCGACGCCCTGCAGCCGGACCCCGCCGAAGATGTAGTGCATCGCCAGCGAGCCGATCATGGCCAGCACCACGGCGGTGAAGCCGACGCCGAGCAGATAGCGCAGGAACGGGAACTGGAAGACGTAGAACCCGATATCGATCTTGAATTCCGGGTCCTCGATGCCGAAGCTCTGCGAGTTGCGGAACAGCATCCACTGACCCCAGCGGGTCTGCGCGGAGAGACCGGCGAAGAGTCCGACGATCACCCCGATCGCGACCAGCCAGGTGCCGATCCGGGGCGCCAGCACCGAGCGGTAGCGTTCCAGGGTCACCTGCTCCGGCGAATTCGGCCGGAGCACCGGCCGCAGCCGGTAGGCCAGCCACATGTTGCCACCGACCAGCAGCGCCATGGCCAGACCGATCACGACGAAGAGCAGGATCCGGGTGACCAGCACCCCGCTGAAGACCCGGGTGTACTGCACCTCGTCGAACCAGAGCCAGTCGGTCCACGCCTGCACGCCCCAGCCCAGCAGGGTGAGGAGCAGGAACACCCCGAGGAGTACGCCGACCGTGACGCGACCGCGTCGACTCATTCTTGGTAGGGGGCTGCTACGCATGACCACTGTTGGCTCCGCACCTTCGGCAATGACCGGCTCTGATCAGAGCACCTAGACTACGGGGTATTCCTGAGTCCGATCGGTCCCCCGTCGGGGCAGCCGAAAACGACCGGTCAATCGGGCGGGACACGTGGCCACCGGAGCGCAGTCACATCGGCGCCGGAGAGTAGCCCGACACTGACGCTGCGCGACAATTCAGCACTTCGGCGGCTCGCCTCCGGCGCTGATCGTCGCCAGTGCGCTCAGCGCCTCGTCGAGGGTCCCGACCCGGGCCATCGGCAGCCCCGACTGGGCGTTGCGGACGGCCTCCTCGCAGTTGTCGGCCGGTACGAGGAAATACTTGGCGCCCGCGTTCTTCGCGCCGACCAGTTTCTGCGGGATACCGCCGATCGGGCCGACCTCACCCAGGTCGTTGATGGTGCCGGTGCCAGCGATGATCTTTCCGCCGGTCAGGTCCTCCTCGGTCCGGATCTTGTCGATGATGCCGAGCGCAAACATCAGCCCGGCACTCGGCCCGCCGATGTCGCCGAGATCGATCTTCAACTCGAACGGGTGCGGCTGCCGCTGCTCGATCTCGACGCCGATCCGCGGCGGGTTGTTGTCGGTGGCGGCGCTGACGATGGTCGCGGTGGCCGGCTTGCCGTCCCGGGTGTAGCCGATCTTCAGCGACGAGCCGGCCGGGCGGGCCCGGATCAGGTCGGTGAGGCTGCTCGCCACCACCACCGGCTTGTCGTCGACCGAGGTGACCACGTCACCCACCTTGAGGATGCCCTCCGACGGGGCACCCGCGGTGACGGCCTTGACCACGACCTCCACCGGATAGCCGAGTTCGCGCAGCGCCGCGGTCTCGGCACTGGTCTGCGAGGCGGCGAAGTCCTCCGCGTTGCGCTCCTCCACCTGCTGCTGGGTCTGCCCCGGCGGGTAGATCAACTCGTACGGCACCACGGCCTCGTCCGAGGAGAACCAGCCGGCGATCGCGGAGAGCAGCTTGACGTCGGGCTGCACGCCGACCGTGGTCAGCCGGAGTTGTCCGGCCGACGCCGAGGTCTCCCGGCCGGAAACCTGGATCACCTCTTTGTCGTTCTGCCGGCCCAGCGTGTCCACCGTCGGCCCCGGACCGAGCACGACGTACGGGATCGGGGCGGCGAGCACGCCGACACTGAGCAGGGCGGTGATCACCGCGCCGAGCAGAACCGTGACACCGCGACGTCTCATGGCCGCCAAGCGTACCCAGAAGGCACCCCCGGGCCGGTCAGTGAACCCCGAGGTTCGCCCTCGGCGTGACACCTGGGCGGGCGGCGCAACCCCCGGCGCGCGTACCGTGGACGGGTGCCTGATATTCCGTTCGGCTTCGCCCTGCCGGGTGGCCAGCCGCCCGACCCCAACGACCCGCAGCAGATGCAGCAGTTCATGGCGCAGCTGCAGCAGTTGCTCGCCGCGCCGGGCAGCGGCCCGGTCAACTGGGACCTGGCCCGCCAGGTCGCGGCCAGCCAGCTCTCCTCGGCCGGCGACCCGGCCGTGACGCCGTACGAGCGCAACGCCGTCGAGGAGGCGCTCCGGCTCGCCGACCTGTGGCTCGATCCGACCTCGGCACACCCCTCCGGGATCCGCAGCTCGGTCGCGTGGAACCGGAACGAGTGGATCTACAAGACGCTGGACGTCTGGAAGAAGCTCTGCGACCCGGTGGCCGGGCGGATGGTGGCCGCGATGGGCGACCTGGTGCCGCCGGAGGCCCGGTCGCAGCTCGGCCCGATGCAGTCGATGCTGACCACGCTGGGCGGGGCGCTCTTCGGCGGCCAGCTCGGGCAGGCGCTCGGCTCGCTCGCCGCCGAGGTGCTCTCGGCCGGCGACATCGGCCTGCCGCTCGGCCCGGCCGGAACGGCCGCGCTGCTGCCGGCCAACATCCGGGCGTACGGCGAGGGCCTCGAACTCCCCGAGGACGAGGTACGCCTCTACGTCGCCCTGCGCGAGGCCGCCCACCAACGGCTCTTCCAGCACGTACCGTGGCTGCGCGGCCACGTCCTGACCACCGTCGAGATGTACGCCACCGGCATCACGGTGAACCGGGAGGCGATCGAGGAGGCGATGGGCCGGCTCGACCCGATGAACCCGGAGTCGGTGCAGGCGCTCTCCGTGGAGGGCATCTTCACCCCGGAGGACACTCCGGCGCAGAAGGCCTCGCTGGCCCGGCTGGAAACCACGCTCGCCCTGGTCGAGGGCTGGGTGTGCCACGTCGTCGACACCGCCGCCGCCGAGCGGCTGCCGAACGTGAACCGGCTCGCCGAGGCGTTCCGTCGGCGCCGGGCCGCCGGTGGCCCGGCCGAGCAGACCTTCGCCGCGCTGGTCGGGTTGGAGCTGCGACCCCGCCGGCTGCGCGAGGCCGCCGCGCTCTGGGCGGCGCTCAGCGAGCACCGGGGCATCGCCGGCCGGGACGCGCTCTGGGGGCACCCGGACCTGCTCCCCGCCGAGGAGGACTTCGCCGACCCGGACGCCTTCGCCCGGTCCCAACTCGACCTCGGCGACCTGGACGACTTCGACTTCGGCACGCCGGAATCCGAGGGCGACTCCGGTGACTCCGATCCGGGCTCGGAGCGGCGCGACCCGGAGTGACCGACGCCGGCGGGCGTGCGGAGTGGCTGGCCGACGCGCCCTCGGGACGTGAGACGTAGCTGGCTCACGCCACCCTCCTCAACGTGAGGAGTGGCCGACTCACCCCGCCCTCGGGACGTGCGGAGTGGCTGACCCACGCCTTCCGGGGTCGGTCAGCCGCCGAGCAGCACCCGGGTGGTGTCCCAGCCCTCGACCGCGGGATCGAGGGTCGCGAGGTCGGCCGCGGTGCGGAGCCGGCGCCAGCCCGGGGCCACCGCCACCTCGGCCGGTCGCGGCGCGGCGGCGCGCACCTGCTCGACCTCGGCGGTGTCCAGGTCCAGCTCCGGCAGCCAGTCCGGCGCGGGTAGCCGGGCCGCCAGGCCGAGCAGCCCGGGCCCGGGATTCGTCGCCGGGGCGACCGCGACGGGACGGCTGGTCAGCGGGCGGAGCAGTTTGCCGAGGATCAGGCCGGGCACGTCGGGCGCGTCTGCGACCAGCACGGCGGCCTGGTCGTAGCCGTCCCGGGCCGCCGCCCCCAGCGCGGCACCGACCCGGTTGGCCGGCAGGTCGTACACCGGCATGCCGGGCCAGGCGACGGCCTCGGCCAGCGGGCGGTCGGGCGCGGTGGCGGCGATCGCCGGCTCCACCTCGGCCAGGGTGGCGACCAGGTCGACCACGTCCTCGGCGAGTGCGGCCCGCCAGCGGGCCGGATCGGTCCCGGGCGGCGCCCAGGCGACGGGGCCGAGCATCACCACGATCAGACGGCGGGTCACCCGCCGACCTTACCGATCTGCCGGCCCGGCGTCCCCGCGCGGCCGCACCGCCCGTCCGGGCCGGTTCAGCCGCACCGGTACGGGCTCAGTCCGGCAGGACGATCCCGGCGGTCGCCGCGACGCCCTCCAGGTAGCCCCGGGCCCGTTCCGTCTTCGGATAGCGCCCGACCAGTTCCCAGAACCGCGCGTTGTGACTCGGCACGACGAGGTGGGCCAGCTCGTGCAGCAGCACGTAGTCGATCACCCAGTCCGGCATCTCCTGGATCCGGTGCGAGATCCGGATCGTCCGGTCGGCCGGGGTGCAGGAGCCCCACCGGCCGTTCTGGTTCGTCACCCACCGGACGCTGGCCGGTACCGCCATCCGGCCGTGCTCGCTCAGGTAGCGGTCGATCAACCGGCGGGACCGGAGCAGCAACTCCTCGTCGGAACGTCCGAGCCGCTCCTCCCGGGCCGCGAGCCGGGCGAGCATCCGGTCCACCCACTCGGTCTCCTCGGCACGGGAGAACTGGTCGGGGATCAGCACCACGACCCGCTCGCCGTCCCGGTAGGCGGACACCGTCCGGCGCCGACGCTGACTGCGCCGTACCTCGACGACCGGCTTCCGCAACCCCGCCATTAGCGGCCCGCGCAGCCCCGGGTTTCGTTCACGATGGAAAACTAATGCGTACTGACCAGGTCACCGCAAGAGTCAACCCGCAGATAGCCGCCGGAAAAATACCGGTTAGCGGTGACCCGTCCGGAAAAAATTCATTGCGGTGATCGTCTACGTACCCATGATCAGCCGGTTCCGGGCCCCGCGGGGGCGTACGGTCGAGCGCCGGAGGCAACGGTAAACGATCATCCCCCGGTCCCGCCAGGCACCCCCCGATCAGCGATCTGACGCGGTTCATCCGGCGTGTCCCTGCGAAACTGACTTATCCGACCTATTCCGGCATGCACACTCTGGGCGTCGGCTTCCTCACAGTGTCGACAGATCGCTGACATGGAACTGCCCAGAACTGGGTAGGGTCCGCGGACCGGCGGTCACATCGGTGACCGCGGAGAAACCCCAGCGCTGGCGCCTACGTGGCCGCCCGCCGCCGGGCGCACGTCAGGCTCGCGAGAGCCGGCGGATGAGACGAGGAGGGCACCGTGGCCGAGAAGGCCCAGACCTACAACGGGTACTGCGTGAAGTGCAAGGAAAAGCGTGACTTCGAGGGCAACGTCGAGGTTTCCAAGACGGGCATGAACATGGCCAAGGGCAAGTGCCCGGTCTGTGGCACGACCGTCAACCGGATCCTCGGCAAGGCCAAGGTCTGATCATCGAGAAGTACGCGGAACTGCGGGAAGGGGTGGCCTGGCGCCACCCCTTCCCGCTTTCACTGTCGCGCTGCGGACACCCGCTGTGATGTCCGCGCGGCGACAGAAGTTACCCATGGGTTGTGGATAACACCCCAGATCCTGTGGATAGGGCAGTGCACAGCGTCCACCCGCTGTGGACAACCGCCGCCTTCCCGCACCCGGGCGGTGACAGCGTGTTGCCCCATGACCAGAACCGTGCTGCCCCGCCCCACCCTGCTGCCCGGCCTCGCCCGACTCTGGCGTGACCGGCACACCCTGCAACTCGGCCTCGACCCCCGTCGCGCGGTCCTGCTCGAGGTCGCCAATCCGGCCGCCGCCCGGCTGCTCGACCTGCTCGACGGCAGCCGCAGCGAGCGGGCCGTCCTGGACCACGCCGTCACGATCGACGTGTCCCGCGACGACGCCCGTACCCTGATCGACACCCTGCGCGCCGCCGGCCTGGTGGTCGCCGCACACACCCTGCTCCCCACCGACCTGCCCGAGCCGGCCCGGCAGCGACTCTCCGCCGAGGCGGCGGCGCTCGCCCTGCACGGCCGGGACTCACCCGGCACCCCCGCCCAACTGCTCCGGCGGCGGGCCGCGGCCCGGATCGTGGTGACCGGTCAGGGCCGGCTCGCCGCCCCGGTGGCGGTGACCCTGGCCCAGGCCGGCGTCGGACAGGTGCACCCGGACCTGCGGGGCCGGGTCCGGCCGGCGGACACCACCGGCAGCGGGCTGCTGGCCACCGACGTACGCCGGCCGAGCGCCGCCGCCGTCGCGGACGCGATCGCCCGGGCCGCACCCGGCACCGCGACCCGACCCGTCCGGCGCGGTCGTGCCGACCTGGTGGTCCAGGTCGGGGCGGACCGCCCCGCCGGACTGCTCGCCGCCGGCTACGCCCAGCACCGGCAGGCGCACCTGCTGCTGACCATGCGCGACGGCGTCCCGGTCGTCGGCCCACTGGTCCGGGCCGCCGGATCACCCTGCCTGAACTGCGTCGACCTGCACCGGCAGGACCGCGACCCGGGCTGGCCCGGCCTCGCCGCCCAGTTGGCCGGCGGTGACGGCCAAGAGCCCTGCCTGACCGCGACCCTGGTCACGGCGGCCGGCTACGCGGTCGGCGAGGTGCTCACCTTCCTCGACGGCGGTACCCCGGAGACGGTCGGCGGGGCGGTCGAGGTGACCGGTGCCGGTCGGCTGCGCCGCCGCACCTGGCCACCGCACCCGGGATGTGGCTGCACCGTGCGACGGCGCGGAACGCCGCCCCGCCGCGCCCCACGTGCGCCGGAAACCCCACCCGGACCCCCGGACCAGGGTCCCGGCTGACCCCCTTTCCACCCGAACCATGCGGCGTTGTGCGCCGTCGCGGAGACCGGCGGCTCCGGGACCGGCCGAACTGCCCAGCCGGGCGGAACTGCACCGGGTCGCACGAACCGGACCAGCGCGACGGCCGCGCCCAGTCGGGTAGGACGGGGGACGGTGGGGCGGATTCCGCCGCCCGGATCAGGCGGTGGCCGGTCGACGACGACCAGGACGTGGCCTGAGCCACCCGCTGACGGCGGACCGGATCTCGTCGAGTCGGTAACAATGATCTGGTGACCGACATCCCGCGCCGCGCCGTCTCCCGGACCGCCAAGCTCGCCGCTCTGCCGCTCGGCTTCGCTGGCCGGACCGTCCTCGGCGTGGGCAAGCGGGTCACCGGCCTCGCCTCCGAGGTGATCTCCAACGAGATCCAGCAACGCACCGCCGAGCAGCTCTTCAGCGTGTTGGGCCAGCTCAAGGGCGGGGCGATGAAGTTCGGACAGGCCCTGTCCGTGTTCGAGGCGGCCCTGCCCGAGGAGATCGCGGCGCCGTACCGGCAGGCGTTGACCAAGCTCCAGGAGGCGGCCCCGCCGCTGCCTGCGGCCAGCGTGCACAAGGTGCTCGCCGAGCAGCTCGGGCCGGACTGGCGGTCGCTGTTCGTGGAGTTCGACGACAAACCCGCCGCCGCCGCCAGCATCGGCCAGGTGCACCGGGCGATCTGGAAGGTCGAGGGCGGCGGTACGCCGGCCGTCCGGCGGCGCGGCGCGAAGACGGCGGCCAAGACGGGTACGCCGACCCCGGCCGGTCGCCCGGTCGCGGTCAAGGTGCAGTACCCGGGCGCCGGGCCGGCGCTGCTCTCCGACCTGAAGCAGCTCTCCCGGCTCGGTGCCATGTTCCGGGCGATCCAGCCCGGCCTGGACATCAAACCGCTGCTCAGCGAGTTGCGCGAGCGGATCAGCGAGGAGCTGGACTACGAGCTCGAGGCGGAGTCGCAGCGGATCTTCGCCGCCGCGTACGCCGACGATCCGGAGATCTTCGTCCCCGGCGTGGTCGCGGCCGCGCCCCGGGTGCTGGTCACGGACTGGGTCGAGGGCACCCCGATGTCAGCGATCATCGATTCGGGATCCGAGGCCGACCGGGACCAGGCCGGCCGGCTGATGGCCACCCTGCACTTCTCGGCACCGATGCGCGCCGGGCTGTTGCACGCCGACCCGCACCCCGGCAACTTCCGGCTGCTGCCCGACGGGCGGCTCGGCGTGATCGACTTCGGCGCGGTGGCCCGGCTGCCGGGCGGGCACCCGGAGCCGATCGGCCGGCTGGTCCGGTTGGCCCTGGCCGGTGATGCCGAGGCGGTGGTGGCCGGGCTGCGCGAGGAGGGCTTCATCCGGCTCGACTCCCCGATCGACGCCCAGGCGGTACTCGACTTCCTGATGCCGATCCTGCAACCGCTCTCGGTGGAGGAGTTCCGGTTCACCCGGGCGTGGCTGCGGGTCGAGGCGGCCCGGCTGGCCAATCCGCGTTCCCCGGCGTACCAGCTCTCGCGGCAGCTCAACCTGCCGCCGTCGTACCTGCTGATCCACCGGGTGACCCTCGGTTCGATCGGGGTGCTCTGCCAACTGGAGGCGAAGGCGCCCTACCGGGGGATCGTGGAGCGCTGGCTGCCCGGGTTCGCCCCGGTGGCCTGACCGCGCCTAACCCGCCGACGACCGTCACCCGGTAGGTCGCACGCAGCGGGCAGCCGCACAACGACGCCGGGCCCGGTCGCGGCGGAGGGCGTACCCCCGCCGGGACCGGGCCCGGCTGTGCAGACGTCAGATTCGGTTAGCTACCGACGGCCTCGGGCCGACGGCTCACAGGATGCCCAGCTCGCGGGCGGCCCGGCGACGGGCCTCCAGCGCGATGGTGCGGGCGGATCGGGTTGCCTCAGTGCTCGTGGTGCTGCGACCGGCCTGAGGCAGGCGCATTCGAGCCCGTGACAACGCTTCGTGGATGAGATGCATCTTGGTGGCTCCGTCTCGGATGGGCATGGCAGTGATGGTCTTCGACACCGCGGCCATCGCGGTGTTCGGCGCCGATACCAGACCGGCGTTCGTACGGATCGGGTTCATGTCAGGCCGCCAACCGGACCGCACTGCGCGACTCGGCAAGGCCACTGGCCGCCAGCCGCGCCTGGGCCTCGACCCGCAGCGCCGCGTCACGGGCGACGTCCTCCTTGCGCGGGCGACCACGGGGCCGCTTGCGCGGAACGACCGCGCCACGCTCGAAGATCTCGCCGCCCCAGACGCCCCACGGCTCCTCCCGCTCCACCGCACCGGCGAGGCACTCGACGCGCAGCGGGCAGTCCCCGCAGAGCGACTTGGCCAGCTCCAGCTCGGCAGGCGAGTCGGCGAACCACAGGTCGGGGTCGAACTTCCGGCAGGGCAGGTTCGCCTCCAGCTCGACGTTCGCGTCGAGGGGGGCCAACGCCAGACTCATCGCCCGGTCACCTCTCTCTCGTTTCGATCTCGTAGATCGCTGTTCCGACTTACTTTCGGCAGTGCGGAAATGACTAAGGCCGCGGATCCCGGTGTACGGGGTCCGCGGCCTCGAGGTGAGCCGGCTGGTCTGTGTTAGACCGGTCTCCCTCGAGGTGGAACCCCGCTGACATCCATCCGCTTGACGCCGACGCGGATGCCATTGCCCGTGAATCCATTGGTCCCCTGGCGCTGCGCGGACGCGGGGGCCTGAACCAGCTCGGCCTGGGTCAGGACCTGGTGCGCCTGCGAGTGCCGGAGGAGTTCAGTGATCAGCATGCAGCCGACCTCTGACACCGGAGCTGGGGCAGCAGGCAGCGCCCACGGTCGCTGGGTGACATAGGTCGTCCCCATCGGGGCCACCTCCTGACTCTCGCTCGTCGCCAACATCGGACTCATCCCCCTCTTGAGCAGCCAGAAAGCCGCCGCTCGCGAGGTGTGCCATGAGGCTATTCCTCCTCCGGGCACGAGGGCAAACGAATTACGGCGAGATCTCGCAACTTTCTTCCGACACCCGCCGACGGCGCTCGACTCAGCCCGGCGCCGGCTCGGTCGGCTCCTCCGTCAGCAGCACGTCGTCGACCCGGACGCCGTCGATCAGGGCCAGCGCGGCGTCGCCGTACAGGGCGACCTTGCGGGGGCCGATCCCGGCGATGGCCAGCAGTTCCGCCGGACGGCCGGGACGGCGTTCGGCCAGCGCGAGCAGGGTGGCGTCGGTGAAGACGACGTACGCGGGGACCTTCTGCGCCCCGGCGACCCGGGCCCGCCAGTCGCGCAGCCGGTCGAGCAGCTCCTCGTCCAGATCGGACGGGCAGGTGGCGCAGCGGCCGAGTTTGCGGTCCGCGCCGGCCAGCAGGGTCGCCCCGCAGACCCGGCAGGAGACGACCTGGGTACGCCGACGGTCGGGTTTCCGACTGCCGCCGGGCGCCTCGACGGTGCGTCCACCGCCGGAACGGTCGAACTGGGGCAGAAACCGGCACGGCCGCCGGGCCCGGCCGCCGGGCGAGCGCGCCGAGGCGTACGACAGCCAGAGCCACTCGCGGGCCCGGGTCACCCCGACGTAGAGCAGCCGGCGCTCCTCCTCCACCTGTTCGACGGTCTTGGCGTAGCTGGTCGGCAGCGTGCCGTCGGAGAGCCCGACCAGGAAGACCGCGTCCCACTCCAGCCCCTTCGCCGAGTGCAGGGACGCCAGCGTCACACCCTCGACCGTCGGCACGTGCTGCGCGGCGGCCCGCCGGGACAGCTCGGCGCAGAAATCCGCCAGCGTCACCGGCCGCTCGACCGAGGCAGCCTCGCCGATCGGCAGGAGCGCCGGGGTCGCCGCGTACTCCTCGGCGAGCTGCACCAGGGCGGCCACCGCCTCCCAGCTCTCCCGGGCCGAGCCACCCGGTGGGGGCTGGTCGGGCGCCCAACCGACCGCGGAGAGCGCCTCGACCACGGCCGGGACCAGCGGCATGTCCCCGGGCGTCGACCGGGTCGCGGCGCGGAGCGCGACCAGCGCCTGCCGGATCTCGGCCCGCTCGAAGAAGCGTTCGGCGCCCTGCACCTGGTACGGCACCTCCGCCTCGGCGAGCGCCTTCTCGTACGCCTCGGACTGCGCGTTGGTGCGGAACAGCACGGCAATCTCCCGGGCCGGCGTACCGGCGGCAATCAGGTCACGGCAGCGCACCGCCACCGCTGCCGCCTCGGCCGGCTCGTCCGGGAAGATCCGCAGGTCCGGCTCGGCGCCCGGCGGTCGCTGCCCGACCAGTTCCAGCCGCAGCCGCGCCTCGGCTCCCCGGGCCTGCTTGATCACCGCGTTGGCCAGCCCGACCACCTGCGGGGTCGAGCGGTAGTCCCGGACCAGCCGGACCACCACCGCGTCCCGGCGCTGCCGGGGAAAGTCGATCAGGTACGCCGAGGTGGCACCGGTGAACGAGTAGATCGTCTGGCTGGCGTCGCCGACCACGGTCAGGTCGTCCCGGCCGCCCAGCCAGGCGTCGAGCAGGCGCTGCTGGAGCGGGTTGACGTCCTGGTACTCGTCGACGACGAAGTGCCGGTATTGCGCCCGGATCTGCTCGGCGACGTCCGGGTGCTCCTCGATCCCCCACACCGCCGCCCGGAGCATGTCCTCGAAGTCGATCACACCGTTGGCGCGTTTCACCTTCTCGTAGCCGGCGTAGACCTCGGCCACCTTTGCCGGGTCGTGTGGCGTCTCGCGCAGCGCCTTGGCCGCCGCCACCACGTACTCCCCCGGCTCGACCAGGGACGACTTGGCCCACTCGATCTCGCCGGCCAGGTCCCGCGCGGCGGCCCGGTCGGTGCGCAGCCCGGCCCGGGCGGCGGCCAGGGTGACCAGCCGGACCTTGCTGTCCAGCAGCTCGGGCATCTCCCGCCCGGCGAGCAGCCGGGACGCGAAGTACCGCACCTGACGCAGCGCGGCACCGTGGAACGTCCGGGCCTGCACCCCCGGTACCCCGAGCGCGCCGAGCCGGGCCCGCAGCTCGGCGGCGGCCCGGGCGGTGAAGGTGACCGCGAGTACGTGCCGGGCGGCGACCTCCCCGGCCGTCACCCGGTACGCGATCCGGTGCGTGATCGCTCGGGTCTTGCCGGTGCCGGCGCCGGCCAGGATGCAGACCGGCCCGGCCGGAGCGGTCACCGCGGTGCGCTGTTCCGGGTCGAGTCCGGCCAGGATCCGTTCCACGCGAGAGTCAGCCGCCACAGGTAGGAATCATGGCAGCCCCTCCCGACGTTGCACCTTTAGCCTGTGTGATCGACAACCCGTCCGATCCGACGTCCGACCGGGCCGAACCGGCCGGGCCTGGCTGGGAACGATTGAGCACCGCGGAGGTCTCGACGATGTTGACGATGTATTCCACGTCCTGGTGCGGCTACTGCCACCGGCTCAAGTCACAGCTTGACCGGGAGGGCATCGGCTACACGGTGGTGGACATCGAGCAGGATCTGGCGGCCGCGGAGTTCGTGATGAGCGTCAACGGCGGCAACCAGACCGTGCCGACGGTGCGCTTCGACGACGGTTCGGCGCTGACCAACCCGTCGATCGTCGACGTCAAGAAGCACCTGGCCGCGCTCGCCGGAAGCTGACCCGGTCGGCGGTGGGCCCGGCGCGGCCCACCGCCGCCCGCGCGTCGCTCAGCGGGGCTCAGCGGGGCTCAGCGGGGCCGGCATCCCGGGGCCGGCGACGCCGCCGAGGACCGGCCGGCAACCGGCGGTACCGGCTCGGCCGGCGGTACCGGCGGCGTGACCCGGTCGGCGGTCACACCGTCGCCGATCGAAGTCACGGCGGGCACACCCGAGACGGGTGGAACGTCGGGCAGGATCACATCGGGCGCCGGCACGCCCCCGGGCACGCCGGGTCGGGCCGCCGTACCGGTGGCGGGCGGCGCGGAGAGTCCCCGACCCGCCCAGAGGTATCCGGCCGCAATCGTCATCACCACCGCGATCACCACGAAGAGCAGCCGGTAGTCGACGAAGCCGACCAGCAGTGCGCCGGTACCGATCGAGATCGCCTGCGGGCCGCTGATCAGCGCCTCCGAGGCGGCGGCGACCCGGCCGAGCAGCGGTCCCGGGGTGCGGCGCTGGATCAGCGTGTTCAACCCGACGAACGCGATCGGCAGGCCGAAGCCGAGCAGCACCAGGGCGACGAAGGCCAGCCAGATCGTCGGGTACGCCAGCAGCAGCGCGCCGGGCGCGAAGAGCGCCACCCCGACGGCCAGCGCGGCCAGCTCGCCGAACCGGCGTACCACGGCCGGGGAGGAGAGTCCGCCGAGCACCCCGCCGATGCCCTGCACCGTGACCAGCACCCCCACGAAGCCCGGTTCCCGGCCCAGCCCCTGGTCCACGTACGCGAAGATCAGCGACTCGCTGAACCCCATCACCAGTACGGCCAGCGCGGCGCCGACGACCGCCCGACGCAACGCCGGCTCGCCGAGCATGTGTCGCAGTCCCGCACCGACCTCGGTCACCCAGCGGAGTTGGGCCGGGCCGGGCCTCCGCTCGGCGATCCGCAGCGCGGAGACCGCGCAGGCGGCGGCGACGAAACCGATCATGCCGACCGTCGGCAGGGTCCAGCCGCCCGCCCCGGTGTAGAGGGCCGCCCCGGCCAGCGGGCCGACCAGCCGGAGGCCCTGCTTGACGGTCTGCAACACGCCGTTCGCCTGGGCCATCAGCTCCTCGGGCACGATCTGTTTGATCAGCCCGTTCAGCGTCGCGCCGAGGGCGACGTAGGAGAGCCCGTACAGGGCGCCCACCACGTAGATGACCCAGACGTCGGTGCGGTCCCGGACCAGGAACAGCGGGGTGAGTACCACTGCGGTGGCGAGGTTGGCGACCAGGAAGAACGGGCGTCGCCGGAACCGGTCGACCACCCAGCCGACGATCGGGGCCAGGGCCATCGGCGCGACCATGGCGAAGATGGTGGCGCCGGCCATGCCGTCCGAACCGGTCAGGTCCTTCACCCAGACGGCCAGCGCCAGAAGCATGATCGACTCTGCCGTCATGCTGAACACGAGCCCGGCGAAGAGCAGCCGGAAGTCGGGGCGACGCAGGATGGTTCGCATGCGAGGGGTCCCTTTCGAGGTGGCGGCGAGCCGCTCGGGGACCGCGGACACCCGGAGGTCAACGTGATCATCGCCGCCGGGTGGATCGCGGACGCCGGGTCGCCCGCGGCGGCTGCTCGCCGTACTGGTGGGGGGCGGGTTCTCTCCGGTGGCGTACGGCGTGGTCGTCGTGGTGGGAAATTCGTCGCAGTCGATGGTGGTGGGGGCGGCCGGTCGCGCGCGGGGCTCGATCGGCTATCCGACGGCAGGGCCGGAGGTGTCCCGGAAAGCCCTCTCCATTTAGACACGCCGTTACCATCCGACGGCATGCCGTGAAGAACGAGCGGCATACTGGACCGCCGGGGGCGTGACCTGGACGGTCCGCACCTGCCCGGCGACGGGCTCGAAGCGATCGAGAGCGAGGATCCAGTGCCTCCTGCTCAACCCAGCCCGATCCTGCGGCGGCGCAGGCTCGGCACGGAACTGCGCAAGCTGCGGGAGTCCGCCAAGCTCACCGGCGACCAGGTCATCGAGGCGGTGGGCTGGGCGTCGGCGTCCAAACTGTCCCGGCTGGAGAACGGCCGCAGCCGGCCCGACCTGCGCGATGTCCTCGACCTGCTGGACCTCTACAAGGTCACCGGGCCGTTGCGGGACGAGCTGACCGCGATCACCAACGAGGCCGGCGACATCCGGGGCTGGCTGCGCTCGTACGCGACGATGACGCCGCGGCAGCGCGGTTACGCCGAACTGGAGGCCGGCTGCGCGGAGATCCGCGAGTACAGCCCGGTGATCGTGCCGGGTCTGTTGCAGACCAAGGCGTACGTCAACCTGCGGATCCTCTCCTCGCGGCAGTTCGTGGACGACCCCGACACCGACGACACCGAGGACGCCGAGACCGAGGTGGCGGCCCGGATGGCCCGGCAGTCGCTGCTCACCCGCGAGGTCGAGCCGCCCCGCTATTCGGCGGTGATCGAGGAGGCCGCGCTCGGCGGTCGGGCCGGTCCGCGCGAGGTGCTACGCGCCCAACTGATCCAGTTGCGCAAGCTCGCCGGGCTGTCCAACGTGACGCTCCAGGTGCTGCTCACCGAGCAGACCATCGCGGACTGGTACCTGCCGCACACCGGGTTCTCGCTATACCGCTTCGCCGAGCCGCAGGATCCGGAGACCCTGGCGATCGAGGGGCTGGCCACCAACCTGATGGTGACCGACCCCAAGGAGATCGCCACCTATTCGATGGTCTTCGAGTGGCTCCAGGACGCGGCCCTCAGTCCGGACGAGACGATCACCTGGTTGACCGACATGGCGGGGCAGCGCTCGTCGGCCCCCCGGAAGCCGGCCAGCCGCGACCCGGGGATGCCGCCGACCCAGCGCAGTCGCCGCTCCGGCCGGCTGACCGAACAGTAGTCCCGGCCCAGCTCGGTCGGGCGCCGGCCCGATCCGCCGGTACCGTACACAGACGAGTCCGAAGCCGCCGGCTCCCGCCCGGGAGCCGGCGGCTTCGCCGTACCCCGCAACGGCGCCGACCCGGGCTCGCGTCGCAGCGGCGGGCCGCTCCGGTCAGCTAGGCGCTGACCTCGGATCTCACCGGGCGAGGCGTTGACCCTGCGTCACCTGATCGGACGAGCAACTACTCCAATCGGCGCGTTTCACTTGCCCACCGGCCAAGAATGGGTGAACATAGCCGAAGGGGGACGTGGAAGTTCCACGCAATGGCTTCGTTGGGTAATCGCAGGATCATCGTCCGTCACCGGCCTTCGGAGACACCCATGCGGTTTCTAATCGTTCGCACGGACATCCGTGCCGCCGCTGACGACGAGCTGGCCGCTGCCTGGGCGCAGGGGGAGCGCCTCCGCGACGAACAGACCTCTCCGGAACAGCGCCGTCAGATCGTCCGCGCCGAGGACCGGGACGCTGCCCTGGTGCTCGCCCGGGCGCTGTCCAGTGTGGGCGCGGTCCGGTCCGGACGGCAACGGGTCAAGGTGGTGCCGGTGGGCGAGCCCGACCGGCGGCAGCGCAACAGCCCGTTCCGGGACCAGGCCGGTGACCGGGTCCTGCCGGGCGACCCCCACGGGCCGGCCCAGTCCGACCCGCCGACCGGCGGGGACCCGCAACCCAGAAATCTCGGCCCGCAGTCGAGGTTCGGTTAGTCGACCGTCGTCGTCCGGGTGGCGTCCCCCGCCACGTACCATGCCTGACCCGGCAGCGACGGCCTATGATCTTGGCCCGTGATCGTCGCGGCAACGACGGTCGCGGGCCAAGATTTGGGCCCGGCGCGGCCCGACTACCGGGCATCCTCCAGCCAACTGCGGATCAGGAACAGCGCGATCGACGACGGCGGCGGCAGCGCCAACCGGAGCCCGTCACCGACCTCGACCGCCTCCCCGGCCAGCACCGCGGCGATGTCCCGCCGGCTGAACCAGCCCGCGTGCGCGATCTCCGCCGGGTCCAGCCGGATCGGCCGCTCCGGGTCGGCGAGGGCGAAGAAGCCCAGCATCAGCGAGCCCGGGAACGGCCAGGACTGGCTGGCGACGTACCCGATGTGGTGCGGGACCAGGCCGACCTCCTCGGTGACCTCCCGGACCACCGCATCCTCGGCCGACTCGCCCGGCTCCACGTAGCCGGCGAGGCAGGAGTACCGGCGCAGGCCCCGCTCGGACCGCCAGGCCGCGTTGTTGCCGAGCAGGCACCGGCCGCCGGGACCGGGGACCCCGTCGTGCACCAGCACGATCATCGCCGGATCGGTACGCGGCCAGAGCTGGTTGCCCGCCTCGTCCCGCCGGGACCAGCCCGCGTCCCCGACCGCAGTGGACAGGCCGGTCAGCGACGAGTACAGGTGCCGGGCGTGCCAGTTCGCCAGCGCCACGGCGGTGGTGAAGAGGCCGGCGTCCCGGTCGCTGAGCAGGTGGCCGACCTCGCGCAGGTTCGCCGGCCGGGTACCGGCCAGTTCCGGCAGCGGCGCGTCGACCGCGAAGACCGGTACCCCGTCCGGCTCGACGCCGAGGAAGAGCCGGGCGCCCGGGGCGCTGTCCCGGGCCGCGTCCGGGCCGAGCAGGATCAGCTCCGGCTTGTCACCGACCGAGCCGACCAGGGTCCGGCCGCCGTTCGCCACGTCCACCAGCAGCACCCGGGCCCGCTGCCAGGCGTCGGCCAGCCACTGCGGGTCGGTACGCCGGTGCGCGGCGCGGTCGAGCGTGGACCTGGCCAGCGGTGGATGACCGGCCGGCAGGTCCGTCGGCGGTAGGCCGGAGGTCACGATCCCGCGGCCTCGGTCCGGACCGGTCCCAGCACGCCGAGCGGCGCCTCCACCTGGCCGGCGTCGCCGAGCACCACCATGACCGCCCGGGCCGGAGCCAGATATTTCGCCGCCGCGGTGGCCACGTCGTCCCGGGTCGCCTTCGCCAGCCGGGCCGCGTGCTCGGCCAGGAACTCCAGCCGCAGCCCGGAACCGGCGTACGCGCTGGCCACCGCCGCCAGACCGGCCTGGGTCGAGATGCCGAGCTGGAGGGTGCCGAGGGCGTACTGGCGGGCCTGCTCCAGCTCGTCCTCCTTGGGCGGCAGCGAGGCCAGCCGGCCCAGCTCGTAGATCGTCTCCAGCAGGGCCGGCCCGGTCACCTCGGTGGCGACCTCGGCCGAGACCACCAGCGCCGACCCGGCGACCGAGTGCTCGATCGTCGAGTGCGGCCCGTACGTGTAGCCCTTGTCCTCGCGGATGTTCTCCACCCAGCGGGACGAGAAGTAGCCGCCGAAGACCAGGTTGGCCAGTTGCAGCGACGCGTGGTCGGGATGGGTGCGCGGCACCGCCGGCAGCGCCAGCCGGACCGACGACTGCACCGAGCCGGGCCGGTCCATCAGCAGCAGCGGCCCCGGCTCCGGCGGCGGGGTCGGCGGCAGCTCACCCGGGGCACCGTCTCCGGTCCAGCCGCCGAGCGCCCGCTCCACCGCGTCCAGCGCCCTCGCCGGCTGCACGTCGCCGACCAGCAGCAGGATCGCCCCGGTCGGCCGTACCCGGGCGGCGTGCAGGCGGCGCAACGCCGCCGGCCGGACCGCCTCGACCTGCTCCGGCTCCGGAGTCTGCACCGCGTACGGGTGCTTGCCGTACATCCGCTTCAGCAGCGCCTTGCGGACCAGGTGGGTCGGCTGGCTCTGCGCCATCCGGATCCCGTCGATCAGCCGGGCCCGCTCGGTGGCGACCTCGTCGTTCGGATAGCTGGCCCCGGTCAGCACCTCGGCGAGCAGCTCCAGAGTCCGGTTCAGTCCGGTGGAGAGGCCGGTGCCGGAGATCATCAGCCGGTCGGCGTCGGCCCCGGCGGAGAGCCCGCCGCCCACCTTCTGCAACTCGGCGGCGAGCTGCACCGAGGTCATCGTCCCGGTGCCGGAGAGCAGCGTCTGGGACATCATCAGGCCCCGGGCCAGGTGGGCCCGGCCGAACGGCACCCAGAGCCGCAGCTCCACCAGCGGCACCGCCGGCCGGCGCAGCACGATCACGGTCAGCCCGTTGGGCAGGGTGTGCTCGACCGCGCGGGGCAGCTTGAGCTTGCGGTTCGGCCCGAGCGGGGGCAGCGTACGGACGGTCACCTGACACCTCCACCGGGGACGACCTCGACGGCGGCCCGGCGCTGCGGTCGCAGGGTGGCGGCCGCTGCCCGCACCTGCTCCTCGGTGACCTCGCCGACCAGCCGGGGCAACTCGCCCAGCAGCCCCGGATCACCCCGCTGCTGCTCCAGTACCGCCATCTGGAGCGTCCGGCCGAGCACCGCGTCGGTCTCCCGGAGCAGGTGGGTCGCCATCCGGGCCTGGGTCCGGGCCAGCTCGTCGGTGGCCAGCCCGTCGGTGGCGACCCGGTCGAGTTCCTCGTCGATGGTCTGCAGCACCTTCTCCACCGCGCCGCCCGGCGGCAGGTGGGCCTGCAGCACCAGCGCGGTCGGGTCCCGTACGTCGAACGGGTCGCCCATCAGCCCGAGGTAGCCGCCGACGCTGGTCACCGTGCGGTCCCGCAGCACCAGCCGCTCCACCAGCCGGGACGCGTCGCCGTCGGTGAGCACCTCGGCCAGCACCACGTACGGCAGGTAGCCGGCGAAGTCGCCGATCGGGTCCGGTACCCGCCAGGCCGCCGCCACCGCCGGCAGCGGCGCCAGCTTGTCGGTGTACGCCTGGCGCCGCTCCCCGGTCAGGTCCGGCTCGGCGAAGTCCGGTCGGGCCGGGGCGGGCCGGGCCGGCACGTCACCGAAGTGCCGCTCGATCAGCGCCGTCGCCTCCGCCACGTCCAGGTCCCCGCCGACCGCGAGTACCGCATTGCCGCAGGCGTAGTACCGGTCGAAGAAGTCCGTCGCGTCGGCGATGTTCGCGCTCTCCAGGTCGTCGAAGGAGCCGTAGCCGTCGTGCGCGTTGGCGAACGTGTCGAACATGACCGGCGGCAGTCGCAACCACGGAAAGCCGCCGTACGGCCGGTTCAGCACGTTGACCCGGATCTCCTCCTTCACCACGTCGACCTGGTTGCGGAGGTTCTCCTCGGTCAGCCGCGGCCCGCGCATCCGGTCCGCCTCCAGGAAGAGGGCCCGCTCCAGCGCGTTGCTCGGCAACGTCTCCCAGTAGTCCGTGTAGTCGAGGTGGGTGGAGCCGTTGAAGGTCCCACCGGCACCCTGGACGTGCCGGAAGTGCGCAAGCTTCTCCAGGTTTTCCGAGCCCTGGAACATCAGGTGCTCGAAGAGGTGCGCGAAACCCGTCCGGCCCTCCGGTTCCGACCGGATGCCCACGTCGTAGATGACCGCCACACCGACCACCGGGGCGCTGCGATCCGGGGCCAGCACCACCCGCAGGCCGTTGTCGAGGGTGAACCGCTCGACCGAATGCTTCGTCGCTGGAATTCTCGATCTTCCCGCCGCCACGAACCGACCCTAGCGCGTCCGGTCACCACCGGTGGCGGGGCTCGGCGTACCCGCACCCGGCTCAGGCGGGGCGGACCGAGGCGAGAGCGTGCTCGACCACCCAGTCGAACTCCCGATGGGTACCGGGTATCGAGATGTACAGGACCGCGGCGGTGGACCGGCCGACGTCGATGCAGGCCACGGCGGCCAACTCGTCGGTGGCCCGCAACTGCGGCCGCTTGAAGTGCAGCCGGAACACGGAGACCCAGGCCGGCCGCCCGCCCAGCGTGGTCCGGCCGTCCCGGATCGACTCCATCCGGTTCGGCTGCGGGTAGTACTCGGTCCGCACGTCGGTCGCCACCTGCCGACCGACGCACTCCAGGTCGAACGTCAGGGCGTCGTTCTCGGCCGCCGGGACGGCCGCCGACAGGATCGAGGCGTGGTAGTCGCTGAACCCGTCGTACTCCCGCTCGGTGACGAAGTGCTGCCCGACCTTGTACGGCACCTCCAGCGTCCCGGCACTCCACACCGTCAGCCACGGCTGCCAGGGTGCGCCGTAGCTGGCGTATGAGATCCCCGCCTCCGGGTCGACGGTCCGCTCCCCGCTCAACGGCTGCCCCGGCCCGGCCGGCGGGACGACCGGATCCGGCTCCGGCTCGGTCGGCCCCGGCGACCCGGGTACCCCCGGCGACGGTGTACCCGGGGCGGCCTGGCCCGACGAGCCGGGCAGCGGGCACTTCCTGGCCAGCGGGGGCCGCACGTCCGTCGGCGCTTCCGGCCGGCTCCACAGCGGGTCGACTCCGCCGGACATGGTCAGCCCCAGCACCACCACCAGGCCGATCACCAGTACGCCGCCGGCCGCCCCGGCGAACCACCACAGCCGACGGTCCCGACCACCCGTACCACGGGGTGGTTCGGGCGGTTCCGGTGCCGGTGCGGGCAGGCCGATCCGGGTGACCGCACCCGCCGCCCAGGCGGCTCCGGGCCGGGCCTCGGTACCGTCGGTCGCACGCGGGGAGTTAACCGGCATACCACTAGTGAACACCACCGGCAGCCCGGTCAGCCGACCCGGCGGGAGGGCGGGCACGGGGGTTCGGGCTGTGCCGGGTTCACCTGACCAGGGGGTTTGGGAGGCCGGATCACCCGCTCTGGGCGGTCAGGCTTGATCCCGACACCGGCGATCCGGCCCCCACCCCGATCTGCTCGGCGCCCGTGCCCAACCTTCAGGTCAGCGATCCTGACCAGCTCAGCCGTCCCCGGCGACAGTCATCCCGATCTCGTCCCCGGACGACGTCCCCACCGTCGAGTGCATCTCGACCACCTCGACCTCGGGCGCCCCGGCGGCAAAGCCGTACCACGGGGTGAACGCGACGAGCGTGGCGAGGAGCAGACCGCTGACCGCGAGCGCGAGCACCACCAGGATCTCCCGCGTCGAGCCCTGACCGACACGCACGGTCATCGCAACCTCCCCCATCGCGACCCGCCCCCGTGGTCGCTGGTTCCCCAGGACAGGATGGCCCGTCGATGGTTACTCCGCAGTCGCCCATCGGACCCGATCAGGTGTATTCGCGGGCATAGTTGCCCTGACCGATCGGCGCACCGACCGCGCTACCCGCTCGGGACACGCCGACGAGGGTCAACGCGGCCTCACGCGGCGTCACGACACCGGGACTTCCACGGCCATCCGGGAGGGGCGAACGGCCGAGGCGGGACCGAGGCGTGGGCCGATCAGGCGGCCCGGCGAAGCCGGCGCGAGCGCGACGCCCGGCGAGGCCCACCGTTCGCGGAGCGGGGCTTCGGCACCGTCGCCGAGGCCGTCGTCGCGGCTGTCGACCGGGCCGACGTCACCGGTGCCGGCCGGGCCGTCGACGCCGAGAGCGGAATCCCGGACGGGACCCGCGCCCCGGTGAGCTGCACCAGTGCCTGGTCGCCGGGGCGGACCACCAGGGTTTCGGGCCTGATCCCGGCGTCGTTGAGGAGTCGCGCCACCTCGCGGCGCTGTTCGGGTAGCACCAGGGTCACCACCCGGCCGGACTCGCCCGCCCGGGCCGTCCGGCCGCCCCGGTGCAGGTAGTCCTTCGAGTCGGTGGGCGGGTCGACGTTCACCACCAGGTCGAGCCCGTCGACGTGGATACCCCGGGCCGCCACGTCGGTTGCCACCAGTGCGTTCACCTGACCGGACTTGAACTGCTCCAGGGTACGGGTCCGCTGCGGCTGCGACTTGCCGCCGTGCAGCGCTGCCGCCCGTACGCCCCTGGTCAGCAACTGCCGGGCCAGCCGGTCGGCGCGGTGCTTGGTGCCGACGAACATGATGACCCGACCGTCCCGGGCCGCGATCTGCGCCGCCGCCGTCGTCTTGTCCTCGGCGTCCACCTGGAGGACGTGATGGGTCATCGCGGTGACGGTGGCGGTCGTCGGGTCGACGGAGTGCGACACCGGGTCGGTGAGGAACCGGCGGACCAGCCGGTCGACGCCCCGGTCCAGGGTGGCCGAGAAGAGCATCCGCTGCCCGCCCGGCGCCACCTGGCGCAGCAGGTCGGTGACCTGCGGGAGGAAGCCCATGTCGGCCATCTGGTCGGCCTCGTCGAGCACCGTGACGGCGACCTCGTCCAGCCGGCAGTCGCCCCGGTCGACCAGGTCGGCGAGCCGTCCGGGAGTGGCGATCACCACCTCCGCGCCGGTTCGCAGCGCCGCCGCCTGCCGGGTCAGCGAGAGTCCGCCGACCACCGTGGCGCAGCGCAGCCCGAGCGTGCGGGCGTACGGGGCGAGGGCGGTGGTCACCTGCTGCGCCAGTTCGCGGGTCGGGACCAGGACCAGCCCGAGGGGGCGGCCCGGCCGGGCCCGACGCCCGGCGGTACGGGACAGCAGGGGCAGGCCGAACGCGAGCGTCTTGCCGGAGCCGGTACGGCCCCGGCCGAGTACGTCCCGACCGGCCAGCGAGTCGGGCAGCGTGGCCGCCTGGATCGGGAACGGCGTGAGGATGCCGTTCTCGGTCAGCGCGGCGTGCAGTCCAGCGGCCAGCGGCGCGTCGGCGAAAGAGTGGATGGTGCGGGTCATTACGGACCTTCCTCGATGCGGTACGTGTCGAGGAAGGTCACCGGCGCCCGCCACCGGCGGCTCAGCCACCGGCGGCGGTGCGCCCGGCGACCGCAGCCACGGACCGGGAGATACGCGGGAGCCAGCCCGTGCCGTCGGGCGCGGGCTGGCCGCGTCACCACGCCGGTCTGGGCGCGGTGGTCGAACTTCGTCTCTGGGCTGACGCCGCAGAGGGCGCTGGGTCAGATCGGGCGGATGTTCTCCGCCTGCGGGCCCTTCTGGCCCTGGGTGACCTCGAACTCCACCCGCTGGTTCTCGTCCAGGCTCCGGTAGCCGGAGCTCTGGATCGCAGAGAAGTGGGCGAAGACGTCGGCGCCGCCGCCGTCCGGGGTGATGAAGCCGAAGCCCTTGTCGGCGTTGAACCACTTCACGGTGCCAATTGCCATGTGTTTCGTCTCCTGACGGAACGTTCGGTCCGCACCTGTTGCGGACCGAATAGTTGCCCACCGTGGCCGGTGGGCCGCTGTCGCTCTGGTCGCCCCGCCCGGAGAACTCCGGACATAACAAAGAGCGCCTACGGTCACAATCCCGCAGGCGCACACAGAGTCTCTGGGAACCAAAACTGCAACGCCGCAACGTTAGCACACCACCGGCCCGGTCGGGCAGGATTCCGGCAGATCAATCGGATGACCCTGTCCTGAGCAGGCTCAACCGCCCACCGCCGCCTCGGGCACCCGCGCCAGCAGCGCGGCCAGGCCGTCGGCGTCGAGCAGGTCCGCCGGGCGTACGGTCACGTTGTCCCGTACGTAGTGGAAGGCCGCCCGGACCCGGTCCACCGGCACACCCGCCAGTTCCGCCCAGGCCAGCCGGTACGCCGCCAACTGCACCGCGGCGGCGTCCGCCTCGACCCCGGTCGGCTGCCGGCCGGTCTTCCAGTCGACCACGTCGTACCGGCCGCCGGGGAGGGTGAAGACGGCGTCCATCCGGCCCCGCACCAGCAGCCCGCCGATGGAGGTGGCGAACGGCACCTCCACCTCGACCGGAGTGCGCTCGGCCCACTCGCTGGCCAGGAACCGCTCCTGCAACTCGGTCAGCGCCTCGTCCGGCGCGGCGTCCGAGTCGGCCGCCCCGGGCAGTTCGTCGACGTCGAGCAGCCGGCTGATCCCGTACCGCTGCTCCAGCCAGGCGTGGAACGCGGTGCCCCGCCGGGCGTACGGCTCGGGGCGCCGGGGCATCGGTCGGCGCAACGCGCGGGCCAGCGCCGCCGGGTCCCGGCGCAGCGTCACGAGTTGCGAGACCGACAGGTGGCCGGGAAGCGCCACCTCGACCGGTCCGGAGCGGTGGGCGAGCATATCCCGCTCGGCGAGCAGCAGTTCGGCCTCGCGCCGCCAGGCCGCCGCGGCGACCGCCGCCTCCGGATCGACCGGCGGCAACTCCTCGCCACCGGCATCGTCTCCCGTAGCGAGGTCGCCGTCGCCGGCCCGGGCTCCCGGGGCGAGGGCGCCGTCGCCAGCCCGGGCTCCCGGGGCGAGGGCGCCGTCGCCGGCCCGGTCTCCCCGGGGGAGGTCACCGTCGCCGGGGGCGGCGATCTCCTGCGACGGCTCCGCTTCGGATGGTTGTTCGGACATCAGACGGCGGACCAGGGCGGCGGCCTCGGCGAGTACCGGGCGTCGGGCGCCCAGCGGGTCGGCCGGCCACTCGGCCCGGAGCACCACCTCGGTGGTCGGGTTGGTGGCGTCGGCCGCCGGCTCGGCTGCCCAGGCGTCGACCACGAAGCCGCTCTCGCCGGCCTCGGGCGTGGTCAGGCACCACTCGTACACCTCGGAGAGGAACGTCGACGGGCCGCGTGGTCGCTTCGTCCCCTCGCCCCACCAGTAGCCGGAGCAGAGCAGCAGCCGGCGCGGCCGGGTGACCGCGACGTACGCCAGCCGGCGTTCCTCCCGCTCGTCGTGCGCCCGCCAGTCGTCGGTGAAGGTGGCCAGTGCCCGGGCTACCGCCTTCTGGTCGTCGGCGTCGTCCAGGGCCAGCTCGGGAAGCCCGTCCGCGTCGCCGCGCAGCGGGAACGGCAGCACCCCGAGGCCGAGCAGATAGTGGTCCGAGCCCCGGGCGGTACCCGGCCAGACACCCTTGCTCAGCCCGGCGACCGAGACCACGTCCCACTCCAGGCCCTTGGCGGCGTGTGCGGTGAGAATCTGCACCGCGCCCTCCACCACCTCGACCTCGCCCGGGGAGAGTCCCCGCTCCTCGTCCTCGGCGGCCGCGAGGAAGGCCAGGAAGGCGTGCAGCGGCGCACCGGCCGAGTCACCGGCGAACCGGGCCGCCACGTCGCCGAGCGCGTCCAGATGCCCCCGGGCCAGGCCGGCGTCGCCGTCCCGGCCGTCGCTGCCGGCGCGTACCGCCACCTCGACGTCGAGGCCGATGGTCCGCTCGACGTCGGCGAGCAGGTCCGGCAACGGCTGGTCCAGGCGGTGCCGGAGCAGGCCGAGTTCCCTGGCGTACGCCCGCAGCCGGGCATAGCCCTCCGCCGAGTACGCCTGCGCCGGACCGAGGTCGGCCAGCGCCTCGACCAGGGTCGCCTCGTCCAGCCGGTCGGTGACGATCTCCGGCTCGGAGTCGTCGTCGGACCGGGGTAGTTCCCGGCGAGCGCGGGCGATCGCGGTGGCCCGGCGGTGCAGGGCGACCAGGTCACGCGGGCCGATCCGCCAGCGTGCCCCGGTCAGCAGCCGGAGCAGTGCGGCACCGTCGGTCGGGTCGGAGAGCACCCGCAGGGTGCAGACCACGTCCCGCACCTCGGGGGTGTCCAGCAGTCCGCCGAGGCCGACCACCTCGACCGGCAGTCCCCGGTCCCGCAGCGCCGCCTCGATCGCCGGGATCTGGCTGCGCAGCCGGACCAGTACCGCCGTCGTCGGCCGGGCCACCACCGGAATCTGCTCCGGCAGCGCGTCCGGCATCCGGGCCGCGCCCCGCCAGGCGGCGAGGATGCTGTCGGCGATCCAGTCGGCCTCGTCGGCGTACGTGTCGAGCAGCGCGCAGTGCACCGTGCCGCCGACGTACCCCCGGCCGGTGCGGCCCGGAATCTCCTCGTCCACCCGGAACGCGGCGGCCAGCTCGGCGACCTGGGCTCCGGCGGCCCGCAGCGGCGCGGCGAGCCCGTTGGCGACGTCCAGGATCTGCGGCCGGTTGCGCCAGCTCGTGGTCAGGGTGCGCACCTGGGCCGGGGTGCCGTCCGGCTGGGCGAACTCGGTCGGGAACCGGTCCAGGGTGCCGGCGCTGGCGCCCCGCCAGCCGTAGATCGACTGGCACGGGTCGCCGACGGCGGTGACCGGGTGACCGCCGCCGTAGAGCGAGCGGAGCAGCACCACCTGGGCGTGACTGGTGTCCTGGTATTCGTCGAGCAGCACCACCCGGTAGCGCCCGCGCTCGATCGCGCCGACCTCCGGATGGTCCCGGGCCACCCGCGCCGCCCGGGCGAGCTGGTCGCCGAAGTCCATCGCCTCGAAGTCGTCCTTGCGCTGGGCGTACGCCCGGACCAGCGGCAGCAGCCGCAGCCGGAGCTGCTGGACGTGCAGCGCCTTGCGTACGTCGGCGTAGACCCGGCCGGGTCGGGACTGCACCTCGGCGAAGAACCGGCCGGTCCAGGCGGCCAGGTCGTCCGGGGTGACCAGATGTTCGGCCAGGTCGGCGGCGAGCGCCAGCACGGCGTCGGTGACGGTGCTCGGCTGCCGCTCCACCTCGGACATGTCCCCGTCGTGGTTGCGCACCAGCGAGTCGACGATCTGCCAGCGGGACGCCTCGGTGAGCAGCCGGGTGGACGGCTCGTACCCGCCGCGCAGGCCGTGCTCGGTGACGATCCGGGCCGCGTACGAGTGGTACGTCGCCACGGTCGGCTCGCCGCCGAACGGGTCGTCGTCGCTGTTGCGGCTGTTGCGGCCGAGCCGGCGCACGAGTTGGCCGAGCCTCGTCCGGATCCGGGTGCCGAGTTCCCCGGCCGCCTTCCGGGTGAAGGTGAGGCCGAGCACGTGCCCGGGTTCGACGTACCCGTTGGCGACCAGCCAGACCACCCGGGCGGCCATCGTCTCGGTCTTGCCGGAGCCGGCCCCGGCGACCACCAGCAGCGGTTCGACCGGCGCCGAGATGATCGCGGCCTGCTCCAGGGTGGGTGCCGGCAGCCGGAGCAGCTTGGCCAGCTCGACCGGGGTGTAGCGCGGTCCGGCGTCGGCGACCCGCTGGGTCGGAGTCGAGGCGAACAGGGACGGCTGGGTCACCGGCGCTCCCCGCCGCCACGCTGTCCGGGCGGTTTCGGCGGGGCGCCTGCCTGCGGGCCGGCTCCGCGCCCGCCCGGCGGTGTGCCGGTGTCCGGGCGGCGCCGGGTGGGCGGCTCGACGACCTGCCGGCCCTGCCCGGAGATCGGGCAACTGCTGCGGACCGGGCAGACCCGGCACTTCGAGTTGGCGACGGCGGAGAAGGTGGCCGCGGCCATCGTGTCGGCGGTACGCCGGACCATCGCCCGGGCCCAGCTACCCGCTTCCTCGGCGGCGCCGGCCGGCGGCTGGACCTGCTCCTTGGCGTCCTGGGTCGGCGTACCGAGCTGCACCAGCGCGGCTCCACCGGACTCCGACCCGGCACCGAGGTCGGTGAAGGCGCCCGCCTCCACCGCCGCCTGGTACGCGCCGAGCTGCGGATGCTCGGCCAGCTCCGACGCGGTCACCGCCGTCGACTTGCCGGTCTTGAGGTCGATCACCACGAGCCGGCCGTCGGCGTCCACCTCCAACCGGTCCACCCGGCCGGTCAGCTCGATCGGCCGCGACGGGTCGTCGAGGCGTACCGCGAACTCGTGCTCGATCGCGAGCAGCCGGCGCGGGTTGCCGGCCAGCCAGCGCAGCAGCTTGTCCACCATCACCTCGGCGCGGGCCCGTTCGGTGCCGGCCATCCAGCGGGCGGCGAGTTCGATCACGTCGAACCGGGCGGCGACGTACTCCAGCAGTTTGCCCCGGTCGGCGCTGGCGTCCTCGGCGAGCATCGCGGCGGCGTGCACCAGGTTGCCCACTCCCTGGGCGGAGCTGGCCGGTGCCTTGCCGCCGTGCCGTTCCAGCAGCCAGCGCAGGCTGCACCGCAGCGCGCTCTCCATCCCGGACGGGGTGACCCGGACCGGTTCCCCCTCGTCGACCAGCGGCCGGTCGTCGGAGAGCGGTCGCAGCCCCCACCAGTCGTCGGGATGCGCCCCCGGCACACCGGCGACGGCCAGCCGGGCCAACTCCTCCGCCGCCGCGCGCCGCCGGGCCGGCGACGCCTCCGGGTCGGTGACGGCGGTACGCAACTCGGCGACCAGCGCCGACAGCGTCAACGCCCGGGGCGGCCGGCCGACGGGCAGCGCCGGTACGTCGTCGGCCACCCCGTCCACCTCCTCCACGGCGGTGCCGTTACCACCTAGCGTGGCTTCGCCAGCGGCAACGGGGCCACCCTGACCGTCCGGCCCCGCCGGACCCCCGCGACCGTCCGGCCCCGCCGGGTCCTTCGGTCCTTGCCCGCCGTCCGGTCCGCCACTGCCGTCCGGTCCGCCACTGCCGTCCGGTCCATGTCCGCCGCCCGGTCCGCCACTGCCGCCCGGTCCGTTCCTGCCGGTCGGGCTGTCGCCGTCGTCCGGGCGCTCGACCGTCGGGCCGAGTTCGTAGAGGAAGCGGCTCGGCTGCTCCTCGTGGTCGGCGACCCCGACCGCCGCCGAGGCGACCGCGCTGACCAGCAGCTTCCGCCGGGCCCGGGTGGTGGCGACGTAGAAGAGCCGCCGTTCCTCGTCCAGCATTGCCGAACTCTGCCCGACCAGCGTGGCCGCGACCCCGGCCCCCTCGCCCCGGCCGGCGAGCAGGTCGACCAGCCGTTCCGAGCCGAGCAGGCTGCCGCGCAGCCGCAGGTCCGGCCAGATCCCCTCCTGTACGCCGGCCACCGCGACCAGGTCCCACTCCAGCCCCTTGGCCGCGTGCGCGGTGAGCAGGCGTACCGCCTCGCCCCGGTCGGCGCTCGGCGCGAGCGTGTCGGCCGGCATCTGCTGCCCGAGCACGTGGTCGAGGAAGACCTCGGTACGCGCCCCCGGCAGCCGGTCGACGAACCGGGCCGCCGCGTCGAAGAGTACGACGATCGCGTCCAGATCCCGGTCGGCCGCCGCGGCCCGCCAGCGCAGCCCGCTGTCCTGCGCCCCGGCGGCCGTACGGCCCCGGGCCAGCGCGCCGGACCAGCGCTCGGCGAGCCCGCTGGCCCGCCACACCGCCCAGAGCACGTCCTCGGCGGTCGCCCCGGGCACGGCGGCAGCCTCCCGGGCGGTGGCCAGCAGGTTGGCGACCGCCTGGGCCGGGGCCGCCCACCGGCGTTCGATGGTGAGCAGGTCGCGCGGATCCCCCAGCGCCTCCACCAGTAGGTCGCCGGAGGGACGCCGGTCTCCGCCGGCCAGCGCCAGTGCGCGTAGCCCCTGCCGGAGCCGCCGCTCGGCCAGCGGGTCGGCGCCGCCCAGCGGCGAGTGCAGCAGCGTCACCGCCGCCTCCTCGTCCAGCCGCTCCGGTTCGAGCGCGCAGCGCAGCAGCAGCAGGAACGGGGCCACCGCCGGTTGCAGGTGCAGCGGCAGGTCCTCGGCGTGCACCACGGTCGGCACCCCGACGGTGTGCAGCGCGCGCTGCAACGGCGGAAGTTGCAGTGTGGTGGAGCGGAGCAGCACCGCCATCTTCGACCAGGGCACCCCGTCGAGCAGGTGCGCGGAGCGCAGCGCGTGCGCGAGGTAGGCCGCCTCGCTGGTGCCGGAGCGGAAGGTGCGGATCTCCACCGTCCCCGGCTCGGCGTCCGGCACCGGGTGCAGGTCACGGTGGGCCACCGGCCCGCGCAGCCGCCGCGCCAACCGCCGGGTCGCGTCCAGCAACCCCGGCCCGGCCCGGTACGAGGTGTGCAGCACCAGCGTCCGGGCCACCGCCCCGGAGACGGTACGGAACCGGTGCGGGAAGCTGTGCACGATCTCCGGGTCGGCGCCCCGGAAGGCGTACGTGGACGAGTCCGGGTCGGCGAAGGCCACCAGTGGCTTGCCCCCGCCGGCCACCAGGTGCAGCAGGTCCACCTGCGCCGGATCGGTGTCGGCCAGTTCGTCGACGTAGACGTGCGCGAGCCGGGCCCGTTCGGCGTCGAGCAGGTCGGGGTCGTCGGTGAGCAGGCCGGAGGCGGCCCGGACGAGTTCGGCGGGATCGTAGGCGACCGAGCCCCGGGTGGTGACGTCGCGCAGGGCGAGCACGGCGACGTACTGCCGGAGGAACCGGGCGGCGGCCGGCCAGTCGGCCCGGCCGAGCCTCTCGCCGAGCCGGGCCAGCTCGACCGGCCCGACGCCCCGCTCGGCGGCCCGCATCAGCAGGTCGCGGAGCTGTTCGGCGAAGGCCCGGGTACGCAGCGCCGGCCGCAACTCCGCCGGCCAGCCGACCGGGTCCTCGATCTCGTTCCCGCTCTCGGGCTCCTCGTCCTCGCCCCCGACCACCCCGAGCAGCTCCCGGATGATCAGATCCTGCTCCGGGCCGGTGAGCAGTCGCGGGGACGGCTCGCCACGTTCCGCCGCCGACCTGCGCAGCAGCCCGAACGCGTACGCCGGGAAGGTCCGGACCAGCGGCTCGTGCAGTACCCGGTTGGTGGCTTCGGCGACCCGGGCCTCGATCCGGTGTCGCAGTGCGGTGGCCGAGCGGCGGCTGAAGGCGAGCACCAGGACGCGCTCCGGGTCGACGCCCTCGGCGACCCGGCTGACCACCGCTTCGACCAGGGTGCTGGTCTTGCCGGTACCCGGTCCACCCAGGACCAGCAGCGGGCCGTCGGTGTGTCCGACCACCTCCCGCTGCACGGGGTCGTCGAGTCGCGCCGGCCCGGCCTCGGCCGGCCGACGGACCAGCCGGTACGCCTGCACGCCGCCCATCACACCACGCCGCCCTGACGAGCCCCCCTCAGGTACGCCCCGCGCCACGCCCTGGTCGCACTCCGGGTACGTCCGCCGATCCAGCATGGGGGCTATTCGACGAAGCGTTCAGGGACAGCAAGAATGGCGGTTCATCGCGCGGGCCGGGTTATCGGCTCGGCTGGCCGGCGACGGTGTGCCCGGAGCGGGCCGAGGTCGGCCGACCGGCCGGGCCGGCGGGCGCGGCTACCTGGCGTCGATGCGGTTCTGGGCCTCGACCAGCCGGCCCATCAGCGCGACGAGCGTACGGACCTCCTCGCGCGACCAGTCGGCGGTCAGGGTACGCAGCACCCCGTCCTGCCAGGCGTACGCGGCACGCAGCAGTTCCCGGCCCTCACCGGTGACGGAGATCGCCGTCGCCCCGCCGACGGCCGAGGGTCGCACTCGGGAGAGCAGCCCCAGCCGCTCGGCCCGGGACACCATCCGGCTGGCGCCGGACTGGTCGACGCCGAGTTCCCGGGCCACGTCATTGACAGACGCCACCACTCCCCGGCCGGTCAGCGCCGCCACCGCCTCCACCACCATCACGTCCCGCCCCCGCTCGGCATCGACGCCGAGGCCCGCACCGGTCCAGCGCCGGGACCAGTAGCGCACGAACGAGAAGAGCACCCGCCCACCGGAAGCCATCCGCCGTACCCCTCCCTTGGCAGTCGTATGACTTTCGCATACGGTTGCATGCAGAACGCATACGGAGGATGGTCATGTTAGAGGAAGCGGTCTCCCGGTGGCACGCCGCTGTCAACCAGCGGGACCTGTCAGCGGCTCGCGACGCGGTGACCGACCCGGTCGATGTCTCCGGGCCGTGCGGTACCGGCCCGATCCCGGCCGACGCGTTCGTCGAGTGGATCGTCGGCTCGGGGATCGCACTGCACCCGGTCTCCTGGCACCCGGTCCGCACCGACACGATCGTGGTCGAACAGGACGCCAGCTGGCCCGACCCCACGGCGGCGGACGCCGGCCGTACCGCGCCGACCAGGGTGGCAACGCTGTTCCGGGTACGCGACGGCGCAGTGACCCTGGCGCACCGCCATGACGACCTGCACGCGGCCCTGCGCGCAGCCGCCGACCTGGTCCCCTGAGCAGCCACGGACGCGCTCCTCGCCCGCCCGGTCGAGTGCGGGTCATGATTCTTGGCGAATTATGGTTCGCCGCTAACCACAACTCGCCAAGAATCTTGGGGTACCCGCGCCCGAACATGCCGAGTGCGGCGTGAAAGCGAAATGAAGTTCCCCGGCCGTAGCGTGCAAGCCAGCCGGCCGACGAAGACCGCCGATGCTCCGGCCTCGGCGGCGACACGTCGGCGAGCGCTGGTCACCGGTCAGCACTTCGATCCCTGGGGAGGATTTCTCGTGGAAACCATGGAAGCAGCACCGACGCGGTCCCGTACGGCGGGACGTCGATCGAGCGCCTGGCGCCGGGCGGCCCGGGTGGCCGTGGTCGGTGTGCTGGCCGGTGCGGCCGTCGGGCTCGCCGCCTCACCCGGCCTCGCCGCCACCGGCCGGGTGGTCGTCGCCAGCCCCGCCGGCCCGAGCGCCATCCTGGTCAACCCGGCCGCCGGCTGCCACAGCGTCAATGCCACGTTCCCGCCCGGCACCACGGTAAGCAACCAGACCGACGCCACGATCGTGGTCTACACCGGAGGGTTCTGCACCGGCTTCCCGTCGCTAGCCCTCCCACCCGGCGACTCCACGGTCTTCTCCCCCGGCAGCATCCGCGTGCTGTCGTAGCCGGGGAGACCGGCCGGCCCGCCCCCAGTGGGACCGAGGGCGGGCCCAGTGGGACCGGCCGGCCCGCCCCCAGTGGAACCGGGGGGCGGGCCGCCGCGCCGGACGTGTCCGGGAGGTCGGTCGTTCAGCGCGAGTTGCGTCCTCCGGCGGCCGACTGCTGGGCGGCCTCGGCCTGGGCGATCGCGGTCTCCTGGAGCGCCTCCTGCTCGGCCGCGAGGGCCGCGTCCGCCTCCACGATGTGCCGGACGGCCGCGTTCACGTCGTCGGTGACGATGATCAGTTCGAGGTCGGCCAGGCCGATCTTGCCGTCGGCGGCGAGGGTGTCCCGGAGCCAGTCGAGCAGGCCGCTCCAGTACGCTGTGCCCATCAGGACCACCGGGAACCGGGTCACCTTGCCGGTCTGCACCAGGGTCAGCGCCTCGAACAGCTCGTCCAGGGTGCCGAACCCGCCGGGCAGCACCACGAACGCCTGGGCGTACTTGACGAACATGGTCTTGCGGGCGAAGAAGTACCGGAAGTCGATCGCCATGTCGACCCAGTCGTTGATGCCCTGCTCGAACGGCAGCTCGATGCCGAGCCCGACCGACAGCCCGCCCGCCTCGGTGGCGCCCCGGTTGGCGGCCTCCATCACACCCGGCCCGCCGCCGGTGATCACCGCATAGCCGGCGGCGGCCAGCGCCGCACCCAGTTCCTCGGCAAGTACGCACTCCGGGCTGTCCGGCTTGCTGCGGGCCGAGCCGAAGACGCTGACCGCCGGGGGCAGGTCGGCCAGGGTGTCGAAGCCCTCCACGAACTCGGAGAGGATGCGCAGCGCCCGCCAGGCGTCCTTGGTCTTCCAGTCGCCCCGGCTACGCGAGTCGAGCAGCCGCTGGTCGGCCGTACTCAACGGGATGGCCTCGCGACGCAGGGTGACCGCACCCCGATGCCGTTCCGGTCCCCGACCCCGACCCCGGCCGCCGTTTCGCCCCTCGTTGTGGTTCATGGGGTCCACGGTAATCCGGTGGACCGCGACCGGGGTGGCGTGATCCGGTACGTCACGGGACAAACATCCAGCGCCGACGCAACCGAACGGGGCTGGCGGGCGTCTTACCAATCACAAGGGGGAACGCGCGGCGCCCACACCACGGCCGCGCACCTTCGGGGGGCAACGGTGATGACCAGCGGGGAGATCATCCGACTTCGACGGCAGATGCAGCGCCGGATCCGGGCGGTGGTTGCGGAGCGCCGGATGGCGCGCAACGCCGCGCCGATCGGCGCCATCGACGATCCGGGGCCGGACCAGGAATCGCGTACGCAGCAACACGTCGACGGGTAGTCCGCCGACCGAATATCACGGGGAAACCGGTGCCGGCCGGCGGCAAAGGGGCCACCGCCGGCCGGCACCGGATCGAACCTCGACGCGACGCCGGAACTCCGTGCGGCGCGACAGCGGAAGTCAGTGCGAGGCGAGCCAGCGGTGCAGGGTCGCCGCGCCGTCCCGGATCTTGCCGATCTCGACGTGCTCGTCGGGGGCGTGCGCCAGGTTGGGGTCGCCCGGCCCGAAGTTGAGCGCCGGGATGCCCAGCGCGGCGAACCGCGACACGTCCGTCCAGCCGAGCTTGCCGATCGGGTCCGCGCCGACCGCCGTCAGGAACTCCCGGGCCGGTGCCGCGGTCAGCCCGGGCAGCGCACCGGGCGCCGAGTCCGTGACCCGGACCTGGTAGCCGTCGAAGACCTCGCGTATGTGCGCCTCCGCCTGCTCCGCCGTACGGTCCGGGGCGAACCGGTAGTTCACCTCCATCTCGCAGAGGTCCGGCACCACGTTGCCGGCCACCCCGCCGCTGATCCGGACCGCGTTCATCCCCTCCCGGTACACGCAGCCGTCGATGGTGACCATCCGGGCCTGGTACGCCGCCAGCCGGTTGATCGCCCCGCCGATCCCGTGGATCGCGTTCACCCCGTTCCAGGAGCGGGCCGAGTGCGCCCGCCGGCCGGTGGCGCTGACGATCGCCCGCATGGTGCCCTGGCAGCCCGCCTCGACCACCCCGTGCGTCGGCTCCAGCAGCACCGCGAAGTCGGCGGTCAGCCACTCCGGATGCGCCTGCGCGACCAGGGTCAGCCCGTTGTAGCGGGACTCGATCTCCTCGGCCTCGTAGAAGAAGTAGGTGACGTCGTACCGGGGCTCGGGCACGCTCACCGCCAGGTGCAGCGCGTACGCCACCCCGGACTTCATGTCCGAGGTGCCGCAGCCGTAGATCAGGTCGCCCTGCACGCTGGACGGGAAGTTGTTGTTCAACGGCACGGTGTCCAGGTGCCCGGCCAGCACCACCCGCTGGGCCCGGCCCAGGTCCGTACGGGCCATGATCGTGTTGCTGTGTCGCGCCACGGTCAGGTGCGGGACGTCCCTGAGCACCTCCTCGACGCAGTCCGCGATCTCCTTCTCGTTGCGCGAGACGGACTCGATGTCGACCAGGGCGCGGGTCAACGCGACCGGATCGGCCAACACCTCGGGGGTGAGCGGGTTCTCCATGGTGGGAGACGGTACCGTCAAGGTCGTATCGGCGGGATGCGTCCAAGGCTCGGAAATGACGTTCCACACTCACGGCTGAGCCGAGGTCGCAGACGGATGACGGAGAGGTAGACCCGGTGACGACCGCACAGCCCGCCTGGGGGATCGGAGTGGCCACGCTCGCCGGAGACCAGGTGCTCGACACGTGGTATCCGACCGGCAAGCTCGGCCTCGGTTCGGCGCCGCTGGTCGCGGGCGAGGACGGCGACGTACTCGACCTGCCGCCGGGCGCGATCGGCGAACGGGCGCTGCCGGGGCTGCGTACCGCCGTGGTGGTCACCGAGATCGGCTCGCTGGCCGACCCGATCAAGGACGCTTCCGACGCGTACCTCCGGCTGCACCTCCTCTCCCACCGCCTGGTCCGACCCAACGAGCTGAACCTCGACGGCATCTTCGGGGTGCTGGCCAACGTCGCCTGGACCTCGGCCGGGCCGTGCCCGCCGGAGCGGGTCGACGAGCTGCGGGTGATCGAGCGGGCCGCCGGCCGGCACCTGGCGGTCTACGGGGTCGACAAGTTCCCCCGGATGACCGACTACGTGGTCCCGTCCGGGGTCCGGATCGCCGACGCCGACCGGGTACGCCTCGGCGCGCACCTGGCCAGCGGCACCACCGTGATGCACGAGGGCTTCTGCAACTTCAACGCCGGCACGCTGGGCACCTCGATGGTGGAGGGCCGGATCGTCGCCGGGGTGGTGGTCGGGGACGGCTCCGACGTCGGTGCCGGCGCCTCGATCATGGGTACCCTCTCCGGCGGCGGCAAGGAGAAGGTCCGGATCGGCGAGCGGAGCCTGCTCGGCGCCAACGCCGGGATCGGGATCTCGCTCGGCGACGACTGCGTGGTCGAGGCGGGCTGCTACATCACGGCCGGCTCGAAGGTGACCCTGCCGGACGGCCGGGTGGTCAAGGCCCGCGAGCTGTCCGGGGTCGACGGGCTGCTGTTCTGGCGCAACTCGGTGACCGGCGCCCTGGAGGCGAAGCCGCGTACCGGCCGGGGCATCGAGCTGAACGCCGCCCTGCACGCCAACGACTGAACGGGCCGGTCCGGCAATGGGTTCCGAGACGGATCCGCGCTCGCAGCGGGAGCGGATGCTCGCCGGTGACCTCTACCGGGCCGACGACGCCGAACTGGTCGCACTGGCCCGCCGCGCTGCCCTGCTCGTGCAGCGCTACAACTCGACCGCCGCCGACCAGCCGGAGCGGCACGAGGCGCTGCTGCGCGAGCTGCTCGGCGCGGTCGGCGAGCAGGTGGTGGTCCGGCCGCCGTTCCACTGCGACTACGGCAGCCAGATCCGGATCGGCGACCGGTCGTACCTGAACTTCAACGCCGTACTGCTGGACGTCGCCGCGATCGAGATCGGTGCCGACGTGCAGGTCGGGCCGAACGTGCAACTGCTGACCCCGCACCACCCGCTCGATCCGGAGCAGCGCCGGACCGGCTGGGAGGCGGCCCGGCCGATCACCATCGGCGACAACGTCTGGCTCGGCGGCGGGGTGATCGTGCTCGGCGGGGTCACCATCGGACCGGACACCGTGGTCGGCGCCGGCAGCGTGGTCACCCGGGACCTGCCGGCCGGCGTACTGGCCGTGGGCAACCCGGCCCAGGTCCGGCGCCCGCTCACCCCGTCGGGCGACTGAGCCGGTACCGCCGGCTCCGCCGGACAGCCCGGTCGGGGCGCGGTCCGGCCGGCGTCACTCGGCGGAGGGGCGGGGCTTCGGCACCGTGCCGGTGCCGGTGCCGGTGCCGGTGCCGGGTGCGGGTGCGTCGCCGAGCCAGCGCAGCACGTCGCGGTCCTTCAGGGGCCGGGCGAAGAGGTAGCCCTGCCCGGAGGCGCAGCCCATGTCCAGCAGGATGGTCCGGACCGCCTCCGTCTCCACCCCCTCGGCGATGATGTCCAGGCCGAGGGTGCCGGCCAGCCGGATGATCCCCTCCACCAGCAGCCGCTGCCGCCGCGACGACGCCACGGTCTCGGTGAACGACCGGTCGATCTTGAGTACGTCGGCCGGCATCTGCTGGAGGTAGCTCAACGACGAGAAGCCGGTGCCGAAGTCGTCGATGGCGACCCGCAGGCCGAGGGAGCGCAGCTCGGACAGTTCGGCCCAGACCGGCTCCTGGTCCCGCAGCAGCAGGCTCTCGGTGATCTCCAGCATCACCCGGTCCGGCGGTACGTCGGCGGCGGCCAGCGCCCCGCGTACCGTGTTGACGAAGCCCGGGGTACGCAGTTGCCGGGCCGAGACGTTGATGCTCACGTACGGCGCAGCCGTCGCGCCCCGCTCGGCACGCCACCGGGCCACCGCACCGGCCGCCTGGCGCAGCACGTAGTCGCCGATCGGCTCGATCAGACCGGTCTCCTCGGCCAGCCCGATGAACAGCTCCGGCGGCACCGGCCCCCGGGCCGGATGGTGCCACCGGGCCAGCGCCTCGAAGCCGACCGCCGCCCCGGTCCGCATGTCGACGATCGGCTGGTAGTCGACCGAGAAGCTGAGCTTCTGCACCGCCTCGGTCAGCGCGGCCCGCAGCTCCAGCCGCTCCACGATCGCGGTGTGCAGCTCCGACTGGTAGCGGCACCAGCGCCCCTTGCCGGCCCCCTTGGCGACATAGAGCGCCAGGTCGGCGCGTTGCAGCAGCTCCCCCGCGTCGCTCGCGTCGGCGGTGGTGGCCACCCCGACGCTGACCGACCCGTTGACCACGGTGTCGCCGACCTCCAGCGGTTCGGCGAGCGCCCGGACCAGGTGGTCGGCGACCTGCTCGACCTGCTCCGGGTCGTCCGCGTCCGGGATGAGTACGGCGAACTCGTCGCCGCCGAGCCGGGCCACCAGGTCGTTCGGCCCGACGATCTCCCGCAGCCGCTGCCCGGCCGCGATCAGCAGCGCGTCCCCGATCGCGTGCCCGTGGGTGTCGTTGACCGCGGTGAACTCGTCCAGGTCGATGGAGAGGGTGCCGACGGTACGGTCACCGTCCCGGGCCTTCTCCACCGCCTCGTACACCTGGTCCTGGTAGGAGGCCCGGTTGGCCAGCCCGGTCAGCGCGTCGTGCACCGACCGGTGGGTCAGCTCCTGCTCCAGCCGGACCCGCTCGGTGATGTCCCGCAGCGTCAGCACGAAGCCGCGTACGGTCCGGTCCCGGCGCAGGTCCCGACAGGTCACCTCAAGCTGCACCCGCTGGCCGTCGGGCCGCCGTACGCTCCAGCCGACCCCTCGGCGGTCCGATTCGGCGAGCGCCGTGTCCAGCAGGGCGGGGACCGAGAGCTGGTCCTCGGGGGAGAGCACGGTGCCCAGGTCGGTGCAGTCGGCCGGCTCGACCCCGAGCACGGTCCGCAGCGACGGGCTGGCGTACCGGACCCGGTGGTCGTCGTCGACGATCAGGATCACGTCGGCCGCGTTCTGCACCAGGCTGCGGAAGTACGCCTCGCTGTCCCGGCGGTTGATCTCCTGGGCCAGGCTGATCCGCTCCAGCGCCATCGCCGCCTGCGCGGCCAACACTTCCAGCGAGTCCCGCAGCGCCGGCAGCAGCCGGCTGTCGGTGGCCACCAACAGCGCACCGACCCGGGGTGCGCCGCTGGCCCCGCCGTCGACCCGACCGTCACCGACCAGCGGGCAGAGCGCGACGGTCTCGAAGCCGCGGAGCTGCTCGGCCAGCGCCGGTTGCAGGGTCCGGACCCGGAGCAGCCGGCTGCGCCGGGCGGCGGCGGCGGTCGGGGCCGGATAGAAGGGTGCCGGCGTTGCCATCCCCGGGCCCCAGATGCTCACCGTGGCCGCCGGCACCCCGTCGGCGTGGTTGATCGTGAAGACCATCCGGTGCGAGGACTGCCGGGGCACCAGCCGGGCCACCGCGGTCCGTACCGCCCGGCGCACCTCGGCGGCGTCGGTCGCGGCCACCAGTTCGGCGCCGGACTGCCGCAGGCTCCGCTCCCGGGCCACCGCCTGCCGGTGCCCGTCCACCGCGTCGCCGAGCCGGCTCAGCACCAGGGCGAAGACCACCCCGCCGACCACGGCGATCACCGCGCCGTCCCGGACGTCGCCGTTCACCACCTGGAAGAGCAGTACCGCCGGGGCGAGCGTCGCGGCGATGCCCAACAGGACCAGTCGGGTCTTGTCGATCTCGCTGTCCGGCGGTGCGGCCGGCTCGGTCAGCCTCGCCATCGACGGATGCAGCGCGGCGGCGCCCCAGGCGACGTAGAAGGCGAGCCAGCCCAGCTCGTTCGGGCCGCCCGGCTGCCACTCGCCGTGCAGCAGCGCGGCGCCGTAGCCGATGTCCGAGACCAGCATCCCGGCCGCGCCCACGACCAGCAGCAGCCCGGCGACGCTGCCGCGCGAGGTGACCGCCACCCGTACGGCGGTGGCCAGCAGCAGCACGTCGAGCAGCGCGTACGCGGCCAGCACCGACTGCTCGAACGTGCTCGGCCCCGGACCGACCAGGTAGGGCCGGATCACCAGTACCCAGAGCAGGAAGGCACCGGCGGTGGTGAAGATCAGGAAGTCGAGCAGTCCGGACCGGTCCCGGGCCCCGGTGGTGGAACGGGTCAGCCCGAGCAGCCCGGCGCCGATCAGCGGCACCATCACCAGATAGAAGAGGTCGGAGACGAGCCCGGAGTCGGCCGGGGAGTCCCCGAGCGGCAGGTTCGCGGCGAGCAGGTAGACGGTGTCGCCGGCCGCGAAGACCCCGAGTGCCGCGACAAAGAGCCACCAGGCGTACCCGCGCTCCGGCCGGTAGCGGCGGAGTCCGATGGCGACGGCCGCCATGCTGGTCAGCCCGAACGCGGCGGTCACCACCGGACGCGGCACCGGCAGGGCGAAGAAGCCGACCACCAGTACGGCGTTCACCCCGGCGTACCCGGCCAACAGCTTCCGAACTGACACGGCTCTCCTGCCGATCGTCGCTCCCCTGCCGATCGTCGCCGGCGGCTGCACACCACTGGTCCAAACAGTGTCGCCGATCGGTCTACCAGTCCTCGATGCGCTTCGCCATCACCCCGCCGGGTAGTGGTACCGGCCGATGGGCAGTGAGCAATCCGGGACCTATGTCGACAGCTCGGAATGGACCCGCGGCATCAGGCGGGATTGGACGGTGCCATCCGGACGACGAGGTCGGCGCGGTCGACCGTGCCGGCGACGAGTTCGGCGTTGCGCTGGTCGGTACCCCGGGCCCGGGCCGCCGCCTCCAGCGGTTCCCGGCCGAACGCGATGTGCCGCTCGGTCAGCCGGTGCAGCCGCTCGGTCTCGTCGAGGTCGAGGAACCACACCTCGTCGAGGAGTCCGCGTACCTCGCCCCAGGGCTGGTCGGGCACCAGCAGGTAGTTCCCCTCCACCACCACCAGCGGCACCGACGGCGGGACCGGGATCGCCCCGGCGACCGGTTCCTCCAGTTCCCGGCGGAACTCGGGCGCGTACACCGTCTCGGTACCGGCCCGCAGCCGGCGCAGCAGCGAGACGAACCCGGCTCCGTCGAAGGTGTCGGGCGCGCCCTTGCGGGCGTGCCGGCCGAGCCGGTGCAGTTCGGCCTCGGCCAGGTGGAAGCCGTCCATCGGCACCAGCTCGGCGATGCCGTCCAGCGCCGTCACCAGCAGTCCGGCCAGGGTCGATTTGCCCGCCGCGGGCGCACCGGTGATGCCGAGCAGCCGGCGCGGCCCGGTCGACGCCAGTACGCGGGCCCGGGCGACCAACTGGTCCAGGGTGTGGCGGAACGGTTCGGTGCGCACCGGGGAACTATCCCACCCCGCCGGCCCGCACCCGAACCCCTGCCGCGAGCCGGGGAAAGAGCGGCGCGGCCCGGGTGACCGGGCGTCCGCCCGGATAGCCGCCCCAGGTCAGGTCGTCGGGGACCCGCGGGGCGTACCCGTCGAGCCCGATCTGCCGCCAGATCCGCGCGGCGGTCTCCGGTACCGCCGGGGCGGCCAGTACGGCGACGATCCGCAGCGCCTCCAGCGCGTCCCCGAGTATCGTGGCCGCCTCGGGCGAGTCGGCCGGCAACCGCCACGGCTGCGCCGAGACCAGGTACGAATTGGTCGCCGCCACCAGCCGCCAGGCGGCGGCCAGCGCGTCGGACGGCTGCCCGGCCGCCCAACCCGCCGCGCTGGCTTCGGCGGCACGGGCGGCGGCCGGGGCGAGCCCGGAGCGCCGGCTCGGCGCCGGACCGGTCCCGGCACATCGGGACACCACCAGCGCGGAGACCCGGGAGAGCAGGTTTCCGAGCGTGTTGGCCAGGTCGGCGTTGTAGCGCGCCTCGACCGAGGCGGACGAGAACTCCCCGTCCGGGCCGACCGGGTTGTCCCGGAGCAGGTGGTAGCGGAGCCCCTCCGGGCCGAACCGGTCGAGCAGGTCGTCCAGGGCGACGGCCCGCTCCCCGGATTTCGCAATCTTGCTGCCGCGTTGCAGCAGGAAGCCGTGCACGGTGATCCGCTCCGGCAGCGGCAGGTCGACGGCGAGCAGGATCGCCGGCCAGTAGATCGCGTGGAATCGCAGGATGTCCTTGCCGATGACGTGCCGGGCCGGCCACCAGCGGGAGAACTCCGGCGCCGGCCACCCGGCGGCGGTGAGATAGCTGCCGAGGGCGTCGAACCAGACGTACGTCACCTGGGTCGGGTCCCAGGGCAACGGGATGCCCCAGTCCAGGTTGGCCCGGCTGATCGAGAAGTCGGTCAGTCCCCGGCGCAGCCAGCCGAGCGCCTCGTTGCGGCGGCTGGCCGGCCGGACCGCGTCCGGGCAGCGGTCGAACCACTCGGCCAGCGGCCGGGCGAACTCGGAGAGCCGGAAGAACCAGTTCTCCTCGCCGACCAGCTCGGTCGGCCGGTTGTGCACCGAGCAGACCGGCTCCGTCGTGTACGCCTCACAGCCGACGCAGTACCGCCCGTCGTACCGGCCGGGGCGGAGGTACCCGGCGTCGTGCACCCGGGTCAGCAGTTCCGTCACCGTCTCCCGGTGCCGGGCCGAGGTGGTCCGGACGAACTCGTCGTACCCGATGCCGAGCCGGTCCCAGGTGGCCCGGAACCGGCCGGCGGTGCGGTCGGCGAGCGTGGCCGGCGCGATTCCGGCCTCCGACGCCGCCCGGCGCACCTTGGCGCCGTGCTCGTCGGTGCCGGTGACCAGCCGGACCGGCCGGCCGCAGAGCCGCTCCCAGCGCGCCAGCGCGTCGGCCAGCACCGTCGTGTACGCGTGCCCGACGTGCGGCAGGTCGTTGACGTAGTAGATCGGTGTCGTCAGGTAGGTCATGGCGCTCCTCCAGAGGTGCTCGGGAGGGGCCCGGCCACATGCGAAACGGGCCCCTCGAGGAATCGAGAGGCCCGTCGACGCGGGCGGTTGGCGCGCGCGACCTAGCTCCGGCCCCTCCGGGGCCGGCGCATGACTCGGGTACGGGTCGCGGCGGTCATGGCGGCAGGCTAGTACGGCACGCCGCCGTCGCGCACCGGCATTATTCCGGTGCGAGTCGGGGCGGGGTGATGGCGAACCGGGCCTCGACGGTGGCGTGCACGGTCTGCACCTGCGGGTCGAGTTCGAGTTCCGGCGGCGCTCCGCCGGCCGCCCGGTAGCCCATGGTGTGCGCGGCCCGGGTCATCATCAGCGGCTGCGCGGTCAGGCCGGCGTCGGAGAGGTGCAGCAGGGCGGTCACCTCGGCGCCGAGCGCGTCGGCGTACTCCCGGGCCCGGGCGATCGCCTCCGCGACGGCGGCCCGCCGCGCCTCCCGGTGCACCGGGCTGCCCGGCCGCAGCTCCCACCACGGGCCGGCGACGCTCGTCTGGTCCTGGTCGGCGAGCCGGAGCATCAGCTCGCCGAGCACCCCGAAGTCGGTCACCGTGACGACGGTGGTGGCGCTGCCGGCGTAGCCGGTCACCTTCTCGCCCGAGCGCTTCAGCTCGGGGCGGACCCACAGGTCGCCGGTCTCGCGGCGCTCGATGGCGTCGCCGTAGCCGTCGACCAGGGCCCGGACCGCCTCCGACCGCTCGGCCAGCCGGGACAGTGCCGCCGGGCGGTTCTTGTCCCGGGCGGCGACCGTCACCGAGAACCGGGCGATCTCCGGAGGAACCTCCCGGACCACCTCGCCGCGCACCAGCACGTTGGGTTGCTCCGTCATCCGCCCACCCTAATGCGCCGTCCACCGACGTTCGCGACTCACGGCCGGTCGTCCGGCCGCCGGTATCTGCCCGGTGAGCGTGATACCAGGGAGTCAGCACGATGACTCTCTGGTATCACCGGCACAACGAAGTTGCCCACGCCGCCCGCCGACAATCACCTCGGCGTTCGGCTCGGGAACTCAACTCGGATACGCCTCCAGCTCCCAGAGCGAGTAGCCGTAGCCGGTGCCCCGGGCGGTGCCGTTGATCCGCAGGTAGCGGCCGGTGGCGCCGAGCCCGGTGTGCTCGTCGGTGCCGCCGTCGCCGCCGGTCACCGACTTCACCGTGGTCCAGGCGTTGCCGTCCGCCGAGGTCTGGATCTGGTACGCGCTGCCGTACGCCGCCTCCCAGACCAGCTTCACCCGGCCGATCGACCGGGCCGAGCCGAGGTCGACCCTGATCCACTGCGGATCGGTGAAGGCGGACGACCACCGGGTGGCCGGGTTGCCGTCCACCGCCGCCGAGGCGGGCACGTCCGCACCCTCCACGCTCGACGCGGTCGCCGGCCGGTTCAGCGCCAGGTTGCCGGTCGGCTCGGGGTCCGGCCCCGGCCCGCCGCCCTCGCCGAGCAGGGTGAACTCGTCGATGTCGTAGAGCCCGCCGCCGGTGCCCCGGAACACCAGGTACAGCTCGTGTGTGCCGGCCGGTGCGGTGATGCCGCCGGTGACATCGCGGAACTCGCCGTAGCCGCCGGTGGCGGGGACCGTCGCCGAGCCGATCAGCTGGCCGGTCGGCGAGCCGATCCGGAACTCCAGGGTGTGCCCGCCCACGTTGGCGCCGACCCGGGCCGAGAACGACCGCACCCCGGTCAGGTTGTACGGGGTGAACGCGATCCAGTCCCCGTTGTCGATGTAGCCGACCGCCCGGCCGCCGTGCGCCTGGCCCGGGGCGCTGGTCTGCACGCCGTTGCTCGACGAGTAGTGCTCGGCCTGGCGTACCCGGGGTTGCAGGATGCTCTGCGCGTGCGTGGTCAGCGGCGCCTGCCCGCCCCCACCGTTGTCGGTGTATTCCGCGTCCAGGACGCCGAAGATGTTCGCCGAGACGTCGTGCTCGCCGTCGGCCAGCGTCCGCAACGTGCCGGTGCAGCCCTGTGCGCTGGTCAGCAGGTGTGCGTGCGCGTCGTGCCCGAGCAGGTAGCTGACCTTGACCCGGGAGCAGTCGATGGTGCCGTCCTGCGGGTCGGTGACCACCACCCGGAACGGCACCGCGTCGCCGAAGGTGAAGGTCTGGCCGTTGCCCGGCAACTCCAGCCGGACCGTCGGGGCGGTGTTGCCGACCGTGATCACCACGCTGCCGGTGGCGGTCTTGCCGGTCGAGTCCCGGACGGTCAGCGTCGCGCTCCGGGTGCCGTTGGCGGTGTAGGTGAAGGTCGGGTTCGGTGCCGTGGAGTCGGTGCTGCCGTTGCCGTCGAAGTCCCAGGCGTAGCTGATCGGGTCGCCGTCCGGGTCGAGGGTGCCGGCCGAGGAGAAGCTGACGGTCAGCGGCGCCACCCCGGAGGTCGGAATCGCCGCCACCACCGGCTTCGGGGCGCGACCGCTGCGGGCGTACTCGACCCGGTAGACCGCCGAGTTCTCGTCGCCGTTGAAGAAGCCGGTGCCGTAGTCGAGCACGTAGAGCGCGCCGTCCGGGCCGAACTCCAGGTCCATCACCTGGGTACCGGACCACGGGAACGGATTGATCTTGAACGGCCTGCCCGCCTCGTCCAGCACGATGTTCCTGATCCAGCGCCGGCCGAACTCACCGGCGAAGAACGTGCCGTGGTAGTACTCCGGGAACGCCACCTCGGAGGTCGAGTTCGGGTCGTACCGGTAGACCGGCCCGGCCATCGGCGACAGCCCACCGCCGGGGAACTCGGGCGGCTGCGACCCGGTGTACGGCAGCCAGGCCGGCACCGCCGCCGGCAGGTTGCGGATGCCGGTGTTGTTCGGTGAGTCGTTGGTCGGCCCGCCCGCACAGTTGTACTTCGGCCCCGACGGCCCGGACGGGAAGGTGAACTCGTTGTACGCGTCGTTGTTGCCGGTGCAGTACGGCCAGCCATAGAAGCCGGGCGAGGTGATCCGGGCGAACTCCACCTGCCCGGCCGGTCCCCGGTTCGGGTCGGCGGTGCCCGAGTCCGGGCCGTAGTCGCCGAGGTAGACCGCGCCGGTGATCTTGTCCACACTCATCCGGAACGGGTTGCGGAAGCCCATCGCGTAGATCTCCGGCCGGGTGTTCGGGGTGCCGGGCGCGAACATGTTCCCGGCCGGCACGGTGTAGCCGCCGCCCGCGCCCGGCCTGATCCGCAGCACCTTGCCGCGCAGGTCGTTGCTGTTCGCCGAGGTCCGCTGGGCGTCGAACGCCGGGTTGCGACCGGGCCGCTCGTCGATGGGGCTGAACCCGGCCGAGTCGAACGGGTTGGTGTCGTCGCCGGTGGAGAGATAGAGGTTACCGGCGGCGTCGAAGTCGATGTCCCCGCCGACGTGGCAGCACATCCCCCGACTGGTCGGCACGTCCAGCACCAGTGTCTCGCTCGCCATGTCCAGGGTGTTGTCGGCCCGTACGGTGAATCGGGAGAGCCGGTTGACGCCGTTCCAGGGGGCGAAGTCGGCCGGCGTACCGGTGGCCGGGGCGCCGCCGCCCGGGGTGTTCAACGGCGGCGCGTAGAAGAGGTACACCCAGCGGTTGGCGGCGAAGTCGGGGTCGGCCTTGATGCCCTGCAAGCCCTCCTCGTCCGAGGTGTAGACGGCGAGCCGGCCGGCGACCTTGGTGTTGCCGACCGCGTCGGTGTGCCGGATCGTGCCGTCCCGGGCGGTGTGCAGCACGCCCCGGTCCGGCAGCACGGTCAGGCTCATCGGCTCGCCGACCTCGGCCACCCCCTTGGCGAGGGTGACCTGCTGGAAGCTGCTCTCCACGGTGCCGCCGCAGACCCCGGGCTCGACCCCGGCCGCGCTGCGCAGCCCGCCGAGCAGGTGGGTCCGGAACAGCGGTTCGGCGAAGGATTCGTCGGTGTGCCCGCCGCCGGTGTACCAGGACCGCCCGCCGTCGTAGTTGTGGCACCAGGCGATCGGGTGGTCGTGCCCGTTGCCCCCGCCGGTGTACGTCGTCTCGTCCAGGGTGGCCAGCACGTGCACCTTGCCGCGCGGGTTGGTCCGGAAGTTGTACCACTCGTCGGTGCGGTTCCAGCGCGGCGGCAGCGTCCGGGTGGACGGGTGCACCCGGTCGGCGACCTTGAGGGTGGCCGGCTGCGGCGCCGGATGCGAGGCGAAGTACGCCCCGACCAGCCCGCCGTACCACGGCCAGTCGTACTCGGTGTCGGAGGCGGCGTGCACTCCGACGTACCCCCCGCCGGCCTGGATGTAGCGCTGGAAGGCGCCCTGTTGTGCGGTGTCGAGTACGTCCCCGGTGGTGGAGAGCCAGACCACCGCGTCGAACCGGGCCAGGTTGGCGTCGGTGAACGCCCCGGCGTCCTCGGTCGCCTCGACGGCGAAGTTGTTGGCCGCGCCGAGTTGCTGGACGGCCGCGATGCCGGGGCCGATCGAGCCGTGCCGGAAGCCGGCGGTCTTGGAGAAGACCAGCACGGTGAAGGCGGGCGCGGCACTCGCCACCGGCGGTGTCACCGCCACCCCGACGAGTACGAGAAGCAGGCTCAGCGCAGCGCCGAGCCATGATCGTTGAAATGTCCGCACGGACCGGTCCTCCCTGTCAGCGACCGGGCGGTCCGCCGTGCACGCCCTTGGTCCACGCCGTCGGTGACCACTTCGGGCCGGCGGCGCGAAAGATGTGCATACATCGTTGCGAGCGTGTTGCCACGACGTCAAGCGGGAACTGTGAAGTTTCCGAGAGCGCTCTCCGCGAGCGCCGACGCCACGGCCAGTCCGGCGAGCAGCCGCGTCGGGCACGGGATCCGGGTCAGCCCGCCTCCTGCCGGCGGCACCTGCCGGCTGTCGATCAGGAGAGCAGCCGGTCCGCGGCGGCGGCCACCCGCTCGTCCGTCGCGGTGAGCGCGACCCGGACGTGCCGGTCGCCGGTCGGGCCGTAGAACTCGCCGGGCGCGACCAGGATGCCCCGCCGGGCGAGCCAGTCCACCGTGGCCCAGCAGTCCTCGCCCCGGCTGGCCCACAGATAGAGCCCGGCCGTGGAGTACGTGATCTCGAAACCGGCCTTGACCAGCGCGTCTCGCAGTACCTCGCGGCGGGCGGAGTATCGGATCCGCTGCTCGACCACGTGTGCCTCGTCGCCGAGCGCCGCGACCATCGCCGCCTGCACCGGAGCCGGCACGATCATCCCGGCGTGTTTCCGCACCGCCAGCAGGGTGCCGACGATGCTCCGGTCCCCGGCGACGAAGCCGGCCCGGTAGCCCGCCAGGTTGGAACGCTTGGAGAGCGAGTGCACGGCCAGCAGGTTGGTGTGGTCGCCGCCGGAGACCGCCGGGTCGAGAATCGAGGTCGGCGTCTCCTCCCAGCCCAGCGAGAGGTAGCACTCGTCACTGGCGACCACGACGCCGCGTTCGCGGGCCCAGTCCACCACCTTGCGGAGATGTTCCGGCGGCAGGACCCGGCCGGTCGGGTTGGACGGCGAATTGACCCAGAGCAGGCGTACCCGGGGGTCGGGGCCGAGCGCGGTCAGGGCGTCGGCCCGGACCACCTCGGCGCCGGCCAGCCGCGCCCCGACCTCGTACGTCGGGTAGCAGACCCGCGGGATCACCACGACGTCGCCGGGACCGAGCCCGAGCAGGGTGGGCAGCCAGCCGACCAGTTCCTTCGAGCCGATGGTCGGCAGCACGCCGACCGTCTCCGGGTCGGCCCCGCAGGACCGGGCCACCCATTCGGTGAGCGCGGCACGCAGCGCCGGCGAGCCGGCGGTCAGCGGATAGCCGGGCGCGTCCGAGGCCGCCGCCAGCGCGGCCCGGATCGCACCGGGCACCGGGTCGACCGGGGTACCCACGGAGAGGTCGACGATCCCGTCCGGGTGCCGCCCGGCCAGCGCCTTCGCCGGCTCGAGCAGGTCCCAGGGGAAGTCGGGCAGATTGCCGGTACGGCCGGAGGCCGCCCCGTCGGGCGTACGGCCGGGAACCGGTGTCGTGCCGCTCAGTGCTCACCTCGCGGCGGCTGCGCCGCGACGAAGGGAGTGTCCTTGTCGATCTTGCCGCTCTTGGAAGCCCCACCCGGCGAACCGAGGTCCTCGAAGAACTCGTAGTTGGCGGTGGTGTAGTCCTTCCACTGCTCCGGCACGTCGTCTTCGTAGAAGATCGCTTCCACCGGGCAGACCGGCTCGCACGCCCCGCAGTCCACGCACTCGTCCGGGTGGATGTAGAGCATCCGGTTGCCTTCGTAGATGCAGTCGACCGGGCACTCCTCGATGCACGCTTTGTCGAGCACATCCACGCACGGCTCGGCGATGATGTAGGTCACCGATCTTCTCCTCCGCAAGCCACGCCGCGATCGACCGCGACGGTAAGAGCCTAGTATGTCGCCGGGGAGGGGGTCGATCGTGCTCGGACGCCGCGATGTGGGACACCGGATCGTCGTTCGCCGGATTGTCGGAAATCAGAGCGGACGTACCCTGTTCAGCGACGCGCTCGGCGAGCTGGTCGACCTGACCGAGACCCATCTCACGCTGGCCACCGCGAACGGGCCGCTCCGGGTGCCGCTGCGCGAGGTGCACCGGGCCAAGCGGGTGCCGCCGGCCCGGCGCCCGAACGCGGCGGCGGTGGTCGAACTCGAACTCGCCTCGGACGAGGCCTGGCCGGCCCCGGTACGCGAACGGCTCGGCGACTGGCTGCTCCGTACCGCCGACGGCTGGTCCGGGCGGGCGAACACCGCGCTGCCGGTGGGTGACCCCGACCGGCCGCTCGACGAGGCAATCGACGCGGTGCAGCGCTGGTACGCCGCACGCGGCCGGCCGGCGATGGTCAACGTGCCGCTCCCGCTGGCCGCGCCGGTCGGGGCGGCGCTGGACGAGCGCGGCTGGTCGGCCCGGCCGCTGGTACTCGTGCAGACCGCGCCGCTGGCGGCGATCCTGGACGCCGTCCCCGCCCGGCCGGACCTGCCGGCGCCGGAGCTGGCCCGGACACCCTCGCCGGAGTGGTTCGCCCTGGCTGCCCGGCGCAAGGCGAAACAGGGTCGGCAGTACGCCCGACTCGACGCGGCCGGCACCGGCGCCGGCCGCTCCCCGGACCCCGGGGCGCCGGCCGAGCTGCCGGCCGCCGCCCGGCACATCCTCACCGCCGTGCGGCAGGTCCGCTTCGCCCACCTGTACGCCGCGCCGCCCGCCGGCCACGGAACGCCGCCCGCAGGCCACGCCGCGCCGCCCGCAGGCCACGCCGCGCCGCCCGCAGGCCACGGAACGCCGCCCGCCGGCCACGCGGGCGACGGACCGGAGTTGATCGCGGTGGCCCGGGGCACGGTCACCGGCCAGCACCGCTGGCTCGGGTTGAGCCTGATCGAGGTGGTCCCGTCGGTCCGGCGGCAGGGGCTGGCCCAGCACCTGATCCGGGCGCTGGCGGAGTGGGCGGCCGGGCTCGGCGCGACCCGGACGTTCCTCCAGGTCGAGGAGCGCAACGAGGCCGCCGTCTCGCTCTACCGCCGGCTCGGCTTCAGCACGCACCACACCTACCAGACCCGGGTCGCGCCGCACTGACCGGTCAGCGGCGTACGACCCGGCGGGGCTTGGACTGCTTGGCCTCGGCGAACCGCTTGAGCGACTGGGACCGGTAGTCCCGGCCGAACGCGGTGAGCAGCAGGTAGCCGACGAGTACGCCGCCGAGGGTGAAGCCGGCGTAGAGCCAGATCTGCGAGAAGAACGCCCCGGCCCCCGAGGCGAACGGCTGGCTGCCGCTGATGAACGGCCCGACGAAGATGGTCAACACCATCGCGACCAGTACGGCGAGCGCCATCTCCCCGCCCCAGTCGGGCAGCGGACGGCGCTGCCCCCGGAGGAAGGCGAGGGTCGCCAGGACCAGCCCGATCGCGGCGAACATACCCAGCGAGATCCGGTCCTGCGTCTCGGTGTTGTCACCGAACCCGAACCGGGCCACCAGGCGGGCCACGACGTTGATCCCGAACAGCACGCCCGCGAGTACTCCGACCGGCAGCCAACGCTCCTTCATCCGCACGTCCTCTTGACCTCGGGCCCCCACCCGTCCGGGGGCTTCCTGCCACAGATTTCTACCACCCGTGGCTGAGTGGATCCATGGTGCGAGCGGTCTCGGATCGCAGCGGGGAGGAGCCGTTGCCGGACCGGGGGTCAGAGCCGGAGCTGCGGGGATCCGGGGGCGCGCGGATTCATGATCGTGCGGAAGCCCATCACCGCGAAGGTCACCGAGCCGGCGAAGATCATCGCCAGCCCGACCCAGTTGTTGGCGGCGATCAGCACGTCACCCTCGGAGGTGCCGCCGGCGGCGACCACCATCAGGGCGAACCAGACGACGGCGGGTAGCGCGAGCGCCCAGCGCCGCCCCACCACCCGGGGCGCGAACCAGCCCAGCGCCACGTTCGCCAGGACGGTGACCAGCACCGACACCCCGATCAGCACACCGCCCACCCGGAGCATCGACAGGATCAGCTCCAGCACGGCGGTGACCGCCGCGGCCACCACCGCGACCACGCCACCGACCACCCGCAGCACCATGTCGACCGCCCGGTGCGCCGCCGACGGCTCGGCGGGCGGCGGGGCGACGGGCTCCAGCTCCGGCGGGGTGGACACGGACGGGCTCGGCAGGCTCACCGCGCGCCCGCCTGCGCCGGCGTACCGGTCGGGGGCGTCGGGACCACGGCGGTCGAAGCGGGCCGGACATCGCCGGCCGGGACCGGCGCGGTCGCCTCCGCCACCGCCAGCCCGGCGAAGAGGTCGCCCTCCCAGCCGTACGGGCCGAAGCCCGGGCCCCGGGAGCCGACGGCCAGGGTGTAGTACTCCACCCCCATGAACTCGCCGCCGAAGTTGCTGGCGATCGAGTAGAGCCACGAGTTGTCCGGAATCTGCGTGGCGTGCGCCCGCATCGCCGCCTCCTTCGCGGCGTGCTGGTCGGTGCCGTCGATCCGGGCCGCGATCTGCTCGTCCGGGGTACCGAACGGGAGGTCGTCGACCTGCTCGGTGCCGGCGAACGGGTTGTCGGCGGCGTCGGCGAAGGCGAGCAGACCGGCCTCCAGCACGCTCCTCGGCATCGCCGTCCAGTAGATCTTGTCTGGTCCGAAGCCCTCGGCGGTGGCGAGTTCGGCCGCCCGCATCGCCACCCGGTGCGCCTGGATGTGGTCGGGGTGCCCGTAGAAGCCGTTCGGGTCGTAAGTGATCATCACCTGCGGGCGCACCTCGCGGATGATCTCGACCAGGTGGCCGGCCGCCTCGTCGAGATCGGCCCGCCAGAAGGCCCGTGGGTGGTCGTTGGTGGGCAGCCCCATCATGCCCGAGTCGCGGTACCGCCCGGCGCCGCCGAGGAACCGGTGGTCCCGTACGCCGAGCGCGGCACACGCGGCGGCCAGCTCGGTGATCCGGTACCCGCCGAGCTGGTCGGCCTCGGTGGCGGCCAACCCGGCCAGCGCCGGTACGTGGATCTCGCCCTCCTCGCCGAGGGTGCAGGTGACCAGGGTGACCCCGGCGCCGGCCGCCGCGTAGTACGCCATCGTGGCGCCGGTGCCGATCGCCTCGTCGTCGGGATGCGCGTGCACCAGCAGCAACCGCCGGGCCGGCCGGGCCGGATCGGCGGCGCCGAACGGCTCGGGCGAGTCGGCCGGAGCGGCCACCTCGTTCGGGTTCGTCACCCGGGCAACTCTACGCGGCCGGGCCGGTTCACCCTACTCAGGGAGTTAGTCGCCGCCTCCGCAGAGTGAGCACCCCGCTACCGGTACCCGACCGGGCGGCGATGGCCGGCTCCGCCACATCGCCGACCGCCCGGCTCTACGATCACGATGTGGACTACCCGGAGTTGGCCGCCCGTACCCGCCGGTTCAGCCGCGGTGCGCCGCGCGCCGTGACGGTGGCGAGCGACGGCTCGCGGGTGGTCTTCCTCCGCTCCGGCGGCCCCACCGACCCGGTCGACGCGCTCTGGATGCTGGACGTCGCCGACGGCACCGAACGGCTGGTCGCCGACCCCGCCGACCTGCTCGCCGACCCGGCGGCCGACACGGACCCGACCGGGGTCGGGCCGGTCGCCGACCCCACCCACCTGGCGGCGGCCGCCGCCGGTGCCCATCCGGACGGTGCCGGCGCTGCCGGGCCGGCCGTCGGCACCGACCTGGCCGGCGCGCCGAACTCGACCGAGCGGGCACTGCGCGAACGGCTCCGGCTGAGCGCCTCCGGCATCGCCTCGTACGCCACCGACCCGGCCGCCCGGGTCGCGGTCTTCACCCTCGACGGCCGGCTGTTCCGGGCCGATCTGGTGCACGGCGACGTGGTCGAGGTCGCCGTCTCCGGCCCGGTGGTCGACCCCCGACCCGATCCGACCGGCCAGCGGCTGGCCTACGTCACCGACGCCGCGGGGGACGGTGGCCGGGTCGGGCAGTTGCGGGTGGTCGACTCCGACGGCACCGACACCCTGCTGGCCGGCGAGGACGCCGGAGTCACCTGGGGGCTGGCCGAGTTCGTCGCGGCCGAGGAGTTCGACCGGTTCCGGGGGTACTGGTGGGCGCCGGACGGGCGGTCCATCCTCGCCGCCCGGGTCGACGAGTCCCGGCTGCCGCGCTGGCACCTGCACGACCCCGGTGCCCCGGCCAGCCCGCCACGCTCGGTGGCGTACCCGCGCTCCGGCGGGCCGAACGCCGAGGTGAGCCTGCACCTGCTCGACCTGGACGGCGGCTGGGTCGACGTGCACTGGGACCGGGAGACCTATCCCTACCTGGTCTCCGTGGAGTGGGCCGAGACCGGGCCGCTGATCACCGTACTGCGCCGGTTGCAGCAGCACGGCCTGGTGCTGGCGGTGGACCCGCGTACCGGCGAGACGCAGGTGCACGCCGAACTCGCCGACCCGCGCTGGGTCGACCCGGTCGCCGGCACCCCCCGGCACCTCCCCGACGGCCGGGTACTCGTCGGCGGCGAACTCGCGCACGACGGGTACGACGCCCGCTGCCTCTTCGCCGACGGCACCCTGCTCACCCCGCCGTCCCTCTACGTCCGCCGGGTGGTCGGCTGGCTGCCGAACCGCAACGGCAGCCCCGACCTGCTGGTCGAGGGGAGCGACGGCGAGCCGAGCCAGCAGCACCTGTTCCGGGTGCGTACCGCGATCGGGGCCGGCGGGATCGACGCCCGGCGGTTGACCGGCGACCCGGGCTGGCACAGCGGGACGGTCGGCGGCGACGTACTCGTGGTGCAGTCCCGCTCGCTCGACGCGGCCGGCAGCACCTGGACGGTGTGGCAGGGCGACCGTGAGGTGGGCGCGCTGCGCTCGCTCGCCGCGACCCCGCCGTACGCGCCCCGGCCCGCGCTGGAACGGGTCACCGACCGCCGGCTGCCGGCCGCGGTGGTCTATCCCGGCAACCACGTCGCCGGCCGCCGGCTGCCGGTGCTGCTCGACGTCTACGGCGGCCCCGGCCACCAGGAGGTGGTGGCCGCCCGGTCGGCGTGGCTGGAGCGGCAGTGGTGGGCCGACGCCGGTTACGCCGTGGTCACCATCGACAACCGGGGTACCCCCGGGGTGGCGCCGTCGTTCGAGAAGGTGGTGCACCGGCGGCTGGCCGACGTGATCCTGGCCGACCAGGCGGACGCGCTGACCGCGCTGGCCGGCAAGCACCCCGACCTGGACCTGGGCCGGGTGGCGATCCGGGGCTGGTCGTTCGGGGGCTGGCTGGCCGCGCTGGCGGTACTGCGCCGGCCCGACCTGTTCCGATGCGCCATCGCCGGCGCACCGGTCACCGACTGGACCCTGTACGACACCGCCTACACCGAGCGCTATCTCGGGACACCGGCCGACAGCCCCGAGGTGTACGCCCACCACTCGCTGCTGGAACTCGCCGCCGAGCCGGTACGCACCCCCGACGAGGTCCGGCCGATCCTGCTGGTGCACGGGCTGGCCGACGACAACGTGGTGGCCGCGCACACCCTGCGGCTCTCCGCCGCGCTGCTGGCCGCGGGCCGCCCGCACTCGGTGATCCCGTTGACCGGCGCCACCCACATGGCCGCCGGTGGCACCTCCGAGCGACTGCTCGCCCTCGAACTCCACTTCCTCCGGCAGCACCTGTAGCTGCCGAGAACGGTGTTCCGGTAGCTGCCGAGGGCGGTGTTCCGGCGGGCTGAGGTGCGAGAATCCGCCCATGACCCGGCCCTCGAGCTACGAGTACGCCGGCGGCGAGCCAGCCTTCCTCCCGGTTGCCGCCGTGCACCACCGGCGCTGCCGCCAGCACGCGGTGGGCCGTGGACGAGGGAGTTCGAGTACGGGCCGCCGGGCGGCCGGGGTTGCCGGTCCCCCGCTGGTCCTGGGACGGCCCGCAGAGCGGCGGACCGGCGTAGCGAAAACCCGCCCGGGCGGATGTCCGGAACCGTCCGCCGGCCCCGACGTCTCCAGCGAGCAGGCACCGAAGGCGGTGCCGACCGGAGAGGGAGTCACCGTGAAATACATGATCATGATGAGCGGGTCCCAGCGCGACTACGACGCGATGGCGGGCAAGGACAGCGACGGCTCCCCGGCCTGGTCGCCGGAGGACATGGCGGCGTTGCACGAGTTCATGGCGGCCTGGAACAACGACCTGGTGGAATCGGGCGAGTTCGTCGACGCCCGGGGGCTGACCGCACCGGTGCACACCCGGCGGATCTCACTGCGCGACGGGGTGCCGGTGGTGACCGACGGGCCGTACCCGGAGACCCAGGAGGTGCTGGCCGGCTACACGATCGTGGAGTGCGCCAGCTTCGACCGGGCGACCGAGATCGCGGCGAAGCTGGCGAAGACGCCGCACCCGGAGGACGCGACCCTGACCAACGAGTGGTACGTCGACATCCGGCCGATCGCCGAGGGCATCGAGGATCTGTAGGGCTGTCGCCAGCGTGCCGGTAAACGACGTCGAGGACCTGCTGCGTCACCTGGCGCCGCAGGTCCTCGGCGCGCTGGTCCGCCGGTACGGGCACTTCGACACCGCCGAGGACGCGGTGCAGGAGGCGCTGCTGGCCGCCGCCACGCAGTGGCCGGGCGAGGGCGTACCGGAGAATCCCCGGGCCTGGCTGATCACCGTCGCGGCCCGCCGGCTCACCGACCTGCTCCGCGCCGAGCAGGCCCGGCAGCGTCGGGAGGACAGGGTCGCACGCTGGGCACTCCCCGAGCAGTGGCTGGCGCCGGCCGCCGACCGGGCGCCGTCGGACTCCGACGACACGCTGGTACTCCTCTTCCTCTGCTGCCATCCCGCGCTCTCGCCGGCCTCGCAGATCGCGCTGACCCTGCGCGCGGTCGGCGGCCTGAGCACCACGGAGATCGCCCGGGCGTTCCTGGTGCCGGAGTCGACCATGACCCGGCGGATCAGCCGGGCCAAGCAGCGGATCAGGGACAGCGGCATCCCGTTCGGGATGCCGCCGGCGGCCGAGCGCGCCGGGCGGCTCGACGCGGTGCTGCACGCGCTCTACCTGATCTTCAACGAGGGGTACGTCACCACCTCCGGCCCGACCCTCTACCGCACCGAGCTCTCCGCCGAGGCGATCCGGCTGGCCCGGATGCTGCACCGGATGCTGCCCGACGACGCCGAGGTGACCGGGCTGCTGGCGCTGATGCTGCTCACCGACGCCCGGCGGCCGGCGCGTACCGGTCCGGACGGCGCTCTGATCCCGATGGCGGAGCAGGACCGGAGCCGGTGGGACGCCGGGCAGATCGCCGAGGGGGTGGCCCTGGTCAGCGCGGCGCTGCCGAACGGGCCGACCGGGGCGTACCAGGTGCAGGCGGCGATCGCGGCCCTGCACGACGAGGCGGCCAGTGCCGAGGCGACCGACTGGCCGCAGATCGTCGCGCTCTACGAGGTGCTGCTGCGGATCGCCGCCAATCCGGTGGTGGCGCTCAACCACGCCGTGGCGGTGGCGATGGCCTCCGGGCCGCGTGCCGGGCTCGACCTGCTGGACCGGCTCGCCGCCGACGACCGGATCGCCGACGACCACCGGATGTACGCGGTCCGGGCACACCTGCTGGAGCTGGCCGGAGACCGGGCCGCGGCCCGCGAGGCGTACCGGACGGCGGCCCGCCGGGCGACCGGGCTGGCCCAGCAGCGCTACCTGAACGACCGCGCGGACCGCCTCACCGGCGACCCGTGACCCGTACCGCCCCTCCCGGAGCAGTTCCGTTCGGTCCTCGCGGGCGCTGGACCAGGAGCGGGTGCAGAGCACCAGGTGGCCGCCGTCCCACACTGCGCGAAGCTTTCGGCCTCGTCGGGTCCTTTCCGGTAGTCTCGATCCCCGGGTCGAGAGGCGCTGCAACGGGCGGTGACGCCCGCCACGCTCGACCCGAGGATTGATCTTCTCCAAGGGCGCCTCCGTTCCACGACGGAGGTGGCCAATGGGTACGGGTACGGCTTCGAGCGGCACCGGCACGCGGGCGGCGCGCACCCTAGCACTGCGGGAACTGCTCGCCGAGCGGATCGTGGTGCTGGACGGTGCCTGGGGCACGATGCTCCAGGGCGCCGGGCTCACCCCCGCCGACTACCGGGGCGACCTGCTGACCGACCACTCGCACGACGTGACCGGCGACCCGGACCTGCTCAACCTGACCCGGCCGGACGTCATCCTCGACGTACACCGGCGCTACTTGGCGGCCGGCGCGGACATCACCTCGACGAACACCTTCACCGCGACGAGCATCGCGCAGGCCGACTACGGCCTTCAGGCGCTGGTCCCGGAGATGAACCTGCGCGGCGCCCAACTCGCCCGGCAGGCGGCCGACGAGGCGGGCGGCAAGTTCGTCGCCGGCTCGGTCGGGCCGCTGAACGTGACGCTCTCGCTCTCGCCCCGGGTCGACGACCCGGCCTTCCGGACGGTCTCCTTCGACACGGTCCGGGAGGCGTACGCGGAGCAGATCCGGGCGCTGGCTGACGGCGGCGTCGACATCCTGCTGATCGAGACGATCTTCGACACGCTGAACGCGAAGGCCGCGATCGCCGCCGCCCGGGAGGTCGCGCCGGACCTGCCGCTGTGGATCTCGGTGACCATCGTCGACCTGAGCGGCCGGACCCTCTCCGGGCAGACCGTCGAGGCGTTCTGGAGTTCGATCGCGCACGCCGAGCCGCTGGCGGTCGGGGTGAACTGCTCGCTCGGCGCCGCCGAGATGCGCCCGCACGTCGCCGACCTGGCCCGGCTGGCCGACACCTACGTCGCCTGCCACCCCAACGCCGGGCTGCCGAACGCGTTCGGCGGCTACGACCAGCAGCCCGAGGAGACCGGCCGGCTGCTCCGCGAGTTCGCCGACGCCGGCATGGTCAACATCGTCGGCGGCTGCTGCGGCACCGGCCCCGAGCACATCGCCCGGATCGCCGAGGCCGTCGCCGGCCAACCGCCCCGGCCGGTGCCGGCGGTGCCGAGCGCCACCCGGTTCAGCGGGCTGGAGCCGTTCGCCATCGGCGCCGACACCGGCTTCGTGATGATCGGCGAGCGGACCAACGTCACCGGCTCGGCCCGGTTCCGCCGGCTGATCGAGGCCGACGACTACCAGGCCGCCGTCGACGTGGCGCTGGAGCAGGTACGCGGCGGCGCCAACATCCTCGACGTGAACATGGACGCCGACCTGCTCGACAGTGAGCGGGCGATGACCACCTTCCTCAACCTGATCGCCACCGAGCCCGAGGTCGCCCGGATCCCGATCATGATCGACAGCTCGCGGTGGAGCGTGCTGGAGGCCGGGCTGAAGTGCGTACAGGGCAAGGGGATCGTCAACTCGATCAGCCTCAAGGAGGGTGAGGAGGCGTTCCTGGAGCAGGCCCGGCGGATCCGCGACTACGGCGCCGGGGTGGTGGTGATGGCCTTCGACGAACTCGGCCAGGCGGACACCGCCGAACGCAAGGTGTCGATCTGCGCCCGGGCGTACGACCTGCTCACCCAGCGGGCCGGGTTCGCGCCCTCCGACATCGTCTTCGACCCGAACGTACTGGCCGTGGCGACCGGTATCAGCGAGCACAACGGGTACGCGAAGGCCTTCATCGACGCGCTCCCGCAGATCAAGGAGCGCTGTCCGGGTGCCAGGACCAGCGGCGGCATCTCCAACCTGTCGTTCTCGTTCCGCGGCAACGACGTCGTACGCGAGGCGATGCACTCGGCGTTCCTGCTGCACGCCGTACGCGCCGGGCTGGACATGGGCATCGTCAACGCGGGCCAGCTCGCCGTCTATCAGGACATCCCCGCCGAGCTGCTGGAACTCGTCGAGGACGTGCTTTTCGACCGGCGACCGGACGCCACCGACCGGCTGGTCAGCTTCGCCTCCACGGTCAGCGGCTCCGGCACCCGGCGCACCGTCGACCTCGCCTGGCGGGAGACGCCGGTCTCCGAGCGCCTGTCCTACGCGCTCGTGCACGGCATCGTCGACTTCATCGAGGCCGACACCGAGGAGGCGCGTAAGCAGGCCGATCGCCCGCTCGACGTGATCGAGGGGCCGCTGATGGACGGCATGAAGGTCGTCGGCGACCTCTTCGGCTCCGGCAAGATGTTCCTGCCCCAGGTGGTCAAGAGCGCCCGGGTGATGAAGCGCTCGGTCGCCTACCTGGAGCCGTACATGGAGGCGGAGAAGGAGCAGGCCCGGGCGGAGGGCCGGCTCGAGGGCAACCGTGGCCAGGGCAAGGTGGTGCTGGCGACGGTCAAGGGCGACGTGCACGACATCGGCAAGAACATCGTCGGCGTGGTGCTGGGCTGCAACAACTACGACGTGGTCGACCTCGGCGTGATGGTGCCGGCCGCCAAGATCCTGGACACCGCGATCGCCGAGGGCGCCGACGCGATCGGGCTCTCCGGGCTGATCACCCCGTCCCTGGACGAGATGGTCGCGGTCGCCACCGAGATGCGGCGGCGGGGCATGAACCTGCCGCTGCTGATCGGCGGGGCGACCACCTCGCGGCAGCACACCGCGGTCCGGATCGCCCCGGCGTACGACGGCAGCACCGTGCACGTGCTCGACGCGTCCCGGGTGGTCGGGGTCGTCTCCGACCTGCTGAACCCGGAACGGGCCGCCGAACTGGACGTGCGCAACCGGGCCGAGCAGCAGCGCCTGCGCGAGCAGCACGAGGGGCGGGAGCGGGTACCGCTGCTCACCCTCGCCCAGGCCCGGGACAACCGCGAACAGGTCGGCTTCGACGAGCTGCCGGTGCCGGCCTTCACCGGCGTACGCATCGTCCGGCCCGAGCTGACCGCACTGCGCGAGATGATCGACTGGCAGTTCCTCTTCCTCGCCTGGGAGTTGAAGGGGAAGTTCCCGGCGATCCTCGACCAGCCGGTGGCCCGGGAGCTCTACGACGACGCCAACACCCTGCTCGACCAGATCATCGCGGACGGCTCGCTGACCGCCGTCGGGTCGTACGGCTTCTGGCCGGCGCACGCCGACGGGGACGACATCGTGCTGACCGGTGACGCCGGGGCCCGCTTCCCGATGCTGCGCCAGCAGACCACCAAGCCGGCCGGCCGGCCGAACCGCTGCCTCGCCGACTATCTCGCCCCGGCCGGTGACCACCTCGGCGGCTTCGCGGTGACGATCCACGGCGCCGAGGAGCTGGCCGCCGGCTTCGAGGCACGGCACGACGACTACCGGGCGATCATGGTCAAGGCGCTGGCCGACCGGCTCGCCGAGGCGTTCGCGGAATACCTGCACCTGCGGGCCCGGCGGGACTGGTACGAGCCGGACGCCGACCCGGCGATCGAGGATCTGCACGCCGAGCGGTTCCGGGGGATCCGTCCCGCCCTCGGCTACCCGGCCAGCCCCGACCACAGCCTGAAGCGGGAGCTGTTCGACCTGCTCGACGCCGAGGCGCTCGGGATGGGCCTGACCGAGTCGTACGCGATGACCCCGGCCGCCAGCGTCAGCGGCCTGCTCTTCGCGCACCCGTCGTCGCGGTACTTCACCGTCGGCCGGCTCGGGCGGGACCAGGTCGAGGAGTACGCGGCCCGGCGGGGCCTGCCGGTCGCCGAGATCGAGCGCTGGCTCCGCCCCAACCTGGGGTACGACCCCGAGAAGTGATCCGGCACCGCCTCCCACCTATCGGCCGACCGGCCATCCACCCATTTGCCTCCGCCTATCCCCCGTTCGGCTCACTACCCTGGTCAGTGGCGCCGCTGACGGGAGGAGACGCCGGTGGAACTGCGAGGCCCGCTCTCCTGGCGGATCGGCATCCGCAGGTGGGACTACCTGGTCGACTGCGCCTTGTGGATCCGGGCGAGCGAGCGCATCGAGGTGCCGGCACACCGGTTGGTGCCCGGCCCGCTGGATCTCGACGAGCTTCCGGCGCCGGCCAGCCCGCTCGGCTTCGTCCCCGGCGCGGAATGGCTCGGCTGGTGGCTCTCGCTGGTCGACCCGGCGGGACAGCGTCCGCAGCCGCGCGCCGACCTGGAGCCCGCCGACGACACTCCGGACCCGCTCGGCCTGGCGCCGTGGCCGGCACTGCGCCGGGTGGTCGCGGAACGGTGGCCGGAGGCGCGTGACTGGCACATCGCCCGGCAACGTGACTCGTTCGGCCGGCCCGGCCCGGGTACGTCGACCACCACCGAGGTGGTACGCCGGGTCGAGGCGTCGCTGGGCCGGTCGATTCGCCCGTTCAGCGTCGAGATCGTGCTGCTGCCGGTACGCGACGAGGTGATCCGCCGGGTGGACCACGAGCGCTACCTCGTGCCGGAACGGGTACACGACAGTCCACGGTGGTCGGTCTGGCTCCGCGACCTGGTGCTGCGGATCGGCTGACCGGTCACCGCCGTCGCCCGCCGCGCGCTGGCCGGTTCGAGCCCCGGATTGTCGGTGCCGGTGGATAGTCTCCCGGAGGGTCGGCCTGGCACAGGCCCGGCCCTTCGGATGCGGGCCGGTTCGGCCGATCCGCCGCGCACCCCGGCCCGCCCGGTCGATCGACGAGTCGGTCCGGGCGTGCTCCGGCACAGAGACCCCGAGGGGAGTCGCAGATGCTCGACCTGGATCCTGCCGCTCAGGAGGTGATCCGGCTGGCCGACGGCGTGACCGACGAGCAGCTCACCGATCCGACGCCGAGCACGGACACCTCGGTGGCCGCCCTGCTCGACCACCTGATGGGGCTGTCGCTCGCCTTCACCTGGGCCGCCCGGAAGTCCGGTGGAGACGGGCCCGGCGTCTCCGCACCGCCGCCACCGGCCAGCGCCGACAACCTCGATCCACAGTGGCGCACCATCCTGCCGGCCCGGCTGACCGAGCTGGCCGAGGCGTGGCGGCAGCCGGATGCCTGGGCCGGGATGACCACGGCCGGCGGGGTGACGATGCCGGCCGAGGTCATGGGCGTGGTCGCGCTGGACGAGTTGGTGCTGCACGGCTGGGATCTGGCCAAGGCGACCGGGCAGCCGTTCCACTGCGATCCGGCCAGCACCGAGGCGGTGCTGGCGTTCACCACCGAGGCGGCCCGGCCCGAGCAGGCCGCCGGCCGCGACGGGCTGTTCGGGCCGGTGGTGCCGGTGCCGGCGGACGCACCGCCGTTCGACCGGGCGTTGGGCTTCGCCGGCCGCGACCCCAACTGGACACCGCCGGCCTGAACGCCACGACCGGCCGCTGACGTGCCGCCCCAGAGCCCGGCGGTCAGCGGGTACCGGCGACGGGTAGGGTTCCGCCGTGGCGAATCTCTGGAAGGGCGTGACCGCGACCGTCAGCCGGGTGACTCGGCGTGCCCCCGCTCCTACCGCCGGCCCCATTCCCGCTCAGCTCGCGCGGCGCCGCCAGGTCTCCACGTTGCAGCGTCGGGAGCTGGTCTACGCGCCCGAACTCGACGGGCAGGCCGATCCGGGCGAGATCGTCTGGACCTGGGTGTCGTACGAGGACGATCCGCGCCAGGGCAAGGACCGCCCGGTGCTGGTGGTCGGGCGGGTCAGCCGGACCCTCTTCGGGTTGATGCTCTCCAGCAAGAGCGACCGGGACGGCCAGCGGCACTGGCTCGCCCTCGGCCCCGGCGAGTGGGACCGGGACAACCGGCCGAGCTGGATCCGGCTCGACCGGGTCCTCACGATGCGCGAGGACAGCATCCGGCGGGAGGGCGCGGTGTTGGACCGGGCCCGCTTCGACCGGGTCGGCCGGGCACTCCGTACCGGGTACGGCTGGCGCTGACCCGCCGCTCCCGGTCCCCGAGCGTTGCCGGCCACGGAATCGCCGTCGGCCCGGTGGGTCGAGACGTGTAGGGGCCCTCTCCGGACGCGACCGGCGAGGACCCCTGCACGGACCCGGCTAAGGCTTGATGTGGCTGTTGTAGAGGACCGGGATGCCGAACTGGTCGGAGACGATCAGGCCGCCCACCTTCGGCCCGGTCACCAGGAGGCTGTTGACCTGGTAGAGCGGCACGACCGGGGCGTACTTCTCCGTGATCATCTGGTCGAGCTTGGCCCACTCCGGACCCGCCTCGCCGGCCGGCAGGTTGCTTACCCGGTCGATCTCGGCGTTCACGTCGTCGGCGTTGAAGTACGACACGTTGGAGTTGCCCTGCGGCCCGAGCTTGCGGCCGTCCCAGAGCACCGGGATGGTCGACACCGCGCTCGGCCAGTCCGCCGCCCAGTTCGACAGGTAGATGTCGTACGGGTTGCCCCGGGTCCGGGCGGTCGGGTTGTGGGCCGGCTGGTCGACATACTGCACGGTGACGTCGAAGCCCGCCTTCTCCAGGCTCTGCTCCACGATCGGCGCGGTCTGCTGGCCGAAGGCACTGTTCCGGGACATGAAGACCAGCTTGGGCGTCTGCCCGCCCAGCAGTTCCTTGGCCTTCTCCGGGTTGCCGGTCGGCCCGCCGTCGTACGGGTTCGGGTAGTCGGTGTGCCCGATGGTGGTGTCGGCGAGCAGGGTGTGGGTCACCTTGCCGGCGGCGTCACCGCCCTGGGTAGCGAGGATGCCCTGCTTGTCGATCGCGTACGCGATGGCTTGGCGCACCTTCACGTCCTTGATCCGCTCGTTGTTTATGCTCAGGTACCAGACCGACGGGCCCGGCTTGCGCAGCACCCGCTCGCCCAGCGAACTGTTGCCGAGCACCTGGTTGACCAGTGCCTGCGGCACCCCGTCCCAGGAGACCACCGTCTGGTCGGCGCCCTGGCCAGCCAGCGCCCGTTCGGTGGCGGCGGCGTCGTCGGGCCCGATCTCCACCTCGATGTTGTCCGGGTAGGCGTGCCGCAGCGGGTCGGTCTTCGGGTCCCAGTTCGGGTTGCGCTCCAGCACGAACCGGGTGTCCTTGACGTATTCCTTGATCTTGTACGGCCCGGAGGACACGACCCGGCGGTCGTACTCGGTCTTGGTGTCCTGGGCCTTCGGCACCGGCACCGAGGTCGGCAGCGAGAGCGCGAACGGCAGGTCGCAGTGCGGCTTGGCGAAGTTGAAGACCAAGGTCTTGTCGTCCTTGACGGTCAGCCCGGGGACGGTGTCGGTGCCGGAGGTGTACGGCCCCTTGTACGTCGCGTTGAACTCCGGGCTGTCGGCCAGCCACTCCTGGATGTACGTCGCCCCGCCGTCGATGCTCTCCTCGAAGGAGCGGGCGATCCCGTACGCCACGTCGGCGGCCTTGATCGGCGTACCGTCCTCGAACTTCACCCCGTCCTTGAGGGTGTATTCCCAGGTCTTGCAGTCGGAGTTGACGTCCTTGCCGGCATCGGTGGCGAGGTCGCCGACGAGCAGCACTTTCCCCTTGCCGTCGTCCTTGAAGACGGTCAGGGTACGCACGAACATCTGCTGGATCGACATGGCGGCGAAGGTGTAGCTCCGCTGCGGGTCCAGGTGCTCGAAGTCGGCCTCCTGGATCACCTTCAGCACGCCGCCGGACTGTGCCCCGGGCACCTCGGCGGCCGGCCCCTGGGAGTCCTTCGGGTCGGTCGCGATCGAGCTGGTGAACTGCTTGCCGCCGCCGTTGTCGGAGTCACCGTTCTCGCCGGTGTTCTCCGAGCAGGCGGCCAGCGCACTGGTCGCGAGCACGAGCGCGGCGCTCGTCGCGGCCACCGCGAGCCTGGGTCGCATAGGAATTCCTCCTGGTTTCGTTCCCGCAGGTCGGATCGGCGTCAATCTGTTGAAAGAAATATTCACTCAAGCAGACTTGAAGGTAAGTTTCATAGCAGTAACGATGGGGCAACGTTTCCGTACCCGCCACCGGGTCGCCACCGGACGGTCATCCGGTCACCCGAGTCGGACCCGGGGGTCGACCACCGCGTACAGCACGTCGACCAGGACGTTGGCGGCGACCACGAAGACGGCGGCGAGCAGTACCGTCGCCATCACGATCGGCATGTCCAGGTTGAGCGCCGCGTTCAGCGCCGTCTTGCCGAGCCCGGTGAACCCGAAGACCGTCTCGGTGATGACGGTGCCGCCGAGGTAGGCGCCGAGGTCCAGCCCGGCGATGGTGATGATCGGGGTGATCGCCGCGCGCAGCGCGTGCCGGCCGTACACGGTGATTTTGGACAGCCCCTTGGCCCGCGCGGTCCGGACGAAGTCCTCGGAGAGGGTCTCCAGCATCTGCGCCCGGGAGAGTCGGGCGTAGGTCGCGGAGTTGAGGAAGCCGAGCGCGAACCAGGGCAGCAGCATCGCCGACGCCCAGGCCACCGGATTCTCGGTCAGCGGGGTGTAGCGCGGATAGCTCAGGATGCCGGTCTCGTAGACCAGTCCGATCAGCAGCAGCGGCCCGAAGAGCAGGATCGGCATGGAGGCGCCGACCAGCGACGTGCCGACCGCCAGCTTGTCGAAGACGGTCCCCCGGCGCAGCGCCGAGACCATCCCGATCGAGACGCCCAGCACCAGCCAGACCACGGCCGCGCCGAAGACGATGCTGAGGGTCACCGGCAGGGTACGCCCGACGATCCCGGTCACCGGCTCGTCGTTGCGGAACGAGAAGCCGAGGCAGGGCGCGGGGCAGTCCCGGGCGGTCTCGCCGGCGCCGATGGTACGGCCGACGAAGATGCCCCGCATGAACTCGCCATACTGCGCCGGGATCGGCTTGTCCAGTCCCATCCGGCGTTCGATCATCTCGATCCGCTCCGGACTGCAGACGTTCTTGCTGTCCCCGCACATCAGCTCGGCCGGGTTGTTGGGCACCGCGAAGAACATCCCGAAGGTGATCACGCTGACCGCGAGCAGGGTACTCAGGGCCAGCAGTACCTTCTTGACCACGAATCGCAGCACGGACGCCTCCTACCTGCTCGACTTCGGGTCGAGCGCGTCGCGCAGCGAGTCGCCGAAGAGGTTGAACGCCAGCACCAGCAGGAACAGCGTGGTCCCGCCCACGATGGTGAAACTCGGTACGTCCCGGATGTAGCGCACGCTGTCGTTGATCAGCCGGCCCAGGTCGGGCGTCGGCTCCAGCACCCCGATGCCGAGGAACGACAGCGCCGCCTCCGCGGTGATCAGGGCCGGCACGTTCAACGAGAAGGTCACCAGGATCGGCGCCCAGAGGTTCGGCAGGAGCTGCCGGAACAGGATGTGCCCCAGCCCCGCCCCGGAGGCGCGGGCCGCCTCGACGAACTCCCGCTCGCGCAGCGAGAGCACCTGTCCCCGGACCAGCCGGGCGGAGATGGTCCAGTTGAAGAGTACGAAGATCAACACCAGCAGCGCCGGTCTGAACCAGGACGCCACCTCGTCGCGCGGCCCGTAGAACTGGTTGACCGCCAGCGGCACGAACGCGAAGCAGAAGATGTAGAACGGGAAGGCCAGCGCCAGGTCGAGGACCCAGGTGATCACGGCGTCGACCCAGCCGCCGACGTACCCGGCGACGATGCCGATCACCACGCCGAGCGCGATCGTCAACACGGCGGCGGTGAAGGCGATCATCAGCGAGGTACGCAGCCCGTAGACCACCTGGATGAAGATGTCCCGGCCGATCCCGGGCTGGATGCCGAACCAGTGCTCACCGGAGACCCCGGCGTAGCCGAGCGGGAACCCGTTGCGGTCCAGGCGTTCCGGGAACCGCTCCTGTGGCCCCTTGCCGTAGAGCCGGGCCACCAGCGGCGCGGCCGCCGCCAGCAGCACGAAGAAGACCAGCACCGCGCCGCTGACCAGCGCCACCCTGTCCCGGCGCAACCGCCGCCAGGCGAGCTGTCCCGGCGACCGGCCGACGAACCCGTCCGCCTCGACCGCCCTGGTGACGCTGCCGTCGGGCGGCGTGCCGTCCGGTACGCCCTCTGGAACCGGCGGAACCGGGCCGACCCCGGCCGCGATCGCCCCGACCTGCTGCTCACTCACGGCACTCGCCTTCGTTCGCGCCGCGGGACTCGCAAACCCGGCTCGTCCTCGCGCTCACGGGAGATCACCCTCCTCCGGGAAGTGGCAGGCCACCGCGCCGGTCCCACCGCCGCTCCCGCCCGGATAGGCGGTGAGCGGCGGCTCCTCGGTCGCGCAGATCTCCTGGGCCTTCCAGCAGCGGGTCCGGAACCGGCAGCCGGATGGTGGATCCAACGGCGTCGGTACGTCCCCGGTGAGCCGGATCCGCCCCGCCGGTCCCAACTTCGTCACGTCCGGTACGGCGGAGAGCAGCGCCCGGGTGTACGGATGCCGTGGCCGCTGGTAGATCTCCACCCGGTCCCCGGTCTCCACGATCTTCCCGAGGTACATCACCGCGATCCGCTGGCAGAAGTGCCGGACCACGGCGAGGTCGTGTGCGATGAAGACGAAGGCGAGATCCAGCTCCCGTTGCAGGTCGCGAAGCAGGTTGACCACCTGCGCCTGGATCGACACGTCCAGCGCGGAGACCGGCTCGTCGGCGACCACCAGCTTCGGCCGCAGGGCCAGCGCACGGGCGATCCCGATCCGCTGCCGCTGGCCGCCGGAGAACTCGTGCGGATAGCGGTTGTAGTGCTCGGGGTTCAGCCCGACCAGTTCGAGCAGCTCGCGTACCCGCTGCTTCACGCCGCCGGGCGGGACGATTCCGTTGACCTGCAACGGCATCGCCACGATCCGCCCGACGGTGTGCCGGGGGTTCAGCGAGGCGTACGGGTCCTGGAAGATGATCTGGAGGTCCTGGCGGAGCGGCCGGAGTTCGCCCCGGGAGGCGTGCGTGATGTCCCGTCCCTCGAAGACGATCTTGCCAGCGCTCGGCTCCAGCAGCCGGACCAGCAGCCGGCCGGTGGTGGTCTTGCCGCAGCCGGACTCGCCGACCAGGCCGAGGGTCTCCCCCGCCCGTACCTCGAAGTCCAGCCCGTCGACCGCGCGCACCAGGCCACGACGGCGCAACCCGGAGCGCACCGGGAAGTGCTTGGTCAGCCCGGTCACCGTCAGCAGCGGCTCGCCCCCGGCCCGGGCCGGCCGCTCCGGCGCCACCTCTGTCTGCGCACTCACGGTGCCACCCCCACCTGGGCGATCTCGTCGGCGTAGTAGCGCTGCCGGTCGGCCTCGGACAGGTGGCAGGCGACCAGGTGACCGGCCTCGGCCACCGGCAGCAGCTCGGGTACCTCGGTCGAGGAGCGACCGCCGTTCCGGTCGGCGTAGCGGCAGCGGGGGTGGAAGGCGCAGCCCGGCGGCAGGTGGATCAGGCTCGGCGGATTGCCCCGGATCGGCACCAGGTCCGCGGCCGCGTCACCGTGCAACGACGGCACGCTGGAGAGCAATCCCCAGGTGTACGGGTGCTGCGGCCGGCGCAGTACCTGCTCGACGCTGCCGTGCTCGACGGCCCGGCCGGCGTACATCACGAGTACGTCGTCGGCGACCTGGCTGACCACTCCGAGGTCGTGGGTGATCAGCACGATCGCCGAGTTGAACTCCGACTGGAGGTCGGCGAGGAGGTCGAGAATCTGCGCCTGCACCGTGACGTCCAGCGCGGTGGTCGGCTCGTCGGCGACCAGCAGGTCGGGGTCGTTGACCAGGGCCATCGCGATCATCACCCGCTGCCGCATCCCGCCGGAGAACTCGTGCGGGTAGTCGTCGACCCGGCGCTCCGGCTGTGGGATGCCGACCCGGCCCAACATCTCGACCGCGCGTCGCCGGGCGGCCTGGCGACCGGCGCCGGGATGGTGCACCCGGTACGCCTCGGCGATCTGCCGCCCGACGGGATAGTAGGGGTGCAGTGCGGAGAGCGGATCCTGGAAGACCATCGCCATGTCCCGGCCGCGCAGTTTGCGGCACTGCGCGTCGGGCAGCCCGACGATGTCCCGCCCACCGACCAGGATCTCGCCGCTGATCTCCGTACGCCTCGGGTCGTGCAGCCCGAGCACGGCCAGGCTGGTGACGCTCTTGCCGGAGCCGGACTCGCCGACGATGCCCAGGGTGCGTCCGCGCTGCACGGCGAACGAGAGCCCGTCGACCGCCCGCACCACCCCGTCCTCGGTACGGAACCGCACCCGCAGATCCCGCACCCGCAGGTACGCCTCGTCCGTCGGGGGCGCGGCCGACGCTGTCGATGCCGGTGTTCCCACCAGCGCCCTCCCTCTTCCTGCTCCGTCACCGGTTCCGCCGCTCACCCGGCCCGAGCCGCGCCGACCCCGGGGAACGTGAAGGTAACCTACAGCAGAGTTCAGAGGGTGAAAATAAGCTACAGGTGCCGATCTTCCCGGTACGCCGGACTTCCTCGGCCGGAGGACCGGTGCATCGCCCTATTCAAATGGGTCCGGTCCAATCCTGTCGACCCCGCCCGCCACCTCGGCACCGTCGATGTCTCTCCGGATCCGGTCGGCGATCCGGCGTACGTCGTCGAGAGTCTTCGGGCCACGCGGTCCCGCCGCCACCGCATCCTCGAACAGCGTCACCGCCGCCCACTCGTCCGCCGGGCAGCCGCCGCCCGGGGTGCAGCGGGGACACGTGTTGTTCTCGTGTGCCCTGATGATGCCCCGCGCGGCATCCAGGATGTCGGCCGGCAAGGGGCGCTCACCGGGCATGTCGACGGAGCACGTCGAGGCGGACCATCAGTTCGATGCAGGGCGCGTGCGGCTCTACCGACGACCACGAGCAGGTCGGGTGGTCATGGCCGGTGACCCAGACCCAGAGATGGCCGCCGTCCTCCCGGGTCACCCCGGCATGGACCTTGGTCACCGTCATGTCGCAGTACGCGGTGCAGGGCAGGTCGTGGATGTGGTACCAGTCCCCGGACCGGAGCCGGAGCGGAGTTCCGGCGGGCAGTTCGGGGATCTCGGGCGGGGAGATGTGCGGGGGCTTCGTCGTCATCGCTTCGGCCCCGGTACCCGTACCCAGCGGCGACCGTCCCACCGGTAGTCACGTACCCTGCCGCTGCCGCAACCAGATCCATCCTCGGGTTCGTGCCAGCATCGCTTCTCCTTCGTCCAGGGCCGCCAACCGGTCGAGGCCGAGCCGCCGAAATCAAGACCGGAAGGCCCCCGTGGTGATCGACACGGCCGAATGCTCAATGGCTCACAATCAGCCAACTCGCCTCGGCGGGTCGCCGGGAGGGTTTGAAAGGAGACGATCAGTGCAGCGAGTTCACACCCCGTGTGAACGGCGCACGGTTACCCTGGGCTCGCCCTGTTAGCAGAGGCTGGTGAAGGATGGAGCCGAATACCCTGCTCGACGCACTTCTTGATGAAGCCGGCATGTCCCGGGCCGGATTGGCGGCCCGGCTCAACCAAGCTGGGCAGCGCAACGGAATGATCATGCGGTACGACCACACGTCAGTAGGTCGGTGGTTGAAGGGGCAGCGGCCGCGAGGCTGGGTACCCCAGATCATCTGTGAACTCCTCAGCGAGTGTCTGTCGCGGCGAGTCACCCTCGACGACATCGGCATGGGACGCCCGGAATCCGTGCACGTCGCACCGCTCACAGGCTTCATCGCCCGCGCGACTGCGCTCTGGCGTTCAGACCAGGAGCGCCGGGATCTCCCGGACATGCCTGTCATCACCGGGACACGCGCCATCGCCCCAGTCTGGGAATGGGAGAACCCACCCGAGGACCGCGACGTGTCCCGACCTGCAGGTCTCCGCGTCGACGCCGGTGACGTCGCCATGCTTCGGACCGCCCGCACCCACTACGAATCGATGTACCGGCAGGCCGGAGGCATCGCTACCAGACCCCGAGTGGTGAGATTCCTGATGGAGCACACCGCGCCACTGCTTCGCGGCTCCTACAGCGACAGGACGGGCCGCAGCCTGTTCCGGGCCGCCGGTGGGCTGGTCGCCGTCGCCGGAATCTGCGGATACGACTCGGATGCACAGGGCCTCGCACAGCGATACTTCCATCAAGCGCTACGCCTGGCCAAAGCGTCCGGCGATCGCCGGTTCGGCGGATATGTCGTCGCCCTGTTGGTCAACCAGGCGGTGTCTCTCAAGGACTACCGACAGGCCATCGCGTTCGCCGAGGCGGGCCTGCGTACCGCCGGACCCCACATCTCTCCAGCGCTCAAGACCGATCTCTATGCGATGCAGGCAAAAGCCTTCGCCGGCATGAAAGCCGTCTCGGACGCGCACCGTTGCATGATGCTTGCCGAACAGACGGCAGCGCAGATCCGCCGTGAAGACGAGCCACCCGAGACGGAATACATGCAGCCCGGCCTGGTGGAAGCACAGCTTGCCGAAGCACTTACCAGCCTAGGGGAGCTGGCCTCCGCACGGGCGTACGCCGAGGAGGCGGTCCGCAGACACACCCACGCCCGGGGCCGAGTCCACCGGATGGCCACACTCACGATGGTGGAACTCAATCGCGGTGAGGTGGAACGGGCTGCGGTTTCCGCAGTGCAGATGGTCGATCTCGCGAGCGGTATGGAGTCCCGGCGGTTGCGCGACAGGTTTGACCAGCTACGCAGGCGTCTGACCCAGCAAGGCGGCGCTGTGACGGCCGAGGCTGTCGCCCGGCTCGACGAAGCGTTGTCGGTCCCGCTGTAGCCTGGCCGGCGACCAGACGGACGAGAAGGGCGGTCGGCGGCGAATGCGGTGGAAGAACCTCGGCGAGCACACCGTCTACGAGAACAAGTGGCTGACGGTGAACCTCGCCGACGTGGAACTACCCGATGGAAGGCACCTCGACCACTTCCTGATCCGACAGCGCCCAGTCGCGCTCTGCGCGGCCGTCAACAATCAGAACGAGGTACTGCTGTTGTGGCGGCACCGCTTCATACCCGACACCTGGGGCTGGGAACTGCCCGCTGGTGTCGTCGATGCCAGCGAGACGGTCGAAGAGGCCGCCGCACGCGAGATGCTCGAAGAGACCGGCTGGCGGCCAGGGCGGCTGACGCCGCTCATCACGGTCGAGCCGTCCAACGGGCTATCCGACGCACAACATCACGTATACCTGGCCGACGGCGCCGAGCGTGTGGGCGAACCTGAGGACTACTTCGAGTCCGAGAAGCGGGAGTGGATCCCCCTCGCCCGAATTCCGGATATGGTCGCGGCGGGTGAGATCCGCTCGGCAAATGCTGTCGCCGCACTTCTGGTGCTCCACCAACGGCTTCTCCCCTAGCCGTCCACGGGCAACACCGCGCGACTCGCTCTGTGCCAGCCGCCCGCTACGCCTGACCGAGGTCACCAACATCGCCGCCGCCAACCGGCATCACGCCCGCGACAGCACCCGCCCGCTGGCACTACTCGGCATCACCTGACGACTTTGCCGGGGCCCTGGGCAGCCCATGCCTCGCCAGTTCATCGAGGAACTCCACCACCAGTACCCACTTCGAGCGGTGACGCTCCCGATCGGGTACCCCGTACCGGGCTCGCCGCACGGTCACACCCGGCTAGCCGACCCTCGTCGACGCCCTGGTCGTCCCAGGACGTAACGACGTGGGCCTACGAACACCGAGCGGTCAACGTTCGCGGCGCAGCCGTCACCCAGCACAGCGGCCTAGCATCGGGATGATAGATGGGCCGCCCGACAAATTCATCTCACCGACACCGATCACCACATTCGAACAATGGTCAAAGTAAGCCGCATCAACCATAGGCTCTCCGGGCAATCGATCTCGCTTTTCTGCCAAACCAGATACACCTTGGTAATCGCACGCCGACAAGTGGCCGCCATTGCAGAGAGTCGCCCGCTAGAACACGGCTGTTCCAGCGACCGCCGACACGCTTCCCACCCGACCTGAAGATCCGGACGCCTCGTGCTGTTACAGCCCTCCAAAAGACTTAGGACCTTAACCTTCTATACCCCTGGCATTTAGCTTGGGCACAATTCCATGCATCTCGCCCGCAGTGAAGAGTGACTCACTGATCCCATTATCTCGGAGGGCTCTACGAACTAGCTCCTTTACTCCGCTCGTTTTTACTAGAACCGCAATTTGCGGATGCATGCTCCGCCCTGGAGAGAGATAGGGATGCGCAGCGATCACCACTTCGGGTGACAACCACCAAGAGCTCAATCCGCCCGACGCTGAATCGTCGCGCGTCAGATCAGGAAGTTTTTCAAGTACGATCTCAACCGATAATGCGCCCACGGCGACATAAGACCAACCCTGCACGGACCCCCACATTGCAGCATCCTCGATGAACAGCTCTACAGAGTCGAATAGGGGGATAAAATCTCGACTCCAGGAGCACCCAAGCCGTCGGTCGACAGTGCTCACGATTGCACATTGAAGGGTGGGATGAGACGCACACTTGAACATCTCGACGCCTTGCCGACTACGCCATACAGCCTCCGGCCCCGTAACCCCGAGTACGACCTCGCCCTCGAACGATCCTCCAAGAACGGTAATCTTCAGACCACCGTATTCACCGTCGAAACGCTCCGCCTCATGCTGGGCTTCAGGCGAGGCGTTCCACCGTGATTCGGTCTCCGGAGCAGGTGATGCCGATGCACGCCAGACAGCATCGCTTACTCGTGTAATCCCAGGGAAATTGCGGGCGCGCCCAGAAAGGCTACGCAGCAGGGTCTCAGGCAACCTCGTCACATCGGCCCCCCGTCCAAGTAGTCGAAGAGTCTGACACATGCAGGGCAGAAGCCGATCCCTTCTCCATGCTGTTCCACCGGCCAGTCACCGCCACCATGTACCTTCACCGCCTGACCGCGAGCGCCCTGAATGGGGTGTCCCCCCAGTTCCAGCCAGCAAAGCGCGCCGATTTCTGCGCACCCCATATGGTGATCGACAGCTTGAGCAGCAACGCGGACATTTGGCGTCAGCTGTGACACCGTACGAGGCCCACTGACTCCCCAGCCTACACCACCATCAGTGGCAACAACCTCGGCGGCAACATTGGTAGTTCCGTTTAGGTTGGCGTCTGCCAAATCCAAGAGCTCGTCCGACGCTTCACCGCAGTTATGGACGAGCACCGGGGTGTTGCCAGCGATCACATAGTACGTGTGTGTATCGGCGACGGTGAGGTCGTGCATCGTCGCCGCGCCGTACCAGAGACTCGTTGCCAGGACGGCGGGTGCTACTGCGGCCCCGAGTGTGGCGAGTTTCTCGCCAGGGCGTAGGTCCTTGGCGTCGGCCCACGTCTTGGCCGAGTCGTTCCAGAACGGGTGGGACTGGGTGGTGTTCAGAACCGCCTTCATCCCGGTCTTCGGGTCGACGACCGTGACGTCGGCGAGGTCCCTATCAAGGTTGATGTGGGTCGCCAGCACCTTCTTTGGGGCGGTCTTCCCGGTCCCCGGATCAGTCGCGAGGACCTTCTCCCCCGTCTTGACATCCTTTATCGGCTTGGTGCTGCCGTCGGCCATCACGACACGCGTCTTGGGATCGAAGCTGTGCTTACAACCCCGGCCGGCGATGTTTCTGACCTCTTTGCCGAACCCTCTGGCGAACGCGCTGCCCCGTGCGCCTGCACCGGCACCGATGGCGCCCTTGACTCCCGAGCCGATCGCGGAGAAGAGGCCGCCCGTCACTCCACCTACCACGGCGCCAATGCCTGTGGTCAGCGCCAGGTCCCAGCCGCGTTGACCGTCCATCCAACCGGTCACGAACGAGCCAGCCGCCCCGGCGAGCGCGCCACAAGCGACCGCGCCTACCCCGGTCCACCCGACGGCCAGCCCGCACCCGGCGCCGACCACGATCCCCACCGCCGCACCGGCGATCTTGCTCTTGTTACGGCACCAGAAGCTGGACTGACACTCCCGCTTCTTACGCTCGGCGATCGCCCGATCGCGTTGCTTCTTTGCGTACTCGTCGGAGACCGCCGTGTTCTTGGTCTTCGTGTCAGGCCACTTACCCTTGTTGACCTCAGGATTCGCCTTCGGCACGTTGCTGCTGCAACTGTACGTACCCGTACCGCCACCACACTCCGGCCGCAGACCGGTGGGGTCGGAGTGGGTGATCGGGCTGTTGTGGCCGTACGCGTACGCGTTCCACTGTTGCGGGTCGGTCAGGTCCATCACCGGGTCGACGGAGATGAACCGACCCAGGACCTTGTCGTACTGCCGAGCCCCGATGTTGACCATGCCCGTCGGGTCGATGTCGCCACCGACGAAGCCCTTGTTGTTGACCCAGACCGGATTCTCGCCCCGGGCGTCGCCGTAGGGCGTCTGCCGACGGATGGTGACCGCCTGGGTGCCGGCGTTGATCGCGGTCTGCTGGGTGCCCTGATGATCGGGATACAGCCAGGTCAGATCGGTGATGCTGGAGGCACCCTTGCGGCTGGCGCAGATGGTGCCGGCGAAGCTGTAGTACCGGGTCCCGGTGTTGACCCCACCCTCGCGACGGATCTCCTGCCCCGGCAGATACAGCGTCGTCCCGGTCGCGTCACGACGGATCAGCCGCACGCCTTCGGCGTCGTAGATGTTGGTCTCGATCGTCTGCCCACCGGACGCGACGGTGGCGAGCTTGCCTTCGGCGTTCCAACCCAGGGTCTGACTGTTCGTGGCGGTGGCACAGTCGTTCGCGGTTGTCCCCGCCGGCCGGCAGGTGGTGTTACCCGCCTGGTCGTACCCGTACCTCGAAACCACGTCCGGCTGCGCTGGAGCGGCGGTGGTCATCGAGGTGACCGCATGCGGCCGGACCACACCCTGCCCACCGTTCGGCAGAGCATAGGTACGGGTGGTGTCACCGCCGGTGGTGTGACTGGTCTCAGTGAGCCGGGAGCCGGTCGAGTCGAACGTCCAGTCGTGCCAGTACGGCGCCGGCCCGCCCAGGTCGGCAACCGTCGGATCGGCCTCGCAACTCACCCCACTCTTCGGCGTCCAGGCGGTCGCCAGCCGGCCGAGGGCGTCCTGCCGGAAACACTGAACATCGGCCTGCCCCACCTGCGGGGTGTCGGCAATCGAGGTGATGTTTCCGGCCTCGTCATAGTCGTACGCCCGGTCGGAGACGGTGCCGGCGACGGTCTCCCGCTCCACCGTGGTTCGGGTGACACGCCGGGTGGCCTCATCCCGATAGACCAGGTCCCGGGTGTACTTGCCGCTCGGCATCTTGTAAATGGAGCCCGAGCGCTCGCCGTACGCGGTGTAGGAGGCGGTGGCCATGGTGCCCGCCGAACCGGTGAGACTGGTGTCCAACCGGGTCGGCATACCCGTCGTCGAGTCGTAGTCGGTCGTCAACTGCTCCGTGACAAGCCCGCCGGCTCCGGGATACGACATCGACGTCTGGGTGCCGGTGAATTCCGAGTAGCCGTACGCGTAGATGTACGTGGCATCCAGACCCGTCTCCACCGCCGGAATGACGTAGTCGACCCCGGTCGGCTGGTAGCGGTTGTTGAACTGGCGTACCCGCCACCGGTAGGCGTTGGTGGAACCGGCCGGTTCGTACCGGATGGCCTGGGCCAGGTGGCCCTTGAAGCCGGGCTGGCCGCTGAAGAGGCTGTCGTACTTCCACTCCGCGCGCAGCGGGCCGGTAGCGGAGTCGTCACGTAGCTGCGTCTTGCGACCGATCTGGTCGTAGACGTACCACAGCGACTCGCCACGGGCGTCGGTCGTCTTGACCAACTCGTCGTAGTCGTTGTAAGTGCTGGTGGTGACGCCCTTGTCGGGGTCGGTGACCCGCCAGAGCCGGCCCTGGACGTCGTACTCGTTGATCCACTCGTTTCCGGCCGTGTCGATGGTCTTGACCATCTGGTCCTTGTGGTTGAGGACGTACCTGGTCTCCTGGTAAGCCCCCGTGACGCCCGCTGGCGTGGTGTGCTGCCGCACCGCCACGGTCCGGTCCTGGATGTCGGTCACCGTCGTGGTGGGGGTCGCGCCGGCCGGCGGGGTGACCTTGGTGAGGTCGCCTTCGTGGCTGGTGGTGGTACGCCACTTCTCGACCAGGTTGGTGACCCCGTCATCAGCCAGGAAGATCTCCGTGGTCGGCCGCGACGCACGGTCGAAGAGGGTCTTCGTCACCGCCGCCACGGACCATTCCGGTTCCCACCACAACGCACCCGCAGGCGCACCCGGTTCGGCGTGCGCTCCGTAGGAGACCGCCGCCCGCCCGAACTCGTCGTAGATGGTGTCGCTGACCACCCGGTCGCCGCTGCCACCGAGCGAGATCGACTGGGTCTGCCGAGGACGCAACAGGCCGTCGAGGATCTGGAACGAGGAGATGTAGTTGCCGTCCGGATTCAGCGTCAGCGACTGGACGTACGGGTAGGCGTTACGGCCCGACGCGTACGTGTAGCTGTACTGGGCAGATGGTCTGGTCGGGTTGGCGGACTTCGACCAGCCGAAGTCCCACACCTTGGCGACGCGCCCGAACGCGTCGTACTCGACCTCCGAGGTGGTCTTCCCGTTCTGGTCGGTGCCCTTTACGGCAGAACCCCAGTACGGGTTGACCTCCTCGCTGGTGACCCAGTTGAACGGCGCCGGTCCGGTGGTGGTGACCTTGCTCACCGGCCCGCCGACCGCCGGCGTGTAGGCGGTGGTGGTGACGTTCCCCTTGATGTCGGTGTTGGTCAACTGCCGGCCGGTGCTGTCGTACGTCGCCCGGCTGACGGTCTTCCATACCGTTTGGGTGTCGGGCGCCCAGTCCTTGAGTTGCTCGGACCTTGTCACCGACCCGAACCTCGGCGCCGTGTCCACGCTGGTCGCGCCGTCGTAGTAGTCGCGTCCGTCGCTGATCAGATGGTCGGTGCTGGTCGGTGCCGTGTCGCAGGGCAGCGCCTTGGCGGTGGTCTGCTTGACCAGTTGGGTGAGGTTCTTGGCGAGGTTTCGGTTGTAGCTGTAGGTGACACACTTCTCGTCACCGGTCTCGGCGATGTCGCCGTCGTCCTGCGACCAGTTGATCGTCCCGTAGGTGTGGTCGAAACTCTGGCGGCCGCGGGAGACCCGCCACCCCCGGTCACCGTCGACCCCGAGGGCGGTGGCGGTGTACGTGGTCTGGGTGTCGGTGAAGCGTGCCTCCACCAGGTCACCGTTGATGGTGCGGCTGGCGGTCGGGTTGGATCGCCACGGGACGTGCACGGTCTTGGAGACCGGCTTGGTGTCGACGCCGTTGTAGACGACCTGCTCGCGGATCTGCCCGGCGAACTGGTCCTCGTCGTAGACGGTTTCCGAGCCCAGCGACGCCGGCACCGGCACCGTGCGGGTACCCCCGGAAGGGCTGGACCGGTCACCGTGCATGCCACGCATGAAGGTGGTCACGGACAACGTCCGGGTCGCCGGGTCGTCACCCACCCGGGTCTTGACCTGCGCGTAGCCGCGCCACTGGCTCCACGTCTTGCGATCCGGTTTGGACAGGCCGTCGTCGTCGGCATAGTGCCAGGCCGGACTTCCGACGTATTCGTACCAGGTGTGCTTCGACGGCGCCTGGTGCCCGTCGCTCAGCTGCACGTCGTCCTCGGCGACATGCTCGACCCGGTACTTGTGCCACCACTCGGTGACCAGCGCTTTGCCGGTCGGATCAGCGGGGTCCGGCACCTTCACCGGATAACAGCGCTTGGTGTTGGTGTGCGGCGCAAGCGTCTCCACCATCGCCTCGGTGCACTCCGGCAGCGAATAGTCGACCTTGATCCGCGCGCCGGTCTCGGTGACGATGCTGGAGATCCGAAGCCAGTTGTCGGCGGTGCCGTGTTCGGTCAACACCCGGTTCGGCAGTGACTCGGCCTCGAAGGTCACCGGCGGCAGGTTCACCGTGCCGCCCACCAGCCCCGCGTGGTCGATCCGGTCCAGCCACAGACCCTCGTGGGTGGAGTCCGCCGTCGCGGCGAACGTGTGCGACAGCGTCCAGGATTCCACGTTCTGCCAGGCCGGGGTCGCCTTGGTCGTGTCCCACACCCGGGTGGTGATCTTCTTCAGCCGCTTGGTGGTCCAGAACGTCGGGGTGTACTGCTGCGGGCACGACGTCGCCGACGCCGTGCACGCCTGGTCCCACGGCGTGTCCTTCCAACTCGACTTCACCGGGGCGGACTCGGTCCCACAGTTGGCGGTGCACCGCATGTCGGTCTCGAACAACACCTGGGCGTACGGGTTGACGCTGCGCTCGGTCACGTCGTGCGTCGCGGCGGTGCGGTCGTAGGTGCCGTAGTCGACCCGGGTCAGATAGCCGGACCGGTCGTACGTCACGTCGTCGGAGTCTGTGGCGTTACGGGCGTACTTGTTGGTCTCCTTGCCGTACCAGAACGACATCGTGTTGCCGCGCACGTCCACGACGTAGTCGAGATTCCACCGCCACGCCTGCACACAGTCGGAGCCGGCGAAACTGCTCTCGTGGCACGGCTCCCCCGAGTGGTTGCCGAAGACCGGGACGGTCAGCGTCGAGTTCGTCCTACCGCTCTGCCCGGGCAGGCTGTGCATCCCGAAGAAGTACTGGGTCCCGTCGGTGGTCGTCACCTTCCAGTACTCACCGACATCCCCGTAATCCGGGTCGCCCGCGTCACCGTTCGACGCGCCGGTCAGCTTCTCGATCTTCGACCCGTCCTCGCCACGGGAATGCCAACCCCGACCCGACTGGAAGACCAGCTCTCCGCCGCGGCCGTTGAGGCTCATTGTCGCGTTGTCCGACCGCCAGCACTGGTCACCACTTGAGGTGGTGCTGTTCGCCCCGTCCTTCGAGTCCTCCGCACACGGCACGTACCGGCGCTCGATGTAGCCGGGTGAGTAGTCGAACCCCTCCCCGATCCACGACGGCTGATTGTTCGTCACCTCGGAACGGCCGTCCACAGACGACGACGAGTAGGCCAACGAGATGTCCGGCACCGGTCCTGTTGCCGGCGGCATCCGCACCGGGTAGTTCCAGGAGAAGTCACCCGACGACCCCCCGGCCGACCACGTCGACGAGGAAGCCAGGCTGGTGGCGCCGAAGTCACCGTCACTGCCGGCAGCGCCTGCGGCGAGCACCACGAACGGGCCGGCCGCTGAGGAGTCCGGTACCCGGCCGGCGGCCGGCGACGGCGGCACGTCCACCACCGCCGACGCCACTCCCGTGGCGAGGTCGTTGGAGGTACGCAAAGGCGTTGACCGGCATGCCGGCTCGTCCGGGGTGGTGAGCGCGCACCCCGGTACCTGCCACAGGCGCAACCGAGATGCCCACGACCCACCGGCCGCGTACCGGAATCCGCTGTAGTCCACCGACAGCTTCGCCGCGCCGCCGCTGGCCCCGGCCGGGGCGCCCACCTTCAACACCAGGCCGTCCTGCCACGCCTGCGGGACACTGTCGCGATCGACAACCTGGAGATGCAGAGCGGACAGTCGCCCGTCGCCCTCGCCGTCGGCACTGTCCACCCAGACCGGCATGCTTCCGGCTTTGACGCCCAGGCCCGCGGCATTGCGCGCGTTGGTCGCCGGAAGGTCGACCCGGGCGGTTGCCGGGTCTGGCCAGCGCGGCGTCGGGGCGGGATCGGAGGTGACCCGCTTCTGCGACCAGGCCCGGCCCGCCACCGGCCCGCCATCGGAGTCGAGCTTCTCCACCGGGGGTGCCGCAGGCTCTCTCGGCGGGACGTCCGGTGCCGCCTGCCCCGGACTACCTGGCAGCAGGGCACCCAGCAGCGCCGCAACCAACCCGACCACCACCCAGCGCCGGCTACCGGTGGCGGAATGCCACCGACGTCCGCGCCGCGAACCGCGTGCCGACCCTGCGAACATCAGGTCTTCCTCCCCGAACGAATCCCGCCACCACGTCTTGAGAGCGAATCGATAGCTGTCACCCGGTCACCGCCGCCACATGACCTGACCATTCGTGTCGAGCAGGACGAGTTCCCCGTCGTCGCGGAGCACAAGGCGGTCAGCCGTGCTCCCCCAGGTTTCGGTATCCCACAGCGGGACATCGTCGGCGCTGTAGAGCACCACGTTTCCGTCGACCTGGAAGAGCAGGTGTGCACCGGGATTGCCCCAGGTCGCGGTGTCCCACAGCGGATAACCCGCCTGGTAGAGAACCAGGTTGCCGTCGTCCTGCATCAGGAGCTGATAGTTACCGATGTCCGAGCGAAGATACTGGCCCTCGGTCAGCTCCTCCCCGCGCGTGAGCACATTCGTCCCCGGGGTCACCGGGATCTGCGCGTTGTACCACTCGAACATCGAGGCATCGCTCATCGCGCCCTGGAACACCGCGACATCGTCGATGCCGCCGGTCCACTGGTCCATGCTCCCGTCGTGCCACAGCACCCGACCGACGAGCAACGGACCGGACGAACTCATCGGCCTGAACGAGATCGTCCGCCGGCCCTCCAGTTCGCCGTTCACGTAGAGGCGGATCTCGCTACGGGACGCGTCGTACACACCGGCCAGATGCGTCCACACCCCGGTTTCCGGTGCCGATGTCGAACTGACCCCCGTTGTGACGGAGGGGTTGACATCCTCAGCGCTCACGTTGAACTGCCATTTGCCGTCCCCGGAGGAGTACTTCAGCCAGGCCGCGCTCTCGTGCGCTCCTCGCTGAGCCACCGCGGTACGCATCCCGTCCAGGCGGTCCAGCGTCACCCAGGCGGACATCGTGAAGGAGTCATCGGTACGCAGTACCGGCGTCTCCTGCCAGGTGGTGAACTCCCGGCCCTCGCTGTCGGGGGGTGTCACGCCCGTCTTGACCGCACTACGGCCATATTCCTCAGCCGGCTCGGTGTGGCCCTCCTCCGGGAAGTACTCGTAGTCCAGCCAGAGCCCGGAACCGCTGGTCGAGCGGCCTGCCCCGACAGCGGCACCCCGGGTCAACGCCAGCCACCGGCCCCACCCCGTCACTGTCTCCGGCGCCTCGCAGGTGTCCTTCAGGTTGGCCAGATAGCAGGGTGCCGCAGCCTCGAAGTCCCAGTTCCCCACCTGGACCGGCGTCAGGATTCCCGGCTCGTTGAATCCGCCGGAGAGTGGGTCCATCGCCAACTGGCCGGTGAAGTCGTGCCGCACGAGCACCCGATCGAAGACCTGCACGTCAGCGATGGCGCCGTTCCACCAGAGCGCGACCGCGCCGGCATTGAAGCTGTGGCCCACCACCAGCCGACCCGACGCCGGCCACGGCGCCGCGGTGCGCTCCGCCTCCGCCACCTGCTGACCGTTGACATACAGCCGGAGCATCTTCTCCGTCGCGTCGTACACGCCGGCGAGATGGGTCCACCGCCCCACGTCCGCCCCCGTGATCGCCGCCGTCGAGACTGCCGCCCGGGTGGTGCTCGACTGAGCCGCGGTGTCCTTCATCACGAACGACCAGTACGGCGTCAACGGGGTGCCCATCCGACGCACTCCCAGCTCGAACCCTGCCGCGTCGACACCCGACTGGGCAACGACCTTGACGTCAGCGGTGGTGGGGACGGCACCGAGACGGACCCAGGCAGCGACGCTGAACGACCGGGTGGTGTCCACCACGCTGGCGGCGGTCGTCGCCGCGGAGGAGGAGCCGTTGAAGGCGGCGGTCTGACCACCGACCATTCGTACGCCGTTGGCCCAGGCAACATTCGTGGCCGTCAGCGAGGAATCGATCGGGGCCGGTTGCCCGTCGGCCAGCGCCGCCGCCTGATCGACGCCCGGATAGGTCTGCAGCCCCCACTCGGCAATCGGTGGTGCCGGCCGCCCGACGGTGAACTCGACCGACCCGTTCCCCTCGTTCAGGGTGGCATCGATGGCCTTGACCAACAGCACATTGCGGCCGAAGCTCGGCGCCGTCAGGTCGACCTCCGCGTACCTCGGATTCGAGCCCTGGGCCGGAACCTCCTTCGTCGCGGCATCCCAGCCGTACCTGAACTTGGTCACGTCGGAGGCCGTCGACTCGAACCGGACCCTGCCGGTCGTGCCGGGACCGGCCGGCGCGGTCACCACCTTCGCCTCGACCGGCGGCACCGTGGTGTCCGCCGTGAACTGGCACCACGCCGACCACACGCTGGGCAGCGAGTACGGCGGCTTGTCGGTGCCCCTGGCCCGGAAGGCATACGTCTTGTCGGCAACGATCGACACCGTGTTACTCGTCGCTCGGGCGTTCGGGGTGATACCCGTCCTGGCCGGCGGAGCGGACTTCCGCGTCGGCGACGTGTCGGTCACCGAACCCATCCCACCGGCCGGCACCTCGATCCATTCGAATGTTCCGGTCAACGAGTCGGCCTTGTCGGCGTCGGGGAACACCGCCGACAGGGTGGGGCTCAACGTGCCGACCGTCAGTACACCCGAAGTTGGGCAGGCCACCCCGGCAACCTGCAGGCCGTTGGGCTGGCCAGGCTTGGTGTCATAGTCCACGTAGAGCTTCGCGCTGTTGGGGAAGAACTTCTTCCAGCGACCTTGCGTCGACTCGCCCGAACCGTCGGAGGCTCGAGCCGTGAACCCGACCGTGACGCTGGACGACCCGTCGGTCGCCACGGTTCGCAGCCGACTGGTCACCCCCGAACCTGAAAAGTTCATGATCATGTCGGGCTGGATCGACTCGCATCCGCCAGACTCGTTGGCGTGGCCGGAGGCGGAGTCCATGAACGCTTTCAGCCCGATAGACCACGAAGCCTTCGGCGTGGCGTTGATCGCCGACGTCCAGTACATCGACGCCACCGTGTCGTCACACGACCAGGAGTGGTCGAGTTTCATCTGCACGTAGGCCGACTCGATGTGCTTGCCCCGCAAGGACACGCCGTTCGCCGTCGTCGAGAACTGGAAGAACGACCGGTAGAGGGCGCCGGTATCCGGATTCAACCCCACCCGGGCCGCGCTGTAGTCGGTGTTCGACGAGCCGTTGTTGGTCGCGTACGCCCACTTCGTCTTGTAGACGGACCACGCCGGGTCGACATACAACGGGAATACCGTGTCCGGCGCGGTGAGAAGCTCCGCGTCCGGTCGCAGCAGCAGGTCCCCGCCAGAGACCTCCACCTCCACCGGCGCGACCCTGGCAGCGTCGCCAGCCGCCGCGGCTGTCGACTCCGATCCCTCCGGCGACGCCTGCGCCCCGGCGGAACGCCCCGCCGCGCCCGTACGCGAGTCCCACATCACCGGCGGCTCCGCCGAAGCGATCTCGCGTGAGCCCACCACCGCCCGAAGCCCGCCATCCGGCCCGGAAAGCACCTGCGCATCGCCGCCGAGCCCGAACCGAATCTGACGCACCGCCGGATTCGCCGCGGCACTCGCCGACTTGACCACGAAAACATGGCTGAACCCCGTCCAGGTCGCCCGAACCACCAGGTCCACATCGGGCAACACGTTCGGGTACGTCGCTAGTTCACCGGAGACGGTCGGCGTCGGCAGCGCACCACCCGGCCACGACATCACCAGGGTCCGGCCCTCGCTGACCAGCGTCGCCAGCGGACCAGGACCACCGGCCGAAAAGGCCACGTCGGCCACTGATGCGGCTGGCCGCCACAGGCCGCCCTCGGCAGGGACAAGGCCCAGGTCGACATCGACCCAACCCCCCGCCCGATAGGTACGCTGCGGCACGGCCGCGGACTCGAACAGGAACCGCCCGTCCGGCTGCGCCACCACCTGGGAGAACTCCGTCTGCGAACCGTCGACCACGACAGGTTCGGCACAGGCCACCGCCAGCGCGGACGCCTGAGCCTCAGAATCAGCGACTCCCGTGCAGACCGGGGCCGGAGCCGCCGCAGCAGTACGCCACGGTCCGGGATCGACCAAGACGCCGCCTGCCGCCGCGACCACCGCCACCACCCACAAGGCCAGACCGCGGCGTACCCGACGTCGCACGCCACGCCGCGAAGCTGAGCTGGCCGCCACCAAGCCGGGCGATCCTGTACCGACACGCCGAAATTTGGGCGCCCAGGCACCAAGCACCGCAACCCCCCGTGATTGATTGATGACAGCGTGCGCAGACTGTACAGACGCGAAAGAAGCTCCGTAAAGAGTCGTTACAACTGGTGATCACAAAACCGGCAAAGGTTTGCATCCTCGTCGCGGAACAGCACTCGTTGCAGCACCTGACCAGTACGTCGCGCGCGCCGTCGGCAAACCCGGCGAGGTGTTCCGGCTCGCTGACCCCGGCTCCTCGCATAAGGTCATCCATGATCGGGTCCGGCTCCGGCCGGATCGCCGAACGGGCGAACCAGCGAGGAGAGATGCCGATGGCCGAGTTCGACGTGGCGACGGCGGCGGTGCAGGCCGCCCTCGATGCTGGGGCCCGGTACGCCGACGCGCGGGTCATGCACCGCCGGTACGAGTCGATGTCCGCCCGCAACGGCGAGATCGAGTCCGTCAGCCAGGACGAGAGTGCCGGGATCGGGGTACGCGCCCTCGTCGGCGCGGGGTGGGGCTTCTACGCCGTACCCGATCTCTCGGAGTCGGCGGCCCGGGCGGCGGGTGAGCGGGCCGCGCGGATCGCCGCCGCGAGTGGCCGGGTCGCCGGTCCCGGCAGCAGTCTGCTTCCGGTGCCGGCCAGCACCGGGTCGTGGAGTTCGCCCTGCGCGGTCGACCCGCTCTCGGTGCCGCTGTCCGACAAGGGCGACCTGCTGGTCCGGGCCACCGGGACGTCCCGGGAACACGGCGCCGACCTGGCCGAGGGCCTCTACCAGATCTGGGACACCCGCAAGTGGTTCGTCTCCAGCGAGGGTCACCGGATCGACCAGCACGTCCGGGAGTCCGGGGCGGGGATCTCGGCGACGGCGATCGGCGACGGCGAGACGCAGCGCCGCTCCTACCCCAGCTATCGCGGCCAGTACGGCACCCAGGGCTGGGAGCTGGTCGACTCGCTCGACCTGACCGCGCACGCCGCCCGGATCGCCGAGGAGGCCCGGGAGCTGGTGACCGCGCCGCTCTGCCCGGCCGGCGAGACGACCCTGATCCTCGGCGGCGAGCAGATGGCGTTGCAGATCCACGAGTCGGTCGGGCACGCCATCGAACTCGACCGGATCCTCGGCTGGGAGGCCGCCTTCGCCGGTACGTCCTGGCTGGACCTCGACCAGCTCGGCGCGCTGCGGTACGGCTCCGAGCTGATGAACATCACCATCGACCCGACCATCCCCGGTGCGCTGGGCAGCTTCGGCTTCGACGACGAGGGGACCCCGGCGGCCAAGCGCGACGCGGTCCGGGAGGGACGCTGGGTGGGCACGCTCGCCGGCCGGGACTCGGCGGCGATCGCCGGGCTGGACTACGCCGGCAGCGTCCGGGCCGACGGCTGGGCCCGGTTGCCGATGGTCCGGATGACGAACGTCGGGCTGGAGCCCGGCCCGCACACCCTGGACGAGATCATCGCGGCCACCGACGACGGCGTACTGATGGACCTCAACCGCTCCTGGTCGATCGACGACAAGCGGCTGAACTTCCAGTTCGGCTGCGAGATCGGCTGGGAGGTCAAGAAGGGCCGGCGGGGCCGGATGCTGCGCAACCCGACCTACACCGGGATCGGCCCGCAGTTCTGGCGGTCGATGGACATGCTCTCCGCGGAGACCGTCGCCTGGGGTACGCCGAACTGCGGCAAGGGGCAGCCCGGCCAGATCGGCCACACCGGCCACCCCGCCGCCCCCGCCCGCTTCACCAACGTCCGGGTCGGAGTCCACGGGTGAGCGCGAGGAGTGAGCCGGGTCTGCGAGCCCCGCAGTCGCGAACGAAAGGCAGGCACGGGTGAGCGCGAGGAGTGAGCCGGGTCTGCGAGCCCCGCAGTCGCGAACGAAGGACGAGAACGGGTGAGCGCGAGGAGTGAGCCGGGTCTGCGAGCCCCGCAGTCGCGAACGAAGGACGAGAACGGATGACGAGTCGGCAGGGGTACCTGCCCGGCGCGAGGCTATGGAGGCAGCGATGACATCCCCACTCGACCTCGCCGGCCAGGTCGTCGAACTCGTCCGGCAGGTCGCCGGGCCGGGTGCCGAGGCGGAGGTCGGCACCGAGCACGCCGAGCTGGCGCTGACCAGGTTCGCGAACTCCTTCATCCACCAGAACATGGCCGACGCCGTCACGACCGTGCGGCTGCGGCTGCACCTCGACGGGCGTACCGCCACCGCGTCGTCCACTGTGGTGAACGCCGAAGGAGTGCGTGACCTGGTCGAACGTACCGTCGAGGCGGTCCGGCACTGCCCGCCCGACCCGGGCTGGCCGGGGCTGACCCCACCGACCACCGTGGACGGGAGTGGCAACTGGGACGAGGCCACCGCCGTGGCCGGGCCGGAGCAGCGGGCTGAGCGGGTACGCGAGTTCGTCGAGACGGCCGGTGGGCTGGAGGCGGCCGGCTACTGCCGTACCGGGCAGCGGACCGGTGCCTTCGCCAACACGGCCGGGCACGCGGTGACCGGGCGGAGCACCGAGGCGGCGATGGACGGGATCGCCCGGTGCGGTGGCGCGGACGGGGTGGCCCGGGTGGGCTCGTTCCGCCTCGCCGACCTGGCCGGCGGCGTACTCGGCGCGCGGGCCTCGGTGAAGGCGCGGGCCGGCGTCGCCCCCGTCGAACTGCCCCCGGGGCGGTACGAGGTGGTGCTGGAGCCGACCGCCGTCGCCGACCTGCTGCAGAACCTCTCGACGTACGGCTTCAACGGCAAGGCGTACAACGAGCAGCGCTCGTTCGCCGTGCCCGGGGAGGAACAGTTCGACCGGTCGGTCACCCTGCTGGACGACGCGCTGGCCGGCCCGGCGCTGCCGTTCGACGCCGAGGGCAGCCCTCGGGTCCCGGTCGCGCTGGTCGAGCACGGCATCACCCGGACGGTCGCGCACGACCGGCGCACCGCCGCCGAGGCCGGCACCGCCTCGACCGGACACGCCGTACCGGGCGGGGCGGCCTTCGGGGCGGTCCCGCTGCACCTCGGGCTGGCACCGGCCGCCTCGCCGAACGGTGTGACCAGGCCGGGCGAGGTCTCCGGGCCGGTGGTCGACGCGGACAGCGCCGCGCTGGTCGCCCAGGTAGGGCGCGGGCTGCTGGTCACCGACCTCTGGTACACCCGGGTCCTCGACCCGAGGAGTCTGGTCGTCACCGGGCTCACCCGCAACGGGGTGTGGCTGATCGAGGACGGTGAGGTGGCCGCCGCGGTGCAGAACTTCCGGTTCACCCAGTCCTACCCGCAGGCGCTCGCCCCCGGTGCCGTACTCGGGATCGGCCGGCACTCGGCGTTGCAGTCCCAGACCTTCAGCAACGCGTGGTGGTCGGCGCCGCCGCTCCGGCTGGCCTCGTGGAACTTCACCGGCGGCGCCTCCGGCTGACCGGTCTCCAGGACGGCGGAACGTCCCCGTCCCCCCGCACGGGGATGCCCGGATCGCGTCACGGTGCTTCACTGTGTGGCGTGACGGACGACGCGACCACCCCCGCCGACGACGCGGGCTCCGGCTCCCGGTACGGGTCCGACAGCCCGGCCCGGGCCGAGCCGGCGAGCAGAGCCGGCGACGTACCCCCGGGTGCGCCGGCCGGCACCGACCAGCCGGCCGGGCAGCGACGTCCGCCCGACGCGGCCGCCCGGCGGCGCCGCCGGCTGACCATCGCCGGAATCGCCGGTGCGGCGGTCCTGGTACTGCTGGTCTGCGGCTGCCTCGGCGCGTTCGCGGCCGGTCTGGGCCGGTTCGCCCGGGAGTCCGACCGCGAGCGGACGGCGCAGGCCCGGGGCGATTCCGCCTGCCGCGAGCTGGAGAGGCGGCTCAACCGGTTGACCCCGCCGGGTGCCACCGGAAGCCCGGGCGCGCGGGCGGCGGCGATCCGGGACGAGAACGCCGCCGTGCGGCCGTTCCTGTCCGAAATCGAGCGACTACGCGGCTGGTGGGACGACGACCGCGACGACGACCCGGACGACGACCGCGGCGGTCGCGGCGCTCGTGGCGAATCCTGGCAGCGGCTGGTCGACGCCCGGGCCAGTTACGCGGACGCACTCGACCGGCAGGTGACCAACGGTGAGCCGGCGTTCTTCATCGCGCCGCGCGATCCGGCCGGCCGACCTGTGGTGGACCGGTTGCAGCACGGGCCCGAGGAGTGTGCCTCGGCCGCCCGCAGACTCGGCGCGCCCGACCTGTAGGCGGCGCACCAGACCTGTCAGCGGTTCACGTTCCGCAGCCGACCTGAATTTGTCCGTGCCCCGCTCGGCCGCACCGATCCGGCCGTACCCGGCACGGCGGGTGTCACCGAGTGAAGTTATGCACAACCGCGCCCGGATCCGGGAACAGGACTTTCGTAATCGGCGGGAAACCCGCGAGACTCCCTTGCGCATGTGCCTGTCAACGTGCGGCGTAACGTGTGCACCGACGCGGACGCAGGTAGCGCGGCTGCGGGTCCTCCCCTGCCCCCGCGCGCCCCGCCGGAACACCATCCGTGCCCGTCAGCCAGACCGGGCCCCGTCAGGGAGACATAGATGACTACGAGGACGGCCCCACCTCCGGCCGGACTGCCGGGGAGCGTGCGCCAGCGCGCGGCCATCACGGCAAAAACCCTGCGTACCGACCGCTGGTGGTTCGCTCCACTGATCACGGTGATCGGGCTCGGCGCCTGGGTCACGTACGCCACGGTGCGGGTATTCATGCACGACTTCTACTGGGTCGCGGACTACCACTACCTGACCCCGTTCTACTCGCCGTGCGTGACGGAAGCCTGCATCCCCGAGGCGGCGCACTTCGGCCGGGTGCTCCCCGGCTGGTGGTTCATTCCGGACGCCGCGCTGACCCTGCCGTTCCTGCTGCTGTTCCGGCTCACCTGCTACTACTACCGCAAGGCTTACTACCGGTCGTTCTGGCTCTCGCCGCCGGCCTGCGCGGTCCCGGACGGGCACAAGACCTACACCGGCGAGACCCGCTTCCCGCTGCTCGGCCAGAACCTGCACCGCTACACCTTCTACGCCGCCGTGATCATCTCGCTGATCAACAGCTGGGACGCGGTCCTCGCCTTCCACAGCCCGAAGGGCTTCGGCTTCGGCCTCGGCAACCTGGTCCTGCTCGGCAACGTGGTGATGCTCTGGGCGTACACGCTCTCCTGCCACTCCTGCCGGCACATCGCGGGCGGCCGGTTGAAGCACTTCTCCCAGCACCCGGTGCGGTACCGGTTCTGGACGTTCGTCTCCAAGCTCAACGTCCGGCACATGCAGCTCGCCTGGATCACCCTGGGCACCCTGGCGCTGACCGACTTCTACGTCATGGCGCTCTCCGCCAACTGGTTCGACGACCTGCGGTTCATCAACTAAAGGGCCTCTGACATGACTACCCGAATCGAACGACACCACTACGACGTCGTCGTCATCGGTGCCGGTGGTGCCGGCCTCCGCGCGGCGATCGAGGCCCGGCTGGCCGGGAAGCGCACGGCGATCATTTCGAAGTCGCTGTTCGGCAAGGCCCACACCGTGATGGCCGAGGGCGGCGCCGCCGCCGCGATGGGGAACGTGAACAGCCGGGACAACTGGCAGGTGCACTTCCGGGACACCATGCGGGGCGGCAAGTTCCTGAACAACTTCCGGATGGCCGAGCTGCACGCCAAGGAGTCGCCGCAGCGGATCTGGGAGTTGGAGACGTACGGTGCGCTCTTCGACCGCACCAAGGACGGGAAGATCTCGCAGCGCAACTTCGGCGGCCACGAGTACCCGCGGCTGGCGCACGTCGGTGACCGGACCGGCCTGGAGCTGATCCGCACCCTGCAACAGAAGATCGTCTCGTTGCAGCAGGAGGACAAGAAGGCGCACGGCGACTACGAGGCCCGGATCAAGGTCTTCGCCGAGACCACCATCACCGAGCTGCTGCTCGACGGGGACAAGATCGCCGGCGCGTTCGGCTACTACCGGGAGTCCGGCGAGTTCGTCCTCTTCGAGGCTCCGGCCGTGGTGCTGGCCACCGGCGGGGTCGGCCGGTCCTACAAGGTCACCTCGAACTCCTGGGAGTACACCGGGGACGGGCACGCGCTGGCGCTGCGGGCCGGCGCGACGCTGATCAACATGGAGTTCCTCCAGTTCCACCCGACCGGCATGGTCTGGCCACCCTCGGTGAAGGGCATCCTGGTCACCGAGTCGGTCCGGGGCGACGGCGGGGTGCTGAAGAACTCCGAAGGCCAGCGGTTCATGTTCAACTACGTCCCCGACGTCTTCCGCAAGCAGTACGCGGAGACCGAGGAGGAGGCGGACCGCTGGTACACCGACCCGGACAACAACCGGCGCCCGCCGGAGCTGCTGCCCCGGGACGAGGTGGCCCGGGCGATCAACGCCGAGGTCAAGGCCGGTCGGGGTACGCCGGCCGGCGGCGTCTACCTGGACATCGCCAGCCGGCTGCCGGCCGAGGAGGTACGCCGCCGGCTGCCCTCGATGTACCACCAGTTCAAGGAGCTGGCCGACGTCGACATCACGGCCGAGCCGATGGAGGTCGGGCCGACCTGCCACTACGTGATGGGTGGTGTCGAGGTCGAGCCGGACAGCGGCGCGGCGGCCGGACACGTGCAGGGGCTCTTCGCCGCCGGTGAGGTCTCCGGCGGCATGCACGGCTCCAACCGGCTCGGCGGCAACTCCCTCTCCGACCTGCTGGTCTTCGGCAAGCGGGCCGGCGAGCACGCCTCGTCGTACGCCGGAGGGCTGGCCGCCCGTCCGAAGGTGTCGGCGGCGGACGTCGAGGCCGCGGTGGACCGGGCGCTGGCCCCGCTGGAGCGCGAGGGCGGGGAGAACCCGTACACCTTGCAGCAGGACCTCCAGGCGGTGATGGGCGACCTGGTCGGCATCATCCGGCGCAAGGGCGAGCTGGAGGAGTCGCTGGTCAAGCTGGCCGACCTGCGGGACCGGGTGACCCGGGTGGCGGTGGCCGGCGGCCGCCGCTACAACCCCGGCTGGCACCTGGCGCTGGACCTGCGCAACATGCTGGTGGTCTCGGAGTGCACCGCCCGGGCGGCGCTGGAGCGCGAGGAGTCCCGGGGTGGCCACACCCGAGAGGACTTCCCGACCATGGCGCCGCAGTGGCGCACGGTCAACCTGGTCTGCTCGCTCGACGGCGACAAGGTACGCCTGGAGCACAAGCCGCTGCCGAAGATGCGGGGCGAGCTGATCCAGCTCTTCGACCGCACCGAGCTGGCCAAGTACCTGACCGAAGAGGAGCTGGCGGACTTCGACGCCCTCACCGCAGAGGCGCACGCTGAGGAGGCGGCCAAGTAATGGCGACACAGAACGCGCCGGGCGGCACCGGCAAGGCCGGCACCACCCGCCACTTCCAGGTCTGGCGCGGGGACGAGTCGGGCGGGGAGCTGACCGACTACCAGGTGCAGGTGAACGAGGGCGAGGTGGTCCTCGACGTCATCCACCGGTTGCAGGCGACCGAGGCGCCGGACCTGGCCTGCCGGTGGAACTGCAAGGCCGGCAAGTGCGGCTCCTGCTCGATGGAGATCAACGGCATGCCCCGGTTGGGCTGCATGACCCGGATGTCGACGTTCGAGGAGAACGAGACGGTCACCATCACCCCGCTGCGGACCTTCCCGGTGATCCGGGACCTGGTCACCGACGTCTCGTACAACTACGAGAAGGCCCGGGAGACCCCGGCGTTCGCCCCGCCGACCGAGCTGGCGCCGGGTGACTACCGGATGCAGCAGGTCGACGTCGAGCGGTCGCAGGAGTTCCGCAAGTGCATCGAGTGCTTCCTGTGCCAGAACACCTGCCACGTGGTCCGGGACCACGAGGAGAACAAGGTCGCCTTCTCCGGGCCGCGCTACTTCATCCGCGCCGCCGAGCTGGACATGCACCCGCTGGACGCGAAGACGGACCGCAAGGAGTACGCCCAGGCGTCGCAGGGTCTCGGCTACTGCAACATCACCAAGTGCTGCACCGAGGTCTGCCCCGAGCACATCAAGATCACTGACAACGCGATCATCCCAATGAAGGAACGCGTCGTCGACCGACGGTACGATCCAGTTGTGTGGCTCGGTAGCAAGATCTTCCGCCGTGGCAAGCAGAACGAGGCCGCGCAGGGCCAGACCCCGCGCGACCCGGACGAACTCGGCTCGGTGCACTCGCACGCGGGCGGTTCGCACGAGCCCGAGGCCGAGGCCGGGGCGGAGCACGGTGTGCACTGGGGCCGGCAGGTCCCGCACCCGACCGCGCCCCCACTGGACTCCCGGGGTCGGTTGGCGATCAGCGAGTTCACCTTCGACAAGGCGGCCGCGCCCTCACCGTTCGGTGACGACGTGACCTTCCCGCTGCCGGCCGAGGGTCTCAACTACAGCCACCCGGAGCAGCCGCGCGACAAGGACTGACCCGTCTCGTGGTGCGGGCCGAGCCACCGGAGGGTGGACTCGGCCCGCGTCCCGGGGCCGGGTGGCGGTCCGACGACGGCCGACGGGACGACGGTGTTCAGCACCGGCCGGCCGGTCAGGACGCGGTCAACACCGCGCGCAGCGCCGCCATGATCGGTACGTCCGCCGGCAGCCACGGCACGCTGTCCAGCTCTTCCGGGCGCAGCCAGCGCAGTTCGGAGTGCTCCAGGGGTTGCGGCTGGTCCCCGTCGACCAGTGCGGCCAGATAGACCCGGAGCACCGAGCGGCCATGCCCCATCGGGACATCCCGGCCGATCCGGTCACCGATCTCGACCCGTACGCCCAGCTCCTCGGCACACTCCCGGACCAGCGCGGCGACCTCGGACTCGCCCGGCTCGACCTTGCCGCCCGGGAACTCCCACCGGCCGGCGACCTCGGGCGGGTGAGATCGCGCACAGCCGAGTACCCGGCCGGCGACCACGATGGCCGCTCCCACCACGACCTTCGGCTCCCGCCGTCCGCGCCCGGAATGTCCCCTGGTCGACCCATCCCGGTCGTTACCATTCGCCCAATCGGTCCGCACGGACGTCCAGCGTGCCAGATCAATCGGGAATTCGGGTAGCTGCGCCGGACCCACCGGCCAACAGAAGACGGAAGGGTGGACGTGGACACACCAGCCGGCCAGCGACAGACTAGGGAGCACCGACCGAGACACGGGATGGCGACGATTTGGCCACAAGCCGGCAACGACGCCTGGGAGGTTTGGCGATGCGTGCTCTGTGGGGTGGCCGGATGGACCGCGACTACCTGAGCGACGCACTCACCCTACTGGGCGGCTGGACCCGCGAGGGACAGCAGATCAAGAGGACCCTCATCCTCGACGACACCCAGCACGCAGCTCTCACCGAGCGGATAAAGATCATCGCGGACGCGCTGCATCTCCGCCCGGAGGTGCGGCGACTGGACGGGCACACCCAGATCAGGATCGGCCCCCGCGACGACAGCGAGATCACCGAGGGTGAGGTCACGCTCGCCGCCCGGATCGAGGACGTCTACCGCGCGGTGACCGCTCCGAACTGACCGGGCGAGGCCCCGGCCCCGTCTCCTCGGACCCGGCGACCCGGCTGGGCGGTGCGGTGGTGGCGGGCCCCTCCTACCCTCGGATCATGGCCAACGTCACCTTTGACCGTCGCGAGCAGCTCAAGCAGATCGAGAGCGGCCTGCTCGACGGGGAACAGGTCATCGCCGTCTACGACGCCATCGGCACGGGCACCGGGTTCATCGGGCTGACCGACCGACGCGTGATCATCCAGGACAAGTCGTTCGTCGGCAAGAAGTTCGCGATCACCAGCATCCCGTACTCGAAGATCACCAGCGTGAGCGTGGTCAGCAACAAGTCCTGGGGCGGTTCGTTCTTCTCCACCGGCGCCATCGCGATCAACGTCGGCACCCACACCTACGAGGTGGAGTTCCGTGGCGACCAGAAGAGTCACCACGTACACAACGTGATCCTGCACTACATCTCGTGACCGTCCACCGGACTGGTGTCCGGCCGGTCGCCGTCCGGGGACGCCCCCGGGACGGACGCGCCGACGCTCAGGCTTCCCGCGTCGCGTCGTACGCCTTCCGGGCGGCGAGGACGTCGTCCAGCCGGCCCTCGACCCAGCGGGCCAGCGCCGACACCTGCTCCGCGACCTCCCGTCCGGTCGGGGTCAGCGAGTAGTCCACCCGGGGCGGGATCACCGGTCTGGCGGCGCGGTGCACGAAGCCGTCCCGCTCCAGGGTCTGGAGGGTCTGCGCCAACATCTTCTCGCTCACCCCGCCGACCTGGCGGCGCAGCTCGCTGAACCGGTACGACCGGTGCAGCAGCGCGGCCAGCACCAGCACGCCCCAACGGCTGGTGACATGTTCGAGCACCCCCCGGGACGGGCAGTCCACCCGGTTGACGTCGGGCGCCGTGCCGGGCGACTTGGGCGGAACCCGACCGGCGGGAGTCGAATTCTCGGTTACGCTCACGTCACTACCTTACTCAGAAGTGGGTACTGTCACCAGAGCCCATACCCCTCCTACAGTGAGTGCGGAACGTACGGCGTGCACCTGCGCCGCCAGACGACCGGAAGAAGCACTCAGATGAGCATCGTCATCACCGGGGCAACCGGCCAGCTCGGCCGCCTGATCATCGCCGACCTGCTCGCGGCGGGCGTGCCGGCGGACACGATCACCGCCGTCGCCCGGAGCAAGGAGCGGGCGGCCGACCTGCTGGCCCGGGGCGTCGGGCTGCACGTCGCCGACTACGACGAGCCGGACACCTTCACCCGGGCGTTCCAGCCCGGCGACCGAGTACTGCTGATCTCCGGCAGCGAGGTCGGCAGGCGCATCCCCCAGCACGCCGCGGTGATCCAGGCGGCCCGGGTCACCGGCGTCGCCCAGTTGGCCTACACCGGCGTGTTCGGCGGCCCCCGGGCCGACTTCCGGCTCGCCACCGAGCACCGGGAGACCGAGCGGCTCATCCTCGACTCCGGCCTGCCGTACACGTTCCTGCGGAACAACTGGTACTCCGAGATGTACGCGGTCAACGAGCTGCCGGGGATCCTGACCCGGGGCGCCGTCGTCACCAACGTCACCCCGCGCAGCCGGATCGCCACCGCCACCCGGGCGGACTACGCCGCCGCCGCGGCCGTCGTGTTGCGCGAGGACGGGCACCTGGGCAAGGCGTACGAGCTGAGTGGCGACACCGCGTGGACCTTCGAGGAGTTCGCCGCGGAGGTGTCCCGGCGCAGCGGCCGGACGGTCGTGCACACCTCCGTGCCCGGGCCGGAGCGGGCGGCGATCCTGACCAGCGCCGGTGTCCCCGCCCCCTTCGCCGACGTACTGGTCGAGGTGGACGACGCGATCAGCCGCGGTCTGCTCGCCGGCACGCCCGGTGACCTGTCCCGACTCATCGGCCGCCCGACGACACCGATCGCCGACACCATCGCGGCGAGCCTGGCCGCCCAGGCCGGCTGAGCCGAGCCCCGACCGCGGTCAGACGTTGAACCGGAACTCCACCACGTCGCCGTCCTGCATGACGTAGTCCTTGCCCTCGATCCGGACCCGGCCGGCGGCCTTGGCGGCTGCCATCGAGCCGGCGGCGACCAGGTCGTCGTACGAGACGATCTCGGCCTTGATGAAGCCGCGCTGGAAGTCGGAGTGGATCACACCGGCCGCCTCCGGCGCGGTCGCCCCGATCGGGACCGTCCAGGCCCGTGCCTCCTTCGGCCCGGCGGTCAGGTACGTCTGCAGACCCAGGGTGCGGAAGCCGACCCGGATGAGCTGGTCGAGACCGGGCTCGGACTGCCCGATCGACTCCAACAGTTCCCGCGCCTCGTCCGGGGGCAGGTCGGTCAGCTCCGACTCGACCTTGGCGTCCATGAAGATCGCCTCGGCCGGTGCGACCAGCAGGCGCAGCTCGTCGAGCAGGTCGGCGTTGTTGAGTTCCGCCTCGTCGACGTTGAAGACGTACAGGAAGGGCTTGGTGGTCAGCAGGTGCAGCTCGCGCAGCTCGACCACCTCGATCCCGGCGTTGGCCGCGCCCGCGTAGAGGGTGACCCCGGTGTCGAGCAGCTCGGCCGCCTTCTTCGCGGCGGTGACGGCGGCGGCCCGGTCCTTGCGGACCTTCGCCTCCTTCTCCAGCCGGGGCAGGGCCTTCTCGATGGTCTGGAGGTCGGCCAGGATCAGCTCGGTGTTGATCGTCTCGATGTCGTCGCCGGGCGAGACCTTGCCGTCGACGTGCACCACGTTGGGGTCGGAGAAGACCCGGACGACCTGGCAGATCGCGGCGGCGTCCCGGATGTTGGCCAGGAAGGCGTTGCCCCGGCCCTGCCCCTTCGACGCGCCCCGGACCAGGCCGGCGATGTCGACGAAGGAGACCGGCGCGGGGATGATCTTCTGCGAGCCGTGGATCTCGGCAAGCTTGCCCAGCCGGTCGTCCGGCAGGCCGACCACCCCGACGTTCGGCTCGATGGTGGCGAACGGGTAGTTCGCGGCGAGTACGTCGTTCTTGGTCAGCGCGTTGAAGAGGGTGCTCTTGCCGACGTTGGGCAGGCCGACGATGCCGATGGTCAGTGAAGTCATGCGAACGCGACTGCCTCTCTCGTAGCCTCCGGCGACCCGGTGTGGTCCACCGGCCCGGCCCGGGATGAAGTCTACGGACGCTCCCGGACCGCTACCGCGACGGGCGAGACCCGGCGCCGGGGCCACCGCTGACGGACCGGCCGGAGCGCGCCGGCCGGTCCGGGCGGTGACCCCGGCCACCACTCGGTGAGGTAGGCACGGCCAGGTCCGATTCCCGCGAGTCAACGCGCCCGGCACGCGGCACCATCGAAGGCATGGAACTGGACTTCGAACGGTGCTATCGGGCGGTCGACAGCCGGGACCAGCGGTTCGACGGCTGGTTCTACACCGGCGTCACCACCACCGGCATCTACTGCCGGCCGTCCTGCCCGGCGATGACCCCGAAGCGGCGCAACGTCCGATTCTATCCGTCGGCCGCAGCCGCCCAGCGCGCCGGGCTGCGCGCCTGCCGGCGCTGCCGGCCGGACGCCGCCCCCGGATCGCCGGAGTGGAACGTCCGGGCCGACATCGTCGGACGGGCGATGCGGCTGATCGCCGACGGTGTGGTCGACCGGGAGGGGGTGCCGGGGCTGGCCGGCCGGCTCGGCTACACCGACCGGCACCTGCACCGGATGCTGGTCGCGGAGGTCGGTGCCGGGCCGCTCGCCCTGGCCCGGGCGCAGCGGGCGCAGACCGCCCGGATCCTGGTCGAGACGACCGACCTCGGGCTGGCCGAGATCGCCTTCGCCGCCGGCTTCGGCAGCGTACGGCAGTTCAACGACACGATCCGCGAGGTGTACGCGGTGGCGCCGTCCCAACTGCGCGACGCCGCCCGCCGCTCGGCCGGTACCGGCTCCCGCCGCGCTTCCCGGACGGTCGGGGGCGAAGTCTCCGGTGCGACGGCGTCGGCGGTCCCCGGCGGCTCGAACGGCACGCCGGGGACGATCGCGCTGCGGCTCGCGTACCGGGCACCGCTGCACGCCGACGCGCTGCTGGACTTCCTCGCCCTGCGGGCGGTACCCGGAATCGAGGAGGTCGAGGCCGGGTCGTACCGCCGCGGCCTGCGGCTGCCGAACGGGCCGGCCGAGATCGCCATGACCCCGATGCCCGGGTACGTCGCCGCCACCCTCCGGCTCGCCGATGTCCGTGACCTGGCCCCGGCGGTGGCCCGCTGCCGCCGCCTCTTCGACCTGGACGCCGACCCGGAGGCGGTGGACGGGGTGCTCGGCGCCGATCCGGTGTTCGCCGAGGCGGTGGCGAAGGAGCCGGGCATCCGGGTGCCGCGTGCGGTGGACGGTTTCGAGATGGCCGTCCGGGCGATCGTCGGCCAGCAGGTCTCGGTCGCCGGGGCGCGTACCGTGCTGGCCCGGCTCGCCGCCGCCGACACCGACGCGCCGGCCGCGCTGGCCCGGGACGCCGACCCCGCCGACCCCGCCGGCCGGGTCGCCCGACTCGGCCGGACCGAGGCGGCCACCGTCCCCACGGACTCGGCTGTCAAGCCGGCGGGCTCGGCCGGCGGGCCGGCGGGCTCGGCCGGCGGGCCGGCGGGCTCGGCCGAGACAACCGGACCCGCCGGGCTGCGTGCGTTTCCGACCGCCGAGGAGGTGCTGGCGTTGCCGGACTCCGCGTTCGGCATGCCGGCCGCCCGGCGGGCGACGATCCGGGCGCTGGCCGAGGCGGTCGCCGCCGGCGACCTGGACCTGGACCCCGGCGCGGACCGGGCCGAGCTGGTCGACCGGCTGACCGCGCTGCCCGGCATCGGCGCCTGGACCGCCGGCTACGTCGCGATGCGGGCGATCGGCGACCCGGACGTCTTCCTCCCCACCGACCTCGGGGTACGCCGGGGCGCCGCGGCGCTCGGCCTCCCCGACGACCCGAAGAGCCTCGACGCGTACGCCGGCCGCTGGCGGCCCTGGCGCTCGTACGCGGTGATCAGACTATGGAGAGCAGAGTGAACGAGATGTACAGCAGTCGGATCGAGACGCCGACCGGACCACTGACCGTCCTCGCCGACCCGGAGGGCGTGGTGCACGCCGCCGGCTTCACCACGGACACCGCCAACCTGCTCGGACTGGTGCACCCCCGACTGCGCCGGGAGGTCCGGGAGCGGTCCGAACTCGGCCCGGTCAGCGCGGCGGTACGGTCCTATCTGGACGGCGACCTGACCGCGATCGACGCGGTACCGGTCGTGCAGCACACCGACGGCGAGTTCATGGCCCACGCCTGGAACACGTTGCGGCAGGTCAAGCCGGGCGAGCCGATCACCTACACCGAGTTCGCCGAGCTCTCCGGCCGGCCCCGGGCGGTCCGGGCCGCGGCGATGGCCTGCGCCCGGAACGCGGCGGCGCTCTTCGTACCGTGTCACCGGGTGCTGCGCACCGACGGCGGGCTCGGCGGTTTCCGGTGGGGACTGCCGGTGAAGACCTGGCTGCTCGCCCACGAGCGCAGCCCGATCGGCGGGTGACCGCCCCGCCAAGTTCTGCACTGCCAGATCGTGTGCTGTTACTTCCCCTCCATGGGTAGTGACAGCACACGATCCGGCGCGGATCCGCTCCGGCGACGCCAGGTGACAACAACACGACTCATCCGGAAGCTGGATTTGCCGTTAACGTCATGGCATGGCGCCGGATCGTGACGACGAGCCCACGGTCCGGGGCCGGCCGGGCTTCCGGCTGCCCGCCCGGCTGGGGATTCGCCGGAAGGGAGAGCTGTCGCGGCGCACCACCGAGCCACCGTCGCAGCGCACCGTCGACCCACCGTCGCAGCACACCACCGAGCCGCCGTCGCAGCACACCACCGAGCCACCGTTGCGGCGCTGGCGGCGGCTCCGGCTGCCCGGCAATCCGTTGCCCCGCAACCTCTGGCGGCTGCGGCGCTACCTCCGCCCGTACCGGGTGCAACTGGTCTGGCTGCTGCTCGCGGCGTTCGCGGCGACCGGGGCGAGCATCGCCGTACCGCTCGTCGTGCAACGGGCGGTGGACGGTCCGATCGCGCACCGCGACCCCGGCGGCCTGCTCCGGCTCGGCGGGCTGGCGCTGCTGCTCGGGCTCGCCGAAGCGGCGTTGATCTTCATCCGGCGGTGGGCCCAGTCCTCCTCGGCGGTCGGGATGGAGGCCACCATCCGGGACGAGATCTACGCCCACCTGCAACGGCTGCACATCGGCTTCCACGACCGCTGGCAGTCCGGCCAGTTGCTGTCCCGGGTCACCAGCGACCTCTCGGTGATCCGGCGCTTCCTCTCCTTCGGGCTGCTCTTCCTGGTCGTGAACGTCACCACCTACCTCGCCGTGGTGACACTGCTGATCACCCTGCACCCGGGCCTCGGGCTGCTGGTGGCGGCCGGCGCGGTGCCGCTGTTCCTGGCAAGTCGCCGGTTCACCCGGTCCTACCTGCTGGCGGCCCGGCGGCTCCAGGACGAGCAGGGCGACCTGGCCACCCTGATCGAGGAGTCGGCGCAGGGCATCCGCACAATCAAGGCGTTCGGCCGGCGCCCGGAGATGACCCGGCGGTTCGCGGCCGGCAGCCGTACGCTGCACGACACCGCGACCGGCAAGGGCCGGCTGCTCGCCCGTACCTCCGCGCAGTTCGACCTGATTCCCAACCTGACCCTGGCGGCGGTGCTGGTGGCCGGTGCGGTCGCCGTCGCGCAGGGCTCGCTGACCATCGGCGGACTGGTCGCCTTCGTCAGCCTGCAACTGATGCTGATCTGGCCGATCGAGTCGCTCGCCTGGATCATCGCCAACGCCCAGGAGGCGATGACCGCCGCCGACCGGATCTACGAGGTGCTGGACACCCGGCCGACCATCGTCGACCGGCCGGGCGCGGTGGCGCTGGCCGGGCCGGAGGGCGCTGGCCGGGGCGGCGCGCTCCGCTTCGACGGGGTGTGGTTCGGCTACCCACAGGGGCCCCCGCTGCTGCGCGGCGTCGACCTGGCGGTCCAGCCCGGCGAGACGCTGGCCATCGTCGGCGCCACCGGCTGCGGCAAGACCAGCCTGCTCTCGCTGGTGCCGCGCCTGTACGACGTCACCGCCGGCCAGGTCAGCCTGGATGGGCGGGACATCCGGGACATCCGGCTGGACTCGCTGCGCAGCCGGGTCGGGATCGCCTTCGAGGAGCCGACGCTCTTCTCGATGTCGGTGCGGGAGAACCTCACCCTGGGCCGGGCCGACGCGGGCGACGACGAGGTACGCGCCGCGCTCGCCGTGGCCCAGGCCGACTTCGTGTACGACCTGCCGTGGGGGCTGGACACCCGGATCGGCGAGCAGGGGCTCTCCCTCTCCGGCGGGCAGCGGCAACGGCTGGCCCTGGCCCGGGCGGTACTCGGCCGGCCCGGGGTGCTGGTGCTCGACGATCCACTGTCGGCGCTGGACGTACACACCGAGGCGCTGGTCGAGCGGGCGCTGGCCCGGGTGCTCCGGGACACCACCGCGCTGGTGGTGGTGCACCGGCCCTCGACCGTCGCCCTCGCCGACCGGGTGGCGCTGCTCGCCGACGGCCGGATCGCCGCCGTCGGTACCCACGCCGAACTGCTGCGCGAGGTGCCCGCGTACCGGGCGGTGCTCTCCGCCGAGGACACCGACCCCGCCGACGCGGCCTGCGACGGTCGCCCCGCCGAGGCTTCCACGGCCACCCGTCGCGCCGACGCCACCCATGACAGCCGTCGCACCGCAGCCGCCCACGACAGCCGCTGCGCCGACGCCGCCCACGACAGCCGTCGCACCGAAGCCACCCACGACAGCCGCTGCGCCGAAGCCACCCACGACGGCCGTCGCGCCGAGACTGCCGAGGACACCGACGACCTGGGACTCGTCAGGTCATGACGGCAGCCGGTCCGGTCGACGGCGCGACGGCGGCGGAGTCCGCCGACGACCCGACGACCAGTTCCCCGGACCTGGCCCGGTGGCGGGGCATCGCCGCCGACCCGGAGGCGGACCGGACCGCCGCCGAGACCGGCACCGCGCAGGGCATCGCCAGGCTGCGCAGCCGCAGCCGGGTCCTGCTCGGCTCGCTGATCCGGCCGCACCGCAAGCTGATCGGCGTGGCGGTGGCCCTGCTGCTGCTCCAGAACGCGGCCGGGATGGCCGGGCCGTACCTGGTGATGCTCGGTATCGACCGGGCAATCGGGCCACTCCGGGCCGGTGACCCGGGTCCGCTCGTCGCGGTGGCGACCGCGTTCGGGCTGGCTGCCGGAGCCGAGTACGTCGGCAAGCGCGGCTTTCTCACCCTCTCCACCCGGATCGGCCAGGCCATCCTGCTCGACCTGCGCCGCCGGGTGTACGACCACTTCCTGCGGCTGTCGGTCAGCTTCCACGAGCGCTACACCTCGGGCCGGCTGGTGGCCCGGCTGACCAGTGACATGGACTCGATCGCCGAACTGGTCGACGGCGGCATCGACGACCTGGTACTCGCCGTGCTCTCCATCGTCTCGGTGGCCGGCGTCCTGCTCTGGCTGGACCTGCCGCTGGCCGCGGTGACCCTGCTCGCCTTCCCGTTCCTGCTCTGGCTGTCCCGCTGGTTCGCCCGCGCCTCCGCGTCCGCCTACCGGCGTACCCGGGAGACGGTCGCGCTGGTGATCGTCCACTTCGTCGAGTCGCTCGGCGGGATCCGGGCGGTGCAGGCATTCCGGCGGGAACCGCGCAACCAACAGATCTTCGCCACCGTCAACGACGACCACCGGCGGGCGAACCTGCGGGCGTTCCGGCTGATCGCCACCTACTCCCCGGCGATCAAGGTGATCGGCAACGTGACCATCGCGGTGGTGCTGGCGTACGGCGGCATGCGGGTGCTGGGCGGGCACACCGAGATCGGCGTACTCGCCGCGTTCCTGCTCTACCTCCGCCGGTTCTTCGAGCCGATGCAGGAGTTGAGCCAGTTCTACAACGCGCTCCAGTCCGCCACGGCGGCGCTGGAGAAGCTGGCCGGGGTGCTCGACGAGCGGCCCGGCGTACCGGAGCCGGCCGCTCCCCGCCCGTTGCCGACCGGCCCGGCCCGGGGTGCGGTCGAACTGCGCACGGTGACCTTCGGCTACCGCGCCGACACCCCGGTCCTGCCGGAGTTGAGCCTGTCGATCCCGGCCGGCCAGACGGTGGCGCTGGTCGGCGCGACCGGGGCCGGGAAGTCGACGGTGGCGAAGCTGGTCGCCCGGTTCTACGACCCGGCCCGGGGCACCGTCACCCTGGACGGCGTCGACCTGCGCGACGTGGCCGACGCCGACCTGCGCCGGGCGGTCGTCATGGTCACCCAGGAGAACCACCTCTTCGCCGGGTCGGTGGCGGACAACATCCGGTTCGGCCGGCCGGGCGCGGACGACGAGGACGTGGTCGCGGCGGCCGACGCGATCGGCGCGCACGACTTCATCGCCGCGCTGCCCGCCGGGTACGCGACCGACGTGCACCGGCGCGGCGGCCGGCTCTCCGCCGGGCAGCGCCAGCTCGTCGCGTTCGCCCGGGCGTTCCTCGCCGACCCGGCGGTGCTGATCCTGGACGAGGCCACCTCGTCGCTGGACATCCCGAGCGAGCGGCTGGTGCAGCGGGCGCTGCGGACCATCCTCGCCGACCGGACCGCGATCGTCATCGCCCACCGGCTGTCCACAGTGGAAATCGCGGACCGGGTGCTGGTGCTGGACGGCGGCCGGGTGGTCGAGGACGGTCCGCCGGAGCTGCTGATCGCCCGAGGCGGCCGGTACGCGGCGCTGCACCGGCAGTGGCGCGACTCGCTGCTCCAGTGAGCCGCCGACCCGGCCCACCGCAATCCGGAGGACTCCCCGGTCCGACGCTGCCCGCCGCCGGATCTCCCGACCGCCGGCCGGGCGGTCCCGCCGCGGTGGCCGGACGATCCGGGCCAGCTCGTTTACCTCAGGTTCGCACCGGTACTCCTAGCTTCGGCCCATGACCGAGCACTTCAGGTTCGTCGCGGTGGCGATGATCGCGGTGTCGCTGGCCGCCTGCACTGCCGAGAGCGGTCCGCCGGAGTTCGAGCCGGGTTCTCCGGCCGCCACCGGTGCCCGCTGCGACGGCCGCATCGACGCCGCCTTCGGCGCATGGGCTCGGGCCGGGTTCAGCGGCTCGATCGCGATTTCGACCGGTGGGCGCTTCGACTGCCTGGCCAGCTACGGATCGGCGGACGAGGCCGCCGGCACCCCGAACACGGTCGATACCGTCTTCAGCATCGGCTCGGTCACCAAGGCGTTCACCGCCGCCACCGTGTTCCGACTGGTGGACGACCGCAAGCTGGCGCTCGACGACCGGGTCGGCAGCATCCTGCCGGAGCTGACCGGTCCGGTGGCCGGGGTGACCGTCCGGCAACTCCTGCTGCACACCAGTGGGCTGAACGGCACGCACGGCACCGACCACGAGCCGCTGGACCGGGCCGGCGCGCTGTCGGCGATCGGCGGCCTGAGGCTGGCGTTCGCGCCGGGCACCGGTTACGTCTACTCGAACGCCGGCTACACCCTGCTGGCCCTCGTGATCGAGAAGGTCTCCGGCCGCAGCTACCGGGACTACACCATGGCGGAGATCCTGCCGCTGCCGGACGGCCGGGTCGCCGGCGGATTCTGGGACGGCCAGCCGGCCGCACCGGGTCCTCGCGCCGTCGGCCGGCTCGACGGCGGCCAGACCGGTGAGTCGGGAGGCTTCGCCGGACCGCACTGGGCGGTCGACGGCAACGGCGGGCTGGCGATGACCACTCGGGACCTGGCGGCCTGGACCCACGCGCTCTTCACCGGCCGGCTCGTCTCGGCCACGTCGGTGCGGGCGATCGGCACCCCGGGGCACGACCTGGGCAAGGGCAGGTCGGAGACGCCCGGCTGGGTGGCGTACGGCGCCTCCGTGTACGGCAAGCCGTTCCTGACCACCGCGGGTGGGGGCGGCGACATCGGCCACAACGCCGTGGTGGTGTGGGTACCCGAGGGCGAGCGGGTGATCGCGATGGCGTCCAACCGGCCCGAGGTGAGCGCCGAGAAGCTGCTCGAAAAGGTGGGCCCGGCCCTGCTCGCCGGCGCTCCGCTGCCGACGCCCAGCCCGCCCCCCGGCGGCACCGCCCCGGCCGCTACCGTCGGGAAGTACCGGCTGGAGACGGGAGGTGGGTTCGAGGTGACCACCGCCGGCAACCAGATGTCGGTCTCCGCGAGCGGTGCCGACGCCGTTGCCGCGCTCTTCCCGCCGCGCGGCGTCTCCGCCGACGAGCTGCGGCGGCACGAGGAGCGGGTGCTGGCGCTACTCGACGGGGAGACTCAGGAGGGCCGCAACGAACGCAAGGCACTGGAGGCCGCGTTCGGGCGGATCACCGGCATCACTCCCGGCGGCACCGTCGTCCGGGACGGCGAACTGCACAGCTACGTCTCCGTCACCACTGACTCCCGGACGGTCCTCGGGTGGTTCGCGGTCAACCAGGAGGGCGGGGTCGAGGCCGCCGAGGTGGACACCGGACCGCCGACCCTCACCCTCACCTCGGCCGGTGCCGGCCGCTACCGTCCCGACGACCCGACCGGCAGCGGCCCGGAGGTGGTCGTCGAGTTCGGCGCGGGCCGGCTGACCGTCACCGGACCGGGCGGCCCGTACGTCGCCAAGCTGGCCGGCTGACCGGCCCCGGCCCCGCTGTCGAGGAGCCACGCCATGCGCATCCTGCTGGTCGAGGACGACCCCGATCTCGCCGAGGTGGTCGCCCTCGGCCTGCGCAACGAGTCGTACGCGGTCGACCTGGCGGCCAGCTACGCCGACGCCGAGGAGCTGCTCCGGATCACCGGCTACGACGTCGCCTGTCTCGACCTGGGGCTGCCGGACGGGGACGGGCTCGACCTCGTCCGGCGGCTCGGCCGGGATCCGGAGCTGCACCGGCCCCGGCGCTGCCTGGTGCTGACCGCCCGGGACGCGGTGACGGACCGGGTGGCCGGGCTCGACGCGGGTGCGGACGACTACCTGGTGAAGCCGTTCCACTTCGCCGAACTGGTCGCCCGGCTGCGGGCGCTCGGGCGCCGGGGCGACGTACCCGGCTCGACGCTGCGGGTCGGCGACCTGACCCTGGACCTGGCCGCGCACCGGGCGTGGCGGGCCGGCACCGAAATCGGGCTGACCGCCCGGGAGTTCTCGCTGCTGCGCTACTTCATGCACCATCCCGGCCGGGTGCTCTCCGCCGAGGAGCTGCTCGAACACGTCTGGGACGCGCACGCCAACCCGTTCACCTCGTCGGTCCGGGTGATCCTCAGCCGGCTGCGCCGCAAACTCGGCGAGCCGGCGTCGATCGTCACCATCACCGGCGTCGGCTACCAACTGGCGGAACCGTCGTGAGCCGCGGCTGGCGCTCGCTGCGGGTACGCCTCGCGGTGCTCGGCTTCCTGGCCAGTTACGTACCGGTCCTGCTGCTGTTCGGCGTGACCCTGGTGACCGACACCGAGACGACGACGCAGGCGCTGATCGGTGCGGAACCCGTCGAGCACACCACCACCGACCGGTCCGGCTGGGTCACCTGGACGGTTCTCGCCCTCGCCCCGGTCGCCGCCGGACTGGCCTGGTGGTGGGCCGGCCGGGCGGTCGGCCCGATCGACCGGATCCGGCGGGTCGTCGAGGAGATCGAGGGAGCGGACCTGAGCCGGCGTACCGGGCTCGACCGGGGTCCGTCCGAGCTGGTGTCGCTCGCCGCGAGCTTCGACGCGATGCTCGACCGGCTGGAGCGGGCCGCCGACACCCAGCGGCAGCTCGTCGAGGAGACCAGCCACGAACTGCGGATCCCGCTGGCCGTCCTGGTCACCAATGCCGAGGTGCTGCTCACCCATCCGGAGCCCACCGTCGAGGTGTACCGGAAGGGACTCGAACGGTCCCGGACCGCGGCGGTGCGGCTGCGGGCGACTCTCGACGAACTCCTGGTGGATGCCCGCGGCCGGGCCCGCGTCCTCGACCGGCAGCCGGCCGAGCTGACCGCCATCGTCGGCCGGGTACTGGAGGACGCCGGCGTGCTGGCCGCGAAGCGGCGGATCCGGCTCTCGGTCGGCGGGCCGCCGGACGCTAGCTGCGCGGTGGACGAACCGACGGTACGGCGTGCCGTCACCAACCTCGTCGACAACGCGATCCGGTACGCCCCGGCCGGCTCGGCGGTACGGGTCGACGTCGAGGCCACCGACTCCGAAGTGGCCGTACTGGTCACCGACCACGGCCCGGGCGTCCCCGCCGACGAGCAGGAGCACGTCTTCCAGCGTTTCTGGCGTGGCCGGCGGGATGTCCCCGGCACCGGTCTCGGCCTGGCGATCGCCCGGCAGATCGCACTGGCGCACGGCGGCGACCTCACGCTGCGCTCGCCGGGACCCGACGGCGACGGTTGCGAGTTCCGCCTCACCCTGCGCCGCTGACGCCGTACCCGGCCCGGCCGGGACAACAGCCCGCCCAGCCCAGCCGGGACAACAGCCCGCCCAGCCCAGCCGGGACAACAGCCCGCCCAGCCCAGCCGGGACAACAGCCCGCCCAGCCCAGCCGGGACAACAACCTGCCCAGCCCAGCCGGGACAACAGCGTGCTCAGCTCAGCCGGGGCAGCAGTAGGCGGGCGACGTCCAGGGCGCGGCTGGCCGGCGACGGGTCGCCCGGTTTCCACTCCTCGGCCGTCCAGACGTCCGACAGCACCGCCATGACGAAGCCCCAGCCGACCACCCGGTCCACCGGCATCGCCAGCAGGTCGGCGAGCTGTTCGACCCGGGCCGGCACCAGCGCGGTCAACGTCGGGTCCCGGTCGTCCGGCTCGGGGTTGTAGAGCAGCGCGCCGACCTCGAACCCGGGATCGCCGACCAGCCCGTGCGGGTCGATGGCGAGCCACGGTTCGCGCTCCGCGCGCAGGATGTTGTCGTGGTGCAGGTCGCCGTGCAGCACCACCCGTCCGGTCGCCGAGGCGCACAGCTCGCGCATCAGGCCGCCGGCCCGGGCGACGAGGTCGGCCGGCAGCGGCCCGCCGTCGCCGTGCACCGCCAGGTACCCGTCGAAGCCGGCGCCGTAGGTGGACAGGTCGGGCAGCGGGCAGTCGGCCGGCGGCGGTACGGCGAGCCGGCGCAGCACCTCCGCCGCCACCGAGGTCGCCTCGGCGTCCCGGCCGGGCACCAGGTCACGCAGCCGCCAGCCGGGTTCGGCCCGCTCCAGCAGCAGGGCACCCCGGTCCAGGTCGGCGCGGAGCAGGCGTACGGCGCCCCGGCCGGCGAACGCGGCCAGCGCCGGTGACTCGGTACGCAGCGACTCCCCGCTCGGTACACCCAGCTTCAGCACCGCCGGCCGGCCGTCGGCACAGGTCACCGCGGTGACGAAGTGGAACGACAGGTCGTACGGCTCGCCGACGGTCAACTCCCAGTCGGCGGCCACCTCGGCGAGCACCCGGGGCAGTCCGGCGAGCCAGCGGATGCCGTCCGCCCCCCACACCTGCCGTACGTTGCGGGCCAGCGCCTCGGGAATCACGGCGTCCACGGTAGCCGGCGGATCGGCGGCAGGGCGGGGTGTCGTACCCGGGCGGCAGGATGCGGGTCGACCATCGTGGTCACGTCGGGCCGGCGACGTGCCGTCGACCGGAGGGTGAATCCGTGGCGATACGGGTGATGAGCCGGCGGCGCTCCGCCGCGACCATCGAGGCGGCGGCGCCGGGCGCGTTGGTGCTCGACGTGACCTCGCGCGGGCCCGACCCCTGGGTGCGGCTGAGCCCGTTCTATCCGCACGGCGGCATCCCGGTGCCGTTCTCACCCGGCGTTTCCGGCGAGTCCGTGGAGGGGATCTGGCAGGCGCTCAAGGTCTTCGCCGGCGCCGACGTCGACCCGAGCCGGCTCGGCGTGACCACGATGAAGGGCCTGAAGCGGACGGTGCGCCGCTACGGTGCGGTGCGGGGGCACCGGGCCGGGCTGACCGGCGACCGACTGCTGGGCTACGCGGAGGCGCGGCGCCTGATCTACCTGCCGGCGTACCGGTGGGTGCTGGAGCATCCGGCGGCCGACCTGGTCGCCGAGTTGCGTCGGCTCTCCGCCGACCGGGATCTGGTGCTGCTGGACTACACCACCAACGCCGACGTCGCCGACCTGGGCACCCCGCTGTCGCACGCCGCCCTGGTCCGGTCGTTCCTGACCGGGGACTGGCCGGCGGAGTCACCGCCGGGCGAGCCGGCTGGGGCGCTGTCCGGCGGGCCGGCGGAATAGCAGTCCGGCGGGCCGGCGGCGCCGTCCTCGGGCCGATGGCCGGCGGAATAGCAGTCCGGCGGGCCGGAAGCGCCGTCCTCAAGCCGATGGCCGGCGGTGTGGTATCGGTGTCGGGCAAGTGTGCCGGCGGTGCGGAAGCTACCTGGGGCGGGCGGGCTGGCGGTGCGGAAATCCCGGTCGCCCGCCCAGCCGTCTCCCGTACCATCAACCGATGACGGATACGGAGCGGCACCAGCGCACCGGCGTCCCGGAGCGGCCGAGCCTGGACGGGCTGGCCGAGAAGTGGGCCCGCCGGTGGCAGGAGGAGGGGACGTACGCCTTCGACCGGACGAAGAGCCGGTCGGACGTGTACGCGATCGACACTCCTCCGCCGACCGTATCCGGCGAACTGCACATGGGGCACGTCTTCTCGTACACCCACACCGACACGGTGGCCCGGTTCCAGCGGATGCGCGGCCGGACGGTCTTCTATCCGATGGGCTGGGACGACAACGGCCTGCCCACCGAGCGCCGGGTGCAGAACGTCTACGGCGTCGCCTGTGACCCGAGCCTGCCGTACGACCCGCAGTGGCAGCCGCCGCGACGGCCGGTCGGCGAGGAGGCCCGGAAGAACCCGGTGGCGATCTCGCGGCGCAACTTCGTCGAACTGTGTGCCGCGCTGACCGCCGAGGACGAGCAGGTCTACGAGGAGCTGTGGCGGCGCCTCGGGCTGTCGGTGGACTGGTCGCTGACGTACACCACGATCGGCCCGACCGCCCGGGCCACCGCGCAGCGGGCGTTCCTGCGGAACCTGGCCCGGGGTGAGGCGTACTCCGCCGAGGCGCCCGCGCTCTGGGACGTCGGCTTCGGCACGGCGGTGGCCCAGGCGGAACTGGAGGACCGGGAGCGGCCGGGGGCGTACCACCGGATCCGGTTCGAGGTGCTGGCGTCCGGGCCGGGCAGCGCCGGTACCCCGATCAGCCCCGGCCCGGGCCGCGACGACCCGTACGTCCAGATCGAGACCACCCGCCCGGAGCTGCTGCCGGCCTGTGTGGCGCTGGTCTGCCACCCCGACGACGAGCGGTATGCCGACCTGGTCGGCGGCACCGTCCGCACCCCGCTGTTCGGCACCGAGGTGACCGTCTACGCCCACCCGCTGGCGGATCCGGCCAAGGGCACCGGTCTGGTGATGACCTGCACCTTCGGTGACCTGGCCGACGTGACCTGGTGGCGGGAGCTTCGCCTGCCCACCCGGGTGGTGATCGGCCGGGACGGCCGGCTGCTGCCCGAGCCACCGCCCCCGGTCGACCCGGCCCCGTACGCCGAACTCGCCGGCCTGAGGGTCAACGCGGCCCGGCGGCGGATCGTGGAGCTGCTGGCCGCCTCCGGCGACCTGGACGGCGAGCCGAGGCCGATCACGCATCCGGTGAAGTTCTACGAGAAGGGCGACAGCCCGCTGGAGATCATCTCCACTCGGCAGTGGTATCTGCGCAACGGCGGTCGGGACGCCGAACTGCGGGCCGCACTGCTCGACCGGGGAGACGAGCTGAACTGGGTGCCGACACACATGCGGCACCGCTACGAGCACTGGGTGAGCGGGCTGACCGGGGACTGGCTGATCAGCCGGCAGCGCTATTTCGGGGTGCCGTTCCCGGTCTGGTACCGGCTCGACGACGCTGGCGAGCCGGATTACGCCCAGCCTCTCACGCCGGACGAGGCAGCGCTGCCCGTCGACCCGACCTCCGACACCCCGGCCGGCTACACCGAGTCGCAGCGCGGCCGGCCGGGCGGTTTCATCGCCGACCCGGACGTGATGGACACCTGGGCCACCTCGTCGCTGACCCCGCAGATCGTCGGCGGCTGGCTCGACGATCCCGACCTGTACGCCCGGGTCTTCCCGATGGACCTGCGGCCGCAGGGGCAGGAGATCATCCGTACCTGGTTGTTCGCGACCGTCGTGCGCGCGCACCTGGAGGCCGGGGTGCTGCCCTGGCGGGACGCGGTGCTCTCCGGTTGGATCCTCGACCCGGATCGCAAGAAGATGTCCAAGTCCAAGGGGAACGTGCAGACCCCGATGGGGCTGCTGGAGGAGCACGGCCCGGACGCGGTCCGCTACTGGGCGGCGAACGGGCGGCCCGGCACCGACCTGGCGTTCGACCCGGGCCAGATCCGGATCGGCCGGCGGCTCGCCACCAAGCTGCTCAACGCGTCCCGGTTCGCGCTCGGCCTCGGTGCCGGCGACGCCCTGCGGGCGCCGGCGACCGAGCCGTTGGACCGGTCGATGCTCGCCGGACTCTCCACTGTGGTCGCCACCGCCACCGCCGCCTTCGACCGGTACGACCACACCGAGGCGATGCAGGTCACCGAGGCGTTCTTCTGGCGGTTCTGTGACGACTACATCGAGTTGGTGAAGGAGCGGGCCTACGGCGAGGGGCCGGGTGCCGAGTCGGCCCGGGCCGCGCTGGCGGCCGCCCTCTCCACGCTGCTGCGGCTGTTCGCCCCGTTCCTGCCGTACGTCACCGAGGAGGTCTGGTCCTGGTGGCGGTACGGCTCGGTGCACCGCTCCCCGTGGCCGACGACGTACGAGATCCAGCGGGTGGCCGCCGACGGCGACCCGGCCCTGCTGGAGCTGGCCGGCGCGGCACTGACCCAGGTGCGGCGGGCGAAGTCGGAGCGGAAGGTGTCGATGCGTACCGAGGTGCCGCTGGCCGAGGCGCTCGGCCCGGCGGCGATGCTGGAGCAGTTGGCCAGCATCGCCGGTGACCTGAAGGCGGCGGGCCGGATCGGCAAGCTCGACTTCCTGCCCGACCGCACCCCGGAACTCGTCATCGCCTGCGCCTTCTAGCCGAGCAGTTCCCGGATCAGCAGCTCGGTCCACCAGCGTTCCACGCGCTCGGGCGACCAGCCGCGTCCGGCGGTCAGCTCCGCGTACGCGTCGATGCCGCAGATCGCGCCGTACATGTCGACGGCGGTGCGCGGGTCGACGCCGTCGGAGAAGGTGCCGGCGGGCCACGAGGAGAAGAGCGCCAGTAGCGCCTTCTCGCCACGCCGGGGTCCTTCGCGGTAGGCGGCGGCCAGCTCGGGTTCGGTCCGGCCGCCCTCGCGGAGCAGCAGGATCACGTCTCCGGCCCGCTCGAACAGCCGTCGATGGAAGGCGACCGAGACCGCGAGCTGACCGGACGGATCGGCGGCCGCCGCCAGCTCCGCCACCAGCCGGTCGGGGTCGGCGGCCAGGTCGGCGGCGTCCATCAGCGCGATGGCGAGACCCAACTTGTTGCCGTACGCCGAGTAGACCGTCGGGACCGAGACGCCGGCCTCGCGGGCCACGTCCCGGACGGTCGTCCGCCCCCACCCCTGGGCGACGAAGAGCCGGCGGGCCGCCTGGGCGATCTGCCGGCGGGTCTCGTCGGCCTGCGCTGTCCGGACCAGCGAGTCGTACCGCCGCCGTTCCGGCGTTGCCGCCATCTTGTCCTCCCTCTTGTTGCTGCCTATATTCAATATAAGTCACGTAAAGCCAATTGGAGGCACCTCATGCGCTTCGCCCGGCTGGCCGGCCTGTCCGGCATCGGTTTCGTACTGCTGCTGCTCGGCGGAAACCTGGTGCTGGTCTCGGCCGGCTTCCCGAACCCGTCCGACAGGATGGAACTCGACGAGATCGCCCCGGCCCATGTCGACGCGTCGGATGCACTCCGCCTCACCTCCGCCCTGCTGCCCACCGCCTGGTTGCTGGCCACCATCTTCGCCGCTGGAGTGTTCGCCGCGCTGTGGCGCCACGACCGGGTGCGGGGCGAGGGCTGGGCCATGGTCGGCCTCGCCGGCATTCTCATGCAGTGCGTCGCGTTCGCCAGCGTGGGGGCGTCCCGCCTGGCCGTGGCCACGGCCGCGTCGCACGATCCCGGCGCCGTGGCCGGGCTCTGGGGCCTGCACAACGCACTCTTCGGCTTCAACCAGATCTTCCTGGCGACAGCCCTGCTCGGCCTCTCCGTCAGTGGCCGGCGGGCCGGCCTCGTCACCCGCTGGCATGCCGCCGTCGGTGTGCTCGGCGCGGCGCTGCTCTTCCTCGCCGCGACCACCAGCCCGTACGGCACCGACGGGGTCAACCCGCTCTCGCTGTTCGGCCTGGTCGGCTGGCTCCTCTGGCTGGTCTGGATCGTGGCGTACAGCCTGTTCCTGATCCGGGGCGCCGATCGACCCGCGCAGGGCCACGCCGTCACCGGCGGCCTGTCACCGCACCCGGTGAGCCATTGACCGCCACCTGTGCCTCGACGGCAGGCGCGCTCCACGCGGCGGTTCAATGTGGCGTCCCTCTGCGCAGCGCAGGCAAGCGGTCGGAGCGGCGCTGGCGTCCCGGCCGCCCCCACGGGAGGCCGGGACAGCAGTTCGTTCCGGTCGCCCCATGGAAGGCCGGGACGCCAGTTCGTTCCGGTCGTCAGCTCCGCCTCGTCAGTCCTGCGGGACGTTCATCCGCTCCGGGATCGACTCGTAGCGCTCCGGGACGATGCCGGCTAGCGTCCCGTCGGTGACGGCGTCGATGATGCCGAACATCCCGACCTCGATCTGCTTGTTCAACATGCCGTTCTGCTTCTGGCTCCAGGACTGGGTCTGGCCCCGCGTCTCGAACAGGATGGTCGCGCTGCCCCGGAGGGCGAACGAGCCCAGTGCGGTACCGGGCAGGTTCGTGTCCTGCGGATAGCGCGTCACCTTGCTCTGCGGCGAGTTCCCGCCCTGCATGGCGTCGTAAGCGGCGACGTTGATCCGCCGGGACGCGTCGTAGTCGAACTTGGGCCAGTTTCCGTGCTGTGCCGGGTCGGTGATGAAACGCCCCGAGATGGAGAGCGTGGTGAAGTCGTCCATCCCCTCACCGGTGTAGCAGGGCGCCTGGTTGTGCAGGTCGACGAAGACGTCCACGGTGCCGAACTCCCGCTCCAGGCCACGGTAGACCTCGCGGACGGTCTGCGCCTCGGGAGTCACGTACCAGCCGACCGACGCGCTGTTGCCGGGGAAGTCGGCCGGCTGGGGAACGTAGTCGAGGTCCGGGTTGAAGTCGCGGTTCACGTCGAACCCGCCGAGCCGGGAGTTGTAGTTCCACGCCGGCTGGACCCCCGCCAACTGCGGGAAGTCGGCGACGACATCGTCCCAGCTCGTCGCGTTCTGCCGGGTGTCCAGCTCGCCGCCGTCGGCGTTGAGCCTCGGCACGGCGACCACGGTGACGGCCTTGCGGATCTCCGCGGAGCGGGCCGAGTTGTCGCCCAGCTTCTTGAGCGTCTCCAGCAGTGCGACGGTGCCGTTCATCTCGTTGCCGTGGATCTGGCTCTGGATCAGGACCACGGTGTCGCCCTCGCCGACCCGGGCGGTCCAGATCTCCCGCCCCTGGTTGGAGTGACCGGCGACGTCGACGGCGACCTTGCCCCCGCTGGTCTGCTCGATCTGCGCAAGGCTGCCCCGCAGCTCGTCGTGGCTGATGAAGCCCTCGACCGGCTTGTTGCCGGTCTCCGTCCCGCAGTGCGACTGGAGGGGCTGGGCGGCGACCGGCCCGCTGGTCATCGCGACCGCCCCCGGTACGCCGACGAGCAGGGCGGCGGCCACCGCGAGGCGGCGCTTGAGCTGGCCGACGGCCGCGTCGGCTCCGGACGATGACGCGGCGGCGCCACCTGTGACGGATCGCGTGGTGGCTGGCTGACTACTGTGGCGGGACAACCTCGATGACATGCGCTGTACCTCCGATGGGGTGGGGGTCCGGCGTGACGCAGTCGTGTCGGACACAGATTGATCTTGCTGCACCGAGCCGCACCCGGGGCCGACGGAAACAGTGAGAAATGTCCGCCGGGCCGTACGGCGGGTCGATGTAACGAAATCCGACCTAATTTCGCTGCGAATGCGTTCCTCGGCTTCAAAATCGGAGACGCGAGTCGAAACTGCCGACGTCCGCAGCGGGGTCGCCACCTTTCGAGAATCCGTCACCGTCGGCCACTGCATCCCACCCTCAGCAGGTCAGAGGCTAGGCTCGCCACTCGGACCGGCACACCCTCAGCCGACACCGTTGTCTAGCCATTGGAACCAGGACCGCCGACTCCTCACGCATCACAGGTAACCAGTTTTACTTCCACCCCGGACGCCGGCATGGGCCGGGCCGACCGTCGCCAGAATCCTGGCACGGCCTTTCCAGACGTCCGCTCAACCGCAATGAATTTGTAAGGAGAAACCGTTGGCCCCCGCGAAGAATGCCCGCCGTTCCGTCTCGCTGACCATCGCCGCGCTGGCCGTGCTCTCCGCCGGCGGCTGCGGTGGCGACGGTGAGCCCGCCACGTTCGGCGGTCCGGTCGACGCGGTCTCCTCGCCCGGCGCGAAGCCAACCGCCAGCGCTCCGGCCCGGCTCAAAGAGATCACCTCGGCCTGCGAACTGCTTCCTGCCGATGCGGTGGTGAAGACCCTGGGCGGCTCCGACCAGACCAAACTCAGGGCCACCGAAGGGCCGCCCGTCGAGGACGAGACCACCCGCTACACCTGCGCCTACCAGGACGGCAGCCGCGAGGCGCTGTCGCTGGTCGCGACCGCGTTCCCCGACCGCGCCGACACCGTGACCGAGACGATCGACGCCATCGGCGAGGGCAGCCAGGCCAAGACGACCCGGGTCGACGGCGTCGGGGCGGACGCGGTGGCGTACACGGTCGACGGCGCCCGGGTGTTGGCCTTCGCCGTGCCGTACCAGCAGGAGCTGCGACTGGTGGTGCTCTCCGGCCCGTCGGTCATTCCGCAGAGCAAGTTCGCCGCACTCGGCAAGCAGGTTGCCGCCCGGCTCTGAACCGGCGCGACATCAGTCCGAGCCGGCGAGGCGCCAACGGTTGGCGGGAGCAGGAGGAACAGGTCTCTTCTTATCGCTGTCCGATCGGCCTCGCTTCGATACCGGCGCGACTCGGAGTCGTGCGGCAGGCACTCTCCGTGATAGATGTGGGCGCACGCCGGTTACGGGTGTGCACCACCCTTTGCCGCCCACGTCGGGAGAGCGCCCCTTCGTCACCGCCTGGAAGCTCCCTCCACGGCCACGTTCCACCAGGCCGTCGACTTGGAACAACGACAGTTGCGTCGAAGCGGGTCCGCTGGCGGACGGGTCGGGGCAGATCGCCGTACGGCACAGTGAACCTTCTTCAACCTCCCCTTGCGGTCCGCCGGACCGCAGCGTCGGACGCGGTGCGTGCGCGCCGCGCGGTTCAGGTTGAAATCGGACGCGGTGCGTGCGCGCCGCGCGGTCTAGGTTGAAAAGGGTTCAGTCATCATCCGGACGGGCCGATGATCGTCTACACCCGAGACGAGTGGAACGCCTTCCTGGCCGGCGCCAAGGACGGCGAGTTCGACTTCCGACAGCCGCTCTTCGCCACAGCTCCCCAGGTCGCGGGGTCAGCGATCGGGTCGCCAGCCGGCCGCTTCGAGCCCCGCCCGTAGCTGGTCGGCCACTTCCGCCGGCCGGCTCCGGACCAGCGAGGCCGGAAACCGCAGGATCCGGTCGCCAGCGATCCAGATGTCGTTCTGCCTGCGCAGGTCGGCTTCCCAGTACCGGACGTCCATGTGGTGTGCGCCATCGATCTCGACGTGCAACCGCCAGCGCCGCCAGTACGCGTCCAGATAGCGCACCCGCCCGCTGGCGTCGACCCGCCGCTTTTGGAGGTCGGGCGGCGGAAGCCGGAAGCGGCGGCACAGTGCCACGAAGTCCAGTTCGGACAGCGCCTCGGCACCGCCGGAGATGTCGTCGAGGGTACGAGTGATCAACGATCGCCGGTGCAGCTTCGGCAGTTCCGCCATCATCTCCCGGAGTTCCCGTGCCGTCGTACGCCGCTGCTGGCAGCCGGTGGCGAGAACCGTCCGTGCCTCGTCATCGGTACGCGCCCAGCCCGCCGCGTCGAGCAGCGCCCGCGCGATGGTGGTACGCCTCGGCCGGCCGAGTTGCAGGTGCGACTCGGGCAGAATCGTCGTGCGGCGCACCAGGACACCCGGCATGTCCAGCGGTAGCCGACGCAGCGCCGTGGAGGCATGCCGGGCGGCCGGAACCAGCACGTAGAGCGGCTCCTGCCGCAGTCCCCGTACGCCCGCTTCGGCAGCGGCGGTGGCACCGGCCAACACCGCCCCCTTTCCCGCGACGAGTACGGCCACCCAAAGCTGCTGGTCACGGGTGAGGCGCCCGTTGCCGGCGAGCAGCACACCTCGGCACAGCGAGCGCCACCGGCCCGATTCGATCAGCCCACGGACGGCGCCCCGGCCGAGCAGCCGTACCGCCTGGCCGGTTGCCAGGACTCCGGCCTGCTCGAACGCCAGCCAGTCGAGTTCGCCAGCGCCCTCCGCCGGCACCCCCGACACCCCGGGCAACCGCACCCGATCCGGTCGTCTGCGATCGACGGCCGCCTTCGGCTGCCTCCGAGCGATGGACACCCGCCCAAGTCTCCGCCCCCCATCACACCCCCGCAACGCCCACCCACCCACCTGTGGACAACCACCTCCGCGCGTCAAGATTCTTGGCGAATTGTGGTCCGCCACGCGCCCTAACTCGCCAAGAATCTTGGGCGGCGGCCGCGAAGGCGGCACGGCCGCGAAGGCGGCGGGAAGCGGCGGCCGCGAAGGCGGCGGGAGGCGCATCCTGCTGGACACCTCGGCGATACTCGCCTGCACGCAGGCGTCGACCGCTCGCTGCCGATCCACCAGCAGCGGCGGGCCGGCCCCGGACTAACGACTCGACGGGGTCCAGCCGGTCGGGACGAAGCGGGTCGCGTCGCTGCCCTCGCCGGAGAAGAGCAGGCCGTTGGTGCCGACCACGAGCAGGCCGTCGACGTACACGCCGCGGCCCCGGGAAGTGCCGTCGGTGGTGTAGCTCCAGCGCAGGTCGGTGGTGCCGGTCGGCAGTTCCGCGAACGCCTGCCACCAGCGCCGGCCGCCGTAGCCGGTGACCGAGCCCTCGGCGGTCCACCGCCCGGTCGGACCGACCAGGGTCACGTCGACCGGGGCCCAGGTCTCGCCGCCGTCGGCCGAGGTCTGGAAGTGCAGCAGGTCGTAGCGCGGCTCGGTGTCGTACCAGAGTTGGAAGCTGGCCACCGCCGCACGGCCGGCGGCGCGGCGCAGCGGCGCGCTGAGGGTGACGCTGCCGCCGTCGAGGTCGTCCGCGCGCCAGGCGGTGCCGCCCATCGGTGGCCGGACCGGAGTCGCGTACGCCAGGTCACGGGCCAACGCCCGCCGGGCCACGTTGTTGCTGCCCCAGTTCCGGTCCGGGTGTACCCGGTTGGTCAGCAGGATCAGGAAGGTGTGCGACAGCGGGTCGACCACGATCGAGGTGCCGGTGAACCCGGTGTGCCCGAACGCGACCGGCGAGGCGAGCCCGGACATGTACCAGTGCTTGTGCAGCTCGACCCCGAGCCCTCGGTCGCTCTCCGGATAGCGGCTCTCCAGGCTGGCGTTGTAGTTGACCAGCATGTCCCGCACGGTCGACTCGCGGAGGATCCGGGCGCCCCGGTATTCGCCGCCGTTCAGCAGCATCTGGCAGAAGATGGCCAGGTCGGCGGCGGTGGAGAAGAGCCCGGCGTGCCCGGCCACCCCGCCGAGTGCCCAGGCGTTCTCGTCGTGCACCTCACCCCAGACCATGCCGCGGTCCGCGTACGGCTGGTATTCGGTGGCGGCGATCCGGTGCCGGAGCGCCGGTGCCGGGTTGTAGCCGGTGTCGACCATCCGCAGCGGCCCGGTCACCTCGGTGGCGACGAGTTGCTCCAGCGGGCGGCCGGTCACCCGCTCCACGAGTACGCCGAGCGCGATCAGCCCGAGGTCGGAGTAGACGTACTGGTTGCCGGGGCTGGCACCGGCGGCGAACGGGGTGGCCAGGGCGGCCGCCTCCCGCTCCTGCGGGGTCGGGTAGCTGCTCCACAGTGGCGCGAACGCGGGGAGCCCGCCGGTGTGGGTGAGCAGCATCCGTACGGTCACCGCCTCCTTGCCACCGGCGGCGAACTCCGGCAGGTAGCGCACCACCGGTGCGTCCAGCTCGACGGTGCCGCGCTCGACCTGGCGCAGCGCCACCACGGTGGTGAAGAGCTTGGAGATCGAGGCGAGGTCGAAGATGGTGTCCTTGCGCATCGGGATCTGCTGGTCGGCCGGCAACTCCACACCGACCCGCCCGGGTGCCGGCCCGACCTCGCGGTACTTCACCGCCGTGCCGACCGCCTCGTGTCGGACCACCACCCCGTCCTTGGCGGCCAGCAGCACGGCTCCGGCGTACGTCGGGAAGGTGGGGTGGTCCGGGGTGGGCGTCAGGTACGCCTCGGCGTCGGTGCGCAGCCGGTCGACGTACTCGGGCAGCAGGCCGACCTCCTGCGGCCGGCCGGCCCGCAGCGTGCGCCGGGCGAACCGGACGTCGCCGGGCTCGACGGTCGGCGGCCCGCTCTGCCAACCTCCGCTGCGGTCCCCGGGCACTGCCTGGCCCACCGTGCGACCGCTCACCGCCTGGCCGACCGTAGGACCGCTCACCGCCTGGCCCACCGTGGGACCGCTCACCGCCTGGCCGACTTTCGGTCCGGCGGTCGCCGGGTGCGGTACGGCCAGGGCCGTGACCAGGACCGCCGTGCCGACTCCGGCGCCGAGAAGTCCGGTGCCGATCCTCCGACGACGCATCGCCACCACCTCCGTGCCGGTCGTCGACCGATCTCGTCAGCCACGACTCCCGTCAGCCACGACTCCCGTCGACAACGACTCTCGTCGACAACGACCAGAATGAAGGTTTCCTTCGCCATTGGCAATAACACAGAAGCTTCTTGCCCCTCACCGTGGGGGCGACTAATTTACAGAGTCGGATGAATCACCTGGAGGTGCCATGCGGACCCGGCTACTGGCAGCAAGCGTCGCGATCGCCCTGCTCGCCGCCGGCGGCACCAGCCCGCCCGCCCAGGCCGCACCGTCCACCCGGGGCACACCGTCCCCGGTGGACCGGCTGATCGCCCGGATGAGCCTGCCGGAGAAGGTCGGCCAGCTCTTCGCCACCTACGTCTACGGCGGCTCCGCCACCGCGCCGAGCGCGGCCGACGCCACCGCCAACCGCCAGGCGTACGGAGTGGAGACCGGTGCCGAGGTGGTCGCGAAATACCACCTCGGCGGGGTCATCTACTTCACCTGGTCGCACAACCTGGACTCACCCCGGCAGATCGCCACGCTCTCCAACGGGCTCCAGTCGAGCGCCGCCGCCAACGGCCCCCGGATCCCGCTGTTCATCTCCACCGACCAGGAGCACGGCATCGTGCAGCGGCTGCCGGCACCGGCCACCCTCTTCCCCGGCAACATGGCGCTCGGCGCCGGGCGCAGCCTGGTCGACGCGTACACCGCCGCCCGGATCACCGGGCGGGAGCTGGCGGCCGTCGGCATCGGGCAGGCGTGGGCGCCGTCGGCCGACGTCAACGTCAACCCGGCCAACCCGGTGATCGGGGTACGCTCCTTCGGCTCCGACCCGCTGCTGGTGGCCGGGATGACCGCCGCCCAGGTGGTCGGCTTCCAGGCCGGCGCCGGGGTCAGCGTGGCCGCCAAGCACTTCCCCGGACACGGCGACACCCGGGACGACAGCCACACCGCGCTGCCGGTGATCCACCACACCCGCGACGAGTGGCAACAGCTTGACGCCCCGCCGTTCCGGGCCGCCATCGCGGCCGGAGTGGACGCGATCATGACGGCGCACATCGTCGTACCGTCGCTCGACGACTCCGGCGACCCGGCCACGCTCTCCGCGCCGATCCTCACCGGACTGCTCCGGGATCAGCTCGGCTTCCGGGGGGTGGTGGTGACCGACTCGCTCGCCATGGCCGGGGTACGCCAGAAGTACGGCGACGAGCGCGTCCCGGTGCTCGCCCTCAAGGCCGGCGCCGACCTGCTGCTGATGCCGCCGAACCTGGACCTGGCGGTCAACTCCGTACTCGCCGCCGTCGCCTCCGGTGAACTCACCGAGGCCCGGATCGACCAGTCGGTACGCCGGCTCCTCACCCTCAAGCAGCGCCGGGGCGTACTCGACGGGGTGCCGCCGGTCGACCCGGCCGCCGCCGAGCGGGTGGTCGGGCAGCCCGCCCACCAGGCCGAGCTGCGGAAGATCACCGACCGTACCGTGACCGCGGTGCGCAACGACGCCAAGCTGCTGCCACTGCCGAGGGCCGACCGGTCGGTGCTGGTCACCGGCTGGAACTCCAGCGCCTTCGACAACGTCGGCACCCTCGCCGCCGGGCTGGCCGCCCGGGGCAACCGGACCAGCGCGCTGCCGACCGGGCTGCCGAACGACGCGAAGATCGCCGAGGCGGTGGCCGCCGCCCAGGCCAACGATCTGACGATCGTGCTGACCCAGAAGGCCTTCGACACCACGGTCACCGACCCGAACGCCCGGCAGCAGAAGCTGGTGCACGCGCTGGCCGCCACCGGCAAGCCAGTGGTGGTGGTCGCGGTGCGGGACGCGTACGACGTCGGGCACTTCGACGACGTGCCGACCCAGCTCGTCACGTTCGGCTACACGAAGGCGTCGATGGAGGCGCTGACCCGGGTACTCGCCGGAGAGGTCGCGCCGCGCGGCAAGCTCCCGGTCAGCGTGCCGGACCCGGCCGACCCGGCGACGGTCCGCTACCCGTACGGCCACGGCCTCACCTGGCGGCTCCGCCGCTAGCAGCACCACGTACGACTTCCGGCGTACGGCCGGGGCGCCGACGACCAGCCTCGCGGCGGTCGGCGGGCGGCCCGGCCGCGCCTAGCGTCGGAGCCATGATTGAGGTGCAGGCGCTGACCAAGCGCTACGGCGGGACCCTCGCCGTCGACGAACTGTCGTTCGCGGTCACACCCGGCCAGGTCACCGGGTTTCTCGGGCCGAACGGAGCCGGCAAGTCCACCACCATGCGGATGATCGTGGGGCTGGACCGGCCGACCGGCGGGACGGTGACGGTGGCCGGCCGCCCCTACCGCGACCACCCCGCGCCGCTGTGCCAGGTCGGTACGCTGCTCGACGCCAAGGCGGTGCACCGGGGACGGAGTGCCCGCAACCACCTGCTGGCGCTGGCCCAGACCCACGGGATCGGCCGGCGGCGGGTCGACGAGGTGCTGGAGACGGTCGGGCTGACCGCCGTGGCGGACCGGCGGGCCGGCGGCTTCTCGCTCGGGATGGGCCAGCGGCTCGGGATCGCCGCCGCGCTGCTCGGCGACCCGGCGGTGGTGATCCTGGACGAGCCGGTCAACGGGCTCGACCCGGACGGGGTGCTCTGGGTACGCAACCTGCTCAAGGGGCTGGCCGCCGAGGGACGTACCGTGCTGGTCTCCAGCCACCTGATGAGCGAGATGGCGGTCACCGCCGAACACCTGGTGATCATCGGTCGGGGCCGGCTGCTCGCCGACACCACGGTCGCGGGCCTGATCGCCCGGGTCGCCGTCGGCAGCGTACTGGTGCGCTCGCCGCACGCCACCGAGCTGGCTGAACTGCTCACCGCGCACGGTGCGGCGCTGACCGGGGTCGAGCCGGGCCTGTTCCAGGCCGCCGGGCTGGCCGCCGAGCGGATCGGTGACCTGGCCCTGGCCGGCGGGCTGGCCGTGCACGAGCTGACCCCGCGCCGGGCGTCGCTGGAGGAGGCGTACATGGAGTTGACCCGAGAGGCGGTGGAGTACCGGTGAGGATCACGTTCACCGGGGTGGTCCGGTCGGAGTGGACGAAGCTCCGCTCGCTCCGCTCCACCTGGCTGACCCTGGGTACGGTGCTGCTGCTCGCGGTGGGGCTGGCCGGCGCGATCGGCTACGGCGTACGGCGCTCGGTGCAGTCCGGCGACCCGGCCCCGTCCGTGGCCGACGCGGTCGCGATGGCGTTCCTGCCGATGGACTTCCTGATGCTGGTGATCGGCGTTTTCGGGGTGTTGCAGATCTCCGGCGAGTACGGCAGCGGCGCGATCCGGGCCACCCTGACCGCCGTACCCCGGCGCTGGCCGGTGCTCGCCGCCAAGGCGGTCGCCCTGACCGGGGTCACCACACCGGTTCTCGCGGTCACCTGCCTCACGGCGTTCCTGGCCTGCCAGGCGTGGCTCGGGCCGGACGGCGCGTCGCTGGGTGATCCCGGGGTTCCCCGGGCGATCGCCGGAGCGGCCGGATCGGCGGTGTTGATGGGGCTGCTCGGGCTCGGCCTCGGTGCGATGCTGCGGCACACCGCCGGGGCGATCACCGCGCTGGTGGTACTGCTGATGGTCGTACCGGCACTGCTCGGGCCGGTGCTGCCCGGCGACCGGGAGGAGGCGGTGCTGAAATACGTACCGGCCCTCGCCGGTCAGGCGATGTACGGCCTGCACGGTGCCGGCGGCCCGTTCGAGATGCTGTCGCCCGCCCCCGCCAGCGCGGTGCTGGTCGGCTGGGCCGGCCTGCTGCTGCTCGGCGGGGTCGCCGTGCTGCGCCGGCGGGACGGATAGCTCGCCGTGCCCGACACGCCCCCGCCGGCACGGACAACTCCGGCACTGTTGGCGGACCTGCTCCGGCGGCATCCCCGGTGGGTCGACGCCGGCCTGGTCGTGCTGCTCGGGCTGGCCAGCGGACCGGTGGCGCTGGCCGGCACCGGAGTGGACGCCTGGCTCTGGTTCGTCGCCGTGCACGCCCCGCTGGTCTGGCGCCGCCAGGCGCCGGTCCTGGTCTGCTGGACGGTGTACGGCCTCGCGATCGTCGCGGCGGTGCTGGTCGGCATCCGGGTCAACGGGATCCACCCGGAACTCGTCGTCGCGGTGGCGATCTACACCGTCGCCCGGTACCGCCCGCAGCGCCACGTCTGGCCGATCGTCGCGGCGACCGAGATCCCGGCAGTCGTACTCCTGCTGCCGGGCGGGCCGAACTGGACCTCGCTCGGCTTCATCACCTGCGGCCTCGCCGCGACCGTGCTGCTCGGGGTGACGGTGCGGATCCGCCGGGCCTACCTGGCCGAACTGGAGGAGCGGGCCCGCCGGCTGGAGCGGGAACGGGACCAGCGGGCCCGGCTCGCCGTCGCCGCCGAACGGGCCCGGATCGCCCGGGACCTGCACGACATCGTGGCGCACAACCTCGCCGTGATGGTGGCGCTGGCCGACGGCGCCAGCTACGCCGCCGGTACGGCACCACAGCGGGCCGCCGAGACCATGGCCCAGGTGTCGGCGACCGGTCGGCAGGCGCTCGGCGAGATGCGCCGGCTGCTGGGGCTGCTCCGCGACGACGCGGTCGGCCGGGCGCCACAGCCGGGCCTCGGCGACCTGGATTCGCTGGTCGCGCAGGTCCGCACCGCCGGGCTCCGGGTCGGGCTGACCGTGCACGACGCGCCGCCGGTCTGCGGTCCGGGCGCCGGGCTCGCCGTCTACCGGATCGTCCAGGAGGCGCTCACCAACACCCTCAAGCACGCCGGCCCGGCCGCCGAGGTGCGGATCCGGCTGTACTCCCGGCCGGACGGCCTGCACCTGGAGATCCTCGACGACGGCGCCGGACGTACCGCCGAGGCGTCGACCGGTGGGCACGGGCTGGCTGGAATGATCGAGCGGGCCGCCGCGTACGGCGGGGAGGTCGAGGCCGGACCCCGGTCCGACGGCCCCGGCTGGCGGGTACGGGCCCGGCTGCGCCTCGACGACGAGGAGACGACGTGACCGGGCAGCCGAGGTGACCGGGCGGGGCGGGGAGGCGGCGTGACCATCCGGGTGCTGCTCGTCGACGACCAGCCGCTGCTCCGGCTGGGCTTCCGGATGGTGCTGGAAAGCCAGCCCGACCTGACGGTGGTCGGCGAGGCCGGCGACGGTGCGCAGGGCGTCTCGATGACCCGTACGCTCCGCCCGGACGTGGTGCTGATGGACGTCCGGATGCCGGTGCTGGACGGCATCGAGGCAACCCGGCAGATCGTCGAGTCCGGCGCCCCGGCCCGGGTCCTCGTGCTCACCACGTTCAACCTCGACGAGTACGTCTTCGCCGCGCTGCGGGCCGGGGCGAGCGGGTTCCTGCTCAAGGACGTACCCCCGCCGGACCTGCTCACCGGGATCCGGGCGGTGGCGGCCGGCGACGCGGTGGTGGCGCCCAGCGTGACCCGGCGGCTGATCGACGCCTTCGCCTCGCACCTGCCGGACCCGTCCACCGGGCGGTCCCCGGTCGACGAGCGGCTGCACCGGCTGACCGACCGGGAACGGGAGGTGCTGGTGGAGGTGGCCAAGGGCCGGTCCAACGCCGAGATCGCCGGGCTGCTCACCGTCTCCGAGGCGACCGTGAAGACCCATGTCGGGCGGATCCTCGGCAAGCTCGGCCTGCGGGACCGGGTCCAGGTGGTGGTCTTCGCCTACGAGGCGGGCATCGTACGCCCGGGTGACGAGCGCTGACCGGGCCGCTGGAGGACGGCGCCCGGCTCAGAACTGGAACGGCCAGTCGCGCAGGAAGCGCAGGCCGAGCAGGAAGGCGATCACCGCCGGGCCGACGGCCAGGGTGACGGCCTGGGCCCGGTACTGGATCCGGTGCCGGAACAGTTCCAGCCCGTTGGCCAGGATGATCACGCCGCCGACCATCATGAAGACGCCCCACCAGCCGGTCGAGCCGAAGTCCAGCGCGTCGTTGACCAGCAGCAGGAACGTGATCCCGAGCGCGGCGGTGTTCAGCGCCAGCATCGCGACCGTGCGGTGGAACGCCCGGGGCAGCGGATCCGGCGACCGCCAGTGATAGGTGCCGGCGACGGCCAGCGCCGGCAGAGTGATCATGAACGGCCAGCCGCGCCCCATCACCCCCAGCATCAGCATCGCGCCGACCGCGAAGACCAGGCCGCCGACGCAGGCCAGCAGGTATCCGACGAACGCGCGTCCGCCGCCGCGGGCCAGCAGGGGTCCGCCGGACGCCGCGATCAGGGCTCCGGGTACCAGCACGAAGCCGGCCCACCAGTGGAACCGGTCGATCGACTGTGCGGTCACGGTCACCGCCACGACCCCGAGTCCCGCCACGGCCAGGCTGGTCAGCCAGCGTCCGGCAATCACCGGCCGGCGCCTCCCCACGGTCTCCACGTCAACGCTCACAGTTGACGACTCTGCCGGCTGGCCCTCGCAAGGACCATCCCGTCAGCCCTACCATCCGCCGGACGGTTAGCCCGAAGACCGGACAGACCCCCGGGACAATCCGGTCGTACCGCTAAAAGTCTCCACCGCCGCCGAAGTCTCCGCCGCCGAAATCCCCACCACCGAACCCGCCTCCGCCGAAGTCGCCGGAACCGGGATCCCCCGCTCCGCCCGCGTCGCCGTAGTCCGCGCCGTCGGCGAAGCCCTCCTGGTAGCCGGCGTCGGAACCGTAGCCCGGGTCGGCGAAGGCGGGCGAGAAGAGGGCGTCGGCGATCAGCACGCCGCCGAGCACCCCGGCACCGGCCGCCAGGCCGGTCTTCCACCACGGCGTCGAATACCAGCCGGCCGGCACCGGCCGGCCCTGCATCCGCCCACCGGGGTAGTAGTAGGGCGTCCCCGCCCCCGGGGCCGGCCCGGCCCGGAACGTCTCGCCCTGGACCTGCACCTCCCTGGGCAGGGTGACCGCACCGACGCCCCGGGCGGCGGCCAGCGGCGGCAGTTCCGGCCCCGGATCGATGCCGAGCGCCACCCGGGCCGCCCGGACGTACGCCAGCCCCTCCAGGGCGGTCTCCCGGGCCAGCTCGTACTGCCGGGCGCTGCGCGCCTGTTCGAGCTGAGCACCGGCGGCGTTGTAGCGCTCCCCGGCGTCGGCCAGCGCCTGCCGGACCGCCGGTTCGGTGCCGTGCAGGTTCATCAACTGCCCGCCCAGCCGCTCGTACCAGCGACCGGCCTCGGCCCGCGCGTCGGCGAGTTCCCGGGCCTGCCGGGCGGCGCGCTCGCGACGCCACCAGAGCACCCCGCCGCCGAGCAGCACCACCAGCAGCAGGAACCAGATCACCTCGCCCATCACTCCACGGTACCCACCAGCACCGGCGAGTACTCGCGCCGCTGCGCCGGACGCCTGGCATGCTCTGTGAGGTGGACCTCTCGACCGTCGCCGTGGTGATCGTCTGCCTCGTCGCGGGCGGGGCGATCGGCTGGCTGGCCGCCACCGCACGGTCGACCGCCGAGATCGCCCGGCTGGACGCGACCCTGCGGGCCACCCGGGAGGGCGAGGGCCGGCTGGAGCAGTCGATGCGGGCGCTCTCCTACGAGGCGACCGCCCAGTCCCAGGAGGCGGTGGCCCGGGCGGTGGCGCCGCTGCACGAGACCCTGCGCCGCTACGAGCAGCGGGTCGCCGAGCTGGAGCACGACCGGGTCGACGCGTACGCCGAGCTGCGTGAGCAGGTCCGCGCGATGACGGCGGTCTCCGGCGAGCTGCGTACCGAGACCAAGCAGCTCGTCGCCGCGCTGCGCGCCCCGCAGGTACGCGGCCGCTGGGGTGAGCACCAGCTCCGCCGGGTGGTGGAGGCGGCCGGCATGCTGGAGCACTGCGACTTCGCCGAGCAGGTGACCGCGGCGACCGAGCATCAGACGGTCCGCCCCGACCTGGTGGTCCGGCTGCACGGCGGCCGCTCGGTGGTGGTGGACGCGAAGGCACCGTTCGACGCGTACCTGACCGCCATGGAGGCCCGGGACGAGCAGGGCCGGGACCGGCACCTGGACGCGCACGCCCGGCACCTGCGGGCACACGTCGACGCGCTGGCCGCCAAGTCCTACTGGGCCGCCTTCGACCAGTCCCCGGAGTTCGTGGTGCTGTTCGTGCCGGCGGACCCGTTCCTCGACGTGGCGCTGCAACGCGACCCGACGCTGCTGGAGCACGCGTTCGCCCGCAACGTGGTGCTGGCCACCCCGGCGACCCTGGTGGCGCTGCTGCGTACCGTCGCCTACTCGTGGCGGCAGGAGGCGCTGGCCCGCAACGCGGTCGCGGTGCACGCGCTGGCCCGCGAGCTGTACGGCCGGCTCGGCACCCTCGGCGAGCACGTCTCCAAGCTGGGCGGGGCGCTCGGCGGGGCGGTGACCGCGTACAACCGGGCGGTGGGTTCGCTGGAGGCCCGGGTACTGGTCAGCGCGCGCAAGCTCGCCGAGCTGGGCGTGGCCGGCGACGACCTGCCGGTGCCGCCGCAGGTGGAGACCGCGCCACGCCAACCGCAGGCGCCCGAGCTGGTCGATCCGCCCACCGCGCGGCAGCTCGAGATTCCCCGGTCGACCCAGCTCTGACCGTCCGAATCGGAACCGGCGTTCAGCCGGTCATCGACGCCGATCCGCCCAGCTACCGCGCCGATCGGTCCACTCAGATCACGGGGTGGTCACAACGCGGAGCGCGATAGTGACAGGCATGTGCACGGCGACCGAGGATTCCGGTCACGTGTGCCCTGCGCTGTAGGGCCTGTTCTCCCGAAGGACATGAACGTGAGTAGATCCCGCGCCTGGCGCCGACGGACCTCCGCCGGGGTACTCGCCTCGGCCATGGTCCTGAGCGGCCTGACCCTGGCCACCGGTGCCACCCCGGCGAGCGCCGATCCGACCGCCGCTCCCGAAACCCTGAAGTCCGATCCCACCGACACCCTGGGCCCGCGCGACCTGGAACTGCTCGCCGAGGCGAAGTCCCGCAAGGAACCCCGGGTGACGCTGCTCATCGCGGCCGACAAGGGCCGGTCGGCCACCGTCGTCGCCGGGCTGCGCAAGCTCGGCGGCATCATCGCCAAGCGGGCCGACCAGGTCGGTTACGTCCGCGCCAGCGTGCCCACCTCGGCCGTGCCGGCCGCCGCGGCGCTGCCCGGCATCGCGGCGGTCGACCTCGACGACAAGGTCAAGCTGCCGGACCCCGAGCCGGCCCCGGCTCGGGCACAGGCCCGGGCCAAGGCGGCGGTGGCCGGTCCCGGCGCCGACACGCCGGCCCGGAACCCGTACATGCCGACCCACGAGATCGGGGCGGTGGACTTCAAGACCGCGCATCCGAGCTGGGACGGCCGGGGCGTCACGATCGGCATCATGGACACCGGGGTCGACCTGGACCACCCGTCGTTGCAGACCACCTCGACCGGCGAGCGCAAGATCGTCGACTGGTTCACCGCCACCGACCCCATCTTCGACGGGGACGCCACCTGGCGGATCATGCGCGACCAGGTGACCGGCCCGAGCTTCAGCTACGCGGGTGCCACCTGGACGGCGCCGGCCGGGACGTACCGGATCAACCGGTTCGCCGAGTCCATCACCGCCGGGAGCGCCCCGGCCGGTGACATCAACCGGGACGGCGACACCGCGGACCTGTTCGGCATCCTCTACGACCCGACGAGCCACGACATCCGGGTCGACGCCAACGGCAACCGGGACTTCACCGACGACCCGGTGATGCGCCCGTACGCCGAGCGCTACGACGTGGGCCACTTCGGCACCGACAAGCCGGACACCCCGGTACGCGACCAGACCCCGTTCGTGGTCGAGTTCCGCGAGGACGTGGACACCACCCCGGCCGGCCTGCCGGGCGCGTACGACTTCGTCAACATCGGGGTGGTCGAGGACGCGCACGGCTCGCACGTCGCCGGCATCACCGCCGCGAACGACATGTTCGGCAACGCCAACCTGGACGGTGGCGCGCCCGGCGCCAAGCTGGTCTCCGCCCGCGCCTGCACCTGGGGCGGCGGCTGCACCTTCGCCGCGCTCACCGACGGCATGGTCGAGCTGGTGGTCAACCGTGACGTGGACGTGGTCAACATCTCGATCGGCGGCCTCGGGTCGCTGAACGACGGCAGCGACCTGCGCGCCGAACTCTACAACCGGATCGTCAACGAACTCGGTGTGCAGCTCGTCTTCTCGGCCGGGAACTCCGGCCCCGGCATCAACACCATCGGCGACCCGTCCACGGTCACCGACATCGTCAGCGTCGCGGCCGGGATCAGCCAGGAGACCTACCTGGCCAACTACGGCTCGGAGACCCGCACGCCGTACCAGCTCCTCTACTTCTCCTCGCGCGGCCCGCGTGAGGACGGCGGGTTCAAGCCGAACATCACCGCACCGGGGTCGGCGATCTCCACCACCCCGCTCTGGCTGCCGGGCAACCCGGTGGCCGAGGCGGGCTACCCGCTGCCGCCGGGCTACCAGATGATCAACGGTACGTCCATGTCCGCCCCGCAGGTGACCGGCGGCATCGCGCTGCTGCTCTCGGCCGCCAAGGCGAACCGCAAGCTGGTCACCACCGCCGCGTTGCGCCGGGCGATCTACTCGTCGGCGTCCTGGATCGACGGGATTCCGGCGCACGGCCAGGGCAACGGGCAGCTCAACGTACCGGCCGCCTGGCAACTGCTGGCCGGTGCCGCGCTGGAGACCCGGGGCTACACGGTCGACGCCCCGGTCTGCACGCCGCTGGCGGACCTGCTGGCCACGCCGTACCGGGGCACCGGCATCTACAACCGGTGCGCCGTCGGCGCCGGCGGGCAGAAGCCGAACGTGGCGAAGACGTACAAGGTGAAGGTGACCCGGAACAGCGGGCCGAAGGGGACCGTCCGGCACGACCTGCGGCTGGTCGGCAACACCGGCAACGTGTTCGGCAACCTGCCGGAGCACCTGGACCTGCCGCTGGGCAAGACGGTGACGTTCAGCGTCGTGGCGAAGGCGGGCGTCGGGGCGCACAGCGCGATCGTCGAGGTCGACGATCCGGCGACCCCGGCGGTGGACTTCGAGTTCATGAACGTCGTAACGGTCGCCGAGGTGCCGAAGAAGAAGAACTTCTCCTTCTCGGCCGGCGGCAACGTGGACCGCAACCTCTTCAAGACGTACTTCGTCACGGTGCCGGAGGGTGCCGGATCGTTGCAGGTCAACCTGACCGGCATCGCCCCCGGCTCGCAGACCCGGTTCATCGCGATCAACCCGTGGGGCATCCCGGTGGACAGCACCGTGAGCACCGCCTGCTTCACCAACTTCTCCGACGTGGCCGCCTGCAAGCCGGACGAGCGGTCGTACGACAACCCGATCCCGGGCGTCTGGGAGATCGAGGTCGAGTCCCGGCGTACGTCGCCGCTGCTCGGCAACCCGTACCAGATCCAGGCCCGGGTGCAGGGCGTCGAGGTCACCCCGGACGAGACCGAGCTGCTCAGCGTGCAGGCCGGGGAGCCCACCCCGGTCGACTGGGAGCTGACCAACCAGTTCGGTCCGCTCGTCGTCACCGGCTCGGGCGGGCCGCTCGGCAGCACCGTGGAGGCGCGGCCGAGCATCGGGCACCACGAGGTGCTGACCTACGAGGTGGTGGTCCCGGCCGGGGCCAGCCGGCTCGACGTGGCGATCGGCAACACCAGCGACGCCGGTGCCGACCTCGACCTCTACGTCTACAAGGACGGCGTACGGGTGGCGTTCGACGCCGACGGTGACTCGGAGGAGTCCGTCTCGCTGGCCAACCCGGCGGCCGGGACCTACGAGATCGAGGTCGACGGGTACTCGGTGCCGGCCGGTACCACCCAGCTCGACTACCGGGACGTGTTCTTCTCCCCCGCCCTCGGCAACCTGTCCGTGCCGGCGAGTTACGAATCGCTGGCGTACCAGGACACGACCACCATCACCGGTTCGGTGACCGCGCTGACGGTTCCGGCCGCCGGCCGGCAGCTCTCCGGCCAGATGCAGGTCGTCACCGTGGACGGTGCCGTGGTCGGCAACGCCCTGGTGAAGGTCGACGCGGTGAACTGATCCGCACGCTCCACCGTCAACGGGGTCCGTCCCAGCCCGGGACGGACCCCGTTCGACGTCTTGGGATTACTACGGCCTGGGGTTACCGCGGTCGCCGGGCCACCTCGTCAACGAACGCGCGCCACGCGATCGGCCCGAACGCCAACGCCGGCCCCTGCCGGTCCTTGCTGTCTCGGACCAGCACCCGACTGGGAAGGTTGTCGGCCACCTCTACGCAGTTGCCGCCCTGCCCATTGCTGCGCGAGGACTTCCGCCAGCGCGGCCCGTCGGTCAACTCCATGATTCCGCTGCTTCCATGATCAGTTCGAGGGATGGTCGTGCAGGCAGAGCGTACTCGCGGATCGCCTCCCAGATCTCGTCCAGCGCGGCCACCTGGTCCGGGTCCTCGACCACCCGACCGCCCAGCGGATCGTCCAGGAACGCGACGGTGCGACCGTCCACGGTGGCGAGCGCCAACGGACCGTTGAGCCCGGGGTAGGCACCCGCCGACGCCGGCACCACGGCGACGCTGACGTTCGGCAGGGCACACGCCTGCACGATCGCGTGCAACTGCTCGGCCATCACCTTCGGGCCGCCCACGGGCCGGCGCAACACCGCCTCGTCGACCACCGCGAAGAGCCGGCACGGGTGGTCGTCCCGGCGCAGCACCGCAGCCCGGGCGATCCGGCTCGCCACCGTGCCGTCCAGGTCCGGTACGCGGGTGCCAGCGTCCCGGAGGATGGCCCGCGCGTAATCCTCGGTCTGGAGCAGCCCAGGGACCACCGTCAGCTCGAAGCTTCGGACCATGGTGGCATGTTGCTCGTACTCCAGCCACGGCCTGATCCAGACGGTCACGCCGGAGAACGCCCGCGCCTCGGCCGCCGACTCCTGGAACAGCTCCGCGGAGTCGAACACCGCGTCGAGATCTCGGGCGGTGTCGTGCTTGGGGATCAGTCGATTGGTCTCGAACTTGGCGATGAGCGAGGTCGACACATTAAGCCGTTCGGCAAGTTGATCCTGAGTCATTCCTGATTTGGACCGCGCGAACTTGAGCATTCTTCCGAGTCCGCCATTGTGATTCGACATTCCCCGCCCTTCCCGGCGCACCATCGGGTCCGTCATCTTTGCTGCCAAGCGCTTATCTTCCGCCGATTGCCGGGCGAAGTCCAAGGTGGAATTCAGGCAACATCGCCCGGTCCCCCGTGCAAGCCCTCCGATGCCGGGCGGTGGCGCCAACGGGGGCGGTGCCAGGTCGAAGCCAGGTGCCGCCCCGTCCACATTTCGGCCGACGGGAGGCAGCAATGAGATTCAGATTCGGTCGCAGGGCGAAGCCGTATCACCGCCGGGACTGGCGCCGGCTCTGGCGGTACTGCCGGTGCGGGTTGCGCTGGCGCTGCCCGGACTCGGTGGAACTCGCCCCGAGGCCCTACCAGCCACCCCCTCCGCCGCCGCTGTCCCGTGCGGAGTACCAGGCGGCGGTCCAGGCAAAGGCATTCGCCCCGCCGAATGCGGAGACACGTTCGTCGGCCCCGGGTCGGATGCGTAACCGCCGGACCGCGTGGGACACCAGGGCCGGGTCGCACCCCCACCTGTCCAACGGTCGGGCGGGCAGCCTGACCCATGCCGGGGAGCACCGCGAGCGGCACGGCGAGCGGGTCGGTCGGAGGTCGGCGTGATCGGGCCGCAGGAACGGTGGCGCCGGCACGTAGCAGCGCATCCGTCGTACCGCTGTCGTGGCTGTGGTGCGCCCTGGCCGTGTCAGCCGGCCCGGCTGGCGCTCGTGACCGCCTTCCGGAATGACCGGGTCGGCCTGATGGTGTACCTCGGTGCCCAGCTCGCCCGTGCCCTGCGGGAGCTGCCCGACGTCCACCCCGCGTTGCTTGCCGGCCAGACCTCTACTGGGTACGCCGTCGCCGCTGACGGCGGTCAGCTCCGGGTCGCGCTCTGCACCTGGAACGGGATGCCCTGCTGGCAAGTGGTCATCAGGTCGGCACGTACCTCGCCGACGACCGTCACCCGCGCTCCGGCCGTGATCACGTCACGAGGGCCACCAACCAGCAGGTAACCGTCCAGCAGCACACAGTTCGGCTCGACACCCGCCTGGACAGTCCCACTGAGCGTGGTCGTACCGCTCGGCGCCGCCCCGCCGCGCGGTGGCGTGGTCGGAGGCGCCGGATTCGCGGTCGGGTCACTGGGGGGCGTCGGAGCGCCCCCCGGCGGGCCGGACGGACCGGAAGAGGGACCTGGCGACGGGTGCAGGGTCACCGGCGTTCCTCCCGATTCGCTCGGCGGTGTCGAGCCGGAGTCCGCGCAGCCGGCGAGGGCCAACCCGGCGGCGAGCACGGCGCCGACCATCCAGCGCGTCGTCATAACAGATCCGACGCGTACGCCGGACCGCCCGTTCCACGCCATGCTGCACCACCCAGCCCGTTCGATGCTGCCGGAATCGTTTCGCAGCGTCACTCCGGTAACCGACCTGGACATCAGAGGCGTTACCGCCCACCGATAACGCATCTGGTGTCCAGGTCAAGGTGGGAGCGGCGGCCGGAGAGCGGCGGCGGGACGGCGTGGCGGCGCGGTGGAGACGGCATCCGGGACGGCGCTATCACGACCCCGAGCCATGCCGGGCCGCGCGTTCCGCGCCGCGCTGACCAGAGGCTCCACGCCACGCCGGGGCCGCGCGTTCCGCGCCGCGCTGACCAGAGGCTCCACGCCACGCCGGGGCCGCGCGTTCCGTGCCACGCCGCCCGGACGCTCCACGCCACGCCGGGGCCGCGCGTTCCGCGCCGCGCTGACCAGAGGCGCCACGCCACGCCGGGCCGCCCGTTCCGTGCCACGCCGCCCGGCCGGTCAGCCGTTGGCAGCGCTCGCCGCAACCGGGCTCGCCTGCTCGGCCGCCGCCTTGGCCGCCGCGGCCTTCATGTCGCGCCTGAGGTCCTGCGGCAGCGAGAAGGTCAGCCGCTCGTCGGCCGTGGTCACCTCGGTCACGTCGGTGAAGCCGCGCGCGGCGAGGTGGTCGAGCACCTCCATCACCAGGTCGTCGGGGACACTCGCTCCGGAGGTCAGGCCGACGGTGCTGGCCCCGGCCAGCCACTCGTCGGAGATCTCCGAGGCGTAGTCGACCAGGTAGCCGGCCCGGGCGCCCGCGTCCACCGCCACCTCGACCAGCCGCACCGAGTTGGACGAGTTGCGCGAGCCGACCACGATCACCACGTCACAGTCGGCGGCGATCTCCTTGACCACGTGCTGGCGGTTCTGGGTGGCGTAGCAGATGTCGTCGCTGGGCGGCGACTGGAGCAGCGGCAGCCGGCGCTTGAGCCGGGCGACGGTCTCCATCGTCTCGTCCACCGACAGGGTCGTCTGGGAGAGCCAGACCACCTTCGACGGGTCCCGTACGGTGACCTTGTCGGCGTCGTCCGGACCGTCCACGAGCTGGATGTGCGCGGGTGCCTCACCTGAGGTGCCGATCACCTCTTCGTGCCCCTCGTGACCGATGAGCAGAATGTCGTAATCGTCCGCCGCGAACCGCCGGGCCTCGTGGTGCACCTTGGTGACCAGCGGGCAGGTGGCGTCGATCGCCTTCAGCGAGCGGGCCTTCGCCTGCTCGTAGACCTCCGGCGCCACGCCGTGCGCCGAGAAGATCACGATCGAGCCCTCCGGCACCTCCTCGTTCTCCTCCACGAAGATGGCGCCCTGCCGCTCCAGGGTGGAGACGACGTGCTTGTTGTGCACGATCTGCTTGCGCACGTAGATCGGCGCCCCGTAGAGCTTGAGGGCCTCCTGCACGGTCTGCACGGCACGGTCGACGCCGGCACAGTAGCCGCGGGGCTTGGCCAACAGGACACGCTTGCCGGTCTGGGGTGTCGCCTGAGCCTCGGTCACCCGCCCAGTCTACGTTCCGCCCGTGGTACCGCCCGCTGGCCGCCGTCCCGCCCAGGTCCACGAGGTGCTACCCGAGGCCGCCGGCCCCCCGCCGTAGGCTGACCGGATGACCGAGGCCGGCATCCCGCGCAGTACCCCCGACGACCCCTGGCCGGTCCGGGTGGTCAGCCAGAAGCTGAGCGCCTGGATCGGCAAGCTCGGCTGGGTCTGGGTGGACGGCCAGGTGGCGCAGCTCAGCCGCCGCCCCGGCGCGGCGACGGTCTTCCTCACCCTGCGCGACCCGTCGGCCGACCTCAGCCTCACCGTCACCACCAACCGGGACGTACTGGACGCCGGTGCACCGGAGCTGGCCGAGGGCGCCCGGGTACTGCTGCACGCCAAGCCCGAGTTCTACGCCGCCCGGGGCACGCTCAGCCTGCGGGCCGACGAGATCCGGCAGGTCGGGCTCGGCGAGCTGCTGGCCCGGCTGGAGAAGCTGAAGAAGCTGCTCGCCGCCGAGGGACTCTTCGACCGGGCCCGCAAGCGCCGGCCGCCCTTCCTGCCGAGACGGATCGGCCTGATCACCGGCCGCGCCTCGGCAGCCGAACGGGACGTGCTGACGAACGCCCGTCGCCGCTGGCCGGCGGTGCAGTTCCGTACGGTCAACGTGGCGGTGCAGGGCCCGACCGCCGTACCGCAGATCGTCGACGCGCTCAAGGTGCTCGACGCCGACCCGAGCATCGACGTGATCGTGCTGGCCCGGGGCGGTGGCAGCGTCGAGGACCTGCTCCCCTTCTCCGACGAGGCGCTGTGCCGGGCGATCTTCGGCTGCCGTACCCCGGTGGTCAGCGCGATCGGCCACGAGACCGACACGCCGCTGGTCGACTACGTGGCCGACCTGCGCGCCTCGACCCCGACCGACGCCGCCAAGCGGATCGTGCCGGACCTCGGCGAGGAGACCCGGCTGATCCGGATGGCCCGGGACCGGCTCGACCGGGCGATGATCGGGCTGGTCGACCGGGAGGCGCACCGCCTCGACGCCTGGCGGTCCCGCCCGTCGCTCGCCCGGCCGGAGGTACTGCTCGACCAGCGGGCCGCCGACGTGACCGCGCTGCGGGACCGGGCCGTCCGCTGCGTGGAACACCGGCTCGGCACCGCGACCGGGGAACTCCGGCACACCGTGGCGCGGCTCCGCGCCCTCTCCCCGGCCGCCACCCTGCACCGGGGGTACGCCATCGTGCAGCGCGCCGACGGGCACGTCGTACGGGCACCGGGTGAGGTCGCCGCCGGTGACCCGCTGCGGGTACGCCTCGCCGAGGGCGAACTGGGCGCGGTCGTCGAGCCGTAGCGGTCGCACGGGTGTGTGCGCGGATCCGTCCGGCGACGGTGTGCTGAGATGGGAGCCACCATGACTGACACGGAAGAACGCGCGAGCGGGCCGGGCGAGGGACTCAGTTACGAGCAGGCCCGGGCCGAGCTGGCCACGGTGGTCGAACGGCTGGAGGCCGGCGGCACCTCGCTGGAGGAGTCGCTGGCGCTCTGGGAGCGGGGCGAACGGCTGGCCGAGATCTGCCAGGGCTGGCTGGACGGTGCCCGGCAACGGATCGACACCGTCCGGCAGGCTCGGGAGACCAGCCAGAGCTGACCGCCGGCACCGCGAGCACCGGGCGGAGCGGCAGCGCCACCCCACCCGGCACCGGTACTCACTTGTTGAACAGCTCGTACACCTCGGGCGACGCCTCCACGACCTCGGCCGCCGGGGGCGCCTTGGCCGGGCTCGCCGCGCCGTAGTCGGAGTAGCCGACCGTCAGTTGCTGCGCCTTGCCACCGCCGACCGCCGGCAACTGGATGGTCAGCGAGGTGAGCCGGCCCTGCGCGTCGAGCTTGGCCTCGAACGGCAGCTTGGTCGCCTCGGCGCCGAGCAGCTTGACCGCGTCCTCGTCGACCATGCCGGCGCCGGTGGCCTTGGTCAGGTCGATGGTGCCGGTGTACGCGCCCTCGCCGGTCTTCTGCACGTCGACGACGGCCTTGGTCAGCGCCTCGCTGCCGGCCGGGTCGACGGCCTTGAAGTCGAAGCCCAGCCCTCGGGTACCCGTGATCTTGGACTGGTCCAGGTGCTGGTACTTGCCGGAGTTCAGCTTCTCCAGCCCCGGTACGCCCTCGGCACCGGTGACCGTCAACTTCACCCAGCTGTCCGGCTCGATGTAGATGATCTCCATGTCCATCGAGAACTCGTCGCTGCCGGCCTTCATGGACATCTGGGCGCTCTGGCTCGGCACGTGCACGACGCCCTGACCGTCCAGGTCGCTGCCCGTCATGCTGAACCTGAAGTTACCCTTGGTGATCTCCTTGGTCGACGCGAGCAGCGCCTCCTTGGCGTCGTCCGGGATCGCCGGCGATTCGGAGCCGGAGGTGCCCGGCTCGGTACCCGCGCCCGCGCAGGCCGTCAGAGCTGGCGTGAACAGGGCCACCGCGGCGATCGTGGCAACGCCCCAACGTCGGAATGTCACTGTCGATTCCTCCCCAGAAGGTTGCCCGGCAGGCGTGTGCCCACCGTGATGGCAGACACGAAGCGTACCGATACCGGACAGCTACCGCAGAGAAGCGACTAGCTGCCGCAGCTCACCCTCGGACGTCCGGCCGACCACCAGTACCGTCCGGTCGGGCTCCAGCAGCACCAGTGCCGACTCGTCGGAGCGGGCCGTGTAGCGCTGCCAACTACGGCCACCCACCTCGATCGTGCCCTGCGGCCGCCCCTCGCGGGTCAGCTCGGCCCGCAGCAGCCCGTCGGCCGGCAGACTGCTCTGCACGAGCTGCACCCCGCCGCCGTCCGGGCTGAGATAGCCGATCCGGAGGGTCGCGCCGCCGGCTTCCCGCCGGAACTCGGCCAGCACGGTGCGCCAGCCGTCCGCCAGGCCGGCCGGCTCGCCGACCGGGAAGACGTCGGCGGCGCGGGCCTCCTGGAGCGCCGGGGCCGGATCGACCACCACCGGCTGGTCCGCGTTGAGGACAGCCCGGCCGAAGCCGATCACGACGGCGATCGGTATCAGCAGCACCAGCAGCGAGATGACGATGTCCTTGGTCGACCGCTGTGACCTGACCGCGGCCGGCACGACCCGCTCGTCACCCGGCCCGGCGCCCTCCGACCGGTCGGCGAGGGCTGCGTCGGGTTCGCCCGAGAGCTGGTCGTCCGGGTTACGGTCGGCAGGCTGGGTGGGGTTCACCCCTCTATCTTGACAGCCCCGCCGGCCGGGGCTTTCGGCCCACCGGTTACCGGGATCCGGACACCGGCCCCCCGAACCGGCGTTAAGTTGACCAGCGTGTCAGGATTCCTGACAAGGCCGGCGGCGGCGCGCCGCGCTGTGCCGGGCCACCCCGCAGTGCCGCGAGGAGGAGCCGACATGACCAACGCCCGTACCCGGGTGCCACAGAACCTGGACCGCAACCTGGCCCTCGACCTCGTCCGGGTGACCGAGGCGGCGGCGATGGCCGCCGGCCGGTGGGTCGGCCGGGGCGACAAGGAGGGTGGCGACGGCGCGGCCGTCGACGCCATGCGCAAGCTGATCAACTCGATCCCGATGCGCGGCGTCGTGGTGATCGGCGAGGGTGAGAAGGACAACGCCCCGATGCTGTTCAACGGTGAGCAGGTCGGTGACGGCACCGGGCCGGAGGTCGACGTCGCGGTCGACCCGATCGACGGCACCACGCTGATGAGCAAGGGCATGCCGAACGCCCTGGCCGTGCTCGCGGTGGCCGAACGCGGCGCGATGTTCGACCCGAGCGCCGTCTTCTACATGGAGAAGCTCGCGGTCGGCCCGGTCTACGCGGACGCCGTGGACATCAACGCCGGAGTCGCGGAGAACCTGCGCCGGATCGCCAAGGTCAAGGGCACCGAGGTCTCCGACGTCACGGTCTGCGTACTCGACCGGCCCCGGCACAACGACCTGGTGCAGCAGATCCGCCGGGCCGGCGCCGGCATCCAGTTCATCTCCGACGGCGACATCGCCGGGGCCATCGCCGCCGCCCGGGGCGAGTCCGGCGTCGACGTGCTGATGGGAATCGGCGGCACCCCGGAGGGCATCACCGCGGCCTGCGCGCTGAAGTGCATGGGCGGGGCGATGCAGGCCAAGCTCTGGCCCCGGGACGACGAGGAGCGGGAGAAGGCGCTCGCCGCCGGGCACGACCTGGACCGGGTACTGCGCACCGACGACCTGGTGACCGGGGACAACGCCTTCTTCGTGGCCACCGGGATCACCTCCGGCGACCTGTTGCGCGGGGTCCGCTACCGGGCCGGTGGCGCGTACACCCAGTCGATCGTGATGCGTTCCAAGAGCGGCACCATCCGGGTGATCGACTCGTACCACCGGCTGGAGAAGCTGGCGCTCTATTCGGCGGTCGACTTCGACGGCCGGCCCCTGGCCGAGCAGGAGTAGCCCGGGCCGGGAGGCCGTCGGACCGGCCTGGATCAGCGGGACGCCGCCGGGGTGCGCCCGGCGGTCTCCCGCAGCGCGGCGTCCAGCCCGGTCGGCTCGATGCCGAACGTCGCGGTCGCCGCCGAGGAGTCCAGCACGAACGGCCGGCGGAACTGGTACGCCGTCTCCCGCAGCTCGCGGGCCGTCGGGTCGAAGAGCCCGCCGAGCCAGAGCACCGCGGGCGGCATCGAGGCCAGCCGCGGGGCCGGGGCACCGGCCAGCTCGGCAAGCCGGGCCGCCAGCGCCCGGACCGACACCGGCGGCTGACTGGGTACGTGCCAGGGCCGCCCCCAGGCCCGCTCGTCGTCGGCGGCGGCGACCAGGGTACGGGCCACGTCGCCGACGTACGTCCAACTGTGCGGGGCGTCCAGGTCGGCCGGCACGGAGGCCCGCTTCCCCGCCAGCACCTTCGGCACCACGAGGAGGGTGAACAGGGTCTGCGCGCCCGCGCCGAGGTAGTCGGAGCCGCGTACCTCGGTCACCCGGGCCCGCCCCGCCTGGTGCGCGGCCAGCGCGTCCTGCCACATCTTCGCCCGGACCTGTCCCTTCACGCCGTTCGGGCGCAGTGGCGCGCTCTCGGTGATCGGCCCGTCCACCGGGCCGTAGCCGTACAGGTTGCCGGTGGTCGCCAGCACCGCCCCGGTGCGCTCCGCCACGGCCAGCAGTGTGGCGGCGATCGGCGGCCAGTCGGTCGCCCAGCGGTGGTACGCCGGGTTGGCGCAGTTGTAGAGCGCCGCCGCGCCCTCAGTCAGCTCGGCCAGCCGCTCCAGGTCGGCCGCGTCGGCGCCGACCCGCTCGATCCCGGGATGCTCCGGCCCGGTGCCCCGGCGGCTGACCAGCCGCACCCGCTCGCCCCGGTCGGCGAGCAGCCGGGCAACTCCCCGGCCGACCGGACCGGCACCGACGATCACCTGGAGCGCCATCGTCCCCACCTTTCAGATCAACTCTCTGGACCGAGAGCACCGCTCTCTGTCTGCCTCCCCACTGTGCCTCCCGGCGAGGCCGGCGTCAAGAGCACCGCTCTGATTTCTGATCAGCGCTCACGTAAAGCACGGAATGCTCCACCGGGAATCGGCCGCTTCCTAGCTGGAGCAGGTGCTCTCGAAGTACGTCCGGGTGTGGCAGGGTGGCGGCATGTCCGCACCATCGATCCGGGCCCGGGTCCGCGCCGAGATGATCGAGGAGATCAAGGCGGTCGCCCGGCGGCACCTCGCGACCGAAGGCGGCAACCTCTCGCTCCGGGCCGTCGCCCGCGATCTCGGCATGGTCTCGTCGGCCATCTACCGGTACTTCCCGAGCCGGGACGCACTGCTCACCGTGCTGATCGTCGAGGCGTACCGGTCGCTCGGTGACGCGGCCGAGGCGGGTGACGCGGCAGCCGCTCGGCACGACCTGCGGGGGCGCTGGCTGGGCGTGAGTCACGCCGTACGGGCCTGGTCACTGGCGCATCCCGCCGAGTACGCGCTGCTGTACGGCAGCCCGGTACCCGGCTACGCCGCCCCGTCCGAGACCGTCGTCCCGGCCCAGCGGGTGGTCTTCGCGCTGGTCCAGATCATGGTCGACGGGGCCGCCGCCGGCCGGCTCGCCCCACCCGAAGGCACTCCCGTGCCGCCCCCGGTCCGCGTCGAGCTGACCCGACTGCTGGAGCCGCGCCCCGGCGCGCTCACCGAGGAGCAGCTCGCCCGCTGCATGGCCGCCTGGAGCCAACTCTTCGGCCTGGTCAGCTTCGAGGTGTTCGGCCGGTTCGCCCAGGGTGTGGTCGAGGATTGCGAGGCGTACTTCGACTACCAGATGCGGCTGATGGCCGACCTCGCCGGCCTGCCCGGCGAGCCGGGTCAACCAGACGAGCCGGGTCAACCAGACGAGCCGGGTCAGCCCGCGTCGGAGGAGTGACCGGGGAAGAGGTGCGCGGCCGGGTTGATCACCACGGCCGCGTTGTTCACCGCCGTCGCGGCCTCGCCGAAACCGGTCGCGATCAGCCGGACCTTGCCCGGATATTCGGTGATGTCACCGGCGGAGAAGACCCGGGACAGGTTCGTCACCATGGTGCTGTCGACCAGGATGTGCCGCTTGTCGAGCGCCAACCCCCACTCGGTGAGCGGGCCGAGATCGGCGGTGAAGCCCAGCGCGGCGACCACGGTGTCGACCGGGATCGTCTCGGTCCCGCCGCCCTTGACCGCGATGTCCGCCCCGGTCACCGCGCCCTCGCCGTGCAGCGTCGTCACCTCGGCGTTGACCACGATGCGTACCGGCAGTTCGCGTACCCGGTCGACGGTGGCGGCGTGGGCCCGGAACTTCTCCCGACGGTGCACCAGGGTGACCGACCGGGCCAGGGGTTGCAGCGCCAGCGCCCAGTCGAACGCCGAGTCGCCGCCGCCGACGATCAGCACGTCCTGCCCGGCGAGGTCGGCCAGGTGCGGTACGAAGAAGACGATGCCGCTGCCGACGAAGTTCTCGGCGGCGGGCAGCGGGCGGGGGGTGAAGCTGCCCAGCCCGGCGGTGACGATGATCGCGCCGCAGTGCAGGATGTCGCCGTTGGCCAGGCTGAGCACCGGCTTGCCGTCCAGATACGACAACTTCTCCGCGCGTACCCCGAGCAGGTATTCGGGGTTGAACGACGCGGCCTGGGTGACCAGGTTGGCGACCAGGTCGCGGCCCTTGATCGACGGGAACCCGGCGACGTCGTAGATGACCTTCTCCGGGTACATGGCGGTGACCTGTCCGCCCGGCTCGGGCAGCACGTCGATGACCGCGACCGACAGTCCCCGGAACCCGGCGTAGTAGGCGGCGAAGAGCCCGGTGGGGCCGGCCCCGATTATCGCGACATCGACCTCACGCATGTGCTCACCGTCGCTCTCCGACCACGGACTGATCAACAGCTGTGCTGATCCGACCGTAGGCGGACAACAGGCATCGAAGCAATAGCCGTCCCACCGGCGGGTGTACGCCAGGTCAGGGCAGGGTCATCGTGGACTCCGACCGGTACGGGTCGTCGTCGCGGGGCCGGCGTCGCCGGAAGATCACCGCGGCCACCAGCCCGCCGAGCAGCCCGAAGAGGTGCCCCTGCCAGGAGATCGGTTCGTCGGTGGGTAGCACCCCGAGCAGTTGCCAGCCGTAGAGCAGCCCGACCAGCAGCACGACCGCGAAATTCCACCAGCTCCGTTCCACGATCCCGCGCATGAAGAGCAGGCCGAGGTAGCCGAAGACCACCCCGCTGGCACCGACCACGATCGACTGGGGCGATCCGGTGATCCACACACCGACCCCGCTGACGAACATGATCAGGAGCGTGGAGTAGAGGAACCGCCGCGCCCCGGTGGCGAGCACGAAGGTGCCGAGCAGGATCAACGGGATGCTGTTGCTGTAGAGGTGGTCGAAGCCGTGGTGCAGGAACGGCCCGAAGAAGATGCCGTCGAGCCCGGCGACGCTCCGGGGCATGATCCCGGCGGTGGTGTCGAATCCGGCGTTCAGCCAGACGTCGAGCGCCTCGATCACGAAGAGCACCGGTACCACGGCGCACATCGCGACGAAGGCCCGGCCGAGCGCCGCGTAGAAGGCTTCGGTGCCGAACCGGTTGGGATCGTTGGCACGGGACATCGGGTCGAACGTCACCCTCACGTTGCTATCAGCTTCCCGGGCCAACCGCCACCGGAGCCCGTCGACAGGATCGCACCCGACGAAAAGAGCGGGGGCTCGGACCATCCGATCCGGCCCCCGCTCTCCGGGTCATCAGTAGAAGCCCTCGTCCTGGAAGAAACCCCAGGCGCCGCAGGGCGTGTCGTACCGGCCCTTGACGTAACCCAGCCCCCACTTGATCTGCGTCGCCGGGCTGGTCCGCCAGTCGCTGCCGACCGAGCCCATCTTGCTGCCCGGCAGCGCCTGCGGGATGCCGTACGCCCCGGAGGACCTGTTCTCGGCCTTGTGGTTCCAGCCACTCTCGTGGTCCCAGAGCTTGTCCAGGCAGGGAAACTCGGAGAGCTTGAAACCCGCGTCGAGCATCAGGGCACAGCCGATCTTGCGGTTACCGCTGTATTCGTTGCACGAGTCGGGGATCGGCCCGGTGTACGGCTTGGTGGCGCCCTCCGCCTCCTCCTTCTCCTGCTTCTCGCGTTCGCGCTTACGGCTCGCGGCCTGCTCGGCCTTCCTGGCCCGCTCGGCCGCCGCCCTGGCGACCTCGGCCGCCTTGCGGGCGGCCTCCGCCTCGGCTGCCCGCTGCGCGGAGGTGGCGCGGATGTGCGCCGCGTGCCGCTCGCGGAGCAGGTCCCACTCCGCCTGCTGCGCGTCGAACGCCGACTCGGCCTCGATGCTGTGTTGCTGCGCTTCCCGGTCCTCGCCGAGGTAGTAACCACCGCCGACGCCCCCCAGGAGCAGAGCGACGGCGACTCCCCGGACACCGAACCGGCTCCACAGCCGACTCACAAAGTGGTCCTCTCGTCGGGGGCAAGGACGCGGCGCGCCGGAGGCGGGAACGCCCGCCGGTCACGCCGCGAGCGCCCCGACCCGGTGGGCCGCGACCCCGACCGACCGCTGCCCGTCGGTGCCTCCGCCCCGCGAGGAGAACTGATCTCCAGCTATGCCCCTGGGACGTGGGCGCTCGAAGGACACGATTGCGCAAGGTGAGGCGGTTGGGAAACGAGAGGCAAAATTTGTGAACTGGGTCACGCCACATATCGGCACAAAGTGGGACAAATGACGCCGCCAAGTCGTTCGCCGGAGCGCTCATCCGCTACAACGGGATGTCCTCCAGCAGATCCGTGACCACCTCGGCGATCGGGGACCGTTCGGACCGGGTCAGGGTGACGTGGGCGAAGATCGGGTGTCCCTTCAGCGCCTCGATCACCGCCGTCACACCGTCGTGCCGGCCGACCCGCAGGTTGTCCCGCTGGGCGACGTCGTGGGTGAGCACCACCCGGGAGCCCTGCCCCACCCGGGACAGCACGGTGAGCAGCACCCCGCGTTCCAGCGACTGGGCCTCGTCGACGATGACGAAGGCGTCGTGCAGGCTCCGCCCCCGGATGTGGGTCAGCGGCAGGACCTCCAGCATCCCCCGGGCCAGTACCTCTTCCATCACGTTCTCGTGCACCACCGCGCCGAGGGTGTCGAAGACCGCCTGCGCCCAGGGCGACATCTTCTCCGCCTCCGAGCCGGGCAGGTAGCCGAGTTCCTGGCCGCCGACGGCGTACAGCGGGCGGAAGACGATGACCTTCTTGTGCCGGCGCCGCTCCATCACCGCCTCCAGACCGGCGCAGAGCGCCAGCGCGGACTTGCCGGTGCCGGCCCGTCCGCCGAGCGAGACGATGCCGATCGACTCGTCCAGCAGCAGATCGAGCGCGACCCGCTGCTCGGCCGAGCGGCCGCGCAGACCGAACGCCTCCCGGTCACCGCGGACCAGGCGTACGGTCTTGTCCGGCAACACCCGCCCCAGCGCGGAGCCGCGTGGCGAGTGCAGCACCAGGCCGGTGTGCGTGGGCAGCCCGGCGGCGGTGTCCAGGTCCAGCGCCGCGCCGTCGTAGAGCTGGTTGACCTGCTCCTCGCCCAACTCCAGCTCGGCCATCCCGGTCCAGGTCGGGTCGCTGGCCTGGCCGTGCCGGTACTCGTCGGCGGTCAGCCCCACCGACGCCGCCTTGACCCGCAGCGGCATGTCCTTGCTGACCAGCGTGACCGCCCGGCCCTCGGCGGCCAGGTTGAGCGCGACCGACAGGATCCGGGTGTCGTTGGACTCGGTACGGAACCCCGGCGGCAGTACGCCGTCGTCGGCATGGTTCAGCTCCACCCGCAGCGTCCCGCCCGCGTCGTTCGCCGGTACCGGCTGGTCCAGCCGGCCGTGCTTGACCCGCAGCTCGTCGAGCATCCGCAGCGACTGGCGGGCGAACCAGCCCAGTTCCGGATGGTGGCGCTTCCCCTCCAGCTCCGAGATCACCACGAGTGGCACCACCACCTCGTGCTCGGCGAACCGGTGGAAGGCGCCGGGGTCGGAGAGCAGCACCGAGGTGTCCAGGACGTACGCCCGGCGTTCTGGTGCGGGCTCCGCACTGGCGGCCGGCTCGGACGTCCGGGTGCGGCGTCCGCTCCTGGCTCGCCCCGGGGTCTTGGTGGCGGCCGGGTTCTGATCGTCGGCCCGAGGGGTGGTACGGCGATTCGTCACAGGCCTGCTCCGGCGGGTGTGCACCCGTCCACCCGCGTTCCGCCTCGTCCGGTGCCCGGAGACACGGGGTCGGATGCGGGCCCCGTGGCACGTGCAGTCGCAGAGTCCGGGCCGGCCGGCTGGCCCGGGACGACCCCGTGCCATGCGTAGACGCTAACCGGGAGATGCCAGCTTGGGCTAGGGCGCACAACTGTGCGACTTCGCACGACGCCGGGCGGCGGACCGGCCGGGATGCATGCCCCCTGCGCGCATCCCGGCCGGTGGGATCACCGTCACCGGTCTGACGTGATCCCGACGGTGCGGGTCCTCACGGACCGGCGCACCGTGCTCGCGGGTGACCGCTCACCCCAACCGCGCCGCCGGTCAGGCGTTCCTGACGGCGAGTGCGTCGGTGGAGTGCCGTCCGCCGTTGGTCGCGGTCCCCGCGAAAGAGGCGCCCGTATACGTCGTTCCCTGACCTACGACGGTGTGGGCGATGTGCGGTGTGCTGGGTGATGGCACCGCCAACACCGAGGCGATGGCCGCCTGCGCCTCTCTACGCCGACGGTTCCAGGCCCCCCGGTCCCCGTCGAAATATCCCTGGCGGTAACCGAACCGGTAACCGAGCCGGTAGCTGAGCTGGCCGTGCAGCCGTCCGGCCGCATAGCTGGCCGAGACGAGCAGAAGCAGGCCGAAAACCATGAAGAACGGACTCACCGCGTCTCCTCGCACCGCTCGCCGACGCCACGTCGCCCGCCGACGCCGCGAGTTCGAGACCTGAGCCGACTGATTCGCTCGCTCCGCCCACTCATGCCGGCACTCCGCTGCGCTCCGTGCCGTCATGAGACACATACGCACTGAGCCGACTGATTCGCTCGCTCCGCTCGCTCATGCCGCCGCCCGGCTCGGCCGGTCGACGCCGGAAGTCCGGGGCCTGAGCCGGCCGATTCGCTCGTAACTCTCGCTCACGCAATCTCCTCGCTCCGCTCGTCGCTGTCCTGGGTTCCACACCCGGCCGATCGGTCGTCGGCCGGGTCACTTCTCCTCCGGGTCGAAGGAGGTCGGGTCGAAGGAGGTGGGATCGGTGATGAGCAGCCGGTCGAGATCTTCGGTGCTCACCTCCTCGACCAGTTCGACACTGATCCGGCAGCCGTCCAGCACGACCTCGGCGACCGAGGCCCGCCGGATCTCGCCGCCGGCGTCGTACACCCGGACGCTCAACTCCGGACAGCCGAGGTGGGTCCGCCAGGAGTTCCACTCCGCACGGTCGCCGACGTTGAGCGACAGGTAGCGGCAGCCGCGGGCCAGGTAGAGCCGCCACGGCGCACTGAGACCGGCGGCGACGCCGTCGGCGATCAGACCGAATGCCTGGGCCCGGGTTGCTAGTTCGGTCACCGGACTCCTCCAGTCGCGGGGGTGTCACCCTCGCGAGCACGAAACGTCTCATGCACGAGACAAACGGTAGGGCGTATCGTACGCGTGACAGTATCAGCTTTTCGTCTGATTACCCCCACACCTACGTACACCTATTGTTGCCACGTGATACCCCTCAGCACAAGCAAGAGCGCCGCGCGCCGGAAAAGTGAGCCGTTGTCACGCACGCAGTACAGGCTGGCCGCAGTCCCCCCGGAACCGGGCACCTGGCCGTACCGTCACCGGGTGCCGGACCGCGCCCACGGACGGAAAATCGCGTTCGCTGCCTTCGTACGCAAGGCACTCGACGACGCCCGCACCACCCGCGCCTGGACCGGCACGGAGGTCTCCCGGCGTACCGGCGTGTCCCGTCAGACCATCAACCGCTGGGTGCGTGGCGAGTGGGCCAGCGACCCCGAGGCCGCCCGGGTGGTCGCGTTCTGCGAGGGCTTGGGGCTGGATCCGAGTGTCGCGTTCGGAGTCCTCGGCTGGGACCGGGCCACCCCGTCCCGGCCGGCGCCGAGCGCCCCGCCGATGGATCCGGACGTCGAGGCGCTGCTACGCCGACTGGTCGACCCTAACGTCTCGGACGCGGAGAAGTTCCACATTCGAGAGACCATCCGCTATCTGGCATATCGTCCGCCTCTGCGGCTGGACGTCCGAAAAGGCCGAAAGCAAGCCGGGTAGTTACTCAGATGGCGCAACTTCGCGCATGAGTCCCATCCAATCAGCTCCAGGAATCAATCAGTCGCGCTAACGTCCCTGCGTACTGCTTGGGCTCGTCGTCGGCGGGGGGACGGGACAAGGCCGAATTCAGCCCTGCGGGACAGAAGGAGGGGTCAGCCATGACCCTGAAGTGGATGGCTGTCGTTGTCGCGGCGGTGTCCCTGACCTTGTGCGTGACCGCGAACGTCGTGGTCGGGACGGTGCGCGGCGGCGACCCGGTGCCGTTCCTCGTGAACGTGCTCGCCATCACCGCCACCGGTACCGCCATCGTCCTGGCCGTCGTCGCCGATCTCCACGAACGGCTCAATGCCCGAATTACCGCACTCACCGAGTTCCTGATCGCCCGACTGAACGAGCTCGACCGCAACACCGGAGACCACAACACCGGTTTCGTCGAGGGCTACCTGCTGAGCCGCAACCAGGACTCGGTGGTGCCGATCGGGCCCCGACTGCACGGCCGCCGGGCGATGCTCGGCGACGACTGAGCTTTCCACCTCCGAGCCGACCACGGCGACAAGGGGAGATCGCCGTCAGCAGCTCCGCCGGCCGGTTGCCGTGCCAGCCGCCCGGCAGGCACCCACCCGTACCACCGGCGGGTCGCCACCGCGACGATCGAGGTTGCCGCCTCGACGAGTGAGACGTTTTCGCTTCGACGTCTGCGGCGGCAACCCGCCGGGGTACGCTGACGCCCGTGCGGCCGATCAACACGGGGGGCGAGCCCCCGACCCGTCCACTGACTGCCGAGCAGGCATGGCGGGCGACCGCCGAGCGGGCCGGGCGTTGTGTCCTGTTCTTCGACTTCGACGGCACACTCGCCCCGGTCCGGGACGATCCGACGACCGTCGAGCCGGCCCCCAAGGCGCTGGCCGCGATCACCGCGCTCACCGAGGTGGTGCAGCGGGTGGCCATCGTCTCGGCCCGACCGGTGGAGTTCCTCCGCGACCGGTTCGCCGGCGCGCCCGGCGTGGACCTCTACGGCCTCTACGGGCTGGAGCACCTGCACGCCTCGGGCGAGACCATCACCGAGGAGGCCGCGCTGCCGTTCGTACCCACCATGGCCGAACTCGCCGACCACGCCCGGGCGGAGCTGCCCGCGGGCACGCTGGTGGAATACAAGCGGCTCTCGGTCGCCCTGCACTACCGCACCGCCCCGCACCTGGCCGAGCAGGTCGAACGGTGGGGTCGGGACCAGGCCGACCGGCTGGGCCTGCGGGTGCAGGTCGGCCGGATGGTGCTGGAACTCAAACCGCCCGTCGACCGGGACAAGGGGATGGTGATCGACGAGGCGGTCCGGGACGCCGGCTGCGCCTGGTATTTCGGTGACGACGTCTCGGACATCAAGGCGTTCGCCGCCCTGCGCGCCCGCGAGGCGGTCGATCCGGACTTCTTCGGCGTCTGCGTCGCGGTGGCCAACCCGGAGACCGGCGACGAGGTCTCCACCGCCGCCGACCTGAACATCGAGTCCCCGGAGGCCCTCGGCGACTTCCTCACCGAGGCCCTGCACCGGCTGACCTGACCGGCGCCGCGCCAGGCGGCCGGCACGGCACGGCACGCCGGTCCCCCCGGTGGGCTGGCTAGGCGCCGTACCGGCGTTGGCGGTTGGCGTACGACCGCAGGGCACGCAGGAAGTCGACGCGCCGGAAATCCGGCCAGTTCAGCTCGCAGAAGTAGAACTCGGAGTGCGCCGACTGCCAGAGCAGGAACCCGGAGAGCCGCTGCTCGCCACTGGTCCGGATGACCAGGTCGGGATCGGGCTGCCCCCGGGTGTACAGGTGCTCCGCGATGTGGTCCACGTCGAGCACCTCGGCGAGTTCCTCGATGGTGCCGCCGGACGCCGCGTGCTCGTAGAGCAGGGACCGGACCGCGTCGGCGATCTCCCGCCGGCCGCCGTAGCCGACCGCGATGTTGACCTGCGCCCCGCCGACCCGGTCCTGGGTGCGCTCCTGCGCCGACTTGAGCGTGATGGCGGTCTGCGCCGGTAGTAGGTCGAGCGCGCCGACCATCCGCAGCCGCCAGGGATTGCCCTCCTCGGCCAGCTCGACCACCAGGTCCTCGATGATCTGCACCAGCGGATCCAGCTCGCTGGCCGGCCGACGCAGGTTGTCGGTGGCCAGCAGATAGAGCGTGACGTGCCCGATTCCGGCCTGGTCGCACCAGCCCAGCACGTCTTTGATCTTGGCTGCGCCGACCCGGTGCCCGTCGTTGGGGTCGACATACCCCATCTCCCTGGCCCAGCGCCGATTGCCGTCGCACATCACCCCGACGTGCTTCGGCACGGGTTTGCCGGCGAGCTTTGCCGTCAGACGTCGCTCATACACCGAGTAGATCAGGTCGCGCAGACTCATCCCTTGCAGCGTACCGATCAGAGTCGACTACGGAAGTGCCGGCCGGCCGAGCCGGCCACCGCGCCGGCGACCCTGGTCAATGTCCGGGCGTCCAGCCGGCCGTCGCCCAGGCCCAGTTCGACCAGGGTCCGGAAGACCCGGGCGTCCCGCTCGGCGGCCCGGACCACCCCGTCCACCACCGGCGCCCGGCGGGCCAGCCAGGCCACCGCCGAACTGTCCCGCAGGTGAGCGCCGAGCCGGGCCCGCAGCGCGGCGGCGTACCGGTCGGCGGCGGCGTGCGGGGCCGTGGCGGCGGCCGCCCCGGCCAGCGCCCCGGAGAGGACCGCGTAGAAGATCCCCTCGCCGGTGAACGGGTTGACCAGCGACAACGCGTCCCCGGCCAGCACGATCCGGCCCCGGCCCGGCGCCGGCCGGCGGGTGGAGAGCGGCAGGTGGTGCGCCCGCAGCTCGGTGACGGCCGCCGGGTCGATCTCGGGAAGCAGCGCGGCCAACCGCTCCAGCAGCTCGGTCCGGCGCAGCGGGCGGCCGGCCAGCACCTCGCCGTACCCGACGTTCGCCCGCCCGTCACCGATCGGGAACGACCAGGCGTAGCCGGGCCAGTGCGCCGCCGAGGTGACGATCCGCTGCTCGGCCGGGCCGGCGGCGTCCGGGGCGTACCCCCGGATGGCCAGCGCCAGGTGGCCGTCGGGATTGGCGCCGTGCCCCAGCGCCCGCCGGACCACCGAGCCGGCGCCGTCGGCACCGACCACGGCACGGGCGGCCACCGTACCGTCGAGCACCACCAGGCCGTCGGAGCGCTCGATCCGCCGCACCGCGTGCCGGCGCAGCTCCGCGCCGGCCGAGCGCGCCGCCGCCACCAGCCGGGCGTCGAAGACCCGGCGCGGCACCGTGTACGCCGGCCGCGGCAGCCGCCGCGCTACGTTCCCGCCACCGGGCGCCACCAGGCGCAGCGCCGGCACCGGCCGGTAACCGGACACCGGCTCGGAAACCCCCAGTTCGGCGAGTACGTCGAGCGCGTGCGCGGCGATCCCGTCTCCGCATGCCTTGTCCCGGGGAAAGTCGGCCCGGTCCAGCAGCAGTACCCGCGCTCCCGCCCGGCGGGCCGCCAGCGCGGCGCTGGCCCCGGCCGGACCGGCACCCACCACCACGACGTCGACGGTCTCCACGGCCGGTCACCTCAGCCGGGTCGGGCGGCGGCGACCCGGGCCGGGGGTTCCGACCGGGCGGCCCGGGCGGCCCGGCACAGCGCGTAGAGGGTCAGCCCGGCGGCCACCACCAGCGGCACACCGTCCCGGACCAGGCCGTCGACCCCGAGCAGCAGCCAGCAGAACGCCAGGTCGACCGCGACCACCAGCACGCTGATCAGCACCAGCAGCCCGCCGGCCCAGGTCTTGCCCCGCAGCAGGAAGAAGGTGCTGAACAGCACCGCGTAGCTGACCCCGATGCCGATGCCGAACCACAGCACCACGGTAGGCACCGCGAGCAGCCGGCCGTCGAGAATCGTGCCGATTGCCACCAGGCAGGGCACCAGGGTCAACGGCCCGTACGTGAAGGCGGCGACCCGGGCGGTGAGCAGCCAGCCGGCGACCGGCGGCCGACGCGGGGCGACCTCCCGCCAGGAGATGCCGCGCCGGTCGACGACCAGCCGGCTCGGGTGCCGGACCAGGTATTCCTGCAACGGTGGCGACCGGTAGAGCAGCCAGACGACGGCGGCGCAGAGTACGGCCAGCACGGCGAAGCCGAGCACTCCGGGCAGCGCCGGTACGCCGGCCCGGGGCAGGATCAGCCGGCCGACCGCGAAGACCGTGGTCACCGCGAGGATCAGCCCGAGCGGGCGGGCACCGGCCCGGCCCCGCCGGACGTGCCGGATCAGGATCAGGAACCCGAGGGTGCGCAGCAGCGCCCAGCCGCTGCGTACCGCCAGCCCGAAGCCGCGGTCGGCGGCGTACCACCAGTTGAGCACGTCGACCGCGACGGTGGCCGCCGCGGTCGCGGCGAGCAGCCAGGTCAGCGCGCGGACGGCGGACGGCCGCCGGACCTCGGTCGCGGCGGCCGTCGTCATGCCGTCGATGATGCCCGACCCGGACCACCCGCACACCCGCCCGGGCGTGTCCCGGACCGGCCGCCCGGGCCTTGTCCCTAGCGGGCCGAGCGCTGCTGGTCGGCGCCGACCCGGACCGCCTCGTCGTCGAGCCGGGCCCGCAGCGCGTCCAGTTCGGCCCAGAGCACGCCCGGCAGCTTGTCACCGAACTTCTCGAACCACTCGGTGACCATCGGCAGTTCGTCGCGCCACTCCTCGACGTCGACCCGGGTGGCGATGCGGAGGTCCTCCGGGCTCATGTCGAGCCCGTCGACGTCGAGCGCGCCCGGTGCCGGTACGAAGCCGATCGGCGTCTCGACCGCCTCGGCCCGGCCCTCCAGGCGCTCGACGATCCACTTGAGCACCCGGGAGTTCTCGCCGAAGCCGGGCCAGATGAAGTCGCCGTCGGCGTTCTTCCGGAACCAGTTGACGTAGTAGATCTTCGGCAGCTTCGACTCGTCGCCGTCGGTGCCCTTGCCCATCTCGATCCAGTGCCGGAAGTAGTCCCCGCCGTGGTAGCCGATGAACGGCAGCATCGCCATCGGGTCCCGCCGGACCACGCCGACCTCGCCGGAGGCGGCGGCGGTGGTCTCCGAGGAGAGCGTCGCTCCCATGTAGACGCCGTGCACCCAGTCCCGGGCCTCGGTGATCAGCGGAATGGTGTCCTTGCGCCGCCCACCGAACAGGATCGCGTCGATCGGTACGCCGTTCGGGTCGTTGAACTCGTCGGCCACGATCGGGCACTGGAGCAGCGGGGTGCAGAACCGGCTGTTGGCGTGCGAGGAGAGTTCGCCGCTCTCCGGCGTCCAGTCCCGACCCTTCCAGTCGATGAGGTGGGCCGGCGGTTCGCTCATCCCCTCCCACCAGATGTCGCCGTCGTCGGTCAGTCCGACGTTGGTGAAGATGGAGTTCCCCAGGTCGATGGTGCGCATCGCGTTGGCGTTGGTCTTCCAGCCGGTGCCGGGCGCGACGCCGAAGAGCCCGTACTCGGGGTTGACCGCGTAGAGTCGGCCGTCGGGGCCGAACTTCATCCAGGCGATGTCGTCGCCGATGGTCTCGACCTTCCAGCCCGGAATGGTCGGTTCCAGCATGGCGAGGTTGGTCTTGCCGCAGGCGGACGGGAAGGCGCCGGCGATGTAGTGCACCGACCCCTCCGGCGAGGTCAGCTTCATGATGAGCATGTGCTCGGCGAGCCAGCCCTCGTCCCGGGCCATCACGCTGGCGATCCGCAGCGAGTAGCACTTCTTGCCGAGCAGCGAGTTGCCGCCGTAGCCGGAGCCGAAGGACCAGATCTCCCGGGTCTCCGGGAAGTGCGAGATGTACTTGGTGTCGTTGCACGGCCACGCGACGTCCGGCTGGCCCGGCTCCAGCGGCGCGCCGATCGAGTGCAGCGCGTGCACGAAGTCGGCGTTCTCCCCCATTCCGGCCAGTACCTTCGTGCCCATCCGGGTCATGATGCGCATGGACGCGACGACGTACGGACTATCGGTGATCTCGACGCCGAACATCGGCTGTTCCGCCTCGAGCGGGCCCATGCAGAACGGAATGACGTACATGGTCCGACCGCGCATCGAACCCCGGTAGAGGTCGGTCATCAGGCGCTTCATCTCGGCCGGGGCCATCCAGTTGTTGGTGGGTCCGGCATCGGCCTCGTCGACCGAGCAGATGAAGGTACGGTCCTCGGCCCGGGCCACATCGGAGGGATCGGTACGCCCCCAGAACGAGTTCGGCTTGCGGGCCGGATCGAGGCGCACGAGCGTGCCGGCGTCGACCAGTTCGTCGGTGAGGCGCTGCCATTCCTCGTCCGAGCCGTCCACCCAGACGACCTGGTCCGGGCTGGTGAGTTCGGCTACCTCTTTGACCCAGGCGAGTAGTTTCGGATGGCTTGTCGGAGCTTGATCGAGACCCCGGATAGTAGCCGGAGCGGCCATGACAGTTCTCCTTTGGTCGACGCTGACCGATTGCCGCGCGCGCGGTGCCGACGGGGCGGCGACCGCGTCGCCTTGTGAAAGCCTGGGATTTCCGTCAGCGTAAACCGAGCCGGCGTTCGGGGCAGCGAGACTGGTTGTGAAGAACTGCACAAGATGCGGGCGGGCTGCCGTAAGGCGATTCTTTCCTCGCTCCCACGCGCAGTTTCACGCAAATCCTTCAGGGCAACAGCATTGCGTCACGGCGTCCTCACAGCAGTCATTGACGCCAGGTGACCCGGATGTCACACCAGACACTCCTTCCGCGAAACGGTCCGGCCACCGCCAGGCGTCCGCCGCGGTCCGGTCCCGCGAGTCGCCCGTTGCGGGGCGTGGGGACGACCGGCAACCGGTACGCTCAAGCCGTGTCTTCGACCGCCACCGGCGAACAGCCCTCACCGCCGGGCGCCCGCCGCGGTTTGATTCGGACCCTTCTGGACCGGTTCGGTCATCTCATTCATGAGCTGGGCAAGTTCGGCACGGTCGGTGCGGTGGCCTTCGCGGTCGACTTCGTGCTGTTCAACTACGCCAACGCGAGCCTCGGCTGGGAGACCCTCACCGCGAAGACGTTCTCCACGGTCATCGCCGCCACCGTCGCCTTCGTCGGCAACCGGTTCTGGACCTGGCGACACCGGGAACGCTCCGGCATGGCCCGGGAGTACTCGCTCTACTTCTTCTTCAACGCCGTCGGCCTGGGCATCGGCCTCGCCTGCCTGGCCATCAGCCACTACGGGCTGGGCAGCATCTGGCCGGGCGTGTTCAAGTCGCTGATCGCCGACAACATCGCGGCCAACTTCATCGGCGCCGCGCTGGGCACCTTCTTCCGGTTCTGGTCGTACCGCCGGTTCGTCTTCGTCGGCCCGGCGGCCTCCGACGCACCAGAAGTGATCACACAGAGTCACAAGAGGCAGTGACCGGCGACCCACCTCGCCCCGTCGGCGCGTCCGGCGCCCACATCTGCCCTAAGGTGGTCGAATGCGTTTCGCCCGTCTGTTGCCCGAGCGCTGGCAGAGGTTCCTGCGTGAGGTGCTGAAATTCGGTGCCGTGGGAGGTGTGAACGCCGCCATCAACTACGCGGTGTTCAACGCGCTGGCGCTCACCGTGTTCGCCGACGGGCAACTCAAGGCGAACGTCGTCGCCACGGTCGTCGCCACCATCTCGTCCTATCTGATGAATCGGCACTGGACCTACCGGGACCGGCCGAAATCGGCGATGCGCCGCGAATACGCCCTCTTCTTCCTGTTCAACGGTGCCGGCCTGGTCATCGAACTCGGCGTACTGGCGCTGGCCAAGTACGGGTTCGGCATCAGCGGCCTGCTGGCGCTCAACCTCGCCAAGACGGTCGGCGTCGGGCTGGCAACGGTCTTCCGGTTCTGGTCCTACCGCACCTTCGTCTTCCGGAAGTCCCCGAGCACACCGTCCGTCCCGACCGCGCCCGGTGTGGTGGGCAAGACGACCGGATTGCACCCGGCGGGCGAGCCGGACGGCGAATTCCTGGCCGAGCTCGACCCGGTCGCCGAACTCGCCGAGGCGGTCAGCGAGCTGACCGAGCCCGAGACCGTCGGTGCCGCACCGGCCACGACCGGGACACGGGCCGACCCCGGGTCCCCGGTCGGCTCCGCCCAGCCGCTCGAGGTCCAGTTCGCCGAGACCATCGACGCCGCGCTGGAGACCGAACTCGCCGCCGAGCTGAACGCCGCACCCCGGCGTTCGTCAGCCCGCTGAGCGGCACGGTGAGCCGATCCGGTACCGGCGCGCCCGCCGAGCTGTTCTTCGAAGACCTGACGCCCGGTCGCTCCTTCGACCTCGGGGTCACCGTCGTCGACGGGCGGGAGATGGTCGACTTCGCCCGGCGCTTCGACCCGCAGTGGTACCACCTCGACGAGGAACTGGCCCGACGCAGCCATCACGGTGGGCTGATCGCCAGCGGCTTCTTCACGGTCAGCCTCTTCATGCGGGCGTACGTCGACCACGTGCTGGCCCGGGCCGCCGGGGACGCCTCACCCGGGCTGGAGGAGCTGCGCTGGCTGGCCCCGGTACGCGCCGGTGACCGGCTGGCGACCCGGCTGACCGTACTCGGCAGCAAGCCGTCGGTGGCGCGGCCCGGCTTCGGCACCGTCACCCTGACCGCCAGCATGGACCGGTTGGACGCCCAGGGCCAGCCGGAACGCGAGGTGCTGCGTACCCGCTTCCGGGGCTGGTTCGTGATGCGGGAATCGGTGCCTCCGGGCTGATCTGCCCCGAAGGGCCCCTGACCGGCCGCGAACGGCGGGCTCCAGGGACCCTTCGGCGTGTTGCTCCGGCTCTCGCGCAGCCTGTTTCGGCTGCCGGCACAGCCGCTACTTCGACTCTTCGCGCAGCGGCTTGCCCTCGGTCATGTCCGCCATGATTTCGCGCATCTCGCCGTCACCGAGCGAGTGCTTGTCATGGTTTGCCTCCACGATCTCGTAGAGCATGGTCTGCACCTTCTCCACGCCCGGGATGTCCGCCAGCACCGACTGGCCCCGCTCGCCGGCCGACTCGATGGTCAGCGTGCCGCAGCCGAGCAGCCGCTCGAGAAACTTCTGGTTCATCGAGTGGTCGTTGATCCGGCCCAGCGGGATGTCCCGGCGGTCCCGGGAGAAGACACCCTTCTGCAGCAGCACCCGCTCGTTGGTGAACAGGTAGTGCGTGGTCCGCCAGACCAGGTACGGCCAGATGCTCAACCAGACGACCAGTACCAGCGCGACCGCCGCGATCACATAGCCCCCAACGGTGCCCGCACCGCTCGACGGCAGCAGAACGAGGCCGGCGACCACCGCGGCGACGGCCAGGACCAGCACCACGACCGGTCGGATCAACGCCTTCCAGTGCGGGTGCAGGTGCGCTACGACATGCTCGTCCTGGGTGAGCACGTCCTCAGGGAAAGCCACCCCATCCTCCTCGTCCATAACCGAATGTCCGCGGTGACCGTAGCGGTTCCACGCTACGACCGTGGTATCCGGTATCGACTCTTTACCGACAGTCGGGCGGATCGCCGTCCGCCCGACACCGACGCGGTGGCGGATCTCCGCACCGTTGCCGGGCCGATGACGCCGTCACGGCCGCGGCCGTGCGGGTCGGAGCCGAACGCACCCGGTGCCGGCAAAAGCAGCAGAGGCGCTGGTCAGCGCAGGTGCAGGACGTCACCGGCGGCGACCCGGCGTTCGCCGCCGGCGGTGGTGAGCACCAGTTGCCCGTCCGGGTCGACCGTGCTGGCGGTACCGACCAACTCGTCGCCGGCCGGCAGCAGCACCCGTACCTCTCGGCCGAGGGTCGCGCAGTTGCGCACGTACGCCTCGTGCAGACCGCAGGCGAGGGCATCGCCACCGGCGGTACGCCAGCGGCCGTACCAGCGGTCGATGCCGCGCAGCAGAGCCCGCAGCAACGGATCGCGGTCGGTGGCCGCCGCACCGGCCAACTGAAGCGAGGTGGCGGGCAGCCCGGTCGGGTTGACCGGCAGCTCGGCCGCGCGCAGCGTCACGTTCACGCCCAGGCCGAGCACCACTGCCGAGTCCGCTCCACCGGCTCCGGAGACCCCCTCGGCGAGGATCCCGGCAGCTTTCGCCTCGCCACCCGTGCGCCCGTCCGGCTCGCCACCCGACCGCCCGCCCGGCTCGCCACCCGACCACCCGGCAGCCTCGCCACCCGACCGCCCGCCCGGCTCGCCACCCGACCGGCCGGCAGCCTCGCCACCCGTCCGACCGGTGGGCGGGCCCTCGGAGGGGTGGCCGTTGCGGGAGTCGGGCCAGACCAGCAGGTCGTTCGGCCACTTCAGCGCGGAGTCCAACTCGGCCAGCAGGTCCACCGCCTCCACCAGCGCGACCCCGGCCAGCAGCGGCAGCCAGCCGTACCGGGGTGGCGGCACCGCCGGCCAGTCCCGGTCGGGCACCTCCACCCCCGGGCGGAGCAGCACGCTGACCGCGAGCCCGGCCCGGGCCGGCGACTCCCAGGTACGTCCGCGTCGCCCTCGCCCCGCGGTCTGCCGCTCGGCGACCACCACCAGCCCCTCCGGCTCGCCGGCCCGGGCTGCCTCGGCCGCGTCGGCGTTCGTCGACCCCGTCTCGCCGTGCAGCACCAGCCGGGTCCAGAGGCTCTCCGGCGTGATCAGGGCCCGCCGGAGCCGCCGCGCGTCGAGCGGCGGACGGTCCAGGTCGGTGTACGGCGATCCGGGCATCAGCCCAGCGTACGGGTCCGACGCCCGGGGCGGGTCCGGCCGGTCGCGGCCGGGGTATCGCCGCCGGTCGCCGGTGGGGTGGTGCGGCACACGCCCCACCACCGGGCGGTGGCCTGGGCACGGACCGTCGTTACGATCGCGGACGTGACTGGGCAGCCGAGCACCGCCGACATCGACCCCCACAGCACCGCCGGTCGCCTCGCGGACCTGGACCGACGGGTGGACGAGGCGGTGCACGCCGGGTCGGCCCGGGCGGTGGAGAAACAGCACGCCCGGGGCAAGAAGACCGCCCGGGAGCGGATCGAACTGCTTCTCGACCCGGGGTCCTTCGTCGAGCTGGACGGGCTGGCCCGGCACCGGTCGACCAACTTCGGGCTGGACCGCACCCGCCCGTACGGCGACGGCGTGGTGACCGGGTACGGCACCGTCGACGGCCGGCAGGTCTGCGTCTTCGCCCAGGATTTCACGGTCTTCGGCGGCTCCCTCGGGGAGGTGTTCGGAGAGAAGATCGTCAAGGTGATGGACCTGGCGATGAAGATCGGCTGCCCGGTGGTCGGCATCAACGACTCCGGCGGCGCCCGGATCCAGGAGGGCGTGGTCAGCCTCGGCCTCTACGGCGAGATCTTCTTCCGCAACGTCCGCGCCTCCGGGGTGATCCCGCAGATCTCACTCGTGATGGGGCCGTGCGCGGGCGGCGCCGTCTACTCCCCGGCGGTCACCGACTTCACCGTGATGGTCGACCAGACCTCGCACATGTTCATCACCGGGCCAGACGTGATCAAGACGGTGACCGGCGAGGACGTCGAGATGGAGGAGCTGGGCGGGGCGCGTACCCACAACACCAAGAGTGGCAACGCGCACTACCTGGCCGCCGACGAGGACGACGCGATCGACTACGTCAAGGCGCTGCTGTCGTACCTGCCGAGCAACAACCTCGACGAGTCGCCGGTCTTCGACGCCCCGGCGGAGCTGGAGGTCACCGACGCCGACCGGGAGCTGGACGCCCTCATCCCGGACTCGGCGAACCAGCCGTACGACATCCACCAGGTGATCGAGCACGTCCTCGACGACGGGGAGTTCCTGGAGGTCCAGCCCCTCTACGCGCAGAACATCGTGGTCGGCTTCGGTCGGGTCGAGGGGCGGCCGGTCGGGGTGGTGGCGAACCAGCCGATGCACTTCGCCGGTTGCCTGGACATCGCCGCCTCGGAGAAGGCGGCCCGATTCGTCCGCACCTGCGATGCGTTCAACATCCCGGTGCTGACCTTTGTGGACGTGCCCGGGTTCCTGCCCGGTACCGGCCAGGAGTGGGACGGCATCATCCGGCGGGGCGCCAAGCTGATCTACGCGTACGCCGAGGCGACCGTGCCGAAGGTCACCGTGATCACCCGGAAGGCGTACGGCGGGGCGTACGACGTGATGGGCTCCAAGCACCTCGGCGCGGACCTCAACTTCGCCTGGCCGACCGCGCAGATCGCGGTGATGGGCGCGCAGGGCGCGGTGAACATCCTCTATCGGGGCGAGCTGGCCGCCGCCGACGATCCGGCCGCCGTCCGGGCCGAAAAGATCCGGGAGTACGAGGACACCCTCGCCAACCCCTACGTGGCGGCTGAGCGCGGCTACGTCGACTCGGTGATCCGGCCGGCGGAGACCCGCAGCCAGATCGTCCGGGCGCTCCGGATCCTCCGCACCAAGCGGGAGACGCTGCCGGCCAAGAAGCACGGCAACATCCCGCTCTGATCGGCTGACGCCGCCCCGCTCCGACCGACGCCGCTCCCCGGGCCCCGGACAGCCCTGTTTCCGGGCCCTGACCGGCGCGGTTTCCCGGGCCTGACCGCCGCTGCTCCCGGGCCGTCGCCGCCGCTGCTCCCGGGCCGTCACCGCCGCTGCTCCCGGGCCCTCGGCGGTTCAGCAGGGCGGGGTGGCGGCCTGGCAGAGCCGGGCGGCGGCGCCCAGCGTCAACGCCCGGGCCCGCTCCGGGTCCGGCTCCTCGTCGACCTGGTCCACCGTCGCGACCAGGTCGCCGACCCGGACGACTCCGACCAGCCGGCTGGCCGGACCGTCCACCACCTCCGAACTGTCCTGCCGGCGGATCGTCGTCTGCCAGCCCAGCAGCACCGACTCGTCCCCGGCGAAGCCCTCGGCGACGACCCGCCAGCGGTGCTCCGCGTCGACGGGGAGCCGGCGACCGTCGACCTCTATCGCGCCGGGTGTGCGGTATTCGGTGCAGAGCTCGGGCACGGCACGGGCGTCCGCGAAGACCCGCCGGGCCGCGCCGGGCACGAGCCGGAAAACCCGCTCGTGTACGACCGCCGCCCCGCTGTACGGATCACCGGGTACCGTCGGCGGCTGCTGCACGGTGTGCCGGCGGGCCACCCGGGCCAGCCCGTCGTAGCGGTCCCGTGCCGCGTACCCGGGACAGCCGAGCGGCACAGTCGGATCGACCACCTCCACCGGCGCGTCCGCCTGCACGTCGACCCGGTCCACCACCAGCCCCGGCCCGACGTCCTCCGGTTGCAGCAGCGCCGACGCCGGGACGGCGACCGGATCCGGCGGCACCGGGGTCGACGGTTCGGCGAGCAGCGACTGCCCGGCCGGCAGCGGTCGTGGCCCGTACCGCTCGACGGCCGCGACCGAGCCCGCCACGACCACGACGAGTACCGCGACCGTCCCGACGAGCGACCGGATCCGATTGCGCCGCCCGGCCCGGGCCCGGATCTCCTCGGGCGCGAGCCAGCGCACCACGGCGATCTCCTGGCCGACCTGGTCGACGAGACTCGTCCCCGGTCCCGAGGCAGTGGAGCCGGACGTCAGCGAGCCCGACCCCAGCGAGCCCGACCCCAGCGAGCCCGACCCCAGCGAGCCGGACGTCAGCGAGCCCGACCCCAGCGAGCCCGACGTCACCGAGCCCGACGTCAGCGAGCCGGTGCACGGCCGAGCCGCCTCCGGCGGGTCGGAACGGTGCCCCGGCTCGGGGGTCCGGGTGGGCATCGACTCAGGCATCGGCGGCCTCCTCCAGATCCACGACCGTCAGCAGGCCGGCCAGCGCGGCCCGGCCCCGGGCCAGCCGGGCCTTCACCGTGCCGACGGGTGCACCGGTCTCCCGGGCCACCTCGGCCACCGGCAGACCCAGCAGGTAGTACAGGGCGATCGCGGTACGTTGCTCCTCCGGCAGCAGACGGAGCGCGGCGACCACCTCGACGGTCTCGATACCCGGCGCCGGGGTGTCGGCCGGTACGCCGTGCCGCAGGTAGGCCCGGCTACGGCTGCGCAGGCTGCGCCAGCGGCTGATCGCCACCCGGGCGGCCACCACCCGCACCCACGCCTCCGGGTCGGCGTACCCGCGCACCCGCGACCAGTGCTGCCACGCCCGGATGTACGCCTCCTGCACCGCGTCCTGAGCCTCGGACAGGTCACCGGTCAACAGATAGACGTACCCGAGCAGCCGTTGCCGGCTTCCCCGGTAGAACTCGTCGAAGTCCTCGACGTCGGGCACCTGCGACCTCCCCTGGCGGACATAGCCAATACGCCTGGGCCCTGCCGTGCGGTTGCCGGCCAGCTCGAAACGATTGCCGGAGTTCCGTCCGTTCCCGGATCCTCGCAGCGGCGCCTCTCGATCCCCGCTGCGGCGCCGGAACCCCTCAGCGCGAGCCGGTTCCGGTCGAAGTCGGGCAGCGGGCGTCCTGGCATCCTCAGTGCGGCGTCGGGGTCAGCTCCTCGATCGGAAACTCACCGGCCGGGATGTGCTCCCGTACCGCCCGGCGCATCGCCCGCTGCACCGCCGCGTTGGCCGGGGCCGGCACGCCGTGCAGCCGGCCGAGCAGCACGATCTCGCCGTTGAGGTAGTCCGTCTCGGCCGATCCGGCGTCCCGGGCGAGGCTCTGCCAGGTCGAGCCGCCCTGCCGGGGCTGCCCGGCCACGGGTACCGCCTCCACCCGGTCACCGCGCTCGGCGGTCTCCTCCGCCCGCGAGCTGTACCCGATCCCGGCAGTGGTGAGTACCTTCTCGCCCTCGGCCAGCACCGCCGCGAGCAGCTCGGCCACCTGGGCCGCCCGCCGGTCGTCCGGCCCTCCGCTCGCCCTCTCGCTCGGCCTTACGCTCAATCCTTCGTTCGGCCCTTCGTTCGGCCCTTCGTTCGGCCCTTCGTTCGGCCCTTCGTTCGGCCCTTCGTTCGGCCCTTCGTTCGGCCCTTCGTTCGGCTTGGACTTGGTGCCGGCCGAGGGGCCGAAGAGCGCCTGGACGGCGTTGCCGAGGTTGCGCAGCAGCTTGCCGTACTTCCAGCGCATCACGTCGTCGCGGACCGGGGCGAGGATCCGGGCCGCCGTCAGGTCCGCGCTGATCCGGTGCGCAAGGTCGTCGGAACCGTGCGGGAAGGCGCCGAGGTGCAGCATGCCCGAGTACGGGTGCCCGCTGGCCACCACCCGACCCGGCTCCAGGTGGGTGGCCGGAAGCCAGACGCAGACCGGGTACACCCGGTCGAAGAGCCGGGCGGCGGCACGTTCGTTCGCCACCCCGTTCTGCGCGGTCAGCAGCGGGAGCCGCTGCGCCGCCGTACCGCCGCCCTGGACCGGCAGGTCGGCCCAACTCCGCAGTGCCGCCTCGGTGTCCTGCGACTTCACCGTCAGCACCAGCACGGTGTCCGGGGTCAGCGGCTCGTCGGCGAGGCCGGAGTCGACCGATGCGGGATCGCCGATCGCGGGGAGTCGCCCGACGTACTCGCCGTCCGGGGTGCTCAGGGTCAGCCCGTGCGCCCGGATCGCGGCCAGGTGCGCACCCCGGGCCACCAGGGTCACGTCCCGACCCGCCTCGCCCAGCCGTACCCCGATGGTGCCGCCGACGGCGCCGGCACCGATGATCACGTAACGCATCCCGTCCCCTGTTTCTCGGCCGCTCACTGTGGTCGGGCGCCTGGCCCGCGCCGGTCGCCGCATGGCCGCATGGCCGCACCGAGCCCGGCAGGCTGGTCGAACTCAGTACAGGCTGGCCGAACTCAGTATCGGGCCGGTGAGCAGGGCGGCTCCGGCCAGCAGGGCGATCAGGTTGACCGCGCCGAAGACCCCGACCCAGACCAGTCCCGGTATCCGGGTAAGCCAGGCGAGCTGGTCTGCGTCCGACTGTGGCAGTTGCCCCCGGCGACGCAGCGTCTGGAGTTCACCCACCGGCCGTACGCCGCCGAGCAGCAGAAACCACACCCCCGTGTACGCGAACGCGGCCTGCACCTCCGGTGACGCCATCCAGGAGACCCCGAGTACGACCCCGGTGGTGACCACGATCGAGATGATGCCGAAGACGTTGCGGATCATCACCAGCATGGCGAGCAGCAGTGCGACCGCCACCCAGAGCAGCAGGGTGATCCGGTTTCCGCCGAGTACCCAGGCGCCGATCAGCCCGATCAGCGAGGGTGCCAGATAGCCGGCCAGCAGGGTGAAGACCATCCCGGGACCGGTCGGGCGACCCGCCGACAGGGTCAGCCCGGAGGTGTCCGAGTGCAGCCGGATGCCCTGGAGACGGCGTCCGGTGAGTACCGCCGCGAGCGCGTGCCCGCCCTCGTGCGCGATGGTGATGGCGTTGCGCCCGACCCGCCAGGGCACCCGGGTGACCACCACGGTTAGCGCGACCAGCCCGGTGATCAGGACCAGCAGCGGGGGTGGGTCCGGTTGCGCCCCGAAGAGCTTGTCCCAGAGGTCTGTCAAGCCGTCCACTGACATCCGAGCGAGCCTAGCTCACGTCCGCCACTGCCCAGCGGGGCTGCCTACTACTTGTCCTCGGCGACGAAGACGCCGACACCCGGCACGCCCTTGACTGCGCCGGTTGCCTTCAACCAGTTGATGGCGCCGCGAACCACCGTGATGGACACGCCATATTCGGCGCGCAGCTCAGCCGCACTGGGAATCTGGTCGCCAGGATTCAGTTCGCCCGCTGCGATCTTGCGGTTGATGTCATCAATGATCTTTTGAGTCTTCGACGTTGTCACCGATACTCCCTGGTCCGCAGGAGTATTCGATCACGCAGCCTTGTGCCAGCACAAGCCTAAGGATGCATAAGGATGCATCAAGGGTTGCCTAGGGCATCTAGATGCCCTATGTTCAAGTGGCCGATTTCTCCTGGTCCGCAACCCGGTGGGGTCGGTCTCCCGCGCGGCGGCTCGTCTCCCCCGACAGCCGGCGAGCCGCCGCGCGTCCCGCAACGGCCGGAGGTCCGGAATGGAACGCGACCGCTCCATGGCAATCGTCGAACGACATCGCCCGGCGCCCCTGTGGCGACTACTCGGCATGTGGCGCTGTGTCGCCTGCCGACGCCGCTGGCCCTGCCCCCGCTATCGCGACGCCCGTACCAGTCTGCTCGCCCACAATCGGCACGACGTCGCGGACGTGGCCCGACGACTGAACAGCCGCTGGCCACGTCCCTGAGACGAGTTAGCGGCAGCGGGACCCGTCATCACCCGTGAAGGTCGATAACTGATCCGGCTGCCGCTATCCGTAGCCCGATCTCAACGAAGCTGGCCGGCAGAGCCAGCCCGCGCCCGCCCCGTCGCCGGTACGGCCACCCGGGCCGGTAGCGCCGCAGTCCGGTTCGGCACGCCGCGCCGCAGCAGCAACCAGCCACCGACCGTACCGACGGCCACGGCCACGACGCTGGCGAGCGCGATCATCGCGACCATTCCGACGCTCGCCACCAGCAGGGCGAGATCGCCGATCGCGACCAGCATCCACAGGGCGATGCTCGGCTTCGTCGCATGATGTCGGGAACGCATCAGTCGTACCTCCTTCCGTCGAGATCACCACTACCCCGGCGGAAGTGAGGTCATGCCTGTCAACTCTTCGCGGGTCGGAAACCGTCCGCGATGATCTTGAAGGTGGCGAGTTCCCGATTCCAGTCGGCCGCCTCGGTGTCCCAACGGATCGCGTAGGCCTTCCTGCTGCTGGTGACGAAGCCCCGGTTACGGACGTGCATCCGCGCCCCGTCCTCGTCGTGCAGCCACTCCCAGTCGGCGGCCCTCAGCCAGTAGTCGACGGCCTGGATCGTCACGCGCTGGTAGTTCTGGTAGGTGCCCCGGCGAGCGCGCTCCTGCTCCCTCCAGTCCGCAACGGGATCCGGCCGAGGACTGTTCGTCTGGTCGATCATGAGGAACCGGCGGCTGTTGGGATCGTTGAACTTCACCCGCGGGCCTTCCCTGCTAATCGTCCAACCGTTCGGCACCGGCACGGAGAACCCGGTTGGGTCCTGATGCAGCCGCCAGCCCGCCGGTAGTTGCGGGGCGGACTGACCCGTCGGTGTGACCGGCGGCTGGGCCGACTGACCAGTGGTCGCCGCCGGTGTGGGCGTCGGCGCCGCACTGGTAGCGGGTGCGGACGGCGTACTGGCGGGCTGGCTCGTCGGCGCGGAGCCAGAGGTCGGGTCCCTGTCCTCGTCGCCCGATCCGCCGTCACGGACCAGTGGCACGACCACGACGAGAGCGAGCAGGAGCAGCACGACCAGCCCGCCGAGCAGCCACATCCGGCGGTTGCCGGCAGCTACGGCGGCCAGCGGGCCGTCCCGGTCGCCCTGTCGGTCGCCGTACTCGTCGTCGCGGCCGGCCGGGACCGCTGCCCGGCCCGCCGGCTGCGCTGCCGACGACTGAGCCGGGGTTGCCTCCGCCTTCGGCTGGACCGCGGTGGGCGCCGGCTCCGACTTCACCTCGGCCTTGTCGGCCGACTCGCCGGGCACGACGACGACCGTCGGCTCGGCGGGTGGCCGGGCAGTGTCCGAGTCGGTGGCTTCCTCCGGTACCTCGGTTGCGGGTGACTCCGCCGCCGGCTCCTTCTCAGCCGGGGCGGGCAACTTCGTCGTCTCGCCGGCCGGTGGAGCGGCCGGCAGCTTCGTGGTCTCGGAGGCTGACAACTTGGTCGTCTCGGCAGCCGGCGGAGCGGCCGGCAGCTTGGTCGTCTCGGCGGTGGGCGGCACCGCCGGGGCAGCGGCCGGTGCGGTCGGCGGCGCGGCAGGGGCCGGTCGGGGCGACGGCAGCGGCACGATCCGGGTACGCGGCTCGCCCGGTTCGCGCGGGCCGTGCGGCCCCGGCCGTCGTACCCCGTCCAGCAGTGACATCCCGGGGTTCCTGCGCCGGCCTGCCGCGCGCCGGAGCAACCGCTCCGCCACCTCGGCGTTGATCCGGGTCGTCGGGTCCTTGCGCAACAGCCCGGCGAGCACGGCCTTGAGCGGGCCGGCCCGGCGCGACGCCGGCGGTGGCTCGGTGGCCAGCGCCGCCAACGTCGCGATCGCGGACGGTCGGGCGAACGGCGACTGGCCCTCGACGGCGGCGTAGAGCGTCGCGCCCAGCGACCAGAGGTCACCCTCCGGCCCGGCGGTGCCGTCCCGCGCCCGCTCCGGCGCGATGTACGCGGGCGACCCCAACACCAGTCCGGTACGGGTCACGTTCGGGTCCCCCGGCACGGTGGCAAGCCCGAAGTCGGTCAGTACCACCCGACCGTCGTCGCCGAGCAACACGTTGCCTGGCTTCACGTCCCGGTGCATCACCCCGGCCCGGTGCGCGGACTTCAGCGCACCGAGCACCCCGAGGCCGATTTCGGCGGCCCGGGTCGGCGACACCGGCCCGTCGCTGGCCAGCGTGTCCTGCAACGACCGGGACGGGACGTACTCCATGACGATCCACGGATCACCATCGGTACGCAGTACGTCGAAGACCCGGACCACGTTCGCGTGGTTGAGCCGGGCGATCGCCCGCGCCTCGCGGAGCGAGCGCTCGCGCATCTCCCGACGCTCGTCCTCGGTCAGCCCGGGCGGCGGGACCAGTTCCTTGATCGCGACGTCCCGGTGCAGCACCTCGTCACGCGCCTTCCAGACCCGACCCATCCCGCCCTGGCCGAGCGGCTCGACAAGTCGGTACCGGTCAGCGATGAGTTGTGGAGGCGCACTAGACACGCGTGGACGGTACCCAACGGCAACAAGAGTCACACCCTCGGCACGCCTATCTGAGACGCCCACCAATTGACAGGGACGTACCCTCAATGCCATGGCTGACGAAGAACCACTGCTCCGGGTGGTGCGGGGTACCCCGACACCGGAGGAGTTGGCCGCCCTGGTCGGAGCGATCCTCCTCCATCCCCGACCGGCCACATCGGCCCGACCCACCGCCGTGTCGACCTGGGCACGAACGGGTCGTCCCGGTACGGTGTCCCCGTCCGGCATGCCGGCCCACACCGGCCGTGACGCCTGGCGGGTCTCCGGCCTTCCTCACTGACCTGCTCCGGGCGACCCGACGGGGCTGCCCACGCCGGCCCGTACCCACTAACCTTGGTATGGGGCAGTACGTAGCACCTGGGGAGAAGACGTGATACCTGAGGAAGACCGCGGCCCTGCGTGGCTGCGCGACTACGGCGGCGCCATAGAAGCCGACATCCAGCGGATGGAAGAGTTCGCCCAGCAGCTCCTGGCCGAGGTCCAGAAGAACTACGTACCACATATGGAAGAAGTCCAGTCGGACATGCTGCCCAACCTGCCCGCGCCGAACGCAGGTTTTGCGGAGCTGGTGTCCTTCTTCGAAGCGCACCGGAACGTCCAACAGGACACGTCCACACGGGTCTGGGACGTCGGCGACGGCACCGGTGGCCTCGCCACCGCCGCCGAGAAGGTCAGCAAGAACTACGGCAACGCCGACGCGTTCTCGCAGGCCCGGGTCCGCGACGTCGAGACTGCGCTTGATGAGACTGGTGCAGCGGCACCGCCACCCCGCGGGTCGCAGAACGCGACAGCGCCGCAGGGTGACGCGGGGAACACGGGGAACACGGGGAGTCCAGATGCTTGATGGTGGGGGGACCGGCCAGATCTCCGGTACGACCAACTGGGTGTCACATGATGTCCGGCAGATGTGGAGTCTGTTGGCCAACCAGCAGACGGACACGCACTGGCAGCATGTCAGCGGTTGGCGGAAGACTTCGGAACTCAGCCTGCTCCACCTGTCGCGGTTGAAGCAGTACCGCGAAAACCTGATCGAAGCGTGGCCGCCGGAGAAGAGCGAGGCAGCGAAGGCATACGTCGCGCGGCTCGACTACCTCGTCGAAACGGTGCAGGGCGTCTACGACACAGCCGCCGCCAACCAGCAGGCCCTCACGGGCGTGACTCAGGCGATCTGGGAGTCGCGTAGGAACCTTGAGGAGATCCACAAGGAGTACCTCGCGAAGGAGCAGGCCAAGCAGCAGTACGACGCGGCGGTTAAGGCGAACAACGGTCGGCCGCCTGCTGGGCAGCAGCCGACGACCCAATCCGACCTGGAAGACCTGAACTGGCGCGCCCGCCACATCATGTACGGGCTCAGCAGCGAACTCGCCACCGCCCAGGTACAACTCCGCAAACCTCCGGTGTACAAAACTCCAGGCGATGGAAGAGATGAGACTGGTAGCGGAAGCGGGTCGGGTGGCAGTAGCGCGATGGGCGGTTCGAGCCCACCGGTGCTTCCACCCGTTGTGCCGATGCCAGCGGGCGGGGGTGCGAGCTACAGTCCCTCTCCGACTCCGGCCATCCACACTGTCGTTCCGACACCACCTGCGCCTGGTGCAGGTCCGATCCTCGGTGGTACTGGGCCGATAGCTCCCCCGGCGGTGCCACCAACGCCGCCGAGTGTCGTTCCGCCACCGCCGCCCACCGTTGGTCCCGGCCTGCCCCCGCCTCCGATTCCCCCTGGCTTGCCGCCAGGAGCCAGACCGCCAGGATTGCCTCCTGGGGCTAAGCCGCCGGGGCTGCCTCCTGGCTATCCGACCTCAGCGGTACCACTTGGGAACCAGCTAAACAAGCCAGGACTTGGCCCCAACGTTGGAATGGGTCCGCGAGTAATGCCTCCGGGCGGGATGATCGGTGGAACACCAGGCACAGGCCTCTCACAGCCCGCTTCGGGAGTTGGAGGAACTCGGCGGATCAACCCGGTCGGTGGTGTCATCGGCGCTAACGGCGCAGGCACGACGCCAGTCGGTGCTAGCCAGCGAATCAGTAGTATGAGCTCTGGCGCACGAACTGGTGGTCAGGGTAGCAACGAAGAAAACAGTCGCCACTGGGACCCGGATAATCCGTGGGAGACAGATGAGGGAGTAGCGCCGGTCATGATGCCCAGTCGCGATAAGGGCAGGATCGACCCTGGCCCAGCGATCGGTCACAAGCGGTGATCTTCCGCGCGACCCGCACGGCCGTGGCACTTCTTTGTGCCACGGCCGTCGCTGTTTTTCCAGCGACGGCGGCCAAGGCCGACCAGGTGCGCAACAATCAATGGCACCTCAGGTATTTGAAGGTTGCCGAAGCGCACAGGATTAGCCAAGGAGAAGGGGTGGCTGTCGCCGTCATCGACACCGGCGTCGACCCGCATCCTGACCTTCGCAATAATCTCCTACCAGGCACCGTCACAGAAGGCGGCGGTTCCGGCAACGGCCGTCAGGATAGCGACCCCGGCGGCCATGGGACCGGAATGGCCGGCCTAATAGCCGCCCACGGCCGTGGAAGCAACGGTGCCCTCGGAATCGCACCACAAGCCAAGATTGTTCCAATACGGAACGGAAACAAGAGTCATGACACAGACGATACCGCCAAGGCTATCGAATGGGCTGTATCGAAACGCGTTGATGTTATTAGTTTATCATCAGGAGGAGGATCCACATCCCGCCTGAACGCAGCACTACGAGCAGCACTTGAGGCGGACATAGTAATTGTTGCAGCAGCCGGAAACAGACCAGGAGATTTCCTAATCCAATTTCCCGCCGCAGCAGAGGGAGTCGTTGCAGTTGGCGCGACTGACCAGAGAGGAGAGCACGCCGACATCTCTGTAACAGGCAGTAGGCTTGCCCTCAGCGCACCTGGGGTCGGAATTGTCAGCACCTCGGTTAACGGGCGCTACCGAACCGGTACTGGAACCTCGCCTTCGACCGCGATCGTGGCTGGGGCGGCTGCGCTCGTACGGAGCAAGTTTCCGGATCTGTCGGCGGAGGAAGTCGTACATCGGCTGACCGCGACCGCTGATGACAAGGGGGCACCCGGTCGGGACGAGGAGTACGGGTACGGGGTACTCAACCTGGTCAAGGCGCTGACGGCGGACGTACCTCCCCTGGAGGGAAGCGCCGATCCGAGCGCCAGTGCCGCGCCCAGCCCCAGTCAGACCCAGCCCACCGGCAACGCGGCTCCCGAGCCGGAGAACAGGTCGAACGTCGGCTCGACGATCCTGATCGGTGTCCTGGTGGCTCTCGTCGTACTGGGCCTGTTGGTGACCCTGCTGGTAGTACTCCTGATGCGACGGCGACAGCAGCCGCGCCGCTTCTGAATCGAGTCACCCGAATACCCGGCCCGATCGCGGGTGGCCCTCGTGGGGCCGGGTACGTTGGCCGTCGTGCACACGACAAATCGGCTACGCCTGGTGCTCGCCTCGGCGAGTCCGGCTCGACGCAAGCTCCTGCAGGCCGCCGGCATCGAGCCGGACGTACTGGTCAGCGGGGTCGACGAATCACAGGTGGACCCCTCGACCCCGGAAGCCCTGAGCCTCACACTGGCTCAGCTGAAGGCACGAGCGGTAGCCGAGCGGATCGCGTCGGCTGCCGTAGGTGCCGGTGCCACCGATGAGATCGGAAACAACGCGGCCGAGCCCCGTACGCTCGTGCTCGGCTGTGACTCGGTGCTGGCCTTCGACGGCGAGATCCTCGGCAAGCCGGCCGACGCGGACGAGGCGACCCGCCGCTGGCAGGCGATGCGGGGCAAGAGCGGCGTGCTGCACACCGGGCACTGCCTGATCGACCTGTCGAACGGGCGCGAGGTTGCCCGGGTCGCCGGCACCGCCGTCTACTTCGCGGAGATCACCGACGAAGAGATCGCCGCGTACGTGGCGACAGGTGAGCCGTTGCAGGTGGCGGGCGCGTTCACCATCGACGGGCTGGGTGGCCCGTTCGTCGACCGGGTGGACGGCGATCCCGGCGCGGTGATCGGCCTCTCCCTGCCGCTGTTCCGCCACATGCTCGGCGACCTCGACCTGCTGATCACGGACCTCTGGGCCGCCCGAACGACTCCGTTCGGTGTCGACGGCGGGACAGCGGCCACGTCGGCGGCGACCGACCCGCACTGACGAACCGCTACCGTCGGCCGGGAACCTGGCATAGCGTCGAGCAGTGCCCACGAAGTCGATTCCGCTTACCGAAGACCTACACGCGTACGTCCTGGCGCATGGCTCCCCGCCGGACGCCCTGGCCCAGGAGCTGATCGACGAGACGGTTTCGCTACTGCCGGCCGACGCCGCGATGCAGATCGCTCCGGAGCAGGCGGGGCTGCTCACCTTCCTGACCCGGCTGCTGAACGCCCGGCAGGCGGTCGAGGTCGGCACCTTCACTGGGCTCTCCTCGTTGGCGATCGCCCGTGGCCTGCCCGCCGACGGCCGGTTGACCTGCTTCGACATCTCCGAGGAGTACACGGCGGTCGCCCGCCGGTACTGGGCACGGGCCGGGGTCGACGACCGGATCGAGCTGCGGATCGGCCCGGCCGCCGAGAATCTGCGATCCCTCCCCGTGGAGCCGCACCTCGACTTCGCCTTCGTCGACGCCGACAAGCCGGGCTATCTGACCTACTGGGCCGAGTTGGTGCCGAGGATGCGTACCGGTGGGTTGATCGTGGTGGACAACGTGCTGCGGGGCGGTCGGATCCTGGCCCCGCAGACCGTGGCGGACCGGGCGATCGCCGAGTTCAACGAGGCAGTACTCGCCGACGAGCGGGTCGAGCTCGTGATGCTGCCGATCGCCGACGGCCTCACCCTGGCCCGCCGCCGCTGACCGTCGGCAACACCGACCCCGAACCCGGGTACGGGTGTAACCGACGCGGAGGTCGGCTCCGCCCGTACCCGATGGGGAGCTAGCGGACGCTGCGGGCGAACTCTCGCGCGGCCCAGACCACGGCGAGCGCCGTGATCACCGCCATCACCGAGAGTCCCTGCCAGACGGCGTCGTTGCCGAGATCGCCGGCGAACAGCGCCCGGGCGCCGTCGACCGCCCAGGAGAACGGGTTCCAGTCGGCGATCCCCTGCAACCAGCCGGGCGCGAAGTTCAGCGGCAGCAGGATCCCGGAGAGCAGCAGGACCGGTTGGGCGATCGTGTTCATCAGCGGCGCCAGCGCGTCCTCGCTCTTCACCACCAGCGCGATCCCGTAGGACAGGGCCGACGTCATCAGTGCGATCAGCGCCAGCAGCAGGTACGCCAGCAGCAGGTCACCGATGAAGACCGAGAGCCCGAAGGCCAACGCCAGCACGGTGATGATGATCGCCTGGGCGATCAGCGACACCACGTCGCGCAGCGATCGGCCGAGCAGCAGGGCGAGCCGGCTGACCGGGGTGACCCGGGACCGTTCGATCACCCCGGCCCTCAGCTCGGCGATCAGACCGAAGCCCTGGAACAGCCCGCCGAAGATGGCGAGCAGGACCAGCAGGCCGGGCACGAAGATCCGGTACGCCTCCGCGTTGCTCGACGCCTGCAACGCGGGCTTGAGCAGCGGGGCGAAGAGCAGCAGGTACATCACCGGCTGGAAGATGCCGACGAAGAGCCAGACGGGCTGGCGGACCAGCAGCAGGAACTGCCGCTGGAAGATCAACCATGTGTCGCGGGCGAATTTCATCACAAGTCTCCTGTTCGGCGGTGCGCGGCGAAGGCGCAGGTCTCGCGCGGCGAGCGGTCAGGACTCGCGCAGCGAGCGGCCGGTCTTGGTGAGGAACACGTCGTCGAGGCTGGGCCGGTGCAGCTCGATCGAGCTGAGCGCGATGCCGGCGGCGTCGAGCGCACGGAGGATCTGGGGCATGTCCCGGGCACCGTCGTTGACGTAGAGCCGGAGGCCGCCCTCGTCGGAGGCCTCCAGCCCGGTGACGTACGACTCGTTCTCCAGCACCTTGCCGGCGGCTTCGGGAGCCGAGCCTTCGATGGTGACCAGCACCACGTCGCCGGAGATCTCCCGCTTCAACTCCGCCGGAGTTCCCTCGGCCACCACCTCGCCGTGGTCCATGATGGCGATCCGGTCGCAGAGCGCGTCCGCCTCGTCGAGGTAGTGCGTGGTGATGAAGACGGTCATGCCCTCGGCGCGCAGCCGGCGGATCTCGTCCCACATGTGTGCCCGGCTCTGCGGGTCGAGGCCGGTGGTCGGCTCGTCCAGAAAGACGATCTTCGGCTCGTGGATGATGCCGAGCGCGATGTCCACCCGGCGACGCTGGCCGCCGGAGTAGGTCTTGCACTTGCGGTCGGCGTACTCGGTGAGCTGGAACGCCTCCAGTGCGCGTACCGCGCGCCGGTTCGCCTCGGCCTTGCTGAGGCCGTACATCCGGGCGTGCAGGACCAGCTCCTCGCGGGCGGTCGACTCGTCCCAGGTGCTGCCGCCCTGTGCCACGTAGCCGATCCGCCGCCGCACCTCACCCGGATTGGTCCGCAGGTCGACACCGGCGATGTTCGCCTCGCCGCCGTCCGGCTCGATGAGCGTGGCGAGCATCCGCAGCGTGGTGGTCTTGCCCGCACCGTTCGGGCCGAGGAAGCCGAAGATCTCCCCCTCGGCCACCACCAGGTCGACACCGCGGACCGCGTCGACCGACTTCTTCTCTCTGCCCTGTCGGGAGCGGAACGACTTCCGCAACCCCTTTGTCTCGATCATGCCTGCTCCTGGTCAGCCTGGACCGGCATCCCCACCGGCCCCATCCCCCGGGGCACGCCAGAAGGCGCCCACCGCAACGCTTCCGGGAGGCTAACGCGATATAGCGCATCTAGTCAACGTTGATTATTACGCGTCGTACCGCCGTCCCCGGCCGGTCGGGACGACGACTCCGGCGACGGCTCGGACCCCGCCGCCGACGGCGGCTCGGCGGGAGCCGGATCGTCAGGCGTACGGCCGCCGCCCCAGGAGGGCTCGACGGCCATCGAGGCGAACTGTGCCCAGTCCTGGTTCTCCGCGTAGTCCTCCGGCAGGTACGGCACCCCGGCGTCGATCAGGTCGGCGATCCGCTCACACCAGCCGATCTCCCCCTCCGCCCGGGCGATCGACAACTGCCACATCCAGGCGACATGCACCGGCTTGTCCTTCTTCATCCAGCCGGACTCCATCGCCGCCCGCAGACTGTCGTTGACCGCCCGCAGCAGTCGGGCCCGGTTACGCAGCGCCGCCGACGCCTCCTCCCTGGGCAGTGCGGGCAGGAAGGAGAAGGCCGCGAAGAACGGGTCGACGACCTCGTCGAGGTTCCACCAGTTGCCCCTGAGCAGGCCCTGGAACTCGTCCTCGCCCTTCGGGGTGATCCCGTACGTGACCCGGGCCGGACGGGCGCCGACCTGCTCGGTGGCCACCTCCCGTAACAATCCCTCCTCGGTCAGCTTGCGCAGCGCGTGATAGATCGAGCCGGGCTGGACGTTCGCCCACTTGTCCGCGCTCCAGCTCAACAGCTCGCGACGTACGTCATAGCCGTGTACCGGTTGCATCCACCGGACCAGGCCGAGAATCATCATTCGGGTAGCTGACACACCCAGAAGCGTAATAACCAAAATTGACTAGCTACCAACGCCGCCCCGCGGCTGGGCCGACCAGCTAGGTAACGGCGTGTAGCTGACACGGTAACCAACAGCAACACCGCCTTCTCGGCGGCGGCTGGAAGCGACTGGCGAGCGGGTCGGGAGCAGCGCCGGACGCGGGCCGGCCGACCGGGGTCACCGCCCCGCCCGTCGGACGGACGGCCGGGGTCGTTGACAATGGCCCTGGCAACGTCCCTGGCAGCCACCTCGGCGACCGGCGACGGTGGGGAGCGATTCGAGGAGGAGCAGCCGCGTGCGCAAGGTACTGATCGCCAACCGGGGCGAGATCGCGGTACGGGTCGTCCGCGCCTGCCGGGACGCCGGACTGGCCAGCGTCGCCGTCTACGCCGACTCGGACCGGGACGCGCTGCACGCCACCCTCGCCGACGAGGCGTACGCACTCGGCGGCGAGACCGCGACCGAGACGTACCTGCGGATCGACAAGCTGCTCGACGTGGCCGCCCGCTCGGGCGCTGATGCCGTACACCCGGGTTACGGGTTTCTCTCGGAGAACGCGGACTTCGCGGCGGCGGTGATCGACGCCGGCCTGACCTGGATCGGGCCGAGCCCGCAGGCGATCCGCGACCTGGGCGACAAGGTCACCGCCCGGCATCTCGCGCAGCGGGCCGGCGCTCCGCTGGTGCCCGGCACCTCCGAGCCGGTGAGCGGGCCGGACGAGGTGCTGGCCTTCGCCGCCGAGCACGGTCTGCCGGTGGCGATCAAGGCGGCGTTCGGCGGCGGCGGCCGGGGTCTCAAGGTGGCCCGGACGATGGAGGAGATCCCGGCGCTCTTCGAGTCGGCCACCCGGGAGGCGCTGGCCGCGTTCGGCCGGGGCGAATGTTTCGTCGAGCGCTACCTGGACCGGCCCCGGCACGTCGAGGCACAGGTCCTCGCCGACCAGCACGGCAACGTCGTGGTGGTCGGGACCCGGGACTGCTCGCTGCAACGCCGCCACCAGAAACTCGTCGAGGAGGCGCCGGCCCCGTTCCTGACCGACGAGCAGCGGGCGGCGATCCACGCCAGCGCGAAGGCGATCTGCCGGGAGGCCGACTACCACGGCGCCGGCACCGTGGAATACCTGGTCGGCGTGGACGGCACCATCTCCTTCCTGGAGGTGAACACGCGGCTACAGGTGGAGCACCCGGTGACCGAGGAGACCGCCGGCATCGACCTGGTCCGGGAGCAGTTCCGGATCGCGTCCGGCGAGAAGCTCCGGTTCGACGCCGATCCCGTGCCGCGCGGGCACTCGATCGAGTTCCGGATCAACGGCGAGGACCCGGGCCGGAACTTCCTGCCGGCGCCGGGCACGGTGACCGCGCTGCGGCTTCCCACCGGGCCCGGCGTACGGGTGGACGCCGGCATCGTCGCGGGCGACGTGATCGGCGGCAACTTCGACTCGCTGCTCGCCAAGGTGATCGTCACCGGCGAGACCCGTACCGAGGCGCTGGAGCGCGCTCGCCGGGCCCTCGACGAGATGGTGGTGGACGGGATGGCCACCGCGCTGCCGTTCCACCGGCTCGTCGTCCGGGACCCGGCTTTCACCTCCGCGCCGTTCACCGTGCACACCAGGTGGATCGAGACCGAGTTCGACAACACCGTGCCGGCGTTCACCGGCGCCGGGCCGGCCGACGAGCCGGCCGGCGATCGGGAGACCGTCGTGGTCGAGGTCGGCGGCAAGCGGCTGGAGGTCAGCCTCCCCGCCGGCTACGGCGCGGGTACGGCCCCGGCCGCCGGCCCGGTTGCCTCCGGTGCCGCCGTCCGACGGCCGGCCCGGCGCGCTGGCCGGTCGGGTACGGCGGGCGGGGCCGCCGGCGGTGGAGACGCGCTGACCTCCCCGATGCAGGGCACCATCGTCAAGATCGCGGTTGCCGACGGCGACACGGTCGCCGAGGGTGACCTGATCGTCGTCATGGAGGCGATGAAGATGGAACAGCCGCTGCACGCGCACAAGGCCGGCGTGGTGAGCGAGCTCGCCGTCGAGGTCGGCGGGGTGCTCACCGCGGGCGCCGTCATCTGCGTCATCAGCTGACCCGTCCGGCACACGTCGCACACCCTCGGCCCGGAGTCCCCGGCACCGGCTGGCAGCGAGCCCAGACCGTCAGACGGGCAGCGAGCCCAGACCGTCAGGCGGGCAGGAGACGACGGGAGCGGGGACACCGGCGTCGCGGGGGCCGGCGACAGCGGTGAGAACCGGAGAGGCCGGTGACGTGACCAGCGGGACTGCCGGGCCGGGCGGATCGTCCTCCGGCATGATGGCCAGGTGCGGTTCATCACCGGCGGAAAGCCCACCCAGGATCTGACCTACAACGACGTCTTCCTGGCCCCGGTCCGGTCGGCCGTGGAGTCCCGGCTCGACGTCGACCTGGCCAGCAGCGACGGGACCGGCACCACGATCCCGATCGTGGTGTCCAACATGACGGCGGTGGCCGGTCGGCGGATGGCCGAGACGGTGGCCCGGCGCGGAGGTCTCACCGTACTGCCGCAGGACATCCCGATCGAGGTGGTCGCCGAGGTGATCGGCTGGGTCAAGCAGCGGCATCTGGTGCACGACACCGCGATCACGCTCGGTCCGACCGACACCGTCGGAGACGCCATCCATCTGTTGCCGAAGCGGTCGCACGGTGCGGTGATCGTGGTCGACCCGGACGGACGGCCGGTCGGCGTGGTGACCGAGGCCGACACGGTCGGGGTGGACCGGTTCGCGCAGTTGCGGCATGTGATGTCCACCGAACTGCACACCGTGCCCGCCGAGGCCGATCCCCGAACCGGGTTCGACCGGCTGTCCCGGGGCCGCCGCCGGCTCGCTCCGGTGGTCGACGTCGAGGGCCGGCTGGTCGGGGTGCTGACCCGCCGGGGTGCGCTGCGGGCCACGCTGTACCGGCCCGCGCTGGACGGCAAGGGTCGGTTGCGGATCGCCGCCGCGATCGGCATCAACGGCGACGTCGCCGGCAAGGCCGCCGCGCTCTTCGAGGCCGGGGTGGACACCCTGGTGGTGGACACCGCGCACGGCCACCAGGAGCGGATGCTCCGGGCCCTGCGGGCGGTACGCAGCCTGAACCCGCCGGTCCCGGTGGCCGCCGGCAACGTGGTCACCCCGGAAGGGGTACGGGATCTGGTCGAGGCGGGTGCGGACCTCGTCAAGGTCGGCGTGGGGCCGGGTGCGATGTGCACCACCCGGATGATGACCGGGGTGGGCCGGCCACAGTTCTCCGCGGTACTCGACTGCGCGGCCGCCGCCCGCGAGCTGGGCCGGCACGTCTGGGCCGACGGCGGGGTACGGCACCCACGCGACGTCGCGCTGGCCCTGGCCGCCGGGGCGTCGAACGTGATGATCGGCACCTGGTTCGCCGGCACCTACGAGTCACCCGGGGATCTCTACACCGACGCCGACGGCCGGCGCTACAAGGAGAGCTTCGGCATGGCCTCGGCGCGGGCGGTCAGTGCGCGTACCGCCGAGGACAGCCCGTACGACCAGGCCCGGAAGGCGGTCTTCGAGGAGGGGATCTCCAGCGCGCGGATGTACCTCGCCCCGAACCGGCCGGGCGTGGAGGACCTGATCGACGAGATCGTCGCCGGGGTACGCAGCGCGTGCACGTACGCGGGCGCCGCCGATCTCGCCGAGTTCCACGCCAACGCGGTGGTCGGGGTGCAGAGCGCCGCCGGCTACACCGAGGGGATGCCGCTGCCCACCAACTGGTGAGCTGCCGGGAAACACCGCCACCAGGCGAGCTGCGTGAAACACCACCACCAGGCGAGCTGCCGGGAAACACCACCAACAGGTGAGCTGCCGGGAAATCCCCCACTGCTGAGCGGCGGAGACGGCTCAACCGGGTGTCGTGAAGAGTCGAGTGATCACCAGCCTGGCGGCGGCCTCCGGGTCGTCGCCGACCTGGTCGCCCCGGAGCGCTCCGCCGAGCCACAGGTTGGCGAAGCCGTGCACGATCGACCAGGCGGCCAGCTCGGTCTGCGCCCCCTCCGGGCCGACCGGTGCCGCCGGCAGGCCGGACACACCGGCCCGGAGTGCCGCCCGGGCCCGCTGCTGGGCGGCGGCGAGTGCGGCGTCGTCGCGGTGGAAGAGTTCCGGCCGGAACATCACCTCGAAGTGGGCCCGGTGGTGCACTGCGAACGTGACGTAGCCGACCCCGAGTTCGAGCAGGTTGCCGCCGGACTCCTGGCGGATCCGGGCCAGCCTGTCGGCCAGCATCTCGAAGCCCTCGGTGGCGAACGCGGTGAGCAGCCCGGCCTTGTCGCCGAAGTGGTGCGCCGGGGCGGCGTGCGAGACGCCGGCCCGGCGGGCCAGGTCGCGCAGGCTGAGACCGGCCGGACCGGACTCCTCGATCGCGGTCGCGGCGGCGGAGAGCAACGCCCTCCGCAGGTCTCCGTGATGGTACGGCCGCCCGGCGGTGCTGTCCTCGCTCATGGCGGCCAGCATATCTTGACATCGACAAGATATGCTGGCCGCACCAGCTTTGGCCCGGCTCAGGGTAGGAGTTCCGCCGATCGGCCGGCAACCACCCCGGCGATCAGGCCCAACGCGTCCGGCGCCGCCATCGGGTCGACGCCCCGGCCGTCCCGCAGCCGCAGCGCCACCTGCCCGGCCGCCACCTCCCGGGCACCGAGCACCGCCGCGTACGGGACCCGGCGCTGGGCGGCGTCCCGGATACGGGCGCCGAGCGACCCGTCGACGACCAGCTCCGCCCGCAGCCCGGCGAGTACGCAGTCCCGGCGGAACGCCTCCGCCGCCGCCACCTGCTCCGGCCCGACCGGCAGTACCCGCACCTGGACCGGGGCGTACCAGGCCGGAAAGGCACCGGCGTGCACCTCGATCAGGTACCCGAAGAGCCGCTCCATGCTGCCGACCAGGCTCCGGTGCACCATCACCGGCCGCGCCCGCCGTCCCCGGGCGTCGGCGTAGCCGAGATCGAACCGGGCCGGCTTGTCGAAGTCGAGCTGGATGGTGGAGAGGGTCGACTCCCGGCCGGCGGCGTCCCGTACCTGGATGTCGATCTTCGGTCCGTAAAATGCCGCCTCCCCGGGCGCCTCGACGTACGGCAGTCCGGACAGTGCCGCCCGGAGCAGGTCCTCGGCGTGCCGCCACTCCTCGTCGTCGCCGACGTACTTCTCGCCCGGTCCGCGCAGCGACAGCCGGAACCCCGCCGGGCGTACCCCGAGCGCGGCGTGCGCCACCCGGATCAGCTCCAGCACCTCGGCGACCTCGGCGCCGACCTGCTCCGGCGGACAGAAGTTGTGCGCGTCGTTGAGCGAGATCGCCCGCACCCGGCTGAGCCCGCCGAGCACCCCGGACCGCTCCGGCCGGTACATCCCGCCCAGCTCGGCGATGCGCAGCGGCAACTCCCGGTAGGACCGGCCCCGGGCCCGGTAGACCAGGGCGTGGTGCGGGCAGAGCGCCGGACGGAGTACGAACTCGTCGTCGTCGGAGAGCCGCAGCACCGGGAACATGTCTCCGGCGAAGTAGCCGAGATGCCCGGACAGCTCGAACAGCTCCCGCTTGCCCAGCGGGGGCGAGTAGACGTGCTGGTAGCCGGCCCGACGTTCCAGCTCGCGGACGTACTCCTCGACGCTGTGCCGGGCGGCGGCGCCGGCCGGCAGCCAGACCGGCAGCCCGGCCCCGGAGAGCGGATCGGCGTGGAACAGCTCCAGCTCACGGCCGAGCCTGCGGTGGTCGTGCATGTCAGCTCCCAGATCTGGTACGGCCCGACGGCTGCTCCGCCCAGGGACCGCGCCGATCTGGTGCGCACGACGAAGCCCCGGAGCGGATCGCCCCGGGGCCAGTCGACGAGTTGGTCTGCGTCAGCGCGGCACGCCGGGGTGTCCCGGCGTCGTCGTCTCGCTCATCGCGCTGCGCATGGCGGCCACGGTACTCCGGCCGGCCGGCCGCCCGCAGTCGATTTCCACCCGGCCCGGCTCAGCGCAGTCGGGTGATGGTCACCTCGACACCCTGCCCGGTGTCGGCGAGCACGTCGGCCCGGACCCGCAGCTCCACGCTGGACAACGGTCGCGGGGTGACGTCCAGCGCCTCGTACGGTGCCTTGATCGCCGATGGCGGATTCGCCGATTAGGAGGGCCGCCGGCGCGGGACCCGCCGGCGGCCCGGTGGCGAACCGCTTCGACCACCGGGAACGGGGGACCCGACGGGATACGGTTCGCGCGCCGACAACGGTACGCCGCCGGCCGCGCCACCACCGCCCCGCGAAACTATCCGTACCACCCGCCCGGAGCCCCCTACTCCAGCCCGTGCAGCATCAACTGCCGCGCCGCCTCGGTGATCGATCCGGACAGCGAGGGATAGATGGTGAAGGTCATCGCCAACTGGTCGACCGTGAGGTTGTTCTCCACCGCCATGGTGATCGGCAGGATCAGCTCGCTGGCCTTCGGCGCCACCACGACACCGCCGACGACCTGGCCACTGGCCGGGCGGCAGAACAGCTTGATGAAGCCGTCCCGCACGTCGGCCATCTTGGCCCGGGCGTTGCCCGCCAGCGGCAGCATCACCTGGCGGGCCGGGACCCGCCCCGAGTCCACCTCGTTCTGCGACACCCCGACCGTGGCCAGCTCGGGATCGGTGAAGACGTTGGCGGCGACGGTACGCAGCCGCAGCGGCGAGACCGCCTCGCCCAGCGCGTGCCACATCGCGATCCGGCCCTGCATGGCGGCGACGCTGGCCAGCGGCAGTACCCCGGTGCAGTCACCGGCGGCGTAGATGCCGGGCACGTTGGTCCGGGAGACCCGGTCGGTGCTGACGTAGCCGCCCGGGGCCACCGTCACGCCGTACTCGGTCAGGCCGAGATCCGCGGTGTTGGGGACCGAGCCGACCGCCATCAGCGCGTGCGAGCCGGACACCACCCGGCCGTCGGCGAGTTCCACCTCGACCCCGTCGCCGGAGCGGCGGACCGCGTTCGCCCGGCTGTTGTTGAGGATCTCCATCCCCCGGGCCCGGAAGACCTGCTCGATCGCCATCGCGGCGTCGGGGTCCTCGTGCGGCATCACCCGGTCGCGGCTGGAGACCAGGGTCACCTGTACCCCCATCGCCAGGTAGGCGCTGGCGAACTCGGCACCGGTGACGCCGGAGCCGATCACGATCAGCCGTTCCGGCAGCTCGGCCAGGTCGTAGACCTGGCGCCAGTCCAGAATCCGCTCGCCGTCCGGGACCGCGGTGGGCAGCACCCTCGGGGTGGCACCGGTGGCGATCAGCACGGTCGAGGCGTCCATCGAGTACGTGGAGTCACCGTCCGGCGGGGTCACCAGTACCCGGTGGGTGTGACCGAGCGTGTCCTCGCCCAGCCGGGCCCGACCGGAGACGAAGGTCACGCCGGCCTTGATCAGTTTTGCCTGGATGTCGGCGGACTGGGCGAGCGCGAGCCGCTTGACCCGGCCGTACACGGTCGGCGCGTCGACGGTGATCGCGTCCAGCCCGTCCGAGTGCACCCCGAACTCCTCGGTGTCCCGATATCCGGTCACCACTTCGGAACTGGCGATGAAGGTCTTCGACGGTACGCAGTCGTGCAGCACGCACGCCCCGCCCGCCCCGTCGGTCTCGACCACCGTCACATCGGCGTCCAACTGCGCGGCGACCAGCGCCGCCTCGTAGCCGGCCGGCCCCCCGCCGATGATCACAATCCGGCTCACAGTGCTCGCCCTCCGTCGCTGCTTCCAGTGACAATCTCGTTCAGAACCCGTCCGACACGCACGGTCGTATTCTCCCCCACCCCTCCACCGGGCTATCGTCATCGCCGTGCGTCATTACGCCGCGTACGGCTCAAACCTCGATCCCGCCCGGATGCGTGCCTACTGCCCGCACTCACCCATGGTGGGCACCGGCTGGCTGGAAGGCTGGCGGCTCACCTTCGCCGGCGAGGGGGTGATCGGCTGGGAGGGCGCCGTCACCACCATCGTCGAGTCGCCCGGCGATCGGGTCTTCGTCGCACTCTACGACGTGCACTCCTGGGACGCCGCCCAACTCGACGAGGTCGAGGGGGTGGCCTCCGGCACGTACCGGAAGCTGCACGTCCGGGTGGTCACCCTGGACGGCGAGATCACCGCCTGGGTGTACGTCTTCGCCGGCTACGAGGGCGGGCTGCCCACCGCGTGGTACCTGTCGGAGATCGCCAACGCGGCGGAGAAGGCCGGTGCCCCCGACGACTACGTGGCCGAACTGCGTTCCCGGCCCACCGGCACCGCCTCGGCCTGACCCGGCCGTCCCCGCTACCCGGCGAAGCCGTCTCCGCTACCCGGGAGCGGGCAGGGAATCTCCACGGTCACCAGCGTCGGGCCGCCGACCGGGCTGTGCACGGTGAGTATCCCGTCGAACGCGCCCAGTCGACGCCGCATGCCGCGCAGCCCGGTCCCACGGGCCGGATCGGCGCCGCCCCGACCGTCGTCGGCGACCGTGATCCGCAACACCGTGCCGGTGTGCGCGATGTCGATCTCCACCGTGCTCGCGCCGCCGTGCCGGCTGGCGTTGGCCAGCGCCTCCAGCGCGCAGAAGTACGCCGCCGACTCCACCGGGGCGTCGAGCCGGCCGGGCAGTTCCCCGGTCACCCGTACCGGGACCGGGCTGTCCAGCGCCACGGCCCGGAGCGCGTCCGGCAGGCCCCGCTCGGCGAGTACCGGCGGATGGATGCCCCGGACCAGGTCCCGCAGCTCGGTCAGCGCGGTCGCCGAGGCGTGCCGGGCCTGGGCCACCATCGCCTGCGCCGTCGACGGATCCTCCTCGATCAGCCGCTCCACCCCGGCCAGGCTGAGCCCGACCGCGATCAGCCGGGCCTGCGCCCCGTCGTGCAGGTCCCGTTCGATCCGGCGCAGTTCGGCCGCCTGGGTGTCGACGGCGTCGGCCCGGGTCTCGGTCAGTCGCCGTACCCGCAGCGCCAGCTCGGCCGACCGGGTCGGCGCGAGCAGCAGCCGGTCGTACCGCAGACGCAACCGGAGCAGGGCCGGGGCGAGCAGCGCGCCGAGGCCGGCCAGCGCCAGGCCGAACAGTGCACTGGTCCAGCCGGGGATCTCGCCGAGGCCAGGCGAGAGGTACGTCACGCCGTACCAGATGTACCAGGGCGTGACCCACTCCCCGCTGAACAGTCCCAGCGGCACCGCCCACGGCGCCCACCAGAGTGGCTGCCCGGCCAGCCCGAACATCCCCACCGAGATCAGCGTCGCCGGGACCAGTCCGAGCACCCCGAGCAGCGGGTTGGTGGCCATCCAGAGCTGGTCCCGCCAGAACGCCGGATCGGTGAAGAGCCACCCGTACCCCTGGACCCGGATCGCCGTGTCCCGGTCGTCGTACAGGGTACGACCGACCCGGTAGCGGCCGTCCTCGTCCGGCCGGGGCGGCGCGGGATACGGCCGGTACGGCTCCGGGATCGTCACCCCGACCCAGGTGCGTACGTACCGGCGGTAGCGGCTGACCAGCGGCCGGGTCAGCTTCGACACCTGCGGCGACAGCCCGCCCCAGGTGACGACCAGGGCCAGCAGGTTGAGCAGGAAGCCGCCGAACGCCGCGAAGCCGAGGCCGGCCAGCCCGGCGGCGCGCCAGGCACCCGTCGACCGCCGCCTCGTCCGGCCAGCCAACCCCGACCGGTGCCACCAGGACTGTTCCGGCGGCTGGAGCAGCAGCCGACTCCACCGGGCGTGCAGCCGCAGCGTCAGCGGCGCGACCGCGAGGCCGAGGGCGACCAGCACCAGCCCGACCGGCAGCGCCAGCGCGAGCGGCGGCGAGCCGACGACCGGGGCCGTACCGCCGGTCAGCCCGAGCGCGCCGAGCCCGATCCCGGCACCGGCCAGCACCGGCGGGATCAGCGTGCCGAGACCGCCGGCGAAGGGCGTGAGGTGCAGCCAGACCCACTCGCGCAGCAGCGCCGGGTCCTCGCCGCGCCAGGTGAGCTCCATCAGGTACGCCGGCAGCCGGGGCGAGCGGTAGAGCTCGTTCTCGTAGACGTACCAGCCGTCGGCCCTGCGCCGCGGCGCCGGCGGTCCCGGGCGCTGCTCGACCGGTATCGGGACGCCGCCCCAGCGCCCGGCCAGCCGCCGACCCAGATCGGCCAGCCGCTTGCCGGCCCGGGCCGCCGGCAGGTACGGCACGACCAGGGTGGCCGCCGCCACCAGCAGTACGGACATCAGCAGGCCAAGCAGACCCAGCCCGGTCTGGGCGAGGTTACGGACGAACGCGAGACCGTACCGGCGCGACATGCGTCCAGTCTGGGCGCCCGGCGCCTCCAACGGACTGCTGCCAGGCGCCCGGCCGGGGTGTAGTTACCTGCACCCCGGCCGGGCGGGTGGACGCATTCCGGGGAACGGCCCGGATTCCTAGCGTTTTCGGCATGACAGTCATCGAGATCGGCAACCTGCACAAGCGGTACGGCGACCAGGTCGCGGTCCGCGACGTCTCCTTCGAGGTGTCGGCCGGAGAGATCTTCGGGATCGTCGGCCCCAACGGCTCCGGCAAGACCACCACGGTCGAGTGCCTGACCGGGCTGCGCCGGGCCGACGGCGGAACGATCCGGGTACTCGGGCTGGACCCGGTCCGGGACCGCGCCGCGCTGCGCCGCCAGGTCGGCATCCAGCTCCAGGAGAGTCACCTGCCGGACCGGCTGAAGGTCTGGGAGGCGCTCGACCTGTACAGCTCGTTCTACGCCGAGCCGGCCGACTGGCGGGCGCTGATGGACGAGCTGGGGCTGACCGCGAAGCGGAACACGGTGTTCGGCAAGCTCTCCGGCGGACAGAAGCAACGGCTCTCCGTCGCGCTCGCCCTGGTCGGCAACCCCCGGATCGCGGTACTCGACGAGTTGACCACCGGGCTGGACCCGCAGGCCCGCCGGGACACCTGGCAGCTCGTCCGGGAGGTCCGGGACCGGGGCGTGACCGTCGTCCTGGTCACCCACTTCATGGACGAGGCCGAGCGGCTCTGCGACCGGCTGGCCGTGATCCGGGCCGGTGAGGTGGTCGCGATCGGCACCCCGGCCGAACTGGTGGCCCGGGCCGACGTGCCCGGCGTCGAGCGCCCCACCCTGGAGGACGCCGTCCTCGCCCTGACCGGTTCGACCGCCAGCAGCCCGAACTGACCCGGCCTCCTACCCGCCCGAACCGAAGGATCGAGGAACCCTGATGAACGCCACCGCCCGTCCCGAAACCGTCCCGTCCGGCAGCACCGGCCGGGGGCGCCGAGGCCGTACCGCCGGCCGGAGCACCGGCAAGCTGGTCGTCACCGAGGCGAAGCTCTTCGTCCGGGACCCGCTGGGCTCCTTCTTCGCGGTGATCTTCCCCGCCGCCCTGGTCCTGATCCTGGGTAGCGCCATGCCGGGCTTCAACGAGCCGAACGCCGACATCGGCGGCCGGAAGCCGATCGAGTTCTACCTGCCGATCACCCTGGCCCTGGCGATCGGCACCGTCGCCCTGGTCAGCCTGCTGAACACGCTCGCCGCCGACCGGGAGAAGGGTGTACTGCGCCGGCTCTCCACCACCCCGGTCTCACCGGTCCGGCTGCTGGTGGCGCAACTGGCGGTCAACGTGGCCGCGCTGCTCGCCGGCTCCGCGCTGGCGCTGCTCGCCGGCGGGCTGGTCTTCGGGATCGAGGCCCGACCGAACGTACCCGGACTGCTCGCCGCCTTCGTGCTCGGCTCGGCCTCGATGGTGGCGCTGGCCCTGCTGGTCGCCGCCTTCACCCCGACGAGCCGGGCCGCGACGGGCATCGGCAGCCTGATCTACTACCCGATGCTCTTCGCGGCCGGAGTCTGGACCCCGGGCCCGCTGATGCCGGAGGCGGTACGCCGGGTCGCCGACTTCACCCCGCTGGGCGCCACCTCCCAGGCGCTTCAGGACACCTGGACCGGCAACTCGCCGCAGCCGCTGCACCTGGCGGTGCTGGTCGGCTCCACCGCCCTCTTCGGCGCGCTGGCCGCGAGGCTGTTCCGCTGGTCCTGACCCCTCGGGCCGTCGCCCCGGACGGGGTGCGGACCGGCTCCGTGGTTCCGCCGAGGGTGGGCGGAACCACGGCGATCGCGTGCACCCCGGCCCGACGGGACCAGTTGGGCGGGGAGGAGGTGGTCAGTCCAGGTTGGGCGGTGACATCCGCACCCCGGTCAGCGCGGCGCCGAGCAGGCTGACCAACTCCACCCGCTCCGCCGGGTCGAGCACCCCGTACGCCTGGGCCACGATCCGGTCGGTCACCGACTCGGCCCAGAGCCGCCGCCGGACCAGCGGCCCGACCGGCGGGTACGGCGGCGACCAGCCGTATGTCACCGCGCCGGACTCCCCCTCCGGACCGGCGAGGATGACCTCCATCGCCGTCATGCCGGCCGCGCGTACCGCCATCAGGCTGGCGCCGGAGTAGTACTCGAAGAGCAGGTGCAGCAGCACGGCCGCCCGGGCGGCCGGGGCGGCGTCCGCCGGCACCGGCATGCCCCGCCAGGCCGCGAAGAGCGGCATCCCGGTGGCGTCGGCCGCCACGACGACCGGCTCGACCAACTCGATCAGCCGGGCCAGCGGCGGGAAGCCGGCCAGGTAATCGATCCCCCAGCGGCAGCACTCGGCCCGGCTGACCTCGGCCACCGCGCTCGGGGTGGCCACCCGGACGGCGGTCTCCCAGCCGTCGGCGACCGCGTCCGGCGAGAGGATGCCGATCGCGGCGGCCACGGTCTCGGTCCGTACGTCGCCGAGGACCGCACCACGACCCGTCACCAGGAACGCCCAGCCGGAGATGCCCATCTGGCGCGCCCGGCGCAACGTGCGGGGACACTCGATGAAGGCGCTGCCCAGCTTCAGCACGGTCGGCCTGGCCGCGCCGGCGGCCTGCTCGGGGGTCAACGACACTGCCTTCCGGTCTGAGTTCCGGGTTGTGCCCGCGTCATCCGGTTGAGTCTGCCTCGCGGACCGGGATTTCGGCAGCCCCGACCGCCAGCCGCGCCGAAACGACCCGCCGGGCGCCTCCCGGCCCGACCGAGCCGGCCCGGCCGAACCGGGCGTGTCCAGCGCGCCGGCCCGACCGGGCCGGGCGCCCTGCCGGCCAGCCACCACCTTCGGGCCGCGCCGCACGCACGGCTCTCCGGCCAGCACGGTTGCGCTGCCGTCGGTGTCCGGCTCGACGCCGGGGAAGAGCCGGGCGTCCGGGCGTGGACCGGCCCGCAGGGGATCGGTGACGGCGGCGCCGCCTCAGGGCGTGTCGTCGCCGTCCTCCGCCATCGCCTCGACCGCCGCCTGCACCTCGCCGGCCCGGCGCCGGGCGGCGACCGCTCCCCGCTCGGCGGCCCGCCTTGCCAGTTTGCGCCGCCCAGACTCCTGTTCGGCGGCGGCCCGCCGCCGCTCCAGTTCGGCGAGTTCGGACTCGATCGCGGTCAGCGCCGCGGCGGCGTCCCGCTCGGCCGCCACCGCCGCCGCCAGCTCCGCCTCGGCCCGCTCCTGCCGGGTACGCGCCTCGGCCAGCGCCCGGTCGAGGGTACGACGACGGGCGGCCCGGGCAGACTCCTCGGCCCGGGCGGCCCGGGCGGCTGCCCGCTCGGCGGTCGAGGTGCCCTGCGGCGCACCGGCCGCACCCGGTCGCCCCGCTCCGGCTCCGGTACGCCGGCCGCGCACCCCGCCCGCCGCCGCCCGACCGGCCGGACCGGTCCCGGTCTCCCGGCCCGGCTCCGCAGACCCGTCGGCGGCGGCCTCGACCAGTTCGTCGACGGCGCCTTCGGTCAGCTCCTCGGTGTCCGGACCGCCGACGATCAGTCGCAACTGCGGCCGGGGTACCTCGCCGAAGCCGGCGTAGCTGGCCGCCCGGACCAGCCGGCCGGACCGGGCCTGCTCGGCGACCCCGACGTCGGCCAGCGCCGCGTTCAACGTCGCCTCCACGTCGGCCAGCGGCAGCTTTCCGGCAGCCAGCCGGGGATCCTCCTGCTCGGCGAGCGCCCGGGCCTGGCCGACCAGCGCGCCCACCACGCCCCGCCGCTGCGCGGAGAGTTCCCGCAGGCGGTCGCCGCGCAGTTCCCGCTGTGCGCCCCGGAGCGCGGCGGAGAGTTCGACCAGGTCGGCCATCAGCTCCGGGCGGCGCAGGGCCAGCAGGTTCACCAGCCAGGCCGCCACGGTCGGCTTGCGCAGCTTGGCTATCTCCCGGGCGGCGCTCGGGTCACCGGCGGCCCGGGCCGCGGCGACCGCCTCGGAGCGGGCGGCGACGAAGCCGTCCGGCGGCGCGGTGTAGAGCCGTTCGACGAGTTCACGGGGCAGGCCGGGCATTCTCTCGATTCTCCGGGTTCAGTCGACCGCGGTCCCGGGCACCAGGCGGGCGTAGTCGCAGTTGGCCAGCAGCGCCATGTTCTTGTCGTACACCGTGAGCCCGGCGTCGCCGAGCAGCCCGTCGTGCAACGCGTACGCCCGGCGCGGGCTGACCGCCCGGACGAAGCTCACCGAGTCGGCGAGCTTGAGCCAGGGACCCGAGATCGGCACGAACAAGGTGTCCACCTCCACCGCCTCCGGTACGTCGAACGAGTCGCCCGGGTGGTACACCGAGTCGTTCACCAGGAAGCCGAGGTTCACCACCCGGGGAATCTCCGGATGGATCTCGGCGTGCCAGCCGCCGTACGCCCGCACGGCGAAGCCGGCCGCCTCGAACGACTCCCCGGAGGAGACCGTACGCACCACCCCGGCCAGTGCATCCAGTTTGGACGCCACGTCCGGATGGGTGTGGACGGTCACCGACGGACGCCGGTCGAGCGCCTCGGCCAGGGCGTCCACGTCGAGGTGGTCGGCGTGTTCGTGGGTGATCAGCACCGCGTCCACCCCGTCCAGCGCGGCCGGCTCGGTGAGATTGCCGGGGTCGACGACCAGCACCGCCCCGTCCTCCTCCACCCGTACGCACGCGTGGCCGTACTTGGTCAGTCGCATCGAGACTCCTCGGTCACCGAATCGTGATGTCTCCAGCGCAGTCTGCCGGAACCGGGGTGACTTCGCGGCGCGTCTGACGGAACGCCTCTACGGGGGACGGACGAACGGAGAGGGACATGAGCGGACGAAGCGGGACCGTGGTCGGACGGAACAGGATCTCGGTCGGACCGGGTCGGCGCAGGCGGGCCGGGCTGCTGGGTGCGGTGGCACTGACCGCCGCCCTGGCGCTGGCCGGCTGCGGAGCCGACGGCGGGGACAGCGCCTCCGGCACCTCGGCGGCGGACGCCCCGGCCGGCGGCGCCGAGCAGGCACAGCCCGGCGCGGCCGAGGGGCCGCTGGGCGGGGGCGGGGCGCCACAGGCCGGCCAGCCGGCGAAGGAACCGACGACCGAGCTGGGGGTCGGCCAGCGCGCGATCGTCTACACCGGCTCGGTGACGGTACGGGTGGACGACGTGGAGGCGGCGGCTGCCCGGGCGGTGGGCATCGTGACCGGGGCCGGCGGCTTCCTCGGTGGCGACAACCGGAGCAGCGACGCGTCACGCTCCGAGGCGACCCTGCAACTGCGGGTCCCGGCCGACCGGTTCGCCGCCGTGGTGGACGAGGTCGCCCGGCTGGGCGAGCAGTTGCGCCGGGAGGTGAAGACCGACGATGTCACCGAGGAGACCCTCGACCTGGACGCCCGGATCGCCACCCAGCAGGCGAGGGTGGCCAGCGGCCGGCGGCTGCTGGCCCAGGCGAAGTCCCTGTCGGACCTGGTGATGCTGGAGAGCGAGCTGGCCAAGCGGGAGGCGGACCTCGCCTCGCTGGAGGCGAAGAAGCGCCGGCTGGCCGACCTGACCGCGCTCTCCACGGTCACCGCGGTGCTGCTCGGGCCGAACGCCCAGGTGCCGGAGGACGACGAGCCGGCGATAGGTTTCCTGGCCGGGCTGGAGGGCGGCTGGACGGCGTTCGTCGTGTCGCTGCGGGTCCTGCTGACCGTGCTGGGCGCACTGCTGCCGTGGGCCGTCGCGCTGGGCCTGCCGGCGTTCGGGCTGGTCTGGCTGGGCCGTCGGCTCCGCGGCCGGCGCTCCCGGCCGACCCCGCCGGCCCCGCCCCGGAGCACGCCCGCGGTCCCGGCCCAGGCGCCGGCCCCGCCCGGCTGAGCGGTTTTCCGGGTACGCCGGGTGCCGCGTCCAGGGCACCCGGCGGCTCCGGCCCGGACCGTCGCGGCGATCCGGGTCCGGTACGGCGGGTCAGCCGGCCAGGGCCTTGAGCGCGGTCTGCACCAGCAGCCGTACGCCGACCCCGATCGCCCGCTCGTCCACGTCGAACGTCGCCCGGTGCAGGTCGACGTTGGCCGCCGCCCGCCCGACGCCGAGCCGGGCCAGCGCACCCGGCACGTGCTCCAGATACCAGGAGAAGTCCTCGCCCCCCATGCTCTGCGGGGTCTCGGCGATCCCGGCCGGGCCGGCCGAGGCCACGGTCGCGGCGGTCAGCACCCGGATCGCCCCGGCGTCGTTCACCACCGGCGGGCGCCCGCGCAGGTATTCGACGTCCACGGTGGCGCCGGTCGGGGCGATGACGTCCCGGACCACCTGGGCGACGATCTTCGGTGCCTGGTCCCAGGTGTCCCGGTCCAGCACCCGGAGTGTGCCGGCGGCCATCGCCTCGTTCGGGATGACGTTGTACTGGGTACCGGCCGAGGCCTGCCCGAAGACCAGCAGCAGTCCGCTGTTCGCCGGCACCCGCCGGTTGACCAGCGCCGGTACCTCGGTGACCAGCCGGCCCAGCGCGTCGACCAGGTCCACGGTCAGGTGCGGCCGGGCGGTGTGCCCGCCCGGTCCGGTCAGCCGGACGGTGATGTTGTCCGCCGCCGCCGTGATCGGGCCGACCCGCAGGCCGACCCGGCCGACCGGCAGGTTCGGGTCGCAGTGCAGGGCGAAGATCTGGGTCACGTCGGTCAGTCCACCGGCCTCGATGACCTCCAGCGAGCCGCAGGGCAGGATCTCCTCGGCCGGTTGGAAGATCAGCCGGACCCGCCCGTCCAGTTCGCCCCTCCGGGCGAGCTGGGCCAGCAGCAGTCCGACCCCGAGCACGACGGTGGTGTGCACGTCGTGCCCGCAGGCGTGGCAGGCACCGTCCACGGTGGACCGATACGGGACGTCTTTGACGTCGGTCAGCGGCAGTGCGTCGAGGTCGGCCCGGAGCGCGACCACCGGCCCGGAGGGCCGCCCGTCGATGTCGCAGATCACCCCGTTGCCCTTCGGCAGCAGGCGCGGCTCCAGACCGGCCAGCGCCAGCTCCCGGGCGATCAGCGCGGCGGTGTCGAACTCCTGGCCGGAGAGTTCCGGGTGGGCGTGCAGGAACCGGCGGGTAGCGATCAGATCGGGCAGCCGGACGTCGAGCATCCGGTCGAGCCCGGAGGGCAGGGGCTCGGCCCCGGGCGGCGTCTCGGATTCCGACGACGCCGGCTGGCTGCCGGTCGGCAGTTGCAACGCACTCGTCACGTCGAATTCTCGATCACTGTGGATGGGATGGGACTCGGACAGCCTAGACCGCCGACGGTGACGCTGCGCAACCTCGTTCTGGTAGTGATCAGACAGCACAGCGTCACGAAAGCCCTGGTAGGAGCGCTCGGCAATATACGGAGGGCTACCTATCCCGCCATCAGACCCCGCCATCTGTGCCACACCTCCTACAACGCGTGACGGTTTCACCGGTCACGATCTAGCTCGGCAGCAGCGTCGTCCGTCCGATTTGTCGAGGTTCCGACCGTCCTCGGGCAGGCGACGATGGAGCACCACCGGGTGGGGTGGCGGGGGTCCCCAGGGTGACAGTTGGTGTCAAACGGGCCGCGCACAGGCTGTCCGTCGTCCACCGGTAGGGCCCGGCCACCTCCCGATACCCGAAAAACCGGGCCGGCACTCCACAGACCGCCGATCACCCGACCGGGGTACCCGGCAGCGGGCGGCCCGGTCCGCCGGGACGTCGGTGCGATCGCGGCGGTCAGAACCGGTCGCTGGGCCGGTACGTCCCCCATACCTCGCGCAGCACGCCGCAAACCTCGCCGACGGTGGCCCGGGCCCGCAGCGCCTCCTTCATCGGGTAGAGCACGTTCTCCGTACCCGAGGCGACCGCGCGCAGGTCGGCGAGGGCGCGCTCGACGGCGGCCGAGTCCCGGTCGGCCCGCAGCCGGGCCAGCCGGTCGCGCTGGGCCGCCTCGATCGCCGGGTCGACCCGGAGCGGCTGGTACGGCTCCTCCTCGTCGACGGTGAACCGGTTGACCCCGACCACCACCCGGTCGCCGGACTCGATCTCCTGGGCCACCCGGTAGGCCGAGGACTCGATCTCGCGCTTCTGGAAGCCCGCCTCGATCGCCTCCACCGCCGAGCCGTACTCGGCGACCCGGGCCATCAGCTCCCGCACCCCCGCCTCGATCTCGTCGGTCATCGCCTCGACGACGTACGAGCCGGCGAACGGGTCCACCGTGGCGGTCAGGTCGGTCTCGTACGCCAGCACCTGCTGGGTACGCAGCGCCAGCCGGGCCGCCTTCTCGGTGGGCAGCGCGATCGCCTCGTCGAAGCTGTTGGTGTGCAGCGACTGGGTGCCGCCGAGCACCGCCGCGAGGCCCTGCACGGCGACCCGCACCAGGTTCACCTCCGGCTGCTGGGCGGTGAGCTGCACCCCGGCGGTCTGGGTGTGGAAGCGCAGCATCAGCGACTTCGGGTTCTGCGCGCCGAACTCGTCCCGCATCAGGTTGGCCCAGATCCGCCGGGCGGCCCGGAACTTCGCCACCTCCTCCAGCAGGGTGGTCCGGGCCACGAAGAAGAAGGAGAGCCGGGGCGCGAAGTCGTCCACGGCGAGGCCGGCGGCGAGCGCCGCGCGGACGTAGGAGATGCCGTTGGCCAGGGTGAAGGCGATCTCCTGCACCGGGGTCGCCCCGGCCTCCGCCATGTGGTAGCCGGAGATCGAGATGGTGTTCCACCTCGGCACCTCCTTGCGGCAGTAGCCGAAGGTGTCGGCGACCAGCCGCAGCGAGGGCTTGGGCGGGAAGATGTAGGTGCCTCGGGCGATGTACTCCTTCAGGATGTCGTTCTGGATCGTCCCGTTCAGCGCCGAGCCGGCCACCCCGGCCTCCTCGGCCACCAGTTGGTAGAGGAGCAGCAGCACCGAGCCGGGGGCGTTGATCGTCATCGAGGTGGAGACCTTGTCCAGCGGGATGCCGGCGAAGAGGGCCCGCATGTCGTCGACCGAGTCGATCGCCACGCCGACCTTGCCGACCTCGCCGTGCGCGATCGGGTGGTCGGAGTCGTAGCCCATCTGGGTGGGCAGGTCGAAGGCGACCGAGAGGCCCATGGTGCCGGCGGCGAGGAGCTGGTGGTAGCGCGCGTTGGACTCGGTGGCGGTGCCGAAGCCGGCGTACTGGCGCATGGTCCACGGCCGCGAGGTGTACATCGTCGGGTAGACGCCCCGGGCGTACGGGAACTCGCCGGGCGCACCGAGCCGGACGTCCAGACCTGCCGGTACGTCGGCGGCGTCGTAGACCGCCTTGATCGGGAAACCCGACTCGCTCGACCGACCTTCACTCATGACCGGCATGGTAGGCCGGCTCCCGCGCACCGGGCTCTCCCGGGCCGAATCGGCCCCGCCGGAGGACGCGCCGGACGGGTCCGGAGCCGCCCGGCGTGACGCCCGTCCCGGGTGAGCGGACCGGCACTCGCCGTCGATAAATACGAACGTTGAGTGAAAGAATCAACACGTACGGTCGAGTTCTCGGTAACTCCGGCGGTTGTCTTTCCCTTCTGCGGTCGGAACCCGCAATATAGGGGGGTTCTGTCCTGTGCCCCCTCGATTCTCTTCGGTGGCTTTTCTGTGACTCAGATCCCGACGTGGAGTGGCGGACCGGCCAATCCCACCAACGGACGTGCGGCACCCGGCATCACCATCGGCGGTAGGTACTCGTTGCGGGCGGCGGTCGGCCACGGCGGCATGGGTACGGTCTGGCGCGCGGCCGACACCCTGCTGCGCCGCGACGTCGCGGTGAAGGAGGTCGTGCTCCCACCGGGGCTGGCCCCCAGCGACCGCGACGCGATGTACGAACGCACCCTCCGCGAGGCGCGGGCCGCGGCGGCCCTCCAGCACCCGGCGGTGGTGCAGGTCTACGACGTGGTCACCGAGGGCGGGCGGCCGTGGATCGTGATGGAGCTGCTCGACGCGCGCAGCCTCGCCGACATGGTGATCGAGGACGGCCCGCTCGCGCCCCGCGCGGTCGCGAAGATCGGCATCGCCCTGCTCGGCGCGCTGGAGGTGGCGCACGCGATCGGGGTGCTGCACCGGGACGTCAAGCCGGCCAACGTGCTGATCTGCTCCGACGGCCGGTGCGTACTCACCGACTTCGGGGTGGCCCGGATGCCGACCGACGTCCAGCTCACCACCCCCGGCATGGTGCTCGGCTCGCCGCACTTCATCTCGCCGGAGCGGGCCATGGGCCAGGACTTCGGCCCGCCCAGTGATCTCTTCTCGCTCGGCGTCACCCTCTACACCGCGGTCGAGGGGCGGCCGCCGTTCGACAAGGGCGACCCGATCGAGACCATGCACGCCGTGGTGGAGGATCCGCCCGCGCCGCCGGTCCGGTCCGGGGCGCTGACCCGGGTACTGCTCGGCCTGCTGGAGAAGGACCCGGCCCGCCGGCTCGACGTGACCGCCTCCCGCACCATGCTCCGCGAACTGCTGGCCGGCCCGCTGGCCAGCAACGCCGCCGGGCACATGGTCACCGACCCGTACGCGGTGGTGCCGTCCCAGCGCTCGCCGTGGCAGCAGTCGGCACCCGGCGTGCCCCAGTCGCCGACACCGGCCGGAGCCCAGGGCCAGTCCACCCGGCCGGCGGCCAACGGTGAGATCGGCGGCCGGGCCATGCTCGCCCCCAACGAGTCCCCGGCCGACCGGATCGCCCGGAACTCCCGCGACGCGGCCACCTCCAACCGGCCACCGGCGGCCGGCACCAATCCGCTGGATGCCCCGACCGGGGCGATGCCGGGCTCGGCCGGCCGGCGCGGCGGGCCGCTCGACACGCCGACCGGGGCGATGTCCGGACACGGCGGTCGGGGCGGCACGGTGCACACGGCCAGGGGTGGCGGGCTCGGTCGTGGCCTGACCGGCGCCCGGCAGACCGGCGACTCGGTGCTGCGCACGGTCCAGGGCTGGCCCCGGAAGATGCAGCTCGCCGTGGCCGGCGGGGTCGCCGCGGTGTTGCTGATCGGCATCGTCGCGCTCTCCCTCGGCGGCGGCGAGGAGCCGGCCGACACGCCTCCCCCGCAGGCCGGACCGACCAGCCAGGCGCCGGTCCAGGCGGCCTTCGCCACCCAGTCGCACAGCTCGAAGGGTGTCTCGGTCAACGTCCCCAAGGGCTGGAAGAAGAACGTCGGCGGGGTCTTCACCGACTACACCGATCCGGAGGACAGCGGCCGGCGGGTCCGGATCCTGGTGGAAGAGGGCAAGACCCCGATGGGCTTCATGAAGGTCGCCGAGGGCGGCCTGAAGAAGAACGGCAGTAGCTGCAAGAAGCCGTACGCCCAGGTGGCGCTCCAGGAGGTCGAGGTGGCCGGCCAGCCCGCCGCCGAACTGGAATACACCTGCGGCGAGGGCTCCGGCAAGCGGCACGGGGTGTGGCGGGCGATCACGGAGGACGGGAAGGCGTACTCGTTCTACCTGACCACCCCGGACGCCCGGTTCGAGGAGAGCAAGCCGATCTTCGACGAGATGGTCAAGTCGTTCCGGCTCACCAGCGCCGGCTGACGCGTTCCACCCGGCCCCGCCCCGACGTACACCACGCCGGGCGGGGCCGGGCTGCGTCCGGGGGTGGCCGGCGTGCTATCACAGTCCGATGGCGGCGAAACCGAACCAGCGGGACGGCGAATCCCCGGACGAGTCCACCGACGAGCTGGCCGGGCTCAGGGCCCGGGCCCAGGCGTGGCTCGACGACGACCCCGACCCGGCGACCCGGGACGAGCTGCGGGGCGTACTCGACCGGCTGCCGGCGAGCGGGACCGAGCTGGCCGACCGGTTCGCCGGGCCGCTCACCTTCGGCACCGCCGGGCTGCGGGGCCCGCTGCGCGCCGGCCCGAACGGGATGAACCTGGCCGTGGTCACCGCGGCCGCGGCCGGGCTGGTCGGCTGGCTCGCCGCCCGCGACGCGTCCGGCCCGCTGGTGATCGGGTACGACGCCCGGCACGGCTCGAAGGAGTTCGCCGAGCGGACCGCCCGGGTGGCCACCGGCGCGGGACGGCCGGCCCTGCTGCTGCCCCGGCCGCTGCCCACTCCGGTGCTGGCGTACGCGGTCCGGGCCCTCGGCGCGGTCGCCGGGGTGATGGTCACCGCCAGCCACAACCCGCCGCAGGACAACGGCTACAAGGTCTACCTGGGCGCCTCGACCGGCGGCCCCCGGGGCGCGGGTGCGCAGATCGTGCCGCCGGTGGACGTCGAGATCTCCACGGCGATCCGGGCGGTCGGGTCGCTGGCGGCGGTGCCGCTGGGCGAGCCCGGGAAGGTGCTCGGTGACGACACCGTCGCCGGGTACGTCCGGGCCACCGCCGGGCTGATCGACCCGGCCGGGCCGCGCGGGCTGACCGTGGCGTACACCCCGCTGCACGGGGTGGGTGCCGCCGTGCTCACCTCGGTCTTCGCCCGGGCCGGGTTCGCCGTGCCGGGCATCGTGGCCGAGCAGGCCGAGCCGGACCCGAACTTCCCCACCGTCTCATTCCCCAACCCGGAGGAACCGGGCGCGACCGACAAGCTGCTCGCGTTGGCCCGGGAGATCGGCGCGGACATCGCGCTGGCGAACGACCCGGACGCCGACCGGTGCGCGGTGGCGATCCCCGACCGGGTACGCGGTTGGCGGATGCTGCACGGCGACGAGGTCGGGGTACTCCTCGCCGACCACCTGGTCCGGCAGGGCCGCACCGGCCTGTACGCCACGACGATCGTCTCGTCGTCCCTGCTCAGGGCATTGTGCGAGGCGCGGGGCCTGCCGTACGGCGAAACGCTGACCGGGTTCAAGTGGATCGTCCGGGCGGAGTCCGGCGACGCCGAACTGACCTACGGCTACGAAGAGGCCCTCGGCTACTGCGTCGCCCCGGACCAGGTACGGGACAAGGACGGGATCAGCGCCGCGCTCACCTTCGCCGAACTGGCGGCGACGCTGAAGGGGCAGGGCCGGACCGTGGCCGACCGGCTGGACGAACTGGCGCGCGAGTTCGGGGTGTACCTGACCGACCAGCTCTCGGTCCGGGTCGACGACCTGCGCGAGATCGGGAACACGATGACCTACATCCGGACCAAGACCCCGAAGACGCTGCTCGACGAGCCGGTGGTCTCGGTGCAGGACCTGGCTCCGGAGGCGGACGTGCTGATCCTGCGTACCGACGCTGCCCGGGTGGTGGTCCGGCCGTCCGGCACCGAGCCGAAGCTGAAGGCGTACCTGGAGGTGGTGGAGCCGGTGGTCGACGGTGACGTACCGGCAGCCCGGGAGCGGGCCGCCGCCTCGGTACGCGCGCTGCGCACCGAGACCGCCGCGGCCCTCGGCATCTGGTAGGCCGGCACCCGCCGGCCCCGGGCCGGTCCGCGCCGGCCGGCGGTCAGGTCCGGGTGCCCAGCGCGGCGTCGATGGCCCGGGAGAGCGCGGCGATCACCAGCGCCACCGAGGGGCGGATGGTGGACTCCTCCAGGCTCACGTCGTCGGTGAACCCGGCACCCCGGGCGATTTCGGTCAGCCGCTTCCGGGCGTCCTCGGCGGCCGGCCCGGTCAGCCCGAGACTGGGCTGTACCCGGATCGCCGCCATCACCGCGGCGAGCGCGGCGGTCCGCTCGTCCGGTACGGCCTCCCCGGTCAACGCGTTCACCAGCCGGGCCCGGATCTCCGCCTCGACCGACGGGTCGAGCACGGGATAGCGGTGGATGTGGATGTAGCCGAGTTCGGTTTCGTCGACGTCGCTGATCACGCCGCGGGTGCAGAGGCCGTTCAGGATCCGGTCGCGCAGTCCGTGCCGGAGCCGCTGCACCCAGGAGGCCGGCGTGTGCGGGGTGTCCGCCGCGATCCGGGCGAGCACGTCGTCGGCGATCGGGTCGCCGGTCGGCGTCGCGTCGGTGGCCACGATCGAACCGTCGGAGAAGGCGACCCGGCCGGCGAGCGCGAGGTCGACCAGCACGGCGGCGGCCATGCCGAGGTCGAGTCCGATCCGGGAACCGGTCGCCTTGCCGGATTTATCGTCGTAGCCGAGCAGCAGCAACTCCTCGGCCAGCCCAACACCAGTCATGGCCCGGAACGGTAGCCGTTCCGCGCCAGCCGCGCATGCGTCCCGGCCGGACCCGCCGCCCGGTTCCGTGGAATCCCGGCTGACCGCTTCGGTGGAGTCGGGTCCGGTTCGGTGCGGATCAGAACCGCGGCATGCCGCCGAACTGCCGGTCGCCGGCGTCACCGAGCCCCGGCACGATGAACATCCGGTCGTTGAGCCGCTCGTCGATCGCGGCGGTGACCAGCCGCAGCGGCAGCCCGGAGCGGTCCAGCCGCTCGATGCCGGCCGGCGCGGCGAGTACGCAGAGCACGGTGATGTCGGTGCAGCCCCGGTCGGCGAGCAGCCGGCAGCAGTGCTCCAGCGAGCCGCCGGTGGCGAGCATCGGGTCGAGTACCAGCACCGGCCGGCCGGTCAGGTCGGTCGGCAGCGACTCCATGTAGGCGCGCGGCTCGTAGGTGTGCTCGTCCCGGGCCAGCCCGACGAAACCCATCGACGACTCGGGCAGCAGGCCGAGCGCCGAGTCGGCCATGCCCAGCCCGGCGCGGAGCACCGGTACCAGCAGTGGCGGGTTGGCCAGCCGGATGCCCTGGGTGGGTGCCACCGGCGTGTCGATCGGGAACTGTTCGACCGGCAGCGAGCGCGCGGCCTCGTACACCAGCATGGTGGTGAGTTCGTGCAGCGCGGCACGGAACGACGCCGAGTCGGTCCGGGCGTCGCGCATCACGGTCAGCCGCGTCTGGGCCACGGGATGGTCAACCACGAGTACGTCCACGGTCGCTCAACCTACCGCTAACCTCGGGCCGGACCTTCTCCTGGTCGCCGGGTCCCCGGAGCACCAGGTGCCGGCGGCCGCCGGGCGGCTATGGCCAAGATCACACCTCCCGGCCGGTGCGTAGACTTGCCCGCATGACGGCGACAACGGCGTCGGCGCGATCCGACCTGCGTGAGGTGGGGCGCTCCGAGGCGACCCTGCGGACCTTCCTGCACGGCCTGCCCGGCGTGGACCAGGTGGGCGCGGAGCAGCGCACGGCGATGCTCGGCACCCGCTCGATCAAGACCACCGCCAAGGCGTGGGCGATCGATCTGGCGATCCGGATGGTCGACCTGACCACGTTGGAGGGCGCCGACACGCCCGGCAAGGTGCGTGCGCTGGCCGCGAAGGCGCTCCGCCCGGACCCGGCCGACCCGTCCTGCCCGTCGGTCGCCGCCGTCTGCGTCTATCCGACGATGGTCCCGGTGGCCGCCGCCGCGCTCTGGGGCGCCGATTCCGGTCCGGGCCGGCCAGGCGACGGGAGCGGCGCAGGCGGAAGCGTTCCCCGGCTGGGGCTGCTCGGCGAGCCGTCCGACGGCCGGGGCCCCCGGGACGGCGCGAGCCCGGCCGGCGACGGCGCAGGCCCGGCCGGCAGTGCCACGGGGCTGCCCGGCGCACCGGGCCGGGTGCACCTGGCCAGCGTGGCCACGGCGTTCCCGTCCGGGCAGGCACCGCTGGAGGTCCGGCTCGCGGACACCCGCTCGGCGGTGGCCGGCGGGGCGGACGAGATCGACATGGTGATCAACCGGGGCGCCTTCCTCTCCGGCCGCTACCAGGAGGTCTACGACGAGATCGTCGCGGTGAAGGCGGCCTGCGGAGACGCCCACCTCAAGGTCATCCTGGAGACCGGCGAGCTGGCCACCTACGACAACGTCCGGCGGGCCTCCTGGCTGGCGATGCTGGCCGGCGCCGACTTCATCAAGACCTCGACCGGCAAGGTGCCGGTGGCCGCGACCCTGCCGGTCACCCTGGTGATGCTGGAAGCGGTCCGCGACTTCCGGGACGTCACCGGCCGGCAGGTCGGGGTCAAGCCGGCGGGCGGGATCCGGACCACCAAGGACGCGATCAAATACCTGGTGCTGGTGAACGAGACCGCCGGCCCGGACTGGCTGCACCCGGACTGGTTCCGGTTCGGCGCCTCCAGCCTGCTCAACGACCTGCTGATGCAGCGCACCAAACTGAGCACCGGCGTCTACTCCGGCCCCGACTACTTCACCCTGGACTGACCCATGTTCGAATACGCCCCGGCGCCGGAGTCGCGCGCTGTAGTGGACCTCAAGCCGTCGTACGGGCTGTTCATCGGCGGCGAGTTCGTCGAGCCGGGCGACGGCGGCCAGCTCAAGTCGATCAACCCGGCCTCGGAGGAGGTGCTGGCCGAGGTCGCCGAGGCCGGCCCCGGCGACGTGGACCGGGCGGTCCGGGCGGCCCGCCGGGCGTACGACGAGGTCTGGGGGCCGATGCCGGGCCGGGACCGGGCCAAGTACCTGTTCCGGATCGCCCGGATCGTCCAGGAGCGGGCCCGCGAGCTGGCCGTGCTGGAGTCGCTGGACAACGGCAAGCCGATCCGGGAGTCCCGGGACGTCGACATTCCGCTGGTCGCCGCGCACTTCTTCTACTACGCCGGCTGGGCCGACAAGCTCGGCCACGCCGGCTTCGGCCCCGACCCGCGCCCGCTGGGCGTGGCCGGTCAGGTCATCCCGTGGAACTTCCCGCTGCTGATGCTGGCCTGGAAGATCGCCCCGGCGCTGGCCGCCGGCAACACCGTGGTGCTCAAGCCGGCCGAGACCACCCCGCTGAGCGCGCTGCTCTTCGCGGAGATCTGCCAGCAGGCCGACCTGCCGCCCGGGGTGGTCAACATCGTCACCGGGGCCGGCGAGACCGGCCGGGCGCTGGTCGAGCACGACGGGATCGACAAGGTCGCCTTCACCGGCTCCACCGAGGTCGGCCGGCAGATCGCCCGCTCGGTGGCCGGCACCCGCAGGAAGCTCACCCTGGAGCTGGGTGGCAAGGCGGCGAACATCGTCTTCGACGACGCCCCGGTCGACCAGGCCGTCGAGGGCATCGTCAACGGCATCTTCTTCAACCAGGGCCACGTCTGCTGCGCCGGCTCCCGGCTGCTGGTCCAGGAATCGGTGTACGACGAGGTGCTCGCCTCGCTCAAGCGCCGGATGGCCCGGCTGCGGGTCGGTGACCCGCTGGACAAGAACACCGACATCGGCGCGATCAACTCGGCGGCACAGCTCGACCGGATCCGGACGCTGTCCGAGATCGGGTCGTCCGAGGGGGCCGAGCGCTGGTCCCCGCCGTGCGAGCTGCCGGACCGGGGCTTCTGGTTCGCCCCGACCATCTTCACCGGGGTCAGCCAGGCGCACCGGATCGCCCGGGAGGAGATCTTCGGACCGGTGCTCTCGGTGCTGACCTTCCGTACCCCGGCCGAGGCGGTGGAGAAGGCGAACAACACGCCATATGGCCTGTCGGCCGGGATCTGGACCGACAAGGGCTCCCGGATCCTCTGGATGGCCGACCGGCTGCGCGCCGGGGTGGTCTGGGCCAACACGTTCAACAAGTTCGACCCCACCTCGCCGTTCGGCGGCTACAAGGAGTCGGGCTACGGCCGGGAGGGCGGCCGGCAGGGGCTGGAGGCGTACCTCGATGTCTGACCGGGTGGCGGTACGCAAGACGTACAAGCTCTTCATCGGCGGGAAGTTCCCGCGCAGCGAGTCGGGGCGGTCGTATCCGGTGCAGAACTCCAACGTGGCACTCGCCTCCCGCAAGGACGTCCGGGACGCCGTACTGGCGGCGCGGGCGGCGGTCAAGGGCTGGTCGGGGGCGACCGCGTACAACCGGGGGCAGATCCTCTACCGGGTGGCCGAGATGCTGGAGGGCCGGCGGGACCAGTTCGTCGGTCTCGGTGTGCCGGCCGCCGAGGTGGACGAGGCGATCGACCGCTGGGTCTGGTACGCCGGCTGGGCCGACAAGCTGACCCAGGTGTACGGCGGCGCCAACCCGGTCGCCGGGCCGTACTTCAACCTCTCCGCGCCGGAGCCGACCGGGGTGGTCGGGGTGCTCGCCCCCGCCGAGCCGGCGCTGCTCGGGCTGGTCAGCGTGGTGGCACCGGCGATCGTCACCGGCAACACGGTGGTGGTGCTGGTGGCCGAGGCGAGCCCGCTGCCCGCGATCACCCTCTCCGAGGTGCTGGCCACCTCCGACCTGCCCGGTGGGGTGGTCAACCTGCTCACCGGCCGGCCGGCCGAGACCGCGCCCTGGCTGGCCGGGCACATGGACGTGAACGCGCTCGACCTGACCGGGGTCGCCGACCCGACGCTCGCCACCGAGCTGGAGCGGGCCGCCGCCGGCAACCTCAAGCGGGTGCTCCGGCCGGCCGAAGGACCGGTCGACTGGGCCGCCGATCCCGGCATCGGCCGGATGACCGCCTTCCTGGAGACCAAGACGGTCTGGCACCCGAAGGGCATCTGAGCCGGCGGAGGTACCCCGGGGGCGTCCCGGCGGCGTCCGGCCGCCCGGCGGTGGCGTCGTCGCCGGCCTCCCCGACGTGCCGGGTCCGCCCGGCGGGGTGCGCCGCGCGGACCCGGCGGTGTTGGTCGGGAGCTGGGCCCGGCTACACCGGCCGGGCGCCCGGCCGGCCGTCCGGCACGACGAACGAGGCGTACGTCGACTCCGGCGCGTCCGGCCGGCTGACCGTGCTGACCATCCGCAGGTCGGCCCGGAGTTCCGCGCGGGTGACCCGGCAGCGCACGTAACCGCGCCGGTCCCCGTCGAAGAACCGGATGTGCGGGTTGTACTTGATCATCGGTCCGTAGTACGGCCCGTAGACGTCGCCGTCACCGTTGGTGGAGATGGAGGTGCCGACGATCTCCGAGGCGACGACCGGCGAGGACGGGTCGTCGAAGTCCCGCAGGATGTCGTTGACGAAGGTGGAGTGCCAGTCGCCGGTGACCACCACCGGGTTGCTGACCTGGTGCCGTACCCATGCCTCGGTGAGCCGGTTCCGGGCGGCCGGGAAGCCGTCCCAGGCGTCGTGCCAGAGCCGCTCCCCGGCCGGGCCGTCGTGGTCCAGCCGGGCCAGCATCACGTTGCTGCCCAGGATGTTCCACCGCGCGGCCGAGGCGGCCAGGCCGGCGTAGAGCCACCGCTCCTGCTCGGCACCGAGCATCGTCACCGCCGGGTCGTACGCCTCGGCGCAGGCGTCGGCCTCGCCCCAACCGCACGGCGGCACCGAGCGGTACTGCCGCCCGTCGACCAGGTCGAGCTGGGCCAGTCGACCCCAGCGCAGCCGGCGGTAGATCCGGGGTCCGCCGGGCCCGGGGCGGGCGGGTACCCGTACCGGCTGGTGCTCGTACCAGGCCTGGTAGGCGGCGGCACGCAGCGCGCCGATCTCCCCCTCGTACTGCGACGTGCTGTTGGCGTAGTCGTTCTGCACCTCGTGGTCGTCCCAGGTGACCATCCACGGGAAGCGGGCGTGCGCGGCCTGGAGGTCCGGGTCGCTCTTGTAGAGGGCGTACTGCATCCGCCACCGCGTCACGTCGCGCGGCGCCGCCCGCAGTACGTCCGGAGTCGACGTGCGCCGGTAGCCGCCGTCGGCCGGGATGCCACCCTCGTAGACGTAGTCGCCGAGGTGCAGCACCAGGTCGAGATCCTCGCCGGCCATGTGCCGGTACGACGGGTAGTAGCCGCTGTCCCAGGACTGGCAGGAGGCGAAGGCGTACGCCAGCGTCCCGCCGGCCGCGGACGCCGAGGGTGCGGTACGGGTCCGGCCGGTCGCCGACACGTCGTGCCGGTACCGGAACCGGTAGAACCACTCGCCGTCCGGCTTGAGCCCGTCGACCTCGACGTGCACCGAGTGCGCCAACTGTGGCGACGCCCACGCGGTGCCGTCCCGGACCACGTGCCGGAACCGCTCGTCGCGGGCCACCTGCCAGTGCACCGGTACCGGCCGGTCGGGCAGCCCGCCGCCGGGCTCGAACGGCTTCGGCGCCAGCCGGGTCCAGAGCACGACTCCGGTGGCCGTCGGGTCGCCGCTGGCGACGCCGAGCGTGAAGGGGTAGTCGCCGCCGGCCGGTCGGGGTGTGGCGGCGGCCCGGTCCACCGGAAGCTGTGCCAGGGCGGCGGCTCCGGCGACCCCCGCCACGCCGGTCAGGAAGCGGCGGCGGTCGACGGCGGCGGCGGGTGGCATCGTTCTGTCGGTCATGCCGGAAGGTCTATCGACGCCACGTGACGGGCAGGTGGCGGCCGGATGTGCGGGGAAGGGCCCTCGGCTGGCGCCTCGTCCGGTTCGACGGGGCTGCGGCGCCCGGCGCCCCCGCCCGGTTCGACGGGCCGCGACCGTCGCTCCGCCCGGCCCGGCGGGACCGCGACGGTCGCTCCACCGGGGTTGGCCGGCCGGCAACTGTACGACACTGAGTAGTAGAATTGCCGCGTGACGCGACTCGGTGATCTCGAACGTGCGGTGATGGACGTGCTCTGGGACCGGGGCACCGGTGCCGGGGCGACCGTCCGCGAGGTGGCCGAGGCGCTGCGCGACCGTGAGCTGGCGTACACCACGGTGATGACGGTGCTCGACCGGCTGGCCGGCAAGGGCATGGTCGAGCGCGAGCGGGAGGGACGGGCCTGGCGCTACCGGCCGGCCGCCAGCCGGGAGGCGCACATCGCCCGGCTGATGCTGGACGCTCTCGACCTGGCCGGCAGCCGGGACGCCGCGCTGGTCCGGTTCGCCCGGTCGGTGACCGGGACCGAGGCCGAGGTGCTGCGTGCGGCGCTCGCCGGAGAGCCCGACGACACCGCGGCGGCGACCGACCGGTCTGCCGCCACCGAACGGCAGGGCTGAGTCGATGCTCTACGCCGCGCACTTCGCGCTCGCCGTCCTGGCCTGTTATCTCGCCGCCCAGGTGCTGGCCCGGTCCGGCCGGCTGGGCTCCGGGTGGGCGTGGCACAGTCCCCGGGTCGCGATCGTCTGCTGGCAGTTCGTCGGACTGGCCCTCGGGCTCTCCGCGATCGGTCTGCCGATCTCGCTCGGGCTCGCCCCGTACGGCCAGGGCACCGGCTCCGCGCTGCGGTCGCTCGCCGGTGACCTCTTCGGCGGCGGCGACCTGCCGCCCGGCCTGGGGGTCACCCACCTCGGCCTGGTCGGCGTCGGCGTCGGCGTGGGCGTGGTGCTGCTCGGCTCGACGGCGCGGAGCCTGCTCGGCGCGCTGCGCGCCCAGCGCCGGCACCGTGACCTGCTGACCCTGGTCGCCCGGGACGACCCGGCCGCCCCCGGCGCGCTGGTACTCGACCACCCCAGTGCGGCGGCCTACTGCCTGCCCGGGGTACGCCCGCAGGTGGTGGTCAGCGCCGGCACCCTGAGCCTGCTCGACCGGGCGCAGCTCGCGGCGGTACTCAGCCACGAGCGGGCGCACGCCGACGAGCGCCACGACCTGGTGCTGCTCCCCTTCACCGCGCTCTGCCGGGCCCTACCCGGCGTCCGCTGGGTCCGCGCGGCACACGATGCCGTCGCCCTGCTGGTGGAGATGCGGGCCGACGACAAGGCCCGACGCCTGCACGCCGACGGTCCGCTCGCCGCCGCGCTGCTGCGGTTCGCCAGCGCCGGTGCCCGGGTCACCCCGGCCGGTGCGCTCGGCGTCGCGGACGGCGAGATCGACGCCCGGGTGCAGCGTCTGCTGGCCGCCCGCCGACCGGGCCGGCTGCCGGGCGCGACCGCGCTGGCACTGGCGACGGCCCTGGTCACCCTGCCGGTGTCGCTGTTCCTGCACTGAGCCGCCGGGCATCTACTACACCCCGTAGTAAACTGGCCCTGTCACGGAAGCTGCCCGAAAAGATGCGTGGGACATGGGTCTTCGATGGTCGCCGGCCACGCCGGCCGGACGGGGCGGCGCCCCCGGCACCGCCCCGCACGCCGCCGCCGGCCCACGCGCACGACGGCCAGCGCCGGCCGGTCGCCGGCAGCCCGGGGCACCGGTGAGTCGCCGCCCGTTCGACCCCCGCCTGCTGCGCCGGGTACCCGGCGCGCGGCGCCAGCTCGGACTGCTCGGCGCGCTCGGCGTCGCCGCCGCCGGACTGGTGATCGCCCAGGCCACCACGCTCGCCACGGTGCTGGCCGAGGCGGCCGGTGGCCACCTCGACCGGGCCGCGCTGGCCGGCTTCCTGGCCAGTGTGGCCGGCCGGGCGGCCCTGCTCTGGGCGCAGGGCACGGTGGCGGCCCGGGCCGCCGCCACGGTCAAGGCCGCGCTCCGCGCCGACCTGCTCGACGCCGTCGGCCGACGCGGCCCCGGCTGGCTGTCCGGACAGCGTACGGGTCAGCTCGCCACCCTGGCCGGGCGCGGGCTGGACGCGCTCGACGCGTACTTCACCGGCTATCTGCCGCAGCTCGTGCTGAGCATCACGGTGCCGCTGGCCGTACTGGCCCGGCTGGTCTTCGCCGACTGGAGTTCCGCCCTGGTCATCGCGGTGACGCTGCCACTGGTCCCGATCTTCGGAGCACTGCTCGGCTGGCAGGCCCAGGCCGCCACCGAACGCCAGTGGCGCCGGTTGGCACTGCTCGGCGGGCACTTCCTGGACATGCTGCGCGGGCTGCCCACCCTGCACCTGTTCGGCCGGGCCCCCGCCCAGGTGACCGTGGTACGCGCGATGGCGGACCGGCACCGCCGGGCGACCATGAAGACGTTGCGGATCGCCTTCCTCTCCGCGCTCGTACTCGAACTGGTCGCCACCCTCTCGGTCGCACTGGTCGCGGTGCCGATCGGCCTCCGCCTGCTCGGCGGCGGGCTCGCCCTGCAGACGGCGCTGCTGGTGCTGCTGCTCGCCCCCGAGGCGTTCCTGCCGCTGCGCGCGGCCGGCAGTCAGTTCCACGCCAGCCAGGAGGGGCTGACCGCACTGGACGAGGCGTTGACCCTGCTCGACCCCGAGCCGCCCGCCCGGACCGCCGGGCAGCCGCCCGCCCGGACCGCCGGCCAGCCGCCCGCCCACACCGCCAGCCCGCCGCCCGCCCCTGCCTCCGGGAAGCCGGCCGCTGCCCGGCTGACCGGCGGTCCGGACGACCCGGACCGCGAACGCCACCACCGACCGGGTCGGCACGGCGAGATCAGGTTCGAGGCCGTGACGGTCGAATACCAGCGCACCACCGCGCTGCGCGACGTCACCCTCACCATCCGGCCCGGTGAGCGGATCGCCGTCGTCGGCCCGAGCGGCGCCGGCAAGAGCACCCTGCTGCACCTGCTGCTCGGATTCGTCAGCCCGAGCAGCGGGCGGATCACCGTCGACGGTACCGACCTCGCGGCGCTGGACCTGGCGCGGTGGCGCCGGCAGCTCGCCTGGGTACCGCAGCGGGCCCACCTGTTCGGCAGCTCCCTCGCCGACAACATCCGGCTCGGCGCGCCGGAGACACCCGACACGGCGGTCCGGGACGCGGTCCGGGCCGCCGGCCTGGCCGAGCTGGTCGCCGACCTCCCGGACGGCCTCGACACCCGGCTCGGCGAGCGCGGCCACGGGCTGTCCAGCGGGCAGCGGCAGCGGGTCGCGCTGGCCCGGGCCTTCCTCCGGGACGCCCCGATCGTGCTGCTCGACGAGCCCACCGCCCGGCTCGACGCCGGTTCGGAGGCGGCCGTACTCGCGGCCACCCGGCACCTGGTCGCCGGGCGTACGGCGCTGCTCGTGGCGCACCGCCCGACACTGCTGGCCGGGGCGGACCGGGTGCTCCGGGTCGAGGACGGGCGGGTGACCGAGCAGGAGCCGGTCGCGGCGCTGCTGCCCCGGGAGGTGGTGGCGTGAGGCTGCGACCCGAACGTGCCGCCTGGCGACTGGCCCGCCCGTACCTCGGTCGGCTGCTCGGCGCCGGCCTGCTCGCCGCCGGCACCGAACTCGCCGGGCTCGCCCTGCTGGCGACCGCGACCTGGTTGCTGGTCAGCGCCGCCGGCCGGCCGCCGCTGGACACCCTCACCGTGGCGATCGTCGCGGTCCGGGCCCTGGCGATCGGCCGGGGTGTGCTGCGCTACACCGAGCGGCTGGCCGGGCACGACGCCGCGCTGCGCGTCGTCACCGAGGTACGGGCCCGGCTCTTCGCCGCGCTGGCGGCCCGGCGCACCGCCGCTCCGCAGCGCTCCGGTGACCTGCTCAGCCGGCTCGTCTCGGACGTCGAGGCGGTGCAGGACCTGCTGCTCCGGGTGCTGGTCCCCGGGGCCGCCGCCACGATCGTGGGCCTGCTCGCCGTGGCCGGCGCGTCCGCCGTCGACCCGCTCGCCGGGCTGGCCCTGGCCGGCGGACTGCTGCTGGCCGGAGTCGTGCTTCCGGCGCTGGCTGCGGTGCTCACCCGGCGTACCGCCGCCCGGGTGGCGCCGTTGCGCGGCGCGCTCGCCGGGGACGCGGTGGACCTGACCGCCGGCGCCGCCGACCTGGCCGCCTTCGGCGCCACCCGGGCGGCGCTGGACCGGACGGACGCCCGGGCCCGCGAACTCGCCGGGCTGGAACGCCGGACAGCGGCGGTGGGCTGGGCCGTGGACGGTCTCGGGGTACTGCTCGCCGGTGCGACCAGCGCCACCGTGCTGACCGTGGCGCTGCGGGCGGGCGTCGGCGGCGTACTCGTCGGGGTCCTCGCGGTCGGCACGCTCGCCGCCGTCGAGACGGCCCTGGCGCTGGTCGGCGCGGCCCGGCACTGGGCCCGGCTGCGCACCGGCCTGACCCGGGTGGCCGACCTGCTGGCCGCTGGGCAGGGCGAACCGGAAGGGTCGGCCGGCGGGCCGACGTCCTCGCCGGGCGTCGAACTTCGGGGCGTCTCCGGTGCGGAGGAGGTCGCCCGACGGTGGCACTGCCGGGTCGAGGAGGTGAGCCTCCGATACCGCCGGCCGGGACCGCCCGCACTCGACGGGGTCAGCCTCGACCTGGCGGCGGGGAGCCGGATCGCCGTCGTCGGTCCGAGCGGTGCCGGCAAGAGCAGCCTGCTCGCCGTACTGACCGGGATGGTCCGGCCGGACCGGGGTCGGGTCGTGTGCAACGGCGTCGACCTGCCCGACCTGCCCGTCGACCGGCTGCCCCGGATCGTCGGCGGACTGCTCGCCGAGGCACACGTCTTCCACGCCACGGTCCGGGAGAACCTCCTGCTCGGCCGGACCGGAGCGACCGACGGCGACCTGGCCGGCGCGGCCGAGGCCGCCGGCCTGCTCGACTGGGTACGGCAGCAGCCCGCCGGCTGGGACACGGTGGTCGGCGAGGACGGCGGTCAACTCTCCGGCGGGCAACGTCAACGGCTGCTGCTGGCCCGGGCCCTGCTCGCGGCCCCGGCCGGGATCCTGGTGCTGGACGAGCCGACCGAGGGTCTCGACCCCGCCGCCGCCGACGCGGTGCTCGCCTCGGCGACCGCCCACGCCGGCCCGGACCGCACGGTGGTACTCGTCACGCACCGACTATCCGGTTTGGACCGCTACGACGAGGTCGTCGTCCTCGACCAGGGGCGGGTCACCGACCGGGGCAGCCACGCCGAGCTGGTCGGCCGCCCCGGCTGGTATCGGGACCAGTGGCTGCGCCAGACCGGCGCGGAACGCGACTACCTGGCGATCGGCGCCTGAACCGGGGTCGATACCGCGGCGATCCGCGCCAACTGCTCAGGCGGGTGCGCCGGGCGTGGGCGCTCCGCCGAGAAACTGCCCCACCGTCGAGCTGAACTCCTGCCAACTGGTCCGCTCGCCCGCCAGCGCGCGCTGCCCGGCACCGGTCAGCTCGTAGGTCCGGCGTTCGCGGCCGTTGACGGTGCTCCAGGTGCTGCTGACGTATCCGGCCCGTTCCAACCGGCGCAGTGCCGGGTAAATGGTCCCGGTGGGCAGATCGAGCACGCCGCCGCTGCGGGCCCGGAGCGCCTCGATGATGGCGTACCCGTGCAGCGCGCCCCGCTCAAGCACCGCGAGCAGCAGCGCATCGAGATGGCCGTGCAGCGCCTGGGCGTTCATAAGTAGCAAGCCTACTAATATATGCGACGAAGTCCAACGGGGTGCCGGCATCCATGCCCGCCGCCGGCCTACTAGGGTGTGTGCGCAGAGTCACCGATCCGCCGGCACCCTCGCCGGGTCGGGTGCCCATATCGAGCGCACACGGAGGTCAGCGTGGCCCGCCAGTCGTCCCACCGGCCCGAAACCGACGAGCCCGGCAACGAGCCCGCCGGAAGCGACGGGGCTGTCGACCCCGGGCAGATCGACGGCTCCTCGGAAACCAGCGACGACACCGCCGGCACCGACGACGCCCCGGCGGCGTCCGGCACGCCGGACCGGTCGCTGTGGGAAGAGGTCCGGATCGACCCGGTCGAGATCGCCCTCCCCTCGGGCGCCGGCTTCACCCTGCGGACCTACCGCCCGGCGAGCGAGCTGACCCCGACCGACATCGAGGACCGGGAGCAGGACGACCTCTTCGCCAACCGGTCGCGGCAGGCCGAGGTCGAGGAGGACGAGGACGACGAGACGGTCGTGATCCTCGACGAGGAACTCGCCGACCAGTTCGCCGAGGCCGACGAGGAGGAGGCGGAGCGGGACGGCAAGGCCAAGGCCGCCGACTCCGACGCCGAGGCGGCCGAGGAGGAGGACGAGGGCGAGGAGGTGCCGGCTTTCCTCACCCACCGGGGCAAGTTGCTGCTGTTCAAGAGTCCTGAGGCACTTGTCACATTCGTCAAGTCCGGCGCGCCGCACGACCTGGCCGATCTGGACACCTGGGACCAGCTCGTCGAGCGGATCACGCCGGCCGACGTCGCCCCGCTCGACGAGGACTCCTACGAGCTCGACCTCGTGGTGGAGAACCTCCGTGGCGGGCACGACGTCTGGGACTCGACACTGCTCATCGAGGCTGGTGAGGTGGCCCGCGACCTGGCCTACGCGCTTCGGCTCCCCGCCGTACTCGATATGCTGTCCGCCGGCTCCAGCCTGGACGACCTCGACGAGGCGCTCCGGGCGACCGTGGCCGGCGGTCTCGGTGGATTCCGGGGTCGGCGGCGACTCAAGAAAATCGGGGCACAAACCGCAAGTCTCGGGTGGCGCACGATTATCGGCAAGATCTCTGCCGCCGTGGACTGGCGCGACTGACCCCTTACCAGGGAGCATCAGTCTTTGGCACACCACTTGTGTCTCGGGAGGAGGACGACGCCGTGGCGCTCGTGCGGGTGTACTGCGGTCTGGCCTCTGCGGATGCGACGGGCCGGCCGGCTTCGGCCGGCGCGACGCTGACCTCCGCGGTGGTCGATGACGCAGGCAGACTGCTCCATGTCTGCGAGATCACCGATGACCCGGCTGGCTACGCCCAGCTCGGCGCGGTGCTCGTGGAACGGAGCAGCGGGCCGAGCGGGGCGGCCGTCGCGGCGGACAGCGACGACCACATGGTCACCTCGCTGCTGAGCGCGGCCGGGCGTCCACTGGTCATCGCCGACGACGACTCCGTCGACGACTTCGCCGAACGGTTCGCCGACGACGAGTCGGCCGAGGAGCGGGAGTCCGCCCCGGCCGAGCGACGCGCCGTCGGGCTCGCCCGGGCGTTGCAGGCCGGCGCGCTCTCCGCTGCCACCCTGCCGCCGCCGCGCGAACTCGCCAGCTTCAAGCCGGTACTCGCCGCGCACGCCGCGCTCGCCAACGGCCGGCACGCCGCCGCCGTGGCCCTGCGCGAGGTGCTGCGCGAGCTGTACCCGGCCGCGCTGCGGGCGTACCCGGATCCGGCCGAGCCGGTCTCGCTGGCCGTGTTGGACGCACTGCCCGAGCCGGGCATGATCGGCGGCACCAGTGCACGCGGCCGGGACACCTCGGTCGCCACCGACGCCATCGCCGCGCATCTCGCCGCGGACGGCGTCGCCGAGGCCGACGTCATCACCGAGGCGGTCACCGCACTCCGGGTCGCCATCGCGGAGACCCCTCGACGGGGCGCCGCCAACAAGGCCCTCACCTCCGCCGCTGCGGAGACCGTACGACAGGCCGTGGCGGCCGTACGCGCCTGCGACGCCGGCTGCGACGCGCTGGTCGCCACCCTGACCGCCCGGGTCGCCCCGGCCCCGAGCCGGCGGGCCGGGCGGCGCAGCGCCGGCGAGACACCGGCGCCGGCCGGCACCGGACTGCCCGGCCCGGCCCGGGAGCCGGTACCCAGCTCGGGGCGGCGCACCCGGCATCAGCCGGCGGCGGCCGGCAACGGGCCGGCCAGCCCTCAGCCGATGGGACCACCGCCGGTGGCGCCGGCACCGGTCGCGCCGCCGCCGATGGCACCGCCGCCGGTCACCCCCTCCTCGGCACCGCCGCTGTCGCCGGCCGCCACGCTCTCCATGCCGGTCGTCCCGGTCTCCGGGCCTCCCCGCGAACCCCGCTCGGCCGCGCCCTCCTCCGCGCCGCCCGCCTACCACGCCGACACGATGGCGAACCGGCCGGTCTCCGCGCCGCCGCCCCCGCCGCCCGGGATGACGCCGATGCCACCGGCACAGCGTGGCTCGATCCCGCCGGCCGAGGCCGGCGAGCCGTTCCGGGCCACCCTGACCACCGCCGCCATCAACAGCGCCCGCAACGAGCGGCGGCCGACGCCGATCACGCCCCGGCCGAAGACCAACGGAGACGGCCCGGCACGCCCCGGCACCATCTCCGCCGCCGGCCTGACCGTCTCGGTGCCGGCGACCCGGCCCGAGCCGCCGGCACCGCCCGGTTCCCGGGCCAACTGGCCGCTGGTCAACTCCGGCGAGGAGCAGGACGACCGGGCGAGCGGGTCGGGATATCCGGGATACTCGGGCGAGCAGTCCGGTCAGCGCGACGCGCCGGTCAGCCCGGCGCCCTCCGACGGGCGGGTCACCCCGCCGTGGCAGGCGGACGACCTGCCCCCGGAGCCGCCCACGCTGCGCCTCGTCGAGCCGTCACCGCTGGCCGACGACCGGAACCTGCACAACGGGCTCCCCGCCGACAACCCGCCGCTGCGCCTGGTGGACCGGGCAGAGCCGCCGACCCAGACGGGTTCGGGCCTGCCCCGCCGCAACGCCGAGCCGAGCACGCCGCCGGTCTCGGACGAGGGTGACGGTGATCTGCTGATCTTCGCGGCGGCCAGGTCCGCCTGGTTCACCGGTCACTCCGAGGAGACCGAAGTGGAGTGGTCGTCGACGGCCGACAGCGGTTGGCAGGCCGCCCAGCAGGCGGCGCGCCCCTCGGTCGGCGCCTCGACCACCGCCGGCCTGCCGAAGCGGGTGCCGCAGGCCAACCTGGTGCCCGGCTCACCGCTGCGCGACGAGCGGCCGCTGCGGATCGTCCGCGACGCGGCCCGGATCGCCGAGCACACCACCGGGTACTTCCGGGGTTGGCGCCGTGGCCAGGAGATCGGCGGCTACGCCGTCGGCGGCCGGCCGGGCCGGGAGGCCGCCGGAGGCTGGGACTTCAGCCGTGATCCGGACGAGCGGGCCGACAACCGCGACTACGAGTACCGCTCCGCCAGTTACCGGTCCTGACGGACCGGATACACCACTCCACCGAAAACCCACACCGGCGTCGTCATCGACTTCCAGCCGGTGTGGGTTTCGGCGTCGACCGGGCTGCCCGTGCCTGTTCGGACAGGCTCCGCTCGTGTTGCCCAGCCGGTCGACACCGCCGTTCGGACTGTCCGGTCAGGACCCGCCGACTGACTGGCCAGTCAGCTTCAGACCTATGTCCACCTGGTGTTTCTCACCACACTGCGCGGAGTTGACGACGCCTGGGAGTGGCCGCGACCATACCCCGGGACCGTAGGCGGCACCTACGACCAGCGCAGGGAGGGTGGCGACGATGGCCGGACCGGCAGTGCAGGCGTGGACACTGAGCCGGCGCGGCCTCCTGGCGGCGGCCGCCACCACGCTGCTCGCCGCCTGCGGACGCGACGACGAGGACCGGGGCGGACCGCGCGGGCCCGGTTCGACCGAGCTGCTCGTCGGCGCCAGCCTCGAACTGACCGGCCCCGGCCGGGTACTCGGCGTACTCCAGGAACGGGCGCTGAAGATCACGGCCGACAAGCTCAACGAGCAGGGCGTACCCGTCGGCAACCTGCGCCGCAACATCCGGCTGGTGATCCGGGACAACGCCAGCGAACCGCGGCTCGCCGCCCAGCACGCGACCGAGCTGGCCACTCGGGAGAACGTGCACGCGCTGGTCGGCGGGTGCCTCGCCGAGACCTCCCTGGCGATCATCCCGATCGCGCAGCAGCAACAGGTGCCGTTCATCTCCTTCGCCGCCGCCGACAACATCAACGTGCCGCTGGCGCAGCGGACGTACATCTTCAAACTCACCCCGGACGCCCGCGACGTGGCACGGGCGTTGGCCCGGCTGATTCGCTCGCAGGGCTTCGAACGGGTCGGTCTGCTGGCCGCGCCAGGGGCGCACGGAGATTCGGGCGTACGGGCCCTCACAGCGGCCCTGAAGTCCGTGGACGTCGACCTCGTCAAGGTGACCCGGCTGCCCCTGCCCGAGAACGCCGACTACCGCCCGGCGGTCCGGAAGGTGACCGACCCCGATCCCGAGGCGGTGGTCGTCTGGGGCACCGCGCCGTTCTCCGGCAAGGCGGCCCGGGTGCTGCGGCAGGCCGACTACGAGGGCCGGATCTTCTTCGACGCCGGGGCGGTCGCCGAGGACACCCTGTCGGAGGCGAACGCACCGGCGGTCGAGGGCGCGTACGCCGTGCACCCCGGCTCGCTGGGCAGCTCCTCGCTGACGAACACCAGCACGGCCGGGCTGGACCGGCGAGACTTCGTCTACCGCTACATCCACCTGCACGGCTCGTTCAGCGGGTTCGCACCATACGCGTCGGACTCGCTGCGACTGATCGTCAACGCCGCACGGCTCGGCAAGAGCGTCGACCGGGGTCGGCTGCGCGCCTACCTGGGGAACCAGATCACCGAGGGGATCGCCGGGGCGTACTCGTTCGCGCCGATCCGGCACGGCGGGATGGAGCCGGACTCGCTCGGCGTCTTCACCGTGGTCTCCGGCGCCTGGAGCCGGGTCTCCTGACCAACGGGGCCGCAGCGTTCTGAACCAGGTCTACGCGAGCGCGCCTTCCCGCGGCCGGCCTTTCCGCCGGGTGCGATCACCGCCGGGTGCGATCACCGCCGTGCCGCGATGGCGGCGGCAGCCGAGCGGCCGGCAGCGGACTCGCGCGGTCCGCTCCCCGAGGGTGAGCATCCGATCCGGATACCGGTCGACCGGCTCTCCGGGCAGCGCTGCCGCCGGAACCGGCCCTCGGCCCGCCTCGCCTCGCTCGGCCGTTCCCCCGAGGTCCGTCACCGGGTGCGGGTGCGGGAACTCGTCCGGAACCGGCCCTCGGCCCGCCTCGCGTCGCTCGGCCGTTCCCCCGAGGTCCGTCACCGGGTGCGGGTACCGGAACTCCGCCGGGTCGGCTCGCGGCGTGACTGGCGGGCGTCGTGCGGCACCGGTGGCCATCCGCCGCTACGACGCCGCCACCGCAGTGGACGGTGCCGGACGGCCCGGCGGATGGCGCGTTCCGCGCCGTCGCCACCGGCACGCGGGCAGCCGGCCACCCGGCACGGGCCGGGTGACCTCGTCGGGCGTACCGGCCGATGACCGGGCCGCCGCGACGGGCGAGGTGCTCGCCGGTCAGGCCGGGGCGACGGCGCGCGAGCGCCGCATGGTGAGCACGTACTCGACCAGCGAGATCAGCACGTGCTTGGTCGACTCCCGGTTGCGGGCGTCACACGCGACCACCGGCACCTCGTTCGAGATCGCCAGCGCGTCCCGCACGTCCTGCGGGTCGTGGTACTGCATCCCGTCGAAGCAGTTGATCGCCACGAGGTACGGCAGTCGCCGGTGCTCGAAGAAGTCGATGGCCGCGAAGCAGTCGGCCAGCCGGCGGGTGTCCACCAGGACAACCGCACCGATCGCTCCCCGCACCAGTTCGTCCCACATGAACCAGAACCGCGTCTGGCCCGGGGTGCCGAACAGGTAAAGGATGAGATCCCGGTCGATCGAGATCCGACCGAAGTCCATCGCGACCGTGGTGGTCGTCTTGCCCGGCACCTGGCGGGTGTCATCGACACCCACACCAGCCGACGTCATGATCGCCTCGGTGGTCAGCGGCGTGATCTCCGAGACCGAACCGACCAGTGTTGTCTTGCCGACGCCAAAGCCACCGGCGATGACGATCTTCGCCGATGTCACGCGCCCGGCCGTTGGGCGGTGCGACATGTCAGAGCCTGCGAAGTCCACTCAGCACCCTCTCCAGCAGTTCAGTGCCCACCGCGTCGTTTGAGTCGTCCAGAATTGTCGGTTCGTGCACCGCCACCAGGCCATCGGCGGCCATGTCGGCGATCAGGACCCGAGCCACTCCGAGCGGTAACTGCATCCGCGCCGCGATCTCCGCGAGCGACTGCAGCCGACCATCACACAGCGCGGCGATGTATTGATGCTCCCGGCCCTGGCCGCCATTGCCGTTACCGGCGGACCGACCGCGCACCGTCGTCTCGACGAGCGCCTCCAGGGCAATGTCGAGCCTCGGCCTGGTACGACCACGGGTAACGGCATATGGCCTCACCAGCGCGCCCGTCGGCTCGTCGCGTTCGGCCATCATCGCCGTTCACCCCCTTCTCGTCGTACCCGAGACTCAAAGCCTGGAGTTCGTCATTGTTCCATTGTCGTCGCACCGGCCAGCGAACCACACCGGCCGGGTACCACCTAGCTCAGCATCCCCGCGGCGGCCCGGGTCGGTGGCGTCAACGCGTCACCCACCCGGTCGACGAGCAGTGCCATCTCATATCCCACCTGTCCGACGTCACAGCTCCGGGCGGCGAGCACCGCGAAGGACGAGCCGTCCGAGATGGACATCAGGAACAGGAAACCATTGTCCATCTCGACAACCGTCTGCAGCACCGCCCCACCCTCGAAGCAGCGCGCCGCCCCCTGGGTGAGGCTGACCAGGCCGGACGCGATCGCGGCGAGCTGATCCGCCCGGTCGCGCGGAAGGTCCCGTGACGACGCCAGGAGCAGGCCGTCCGCGGAGACGGCGATCGCGTGGGCGACGCCGGGCACACGATCGGCGAAGTTGGCCAAAAGCCAACCGAGATCCTGCGTAGATGTCATCCTTCATGCTCCTTCTGGCCGCTTGCGGTCGCGGGGCCCACCTCGGCCTGCGAGGACTGCTGCCCTGCCGGAGTCGCCTCCGGGTTAATCGACTGGTCGTCCGTCGGGTGCGTGCGGCCACGCTGCACCCCACGGTGGTACGCGGACAAGAGCCCGCGCACCGCCTCCGGCGTACGACGCTGCACCGGGGTGGTTGGCTTCTCCACGGCTCCGGGCACCAACTGGGCCATCGGCACCCGCTTGGGCAGTCCGGTCTGGGTGGTCTGGCTACCCGTGGTGGCGGCTGCCGTAGCCGCCATGGCTGCCCGCCAACCGTCGTCGGCAGCCGTACGCCAGCCGCCGTCACCCGGCCGTCCGGTGCCGTTGGTGATCGGCCCACTCCCCGGCTGCTGGCCACCGGGCCTCGGGCTGTTCACCGTTGCCGCATTGCCTGTCGGTACGGGTCCGGCCTGGGCCGCGTCGGGGACGGCGGTGTCCACCGCGACGGCCTGGCCGGGCGCCTGGGAAGCCGCACCGGCTCCCTGCGGCTGTCCACCGGTCTCCTCGGGCTTCCGGCGGGTGCGGAACCAGGCCGACTCCAACTCGCGGAAGATCGGCAGTTCCATGGTCTCGTCGGCGAACTTCGGCCGGGCCTCCACGTTGGCCGCGGCGTCCGCCGCCGACGGCCGAGCCATCCGAGGCAGCTCGGCGGTCATGTCCAGGGCCGCGGCCAGGCGCTCTGGAACGGGCGGCGCTGCGGCCTCCCGGTCCGGCGTGTTCACCGGCGGCCAGGCCGGCGGCGCGTTGACCGCCGGAGCCGGCGGCTGCGCGGCCGGCGGCACGGCCGGCGACGAGGTCTGACCGAACGGCGGCGCGGAGACCGGCGGTTGCGCGGCCGGCGGCGCCGAGACCGGTGGGATCGGCGGCGCGGAGACGGGCGGCAGCGCGGTTAGCCCGTTCGGCTGCGGATCCGGCGCGGCCGGACGCTGCCGGGGGATGAACCCGGACATCGTCGTCGTCTCGTTCGCCGAGAGGCCGGCCGGGTCCTGCTCGGTGGCCCGCCGCTGCGGCAGCGGCTCGATGTCGTGCCCGTTGGGGATCCGCGGCGTGAACGGGTCACTTCCGTTGCGTCCTGCCCGGGCGCCGGTCAGGTCGGACCAGGCCGGCATCTCCCTGGGCTGGCTCGGGGCGCTGGTCTGCCCGCCGCCGTTCATCGCCGGCTCGTACGGCCGGTCGACGGGCGCGCCGTCGCGGCCGCGACCGCCGCCGAAGCTCGGGGCACGGTCGCCGCCGAGGCCCGGACCACCATCGCCGCCGAAGCTCGGTACCGGCGGCGTGGCCGGACCGCTCTCCAGGGCGAGCGGGGCGCCGAAGGCCGGCCGGGCGGTCGGTTCCGGCATGGGCGGGAGGCCCCCCGGCTGCGTCCGGCCGGAGAGCGCCCGGGGGATCAGCATCGAGGTGGGCAGCGTGACGTCGGCGACGGTCCCCCGGTCGGGGCCGGCCCGCAGCTCGACCTTCACGCCGTGCCGGGAGGCCAGCCGGGCGACCACGACCAGGCCCATCATCCGGGAGACGGTCACGTCGACGGCGGGTGGCGTGGCGAGCCGTTCGTTGAGGTCCTGTAGCTGCTCGGCGGAGATGCCGATGCCCCGGTCCTCGACGAAGAGCGTCGCCCGGTCACCCACCCGACGGGCCTCCACCATCACCTGCGAGTCCGGCGGGGAGAAGGCCGTGGCGTTGTCGAAGAGCTCGGCGACCAGGTGTACCAGGTCGTTGACGGCTGCGGCCTGGACCTCGATGTCCCGGTCGACCATCCCGAACTCGATCCGGGTGTAGTGCTCGACCTCGGACTGCGCCGCCCGGAGCACGTCGATCAGTGCCGCCGGCTCGCGCTGCACCCGGGTCGAGTCGGCACCCGCGAGCACCAGCAGGTTCTCGTCGTTGCGGCGCATCCGGGTGGCCAGGTGGTCGAGCTGGAAGAGCTCGGCCAGCCGGTCCGGGTCCTCCTCGCCCCGCTCCAGCCGGTCCAGGTGACCGATGAGCCGGTCGACCAGGATCTGCGAACGGCGGGCGAGGTTGACGAACATCGTCGCGACCGAGGACCGCAGTGCGGCCTGCTCGGCGGCGGTCCGGACGGCTTCCAGGTGGACGGCGTTGAACGCCTCGGTGACCTGGCCGAACTCGTCCTTGCTGCGTACCGGTAGTGGCTCGGCGATCTGGTTGGCCACCTGCACCGGCGACATCTGCGCGGTCATCTGCGGGTCACGCAGTCGGGACACCGCGTGCGGCAGGCCGTACTGGGCGATGGAGAGCGCGCCGTGCCGCAGCTCGCGCAGCGAGCGGGCCATCGAGCGGGCGACCAGATAGGCGAAGAGCACCGCCAGCAGCAGCATGCTGAGCAGCAGACCGGTCTCCAGGAAGACCTGCCGCTGCACGTCGTCGCGGAGCGCACTCGCCTCGTCGAGCACGTCGGAGTCGAGCCGGCCCTCGACCGAACGGATCAACTGGGCGTTGCCGACCATCGCGGAGTCCCAGTCGTCGGCGTCGAACGGAGCGTCGGCCATGCTCTCGTTCGTCCGGCCCCGGATCCAGCCGCCGTAGCTGTCGACCTCACGCACGTCGGCGCCGGTGACCGTCTCGTCGTAGAAGGCGGACTCGGAGCTGGTGGCGATCGCCTTGAACGTCTGCAACGCCTGCTGCTGACCGGTCTCGGTGGCGATGTAGTCGGTTTGGAGCGCGGCGGTCAGTCGGCCGTCGATCAGGGCGCGGTGCACCACGACCCGCCGCATCGACAGGAACTCCTTGCCGCGCGCGTTGGCGGCGGCGGCCCGCATCCGGTCGCTCAGCGAGGAGTCGCCGGCGAGCTGCGAGGCCAGGTCCCGGATGTTCAGCAGGTCGTTGATCAGACCCTCGTACGACTGCGCCGCGTCGGTCAGCTTGAGCTTGGAGTTGATGACCTGGCTGCGGATCCCCGGCAGGTCGGCCAGGCCCTGGTCGATCTGGGCCAGCAGCGTGTCGAAGTTGCCCGGCAGCTCGTCGAGCTGCGCCCGGCGTTCCGAGTAGGGTCCCTTGGCCTTGTCGACCTCGGGGTGCACCTTGTTGTAGGTGTCCCGGGCCGCCTTGCGGGTGCTCTCGTTGCGCGAGCCGAGCAGCAGCACGGCGCCCGCCCGCTCGTCCTGCAGGTCGTGCACCAGTTCGCCGGAGGTCTGGGCGAGCGTGGCCAGGGTGTGCGCCCGGTTCGCGTCGTCCAACGTCTCCATGTGGTCGACGATGCTGGTCGTACCGACCACGACGACCGCGATGGTCGGCGCGATCATGATCAGACCCAGCTTCGACCAGATCGGCATGTCGCGCAGCCGGCCGGCGACCGGCCAGCGGAGACGCGACAGGAACGGGCTTGCTGTCTTCGGCCGCTTGCTCACGTCACCGCCTTCCCATCCAGTACCCGGCCAAGGGCCCAGGGCACCGCTGATCGACCGACCCGGGCGGGTCGGACCTCCGAGATTCCATCACGCCGCAACTCAAGAAGAAAGCCCAGGTTGTCACCGACTGGAAGCGCATCGGGATGTCCCCGCGATTTGACAGCAGTCTGTCTTTCTGGCGTCACCCAGGGTAGTCACGCATCCTGTCCGTGCTCTACTGCTATCGACCGTCCACAACCGGATGGTCACTGCTCGCCCGCACCCGGGGCCAGTACCGCAACGTATCGAACGTTACCGGCACGGGAAACCCTACGCCCTCGCGTACGGTGGCTGCGTTCGACTCCGGTGTCACTGCCAGCCTGGCACCCGCACAGCGCAGAGAACCATTGCCCGACCGGTCCGCCACGGCAAGGTCGAAGTGCCGGATTACGCGGTCCGTGCGGACCACCGAATGGCCGCCCGGACGGCCGTGCTGACCGGCCCGGCAGTTTTCCCGGCCAAAAGAGATAGCAGACCGGAAATCGTGCGACAACGCCCCCGCTCGGCGGCCGATCCGGGCCCGGCCGTATCGATCGGTGCGACGGTCAGGACAGCAGCTTGGCGTACGCCGGCTTGATCACCTCGTTGATGATGGCGAGCCGCTCGTCGAACGGGATGAAGGCGCTCTTCATCGCGTTGATGGTGAACCACTGCAACTCGGGGTAGCCGTAGCCGAACGCCTCCACCAGCAGCGCCATCTCCCGGGACATCGAGGTGCCGCTCATCAGCCGGTTGTCGGTGTTGACCGTGACCCGGAACCGCAGGTCCCGCAGCAGCCCGATCGGATGCTCCGCGATCGACGGGGCGGCACCGGTCTGCACGTTGGACGACGGGCACAGTTCCAGCGGGATCCGCTTGTCCCGGACGTACGCGGCCAGCCGGCCGAGCACCGGCCGGGCGTCCCCCGGGGTGATGTCGTCGACGATCCGCACCCCGTGCCCCAGCCGGTCGGCACCGCACCACTGGATCGCCTGCCAGATCGAGGGCAGCCCGAACGCCTCGCCGGCGTGGATGGTGAAGTGGAAATTCTCCCGTTGCAGGTATTCGAAGGCGTCCAGGTGCCGGGTGGGCGGAAAGCCCGCCTCCGCACCGGCGATGTCGAAGCCCACCACGCCGGTGTCCCGGTGCCGGACGGCGAGTTCGGCGATCTCCTGCGACCGGGCGGCGTGCCGCATCGCGGTCAGCAACGTGCCGATCCGGATCGGGTACCCGTTCGCCGCCGCCTCGGCCGCGCCCTCGGCGAAGCCCTCCAGCACCGCCTCCACCACGTCGTCGAGGCCGAGGCCCCGCTCCAGGTGCTGCTCCGGGGCGAACCGGACCTCGGCGTAGACCACGCCGTCCACGGCCAGGTCGAGGGCGCACTCGGCGGCCACCCGGCGCAGCCCCTCGGCCGTCTGCATCACCGCCACGGTGTGCGCGAAGGTCTCCAGGTAGCGCTCCAGCGACCCCGAGTCGGCCGCCTCCACGAACCACCGGCCGAGTTCGTCCGGGTCGGTGGTGGGTAACGGATGCCCCACCGCCTCGGCGAGTTCGACCACCGTCGCCGGGCGCAGCCCGCCGTCGAGGTGGTCGTGCAGCAGCGCCTTGGGAACCCGGACGATGTCTTCGTAGCCGATTGCCGCCATGCACCGACCCTAGTGGCCCGGCTGCCCCGGCCAGCGGCGGGACACCGGGCACCGGAGCGGCGGACCACCACCGGCCCCGGCCGGGTCGGGCACTATCGTGACGGAGTGCCACCCGAGGTCCTGCGCCGGCTCCGCTGCCCGGTCTGCGCCCGGCCGCTGGCCGCCGTACCGCCCGCCGCCGTGGTCGCGCTGCGCTGCCCGGCGGGGCACAGCTTCGACCTGGCCCGCCAGGGGTACGTCAACCTGACCGCCGGTCGGGCCACGCACTCCGGGGACAGCCCGGCGATGGTGGCCGCCCGGGAGGAGTTCCTCGGCGCCGGCCACTACGACCTGATCTCGACCGCGCTCGCCGACCTCGCCAGGGCGGTCGCCGGGCCGGCGCTCCAGACGTACCCGGAACTGGTGGTGGACGCCGGAGCCGGCACCGGCCGGCACCTCGGCGCGGTGCTCGACGCCCTGCCCGCCGCCGTCGGGTTGGCCCTGGACGTCTCCAAGCCGGCGCTGCGCCGGGCCGCCCGGGCCCATCCCCGGGCCGGTGCCGCGCTCTGCGACACCTGGCGCGGGCTGCCGCTGGCCGACGGTGCCGCCGGGCTGCTGTTGAACGTCTTCGCCCCACGCAACGGACCGGAGTTCCGCCGGGTACTCCGGCCCGACGGCGCGCTGCTGGTGGTCACGCCGACCGCCGAGCATCTCGGCGAACTGGTCGACCGGCTCGACCTGCTCCGGGTCGACCCGGCCAAGGAGGCCCGGGTCGCCGGCAGCCTGGCCGAGCACTTCACGCCGGGCCCGACGGCGGTGCACCGGGCCACCCTCCGGCTCGACCGGACCGAGGTGCGCACCCTGGTCGGGATGGGACCGAGCGCCTGGCACGCCGAGCCCGACCGGCTCGACCGGCGGATCGACGACCTCCCGGAACCCGTCCAGGTAACCGTCGCGGTCCAGGTGACCGCCCACCACCCCCGCTGACCGCCGGCCGGTCAGGTGGAGAGGTCGACCTCCTCCCACCCGGCGGGCGGGTCGTGGAACGGTCCCCGGAACACCACCGCCCACTCCAGCGCCCACCGCCGCTGGCCGATCGCGTTGCTGTCGATCAGCCCGGGCAGATCCAGCCCCTCCTGCTCGGCCTCCAGATAGCCCCAGTCCAGGCAGTAGTAGAAGTCGAGTACGGCGGCCACCTCCGCGGCGTCCCGAGGCGCCGCCAGGGTGCGGGAGCGCCACTGGCCGAAGGTCTCCCCCGCCGCCAGGTTGGGCAACTGCTCCATCAGCCGCTCGTCGCTGGGCTCCGTCGGGTCGAGGTGCCGGCTCAGCCCGAGTACCCAGGCCAGCGCGAAGATCGCGTCGTGGTGCAGTACGAACGACCGGTGGTCGCCCCGGCTGCCCATCACGAACTGCCACTCCGGCGGTGTCACCTGCTCCACCAGGTGCGAGCCGAGCAGCCAGCTCATCCCGGCCTGCGGCGGCATGCCGAAGCACCGCGCCAGCACCAGGTGCAGTACGGCTGTCCGGGCCTCGATCTCGGCGGTGGGCCGGAGTTCGACCGCGTCGCCCGGCTCCCACACCAGCGGAAACTGGGACGGCGGCACGGGCAGCCCCAACCGCTGCAACTCGGCCACGTTCGCGGCCCGGACCGCCTGCGGGTCGGGAGCGGATACGGTCACAGCGTGGTTTCCCGTCACCTCGGAGTCGCCTCGGGCGCCCACGGCACCCCCGGCACCGGATGCGGTGTGGACCCGGTAGTCGAGCCGACTCAGCACCCCGTGCTACCCCCCGGCGACGGAGGATAGCCGGTCGGCAGCGCGTACACCATGGGTGCCCGGCGTGGCAGCCGCGCGGGTGGAAGTCGACGGACAGCCCGCCGATCCCGACCCGGCCGACGGCTAACCGATCCGGTCGATGACCAGGGCCGGCAGGGTCGGCGGCTCGGCCGAGATCGACACCGCCTCGGCGGCGACGGCGCGGGCCGCCGGAATCCGGCCCGCGTCGTCGGCCCGCAGCTCGTAGAGCGGCTCGCCGGCCCGTACCGGATCTCCCGGCTTGCGGTGCAGCAGCACGCCGGCCCCGGCGCTGACCGGGTCCTCCTTACGGGCCCGCCCCGCGCCGAGCCGCCATGCGGCGATCCCGATCCGGTACGCGTCGACGGCGGCCAGGTAACCGTCCCGGTCGGCCCGGACGACCTCCACCTCCGGGGCGACCGGCAACGGGGCCTCCGGATCCCCACCCTGGGCCCGGATCATCGCCCGCCAGACGTCCATGGCCCGGCCGTCCCGCAGCGCCCGCTCCGGATCGGCGTCCGGCAGCCCGGCCGCCACCAGCATCTCCCGGGCCAGCCGCAGGGTCAGCTCCCGCACGTCGGCCGGCCCGCCGCCGGCCAGCACCTCGACCGACTCGGCCACCTCGACCGCGTTGCCCACGGCCAGCCCCAACGGCGTCGACATGTCGGTCAGCAGGGCGACCGTCCGGACCCCGTGTGCGCCGCCCAGCTCCACCATGGTCCGGGCCAGCTCCCGGGCATCCGCCTCCGACTTCATGAACGCGCCGGAGCCGACCTTCACGTCCAGCACCAGGGCCCCGGTACCCTCCGCGATCTTCTTGCTCATGATCGAGCTGGCGATCAGCGGGATGGCCTCCACCGTGCCGGTGACGTCGCGCAGCGCGTACAGCTTGCGGTCGGCCGGGGCGAGCCGCTCGCCCGCCGCACAGATCACCGCGCCGACCTCACCCAACTGGGCGATGAACTCGTCGTTGCCCAGCGCGGCCCGCCAGCCCGGGATCGACTCCAGCTTGTCCAGGGTCCCCCCGGTGTGCCCCAGCCCCCGCCCGGAAAGCTGCGGTACCGCGGCACCGCACGCCGCCACCAACGGAGTGAGCGGCAGCGTGATCTTGTCGCCGACCCCACCCGTGGAGTGCTTGTCCACGGTCGGCCGGCGTACCCCGGAGAGGTCCAGCCGGTCTCCGCTGCCGATCATCGCGGCTGTCCAGCGGGCGATCTCGCCCGGCGTCATGCCGCGGAGCAGGATCGCCATGGCCAGCGCGGACATCTGCTCGTCGGCCACCCGCCCCCGGGTGTACGCGTCGACCACCCAGTCGATCTGCTCGTCGGACAGCGTCCCGCCGTCCCGCTTGACCCGGATCACGTCGACCGCGGCGAACCCACTCACAGCTTCCTCTTCCCCACCTGCTTGTCGAAACCCCAGACCTGCCTGTCGAAACCCCAGACCTGCTGGTCGAGACCCCAGACCTGCGTGTCGAGACCCCGGTCTCCTGTCGATCGAGACCACGAACCCGGCACCGGCCCACGGTCAGTGCCCACCGAGCCGGGGCCTGCCGTGCCCGGCGGAGGGATCAAGCCTGACCGCCCGGAGCCGGGCACGGCAGGCCCCGGCCCACCCCGCGCCAGGCCGGCTCCGCCCCACGCGGCCCGGCCACCGCGAACCCCGGAAACCCGGCCACCGCGAACCCCGGAAACCCGGCCACCGTGAACCCAGAAAGACCGGCCACCGCGAACCCCGGCCACCGCGAACCCCGGAAACCCCCGGCCACGACGAACCCGGAGATCAGTCGCCCCAACGCCGAGGGATCTCGACCGGCGGCTCCGCCTCACCCGCCCAGAACATCGCCCCGTCCGCGTCGACCACCACCACCCGGGGCGTACGCGCCTGGCCCCAGGTCACCGCCTCGGCCGGGTCGTCCCAGGTCGGCGCCTCCTCGAGTACCCCGGTCTGCGCCCCTTCGGCGTCCCCGGCGGCCCGCTCCCAGTACCCGGTCCAGACCTGCCGCCCGCCCGAGACGTCCGGATGCACGAAGACGGTGCCCCGCCCCCGCCAGGCGGCCAGTTCCTCCGGTACCGGAGGCACCTTCACCGACGCCGCGATCGCCTCCAGATCTTCCACCCCGAACGCGTGCGGCAGCAGCTCGGCCATCCGCAGCGGCACCGGCTCCGCCTCGATCAGGCACTCCGGCCCACCGTTCTCCCAGAGCAGTTGCCGGCACCGGCCACACGGCATCAACGGCTCACCGGTCGCCCCGACGCACGAGAGCGCGACGAGCCGCCCCCCGCCGGAGGCGTGCAGCGCGGACACCACCCCGCACTCGGCGCAGAGCGTCACCCCGTACCCGGCGTTCTCGACGTTGCAGCCGACCACCACCCGGCCGTCGTCGACCAGCGCCGCCGCCCCGACCGGGAAGTTCGAGTACGGCGCGTACGCGTGCCGCATCACGTCGGTCGCCGCGGCCCGCAGCTTCGCCCAGTCAATCTCCATGGTCACGCCCCCATCCTGCCCCGCCGCTGGTCAGCCCTTGATGTAGGGCTTACCGTCCGCGGCCGGCGCCCGCACCTTGCCGACCAGGCCGGCGACGGCCAGCAGGGTGGCGAGGTACGGCAGCATCGCCAGGAACTCGCTGGGAATGCTGCTGTCGATCGCGCCCAGGTACGTCCCGAGCTGGTCCGCGAAGCCGAAGAAGAGCGCCGCCAGCAGCGCCCCCGTCGGGCTCCACCGGCCGAAGATCAGTGCCGCCAGCGCGATGAAGCCCTTGCCGCCGATCATGTTCTTGCTGAAGGTGTAGAGCGCCAGCGTGTAGGAGGCGCCGCCCAGCCCGGCGACCATGCCGGCGAGCAACACGTTCCGGTAGCGCAGCGCCAGCACCTTCACCCCGAGGGTGTCGGCGGCGGTCGGGTGCTCACCCACCGAGCGGGTCCGCAGCCCCCACCGGGTACGGAACAGCGCGACGTGGATCACCACCACCAGGATCAGGGCCAGGTAGAGGAAGATGTTGCCCCGGAACAGCGCCGGCCCGAGCACCGGGATGTCGGACAGCACCGGGATCGGCCACGCCTCGAACCTCGGCGGCTGGTTGTACTTCGCCGCCTCCGGCTGCATCAGCCGCTCGTAGAGGAAGCCGGTCAACCCGACCGCGAAGAGGTTGAGCACGATCCCCATCACCACCTGGTCGACCAGGTAGCGGATGGTGAAGATCGCCAGCAGCAGCGAGATCAGCGCGCCGCCCAGCGCCGCGGCGATCAGCCCGACCCAGGCGCTCGCCGCGATGGTGCCGACCAGGGCACCGGCGAAGGCGCCCATCAGCAACTGGCCCTCGATCGCCACGTTCACCACGCCGGACCGCTCGCAGAGCACCCCGGCCAGGGCACCGAAGATCAGCGGCAGGGCCAGGACGAAGGTACCCCGGACGATGTTGACCAGCGGCATGAAGTTCTGCCCGGTCGGCGCGGCCGACACCTGCCAGCAGAGGAACGAGAGCACCACCCCGACCACCGCCACGCCGAGCAGCGGCACGAACCAGCGCTTCGGCAGCCCGGCCAGCAGTGCCGCGCCGGCCGCCGCCGCGACCAGCCCGAACAGGATCGCCCCCACGGTGCCGTCGACGGACAGCGCCGCGCCGCCGGCATCCTCGCTGAGCGTGAACCGCGCGTCCGCGCCGGTGGCCTGCGCACCGAAGAGCACCGCCGCGACCAGGCCGAGCAGTACGGCACCGGCGCCGACCTTGCGGTCCCGGGTCCAGAAGCCCGGCCGTACGGTGACGGTCAGCTCCTCGACAGTCATGGTCGACATCAGCGCCGCCTTCCGTTCGCGACTGCGGGGCTCGCAAGCTCACTCCTCGCGCTCACCTGTGCCGCCTTCCGTTCGCGACTGCGGGGCTCGCAAGCTCACTCCTCGCGCTCACTGCCCTACCAGCCCTTCGCCATGCTCGTGGACAACCTGGCGGCCCGGGCGGCCCGGAGCCCGAAGATCACCTTCACCAGTGCCGGCGCGGCGATGAAGATGACGATCAGCGCCTGGAGCACGGTGACCAGCTCCAGCGAGATGCTGGCGTACGACTGCATCCGGTTGCCGCCGGCCTGGAGCGCGCCGAAGAGCAGCGCGGCGAGCGCGACGCCCCACGGCTTCACCCGGCCGAGCAGCGCCACCAGGATGCCGTCGAAGCCGATCTGGGCGATCACCAGCGGGGTGAGCGCGGTGGCGGTGCTGCCGAGCACCATGTTGGCGCCGCCCAGCCCGGAAAGCGCCCCGGCGATCACCATGACCAGCACGTACGTCCGGCCGACGCTGATCCCCGCGGTCCGCGCGGCGTCCGGGTTGGCGCCGACCGCGCGCAGCTCGAAGCCGAAGGTGGAGCGGTTGAGCAGCCAGCCGACCGCCCAGGTGGCGGCGACCGCCAGCACGATGCCGAGGTGTACCCGCAGGTCGCTGCCGAGCAGCCGGGGTAGCTGCGCGGAGCCGTCCACCGGCCGGCTGATCGCGTCCGTCCGGTCCGGATCGTGTACGCCGTTCTGCACGATGATCCAGGCCAGGAAGGAGATGGCGACGTAGTTGAGCATGATCGTGGTGATCACCTCGTGCGCACCGGTACGCGCCTTCAGGAAGCCGGGGACGAAACCCCAGATCGCCCCGCCGAGCGCTCCGGCGAGTACTGCCACGATCAGGTGCACCACCGGGGGCAGCGGGAGCAGGAAGCCGGCCAGCGCCGCCAGGATCACCCCGATGGTGGCCTGTCCCTGGGCGCCGATGTTGAACAGGCCGCCCCGGAAGACGAGCGAGACCCCGAGCCCGGTGAAGACCAGCGGGGCGGTGTAGGTCAGCGTCTCCGAGATCGGCGCGAAGACCGGCTGCCAGCCGCCGGTGCCGTTCGTCCAGGCCTGCACCGCCGCCGGGTCGAAGACCGCGCCCTTGAACAGGTTCGCGTACGCCTCGCTGACCACCGTCCAACTCGCGTTGAGCGCGTCGGAGGGCTGGGCGGTGAAATAGCCCCAGGTGGCCAGCACGTCCGGGTCGGAGACGATGATCAGTACGGCGCCGATCAGCGTGGCCAGCACGATCGCCAGTACGGTCACCGTGAGGGTGTTGGCCGCCCAGAGGTTGTGCACGAACGCCTGGAGCAGTTGCCGACCGCCACCGTTCCGGTCGGTCAGCCCGTTCCCGGGCCCGCCCGACTGGGTACCCCCGGAATCGGCCGCACCGGCTGCGGTGCCGGCGGCGGCGGACGGATCGGCCGCGGACGGATCGGCCGCGCCGACCGTGGCCACCGTCTCGGCGCCGGGCCGCTGCCCGGCCGGAGACTTCTCCGGCGACGGTGATCCGGGCTCGTTCACGTCGGTCATCGGGTTTCCTCGCTACCAGCGACGTCGGGAGCCGGGGTCACCGGCCCGTCGGGGGTTGCGGCCGACCCGGCACCGCCGCCGTCGGCGGTCCCGGTCGAGTTGGTACCGCCGTCGGCGGTCCCGGTCTGCGCGGCGGCCTCGCCGGTGCCGGTCGGTGCGGCGTCGGTGATGCCGGCCATCAGCAGGCCGATCTCCTCGCGCGGGGTCTCCGGCCCGACGACGCCGAGGATCCGGCCCCGGTACATCACCGCGATCCGGTCGGCGAGCCCGATCACCTCGTCCAGCTCGCTGGAGACCAGCAGTACGGCGGTGCCGATGTCCCGCTCGTGGATGATCCGGCGGTGGATGAACTCGATCGAGCCGACGTCCACCCCCCGGGTCGGCTGGGCGGCGACGAAGAGCTTGAGCGGCCGGGACATCTCCCGAGCGATGATCACCTTCTGCTGGTTGCCGCCGGAGAGCGTGCCGACGGCGGCCTCTGCCGACGGGGTGCGTACGTCGAACTCCGGGATCCGCTCCCGGGCCGAGGCGGTGATCGCGTCCGGCCGGAGCACCAGGCCGGAGCCGAACGGCGGCCGGTCGTAGATGTCCAGCACCAGGTTCTCGGCGACGCTGAACTCCTTGACCAGCCCGTCGACGCTGCGGTCCTCCGGGACGTAGCCGACGCCGGCCCGCAGCACCCGCTTGGTCGGCCAGCCGTCGATGCGCTGACCGGCCAGGCTCACCGTGCCGTGCAGCACCGGGCGCAGCCCCATCAACGCCTCGATCAGCTCGGTCTGGCCGTTGCCCTGCACACCGGCGATGCCGAGCACCTCGCCGGCCCGTACGGTCAGGTCGACGCCGTCGACGGCCCGGACCGACCGCTCGTCGTCGACGACGAGTCCCGCCACCTCCAGTACCGGCTCACCCGGCGCGGCGGCGGCCTTCTGCACGGTCAGGTTGACGGTCCGCCCGACCATCAGCGCGGCCAGCTCGTCCTCGCTGGCGCTCGGGCTGGCGGTGCCGACGGTCCGGCCACGGCGGATCACGGTGATCCGGTCGGCGATCGCCTTGACCTCTTTGAGCTTGTGCGTGATGAAGACGATGGACTTGCCGGACTCCTTGAGCGACCGCATGATCCCGAGCAGTTCCTCGGTCTCCTGCGGGGTCAGCACGGCGGTCGGCTCGTCCAGGATGAGCAGGTCGACGTCCCGGGTCAGTGCCTTGAGGATCTCGACCCGCTGCTGCACGCCGACCGGCAGGTCCTCGACCACCGCGTCCGGGTCGACCCGCAGGTTGTAGCGGGTGGAGACCTCGGTCACCTGGCGCCGGGCCCGCCGCCGGTCGAGGAAGCCGGCGATGCCGCCCCGGACCTGCTCGGCACCGAGCATCACGTTCTCGGCCACGGTGAAGACCGGGACCAGCATGAAGTGCTGGTGCACCATGCCGATGCCGGCCGCGATGGCGTCGCCGGGGCCCTTGGCCGCAAGCGGCCTGCCGTCGACCAGTACCTCGCCCGCGTCGGGCTGGAGGAGGCCGTACAGCACGTTCATCAGAGTGGACTTGCCCGCGCCGTTCTCACCGAGCAGCGCGTGGATCTCTCCGGGCTCCACCGTCAGGTCGATGTGGTCGTTGGCGACCAGCTCACCGAACCGCTTGGTGATGCCGCGCAGTTCGAGTCTCAGCGCAACCTCCTGGAGTGCGGGCGATGGTGCAGCCTAGCTGCTGCTCGGACCGGGTCGACAGGGTCGGTCCGTCGATCACTGCGGGCTGTTCGGCCCGTACCGGCCGGCGTGAAAACCGGCCGCCCCGACCATCGCGGAGATATGTCTCCACGACGATCGGAGCGACCGGATCGTCGGCGTCGCAGCCGTACCGGTCGGCCGTCCGAGCTGGTCAGACGGTCAACCCGGGATCACTTCGGCTGGCTGGCCGAGGTGACCTTGATCGCACCGGAGCTGACGTCGGCCTTGATCTTGTCGACCTCGGCCTTCAGCTCCGCCGGCACCTTGCTGTCGAACTCGTGGTACGGCGCGAGCGAGACACCGTTGTTGGCCAGGGTGCCGAGGTAGCCGGGGTCGTGGGCCAGCTTCTCGCCCTTGGCCGCCGTCACCACGGCCTCCTTGACCGCGTCCTTGATGTTCTTGACCACGGTGGTGACCAGCGCGGCGCAGTTCGGCGTGCTCTCGCAGCCGTCACTGTCCACCCAGATCGCCGAGTACTTGCCGCCGGAGGCCTGGGCGGCGGCCGTGGTGCCCAGGCCGGCCCCGCCGGCCACCGGCATGATGATGTCGGCGCCCTGGGCGACCAGGGTGTCGCTGACCTTCTTGCCCTCGTCCTGCTTGACGAAGCTGTTGGTGAACGAGCCGTTCTGGCTGGCCTTGTCCCAGCCGATCGACTTGACGGTCTTGCCCTTGACCTTGTTGTAGTGCGCGACGCCGTCGACGAAGCCGTCCATGAAGATGGTCACCGGCGGGATCTTCTCCCCGCCGTACGTGGCGACCACGCCGGTCTTGGTCAACCCGGCGGCCAGGTAACCGGCCTGGAAGGCCGCCTGCGCGGTGTCGAACTGCATCGGGTAGACGTTGCTCTCCGGCAGCTTCGCGTCGACGATGCCGAACTGCTGGTCCGGGTTCGCCTTGGCGATCTTCGAGGTCGCCCCGCTCATCAGGCCACCGACGGCGAGGATGAAGTCGCAGTCCTGGTTGACGTACTGGGTCAGGTTCGGCTCGTAGTCGGCCTCTGCCTTGGACGCCACGTACTTGATGTCGATCTTGTCGTCGGCGGCCTTGGCCGCCTCCAGGCCCGCCCAGGCGGAGGTGTTGAACGACTTGTCGTCGATGCCTCCGACGTCCGTCACCATGCACGCGGTGTACTTGTCGGCCGCGGCGCCGCCCGCGTTGCTATCGCTCGGTGCCTCACCACACGCGGCGGCGCCCAGCGCGAGCCCGCCCACCGCGAATACCGAGACGATCCGCATCCCACGCACAGAGCGCAAGACGGTCTCCTTCCCATTGCACACCGCCCACCGCGGTGGCAGCCCTAAGCCGGCCTGCGCGTTGCCGCCGGCTGTCCCACGTTACGGACGGGAGCGTACGCCCGCGCCTGTCCACCGGCCGACAATCGTGCCTGACTGTTGAACGCCCGTTACCCTTACGTAACTTCGGGGTGCGCGACATCACCTCGCGGCCCGCCCGGTGCGGGACCTCGAGCTATGGGACGTCCCGTTTCGCCCGTTCCGCCCGGACGGCGCCGCCGGAGCGGCCCCGGCCGCCGGTTAACAACTCGGGCGCGGGGTTAACGCCAGAAGACCGCGACGGCGGCATTGACCAGGGTCAGCCCGATGATCGCCAGGAAGTGGCCACGGTTGACCTCCTCCCGCTTGCGGGAGAAGAACACCATTACGAAGATCATCAAACCGATCACCAGCTTGGTGGCGAGCTTCGCCGGGGCGGGCTCGTCGCCGTCCCGCAGCGGTGCGGAGAGCCCGATCCCGGTCAGCACCTGGATGACGGCGCCCCAGAGCATCAGCGGGTTGATCCGGATCCGTCCGGTGGCGTACTGGGCGGCGGCACCACCCAGCAGCAGGGCGAAACCGATCAGGTGGGCGTAGAGGAGTATCAGCCGGAGAGGTTCCACGGCGGCCATCCTCCCCCATCGGGTACCCGCACGTCGTCCCCGGCCCGCCGCGCGGACCGGGGACGGCACCGGGAGACGTCACGCTGCTTCCGGAAAGTCGTGGCTTCCCGGGGAGTTCGAGGGAATCACCTCACCGAGGCAGCCCGGTCATCCGCACGGACGACGGAGGCGGAGGCGGAGTCGGTGGCGGTGGCCTGCGGATGGCGGGTGCGGGCCAGGGTGACCAGGAGCAGGCCGACGGCGGCGTACCCGGCGAGGACCAGCAGCGGGGTGCCGGCTCCGGCGCCGTCGAAGAAGGCGGTCGACCGGAGCAGGGTGCCGCCGGCACCGACCGGGAGCCACTGGCCGACCTCGCCCCAGGGCTGGGGCAGCAGTTCCGGCGCCGCGCCGACCGCCGAGAGCGGGTTGCCGACCAGGAAGACGAGTACCGCGCCGAGCCCGAGACCGGGCCGGCCCAGCATCGCGCCGAGCCCCGCGACGGTGGCCGCGACCGCCAGCCCGACGAGCCCGAGTACGGCACCGACAGTCACGACGTCGCCGGGCAGCAGGCCGAGCCAGCCCTGCAGCACCAGCGGCCCGGCGACGCCGACCAGCAGCCCGAAGCTGACCAGCCCGGCCAGCCGGGCGAACCGACCACCGAGCAGCAGCACGAGCAGCACCCCGAGCACCATGCCGGTCAGCGCGAGCGGTAGGAAGCCGGCCGCGAAGCCGGCGCCCCGGGGGTCGTCCGGGTCGGCCGGCACCACGTCGACCACCCGGACGGGCTGGCCGCCGGAGACCTGCCCGGCCGCCTGGGTGAGCAGGGCCGCCACGGTCGGGCTCGCCGCGCTCGCGGTGTGCAGGGTCGCGCCGTCCGGGCCGAGCACGAAGGCGGCGTACGCCTCGCGGTCGCGCAGCGCCCGGTCGGCGGCCGTACCGTCCGGCAGCCGGATCACCTCGAAGGCGCCCGGTGCCGCGGCGTCGAGTTGCCCCACCAGCCGGTCGGTGGCCGGCGCCGGGCCCGCGACCACCACCGGCAGGTCGCGCGGCTCCAGGTTCGCCGCCGGGCCGGCGAAGAGGGGTACGAGCAGCGACTGCAACAGCACCACCGCCACGGCCAGCAGTACGGCGACCGCCAGCGGCCGGCGGAGGTGCGTGGGGGTGGGCGGCCCGGAGAGGGCCGATGGACGAGTCATCTCAGGACTCCTTCTAAAACGAATGCTCGTTCTTTTATGCAGCGTCCTCCCCACGCACTCCGCAGTCAAGGAACGAGCGTTCGTTTTACACTGTGTGCCGTGCCACGCGTATCCGACGAACACCTGGCGGCCCGGCGCCAGCAGATCCTCGACGCCGCCCGGCGCTGCTTCCTGCGCAACGGCTTCCACGCCACCTCGATGCAGGACGTGATCGCCGAGGCCGGTCTCTCGGTGGGCGCCGTCTACCGCTACTTCGGCAGCAAGCAGGAGCTGGTCACCTCGATCGCCGAGTCGGTGGTCGACGGCGCGGACCAGCTCTTCGCGACGCTGGCCACGACCGAGCCGCCACTGCCGCTGATCGAGGCACTTGACCGGGCGCTCCAGTTCGTCGAGTCCCAGACCCGCCAGGACGGAGTCTTTCCGCTCGCCATCCAGGTCTGGTCCGAGTCGCTCCGCGATCCGGCGCTGGCCGAGTTCGTCGCGCGGCTGTACGCCGGCTTCCGGTCCAACTTCGTCGTACTGGCCCGCCGGGCTCAACAGGCCGGCGAACTGCCGGCCGACGCCGACGTCGAGGCGGTGGGTGCCGCCCTCTTCGGCCTGATCCCCGGCTTCGCCCTGCAACGGATACTCGCCGCCGGCCCGGATCCGAAGACCTATCTCGACGGTGTACGCGCCCTCCTGGCCAGCAAGGGCGCTGGAGAGTGAACCTTTCTCAACCTGGACCGCGCGGCGCTCACGCACCGCGTCGGACCTTGCGGTCCGTCGGACCCCAAGGGGAGGTTGAAAGGTTCATTAGGTAGAGCCGGCGGAAACCGGCCCGGACAGCCGCCGAGGTCAGGGCGTACTCGATCTTCCAGCGTCCCGGCGGTCGGGCTACCATCGGCCCAACCCGGGGTTGACGACCCGGCCCCGGCGCAGAGCCCCGGCTACGCCTCGACCGGCCGGCAGGGTGGACGGGAGTCACGCTGTGGTGTTGGCCAGGAGCGCGACCGGCGGCAGTCGCCGACCGGTGATCGTGTTTCTCGCGTTGGTGGAATCGGCGGCGGTACTGCTCGCCCTCGGCATCGCCGGGATCGCCACCACCCGGGAGGGACGCCAACCCGCCCCCGTCGCCGCCCCGGCCACCACGACCCCGGCCCCGGTGCCGTCGGTCCTGCCCACCTCGGCCATCGGCACGGCGCCGGTGATCCAGCCCGGCCGGCCGGGCGAGTCGGCCCAGGTGCTCCGGCCGGACCAGCTCACCCCGCCGCCCGGGGCGCAGCACAACGCGGCCGACATCCGGTTCGTCGCGATGATGGTGCCGCACCACGAGCAGGCGTTGCAGATGGCCGCCCTGGTCCCCGACCGGGCCGGCAGCACCGGCGTGATCGCGGTCGCCGACCGGATCCGGGCCGCCCAGCAGCCCGAGGTCGAGGTGCTGCGGGGCTGGCTCCGGGACCGCGGCCTCGACTCGCTGCTCGGCGGGACCGGGCACGAGCACCCCGGCATGCACGGCATGCAGACCCCGGAGGCGATCGCCACGCTCACCGCGACGACCGGGACCGACTTCGACCGGATGTTCGTCGAGATGATGGGCGCGCACCACCAGGGCGCCATCGCGATGGCTCAGGAGGTACTCGCGAACGGCGTCGACCGGCAGATCCGGGAGCTGGCCCGGAACATCGCCTTCGAGCAGGCCGTCGAGGTCAACCGGATGCGCGAGGTACTCGACCCGCAGTCGAAGTGAGCCGGAGCCGGTTCAGCGCGGCGGCCGCACCCGGAAGGTCGGGCCGTTCCCGGGGCGGCGCCAGCGCGGCCGGCCCGGTCACCCCTTGGTGCCGCCGCCGGTCAGCCCGGAGACCAAATGCCGCTGGGCGTAGAGGAAGACCAGACCGGCCGGGATGGTGACCAGCACCGCCGCCGAGGTGAGGTACTCCCACTGCGGGTTGAACTGGGGTACGAACTGCTGGAGCCCGTACGCCAGGGTGAAGTTCCGGTCCTCCTGGATGAACGCCGAGGCGTACGCCACCTCGCCCCAGGCGGTGAGGAAGGCGTAGAAGCCGGTGACCGCCAACGCCGGGCGGGCCAGCGGCAGCACTATTCGCCAGAAGATGCCGTACGGGCCGCAGCCGTCGATCGCCGCCGCCTCGTCCAGCGCGGTGGGGATGGAGTCGAAGTAGCCCTTGAGCATCCAGGCGCAGAACGGCACCGCGATGGTCAGGTTGGCGATGATCAGTGAGGCCGGCGTGTTGATCAGCCCCAGCCGAGCCATGATCATGTAGATCGGCACGATCAGGATGGCGACCGGGAACATCTGGGTGACCAGGAAGACCGTCATCAGTGGCCGGCGGCCCGGGAAGTTGAACCGGGAGACCGCGTAGCCGGTGGTGGCGGCGAGGAAGATCCCGAAGAGCATGGTGAACGCGGCGACCAACACCGAGTTGCCGAACCAGCGCACGAAGCTCGTCTCGCCCAGCACGTACGCGTAGTTGGCCAGCGTCGGGTCCTTGACCAGGGTGAGTTCGCTGCTCTGCACCGCGTACCCGGGTTTGAAGGAGGAGAGCAGCACCCAGAGGATCGGGCCGACCGCGATCAGCGAGGCGACGATCAGGGTGGCGTGCAGCCCCACCGACCGCAACGGGCTCCGGCCGGTACGCACGGATCGGCTCATGGTTACCACACCTCGCCCTGCTTGCGCAGTGCCCGCCGGTAGAAGATCGAGAAGACCAGCAGGATGGACAGGATCAACACCCCGTAGGTCGAGGCGAGCGAGTAGTTCCGGATCCCCTCGAAGGCGGCCCGGTAGGCGCCGGTCACCAGGATGTCGGTCTGGCCGGCCGGCTGGCCCTCGGTGACCAGGAAGATGATCGGGAACATGTTGAAGGTCCAGATGGTGCCGAGCAGCAGCACCGTCATGCTGACCGGGCGCAGGCCCGGCAGGGTGATGTGGACGAAGCGCTGCCACGGGCTGGCGCCGTCGATCTCGGCCGCCTCGTACAACTCGCCGGGGATGGTCTGCATGCCGCCGAGCAGCGCCACCATCATGAACGGCACCCCGAGCCAGATGTTGGTGACGATCGCGGTGGAGAGCGAGGTCCACCGGTTGGCGAACCAGTCGACCGGGTCGACGCCGACGGCGGTGAGCAGCGAGTTGGCCAGCCCGAACCGCTCGTTGAAGATGAACTTCCAGGCGAAGGCGCTGACGAAGGCCGGCACCGCCCAGGGCAGCACCAGCAGTACCCGGTAGAGCCCGCGCAGCCGCATCGGCCGGTTGAGCATGGTGGCCAGCCCCAGCCCGAGCCCGTAGTGGAAGATCACGCAGACGGAGGTCCAGATCAGCGTGACCCCGGTCCACTGCCAGAACTCGCCCACTCCGCCGGTGAGCACCCGGGCGTAGTTGTCCAGCCCGACGAACTCCCACCGGTTGGGGTTCTCCTTGCAGACCTCCCCGCCGGTGATCGACCTGGTGCAGACCTCGGCCACCTGGTTGGCCTCGGTCAGGTCGGTCAGCGAGAGCCAGATGCCACGGACCAGCGGATAGAAGATCAGTACCGCCAGCACCAGCACCACGGGCAGCACCATCGCCCAGGCGTACCAGTGCTTGTCCCAGCTTCGGCGCAGCCGGGACGGACCGGCGGGGCGGCGTCCGGGCGGCGCGGGCGCCGGCGCCGGGCCGGCGGTCACGGTGGTCATCAGCAGCGCTCCAGGAAGGGAGCCTGGCAGGGCCGCCGGCCAGCGCCGGTCGGCCCCGCCAGGTGCCGGACGGGATCGCCGGCCGGGGCCGGCGCCGATGATCGGATCACATGCCGTACGACGGTACGACCTCGGACTTGTACTTCCCGGCGACCTCGTCCAGCGCCGCCTTCGGGTCCTTGTTCTGCACCAGGACCTGGGTGGCGAGCTGGTCGAGCGGGCCGAAGAACTGGCCGCCCTCGGGGATCCACGGCCGCGGCACCGCCGACTCGACCACCGGCCGGAACGCCGAGACGACCGGGTTGTTCTTCACCGTGTCCAACTCGTACGCGGACTTGCGGGTCGGCAGCAGACCGAGCCGGTCGGCGAGGAAGCCCTGCGACTCCGCCGAACTCATGAACTTGACGAACGCGATCGCCGCCTCGACCTTCTCCTGCGGCATGCCGGACCAGACCACGTAGTTGTGCCCGCCGACCGGCGCACCGGCCCTGGCCGAGCCGGCCGGGACCGGGGCGATGCCGAGGTTCTCCAGCCCGCCGAAGGTCGGCGCGTTCTTGATGTTGTTGACCTCCCACGGCCCGTTGACGATCATGGCGACCTTCTTCTCCTTGAAGAGGGTCATCATGGTGCCGTACGCGTCGTTGGCGGCCGGCTTCGGCGCCGCGCCGCTGGCGATGAGGTCCTTGGCGACGTTCAGACCGGCGACGTTCTGCGCCGAGTTGACGACGATCTTCTTGGCGGCGGCGTCGACCAGGTCGCCGCCCTCGCCGTAGATGAAGGGCAGCATGAAGTAGCCGGCCGGGTTGACGTAGACACCGTCCACACCGGTCTTCTGCTTGACCGCAAGCGCGGCGGTCTTCAGGTCGGCCCAGCTCGCCGGAGCCGTGCTGATGCCGGCCCTGGTCAGCAGTTCCTTGTTGTAGAGCAGCGCGAGCGAGTCGGTCACCTGCGGCACGCCGTACGTCTTGCCGTCGTACTTGTCCGCCGAGAGCGGGGTGGCGAGGAAGTCGGACTCGTCGCTGGTCAGCTCCGAACCGTCGAGGGCGTAGAGATAGCCGAGCGAGGCGAACTCCGGCACCCAGGCCACCTCGGCGCGCAGGATGTCCGGGGCACCGGTCTTGGCCTGCGCCGCGGTCTTGAACTTGTTCTGGGCCTCGCCGAACGGCACCGACTGGTAATTAATCTTGACGTTCGGGTACGTCTGGTTGAACTTCGCGACGAGTTCCTGGAAGGCCGGTCCCTCGTTCTTCGGGTCCGAGGTGTCCCACCAGGTCAGTTCCGCCTTCAGGGCGGCGGGGTCGGTCTTCTGGCCCGACTCCCCCGACGTGTCGTCCTCGCCGCCGCAGGCGGCGAGCGTCAGAGCAAGGGTCGTGCAGGCGAGTACGACGATCCCTCTGGCTGTGCGACGCATCTAGCGCTCCTAGTCTGCCGGCCGGGTATCGGCGGGACAGTAGCAAGGAGTTGCCGGTTACGAAACCCCTTGCAAACCTCCTTGCAACAACCGCCGCCCAGTCGACATCTGGACGGGGCGGTTCATCCCTTTTGGAGCGGCCACCGAGTGGACGGATCACCGCTGCGGTACAGGCTGCCCCTGGCACATCACCGGACCGGCCCACACGTGGGGCCGGCTTTGCAAGTACTTGCCGTGGGCTACGCAAGAAACGACTCGTGGGCTACAGTTCCGCCATGCGTGCACGACTGGCCGACATCGCCCAGCAGGCCGAGGTGAGCGAGGCCACGGTGTCGCGGGTGCTCAACGACCGCCCCGGGGTGGCGCCGGAAACCCGACAGGCCGTACTCACCGCGCTCGACGTACTCGGCTACGAACGCCCCGCCCGGCTGCGCAAGCGCAGTGCCGGGCTGGTCGGGCTGGTGGTGCCGGAGCTGGAGAACCCGATCTTCCCGGCCTTCGCCCAGGTGGTCGAGTCGGGGCTGGCGCAGGCCGGCTACACCTCGGTGCTCTGCACCCAGACCCCGGGCGGGGTCACCGAGGACGAGTACGTCGAGATGCTGCTGGACCGGCAGGTCTCCGGGATCGTCTTCGTCTCCGGCCTGCACGCCGACACCGCCGCCGATCCGGCGCGCTACCGCACGCTGATCACCCGGCCGCTGCCGATCGTGCTGGTCAACGGCTACCAGCCCGGCCTGCCGGCACCCTTCGTCTCCTGCGACGACCGGGAGGCCGGCGAGCTGGCCGTGGCCCACCTGGTCGCGCTCGGGCACCGCCGGATCGGCCTGATCACCGGGCCCGGCCGGTACGTGCCGGTGCAGCGCAAGGTGGCCGGATTCAAGACCGCGATGAAGCGGTTGGTCGGGCTCCCCGACGCCGAGTTGGACGAGCTGGCCGAGCTGTCGCTGTTCGGCGTGGAGGGTGGCGAGGTGGCCGCCGCGCGGCTGCTCGACCGGGGCGTGACCGGGCTGGTCTGCGGCTCCGACCTGATGGCGCTGGGCGCGATCCGGGCGGCCCGGCAGCGCGGCCTGTCGGTGCCCGCCGACCTCTCCGTGGTCGGCTACGACGACTCGCCGCTGATGGCGTTCACCGATCCGCCGCTGACCACGATGCGGCAGCCGGTCACCGCGATGGCGGTCGCGGCGGTACGCGCACTGGTCGACGAGATCCACGGGCATGCGGCGCCGCACTCGGAGTACATCTTCCGGCCGGAGCTGGTGGTGCGCGGCTCGACCGCGGTCGTACCGGGGGTGCTGGACAAGCCGGTGGACAAGCCCCGGCCGCCGGCCGCCGACCTGCCGCTGCCGGTCTGAACCCGGGCCGCCCGGCGGAGCAGCCCGGCACCTTCTTGCGCAAGGATTGCTTGACTCTTGCAGGCGCGGCCCGGCATCCTGCTCTGACCCGCCCGGCGTCCCCACGCCCGACGAACGGACACCCCCCGCATGAGCGAACGTAGTGAGCGAATCAGCCAGTTCAGTGCGGATGTGCCTCATGACGGCACGCAGCGAAGCGGAGTGCCGGCATGAGCGAACGCAGTGAGCGAATCAGCCAGTTCAGTGCGCATGTGCCTCATGACGGCACGCAGCGGAGCGGAGTGCCGGCATGAGCGAACGCAGTGAGCGAATCAGCCAGTTCAGTGCGCATGTGCCTCATGACGGCACGCAGCGAAGCGGAGTGCCGGCATGAGTATCTCCCCCGCATCGAGCCGGCCCGAGGACTGGTGGAAGTCCGCGGTGGTCTACCAGGTGTACGTCCGCAGCTTCGCCGACGACGACGGAGACGGCATCGGTGACCTGGCCGGGGTACGCAGCCGACTGCCGTACCTGCGCGACCTCGGCGTGGACGCGCTCTGGCTGACCCCGTTCTACCGCTCGCCGATGGTGGACGGCGGCTACGACGTCGCCGACTACCGGGACGTCGACCCGATCTTCGGCACGCTCGACGACTTCGACAACATGATCACCGACGCGCACGCGCTGGGGCTGCGGATCATCGTCGACATCGTGCCGAACCACACCTCGGACGCGCACCCGTGGTTCGTCGCCGCCCTGGCCAGCCCGCCCGGCTCGGCCGAACGGGACCGCTACCTGTTCCGGGACGGCCGGGGACCGGGCGGCGAACTCCCGCCGAACGACTGGGAGTCGATCTTCGGTGGCCCGGCCTGGACCCGGGTCCCGGACGGCCAGTGGTACCTGCACCTCTTCGACCCGGCCCAGCCCGACCTGAACTGGCGGCACCCCGAGGTACGCGCCGAGTTCGAAGACGTACTGCGGTTCTGGCTCGACCGCGGGGTGGACGGGTTCCGGATCGACGTGGCACACGGGATGATCAAGGCGGACGGGCTGCCGGACGTCGGCGACGGCGTCCCGGCCGGTCAGCGCCAGGTCGAGCTGCTCGGCCGGGCCCGGCTGCCCTACTTCGACCAGGACGAGGTACACGACATCTACCGGGCCTGGCGGCCCATCCTGGACAGCTACCCCGGCGGCCGGATGGCGGTCGCCGAGGCGTGGGCCGAGACCCCGCAGCGGCTGGCCCGCTACGTCGGGCCGGACGAACTGCACCAGGCGTTCAACTTCGACTTCCTCGACGCCACCTGGTCGGCCGACTCGTTCCGCAAGGTGGTCGACACCGCGCTGGCCGAGTCGGCGATCGTCGGCGCGCCGACCACCTGGGTACTGTCCAACCACGACAAGCAGCGACACGTCACCCGGTACGGCGACGGCGCGCTCGGGCTGCGTCGGGCCCGCGCGGCCGCCCTGCTGATGCTCGCGCTGCCTGGCAGCGTCTACCTCTACCAGGGCGAGGAACTCGGCCTGCCGGAGGTGCTCGACCTGCCGGACGAGCTGCGTCAGGATCCCGCGTTCCGCCGCACCGGCGAGAGCCGGGACGGCTGCCGGGTACCGCTGCCGTGGGGCGGCGACGTCCCGCCGTACGGCTTCGGTCCGGCCGGCGGCGCCCCGGCCTGGCTGCCGGCCCCGCCCACCTGGCGGGCCCGCTCGGTCGCCGCCCAGACCGGCGTCCCGGACTCGACCCTGGAGCTCTACCGGACGGCGCTGCGGCTGCGGCGCGAACACACCGCGCCGGCCGGCGGTGCGACCGAGCCGGGCCGGGTGACCTGGCGGGACGGCGAGCCGGGCGTGCTCGCCTTCAGCCGGTCGGCGGTGGGTTCGGCGGAGCTGGTCTGCGTGGTCAACTTCGGCGACGAACCGGTGGACGTCGACGGATACGGGACGCCGATCCTGCGCAGCCAGCCGCCGGGCGCGGCCCACGCCCCGGCTCGGCTGCCGACCGACACGGCCGGGTGGTTCATCCGGCCGGTAACCGGGTAACTCCCTATCGACCTGGTCGCCCGCCGCGCTCCGCGCCGACGGGCGGCTGGGGCGGCGACCCCTTTGTGGTGGAGGGGGATGGTGGTACCGGTGCTCCGGGAGCGCGCTCCCGGGGCACCGGTACGTCAACCGCCCGGCCGCTGTGCCGACTGACGGTTTTGTCGTCGGTTTCCTCGGCGCGGCGGTTCGGGGAATCTCAGCGGGGTGGGAACCTCGTCGGGATTCCCCGATCCGGTCGGGACGGGGTGTGCCCGGAGCCGCCGTCAGGGGGAGGGGCGGGTGAGCATCGCGGCGATTCGGGCGATGCCGGCGCGTACCTCGGTGGGGTCCGGGGGTTGCCGGGGCTGCGCCGGCGCTCGGCTGCTCTCGCCGATCACCTCCTCCTCGCCGAGGTCCTCGTAGTCGCCGTAGATGCTGGTGTCGTCGAGGTCCGCCGCCTCGTCCTCGGCCTCGACCGCGATCTGCGCGGCGGCGATCTCGGCCCGGATCTCCTCGGCGGAGATCCGGGGCAGCAGCGGCTCGACCACCGCCATCAGCTCCTCGTCGGCGACCACCGATTCGGCCAGCGCCAGGGCGTGGGGCCGCTCGTACGGGCCGCAGACCACCGGCTCCCACTCCTCGTCGTCGTCGAGCGGGCCGAACGTGATGATCCAGGGCAGGGCGAGGATCGGCGAGTCGTCCGGCAGTTCCAACGTCACTAGTGCGCCCACGCGACTCATCATCGCGGCGATCCACACACCATTAGTGGCTTTTGCCCGAATCGTAGTTCTGGTCTCTTTCCCCGGGGCCGATCACGCTCGGCTGCCGCCCCGGCAGCCGGCCGCCGCCTCATTCGGTCGACGGTGGGTGTGGCCGGGCCGGATCGGGCACCTCCGGCGCCCTGGTCAGGTCCCGGACCCTCCCCCGGTGGCTGGTCGCCGCGAGCGCCGCCCCGAACAGCAGCAACTGGTTGAGCAGATAGAGATAGATCAGCAGGCCGACCGCGCCGGCCACCACCGTGTACGCCGGATTCCGCTCCCAGCGCACCACGTAGTACCGGCCGACCGAGTTCAGCAGGGTCACGCCCACCGCCACCAGCAGCACCGCCGGCAGCCACCGCCGGAAACTCATCCGCAGCCTCGGTACGGCGAGCAGCAGCGCCGAGGCCAGCAGCATGTTGATCAGGAACGCCAGGAACCAGCTACAGATCGTGAGCCCGATCGAACGTGCGCCCAAAAGCCAGCTCAGCACCGACTCCAGCGCGTCCACGGCGCCGATCGAGAGCCCGAGCAACACGAAGATCACCAGCAGTACGGCCAGGTCGACGAGCTGGCGCAGCACGATGTAGCCCGGATGCTGGGCCAGACCGTGGATCAGGCGCTGCGAGGAGCGGATCGACTCGACCCAGCCGATGCCGGTGACCGCCAGCAGGATCAACCCGATGACCCCGGGGCGGCTGCTGCTCTGCCGGATCTGCTCGGGGTCGACGAACGGCAGGTTCCGCTTGAGGAACCCGACTATCACCTCGCCGCTCTCCGCACTGTCCCCGAGCAGCGCGCCCAGCACCGCGTACGCCACCAGGCCGAGGGCGAAGACCGCGAAGAAGCCGTAGTAGGCGATCGCCGCCGCCAGCCGGGCGCCGAGCACGTCGGTGTAGCGGCCCACGGCCCGGGCGAGGTGGTCGAACCACGGCGCCTGCCGACGGTACGCCGTCAGCCGCGCGTCGATGCGCAGCACCGCCCGCTCGAACGCGTTCACGCCGCCATCCTTGCCCATCACCACCTGATGCGGGGCCCGCTCGACCCGCCACGCCGGCACCGCCGTGCCGTGACCGGCTTCCCGGCTCTCGACAGGATTCAGCCGCCGAGCGGGAAGTCCCGGCGGGGCTGCCAGCGGGCGTCGCCGCTGTGCGAGAAGAGGGTGAACTTCTCGACCTTGAAGAGGGCGGAGAAGTCGGCCAGGTCCTCGTACACCTGGTCCAGCGCCTCCGGTGCGACGTCCTGGGCGACCGTGACGTGCGGGTGGTACGGAAAGCGGCTCTCCCGGCGCAGCTCGGGCGCCCGGCCGATCGCCGCGGCGAGCAGCTCGCACTCGCTTATCCCGGCGGCCACCACCACGAAGACCACCTCGGTGATCGGCCGGAAGGTGCCGGTACCGCGCAGGTGCAGCAGGTACGGCCGGTGCGCGGCGGCCACCTCGGCCAGGTGCCGCTCCACCACCGGCAGGCTCGCCACGGGTACGTCGGTCGGCCCGAGCAGCGTCAGATGCGCCGGCACGTACGCGGCCTGCGGGTCACCGGCCTCCGCCCGCCGTCGGGTGAGGAACTCACACCACGGCTCCGGGACGTCCACGGCGATCCCGACCCGGGTCATCGGAGTTCCCGGATCCTGCGATCCGTCCGTGACAACCACACTCCGCTCCACTCACCGCACCGGGCGGCAGCACGCCACCCGGCGACCACGTTCCGGTACCCGGCGGTCTGAGCCCCGCCGGGGCGTCCGGCGGGCTCAGCCGTTCCGCGTGCCGGGCAGGAACCCCACCCGGTCGTACGCCTCGCGCAGCGTGCCCGAGGCGACCGCGCGGGCCTTCTCGGCGCCGATCGCCAGCAGCTTGTCGAGCTGCGCCGGATCGTCGAGATAGCTCTGGGTGCGCTGCTGGATCGGCCGGACGAACTCCGCCACCACCTCGGCCAGGTCCTTCTTCAGGTCCCCGTAGCCCTTGCCCGCGTACGCCTCGACCAGCTCGTCGATGCTCCGGCCGGTCAGCGCGGAATAGATGACCAGCAGGTTGGAGACCCCTGGCTTCCGCTCGGGGTCGAAGAGGATGTCCCGGCCGGTGTCGGTCACCGCCGACCGGATCTTCTTGGCCGATTTCGCCGGGTCGTCCAGCAGCATGATGATCCCGGCCGGCGACGAGGACGACTTCGACATCTTGGCCGTCGGGTCCTGAAGGTCGGTGATCTTCGCGGTGTCCCGGACGATGTACGGCGCCGGCACGGTGAACGTCCGGCCGAACCGGGTGTTGAACCGCTGCGCCAGGTCGCGGGTCAGCTCCAGGTGCTGCCGCTGGTCCTCGCCGACCGGCACCGCGTCGGCCTGGTAGAGCAGGATGTCGGCGGCCTGCAGGATCGGATAGGTGAAGAGCCCGACGCTGGACCGGTCGGCGCCCTGCTTCACCGACTTGTCCTTGAACTGGGTCATCCGGCTCGCCTCGCCGAACCCGGTGATGCAGCTCAGCACCCAGGCGAGCTGGGCGTGCTCCGGCACCTGGGACTGGACGAAGAGGGTGGTCCGCTCCGGGTCCAGCCCGACGGCGAAGAGCTGCGCCGCCGCTACCCGGGTGGCGTTCCGCAGCGCGACCGGGTCGTGCCCGGCGGTGATGGCGTGCAGGTCCACCACGCTGTAGAAGGTGTCGTGCGTCTCCTGCATCGCCACCCAGTTGCGCACCGCACCCAGGTAGTTGCCCACGTGGAACGAGTCGGCGGTCGGCTGGATCCCGGAGAGCACGCGGGGCCGGGCAGGAGCGTCGGACATGCCGGCAATTCTGACAGCAACCGTGGGAACGTGTCCGCACGCCCCCGTGCCATTCCGCCCCGGCCACAGCCACCGGGCCGGGCGCGGTCGAGCGGGAAACCGGGGAACCGGCCGGAACGGTGGGGACTCGTACCCTGAAACCGGAGTCGGTCGGCGCGGCTCCGCCGCACCCGGTGCGGCGTACCGCCCGGCCGGGAGGGACAGCGCTTGGTACGGCATCGGGGCGGACGCTCCTCCGGCGACGACCGGGGCGCGGTGGACGAGGCGATGGGCGAGCTGTACCACGCCTGCTACCGGCGACTGGTCGCACAGGTCTACGCGTTCACCACGGACCTGACCGAGGCGCAGGACGTGGTGCAGGAGGCGTTCGCCCGGGCGATCGCCCGGCCGCAGGGGTTGACCGACGTCGACAACCCGGAGGCGTGGCTGCGTACGGTCGCGGTCAACGTCGTACGGCGACGCTGGCGGCGACGCCAACTGCTGGACACCATCCTGCTGCGGGACCGTCCGGTGACCCGACTGGTCGAGGCTGCTCCCGGACCCGAGCGGACCGACCTGCGGGAGGCCCTGGCCGGCCTGCCGGTCAGTTATCGGGAGGTGATCGTGCTGCACTACTTCGCCGACCTGCCGGTCGAGGAGATCGCCACCGTGCTCGGGGTACCGACCGGCACGGTGAAGTCCCGGCTGTCCCGGGGGCGGTCGGCGCTCGCCGCCCGACTCGGCGACTACCAGGGCACCGGCGGGCCCGCCTCGACGCCGGGACCGAAGGGCCGGACGGACCTTCCGGCCGACAGCGCGGACAGTCCGGCCGGCCGGCCGGATCCGATGGCCGCCAGGACGGAACCACCGGCCCGGGTACGGCCGGCGGTGCGACCGGGGTGAGAGATGCCTGACCGAGACCTGCCCGACCCGGACCTCGACGTACGGCTGGCACGCGGCCGCGCGGCGCTGCTGGACAGCATCGACCAGCCGCCACTGGCCCGGATCCGGGACCGCGCGGCGACCCGGCGCCGTCGCCGGCACGCGGCCGGCGCGGCCGGGGGTGCCGCCCTGCTCAGCCTGGCGGTGGTGGCGACGGTGGCGCTCCAGCCGTGGACGGCCGACGGCACCGACCCGGTGCCGCCGCCGGTGGCCGACGCACCGCCCGGCGGTCCGGTCTACACCGGTGCCGGCATCACCATCAACGGGCTCACCACGGCCGCCGTCGCACACGTGCCGGGGACGATCAGCGACGTCGAGTTCGTCGACCCGGACCACGGCTACCTGCTGGCCCGCTGCGGGGCCGCCGAGCCCTGCCCGGCCAACCTGGCCCGGACCTCGGACGGCGGCGCGAGCTGGGAACACACCGAACTGCCGGCCAGCAGCGCCGGGCAGCCCAGCCTGGACCTGGCCGCGTTTCCCGGCGGCCGCCTGCTGGTCAGCCACCCCGGCGGGGGGTACGCCTCCACGGACGAGGGACGGAGCTGGCAGGAGGTCGGGAGCGGGGACGGAACCGGCCCGGCGCCGGCGGTCCGAGGCGACCTGCTCCGGGCCGGACCGGGCGGCGGGCGGTGCGACCTGGACGTGGAGGTGTGGCGGCCGGAGCTGGCTCGGGCGGGTGCCCCGGCGACCGCACCCGATCTCGACGTCTGCTGGGTGGCACCGGCGGCCGGTGCCGACGGCGCCTGGTGGGTCGGTGGCTTCCGGAACGGTCAACCCGCGGTGGCGATCACCCGGGACCGGGGAGCACGCTGGCGGACGGTGGAACTGCCGGAGACCAGCGCCTCGGCCGGTACCGTCGAGGTGGCCAGCCTGGGCAGCCAGGCGTACGCGGCGGTGCTCGGCACCGACCGGAGGCTGCTGGCCCTGCACCACTCCGCCGACGGTGGCCAGACCTTCAACCCGAGCCGGTCCGGCTCGTCGGGGCTGCCGACGGGGCTCTCCGGTGCGCTGGTGCCGCTGCTGGACGGGCGGCTGCTGGTGACCGGCACCGACCGGCAGCTCTATCTGAGCGCCGACGACGGGGTGACCTTCCAGCGGGCCGGCGGGAGCCTGCCTCCGCTCGCCCGGCTGGAGCGGACCGTCGCCGGCTACGTCGCCTACGACCTGTTCGGTTCCGGCTGGGCGGCCTACTCGGCCGACGGCGCCACCTGGCGCAAACTCCAGATCATCTGACCAGACTTGGGACCATCCGACCGGCCTCCAGATCGTCCGAGCGGCGCCTCGTCTAAGCGGCGCCTCGTCCGAGCGGCGCCTCGTCCGAGCGGCGCCTCGTCCGAGCGGCGCCTCGTCCGAGCGGCGCCTCGTCCGAGCGGCGCCTCGTCTGAGCGGCGCCTCGTCTGAGCGGCGCCGATCCCGGCGATCCGTGACCGGCGAGTCAGCCGAGATCGGCCGGGCCGGCCGAGTCAGCCGAGATCGGCCGAGCCGGGCGAGGGCTCGGTTGCCCCGCCGGGCTCCCCGTCGGTGCGCGCGGCCGGCACGCTGGCGCGCTGTTGCTCCGGCAGCCGGGCCACCGAGACACCGACCCGGGCCACCCGGCGGCCCTCCACCGCCAGCACCCGGAGCAGCCAGCCGCCCGCGCCGGAGCCGCCGTCCGGGTCGACACCGTTGCGGAACCCACCGGCCGGGCGGCCCGGACCGCCGCCGTTGCCGGCCACGCCGGGCTCCTCCGCACCGGGCACCGGCACCTCGTCACCGCAGACCGGCAACCGGCCCAGGGCGGCCATCACGAAGCCGCCGACCGTCTCGTACGGGCCGGGTGGCAGGGCGAAGCCGACCCGTTCGGCGAAGTCGGCGAGGTTGAGCCGGCCGTCCACCTCGGTCGGGCCGCCGATCGACACCGGGTCGGGCGCGCTGTCGTACTCGTCGTGGATCTCGCCGACCAGCTCCTCGATCAGGTCCTCCAGGGTGACGATCCCGGCCGTGCCGCCGTACTCGTCGATGACGACCGCGAGGTGGTGCCGCTCGCGGCGCATCTCGGTCAGCGCCGCCAGCACCCGCTTGCTGCCCGGGATCTTCTTCACCTCCCGGGTCAGGTCCCCGATCGTGGTGCAGGCGTCGTCGTCCGGCCGGAGCAGTACGTCGCGCAGGTGCACGAAGCCGACCACGTCGTCGGAGGTGCCGTCGACCACCGGGTACCGGGTGTGGGTCTCGACCCGGACGAGTTGGGCCGCCTCCTTGAGGGGCAGCCCGGCGGCCAGGAAGACCACCTCGGTCCGGGGCATCATCACCTCCCGGACCAGGCTGGCGCCGGCCACGAGTACCTCGTCGATGATCCGCCGTTCGACCGGGTCGAGCCGGGTGTTCGCGGCGACCAGGTCCCGGAGTTCGGCCTCGCTGATCTGCTCCCGACCCGCCGTCGGGCTGGCCCCGAGCAGCGCGGTGACCAGCCGGGTCGAGCCGTCCGCCGCCCGTACGATGATCCGGGCCAGGGCCCGCGCGAGTGGACCCGGTTGCCGTCGAGTACGCCCCGACGATCGTCGCCGGGGCCCGGTACTGCCGCCGTCCCGCATGCCAAGGATGGTAGACACCGGAGGTGCCCGATGTGGGCACCTCCGGACCCGTGCGCCCACCGGTCGATGTTCGACTCTGTGCAGAATTGACAGAACATGGTGGAATGCTGGGGGGCCCGGCGCCGAACACGAAGCCGATACGGAATCGTCACCGGAGTCAGCACGGCATCCGTCGTACCGAAGCAGAAAGGCACAGGCGTGAAACTGCTCGTCACCGGAGGTGCCGGTTACGTCGGCAGCGTCGTCACCCGGCTGCTGCTCGACGCCGGGCACGAGGTGGTGGTCCTGGACGACCTGCGTACCGGGCACGCCGAGGCACTGGCCCCGGAGGCCACCTTCGTCCAGGCCGACATCGCCGACGTCGCCGGAGTGCTGACCCCCGACTCCGGCTTCGACGGCGTGCTGCACTTCGCCGCGCTGATCGCGGCCGGGGAGTCGATGGTCAAGCCGGAGCTCTACTGGAAGGTGAACACGGTCGGCTCACTGGCGCTGCTGGACGCCGCCCGGCTGGCCGGGGTGCCCCGGTTCGTCTTCTCCTCCACCGCCGCCGTCTACGGCAACCCGACCTCCTCGCCGATCAAGGAGACCAGCACTCCGCTGCCGACCAGTACGTACGGCGCCACCAAGCTCGCCGTCGACATGGCGCTCACCTCGATGGTCACCGCGCACGGCCTGGCGGCGGTCTCGCTGCGCTACTTCAACGTCGCCGGGGCCTACCTGCGGGCGCCCGGCGGCGACCGTCCCGGGGTGGCGCTCGGCGAGCGGCACGAGCCGGAGACGCACCTGATCCCGATCGCTCTCCAGGTCGCCGCCGGCCGCCGGGACAAGCTGCAACTCTTCGGCGACGACTACCCGACCGAGGACGGCACCTGCGTCCGGGACTACATCCACGTCGAGGACCTGGCCCGGGCCCACCTGCTCGCGCTGGAGGCCGCCAAGCCCGGTACGCATCAGGTCTTCAACCTCGGCAACGGCTGCGGCTTCTCCAACCGCCAGGTGGTGGAGGCGGTCCGCGAGGTGACCGGGCACCCGGTGCCGGTCGAGACGGCCCCGCGCCGCTCCGGCGACCCGGCCGCGCTGGTCGCCTCCGCCGAACGCGCCCGGGCCGACCTCGGCTGGACCCCGGCCAAGCCGGCCCTGCCGCAGATCGTCGCCGACGCCTGGACCTTCTACCAGGAGCAGATCCTCGGCGGGGCGGCGTCATGACCGGCACTCCCGACACCACGCACCGCCCGGGCACCACCAACCACCCGGACCGGCCGGTCGGGCCGGTCACCGAGCGCGCCGCCGCCGGCTTCATCAGCGAGTACGCCGAACGCCCCGCCGGAGTGTGGGCGGCACCCGGCCGGGTCAACCTGATCGGCGAGCACACCGACTACAACGACGGCTTCGTGTTGCCGTTCGCACTGCCGCAGCGCACCGTCGTCGCCGCCGCACCCGAACGGGGACGCCGCTGGACGGTCTGGTCCGAGCAGGCCGGTGAACGGATCTCGTTCGGCCGGGCCGACGCCGCCGAACCGGGCCGGGTGACCGGCTGGGGGGCGTACGTCGCCGGAGTGGTCTGGGCGCTGCGCGAGGCCGGCCACGACGTACCGGTGGCCCGGCTGGCCATCGCCTCCGACGTACCGCTCGGGGCCGGACTCTCCTCCTCGGCCGCGCTGGAGTCCGCCGTGCTCACCGCGCTGGCCGACCTCGGCGAGCTGGACCTGCCACTGGCCGACCGGCCGGCGCTGGCCCAGCGGGCCGAGAACGGCTACGCCGGAATGCCCTGCGGGATCATGGACCAGTCCGCGTCGCTGCGCTGCCAGCCGGGGCACGCGCTCTTCCTGGACTGCCGGACGCTCGCCGTCGAGCAGGTGCCGTTCGACCTCGACGCCGCCGGGCTCGCCATCCTGGTGATCGACAGCAACGCGCCACACCGGCACGTCGGTGGCGAGTACGCCGCCCGCCGCGCCGCCTGCGAGTCCGCCGCCGCCGCGCTCGGGGTCCCGGCGTTGCGGGACGTGACCGTCGACCGGCTCGACGCCGCGCTGGCCCGGCTCGACGACGAGACGGTACGCCGAAGGGTGCGACACGTCGTCACCGAGAACCAGCGGGTACTGGAGACCGTCGAACTGCTCCGCACCGGCCGGCTGGCCGAGATCGGGCCGCTGCTGACCGCCTCGCACACCTCAATGCGGGACGACTTCGAGATCACCGTCCCGGAGGTGGACACGGCGGTGGAGGCGGCGCTGACCGCCGGGGCGTACGGGGCCCGGATGACCGGGGGCGGGTTCGGCGGCTGCGTACTGGCCCTGGTCGACACGGCAGCGGCCGAGACAGTGGCGTCGACGGTGACCGAGGCCTACGCCGGGCGTGGCTTCCGCGCACCGTCCAGCTTCACCGTCACCCCGGGGGCCGGAGCCGAACGGATCAACTGACGGTGAGCATGCCCATCGCCGCGCGGCGCCTCGGCGGCCGGCGGGGGTGTCGCGGCGGCTTCAGGCTTGGCGGTCACGTTCCCATGCGGCATGGTCCGCCTCGATTCGCTGCCACACCGCCCGCAACCGCTCCTCCGGTACGTCGTCGAGCGGCAGGTGGAACACCTCGCGCAGCAGGGCGCGCCATTCGGCGTACCCGGAGAGCTGCCGGACCGTCGCGGAGCCGGCCACCGGCCGCTCGGACAGCATCCGGCCACGGATGATCCGGGCACCGGCCGGGGTCCGGTGCTGCACCGTCACCACCCGCACCATTCCGGACGTCGGCGAGGTGGAAATCTCGACGTGCTTGGCCAGCAGGTCGGTCGGCCCGATCGCGGTGGTCGGAAAATCCATCCCGAAGAAGGCGCCGCCGGGCTCGTGGTCGAACCGCCAGCCGCCCGGCACCGAGTCCGACGGCCGCAACCGGAACCGGTCGTCCGGACCGAACGCCCCGGCGACCAGCGGTACCGGGTCGAGCGGCCCGTCGCCCAGGCCGGTGTCCAGCCACCAGCCCTGGCCGTCGAGGACGGTGGTCAGCGCGAGATGATTGCCGCTGTCCCCCGCCGGGTCGCCGGGCTGGCCCTGCACGCCGGCCCGGTGCCAGGTCACGGGATAGCCGAGGGTGGTCAGCAGCGCGGAGAAGGCCCCGTTGAGCTGGTAGCAGTAGCCGCCACGCCCCGCCACCAGGCAGCCGGCCGCCTCGACCGGGTCCATCCCCCGGGTTTCCCCCAGCGCGATCCAGACCGTCTCGTACGGCACCCGCTCGACGTGCGCGGCATGCAGCCGGTGCAGTTGCGCCACCGACGGCCACTCCGCCCGCTCGGCCGTCGGGTCGAGACCCAGCCGGCGCAGGTACGCGGTGGCGACCTCGTCGTCGAGCGCCGGTGGCCGCCAGAGATTTACCTTGGTCGAGGTGGAGTCGATCACCGCGTGAGCTTAGCCAGGGGCACCGACAAACATGAATAGGAAGTTCTCTTAGGCACTGTCGATCCGGCCCGGGTTGGCCTGGAGGTCCCAGAGCGCGGCGTCGACCCGGATCTCCCGATCCTCCGGCGGGATGCCCATCGACGAGGCCTCTCCCTAGATCGGGATGTTGCGATGATCGCGGCGATGTCGCTCGGCGGCTCGCTCGTCGGCCTGCCGATAGGCGAAGGCGACCTGGAGCAGGCTCTCGTTGTCGACCTCCAGCACGCCGATGACGCGCTCGACGGCCGTGCCGGCGCTGCCCGCCACGGTGTTGTAGGCGTCCTGTAGCTGGCCGGCCGGGCTGACCCGCCCGAAGTCAGCCGGCGAGATCACGGCGTCGGCGCGCACCGCGCGCAGCGCGGATGCGAGTTCAGTGGAGTTGTCCAGATAGGACCGCGCGACCCTGGCGATCTCCACCGGATCGGCACGCACCTCGTCCCCCATGCCCGTCCACGCTACCGCTGGGCTGCCAGCAGGCACGGATAGAAGTTCGACTATTACCTTTGGCGAGAAGTTGCTTGGCCCGCTGCCGCTCATGTCGAGGCGCACGTCAGCCATCACCTCGTCTTTGAAGTTCTTGCGGAGGCGTTCCTCGCAGCTCGCCGACGCCTAATCGCGCTGACCGAGGACACGGTCGTGGCCGTGAACGGCTGGACCGCAGGAGGTCGGTGGGGAGCAGCCGGCCTGGGACACCGCCGCCGAAAGACGGATCCTGATCGGAGGGTCGGGCGGTACGAGCGTCGAGGTTATCCACAGGTTCCCGACTGTAGGGTGACGAGACGGTTGCGCTTCGTGCTATAACCTCCGAGGCAATTTCACCTGTATCGGGGGAACGGGATCATGGAGACAACCGAGCCGGGGTGGCGGCCGGAGTATCGCGGCGATGACGCCAGCGTCGGCAACGTCGGCTCGGGCAGGGAATTCGGCGCCGACCTCTACTACCTCTATCGGGCCGGCCGCAACGAGCTGCCGCGGATCGCCAGGACCTACGCCGACGTGACCGTGCTGGTACACCAGACGGCCGGGGCGACGGAAGGGCAGTTCGACCTGCCCGGCCGAGGGATCGGTCCGGCCCAGCAACGTCTGCTGGAGTTGCGCGCCGAGGTGCAGGACGTGTTGCGGCTGACCTCGCTGCGGATGTCAGAGGTCGGCGCCGCGCTGGTGACGATCGCCGACCGGTACGCGGCCACGGACGAGGCGGCGGCGGAAGAGTTCGCCCGGCTCCTCGCCAACAACGCGTCGGACTACCAGCACCGCGCCCTCGCCCCGCCCGACCCCCCGGCCCCCGGAGAACCGCCGCTGGTGAACCGCATCCCTCGCAACATCGTTGACTGACCTGGCCAGACGGGAGACGCCATGGTCGACAACTCGATTCCCTTCGACTACCGGCAGATGCACCAGTACCTCAACGAGATCGGCACGTACCTGGCCGAACTGCACTACATCGACCAGGTATTCGCGTACATGGACGGCATCGAATCCAGTTCGTGGGAGATCTTTACCGAGATCGCCGCCGCCGGGACCGCTCCCGGTTCATGGATCACAGTGGAGTTCGCCGGGACGGTCCCGTTCAGGCGTACCTGGCGCGTGCCGCCGCCATTTCCGCCACGAATGATCTGGCAGGATTCGGTGGAGGAGGAAATTCAGAAGCAGACCGAGGAGTACCAGGCGAAGGCCGCAGGGTGGGCGTCGGACAACGTGGACTCGATCAGGACGATGGTCAAGCCCTTGGCTCATCCCACCGGATCCGTCTATCTCAACGACATCATCCAGCCGGTACGGGACGCACTGGCCCGGCTCGAGGACTTCGTGCCCCACGACTTCGGCAAGCTGCGGTACAGCCTCGGCCACTGGTCCGGTGAGGCGGCCGAGGATTTCGCGACGAACTTCTACGACCCGTTCGAGCGTACCCTGGCAAGCCATCACCGGATGCTCGCCTCGCTCGTCGCCGGTCTGGAGGCTGCGCACACCACCGTCGAGCTCAGCCAGCAGAGCCTGATGAACGTGCTGCACGCCACCCGCGAAGCGCTCCTGGAACAGTTACACCGACGGCCCGCGCAGGCGGCAGCGCAGCAGCAGGAGCAGTCCACCAAGCACGCCATGGTGATCGTCAGCGCGTTCGTCCCCATGGCAAAAGGCCGGGATCTCTGGGCCAACAGCCTCGACCTGGCCAGCGCCGGCGCCAGCGCAATGGCAAGCGGCGCAGTCCCGCAGCCCATGGATGGGCATGCATTAACTGGAGGTACTGCGGAGGAGCTACTGCATGCCCTGACAGATGCCATCACGCTCATCGACCAGAATTCGAACGAACAATATGAGGATCTTGCTGCACTGGTGAAGGGCGCTCTCTCGCGAATGGAACTCATCCGGGACATGCCGGATGGCGAGGATGGGCGACTGGTGCCCCGGCAGCCCCGGCTACTCCACGGCACGGACAGCAGTAGCTTCTATTTGTCGGGGGCCCGATGAACGGAGTTGTCGGCGTGCAGACGCAGCGCCGAGTCCGCTGTCCGATCGTTCGAGGTTGGGCGGGGGTTGTCGCCGCTGCTGCCCTGCTCGTCTACGGATGCGACTCCAGCCCGGAGCCGACCGAAACTCCTGAGCCAGGTGTGACATACGGGCAGGCGACCCCGGACATGTGCGAACAGATGAAGCTGGCGGAGGTCGCTACACGATTCGGCCTGAAGCTGAGACCCTCGTACGATCCGACGGTACAGTTCGACACCCGAGGTACGGACGTCTACCTGAGCTGCGCCATCAGAGCCTACGACGACAGCGAACGATTCCGTACCGAGGCCGGAGAGTTTGATCCGGCCGGCACGGTCAGGTTGCGGACGTACCCGAAACAGGAGGACGCCGAGAAAGCCCACGAGGCCGAGGTCATCTCACTGCGGAAGTTCGCGGAATCCAAGCCGGAGATATCGACACAGGATGTCAGCGGCTGGTGGGACGAAGGAGTCTACTTCCAGACCGTGGTTCCGATCGAGCCGAAGCAGTATCCCCGCGCCAAGAACCTTGATGCCGCCGGGGTAGAGGTTCTTTACGAGCTACGCCACGGCAACCTCCGCGTCACCACCCGTATCGACAATCGGGCAGCAACCCCAGAAATCGAGCAGGTCCTCGCCTTCCTCCGTGACTTCGCCCAAGCGTTCACCAAGGAGGCGGTTTCCCACCTCTCCCGGACCGGACCAAGCTAATCCGTCATGACACGATTCCACAACCCCTCGCCGGAACGGGTGCACCCGCCGATCGCCGGCTTCCACCACCAGGCCGAGGTCAACTCGCCGCGCTGGTTGGTGCTCTCCGACCAGTTCGGAATCCGACCTGGCGGGCATGTGCCGGACGACTCGATCGAACAACTGGTGATCGCGCTCGACAACGTCCGTTGGAACCTCTTCGCCGCCGGCCTACAGGTCAGGGATGTGGTAAAGCTGACCATCTATCTTGTCGGTGACATTGACATGGACCGGCTGCGAGCCGAGCTTGCCCGCTGGCTCGTCCGCCACAAACCGACCCTGAGCATCCTGTTCGTCGCCGGGCTCGTCGGTCCGAGCTTCCGGGTACAGGTAGACGCCCTGGCCGTCCACTGAACCACCGGGGGCGGCACCGCCACCCGACCGTCAGCCCGCCTCGACGATCATCCCCGCGCCGACCGTACGGTTGGTCGATTCGTCGATCACGATGAAGCCACCCGTCGTACGGTTGCGCCGGTACTCGTCGGCGAGCAGCGGCACGGTGGTGCGCAGCCGTACCCGGCCGATCTCGTTGAGCTTCAGTTCGGTCGCGGACTCGTCCCGGTGCAGCGAGTTCACGTCGAGCAGGTACCGCAGGTTGCGGATCACCGCCCGGGCGGACCGGGTGGTGTGCTTGATGGCGTACTTGCCGCCGACCCGCAGCGGCCTGGTCTCGTCCATCCAGCAGATCATCGCCTCGATGTCCTGGGCCACCGCCGGGGCGTTGGTGGGCCGGCAGATCAGGTCGCCCCGGGAGATGTCGATCTCGTCGGTGAGGCGCACGGTTACCGACATCGGCGGGAACGCCTGCTCGACCGGGCCGTCGGCGGTCTCGATCGAGGCGATCCGGCTGGTGAACCCGGACGGCAGCACCATCACCTCGTCGCCCGGCTTGAGCACACCCGAGGCGACCTGCCCGGCGTAGCCCCGGTAGTCGGTGACCGTGGTCGACTGGGGACGGATCACGTACTGCACCGGGAACCGTACGTCGACCAGGTTGCGGTCGCTGGCGATGTGCACGTGTTCCAGGTGGTGCAGCAGTGACGGGCCCTCGTACCACGGGGTGTGCTCGGAGCGGGAGACGATGTTGTCACCGTGCAGCGCCGAGATCGGCACCACGGTCAGGTCCGGCACGTCCAGCTTCGCCGCGAACGCGGTGAACTCGTCCGCGATCCGCTCGAAGACCTCCTGGGACCAGTCGACCAGGTCCATCTTGTTGACGCAGAGCACCAGGTGCGGCACCCGGAGCAGCGAGCACAGGAACGCGTGCCGGCGGGACTGCTCGACCAGCCCCTTACGCGCGTCGACCAGGATCAGCGCCAGGTCCGCGGTGGACGCCCCGGTCACCATGTTCCGGGTGTACTGGATGTGCCCGGGGGTGTCGGCGATGATGAACTTCCGCCGGGGGGTGGCGAAGTACCGGTACGCCACGTCGATGGTGATGCCCTGCTCGCGCTCGGCCCGCAGCCCGTCGGTGAGCAGCGCCAGGTTGGTGTACTCGTCGCCCCGGGCCGCGCTGACCGCCTCGACCGCTTCAAGCTGGTCGGTGAAGAGCGACTTGGTGTCGTAGAGCAGCCGGCCGATCAGGGTGGACTTGCCGTCGTCGACGCTGCCGGCGGTGGCGAACCGGAGCAGGTCCATCGCACGGGTCTCGGTCGGGACCGCGGTCGCCGTCATCAGAAGTACCCTTCCCGCTTGCGGTCTTCCATCGCCGCCTCGCTGACCCGGTCGTCGCCCCGGGTGGCGCCGCGTTCGGTGATCCGGGTCGCGGCCACCTCCTCGATCACCAGCTCGACGGTGTCCGCCGCCGACCGGACCGCCGCCGTGCACGAGGCGTCGCCGACGGTGCGGTAGCGGACCTGCTCGACAAAGGGCGTCTCGCCGGCCCGGGGCGAGACGAACTCGTTGACCGCGTAGAGCATGCCGTCCCGCTCGACGACCTCCCGCTGGTGGGCGTAGTAGATCGACGGCAGCGCGATCTTCTCCTGGGCGATGTAGTGCCAGACGTCCAGCTCGGTCCAGTTGGAGAGCGGGAAGACCCGGATCGACTCGCCCGGATGGTGCCGGCCGTTGTAGAGCGACCACAGCTCGGGGCGCTGGTTCTTCGGATCCCACTGGCCGAAGTCGTCGCGGAAGCTGAAAACCCGCTCCTTGGCCCGGGCCTTCTCCTCGTCCCGCCGGGCGCCGCCGAAGAGCGCGTCGAAGCGGTACTTCTCCACCGCGTCGAGCAGCACCGGCGTCTGGATCCGGTTGCGTACCCCGTCGGCCGGCTCCTGCACCAGCCCGGACTCCAGCGCCTCCGGCACGCTGGCCACCACCAGTTGCAGCCCCATCTGGGCCACCCGCCGGTCGCGGTACTCCAGCACCTCGGGAAAGTTGTGCCCGGTGTCGACGTGCATCACCGGGAACGGGATCCGGGCCGGCGCGAACGCCTTCTCGGCCAGCCGGAGCATGACGATCGAGTCCTTGCCACCGGAGAAGAGCAGCACGGGCCGCTCCAGCTCGGCCACCACCTCGCGGATGACGAAGATGCTCTCGGCTTCCAGCGCGTCGAGATGGGAGACCCGGTAGGCCGCCGGCGAGGTCATGCCGTCACCTCGCCACGCTCACCGACGGAATCCGGCTTCCCGGCGCTGGCGAGATCGGCGATTTCGGCAAGCGCGCCGGCCCGCTGGCCGATCCGCTCGCGGTGCAGGCTCGTGCCGGTCCTCGCAGGTGCTGCTCGCATGGGATTTCCAGACCCTCCCGGTCGGTTAAGTCGCCATGTCCCGGCCTAGGGTACCCGGAGGTGGCGCTGCAACGCTGCGAGCAGCCGAGGAGCGAGATCCTTACGGCACACCACCAGATCCGGCAGGCGGGGATCGGCCTGGTTGTATTTCAGCGCGGATCCGTCGATTCGGGAAGCGAAAAGCCCGGTGGCCGTCGCCACAGCGACCGGAGCCGCCGAGTCCCACTCGTACTGACCGCCGGCGTGCACGTACCCGTCGACCTCGCCGCTGATCACGGCGGCGATCTTCGCGCCGGCCGAGCCCATCGGCACCAGCTCGGCGCCGAGTTCGGCGGCCAGGTCGGTGAGGAAGACCGGGGGCCGGCTCCGGCTCGCGGCCAGCCGGATCCGCCGGCCGATGCCGTCCGGGTCGGCCGGTCCGGTATGGTCGGTCGCCGCCGCCAGCGTCATCGGCGGGTACGCCGGCGGCTGGTCCGTGCCGAGCACCCGGTGCTGGGCGGGAAGCCCGACCGCGCCGGCGACCAGTTTGTGCGCGGTGCCGGCCCGGCGGGACCAGAGCGCCACGTGTACCGCCCAGTCCGCCCGGCCCTCCTCGGAGAACTCCCGGGTACCGTCCAGCGGGTCGATGATCCAGACCCGCTCGGCGGCCAACCGGGGCGCCACCTCCGGCTCGGCCTCGGCGGCCCAGGCCAGCCGGGCGCCCTCGTCCTCCTCCGAGAGCACCGCGTCGGCGGGTCGCCAGCGGGCCAGCTCGGTGCGGAGGAGTTCGTGCGAGACCTTGTCGCCGGCCGCCTTCAACGCACCCGGGTCGGAGAAGCCCAGCTCGGCCCGGAGTTCCAACAGCGCCTGGCCGGCCCGACCGGCCAGCCAGCGGGCGAACTCACCGTCGATCACGGGCGGCGCCGCCATCAGCACACCTCCATGGAACCGGCGTCGCCGGCCGCCCGACACGGAATCATCATTGTCAGCCTCCTCACCCGCGGCGAGAAGACTACCGGTCTCGATGCTGGCACGGGTGCACCGGAGGTCCGCCACACCGGTCGCGCTCCGTCCGTCGCCGCTCAGCCGCCGTGGTACGCGTTCTGCGCCCACTCCAGGCCACGGGTCACGACCGCCTCCGCCGCGTCGGCTGCCCGGTCCACCAGGAACTCCAGCTCCTTGCGCTCCACCGAGGAGAAGTCGGAGAGTACGAAGTCGGCCGGGTCCTGCCGCCCCGGCGGCCGCCCGATCCCGAACCGCACCCGCAGGTAGTCCTTCGTTCCCAGCGACTTGGACATCGACCGCAGCCCGTTGTGCCCGCCCTCGCCACCGCCCTGCTTCAGCCGGATCTGCCCGTACGGGATGTCCAGCTCGTCGTGTACCGCGACCACCTGGTCCACCGGCACCTTGTAGAACTGGGCCAGTGCCGACACCGGGCCGCCCGAGAGGTTCATGTAGGTCATCGGTTTCGCCAGCACCAGCTTCGGCCCGCCGAACCCGAGCCGCCCCTCGGCCACCTCGGCGGCCGCCCGGCGGTGCCGGCCGAACTTGGCGCCGATCCGCTGGGCGAGCAGCTCGGCCGCCATGAAACCGACGTTGTGCCGGTGCCGCGCGTACTCCTTGCCGGGGTTGCCGAGCCCGACCAACAACCACGGATGAAGCTCCTCCGCCACGCCGCTCTTCCCCCAGTTCTGCTTCCCGGCCCGCTGGGTGTCACAGTACGGAAACAGGCGCCCCCGAAAGTCCGGGGGCGCCTGTCAGACGGTTGTCGCTCAGGCCTCCGCGGCAGCCTGCGCGGGCGCGCCCTGGTTGTCGCCCTCGGCGGCCTCGGCGGCCTCGGCACCGGGGCCCTCGGCTCCGGCCTCCTCCTCGGCCTCCTCGGTCGGCTCCTCGCCGGCCTCGGCGGCCATCTGCTCGGCGCTCGGCGCCTGGGTGACGAGCGCGAGGATCTGCTCCGGGTCGGCGACCAGCTCCACACCCTGCGGCAGTCGTACGTCCGCCGCGGTCACCTGCGAACCGACCTCGAGACCGTCGATCGAGACCTCGAAGCTCTCCGGCAGCCGGGTCGCGTCGGCGCTCACCGAGAGGGTGTTCTGCTCATGCACGACCAGGGTGTCCCTGGCCGCCTCACCGGTCAGGTGCACCGGCACGTCGACGGTGACCTTCTCGCCCCGCCGGACCAGCAGCAGGTCGATGTGCTCGAGAGTGTCCTTGATCGGATCACGCTGGATGGCCTTCGGCAGCGCGAGCGCCTGGGTGCCGTCACTGATCTCGATCGCGAACAACTGGTTGGCGCCACCGTGCCGGATGGCGGCGGCGAACTCACGCGCGGGTAGCGCGATGTGCTTGGGCTTTTCGCCGTGGCCGTACAGCACGGCGGGCACCTTACCGGCCCGGCGGGTACGACGGGCACCACCCTTGCCGAACTCGGTGCGGGGCTCGGCGCTGATCTTTACCTCGGACACGGGAAGACTCCTGATACGGTCACTGCGGCGCTACGTCGGCTGGCGGTTGGCGGTGCTTGGGCGAAGGGCGCGCTGGGGGCTTTGCGTGTGGCCACTGCCCGGAGCACCGCGTCGATGACGGTGCATCCGTGCGGCGCTTGCTTCAGCGGCCCGCAGGGCACCCTCGCCGTGGCAACCGCACCAGTCTACCCGAGCCCCGACGCGGCTTTGCGGCGGTCCCCGCCCAGGCACGTTGGCGCCATTCGCCATCCGCCAATTCCGTCTCCCGGCGCCCCCGCAGGCTGCACGCCTGCCGCGGTGCAGGGGCCCTCCACCGACCCGAAACAGCGTCGGGTCACCCCGCCGACCCGGCAGAGCGTGCAGTCAGCCCCCCGGACAGACAGCGCCGTCGGGTCACCCCGCCGGACAGGCCGTCAGCTCAGCCCGCCGGACAGGCCGTCAGCTCAGCCCGCCGAAGAGGGTGGTCACCGAGCCGTCGTCGAAGACCTCGCGGATCGCCCGGGCCAGCAGCGGCGCGATGGAGAGCACGGTGAGCTTGTCGAGCTGCTTCTCCGGCGGCAGCGGCAGGGTGTTGGTCACCACCACCTCGCTGATCCGGCTGTTCTTCAGCCGTTCGGTCGCCGGGTCGGAGAGCAGGGCGTGGGTGGAGGCCACCAGCACGTCCGCGGCCTTCGCCTCGTGCAGGATCTCGGCCGCCTTGCAGATGGTGCCACCCGTGTCGATCATGTCGTCGACGATCAGGCAGACCCGGCCCTCGACGTCGCCGACCACCCGGTTCGCCACCACCTGGTTCGGCTTGGAGGGATCCCGGGTCTTGTGGATGAACGCCAGCGGACAGCCGCCGAGCCGATCTGTCCAGCGTTCCGCCACGCGTACCCGGCCCGAGTCCGGGGCCACCACCGTCATCGGGCGGCCGGCGTACTTGCGCTGGACGTACTCGGCCAGGATGTCCATCGCGAAGAGGTGGTCCACCGGCCCGTCGAAGAATCCCTGGATCTGCGCGGTGTGCAGGTCCACGGTGAGGATCCGGTTGGCGCCGGCCGTCTTGAGCAGGTCCGCCACCAGCCGCGCCGAGATCGGCTCCCGGCCGCGGTGCTTCTTGTCCTGCCGGGAATACGGATAGAACGGCAACACGACGGTGATCCGCTTGGCCGAGCCGCGCTTCAGCGCGTCGATCATGATCAGGGTCTCCATGACCCACTTGTTCACACCATGCGTGACGGACTGCACCACGAAGGCGTCCGAACCACGCACCGACTCCTTGAACCGTACGAAGATCTCACCGTTGGCGAACTCGTACGCGTCGGAGGGTGTCGGCGCCACCCCGAGCACCTCACCGATCTCCGTTGCCAGCTCCGGAAATCCCCTTCCGGAGAAGAGCATCAGACTCTTGCGATTTTCGGCGACGATGCTGCCCATCGGCTCGTCTGCTCCCGTTTGTCGGTGGGTCACCCGGCGTTGGGCCAGAGACTATTCGGTTGCAGTATCTCCCGAGGCCGGACGACCTTCACCCGCTACGGATCCCCCGTGCAGTGGCTCACCTTCGCTTGCGCCCGGCGCCCCCTGTCCGGCACGCTCCGCGGCCGCCGCCGACTTCGTGCCGGCCCGCCGGCGCAGCACCCAGCCGTCGATGTTCCGCTGCTGGGCCCGGGTCACCGCGAGCGCCCCCGGCGGTACGTCCGTGGTCACCGCGCTGCCCGCCGCCACGTACGCCCCGGCGCCCACCTCGACCGGCGCGACCAGGCTGGTGTCGCAGCCGACGAAGGCCGCCTCACCCACCACCGTGTGGTGCTTGTTGACGCCGTCGTAGTTCACGAAGAGCGTCCCGGCGCCGATGTTGGCCCGTGGCCCGATCGTGGCGTCCCCGACGTACGTCAGGTGGGGGACCTTGGCCCCCTCGCCGATCTCCGACTTCTTCACCTCGACGAAGGTGCCGACCTTCGCCTTCTCCCGCAGCGTCGCCTCCGGCCGCAGGTACGCGTACGGCCCCACGCTCGCGCCCGGGCCGACCGCCGCGCCGACCGCGTGCGCCCGGATCACCGTGGCGCCCGCGCCGACGGTGGTGTCGATCAGGGTCGTGTCCGGGCCGACCGCCGCCTCCGGACCGACCGTGGTGGCGCCGCAGAGCTGGGTGTTCTGGTCGACCACCGCGTCCCGGCCCAGCGTGACGGTGACGTCGATCCAGGTGGTCGCCGGGTCGAGCAGGGTCACACCGCTGCGCATCCAGCCCTCGTTGACCCGGTCCCGCAGCAGCCGGCGCAGCGCCGCCAACTCGACCCGGTCGTTGCAGCCCAGCGTCTCGGTGGCGTCCGCCGCCACGTGCACCGCCACCGTCTCGCCGGTCGCGGCGAACTGGCCGAAGACGTCGGTCAGGTATTCCTCGCCCTGGTCGTTGTCGGTGGAGAGCTTGCCCAGCGCGTCGCGCAGCAGCGCGGCGTCGAAGGCGTAGATCCCGGCGTTGATCTCACGGATCGCCCGCTGGGCAGGGCTGGCGTCGCGCTCCTCGACGATCTGCTCCAGCCCGCCGTCGGCGCCCCGGACGATCCGGCCCAGGCCGGTCGGGTCGGCCACCTCGGCGGCGAGTACGGTCGCCGCCGCTGAAGCGGCCTCGTGCGCGGCGACCAGCTCGGTGACGGTCTCCGGCCGCAGCAGCGGTACGTCTCCGTTGAGCACCACCACGGTGCCCCCGGCGTCCGGCGCACTCTCCAGGGCGATCCGGACGGCGTGCCCGGTGCCGTGCTGCTCGGCCTGGAGCACCGGCTCGGCGTACGGGGCGACCTCGCGCAGGTGCGCGGTGACCTGGTCGGCACCGTGGCCGACCACCACCAGCGTGCGGTCGGCCGACACCGGGGCGGCGGCCGCGAGCACGTGGCCGAGCAGGGTGCGGCCGAGGATCGGATGGAGCACCTTGGGTAGCGCCGACTTCATCCGCTTGCCCTCACCGGCGGCGAGGACGACGACGGTGCGGAGGCGGGGCTGGGACACGAGAATGCTCCCGTCGTACGACTGGCAGTTTGCGGCCTCATGCTAGCCGTACTCCGCGGAGCGGTTCGGAGGTTCTCGGCCGGACAAACCGCCCAGGCGGGCTGAAGTAGGAGCTCGGCCGCCAGGACTCGAACCTGAAACACAAGAACCAAAATCTTGGGTGTTGCCAATTACACCACGGCCGAAGGTGTAGCGGCCTTAGCCTAGCGCCTCGCCCTCCGTTGGCCCCACCCCCTCGGCGCCGCCGCCGAGCGCGGTCACCACACCCTCGATCCGCCAGTAGAGCTCCCGGCTGCGTGGGACATCGACGATCAGGCACCCGTGGTAGCCCTCGCCGGTGTTGTAGCGGATCGTCTTCGGCTGGTGACGCTTGAGCGTGGGGCGCCGGAACCGGTCTGCCGGCAGGCCGAGCGCCGCCTGCCACCACCGGGCCGCCGCCTCGGCGTCCGCCGACTCGTGGATGCTCAGCCGATAGCTGGGAACGCTCCGGTCGATCCCGCAGATGGCCAGGAAGCGCAGGAAGATGTCGAGCAGCCGGACGTCGCTGTTGACCAGTACGACCCGGTCGTCACGACGCCAGGGCTTCGACTTGGTGCCCTCGCACCAATAGAGCGTGGCGCCGACGAGCAGCAGGTCCCGCACGCTCACCGGACCGACTTCGTCGGCCGCCCGGGTGTGCGCTTCCGCCTCGGCCACCGCCCGGGCGGTGCGGTGCCGCGCCCAGCGCGCCTCCGACATCTGGTGCGCGTGCGCCCGGCGCCGTGCCTCGGCTTCCGGGTCGGGGTCGAGCGGCAGGTGCCGGACCCACCGGTACGCCGTCGACTTCGCCACCCCCAGCTCGTCGGCGATCTCCGGCACCGAGCGGCCTGCCCCGCGCAGCTCGACGGCCCGGGCCCGCAACTCGTCCTTGGCGTTGGGCCGTTTCGTCCACTCCGGCGGGGGAACATCTCGCAGCAACGCCGACAACCGGTCCTTGCCGATGCCGAGCCGTCGCCGGATCTCTCGCGCGGACAGCAGCTCGACGGTACGCAGACGACGCGCCTCGGCAGCGAGCGGATCGACCATGACCTGGAGATTAGGACTCGTGTACGACAAGATCCGTCGATGGCTGACAGCGGATTCTCAGTTCGCGTCCATGGCAGACTACGAGAGCGTAGGTTACGGTGACGTAGGCGTAAGTTATCAGTCTTCCCCCTACGCTCAGCGAGGTGCCATGTCCTCCGTCCTGCTCGAACAACCGGCCTCTGAAGCCAAGAAGGGGCCCAAGCCGCTCACCGACGGCGTCCAGTCCAAGGGCATCCTCGTCGCCCTCTGGTCCTTCGTCACCATCCCCTTCCTCGCCCTGCTCGTCGCGATACCGGTGGCCTGGGGCGGGTGGCTGAGCTGGACCGACATCGCGATCGCCGGAGTGTGGTACGTGGTGGCCGGGCTCGGCATCACGGTGGGCTTCCACCGGTACTTCACGCACGGGTCGTTCAAGGCCAAGCGCTGGCTGCGGGTGGCCCTGGCGGTGGCGGGTTCCTTCGCCATCCAGGGGAACATCACCCAGTGGGTCGCCGACCACCGCCGGCACCACGCCTTCTCCGACCTCGAAGGCGACCCGCACTCGCCGTGGCGGTTCGGCACCAGCGTGTGGGGGCTGACCAAGGGGCTGTTCCACGCCCACGTCGGCTGGCTGTTCAACCGGGAACTCTCCAACCGCGAGCGGTTCGCCCCCGACCTGCTCGCCGACAAGGACATCGACCGGGTCGACCGACTCTTCCCGCTGCTGGTCAGCCTCTCACTGCTCACCCCGGCGCTGCTGGGCGGCCTGGTCACCTGGTCCTGGCAGGGTGCGCTGACCGCGTTCTTCTGGGCCGGCCTGGTCCGGGTCTCCCTACTGCACCACATCACCTGGTCGATCAACTCGGTCTGCCACGTCTACGGCGAGCGCCCCTTCGAGGTGCGCCAGGGCGACCGGGCGACGAACTTCTGGCCGCTGGCCATCCTGTCCTTCGGCGAGAGCTGGCACAACCTGCACCACGCCGACCCGACCTGTGCCCGGCACGGCGTACTGCGTGGTCAGGTGGACATCACGGCCCGGACGATCTGGCTCTTCGAGAAGGCCGGCGCCGCGTACGACGTACGGTGGCCGAAGCCCGAACGAGTCGCCGCGAAACTGCTCAAATCAACACCGTCGCAGTGACCCGCGACGCGGCCGGGCATCCGGCCACGAGCGTCTGCCTGGCAGGATGGCCAGGTGACCGAGCGCAGCGAGGGCACCACCAGGGACGACACGAGTCGGCACGGCATCGCGGGACGGCAGCGGGATGACGAGGTGACAGACGGTCCGCCCACCACCCGCAGGGTCGGGCGCCGGCAGGTGCCGGCCCCGACGCCACCGCCGCCGCCGGCCAAGCCCGTTTCCCGGGTACGGATGTCCGCGGCCCAGCGCCGGGAGCAGCTCATCGCGATCGGCCGGCAGGCCTTTGCCGAGCGCGGGTTCGACGCCACCTCGATCGAGGAGGTCGCCGCCCGCGCCAAGGTCTCCAAGCCGGTGGTCTACGAGCACTTCGGCGGCAAGGAGGGCCTCTACGCGGTCGTCGTCGACCGGGAGGTACGCGCCCTGCTCGACCGGGTCACCACGGCGCTGACCGCCGGGCACCCCCGGGAGCTGCTGGAGCAGGCGGCGCTGGCCCTGCTCGACTACATCGAGGAGGAGACCGACGGCTTCCGGGTGCTGGTCCGGGAGTCTCCGGTGCTCTCCGCCACCGGCAACTTCAGCAGCGTGATGAACGACGTGGCGCACCAGGTCGAGCACATCCTGGGCGCCGAGTTCAAGAGCCGGGGCTACGACCCGAAGCTCGCCGAGCTCTACTCGCAGTCCCTGGTCGGCATGGTGGCGCTGAGCGGTCGCTGGTGGCTGGAGGTACGTAAGCCGCGCAAGGAGACGGTGGCGGCGCACCTGGTGAACCTGGCCTGGAACGGCCTGTCCCACCTGGAGGCCAAGCCGACCCTGCTCACCCGCCGGACCCGCTGAGCGGCCGGCGGGTCGGGTTCAGCGGCCGGGGCGGGCGCTCGAACTGCTGCGCATCTCGCGTTCCTCCTCGGCGTGCTCCGGCGGGCCGACCTTGTCGTACAGGCCGGTGGCGAGCAGGACCAGGCCGAACAGCATCGACACGATGACCGTCGACATCGAGAAGTTGAGGATGTTCGCCTCGGTCTGCAACACGGTCATCATCGCGATGGCGACCACCAGGAAGACCACCCCGATGGCCAGGTTCATCAGGTGCCCGAAATTGCCCCGGTGCACCGCCCCGAACAGCACCACCAGCCCGAAGATCACCGACGCCAGCGCGAACGCCATGTTGGTCCGCAGCCCCAACACCCAGTGGCTGCCCCGGCTGAAGAAGTCGTCCCCGGCGGTCTCGAAGAGTCCGAAGACGCCGAAGACCACGATGTAGAGGCCGATCAGCCCGGCGAGTACCCGGTAGACCGGCCGGGCCGGATGGTTGATCGGGATATGCGCCATGTCCCCTCCTCGCCGCCGGTGGGCGGCTTTCCTACCGGATTGTCACCCGGGCCGGAGGGGATTGCCCGGCGAACGCCGGGATCGGCACCGGCCGACCGGGAGAAACCGGCGGCCGGCACGTCGCCGGATCAGAGCACCAGGCGGGCGTCCTGCCAGGCCTTGGCCTCTTCCTCGGAGCCGACCTTGCCGTACATGCCGCACATCAGCAGGACCAGACCGAGGATCATGGTCACGACGGTGGTGGCGACGGTGAAGTTGAGATAGTTGGCGTCGGTACGCAGCACCGCCAGCTCGGCGAGCCCGAGCGCCATCAGGCCGTACCCGAGGAACTTGTCGACCGCCGTGTCGACGTTCCGGCCGACCAGGGTGGCGAGCAGGATGACGAGGCCGAGCACGGTCGAGATCGCCGAGTAGCCGAGGTTGGTCCCCTGGCCGAGCACGAGGGTGTCGTCCTGGGCGAAGAACTCGCCGCCGCCGGCCTCGACGAGGCCGAGGACGCCGAAGGCCACCAGGTAGAGGCCGGTCAGCCCGCCGATCGCCCGGTAGACCGGCCGCGCGGGATGGTTGACGGGGTTGTGGGCCATGATCAGCAGTCTCCAACGCCGTTGCCAGTGGGGGGTCAGGGCTAGATTCTTCCGCATGGCATCCGGGTGACGCCGCACACCCCCGCCGGTCAGGTGCCGCCGTCGTCGCGGCGCCGGCGCTCAGCCCTCCGGTACCTGCTCGGCCAGGGCCAGCCAGGCCTCCTCGGTCTGCTCCCGCTCGGCCCGTACCGCCCGGAGCTGGCCGTCCAGCTCGGCGATCCGGGCGTAGTCGGTGGCGTGCTCGGCCATCTGGTCGTGCAGCGCCGCCTCGCGCTGCTCCAGCTTGCCGACCTGCCGCTCCAGCCGGCTCAGCTCCTTGCGGGCCGCCCGCAGCTCCCCGCCGGAGAGCGCGCCGTCGACCCGTGCGGCGGCCGGTGCCGCGCCGTTGTTCCGCCCGTCCGGTGGCGGCCCGCCGGGTGTGGCGGCCCGGGCAAGATATTCGTCGATACCTCCGGGCAGGTGCACCAGCCGGCCGTCGCCGAACATCCCGTACACCACATCGGTGACCCGTTCGACCAGATAGCGGTCGTGACTGGCCACGACCAGGGTGCCGGGCCAGGAGTCGAGCAGGTCCTCCAGCGCGGCCAGGGTGTCGGTGTCCAGGTCGTTGGTCGGCTCGTCGAAGAGCAGCACGTTCGGCTCGGCGGCGAGCAGCCGGAGCAGTTGCAGCCGGCGCCGCTCACCGCCGGAGAGGTCGGCGACCGGGGTCCAGAGCCGCCGGTCGTCGAAACCGAAGATCTCGGCGAGCTGGGACGCGTTGACCTCCCGGTCCCCGAGTACGACCCGGCGGGCCACCTCCTCGACCGCCTCCAGTACCCGCAACTGGCCCGGCAGCTCGGCCAGCTCCTGGGACAGGAAGGCGGGCCGGACGGTGGAACCGGTCCGCACCTGCCCGGCGTCCGGACCGCGTACCCCGGCCAGCAGCCGGAGCAGGGTGGTCTTGCCCGCCCCGTTCGCGCCCACGACGGCGATCCGGTCGCCCGGACCGACCTGCCAGGTCAGGTTCTCGAGGATCAGCTTCGGGCCGGCGGTCAGGGTGACGTCGGTCAGGTCGTACACCTGCTTGCCGAGCCGGGCGGTGGCCAGCCGTTGCAGCGACACGGTGTCGCGCGGCGGCGGTACGTCCGCGATCAGCGCGTTCGCCGCCTCGATCCGGAACCGCGGCTTGGAGGTCCGGGCCGGCGGGCCGCGCCGCAGCCAGGCGATCTCCTTGCGCAGCAGGTTCTGCCGGCGCGCCTCGGTGGCCGCGGCCACCCGCTCCCGCTCGACCCGGGCCAGCGTCCAGGCGGCGTAGCCGCCCTCGTAGGCGCGTACCGTCCGGTCGGCGACCTCCCAGGTCTCGGTGCAGACGGCGTCCAGGAACCACCGGTCGTGGGTGACCACCACCAGCGCGCCGCGCTTGCCGATCAGGTGCCGGGCCAGCCAGTCCACCCCGGCCACGTCGAGGTGGTTGGTCGGCTCGTCCAGCACCAGCAGGTCGGCGGTGCGGACCAGCAGGGCGGCCAGGGCCACCCGCCGCCGTTCGCCGCCGGACATCGGCCCGACCGGCTGGTCCAGCCCGAGGTACGGCATGCCGAGCCCGTCCAGGATCGCGCGTACGCCCGCGTCGCCGGCCCACTCGTGCTCGGCGCCGAACCCCTCGTCGAGCCAGGCGGTGCCGAGCACCACGTCCCGGACCCGGGCCTCGGGGTCGAGCACGAGGGTCTGTGGCAGCCCGGCAACCCGCAGGTCGCGGCGGTGGGTCACCCGGCCGCTGTCCGGCTCCTCGGTCTTGGTCAGCAACCGCAGCAGGGTGGACTTGCCGGTGCCGTTCAGCCCGACGACGCCGATCCGGTCCGAGTCGGAAAGGCCCAGGGAGACGTCGGTGAGGAGCTGCCCCGCCGCGCCGTACCCCTTGGAGACCCGGTCCAGATTGACGATGTTGGCCATGTACTCAGACGGTAGTCAGGTGGTCAGCTCACCCGGGCGCCGGGGACCGGCCCGTACGCCGTCCGGACCGTCCGGCACAGCCCGGAGGCGGTCAGCTCGGCGGCGACCCGCTCGGCGTGACCGCTGTCGACGGCCAGGAAGACGCAGGTCGGCCCGGAGCCGGAGACGATGCCGGCGAGCGCTCCGGCCGCCTCGCCGGCCTTCAGTGTCTCGGCGAGCGCCGGGCGCAGCGAGAGCGCGGCGGCCTGGAGGTCGTTGCCGAGCGCCCGGCCGAGCCGGGCCGGATCCCGGCCGCGCAGCGCGGCGAGCAGCGCATCGGCGGTGCGCAGCGGCGGTGGGGCGGCGTGTTCGGCGCGCAGCCGGTCGAGTTCGCGGTACGCGGCCGGGGTGGAGAGGCCGCCCTCGGCGATCGCCACCACCCAGTGCCAGGTGAGCGGGCGGGCCAGGATCGGGCTGATCGTCTCGCCGTGGCCGGTGCCGAGCGCGGTGCCGCCGTACACCAGGAAGGGGACGTCGGAGCCGAGCCCGGCGGCGATCCCGGCAAGGTCGTCCCGGCTCAGGTCGGTGCCCCAGAGCGCGTCGCAGGCGACCAGCGTGGCGGCGGCGTCGGCGCTCCCCCCGGCCAGGCCGCCGGCCAGCGGGATCTGCTTGCGCAGGTGCAATCGGGCGTGCGCCGGCACCCCGGCGTGCGCGGCCAGCGCCCGGGCCGCCCGGATCACCAGGTTGGACTCGTCCAGGGCCAGCTCACCGGCGCCCTCGCCCTCCATGGTCAGGGTGAGGGTGTCACCCCGGCGGGCGGTCAGCTCGTCGTGGATCGAGATCGCCTGGTAGACGGTGTTCAGCTCGTGGTAGCCGTCCGGGCGCAGCGGCCCGACCCCGAGATGGAGGTTCACCTTCGCCGGCACCCGGACCTTGACCGGGCCGGACATCCTCCGGCGCGGACGTTCGTCCTCGTCGTCCGGCCGCCATGCCTCGGTCATGCAGCGATGCCCCGGGCCCGCCGCCGGGCGAGCCGCTCGCGGAGCGGGTCGGGTGACCACGGCCGCCGGGACGCGGGATCGCCGGGCTCGGCCGTCACGTCGGCCACCTCCTGCCACACACGCCGCCAGCCTACTCGGCGGGTCGGGCGGCCACCGTGGCCGACGCGGCGATCGCGGCGAACTGCGCGACGGTCAGCGACTCGCCCCGGGCGCCGGGATCGACCCCGGCCGCGACCAGCGTCGCCGCCGCCCGGTCCGGACCGCCGGCCCAGCCGGCCAACGCGGCCCGCAGGGTCTTGCGGCGCTGCGCGAACGCCGCGTCGACCACCGCGAAGACCTGGTGCCGGGGTACGTCGGGCCGGGGCGGCTCGCGCCGGGTGAAGGCGACCAGCCCGGAGTCGACGTTCGGTACCGGCCAGAAGACGTTCGGCGGGACCCGCCCGGCGCTGCGCGCGTCGGCGTACCAGGCGAGTTTGACGGACGGCACACCGTAGGTCCGGGAGCCAGGACCGGCGACCAGCCGGTCGGCCACCTCCTTCTGCACCATCACCAGTCCGTAGCGCAGGGCGGGCAGCTCGGCGAGCAGGTGCAGCACCACCGGCACGGCGACGTTGTAGGGCAGGTTCGCCACCAGCGCGGTCGGGGCCGGCTCGGCCAGCTCGGCAGCGGTGATCCGCAGCGCGTCGGCGGGGTGCACGGTCAGCCGGGCGGCACCGGCCGGGCCGGCGTACCGGCGCGCCGTCTCCGGCAGCGCCCCGGCCAGCACCGGGTCGAGTTCGACCGCGTGCACGTGCCCGGCCACCGGCAACAGGCCGAGGGTGAGCGAGCCCAGCCCCGGCCCGACCTCCAGCACCACGTCAGCCGAGGTCAGTCCGGCGGCGGCGACGATCCGGCGCACCGTGTTCGGGTCGTGCACGAAGTTCTGGCCGAGCTTCTTGGTCGGGTGCACACCCAGCCGGGCGGCGAGTTCCCGGATCTCCGCCGGGCCGAGCAGGTCTGCGGCCATGCTGCAACAGGGTACGGCCCACCGGTGCGGCCGGGACGGCGTACCCGCCGTACCGTCCGACGCCGCTATGCCCACGGTCGCCGCAGTGCCCACGGTTACCGCTGTGCCCACGGTCACCGCTGTGCCCACGGTCGCCGTCCGCACGAGCAGCCGGCCGGCCGCTCCACCGTCGCGGCCGGCGCTGACCTGGACACCAGAGGCGTTATCCGAGTGCCGTAACGCCTCTGGTGTCCAGGTGTACCGCGCAGCGAGCCGGACCACGGCGCTGCGGGCTACGGCGTGGCCGGGATGGGCGTACCGGCGAAGTGGCAGGCGGCGACCCGCTCGCCGGCGACGGTCGTGGCGTCGCCCTCGGGTACGAGCAGCGCCGGGGTCTCCCGGGCGCAGACGTCCTGGGCGATCGGGCAGCGGGTGTGGAAGCGGCAGCCGGACGGCGGGTCGACCGGGCTCGGCGGGTCGCCGGCCAGCACGATCCGCTCCCGCCCCCGCTCACGCGGGTGCCGCACCGGTACGGAGCCGAGCAGCGCCCGGGTGTAGGGGTGCGCCGGGTCCTGGTAGACGGTGGCGGCCGGGCCGAGTTCGGCGAGCCGGCCGAGGTACATCACCGCGACCCGGTGCGAGACGTGCCGGACCACGCCGAGGTCGTGCGCGATGAAGACCAGGGCGATGCCGAGCCGCTGCTGCAACTCGGCGAGCAGGTTGACCACCTGGGCCTGCACCGAGACGTCGAGCGCGGAGACCGGCTCGTCGCAGACCACCACCCGGGGTTCGGTGGCCAGCGCCCGGGCGATGCCGATCCGCTGCCGCTGCCCGCCGGAGAACTCGTGCGGGAACCGGCGCATCATGTCCGGGGCGAGCCCGACCATCTCCAGCAGTTCGGCGACCCGGTCCCGGCGGGCGGCCGCGCCCCGGGCCAGCTTGTGCACGTCGAGCGGCTCGGCGATCACGTCCAGGATCGGCATCCGGGGGTTGAGCGAGGTGACCGGGTCCTGGAAGACCATCTGGACGGCGCGGCGCAGTTCGCGGCGGCGGGTGCCCCGGGCGGAGCCGACGTCGAGGCCGGCGTAGCGGACCTGGCCGGAGTCGGGTCGTTCCAGCCCGACCAGCAGCCGGGCCAGCGTCGACTTGCCGCAGCCGGATTCGCCGACCACCCCGAGGGTCTCGCCGGCCGCCACGGTCAGGTCCACCCCGTCCACGGCGTGCACCCGGGAGTGGCCGCCGAGGCCGCGTCCGGCCCGGTAGGTCTTGCGGACCCCGGTGGCGACCAGCAGCGGCTCGCCGACGGTCGGCGCGTCGGCGGTCAGCGGACCGGAGGTGTTCGGGCCGGCGGAGACGGAGAGCGCGGTCGGCGTACCGACCGTGGGGGTTGACCCGGCCGGGCCGGCGGAGGCTGGGCCGGGCCCGGCCGGGTGGTCAGACGGGGGCATCGACGGCCTCCTCGGCGTGGTGGCAGGCGGCGGTCCGGCCGGGTACGGCGAGCGGCCGCCGCTCCGGGCGGGTCACCGTGCACTCCTCGGTGGCCCGGTCGCAGCGCGGATGGAAGGCACAGCCGGTCGGCAGCGCCAGCAGGTTCGGCGGGCTCCCCGGGATCGGCCGGAGCCGGTCGCCGGGCTCCACCAGATCGGGTACGGAGCGCAGCAGCGCCGCCGTGTACGGGTGGGCCGGCCCGTCCAGTACCTCGGCCACGGTGCCGGTCTCGACGATCCGGCCGGCGTACATCACCGCGACCCGGTCGGCGATCTCGGCGGCCACCCCGAGGTCGTGGGTGATCAGCAGGACGCCCATTCCGAGTTCGCTGCGCAGCCGGTCGACGAGTTGCAGGATCTGCGCCTGCACGGTCACGTCGAGCGCGGTGGTGGGCTCGTCGGCGATCAGCAGCCGGGGCCCGAGCGCGACCGCCATGGCGATCAGGATCCGTTGCCGCATGCCGCCGGAGAACTGGTGCGGATAGTCGCGTACCCGGCGGTCGGGGGCCGGGATGCCGACCAGCCGGAGCAGTTCGGCGGCTTCGGCCCGGGCGGCCCGGCGGGAGAGCCCGCGGTGGATCCGGAACACCTCGCCGAGCTGGTCGCCGATCGAGAGCACCGGGTTGAGCGCGGAGAGGGCGTCCTGGAAGACCAGCGCCATGGTCTCGCCGCGCAGCTTCCGGACCTGCTCCGGCCCGGCCGTGGTCAGGTCGTGCCCGGCGACCCGGAGCTGCTCGGACCGGACCTGTACCCCGCCGGAGTCGAGCAGTCCCATCACGGCGCGGGCGGTGACCGACTTGCCGGAGCCGGACTCGCCGAGCAGCACCAGCACCTCGCCGGCGGCGATGTCGAGGTCGACCCCGCGCACCGCCGGTACGACGCCGCGCCGGCCGCTGAAAGTGACGTCGAGGCCCCGGACCCGCAGTGCGGCCGGCAGGTCGGCATCGGGTGACCGACGCTGGATTTCTACCCCGCTAGTCACTACACCTCCCGAATTTCCGTGATGTTTCCTGCCGTAACGGTTTCTGTCGCCCAGCCCTTAATCTGCGCCGGAGTTGGCCAACATGTTGACACGCTGCGCCTGATCCTGGCAATCTCTGCTCCCACATCGCCGACAATCCACACCCAGATCAGGTCACGGCGCCGAAATCCACCGCGCGCTGCGGTACCTGGCACCGACCCGAAGGAGGCAGCGGCGTGCTCGACCCGGCCCCGCGCTACACCGGATACACGTCCTACAGCTACCTGGAGGCAGGTACCGACTACCGGGAGTTCAAGCTCGCTCCGGAACTCGGCCGGGTGCCGGCGTACCAGGGCACCTCGCTGACGGACGGACAGCGAGACCGGGTCCGCCGGCTGCTCACCGACAACGTCGTGATCTCGCTGCACGACCACCCGTCGGTCTTCCCGGAGGAGATCGGCCAGACCGTCGACTACAACCGCACCGCCCGGCACCACACCGGGTACGCCGGACTGGCCCGCTCCGGCATGACCGCCGTCTTCGACAACATGATGGACGGCACCTGCTGCGTGACCAGCCAGATGGGCTGGAAGTGGACCGACGTCATCGCCGACCTCGGGATGCGGCTCTCCGACCTGGCCCACCAGGACTACCTGATCCGGGTGGAGCGGCTGGCCGACATCCACCACGCCCACGAGACCGGCCGGATGGGCCTGGTGCTGGCCACCGAGGCGGCCACGATGATCGAGAACGAGCTGGACCGGATCGACATGCTCTACGGCTTCGGCGTCCGGCAGATGGGCATCGCCTACAGCGAGGCGAACACCCTGGGCAGCGGGCTCAAGGAGCGTGGCGACGGCGGCCTGACCTACTTCGGCGAGAAGGCCGTCCGCCGGATGAACAAGCTCGGCATCGCGATCGACGTGTCGCACTCCGGCGACCGTACCTCGGCCGACGTCATCGCCGCCTCCACCAAGCCGATCTTCATCACGCACGCCGGATCGCGTACCGTCTGGCCCACCAACCGGATGAAGCCGGACGAGGTGATCCGGGCCTGCGCGGAACGCGGCGGGGTGCTCGGCCTGGAGGCCGCACCGCACACCACGCTCTCGCCGGCCCACCCCGAGCACAGCATCGAGTCGGTGATGGACCACTTTGTGCACTGTGTCGACCTGGTCGGCATCGACCACGTGGCGTTCGGGCCGGACACCCTCTTCGGCGACCACGTCGGACTGCACGACACCTTCGCCGCACACCTGTCCATCGCCGAGGCGCACGGCCACGTCGAGCACCCCCGGGTGCCCTACGTGGACGGGCTGGAGAACCCGGCCGAGTGCTACTGGAACATCGTCTCCTGGCTGGTCGGCCACGACTATTCGGACGACGAGATCGGCAAGGTCCTGGGGGGCAACATCATGCGCGTCCTTGAGGAGGTCTGGCACTGATGCGTACATTCCGGCGCGCCCTCGCCGTGGCGGCGGGCGCGCTCTCGATAGGGCTGGCGGCGACCGCCTGCTCACCAAGCAACCCGGACAGCTCCGATGGCGGCGGCAGCGGCGGCTCGGCGGACCGGATCACGATCGGCACCACCGCCGACGTGCTCAACTACAACCCGCTGGTCGGCAACAGCCGTACCGACACCTGGGTCACCAACCTGATGTATCCCCGGCTGATGAGCATGGGGATGGACGGGGTGCGCTCGCCGTACCTGGCCAGCAAGTGGGAGTACACCGACGGCGGGCGCAAGGCGAAGTTCACGCTGCGGGACGACTTCACCTGGAGCGACGGGGAGAAGGTCACCGCCGACGACGTGGCGTTCACCATCGACGCCGTCGCCAAGGAGAAGATCGGCGTCGTCGCCGGGCTGATCTCGTCGTACCAGAAGTCCACCGTGATCTCCCCGACGGAGATCGAGTTCCAGCTCTCCCAGCCGGACGGCACCTTCCTGGAGAACGTCGGCTTCTGGATGCCGGTGGTGCCGGAGCACGTGTTCAGCAAGGTCGGCAGCGTGCAGAAGTTCGCGAACGACAAGGACTGGGTGTCGGCCGGGCCGTACAAGCTGACCACGGTGGAGCGGGGCCAGCGGTACGTGCTGGAGCGGATGGAGAACTTCCCGCTGGTCGAGGGCGGTCCGAAGACCAGGGAGGTGGTCTTCCGGGTCTTCCCCGACGTCAACACCGAGGCACTGGCGCTGCGTAACGGCGATGTCGACCTGATCGCCAACGCGCTGCCGCCGCCGCTGGCCAAGACCCTGGAGGGCGACAGCAAGCTCAAGCTGGTCAAGGTGCCGTCGCTGGGCTGGGCGCACATGCAGTACAACACCGCCCGCGAGCCGCTGGACAAGCTGGAGGTACGCCAGGCGCTGGCCGCCGCGGTCGACTACGAGGCGATCCGCCGGGTGGCGTTGCAGGGCAAGGCGGTCTCGTCGAACTCCTCGGTGCTGACCCCGACGCTGAAGCAGTGGCAGGACCCGTCCGCCAAGGAGTACGCGCACGACCCGGCCAAGGCGAAGTCGCTGCTGACCGGGGCGGGGTTCAAAGACGGCAACGGTGACGGGCTCTTCGACGGGCTGAGCCTGCGGATGATCTACGACCAGGCCGACCCGAACATCTCCAAGTGGGCGCAGCTCGTCCGGGACTCCAGCAAGGAGGCCGGGATCGAGATCAAGCTGGAGGGCCTGGAGCGGAACACGTACGTCGAGAAGTACACCGCGCGGGACTACGACATCTACGCCGGCTCGTGGGCGATCATGGAGAACCCGCCGGCCAACCTGGCGCTGGCGTTCAAGTGCAAGGGCTTCATCAACTACGCCAACGCCTGCGACCCGGAGCTGGACGCCCTGATCGACCAGGCCCGGTCGCAGTTGGACCAGGCCGGCCAGAAGGGCCCGATCCAGCAGGCCGCGAAGATCATCACCGACAAGGTGTACGACAACGTGCTTTACGTCGAGGAGTTCACCATCGCGCACTCGGCGGAGTGGTCCAACTTCCTGGTCCAGCCGAGTGAGCTGCTCTCCATCGTCAACCCCGTCTCGGTGGCCCAGGCCACCAAGGGCTGACCAGTTCGACGCGGTCGGGGCGGGCCCGGTGTGACCGGCCCGCCCCGACCGGCAAGCCAAGAAAGGAGAGAGACCATGCCCGCTGGCGCCCGGTTCGTCACCCGCCGCCTGCTGCGCGGCGTACTGACCATGTGGTTCGCGGTGACCGTGACGTTCTTCCTGCTCCGCCTGCTGCCCGGCGACCCGGCGCTGGCAGTGGCGGACCCGGGGATGACCGAGGAACTGCGGGCCGAGCTGCTGCGCGACTACGGCCTGGACCGGCCGCTGGCGGTGCAGTACTGGGAGTACCTGACCCAGCTCCTGCACGGCAACCTCGGGGTGTCGTTCCGGCAGAACCAGCCGGTGCGGGACATCCTGCTGGAACGGCTGCCCTGGACCCTGCTGCTGGCCGGTTCCGCGCTGGTGGTGACGGTGGCGCTGGGCATCCCGCTCGGCGTGCTCGCGGCCACCCGGGCCAAGGGCACCCTGGACCGGCTGATCCAGGTCGGCGGCATCACCGGCCAGTCGCTCTTCATCCCGAGCATCGGGGTGTTCCTGCTCTACGTCTTCGGGGTGGTCTTCGGCATCCTGCCGATCGGCGGCGCGATGGACGACGACGTCTACGGGCTGGCCGCGTACGGCAGCATCGCGATGCACCTGATCCTGCCCTGCCTGTCGCTGGTGCTGGTGCAGCTCGGCTCGTACGTGCTGACCCTGCGCAGCACGCTGATCGACGCGCTCGGCGAGGACTACTGCACGCTGGCCCGGGCCAAGGGGCTGCCGAACCGGAAGGTGGTCTGGCGGCACGCGCTGCGCAACGCGCTGCTGCCGACGACCACGCTGGTCGGGCTGCAACTGGGCTTCCTGGTCGGCGGCGCGGTGCTGACCGAGTCGATCTACGCGTACCCGGGGGTCGGCCGGGCCATCTTCGAGGCGGTCGGCCAGCTCGACTTCCCGGTGTTGCAGGGCGCGTTCCTGATGCTCGCCTTCGCGGTGATCGCCGCCAACCTGCTCACCGACCTCGCCTACGGACTGCTCGACCCGAGGGTGCGGACCTCATGAGCGAGCGCAGCCAGCGAACCAGCCAGCTCGGCGAAGAACGTCATGACGACGACGAGCGCAGCGAGGAGGCGGCATGACGACCACCGATGCCCTGATTCCGTCGCCTGGCGACACGCCGCCGCCGGCCGCCGCGATCCCGGCGTCCGGCGGGCTGCCGCCGTCCGAGTCGGTGGGGCGGCAGACCTGGCAGTCGTTCCGGCGCAACCCGCTCGGCCTGGTCAGCGCCGGGATCCTGCTGCTGCTCGGCCTGGTCGCGCTGGCCGCGCCGCTGATCGCCGACTACCCCAGCGGGTACGGCGAGGAGGTGCTCGCCGGCCCCGGTGCCGGGCACTGGTTCGGTACCGACGATCTGGGGCGGGACGTCTTCGCCCAGGTGGTCTGGGGGACCCGGGTCAGCATCGTGGTCGGCCTGGCGGCCAGTCTGCTGGCGATCGTCATCGGCGTGCTGGTCGGGGTCGCGGCGGCGTACTTCCGGCCGGCCGACCTCGTGCTCGGGGTGATCGTCGACGTCTCGCTCTCGCTGCCGGTGCTGCCGTTGATGATCCTGGTCGCCGCGCTGGCCGGGCCGAGCGTACCGACCCTGGTGGTGGTGATCGCGGTCTTCAGTTGGCCCGAGGTGGCCCGGGTGGTCCGCTCCCAGGGGCTGGCCGTGGTGCCGATGCCGTACGTCTCGGCCGCGCACGTGATCGGCGGCTCGCACCTGTGGATCATCCGCAAGCACGTACTGCCCGGCGTCGCACCGGTGGTCGCGGTCTCGGTGGTGCTGACCACCTCCCGGGCGGTGCTCTCCGAGGCGGGACTGTCGTTCCTCGGGCTCGGCGACCCGAACAGCTGGTCCTGGGGGACGATCCTGCACCAGGCACAGCGCTCCGGCTCGCTCGCCACCGCCTGGTGGACCACGCTCTTCCCGTCGCTGGCCATCCTGCTGCTGGTGGTGGCCACCACCCTGCTCGCCGTGGCGTACAACGACGCCCGCAACCCGAGGACGAGGTGACGAGGCCGGTGCGACTGGCTGCTTCCTTCTACTCCGCGCTGCACGAGACCGTCCGGGCCGAACTGGACCGGGCCGGGCTGGACGCGCTGCTGCTGGACGATCCGCTCGACGTGGCGTACCTGACGGGTTTTTCGCACCTCCCGAACGAGCGCCCGGTCGCCGCCTACCTGGCCCGGGACGGCGCCGTGCTGCTGCTGGTCCCGGACCTGGAGCGGGAGTACGCCGCCGACCAGCGGGCCGCCGCCGACCTGGTGGTCTATCCGGAGTTCCCGGGCGAGCGGAGCCCGTGGGCGGTGCTCCGGGACGCGGTGCCGGCCCCGCCGGTCCGGGCCGGCTACGCCCCGTCCACCTCGGTCGCCCGGGTCGCCGGGATCGGCCGGGCGTTCCCCGGCACCGCCTGGGAGCCGAGCGACCTGGTCGGGGCGCTGCGGCTGCGCAAGACCCCGGAGGAGATCGCCCTGCACACCGAGGCGGCCCGGATCGCCGACGCGATGCTGGCCGAGGGCGTCCGGCTGGTCGCCGACGCGGTGGCCGCCGGCGGTGAGCTGCCCACCGAGACGGAGCTGGCCGGGCACGTCACCCGGTACGGCGCGGCGCTGATGTACGCCGAGCACGACGACGTCGTGGTGGTGCCGATGCTCACCGGCGGCCTGGTCTACGGCGGCCCGAACTCGGCCCAGCCGCACCGGCTGCCCGGCGGGGACCGGCTGCGGCACGGCGAGCCGTTCATGCTCTCGCTCGGCTGCGCGGTCGGCGGCCGGTTCGTGGAGAGCGAGCGGACCTTCCTGCTCGGCGAGCCGACCGCCGAACAGCGCCGCTACTACGAGGTGGTCCGCCAGGCGCAGCAGGTCGGCACCGAGGCGCTGCGCCCGGGCGTCCGCTGCGTGGACGCCAACCGGGCCTGCCTGGACGTGATCCGCCGGGCCGGGCTGGGCGAATACCTGCGGCACCGGCAGGGGCACGGGATCGGGCTCGGCTTCCACGAGCCGCCCTGGGTGGCCGACGGCGACGACACGGTGCTGGCGGCTGGCATGGTGCTCTCCAGCGAACCCGGGGTGTACGTGCCCGGACACGCCGGCTACCGGATCTCGGACACCGTACTGGTGACCGACGACGGGCCACGGCGGCTCACCAGCTATCCCCGGGACCTCGACGAGATCGTGATCGGAGCATGACCATGGAACCGACGATGGTGGAGATCAACGGCAACCGGCTCAACGTGCTGGTGCTCGGCGACGACGCGCCGGGCAAGCCGGTGATGATCGTGCACCACGGCGCGCCGGGGCTGGGCTCGATGGCCGAGCCGAGGGCGTCGTTCGCGGCCTTCGCCGACGAGTACCGGGTGCTGGTCTTCGACGCCCGGGGTTCCGGGGCGAGCGAGGGGAACGGGCCGTTCACCCACCAGCAGTGGGCGGCCGACGTGGACGGGCTGCGGGAGTGGATCGGCGCCGAGCGGATCGTGATGGCCGGCGGCTCGTACGGCGGCTTCATCGCGATGGAGTACGCGATCCGCTATCCGGACCGGGTGGCCGCGCTGGTGCTCCGGGACACCGCCGCCGACAACGCCAACCAGGAGTTGGCGCTGCGCAACGCGCTCGCCTCGGCGCGGGTGGAGATCGACCGGGTGAAGCTGGACCGGATCATGTCCGGCACGGTCCGGGACGACGCCGACCTGCGGGACTGCTGGGCGGAGATCCTGCCGCTCTACGACCACGACCTGGACTGGGACAAGGTGCGGGAGCGGGTGGCGAACACTCCGTACCGGTATGCCACGCACAACTTCGCATTCGCCGTCAACCAGCCGAATTACGACATCAAGTCGTTGCTCCCGGGGATCTCCTGCCCGACCCTGGTCACCGTGGGTCGACATGACTGGATCACGCCGGTGGAGTGCAGCGAAACCATCGCCGGACTGATCCCGGACGCGAAACTGGTGGTCTTCGAGCACTCCGGGCACTCCCCGCAACTGGAGGAGGCGGAGCGGTTCCAGCAGGTCGTCCGGGAGTTCCTGGCCGGCGTACCGGCGCCGCAGGCATGATCCCGGGCGAGATCTACGACCTCGATCCGACCGACCGGCGCATCGTCGCCGCGCTCCAGGTCAACGGTCGGGCGAGCTGGACGGAGATCGCACAGCTCACCGGCACCTCGGTCACCACCGTGGCCCGGCGGGCACAGCAGCTCTTCGCCGACGGGCTGGTCAAGGTCGCCGCCGCGCCGCAGCCCGGCGGCGGGCCGGCCGACCTGCTGATCGTACGGATCCGCTGCGCGGCGGGGAGCCAGCTCGCCGCCGCCCAGGCGCTGGCCGCGATGCCGGAGATCCGCTTCGTCGCACTGGTGACCGGGGTGTACGACCTGGTGGCCGAGGTACTGGTGCCGAAGGGGACCAGCCTGCACAGCGTGCTGCTCAACGGGTTGCAGAAGATCCCCGGGGTGCAGGGCAGCGTCGCCGACCTGAACCTGCACACCTACAAGTCGACCCACGAGTGGTCCCGGCACCTGCTCGGCACCGAACCCCAGCTCGTCGCCCCGCCGCCGGTGCACGACTGCCCCCCGGCGCACCTCGACGAGCTGGACGAGCGGATCATCGCGGCGCTCCGCGAGGACGGCCGGAACAGCTTCCAGGCCGTGGCCGGCGGGTTGGGGGTCAGCGAGAGTACCGTCCGGCGGCGGTTCGAGTCGCTGTACAACGCGGGCTGCGTACAGGTGATCACGCTGGTCCCGGCAACGGCGCTCGGCTTCGAGGCGGAGATCTTCTTCTGGCTCTCGGTGGCGCCGTCCCGGCTCGACGGGGTGGCCCGGGAGCTGGCCGCGCTGCGCGGCGTCCGCTACGTCGCCGCGACGCTGGGCCAGGAGTCGCTGATGTGCGAGGTGATCCTGCCGACCCACGCCGACGTCTTCGAGTTCACCACCAAGACCCTCGGCGGGATCGACGGCATCCAGGCATGGACGGCCGGGGTGCAACTGCTCACCGTCAAGCGGGGCTTCGTGATCACCCCCTGGGCCGCCCGGCGACTCGCCGCCGCCGGCATGGGCGGCGAGCTGGTGCCGGCCCAGGCGTCCGGCAGTGCGCCGGCCGGCAACGGCCGCGCCACCCGTAACCGGCGCGCCTCGGCCTGAAACCACGCCGGCCGGGAACCGCGCCGGCCTGAGACCACGACCTGAAACCACGCCGGCCGGAAACCGCGCCGGCCAGGAACGGTCGGCGGCCGGGGACCGCGGTCACCAGGGGCCGAAGACCCGGTCGCCGGTGGCGGAGATCGCCGCGCAGAGTTCGCCGAGGTCGGCGCCGGTCGTCTCGGCCAGCGACCGGACGGTCAGCGGGATCAGGTACGAGGCGTTCGGCCGCCCCCGGTGCGGCATCGGCGTCAGGTAGGGCGCGTCGGTCTCCACCAGGATCTGGTCCAGCGGGGTGATCCGGGCCGCCTCGCGCAGCCCGGCGGCGTTGCCGAAGGTGACCGTGCCGGCGAAACTCAGCAGGTAGCCGCGCCGGACGCACTCGGCGGCGAACTCGGCGTCCCCGGAGAAGCAGTGCAGCACCACCGTCTCCGGAGCACCCTCCGAGTCGAGGATCCGCAGCACGTCGGCGTGCGCGTCCCGGTCGTGGATCACCAGCGGCTTGGCGTACCGCTTGGCGATCGCGATGTGCGCCCGGAAGCTCGCCTCCTGGGTCGCCCGGCCCTCGTCACCGGTACGGAAGAAGTCCATCCCGGTCTCGCCGATCCCGCGTACCCGGTCCTCGGCGGCGAGTGACTCGATCTCCCGCAGCGCCTCGTCGAGGTCGGCCAGCCGGGGCGCCTCGTTCGGGTGCAGCGCCACCGTGGCGACCACCGCCGGTTGTCGCCGGGCCAGCTCGGCACCCCAGCGCGACGACGTCACGTCGACGCCGACCTGCACCAGCCGGTCCACCCCGACCCCGGCGGCCACCTCGACGGCCGCCGCCACCGGATCGTCCGGCCGGCCGTTCCACGGCGGGGTGCCGGCCTCGGCGAGGGTGATGTCCAGGTGGGTATGGCTGTCGATCACCGGCCCGGGCAGTGGCTCCGGTACCGGTGGAAACTCTCCCGCCCGGCGGGCGGCCCGCGCACGGCGGCTCTCGGTCGGCTGCTGACTCATCGCCGTCAGCATCACACATCGGCGGGGCGGGCCGGGCTCGGGCGTACCGAACGGGGTGGCTCTGGGCGGGATCCGCCGAACCGGCGGGGCGAGCGGCCGAACCGGCGCCAGCCGGCCAGCCGAACCGGCAGTTCGCGCTCGGGGCGGACCGGGCAACCCCGGCCGGTAACCCTCTGTTCACCGCGCCGGTACGGATCGGTCTTAGCGTCGGCGCGGTGAGCGTGTCCCCGCCGGCCAGTGCGGTGCCCGAGACGCCGGCCGGACTCCGCGTCCGGTACGGCGCAGCCGTGCACCCGGCCGAGGAACTCGCCCGGGGTGCCGCCTACGAGCTGTTCAGCACCGAGCCCCTGCCCGGCTTCGCCCGGGACCGCCGCCCCGACGCACGCTACCCGTACCACCGGTACGCGCACGCCAGCGAGGTCGGGGTACTCCCCGACGGCCGGGCGACCGGCGGTGGCGCCGGTCCGGGCGAGCGGGCGAACGGCCTCGGTGTCCCGGACACCCCCCTGGCCGCACCGCTGCACCGGGTCTGGGGCTGGACGGACATCCACGGCCTCAGCCAGAGCCCGGCCGCGGCCGAGGACCCGGTGCTGGTCTCGGTACGCGAGTCGGCGACCGTGCAGCGGGGCAGCCAGATGGTCAAGGCGCTCTCCGCCCAGCAGTTCGCCGGTTTCCTGCTGCGCGGCTGGCTGCCGTACGGCTTCTGCTACCGCGAGTACGACGTGGCGCACCTGCGTACGCCGGCCGACCAGATGCTGCTGCGTACCGACTCGGACGCGGGACGGGCGGTGCCCGAGGTCGCGTACCTGCTGCGCTGGCGGGCGACCGACCCGATCGACTACGTCGCACCGCTGGCCCCCGAACACCAGGGTCTGATGACGATGCCGCCGCACGACCGGGTCGGGCCGCCGGTGCTCGGCACCGGGTTCACCCCGAGCGGGCGGCACCTGATCCCGGAGTTCGTCACCCGGGACTTCGCCGACCTGCCGCTGCCGGCGAACGCCGCCCTGCTGGCGCACACCCCGGACGGGGACGAGGTGGTGCTCTACACGTACCAGCCGGAACAGCGCGGCTGGCTGCGGATGGCCGGGCCGCGCTGGCGGCACCTGCTGGCCGCGGTGCCCGGGGTCTCACCCGATCAGGAGTACGTCTCGACCAGCGACGCCATCCGGTCCACCCTGCTGATCGGCGGTTACCGGGGGCAGGAGCACGAGGCGGTCGCCGACCCGCCCGGCGAGTTCCGGGTGCTGGCGATGACCAGGGCGGCCCGCTATCCGGTGGATGCCCTCACCCGCCGGGCCCGGTACGTCATCTGGCGCGACACCCGCTGCCTGGTGCTCCGCGAGGAGGGCGGCTGGCTGCGGGTACGGCTCTGCCGGCCCGACCCGGACAACGTCGCGGCACTCGGCGCGCAGTGCTACGAGCGGGGCGTCTACGAGGCGTGGGCGCCGGCGGTCGAGGTGACCGACGACCGGCTCCTCGACGTGCCGTACGAGATCTGAGAGAGCGTCGGTCTCAAGACGCGTCGGCGCGACTTCCGGGTGTGGCGCCGAGCGGGCATTGTGGTCCCCGTGAGTGATGTCGCCCTCTACTTCCCATACGTCCACCTCCCGGCGGACGAGTGGGTGAAGGCCGCCGCCCTGCACTGGCCCCAGCTCGGCCGGATCCGTCCGTCCGGCTACTACGGCCTGTGCGACTCCGACACGGTCAAGCGGCTCCGGGACGAACTCGACTTCATCATCGACGTACGGCCCGAGCGGGGCGAGCGGTCCTGGGTGGACCGCGAGGTTCTCGAAAGGGTGGATGACGTCTACCTCGAGTGGGCCGGGCGGGTGGGCACCGAGGACCAGGTCGACGCGCTGTTCTTCGACTTCCTCGACCGGCACCAGGACGAGCTGACCCCCCGCTACGGGGCCGAGGCACTCGGTCTCGAATCCCTGCGCACCTCGGACGTGTACGACGAACTCCTGCCGACGGATCCCCGGCTGGAGAAGATTCATCCGGGCAAGCTGTCGTACGGGCTGGCGCACCGGTTGGCGGAGGCCGGTTTGCTGATCTCGCGGAGTTACCGGTGGCGGCGCGCGTCCGACGGGAGGGTGCTGCACATCGCTGACCTGGCGGCGCACCGCCGCCTGGCCCGGCTGTATCTGGCGATCCTGGCTGACGTCGTCGCCCGGGAGAACGGTATGACGCCGATCACCGACCAGCCGCTGGCCTCCGCCGGCATCTCGGGCTGGACGGTCGAGGCGATGGCCCGGATCCTGCTCGGCGAGGGGACCGACGCGGCGCTGGAGGATCCGACGGACTACAGCCACGCGTTCGCGGTGTTGGCCCTGGAGACGGTGCTGCCGCGCGACCTCGCCGAGGTGCCGGTCGAGCGGATCATCGAGGCGCGACGGAGGCTGCTGCCACAGTTGCTGCAATATCGCGAATTCCTCGACTCGCTCACCCCGGACTTCGTGGCGATCAGCGAGGTCCGGGACCCGGACGTCCGAGCGGCCAAACTCCGTAACCACGTGCAGAGCCGGATCGCCCATCCGCTTGAGGAGATGGAACGTACGCTCGGTCGGCTCGGCCTGGTGCCGGTCCGAGCCGTACTCAGCCTCCAAACGCTCGCGCCGCCGGCGGCATTGGGGGTGCTGGCCAACGCCGTTCACGTTCCGCCGGTCGTCACCAGCGCGGGTGTGGTCGCGGGATGCCTCGTCGGTGCGGTGAGCAGCGCGCTCGACCACCGGCGGCAGGTCGTCGCCGGCCATCCCGCCGGTTATCTGTTGCACCTGCGGCACGAGTTGGGTCCTTCCGACACCGCTGCGCAGATCCGGTCCGCCATCCGGCGGGCGGTCCCGGAGCGACGAAGCCGCCGGTGAGCACGCTCCCCCGTGATTTCGCGGCCTCGCGCCCGCATCCATACCGGTAGCGGAATGACGATCAGGACGGCCGGCGAGGCGATCGGATGCTCGACGACCGCGCGTGGCGGACAGTGCACCGATGGCCCACCGTCCGCCACGCGCCCTGCCACCTGCGGTCAGCCCCTGGCCGGCGTGCCCAGGTGCTCGCCGAGCAGGTTCTGGGTGATGATCCCTTCCTCCACCGCCCGCTGGCCGGCGTAGCAGGTCCAGTGCAGTCCCGCCGCGTCCTCGCCGACACAGCCGCCGGCGACGTTGCCCTGCTCGTCGGCGAACATCTCCTTCCGGTCCGTGTAGTCGCGGACGATCGGCTTGGTCGGGCGCTTCATCTCCGGAATTCGGGAAAGGTCGGGTAGCGGGTCGTTGGGGGGACGGCTGAGGGTGCAGGTGAAGACGATGTTGTCCTCGGTCGTACAGGTCGGGTCGGTCCCCTGGAAGATCTCGGCCGCGCCGGGCATGCCTCGGCTGACGGTCTCCGGGGTGAGCAGCGCCACCGCCGCGAAGGCGGCGCCGCCACCGATCGCCAGCACTCCGGCGGTGACCGTCGTCAGGAACGCGGCCCGGGATCCGAAGAGCCGGCGGCTTCCGTGTCGCCGGCCGGTGGCGGCGAGGTCCCGGCTGACCGCGTGTTCGAGTTCGTTGCCGAGCCGGAGCAGGTCCGGGTGCAGGTCGTTCGTCATCAGAGTGCCCTCCTGGTCCGGGTTGCCGGGGTCGGTCTGGTCGGTCGGAGTTTGCCGCGCAGCGCGGTGAGTCCACGGGAGACCCGGATCCGGGCCGCGCCGGGCGAGCAGTCGAGCGCGGCGCCGATCTGCTGGTAACTCTGGTCATGCAGTACCCGCAGCTCGACCGCGCTGCGCTGGGCCGCCGGCAGCGACGCGAGCGCCGCCTCCAGATCCGCGTCCAGGCCGTCGAGCCAGCTCTGCTCCGGGGCCACGGCGGCCCGATCGGCTCGTACGTGCAGTCGGGCGCTCGCCTCGGCGTGGATCCGCCGGTCCCGTACCGCCCGGAGCAGCAGGTTGCGGGCGATACCGAACAGCCACGGTCCCACCGATCCGGCCCGCTGGTCGACGAAGCGGTGCCGCGACTGCCATGCCTGGGCGAAGGTCTCCGCCGTCAGGTCAAGTGCCGCTTCGTGGTCGCCGGTGCGCTTGCGGCAGAACCCGTGGATCGCCTGCGCGTACCGGTCGTACAGCTCTCGGAAGGCGTGTGCGTCGTGGTCCGAGGCCACGAGCAGTTCGATGTCGGTCCTCATCCGTGCCCCGTTCGGGCCGGCCTTCGAACGTGTTCGTCCACCAACGTGTCCCTCCCAGGTCGTGGTGTTCTTCCACCTCTGCTATGCCGGAGAAGGGGTCGGTTGTTTCAGCTTGATCGGTTCGGGCGGATTGGCCGCGGGCTCAGGCAGGACGGAAAGCCGCCATGGCTGTCATCTGGGAGCGCGCGGAGTTTCTTCGTCGGGCACCCCGAACCGGCGGTGGAGCAGGCGCAGACGTTCGTGGGCACTGGTCCAAAGCCGGGGCCGGACCGGTGACCTGGACACCAGATGCGCTATCGATGCCGGATAACGCATCTGGTGTCCAGGTGAAGCTCGTCGGCCACCGAGGGGTGGTGCCCAGGTGAAGCTCGTCGGCCACCGACGGGTGGTGCCCAGGTGAAGCTCGTCGGCCACCGAGGGTGCCGGGAGCACAAGCGGGGCAGCTCGACAGCCCTCGACGGGGACATTCCTTGCCGGGACATCGTCCCCGAGTTACCGGGTGGGTCAGAGCTTGCGGAACACCACGCCGCACTCCATGGAGCGCTGGTTCTCCGGGGGTGACTCCAGATACGGCCGCAGCGGCTCGTCGACGTGCGCCAACGTCGGCTGGTCGGGGTCGGGACGCCAGTCGACGACCTTCACCAGGCCCGGCTCCACCGGCTCCGCCGCCGTCAGCCCGCCCATCAGCTCGACGACCTGGTCTGTCGTGCGGTTACGCCAGGCCAGGCCGAGCCGTTTGGTCATCTCGTTGCCCTCGTCCACCGTCGCCTGGTCCACCCCGCACACCTGAGAGAACGCGAGGTAACTGCCGGACGCGAGCGCCTCCCACACGGTGCCGAGCATGCTCCGCAGCAACGCGTCGTCGACGATGGAGTGCCCGATGGACAGGAACAGCGCGGCGGCCGGCCGGGAAAAGTCGATCAGTTTCCGCGCCTCCGGGTCGCCGAGGATCCGCTCCGGTTCGGTCATGTCCGCCGCGATCACGGTGGTGGTCCGGTCGTCGGCCAGCAGCGCCCGCCCGTGGGCCAGCACGATCGGGTCGTTGTCGACGTAGACGACGTGCGCGTCCGGCTGGAACCGCTGGGCCACCTGGTGCACGTTGGCCTGGGTCGGCAGTCCGCTGCCCATGTCCAGGAACTGCCGGATCCCGGCGTCCCGGGCCAGGAAGCGCACCAGCCGGTAGAGGAACAGGCGGTTGTTCCGGGCCTCGGTCACGCCCTCCGGGAACTGCTTGTGCACGGCCAGCACCGCCGCCCGGTCGACGGGGAAGTTGTCCTTGCCGCCGAGGCAGTAGTCGTACATCCGCGCCGCGGTGGGCAGGTCCTGCCGGATCTGAGGCTTGCTTCCGTCATTCGGCGCGGTCACGACACCAGCTCCACGATCGACAACCGTCTCTGACTCGGGGGAAATGGAAAGACGGATCGTACCCGACCGGCTGGCTCAGCCGACGAGTCGGGCGAGTTCCTCGTCCACGATCGACGGGTCGAGCTTGCGGAAGACCGGCTTCGGCGCGGCCAGTGCCCGCCCTGCCTCGACCGGTACCGACTTCCACCGTGCCCCGACCGTGTAGTCCCCGGTCAACACCGGGTACGACGGCCCGCCGTCCAGGTCGTCGACCTCCACGATCGACGGCATCGGCGCGTGCACACCCGTCCCGCCGAGCAGCTCGTGCACCTGCTGCGCCGAATGCGGCAGGAACGGGGTGAGCAGCGTGTTGGCGTCGCTGACCGCCTGGAGCGCGACGTGCAGGATGGTGCCCATCCGGGGCTTGTCCGCCTCACCCTTCAGCTTCCAGGGGGCCTGCTCGGAAAGATATTTGTTGGCCTCGGCGACCACCCGCATCGCCTCGCCGATCGCCTGCTTCTGCCGGTGCTTGGAGATCAGGTCGCCGACGGTGCCGAACCCGGCCCGCGCGGTGGCGAGCAGCGCCTCGTCGGCCTCGGTCAGCCCGGCCGGGTCGATCGGCGGGATCGCGCCGAAGTTCTTCGCGGCCATCGAGATCGACCGGTTGACCAGGTTGCCCCAGCCGGCGACCAGTTCGTCGTTGTTGCGGCGCAGGAACTCCGCCCAGGTGAAGTCGGTGTCCTGGCTCTCCGGGCCGGCCACCGCGATGAAGTAGCGCAGCGCGTCGGCGTCGTACCGGGCCAGGAAGTCGCGTACGTAGATCACGACCTGCCGGGACGAGGAGAACTTCTTCCCCTCCATGGTCAGGAACTCGCTGGAGACCACCTCGGTCGGCAGGTTGAGCCGACCCAGGTCGCCGGGCTCACCGCCCCGGTCGCCCTCGCCGTCGTAGCCGAGCAGCAGCGCCGGCCAGATCACCGAGTGGAAGACGATGTTGTCCTTACCCATGAAGTAGTAGCCGCGGACGTCTCCGCCGACCCCGTCGGCGCCGCCGGTCGAGCCCTGGGCGTCCGTTGGTGTCCAGAAGCGCCGCCACGCCTCCGGGTCGCCGGAGCGCCGCGCCCACTCGATGGACGCCGACAGGTAGCCGATCACCGCGTCGAACCAGACGTAGATCCGCTTGTCGCTGCGGTCGCGCCAGCCCTCCAGCGGAATCGGCACGCCCCACTCCAGGTCCCGGGTGATCGCCCGGGGCTGGAGGTCGTCCAGCAGGTTCCTGGAGAAGCGCAGCACGTTCGGCCGCCACCCCTCCCGGCTGTCCAGCCACTTCGCCAGCGCCTGGGCGAAGGCCGGCAGGTCGAGGAAGAAGTGCTCGGTCTCGACGAACTGCGGTGTCTCGCCGTTGATCTTGGAGCGGGGGTCGATCAGGTCGACCGGGTCGAGCTGGTTGCCGCAGTTGTCGCACTGGTCACCCCGGGCGTGCGGGTAACCGCAGATCGGGCAGGTGCCCTCGATGTAGCGATCCGGCAGGGTACGGCCGGTGGACGGCGAGATCGCCCCCATGGTGACCTTGGGCACGATGTAGCCGTTGCGATGCAGCGTCTCGAACAGCTCCTGCACCACCGCGTAGTGGTTGCGGGTGGTGGTCCGGGTGAAGAGGTCGTAGGAGAGGCCGAGCCCGTGCAGGTCCTCGACGATCACCCGGTTGTAGCGGTCGGCCAGCTCGCGCGGGGTGACCCCCTCCTTGTCCGCCTGCACCTGGATCGGCGTGCCGTGCTCGTCGGTGCCGCTGACCATGAGTACGTCGTGCCCGGCCATCCGCATGTACCGGCTGAACACGTCGGAGGGGACCCCGAAGCCGGAGACGTGGCCGATGTGGCGCGGGCCGTTGGCGTACGGCCAGGCAACCGCCGCGAGAACGTGACTCATGAGAAGCAAGCCTAGTGACCACCGTCCGAGTACCGCGAACCAACGCCGTACCCCGGGCCGACGGCGCCGGTAGGGGCCTGGTTGGAGATGCGGCATCGACGGGTGTTTAGCGGAAAGATCACTCAACCTGCCAATATTCAGACTGATATCCGACTTTTTTCTCCTTCGACACGCCTGTACGGCTGCCTGGGCGAGTCCGGTCAGCGTTGTCCAATGGACGGGTGACGGGCCAGGAGGGTGGGCAGCCAGCAGCGGAAACGCGCCCTTCCGAGGCCCAGTCCGGTCCACCGGCACCGGCACCGGCACCGGCCCAGCCCGGTCCACCGGCACCCGTCCAGCCCGGTCCACCGGCACCCGTCCAACCCGGTCCACCGACACCGGCCGGGACCGCGCCCGTACCCGCCGACGGGCAATCACCCACCGGGCCGGTCCAGCCCGCCGAGGCCACCGACAACCCGGCCGCCGAGGCGGGACCGGCGCCGCAGCAGCGGCCGGCCCCGGCGTACGAGCCGGCGCCGGCCAGACCGTTCCGGGGTGCCACACCCGCACTCGGCTCCGCCTGGCTCGGTGCCCCCGGCACGCTCGCCGGCCCGTCCGGCATCGAGCCGACCACCGGCGCCCCGCTCGCGATGCTGCCCCGGCGGGCGCCCCGGGCCACCGCACCGACCTGGAACGGACCGACCGGGTCGCTACCGACCGCCGCACCGGGAACGGATCCGGAAACGGCCGAGGAGGACGACTTCTGGCTGCCGATCGAGGAGGTCCACTGGGACGGCACGCCCGTGCAGCCGACTCCCCGGACCTGGTACGGCCGACCGAAGGACCCGGCCGCGACCGCGACCCGGCGGGTGCCGCGACCGCCGAAGCCGCCGCGGAACCCGGCGCTCGGGCTCGCCGGGGTGATCCTCTGCTCCCTGGTCGCCAGCTTCTTCGCCTGGGTCAGTGCCGAGCCGTTCTGGCTCGCCGTCGGCCACGGCGAGCTGGGTACGGCGACGGTGCAGACCTGCACCGGGCGCGGGCTCGGGCAGCACTGCCGGGGCACCTTCAGCGCCGACAGCGGCCGCTTGCGGGTCCACGACATCCGACTGGTCGACGTCGGCGCGGCGCACCGCGAGTTCGGCAGCCGGCTCACGGCCCGGATGGTCGGGGCGGACAGCGGAAAGGCGTACGTCGGCGCGGGCAGCGGCCTGCTGCACCTGCGCTGGATACTCGGCTTCGGGATGGTGCTGCTGTGCTGCGTGGGAGCCGGTTGGACCAGCGGGGCGCTGCGACTGGTCGAGCGGCGCAACCGGCACGCCGCGGCCCTGGTGAGCGTCGCCGGCCCCCTGCTGCTCGCCGCCGGGTTCCTGGCCGGCGCCTACTGACCCCCGCTGGCGGCGGCCGGCGCGTCAGCTCGACGCCGGGGGGTGCACGGCGTTGTAGACGTCCCGGCGGCGCAGGCCGTACTCGGTGGCGACCGCGGTGATGGCGTCGCGTCGGGACGTACCCCCGGCCTCCAGGTCGGCGACCGCGGCCCGCAGGTCCGCGACGGCCGGGACCGGCGCGGCGACCGCCGGGGCACCGGCCACCACCAGGGTGATCTCGCCGCGCGGCTCGCCGGTGGCGGCCCAGGTCGCCAGCTCGCCGAGCGGGCGACGCAGCACCTCCTCGTAGGTCTTGGTCAGCTCCCGGCAGAGCGCCGCCGGCCGATCGGCGCCGAACGCGGTCGCCAGGTCGACGAGCGCGCCGGCCACCCGGTGCGGCGCCTCGAAGAAGACCAGCGTCCGCTCCTCGGCGGCGAGCGCCCGCAGCCGGGCCCGGCGCGGGCCGCCGGTGCGGGGCAGGAACCCCTCGAAGCAGAACCGGTCGGTGGGCAGGCCGGAGAGGGCGAGCGCGGTGGTGACCGCGCTCGGGCCGGGCGCCACGGTGACCGGCACGCCCGCGTCGAGCGCGGCCCGGACCAGCCGGTAGCCGGGGTCGGAGACGCTCGGCATCCCGGCGTCGGTCACCAGCGCCACCAGCGCGCCGTCTCCGGCGGCGTCGACCAGGTCCGGGGTACGGCGCTCCTCGTTGCCCTCGAAGTACGACACGATCTTGCCGGTGATGGTGACGTCCAGGTCGCGAGCCAGCCGGGTGAGCCGGCGGGTGTCCTCGGCGGCGACGACGTCGGCCTGCCCGAGGGCGTCCCGCAGCCGCGCCGAGGCGTCGCCGGGGTTTCCGAGCGGCGCCCCGAGCAGGATCAGCCGGCCGTTACCGGGCGTTTTTTCCACCGACTGGCTCCTTCATCGATACCTGTCATCGCACATAGCGAGCGTCGTGCCCCGTTTCACACCATCGCAGCCTACGATCACGGGGTGACTCTGGCGTCGACAGCGCAGACCGAGAGCCCGGGCACCGCCGGGCCGGCGGCAGGCCCGGTGGTCGAGGTGGTCTCGGCCACCCCGGCCGGGACAGCCACGACCGAGCGCCCCGAGCGCCCCAACGGGGGCGTACCCGGGATCATCAGACGCCGGCTGGCCCCGTTCGACGCCCGGCTCGAACCGTGGTCCTGGCTGGCCACCGCCGTGGTGGTGCTGATCGCCGGCATCCTGCGCTTCGTCGGGCTGAGCAACCCCAAGGGCAAGATCTTCGACGAGATCTACTACGCCACCGACGCGCACAACCTGCTGCTGCGCGGCGTCGAATGGGACGAGAAGAACAATACCGCCGCGTACGTGGTGCACCCGCCGCTCGGCAAGTGGATGATCGCGATCGGCGAGCAGATCTGGGGCTACAACGAGCTGGGCTGGCGGTTCTCCGCCGCGGCGATCGGTACGCTCTCCGTCCTGCTGCTGATCCGGATCGCCCGCCGGATGTTCCAGTCGACCGTGCTCGGCTGCACCGCCGGGCTGCTGATGGCGCTGGACGGCTTCCACCTGGTGCTCTCCCGCACCGCACTGCTCGACATCTTCCTGATGTTCTTCGTGCTGGCCGCGTTCGGCGCCCTGGTGGTGGACCGGGACGTCCGGCGGAAGCGCTGGCTGCGGGCGATCGAGTCCGGCCTCGACCCGAGCCAGCCGGGGCGGCGCAACCGGCCGGCGTTCCGGTGGTCCGACGGGGTGCCGTGGTGGCGGCTGCTCGCCGCGGTGCTGCTCGGCTGCGCGTTCGGGGTGAAGTGGAGCGCACTGTACTTCGTACCGGTGTTCGCGCTGCTGGTCGTGCTCTGGGAGGTCGGCGCCCGCCGTTCCGCCGGGGTACGCCGGCCGTGGCGGGACACCTTCCTCGACGAGGGACTCTGGCTGCTCGGCGCCGGGGTGCTGATCGGGCTCGTCTACCTCGCCACCTGGTCGGGCTGGTTCGCCAGCGACAACGGCTACTTCCGGAACTGGCGGGCCGACACCGGCCAGTCCAGCGTGCCGATCATCGGCAGCCTGCAGAACCTCTGGCACTACCACGAAGAGGCGCTCAGGTTCCATTCCGGCCTCGACGACAAACACGTCTACCAGTCCTGGCCCTGGCAGTGGCTGCTGCTCGGCCGGCCGGTCGCGTTCCACTGGTCCGACCAGGGCGCCTGCGGAGCCCCGAGCTGCGCCTCGGAGATCCTGCTGCTCGGTACCCCGATCCTGTGGTGGTCGTTCCTGCCGGCGCTGGCCGCAGTCGCCTGGCTGGGCCTGGCCCGGCGGGACTGGCGCCCCCTGGCCATCCTGCTGCCGGTGGCGGCCGGCCTGCTGCCGTGGTTCTGGTTCGCGCTGGACGGCCGGACGATGTTCTTCTTCTACGCCGCGCCGGTGGTGCCGTTCATGATCCTGGCCGTGACCTACGTGCTGGGCGCGATCACCGGCCCGGCCCGGGCACCGGCGCCGGCGGGCGCCCAGGCCGGTGGTGATCCGCCGGCCGAATCGTCCGGCGACGGTGGCCAGGGCGGGCGGACCAGTGACCGCCGCATGATCGGCGCGATCGTCGCCGGCACGTACGTGCTGCTGGTGGCGATCTGCTTCGCCTACTTCTATCCGATCTTCGTGGGACAGCTCCTGCCGTACGCGGAGTGGTCGAGCCGGATGTGGCTCGGCAACCGCTGGATCTGACCCTTCGGCACAGCCGACGGAGCGGCCGGGCGGCGCACACTCCGGGCCCGCCCGGCCGCTCCCTCTCGGCGGTCCCGGCCGTGTCGACGGGGTCCGGCCGGGTCGACGGGGTCCGGCGGATCGCCGGCAGGGTGATCGTGTGGACCCTGCGGCGGTGATCCGCCCGGCGTGGTTCCACCGTGGACGACCAGGCCGAACGCGGACGATCGCAGGAACGGCTACGCGTGCGTGGTGTTGCCTGGGGCGCCTCGCGGTCGGTGCGCGGGGCACGGCGGACGGCGCCGGCCGGAAGGTTGGTCGGGACACGAAAGGGCCCGGACATAGGTGCGCGCCCCGATCGCCTGCCACGGGGGAAGCGGGCGATTGGGGCGCGCACCAAGGAGCTTAACCACCCTGGATCAGTGACACAACGGGTGGTGTTAAGTCAGATTTCCGACCCACGCACCGCCGAGCACAACGGGCGTATGGGGCAGAGTGCTCGGACGGGTATCAGCCACCCGACCGAGCGGCCCCGGCCGGCCAACTGAACCGGCCCGAAGCGGGGCCGCCACCGCTCGCTCCCGGTCAACCGGTACCGGTCCCCGGCCGGTCAGCCGCTCCCGTCGATCGGCCCCCGGTGGGTGTCACCCCGGACCGGTACGCTGCCGTACCGGCGCCGCCGGCAGTGAGCGGCGTCGATGGTCGGTGTCCACGGGGGAGGACCGGTGACGGGTGTCGAGCGGGTCGTCGCGGGCTGGGCCGGGATCGAGGAGTGGCTGGCCCGGCACGCCGTCGAGACGTACGGGTCGCTGCGCCCGCCCGCCGATGCGGCAGCGGTGGCGGACGCCGAGCGGGCGATCGGGGTGACCTTCCCGGCCGACCTGTCCGCATCGCTGGCCCGGCACGACGGCTGTGCCGACGGGGCGGGCACGCTGGAGCTGGCCGGGTCGTACCAGCCGATGTCGGTGGAGCAGATCGTGCGGCGGTGGCGGAGCACCGAAGAGGGGCTGCGCGAGTTCATGACCGACGACACGATGCGTGGCCACTACTGGCATCCCGAGTGGGTGCCGTTCGCCAGGACGAACTCGGTGGACATGCTGGTGCTGGACTGCCGCCCCGGCGGGTCGTACGGGGCGGTCGGAACGCACCTGAAGGGCGGCGGGACCAGTTTCGGCCGCTGGGCGTCGCTGGGCGACCTGCTGGCGGAGGTGGCGGACGCGCTGCACCGGGGGCGGTCGCTGCGATCCAGGCATCCGGTCGCCTTCGGCGGGCGGCTGCACTGGGAGACGGTCCGGGAGCAGCATCCGGCCCCCCGGTCGGTGTTCGCGCTGGCGGCCGAGGTCGGTCCGGCGGCAGCGGCCGGGACCACCGGGCGTTATCCGGCGCGGCCGCACCCGCCGCAGCCCGAGGCGGGCTGGGTCGGCGAGTTCGGCAACCTCTGCCTCAGCTTCGTGGCGGGCGTCGACGAAGCCGAGCTGCTCCGCCGGTACGGCGCCGAGCCGGCCCGTGCCGTACCCCGGGACCGGCTGGCGGCCGGAGACCTCGCCGGGACCTGGACCGAGGGCTACCGGCCGGTGGTCCGGGTCGGCCGGGCCGGCGCCTGGGCGTTCGCCGCCGAGGAGCGGGACGCGCAGGGCGCCCGCCCGGAGGTGTTGCGACGGCTTTCCGCCGGCACCCGGGCGGTGGCGGTGCACTACATCGGCACCGCCACCCGGTTCGCGCTGTACGAGGACGGCACGCTGGTCACCGGGTACGACACGCTCCGGCCGGAGCAGTCGACCGGCAGCCGGCCCGACCTCTTCGCACCGACGCTACGGGCCGCCGGGCTGCTCCCGCCGCCGCCCGACCGTTACCCGGACGAGGACCTGCCGGCCCTGCTCGACGTGCTCCGGGCCGAGTTGGGCATCGAACTGGACGCCACGACGCTGCTCGGGGCGCTGCCGAGTGCGCAGTATCACCCGCTGCTGCCCGCTCCGCCGACCGAGGCCGCGCTGCCGGCGGTACTGGAGCCGACGATCGCCGGCCTGATCAGGTACGCCGACGAGCCGGACCTGCGGTCGGCGATGGTCGCACAGGCCCGCCGGCTCGCCGCCGAGACCGGGCTCGACGGCTATCCGGAGTTCTCCGAGGCGCTGGACCGGGCGGCGACCGGCGAGCGCTGGCGGGTCGACGACGACTCGCCGCTCGGGCTGCGGATCCGCCGGATCGCGGCCGAGGCCCGGGCCGCGTACGCCCTCCGGGGCGACTACCAGGCGCGCGACCTGCTCACCGAGGCGGAGCGGGAGGCATGGGCGCGCCGGCAACGGGCTGCCGAGGCGATGCTCGGCGTCTTCGGCTCGCCGCCCCGGGTCGCCGTGTCGCATCTGCTCCGACACCGGCTGCCCCCGGACTGGCGTGCCGAGTTCGCCGCCGACCTGGGTCCGGTGCGGATACCGGACGGGGCGATCGAGGACCTGATCGCCGAGGAGGACCGGGCGCGAAGGGCGAACGCCGTCATCGCGCCCCTGGTGATCCGCCCGCCGCGTCGCCGGCGGTGGCTCCACCGGTCCGGTGGTCCCGCCCTCCGGCCGCCGACCGCGATCCGGGCGGTCCCACCGGCCGGTCATCTCCCCATGCCACCCCGCCAGCTTCCACCGCCGCCGGCCCCACCTGGCCAGCCTCCGCAACCGCCGGCACCACCGGTCCTACCCGGCCAGCTTCCACCGCCGCCGCTCCCACCTGGCCAGCCTCCGCAACCGCCGAGGCTGCGGGGCCGGGACCGGCGCCCGCCTGCCGCCGGGCGGCTCCCCCGTTCGCGGGATGCCGACTCCGCCGATCATCAGGCCAACCCGCCGGAACGACCGGACATTGAAGTGACCGAATAGCGGTCCTGTCGGTAGTTGACGTCGGTAGGCACACTGTTGCGGTGACCGGACCACTGCGTTCAGGATTCACCCCGACCCCGACCCGGCTTGTCGTGGTCGGCCTGGTGGCCGTACTCGGCCTCACCTCCTGCGACCTGGGCGGCGACGCGCCCGACACCGGGCCGAGTTGGTCGGGCAGCGCAAGCCCGACCCCGGGCGGCGTGGGTGCCGCCAAACCCGCCGCGTTCACCGGCTGGTCGGATCCGGCCCTGGTCGGCAAGCCGTACGGCGACAAGGTGGACGGCCTGCTCACCTTCCGGGGCAATCCGACCCGGACGTACTACGGCACCGGGCCGATGCCCCGGACGACTCCGGCGCGGCAGTGGCAGTTCCCGCGCAGCGGTGGCCTGTGTGGGGAGTCGACCGACGAGAAGGGCACCCGGGTCTGGTGCGGTACGGGCTGGACCGGCCAACCCGCCGTCTTCGAGCGGGCCGGGCGGACCTGGGTGGTCTTCGGGGCGTACGATCACAAGATCCATTTCCTGGACGGCGAGAGCGGCGAGCGGATCCTGCCGGACTTCCCGACCGGCGACATCATCAAGGGCTCGGTCACCGTCGACCCGGACGGGTTCCCGCTGGTCTACTCCGGATCGCGGGACAACTACTACCGGGTGATCGCGATCGACCGGGGCAAACCGACCGAGCTGTGGAAGCTGTCGGCGCGGGCGGTCTCGCCGACGATGTGGAACGACGACTTCGACGGCGCCGGCCTGATCCTCGACGACTACCTCTTCCTCGGCGGCGAGAACAGCCAGTTCCACATCGTCAAGCTCAACCGGAAGTACGCCGCCAACGGCAAGGTCACGGTCAAGCCGAAGCTGGTCTTCAACGCCCCCGGCTGGGACGCCCAACTCCTCCGCGACGTGGACGACCGGATGGTCTCGATCGAGAACTCGGTGGCGATCTCCGGCAACGTCGTCTACTTCGCCAACTCGGGCGGGCTGGTCCAGGGCTGGGACATCAGCGGCCTGAAGCAGGGGCGCAAGCCCAAGCGGGTGTTCCGGTTCTGGACCGGCGACGACACCGACGCCTCGATCGCGGTCGACGAGACCGGCGCGCTCTACGTCGGCTCGGAGTACGAGCGGGGCACCGCCCGGTCGAAGCAGGTCGGGCAGATGATGAAGCTCGACCCCAGGCGCAAGGGCAACCCGAGCGTCTGGCACGTCGACGACCACGCCCGCAAGCCGGCCGGCATCTGGGGCAGTCCCGCCCTGCACAAGGACATCGCGATCTTCGACACCCAGGGCGGCGAGGTACTCGGCGTCGATCGGGCGACCGGAGCCGTACGGTGGCGGTTCGAGCTGCCCGGTCCGACCTGGCAGTCGCCGGTGGTGGTCGACGACGTACTGGTGATCGGGGACTGCAACGGCACGCTGCACGCGTACGACGTCGCCGACACCACGGCCGCGCCGAAGCCACTCTGGAAGGTCAAGCTGGGCGGCTGCATCGAGTCGACTCCGGCGGTCTGGCGGGGGCGGATCTACGTTGGCACCCGGGCTGGCGCGTTCCACGCCATCGCGGCCCGCTGAGCAGAAAGAAACCTACACAGCTACTACCGCGCAGCGCAGGTATCTGCCAACCTGACATCTATCTTTGCCTATGTCAGGAGGCCAATCATGTCGCTGCCTCGTCGCCTGGTCCCCCTGCTAGCCGCCATCACCGTCCCACTCGTCACCACGCTCACCGTCGGCCTGGCCGCCGTACCCGCGCACGCGGCGGCGACCACCTACACCGCACTCGGCGACTCGTACGCCTCCGGCACCGGCACCCGGGAGTACTACCCGGACAGCGGCTCCTGCCAGCGCTCCCGGCACTCCTACCCGGTGCTCGACGCCGCCCGGCTCGGCGCCACGCTCAGCTTCCCGGCCTGCGCCGGAGCCACCACCTCCAGCGTGCTCAGCGGGCAACTCAGCAGCCTCAACTCGGCCACCAACTACGTCACGGTGCAGGCCGGTGGCAACGACATCGGCTGGTCATCGGTGATCGTGCAGTGTGCGCTGCCCTGGCCCACCACCTGCTGGTCCCAGATCGACAGCGCGGAGAACACCATCCGGAACACCCTGCCGGGCCGGCTCGACCAGCTTTACTCCCGGATCCGCAGTCTCGCCCCGAACGCCCGGGTCGCGGTGGTCGGATATCCGCGCCTCTTCAACGGCGAGGAGTGCAACATCATCGCCCGGATCTCCCCCGGTGAGCAGGCCGAACTCAACGCCGCGGCGGACCTGCTGGCGACCACCATCGCCGCCCGGGCCGCCGCGCACGGGTTCGCCTTCGTCGACGCCCGGAGGCCGTTCACCGGGCACGCGGTCTGCGACGACGTCGAGTGGCTGAACGGCACCTCCAACCCGATCGGCGAGTCGTACCACCCGAACCGGGCCGGCCACGTCGGGTACGCCGGCATCGTCGAGACCGCCATCCGGGCCGCCGCCCGCAAGTCCTGACCGGCAAGCCTGACCCGCAGGTCCTGACCGGTACGTCCACGGCCCCGCCCGGTATCCGCCCGGGCGGGGCCGGCAGATGTCCGGCGACGGCTTGCTCCCGCCGTACCCGTGGATTATTCGCAGGTCCAGCGGACGGCGGCGGTGGCGTCGTCCGGGCCGACCGAGACGAGCCCGCCGACCACCCGGCCGTCGTCGCTGACGCTCACCGCCGCCGGTCCCGCCCTGCCGGGTACGGCCCCGTCCGGCAGCGGCAGCACGACCGGCCGCTCGCCGGCCAGCACCGCCGGGGTCTCGACGCCGGCCGCGTCCCGGACGAACCCGGCCACCCAGCCGGACCGGTTGATCGCCGCCGCCCCGGCCAGGCCGGTCAGCGGGGTCGCCTCGGCGGTACGTAGGTTCCACCGGGTCGGTACGACCTTCTGCTCGGCGCCCGGCGACGCGACCGACCAGCCGAGCACCCAGCCGCCCCGGATCGAGAGGTTGCCGGTGGTGACACCGTGTCGGGGCGGGGGTGCCAGGGTGCGCACCGTACTGTCCGGAGCCCACACCAACATCCGGACCACCTGGTCGGTCCCGGACCTGAGCATGCCGCCGACCAGGGTGCCGTCGTCCCCGAGCCCGGTGGCGTAGGGCGATCCGGTGCCGTCCTCCCCCAGCCTGGTCGGGCTCTGCTCCGCGCCGGCCGCCCAGACTGCCGGGTGGCGTCCCGAGACGACCGTGTAGCCGTCGGAGCGCCCGCCTCCCGGCGACGCGGCCGGCTCACCCGGCGTCCCTGCCGCACCGCCCGTGGGCTGCGGAGGGCCGCCCTTCGTGCCGGTCGACCCGCCCTGATAGGCGAAGGTGCGGATGCCGCCGAGCACGTCACCGCGTTCGTTGAGGTCCAGCACGTCACCGAGATAGCCCCCGTTCGAGTCGGTCAGGTCCACGTACCGGCCGTACCGGTAGACCCAGGAGACCTGCACGGCGGTACCGTCCCGCACCGCGATGCCGTCACCCGCCACCACTCCCTGGGAGTTGACCAGCAGCCGGGCCGGATCGGTGGTCGGCGGTTCGAGCACCGTCATGGCGCCCCGGTCCCAGCGCAGCGTCCAGGTACGCGCGGTGCGGGGATCCCGGGCCACCCCGACCAGGTACCGCCCGGTCGGGTCGCCGTCGAGTACCTGGCTCTCGGTGGCGCCGTCCGGCAGCGGCAGCCGGTGCGGCGTACACCTGCTCAGGACGGGTGGCGGGGTGGAGTCGGCGGTGTGCCGGTCGTCCGGTGTCGGGCCGGGCTGGACGACCTGGCCGGGAGCCGGGTCGGGGGCGATGGGCTCGTCGTCGCGTACCGCGGCCAGCGCGACCGGGACCGCTACCAGGACGACGGCGGTCGTCGCGGCCAGGCCGCCGCCGGCCAGCAGCCGGCGGCGCCGGACCCGGCGCCGGCCGGTGCGGAGCAAGGTGTCTATCTCCACCGTGGAGGGTTGGTCCGGGTCGCCGTCGAGCGGGCGCAACAGGTTACGGGCCGCGGCGTCGTCGAACTCGTCCATCTCATCTCCTGTCCGTCGGACCGGGAAGGCCGTCAGGGCTGGCCGGGGCGACACGGCTGGGCCAGGACGGTGCGGTCCGCGCCCGAGTCGGGCATCTGGTCGGCGAGGTCGCCACAGCCGGCGACGGCGGCCCGGCGCGGGCGGTCGGGTCGGGCGATCCGCCGGATTCCGGCTGCTCGTCGAGCAGCCGCCGGAGCGTGGCCAGCCCGTGGAAGCTCTGGCTCTTCACCGTCCCGGGGGAGCAGCCCAGCGTCTCGGCCACCTCGGCGACGGACATGTCGCAGAGGAAGCGCAGCACCAGCACGGCGCGCTGCTTCCGGGGCAGCCGGTCGAGCGCCGCCCGCAGTACCGTCCGTTCCTCCACATCCGGCCCGCCGCGTGGGAACGGCTCGGGCGGCGACTCGGTGAGGCGTACCCGCTTCGACCACGGCCGCCGCTTCTCACCCTGGAAGAACCGGACCAGGGCGGTCCGGACGTACCCGTCGAGGTGGGTGACAGTACGGACCCGGGGCCAGTGCACGTAGAGCGTGGTGAAGGTCTGCTGGACAAGATCGTCGGCCCGGTGCGCGTCGCCACAGAGCAGGTACGCCAGCCGCCGCATCCTCGGCATCGCGGTCGTGACGAACTCGACGTACTCGTGCTCCCAGTCCGGCTGCATCCGGTCGACCCTCCCAGAGACGATTCCGGCACTGGGATGCTCGCCGGGCCGCGAATGGTTGTATCCGCGCTCGACAATTTCCCGCAGGGCCAGCAGTTCTCGGCAGGGCCAGCAGTTCTCGGCAGGGCCAGCGGTTCCCGGCAGGGCCAGCAGTTCCCGGCAGGGCCAGCAGTTCCCGGCAGGGCCAGCGGTTCCCGGCGCGGTCGGCCTCGCGTCGTGCGGCAGAGCCTCTCGCCCCGGCGCCGCTACTCAGTCATCCCGACCGGGTCGGAGCGGACGAACGCCATCGTCCAGCAGCCGTCGGCTTCCTGCTGGGGCCGCAACTCGTAGAGGTGGTCCACGCCGGGCGGCTCCGCAGGCCCGTCCGAGCTGCTGCTCAACACCCACCGTCGCGGCGGCCGGCCACCGGGCGCGGCCGGCAGGTCCCGGGCGGTGCCGTCGGCCGGACCGCCCGCGAAGCGTACGGTGACCCACTCCACGTCCTCATGTTACGAGCGCGATCGCCCGCAGATGCGCCGGAACGAGCAGCCGGTCGCGGTCCACCGCCGGTTCGACCGGGTGGACCGCGTTCCCGACATGCTCACGGTCAGAGCAAGGGTCAGACCGGCCGGTACGGGACTCACCTACATCCTCACTGTCAGAGCAGCCGCAGCCGCAGCCGGTTCCGGTTCCGGAGAACGGCCGTTTCCGAGCCGGAACTGCCGCAGGTCCGACCGCCGGCTGTCCCCGCCCGCCCGAGGTACCGCGCCCGGTCGACGGCGGCTACCCCCCGCCCGCCCGGAGTACCTCGCCCAGTCGCCGACGGCGCCGGAATGCGAACTCGACCCGCAGCACCGCGACGACCGCCACCGGCAACGCGACGGCGAGCAGACCGATCTGCCACCACGGCAGCACCAGCGCCGGGTCGGCAGCCTGCACGGTGAGCAGCCGCAGCGCGAGCGGACCGAGCGTCAGGCCGGCGAGCAGCACGCCGAGCAGCGGGCCGGCCACCGCGGCGACGGCCACCGGCGGCAGCAACTCGCCCGCGGCGACCCGGCGGGTGTCCGTCGACCGCAGGCCGAGCGTCCGCAGCCGGGTCAGCGTCTGCCACCGCTCCGACGCGCCGGCAGCCGCGCCGAGCGCCAGTCCGAGCAGCCCCATCGCCAGCAACATCGCCACCGAGGCCCAGCCCAGCCGCAGCATCCCCAGGGAGAGCGGCGCCGCGCGGCGCTGTGCCAACACGTCCTCGCGCACCACCACCTCAGCCGCGACACTGGTGTCGGCGGCCGCCCGAGCCGCGCCGGGCCCGGCCACCCACACGGTGTTCGGAACGACCGGTACACCGGTGGCGGCGATCGCGGCGGCGTCGACGATGACCACGTCGTCCGCGTCGCCGACGGTTGGCGCCGCGCCGACCACGGCGAGCTGGACGGCCGGGCCGTCCTGCCGGCGGAGCTCCAACCGCGTGCCGGGCCGCAGCTCGCCGTCGGTGGAGCGCACCAGCGCCGGGACGGGACCGGGGCCGGCCACCGCGAGCTTGTCGAGTTCCGGTCCGTCCGCCAGCGGGGTCGCGGCCAGGAGCCGCGCGAGAGCGACGGCGTCCACGATCACCAGACGGGGTGCGACGAGCGTCGAATCGGCGGCGATCGGCGCACCGTCGGTCACCTGCGCGGCCACCACCTGCCGCACCCCCTGCGCGGCGGCGATGCGCCGGGCGAGATCTGCCGTGGAGTCCTCGGCGGCCGGGCTGACGTCGAGCCGGACGTCGGCGCCGACGGTACGCCACGCGCCCGCCGTGAGGCCCCGGACGGTGGTGGCCTGGAGCGTGAGCGCGAACGACGCCAGCGCGACGGAGGTGACCAGGACCAGCAGTGGAAGCACGCGTGCCGACGTCGCCGCCGCCTGCGCGGCGCCGAACACCGCGAGCGGGCGGCGGGAGCGCAGGGAGCGCCACAGTGCAAGGCGGGTGCCGGCAGGCAGCAGCCGCAGCAGGACGAGCCCGCCGGTGAGCGCGCCAAGCGCGGGCGCGCTCGCCGGCAGTGTCACGCCATCGTGCTGGCCGGATTCCGGACCGGCCGGCGCGCCGGAGTGGACGGCCGGAAGGATTCCGCGCTGGTGCAGCGCGACGAAGGCGGCCACCGCGGCGGCCAGGACCGCAGCCTCCAGGGTGGCCCGGCGCAGTTGCCCGGTGCGGCGGACCCAGCGGCGTGCGGACCGGTTGGCCGGGACGCGCCGGTCCCGGGTGGCCCGGGCGGCGGCGAGTGTGCCGAGAGCCGGGCCGGCAGCGGCCGCGGTGAGCACCACCGGGGCCGCCCAGCTCCAGGAGAGGCCCGGGGCGACCGTGCCGGCCAGCGCGAGCCCGGCCACGGCGGCCACCAGCGCCAGCACGGTGGACTCGAGCAGCAGTTCCGCGGCGAGGTCCGGCAGGGAGGCGCCGCGCTGCCGGGCTGCGGCCAGCGCCGAGGCGCGGCGGCGGACCAGCAGCTCGGCAGCGAGCATCAGCACCAGTACCGCGACGGCCAGAACCCCGATGAGCAGTACGGACGCCTGCGCGGTCGCGGCGGCGATCTGGGTCCGGACGTCCCGTAGCACGGCATCGAGCTGCGTCTCCCAGCGCAGGGTGCCGTCTCGGACCCCGGAGGAGCCGGAGGACGCCTTGAGGGCGACCACGGTCGCCGCGATGCTGCCCGCCGAGTCCTGGGTGAGCGCCTCGGGGTCGGGGCTGAACCAGAGGCTGCGCTCCAGTTCGTCGTCCTCGAAGGCGAGCCGGGCGTCGGGCAGGGAGTCGGCGGAGAGCAGCCCGGCGAGCCGGGTGCTGCCCACGCCGTCCACGCCGGGAACGGGTCGCAACAGCCACGGTGCGAGCCGCCAGGCCGGATCGCCGCTGTCCGCCGCCTCGAAGACACCGCTCACCTGGACGTGCTTCTCGTTATTGCGCTGGTCCACGAGCGGGATGCGGTCGCCGGGGCCCAGGCCGAGCGCTTCGGCGTCCGCCTTCGACAGGCCGACCTGCACCGGCCAGGGCGGTCCGCCGTACGGGACCTCGACCCGGCTGTCCACCTCCGGAACCGCCGGCCGGGGGGCACCGCCGGCGATCCAGGTGACGTCCGGGCCCCCACCGGCGGCCGGATCGTTCCCGAGGTAGCTGAGCTGGAAGGTGCGTTGCACGCTGCCGTCAGCGATCTTGAGTGTGCTGCTGGTGACGCCGGCGATGGACGGGCGCAGCGCGGCCGCCAGATCGGGTCCGAGTTCGTCCCGGGCCATCCTGTGCAGGTCGCCGACGGCCTCGGCGAGGTACGGGTCGCGGACGCGTCCGCCGCGCGGTCCGGCGTCCGGCTCCCAACGGGCATGCACCCGGATCGCCGCGTCGTCGCCGGCGCGGCGTACCGCCTGCTGGACGGCGTCGTCGGCGGTGGCCCGGATCAGCGGCGGCACCGCACCGGCGAACAGGACGACGACCGCGACGACGACCGTTGTCAACAGCAGCGGCCCGGCATCGGCCCGAGGGCGGCTGCGGACAGTCGGCCAGTGCAGCGCGGGCCACCAGTGCAGCGCGGATCGCCAGCGCACAGCGGGTCGCCAGTGCGCCGAGGGGCGCCGAAGCCGGATCACGAACTCACCCGCAGGTACGCGGCCTCGGCACGCCGGGTCCGGACGGTGACCACGACCGCCACCGCGAGCACGCAACCGGCCAGCAGCAGGCCGAGCAGGGCCGCCTCGGCCGCCCACGGCCAGTACGGCACGACGGGCGGGACCGGCGCGGCACCGGCCTCGGACCGGATCATCGGGGGCGCGACGACGAGCGTGGCGAGCCCGCCGACGGCCGCACCCGCGATCAGCAGCGGCAGCAGCAGGCCGGCGTACTGGCCGAACAGCACCACGCGGACCTCGCGCCGGGTCATTCCCAGCCCGCGCAGCCGGGCCACCTCGACCCGGCGGGCCCGCAGGTCGACGAGCACGTGCAGGACGACACCGGCGATCAGCAGCAACGCGGCGGCGGGGACGAGCAGCCGGAGCGCGGCCGGGGGCCCGGCGCGCAACGGCCCGGCGCGCAGGCGCTCGGCCTCCGCGGCACGGGTGGTGACCTGACCGAGGTGCAGGGCCGCGGCGTGTACGGCGGCGTCCGCCCGGGCGGGGTGGCCGACCCACCAGCCGTCCACGGGATACTCGAGGTTGCCGGTGACCACCAGGGCACGGGAGACCGCGTCCAGATCGGCCAGGATGGCTGCGGCACCGGGGGCGGACGGGACGTGCGGCACCACGTCGGCGACGACGACGGAAACGGCCGAGACGCCGACGCCGATGCTGAGCGGGGAGCCGCGGTGTACCCCGAGTTCGTCGAGGAGGCGGGCCGAGACGGCCACGGGTATCGGTCCGGGCGCGGGGAAGGCGGTCGCGACGAGGTCGCGGGCGGCGATCTGAGCGCCGCCGAGCTGGACAGTCGTCGTCATCCTCAACCCGATACCCGAGGCGGTACCGGCGAGCGCGACGGCCGAATCCGTGAGCTGTTCGGGTGCGGGCGGGGCGGAGCTGGCCGTCCACGGCGGTGCGCCGTTCCGGGCCGACGCCCCGGGGGCCGTCAGCGTCACGGCGACGTGGCTGCGCTCGGGACCGGCCGGTCCGGCGGACGGATCGGCCGCGATCGGCAGGGAGAGCGCGACCAGTTCCAGACCGTCGGCCGGCACGCACTCCGGTAGCCGGTGTACCGCGCCGTCGAGCGGGACGAGCTCGCCGGTGCAGGTCGTCCGCAGGCCCGTGGCGTCCTGGAACACCAGCCTGGGGGTCACCACGACCGGGGTCGAACCGGTCGCCGTACCGGTCAGGGCGAGGGCGGTACCGGCCGGGACGGCGACTCCGACGGCGCGGGACGGCGGCGCCAGTGCGGCGCCCACCTCCGCCCAGCTACGGTCGCCGTCCAGCCGCCCGCGCAGCAGCGCCCCGGCGCGGCCGGTGTCCACGGCCACCAGCCGGGGCGCGTCGCCGGGCGTGCCGAGCCACTGGCCGATGGCGACGCCGCGCTCGGCGGCCGGGCTCACCGCTCCCCCGGTCGCCCCGCCGACCGCCGCGCCCTGCCCGGCGACCGGCGGGGCCGTCAACGCGATCGCCAGATCGGTGCCGACCGAGAGGTCGGCCTGGTCGTACTGCGACCGTTCCCAGGTGGCGCCGAAGGCGACCCCGAAGGTGCCGGCTCCGCAGGCAAGGCCGATCAGCAGGCCGGCGGCGACCGCCTGGGGCCGGCGGGCGGCCTCGAACGCGGCAAGCGGAAGCGCCAGTCCCCGGGCGCGACGGGCCAGCCGCTCGGCACCGTGCAACGCGGGCGGCACCAGGCGCAGGGCCAGCGCGGCGCCGGCGGCCAGCAGCAGCGTGGGCGCGACCACGCGGGCGGCGTCGATCCGGCTGTCGGCGACGGTGGCCTGGGCGTGCAGTTGCCAGAGCCCGGCCGCGCCGAGCGCCACGAGCAGGACGTCGGCTCCGGACCGGGCGAGCAGCCCGCGCGGGTCGCGTCGGCCGCCGGCCACGACGACCGGCCGGGCGGCGAGGGCCACGAGTACCGCCGCGAGCACCAGTACGCCGCCGATGATGACGAGCACCTGCGGGGCGGTCACCTCCGGTGGCCCGGCCAGGCCGGCACCCGCCAGCGGTGGTAGCCGGGTCAGGCCGGAATGCAGCAGGGACGAGGCGGGGACCGCGAGCGCGGCGGCGAGCAGCGCGAGCGTACCGCCCTCGACAGCCGCCCCGGCGGCGAGCCGGCCACGGCCGAAGCCGAGTGTCGACAGCAGGCCGCTCTCCTCGGCGCGTATTCCGGCAGCGAGCCGTCCGGCGAGGGCCAGGGCGGTCGCGGTCAGGACACCGCCGAGCAGGGCGACGGCAAGCACCGTGGCGGCGGCGACCCGCTGCTGTTCACGGGCGGTCAGCAGCGTCTGCGGCAGCCGCGAGGCGAGGCTCTCGATCCGCACCCGGTCGCCGAGGATCCCGGCCAGCCGGCGGTCGGCGCCGCGTACGGCCCCGGCGACGGTTTCCAGGTCGTGGCGGGCGGCACTGGAGAGGTCCGGTTGGGCGGTGATCTCCATCCGGTCGATGGTGTGGCCGCCGGAGAGCAGGTCGGCGAGATCGACGACGACCGGACCGTAGGCGTGCACCAACTGCGGTTGGCGCCCGTCGCTGAAGGCGAGATCGTAGCCGGCCCCGCCGAGCGGATCGCGGTCCCACCCGGTGCCGGGCAGCGGGCGTACGACGCCGACCACGGTCACGTCGACCGCCGGGGCGGGCTCGTCGTTCAACTCCGCGCCGAGCCGGACGCGGCTGCCGAGGCCGAGATCGAGCTGCCGCGCGGTGGGTTCGAGCAGCACGGCCTCCAGCGACGTGGCCCCGTCGGCGGCCCGTGGCCAGCGTCCGTCGACCAGCGCGGCGCGGGCCGGCAGGTCGTCCATTGCCGACAGGTACGTCTCGGTCAGGACGTCGCTCCGTGCGGCCAGCTCCTCCGGCAGCGTGCGGAACGCGGACGACGCCCGGGTGGCCGTCGTCGCGGAGAACGGGGCGAGGGTCGAGGTCAGCAGCTCGCGGGTGTCGGCGGCCACGGAGCTGGCGTGGGTGCCCCGCACGGTGACGGTGTAGGCGGTGACACCGACGTCGCCGGGGGCGGCCCGGGCCGCGGCGACCTCGAACGCCCGATCGGCGGTACCGGTCACCAGCAGGGCGCAGGTGCCGAGCAGGGTCGCGCCGAGCGCGACGACCGCCAGCAGAGCCGCGAGCAGCGGCCACTGGGCGCGGGCACGGAGCCCGAGCAGCCTCAGCATCCGCCGCCCCGGGCCGTCACCGGGATGCCGGCCCGTCGGGCTCGTCGTCGAGCCGGCCGTCCTGGATCCGGATCACCCGGTCCGCCAGCGCCATCATCACCGGGTCGTGCGTGGAGACCAGTGCCGTGACACCCTCGGACTCCACCACGGCACGCAGCAACGACATCACCGACAGGCCCGTCTCGGCGTCCAGTTGCCCGGTCGGCTCGTCGGCGATCAGCAGCCGTGGTGACGCGGCCAGGGCCCGGGCGATCGCCACCCGCTGCTGCTGGCCGCCGGAGAGTTCGCCGGGACGCTGCTGGGCGTGGTCGGCCAGGCCCACCAGTTCCAGCAGCAGCTCGACCCGGCGCTCGCGCTCCGCCACCGGGGTACGGGCCAGCCGCAGCGGTGCGCCGACGTTCTCCGCGGCCGACAGCACCGGGATCAGTCCGAACGTCTGGAACACGTAGCCGACCGTCGCGCGTCGTAGCCGGGAGAGGCCGTCCTCGTCGAGGGCGGTCACCTCGGTGCCGTCGACGAGGACGGTGCCGGAGTCCGGCCGGTCCAGCCCGCCGACGATGTTGAGCAGGGTGGTCTTGCCGGAGCCGGAGCGGCCGACCAGGGCGACCATCGTGCCGGCGTCGACGTCGAACGACACGTCCCGTAGCGCGTGTACGACCGTCGGCTCGACACCGAAGCTCCGCCGGACGCCGCGTACGGTGACCAGCGGGTCGGCGCTCATGCCGGCACTCCGCTGCGCTCCGTGCCGACATGAGACACATTGGCACTGAGTCCGATGATTCGCTCGCTGCGCTCGCTCATGCGGGCTCGGCGAGGTCGGGGCGGATCGCGACGTGGTCAGCCTCCAGGGCGAGCCGGACCCGCCTGGTCAACGCCAGCGCCTCGCGGTACTCGCGGGGCACCTGGACCCGCCCGGCACGGTCCATCACGGCGTACTCCTCGGCGACCACCCGCACGTCGCCGTCGGCGCCGGTCGCCGCACGGCGCAACACCTCGCTGCTGGTACGCCCGTCGCGGATCGCCACTGTCCGCTCGACCTTGCCGCTGACCTCGGGATCGTGGGTCACGACGACGACGGTGACGCCGAGCTGCCGGTTGACGTCCCGCAGCGCCCCGAAGACCTCCGCCGAGGTGGCGGTGTCCAGCTCGCCGGTCGGCTCGTCGGCCAGCAACACCCGAGGCTGGTTGGCGAGGGCGACCGCGACGGCGACCCGCATCTGCTGCCCGCCCGACATCTGCGCGGGACGCCGGTCGGCGCAGTCGGCGACGCCGAGGGCCTCCAGCAGTTCGGCGGCGCGGGCGCGGCGGGTACTGGCCGGGGTGCGGGCCGCGGTCATCGGCAGGTCGACCATCTGCCGCGCGGTCAGGTAGGGCACGAGATTGCTCGTGCTCTGCTGCCGGACGAACCCGACGGTGTGCCGTCGGTAGCGGACGCGGTCGGCCCGGGACATCGCCAGCAGGTCCCACCGGTCGACCCGGGCCCGCCCGGCGGTGGGTGCGTCGATTCCGGCGAGGATGGAGAGCAGCGTCGACTTGCCCGACCCGGAGGCCCCGACGACGGCGACCATCTCGCCGCTCTCCACGACGAGGTCCAGCCCCTGCAATGCCTGCACCTCGATCGACCCGGTCTGGTAGATCCGGACCAGGCTTTCGCAGACGATCAGCGCGTCCCGGCCGAACTCCACCGCTCGGCGCGGTGTTGGCTGCGGGAGAGACAGCGGTGTGATGGCGATTCCTCTCCTTCGGCCCGCGTCGCGCAGACTGTAGCCATGGAGATCCAGGCCCGTCAACGGCTGGCGGCCTGGCGGTGCCGACCTCCCCGGACCGCTCGCCGGGCGGACCGAGCACGATCAACTGCGTGATTCGGCACCGGAACGGGTGCCCACGAGGCGGAGCGAGCTTCGACGGCGTGGCGACCACGGCCGCACCGATCGAGGTGCACGGTGCGGGGGTGTCCGACCGGTACAGGTCGGCCGCGCATGACGACTTCAGGCTACTTCCTGCCGGGAGTGACCAGTCCCGTCTCGTACGCCAGGACGACGGCTTGGACCCGGTCGCGCAGGTCCAGCTTCTGCAGGATCCGGCTCACGTGGGTCTTCGTGGTCTGCTCGGCGATGTACAGCACGGCCGAGATCTCGGCGTTCGACAGGCCGAGCGCGATCTGCCGCAACACCTCGCGCTCCCGGTCGGTGAGGATGTTGAGGACGGTGGCCGACACCGACGGGTCGGGACGGGCGGTGACGAAGTTCTCGATCAGGCGTCGGGTGATGGAGGGCGCGAGCAGGGCTTCCCCGGCGGCCACCACCCGGACGGCCCGCACCAACTCCTCCGGCTCGCTGTCCTTGAGCAGGAAGCCACTCGCGCCGATCCGCAACGCCTCGTAGATGTAGTCGTCCAGATCGAACGTGGTGAGCATCAGCACGCGCGCGGGATGCGGGCCGGCCAGGATCTCCCGGGCTGCCGCCAGACCGTCGAGCACCGGCATCCGCACGTCCATCAGGACGATGTCGGGCAGCAGGCGCCGTGCCCGGTCGACGCCGACCCGACCGTTCTCCGCCTCGCCGACGACCGTGACGCCCTGCTGAGCCGCGAGGATCGCCCGGATGCCCGCACGGATCATCGCCTGGTCGTCGACGATGAGGACGCGGATCACCCGGTTCCTCCGATCGGCAGTCGCGCCGCCACCCGATAGCCTCCCTCGGACCGCGCGCCGGTGTGCAAGGTTCCGCCGAGCAGCCGTACGCGCTCGCCCATGCCGTACAGCCCGTGACCGCCTTCAGCGGATGTCGGGGCGTCGCGCACCGAACTCTCGTTGACTATTTCGAGGTGCAACGCGTCGGGTACCTGTCCTATTGTGACCGTCGTACGAGCTCCGGGGGCATGCCGGATCACGTTGCTCAACGACTCCTGGACGATCCGGTACGCCGCCGCGCCCACCGTCTCCGGCAGGTCCGGCACCGACCCGCGCACCTCCACCGGCACCCCGGCCCGACGCGCCGACCGCACCAGGTCGTCCAACTGGTCCAGGCGCGACACCGGGGCCAGCGTCGGATCCGCGCTCTCCTCGCGCAGTACCGTCAACAGTTGCCGCATCTCGCGGATCGCCGAACGTGCCCCGTCCGCGATGCGGACGAACTCGGCCTTCGCCTCCGGGTCGACGTTCGGCAGCCGGTACGACGCCGACGTGGCCTGCATGTGAATCACCGACATGCTGTGCGCCACCACGTCGTGCAGCTCGCGCGCGATCCGGGTCCGCTCGATCGCCACCGCCCGCCGACTCTGCTCCGCCGCTATGTCGCGCCGGGCGTCCGCGAGCTGCCGCTGGATCGTCGCGCCGTGCCGCACCACGATCGCGGCGATCAGCATCAACGCCGAGTTCGTGGCGTAGACGACCAATGTCGTGTCGGCGGCGTCGATGCTGTGGCTGCGCGGGTCCAGCACCACCCGCAGGATGCACAGCAACAAGCTCCCCCACCACAGCGCCAGCACCGGCCGCCAGCCGTGACGCACGCCGATGAGCCCGATGTGGGCGATCAGCCCGATCATGCCCGGAACGGTGAGCGGCCACGTCGGTACCTCGGTGACCGGTATGAAGGCCGACAGGGTGCCCAGCGCGGCGAGGTGCAGTACGGTCGCGGCCACCGGGCGCACGAGCAGCAGTGGGAGCGCGGCGGACTGGGCGGTGACGGTCACGAAGGTGAGCACGACCGGAGTGCCGTAGGTGGAGACGTCGACCGGCAGGCTGACGACCAGGAGCACCAACGCCACGGCGCCGGTGCCGAGCCACCAGAATATTCCGAGCTCCTTGGCCGGCACGGGCCGAACGATACCGGTCGGGTCGTGCCCGGGGCGTCACCCCACAGAGGTAGGCCGGCCAGTACGCCGGGGTGACGCCCGACCGCAAACCGCGGGCTCATCCTTCGACTCATGGATGTCGTGCGGCAAGGGGCCCGGGCGCCGGCGGAGAACGGTCGCGCCTGGCGGCGAGTGTGGACGACGTGCTTGCCGATGGCTGTCGTAGCGGTACTCCACGCGGCGCTCGGTGGCGCCGGCCCGGCCTCCGCCGACGGTCCGGCGGTCGGCGCCGACATCCACCTGGCGCAGACGATGGCCGGCCGGGACCTGACCGTGATCGTTCGCCGGACGGACCGGCCACCGGCCCCACTGCGGGTCGACGTGGTGACGCACGCGGGTTCGCCCGCGGGGCGGCTGGCACTGCGAGCGAGCACCGCGGGAGAGACCGTGAGCAGCACGACGATCGACCTCGGCGCGTCCCCGGGCTTCCACGCCGCGACGCTGCGGGTGGACCGGACCGGCCCCTGGGAACTGGCGCTCGACGACGGTACCCAGGTGGCCACGATCCCGTTCGTCGTACCCGCAGCGGTCCGGCCGCCCTGGGAGAACGCCGTCTACGGCGGTTTCGTCGTGGCCGGCGCCCTTCTGCTGATCGCCCTCGGCCTGGCGGCGTTCGGCCGGGTCGGCGCCGCGCTGGCGCCGGCGGGGGGCACGGTCGCGGGGCTTGCGGTGGCGGTCACCGCCGCGGTTCTGTCGTCGACGATCGTTCCGCCTTCCCCGCCCGGCACGCTGCTCGATCCCACCGTCGCCAACGTCAACGACCCCTACCGGCAACCGCCCTCCGTGGACTTCTCCCGTCCACCGGTGAATCTGACGACCCGCACGGCAGGCCGCGACCTGCACCTCCGGCTGACCGACGGTGCGACCGGCCGTCCGGTGGACGACCTGCTGGTGCACCACCACGCGTTCCTGCACCTGGTGGTGGTCTCCCCGTCCGGCGGCATGCGACACCTGCACCCCGTCCGGGTGGCGCCCGGCGACTACCGGGCCAGGCTCGATCCCAGCGAAGCCGGCGTACACGCCGTGACGGCGGAGCTGGCCAGGCGCGGTGGCGGCGTCCAACACGTACGCTCGGCGGTGCACGTCTCCGCGCACCCGTCGGCGGTACGAACCGGCGCCGCGCAAGCCGGTAGCGCCGGTTGCCGCCGGATCGCCACGGCCTCCGCCACGACCGCCAGTGCCTCCTGCACGCTGTCGAAGGAGATCCGGCCGGCCGGCACGGCGAGCACGATCACGGCGGATTTCGGCTCGCCGACCCTGCAACCGTGGCTGGGCATGCTCGGACACATGATCGTCGTGGGCCCGGTGGACGGAACGACAACGCCGGTGACCGCCCCCATCTGGGCCCACGTGCACGCGATGCTTCCGCAGCCGTCCGCAGCACGGGACGCACCCGACGAGAGCATCGCCTCGTTCGGCCCGCAGATCCGGTTCACGTACACGTTCCCGTTGCCGGGCAGGTATCTGGCCTGGGTGCAGGCGGCGCGGGGCTACTCGGTGATCACCGTCCCGACGGTGGTCGAGGTGCCTGCGGCAGGCGGGGGACAGGGATGAAGACAGCCGTCGTCGCGACCGTGACCGGGCTCGTCGCCGTCGCCGTCGCCGCGCTCCTGTGCTGGCCGAGCGGCACCGAACCGGAGATATCCACCGTCCGCACCGCCGGGTACGAGGTGAGCCTCATGGTGCAGAGCCCGAAGCGCGGCGCGAACACGCTCGACTTCGAGATCACCGACCTTTCGGACCGGCCGGTCACCGTGGACGAGGTCGGCGTGGAACTCGCGATGCCGCAGATGGGCCACGCGTTGCCACCGGTCGCCGCCACCCGGACCAGGCAGGGGCGATACCGCGCGCCGAACGTCGACATCCCGATGTCCGGCCAGTGGGACGTGACGGTGATCCTGCCCGGCACCGAGAAGGTCGTGCTTCCCCTACTGGTCAACGAAAGGGAGTAGATCCATGATCGCGACTGCGTCGGTGACGACGCCATCAACCAGAAGGGTGCCGCACGGCCTGGCCCCGGCCGGTCTCGTGCTGTGCGGCGCACTGCTCTCACTGGTCGGCATGGCCTGGGACATCCAGTGGCACAACGACGTCGGCCCGGACACCTTCTTCACCCTGCCCCACCTGGTGCTCTACCTGGGCAGTGCGACGGCCGGGCTGACCAGCCTGGCGGTCGTGCTGGCGACCACGGCCGCGCGGCGTCAGGGACGCCCGATCGACCCGAGTGTCGGCGGCCGCCCGGTCGGCGTCTTCGGCCGGACCTTCACCGCACCGGTCGGCTACCTGGTCGCCGGCACGGGAGCGGCGCTGTTTCTGCTCTACGGGTTGTGGGACGAGTGGTGGCACAGCCTGTACGGCTTCGACGTCATGCTCGCGTCCCCACCGCACAACGGTCTGCTGCTGTCGATCCAGCTAACCATGACCGGGGCTCTGGTGGTCTTCGCGTCCGCGCGGGAGCGCCGCTGGGGCGCGATCGGCATCATCATGACGATATCGACGTCGGTGGCGTTCGGAGTGGTGACGACGGCCGGGGTCGAGGGGCTGCCGATCGACGACGACATCGCGGCGCCGGTCGGCACCGTGTTCATGTGCGCGTTGCTCGTGACCCTCGCCGCCCGCGCCCTGGACTGGCTCGGCAGCGCGGTCACCGTCGCGGTGGTGGTCGCGGCCATCCAGGCGGTCCTGTGGTGGTTCGCGCCATGGGCCACCAGGGTGTACGCGAACGCGAGCGGCCTGCCGCTCCGCGACTACACCGAAGGCGTTTCGCAGCACGCCGCGAGGATTCCGATGCTGCTGGTCGTGTTCGGCGTGCTCGTGGCGGCTCTGCGGCGGCAGCCTGCCTGGCTCGTCGGTGGGATCGGGGGTGCGGTCCTCGGCGTCGCCGCCCCGCTTCAGCAGGCGTGGCTGTACGGTCTCGACCGGCCGGCGACCGCCGACGTCATAGTGGTGGCGACCGTCGCGGCGCTCCTCGCCGCCCTGGCCGGGTTCCTCGGTGCGCGCTGCGCCGAGATCCTGCGACACGTCATGCGGCAGGAGGCGAGTCATGCGTAGATCCCTCGTGGTACTGGTGACCGCGCTCGGCCTGCTGCTCGGCTGGGTGGTGCCGGCTTCGGCGTACGAGCCGGTCAGGGTCGTGCACGCCGAACGGGTCCAGGCCGGCCCCTACGGTGTCACGGTCGGCTTCAGCACCTGGCCGGTACGCGCGATGCGATCGCTGGACTTCACCTTCGCCCCGGATGGCGGGATCGCCGGCAAGTCCGGGGTGTTGGAACTCATCGGCCCGGACGCCCACTACACCGTCCCGCTGGCTCGACACCCGCGCAAACGCGAGGTGTGGGGACTCGACACGGAGAGCCTGCGGTTCGCCGGCAACTGGACCATGCGGTTCACCGTCGACGGACCGGCGGGGAAGGGCGTCGGTGAGTTCCGCCACCTCGATGTGCTGGAGCAGCCCGGCCCACCGTTCGCCCTGAGCTGGTCGGTGAGCACGCTGCCGCTGCTCTGCCTGATCGCGCTGATCGTGGTGGCCTGGCGCCGCACGCGCACGAAGGTGCGCGCGGTGGCCGCCTGACCACCTTCGCGCGCGGGCCACCGGCCCGGGTGCCTTACTCCCCCGAACCGCGGCCGGCCCGACATCCCCCCGTTCGGGCCGGCCGCCCGTGGGTCCGCTCCCGCCCGGGCCGAGGATCGCCGACGTTTCGAGGTCCTGGCTGAATCGACCGGTCGCCACGATCACGTTGCTTGATCGAGGTCCCGTAATGCGTCTACCAGACCCAGCCGGGTGACGAGTTTGGTCACGGCGAGGACTCTCGCCCGTCCGGTGACGGACGTGTCCGGTACCTCCCCACCCCGGCCGCTTGGCACGCAGAGCCTTCATCGAACACGCGAACCACCCGAACAAGACGTCCTCTCAGGTGGGCGGTGCCGTGACGTGATTCGCTCTAAGTAGTGGTCCTGGTGAGTCCTTCCAGGATCGAACGGACAGGCGTGGCTCTGCGCTGGAGGAGGTTCTCGAGTTCGGGACCGGTGGTAGCGAATTCCCTGCGGCGTGCGGCGCGGAACATGCCGAGCAGCATCGTCGCCTGATCCGCGGGCACACCATGTCCGATCATCGCGGCTGTCCACTCGTCGTCGTCGGCGACGACACGGCGGATGGTGCGTCCGGTGAGTTCGGTGAGGATGCCGGCGACGTCCGCGAGGTCGAGCGCGTCCGGCGCGGTCAGCGGCGGGGTCGGGCCATCGAACCGGCCTTCGTCGGCGAGGATGGTCGCTGCCGCTTCGGCGAGGTCGGCATGGGCGGTCCAGGACACGGGCCCATCGGCCGGTGCGACGAGTTCGCCGGTCTCGAGGGCCCGGCCGAGCAGATGCCGGAGGGTACTGGCGTAGAACCCGTTCCGCAGTGCCGTGGACGGCGTGTCCGTCTTGGACAGGTAGCGCTCGGTGGCGGCGTGGTCAGGCATCGGCGCGAAGAGCGAATCTTCGGCGGCGCCCTGGTGGCTGGTGTAGAGAATGCGCTCGGCTCCGGAGTTGCGAGCGGCGTCGATCGCCGCGACGTGCTGGGCGACCGCCGCCGCGCCTGACTGGTTGGTCGAGACGATGAGCGCCTGCGTTGCGCCCTCGAACGCATCGGCGAGGGAGTCGGGCTCGGTGAAGTCGCCGCGCCGTACCCGCACTCCGCGGGCGGCCAGGTCGCCAGCCCGGGCGGTGTCGCGGACGCTGACGCCGACCTGGTCGGCGGAGACCCGGTCCAGGAGCCGATCAACGATCTGGAAGCCGAGTCGGCCGGTGCCGCCGGTGATGACGATCATGTCAGACCTCTCCATTGCTAACACTGGAACGGTATTTACTGTATCAGTGTTAGCAACAGAGATAACAAGAGTGCGTTATCGTTGGAAGCATGGCAGAGGTGAGGCTGGACAGCGCCAGTAGGCACAAGACGCGAGCGAGCATCGTGGAGTGCGCGGCACGGCTCCTGCGTGAGCAGGGGGCGGGCGCGGTCACCACCCGCGCGGTCGCGCAGGCGGCCGGCATGCAGGCGCCGACCATCTACCGGTTCTTCGAGGACAAGGAAGCGCTGCTCGACGCCGTCGCCGAACATGTCTTCGCCACCTACGTAGCCGAAAAGACCCTCGTCCACGACAGCGGCGACCCGGTTGCAGATCTTCGCGCGGGCTGGGACACGCACATCGGCTTCGGTCTTGCCAACGCCGCGCTGTTCGGCCTCCTCACCGACCCCAGCCGCGGGGCTCGTTCACCGGCGGCGGCCGCCGGCCTGGAGGTGCTGCGCGCCCGGGTGCACCGCGTTGCGGAGATCGGCCGGCTTCGGGTCCCCGAACGGCGCGCCGTCGAACTCATCCACGCCGCCGGCACCGGCGCCGTGCTCACCCTGCTCTCCACCCCGCCGCAGCACCGGGACCTCCACCTTGCCGACGCGATGTACGAGGCGGTGATGCGATCGATCCTCACTGACGTGCCGACGCTTCCCGCCGACAGCACGGCCGCGGCCACTGTCGCGTTCCGGGCCCTCGCACCGACGCTGCCCATGCTCACCGACGCCGAGCGCGCCCTGCTCGCCGAGTGGCTGGATCGAGCAGGTGACAGCACCCCAATGCCGCAACCGGTCCCGGCCAAGACCGCCGAGCGTCCCTGACAAGCCAACGCCTCGACGCCGAACCGAGCCTGGGTCTGTCAAACGAACGGCCCTGTCTCACATTCGTTTCACAGTCCCGCCGTCAGCGGCCAAGAACGCCAAGGTCGTCCTCGCCTGACGCCCCGCAGCGCGGACAGACCCACCCCGCCGACGAACGCCCCATCCGGACCGCACCGCAGCGACCGACCCGCCCGGCGAGCGCGGTCGCGGACGATGACGCTCTGCTCGCCGAGTTGCGCTGCGCTGTTCAACCAGCGTCCGGAGCACCGCCCGAGCAGGTGCCGGTCCGGGTCCGGTCGCGGGTCCTCGCATTGACCCGGATGACGCTACCTGCGGAGACTGGTCTGTCGCACTGGTCGAGTCGGGAGATGGCGCGAACAACACCAAGTAAACCGATCAGGATCACGCGCCACTAGCCGGGTGGTGACGGCGGCTCGGGCGGGCGTTTGCGGGCGCGGGCTGTGTCGGATATGGCGATCCCGGTCAGGACGAGGGCGGCAGCGGCGGCGACCACGACTGGCGGCAGGGGGAGCATCGCCGGTGTCAGGGCGGCCAGCGCAAGGACGCCGATCGGTCGGGACCGGGACACGCGGCCGAATACCGCGTGCTCGAAGCGGGCGCGCCCGGCCAGGTACAGCGCGGGTCCGCCGAGGATGACGGCGATCCAGGCCGGTGGGGTGTGCCCGAGTGGATGGGCGATGACAAGTTCGTCGCCGACGGCGGCGGCGACCACGCCGGCCACCATGGCCAGATGGGCGTAGGACGTCGATCTGGCGAGGCGGACCGGGTCGGCAGACATGGCAATCGCCTCCGCCAGGACTTGCCCAGCGCGGTAGATGTAGATCCGCCACAACAGCACGGTGGTCGCGATCGACACTGCGAACGCGGCGGCCCCGTCCGGCGCGAAGCCGCTGCTGCTCAGCGCCAGTCCGGTGACCAGGATCAGCTCGCCTAGCGCGATGATGAAGAACTGCCGGTAGCGCTCGGCCAGATGCTCGCCCGAGATCACAAGGTCTTGGCTGGGCGTACGGCCCGCCCCCGGGGTGGGGAAGCCGATTCTGCCTGCCGTGTGGTCAAGGACCACCGCGAGTGCCCACAACGCGCCACGCGTCGTGCCGTGCACGAACGCCCCCGCGATCCACGGCAGCGCCGACAGGCCGTACCAGAACAGCCCGCGCACGCCGGTGCGCCGCAGTTCGCGGCCACGCAGAACGGCCACGAGGACGAGCCCGCGGCCGAGCTGGATGGCGACGTAGGCGCCCGCGAAGATCAGGCCTGTGTCGCCGAATGCCTCGGGTACCGCGGCCGCCATCACCAGGCTGCCGACCATGGTCGCGATGACCAGCGCCTGGATTACCGGTCGTTGCTGGTCCGTCCGGTCGGTCAGCCACGCGGTGCTGGACCAGACCCACCACATGGCCCCCAACAGCACCAGCGTCCGGAAGGCACCGCTCCACCCGAGATCCTCGGCCAGGCCGCGCGAGAGCTGAACGAGCGCGAGGACGAACACCAGGTCGAAGAAGAGTTCCAGGAACGTGGCCCGCTGTGGATCCCCGGCTTTCCGCACCAGCTCGGCCGCCCTGCTCGTCGTCATCGGCTCGCCCGTTCTGCCAGCTCTGCTCCAGGTTTGGGGGCATTCTGACATGCGGAAGCAGCGGTGACCGCAGACGTGTCGCCACGGACCGGATCGAGCGAGTTGCGTTACACGTACGGGCGACGGTCGAGGCGGGCGAGTTCCTTCCATCCGTCGCCGCTGGATCGGATCAGCTTGTCGACCTTGGCCAAGCGTCGAGCCGGTGCTACCGAGGGCGGAGTGTGTCACCCAGGTCCTGATACCGGACAGCTAGCTGCCGGCGTTGGAACTTGCTGTACGTCTTGACGCCGGACTGAACGTGCCGCAGGCCCCGCCTGCTGGCCGGCTGCCGGCTGTCCTGCTCGGCGGGCTGCCCTTGACGCCGGACTGAACGGGCCGCAGGCCCCGCCTGGGCGCGCCGGCCACTGCCGCTCGGCAGCCGTCACGGCTGACGCCAGGCGGATGCGCAAGGTTGCCGTTGGCGAGGTCGACCGCACCGGCCGCCGGACCGCCGCGTCAAGGGCGAGTCGGTCCCGTCGGCTCCGCTCGGGCCACCCTTACTGCCACCGCCGTGGAAACGCCCAAGACGTCGGGCGGCGCGGGCCCGGTCAGCGGTGAGCGCGTCGCGGGCCGGCGCACCTCCCGCAATGCCGCGCACCGGCATCTCGTGCAGCCGATCGAATGCCACGTCTCGCTCGGCACCGGTGCCGGAGAGAGCCGGCACCCATCCGGCCGAGTCCTCGTCCAGGCCGACCACCTCGGCCCCGGGCCGGCGCGCGGACCCGGGGTCCGCGCGCCGGGGTGTCAGGCCGTCGCCCGCTTCGGGAGCTTCCACCCGGGGCGGGGAAAGTGGCAGGTGTAACCGCTGGGGTAGGTCTGCAGGTAGTTCTGGTGCTCGGGCTCGGCCTCCCAGAAGTCGCCTGCCGGGGTGACCTCGGTGACGACCTTGCCGGGCCACAGGCCCGAGGCGTCGACGTCGGCGATCGTGTCCTCGGCGACCCGCTTCTGCTCGTCGCTGGTGTAGAAGATCGCCGAGCGGTAGCTGGTGCCGATGTCGTTGCCCTGGCGGTTCTTCGTCGAGGGGTCGTGGATCTGAAAGAAGAACTCGAGCAGCGCGCGGAAGTCGGTCTTCTCGGTGTCGTAGACGACCTCGATGGACTCCGCGTGAGTGCCGTGGTTGCGGTAGGTGGCGTTCGGGACGTCGCCGCCGCTGTAGCCGACGCGCGTGGACACGACGCCGGGCTGGTGGCGGAACAGCTCCTCCATGCCCCAGAAACAGCCGCCGGCAAGGATCGCCTTTTCGGTGGTCACGTCGTCTCCTTACTTGTCGTCGGCGCCAGTGTTGGTGTTACCCGTGAACAGGGTGCGGTATTCGCCGTACCCCGCGTTCTCCAGGTCATCGAGGTGGATGAACCGCAACGACGCGGAGTTGATGCAGTAGCGCAGTCCACCCTTGTCGGGCGGACCGTCGTTGAAGACGTGGCCGAGGTGGCTGTCCCCGTGCAGCGAGCGGGCCTCAGTCCGGATCATCCCGTGGCTGGAGTCTCCGCGCTCAATGACGTTCGTCTTGGTGATCGGCTTCGTGAAGCTCGGCCAGCCGGAGTTGCTGTCGTATTTGTCGACCGATGCGAACAGCGGCTCGCCGGACACGACGTCGACGTAGATGCCGGGCTCGTGGTTGTCCCAGTAGGCGTTGGCGAACGGGCGCTCGGTGCCGTCCTGCTGGGTCACACGGTACTGCTCCGGGTCGAGCCGCGAAACGGCCTCCGGGTTCTTGTGGTACTGGGTCTGCTGGGGCACAGCGCTCCCTTCCCGGCCTTTCGGCGTGAAGCTGAGGAACGAGGTGAAACGCACCCGGGCCTGCAAAGGTACAGACACCGTACGGGCTGGTTATATTCCCGCAGCCCCTACTTTTTGTGGACTATAAAGTCCAGAAGAGATGTCCGGAAGTACTCGGCTTGGCGCCGTCGTTGCGGTAGGGGCCTGGGTAGGTCGTCTCCACCGTAGCACCCGCTTGACTCCAAGAGTGGACTTGACCGGCCAGTTCTACTGCGACTAGGTTCGGGGCGTCCGACTGGGTGCCTCCCGCTGGCGAACTGTCCGACGTGCCCACCCGCGCCGGGTTCTACGGACGTCGCGCCACTCCCGGGGAACCGGGTGTGCCAGCCCAAATCGCGATTCTGTGGAGAAGGTACAACTGTCATGAGTGAGAGTTTCGAGGGCCGTAAGGTCGTGGTCGTCGGCGGCAGCAGCGGCATGGGCCTCGCCACGGCTCATCAAGTGGGCGCCGGGGGCGGCACCGCCGTGATCACGGGCCGGGACCAGGACAAGGTCGGGGCCGCGGTCGAAGCGTCGTCGCAGAACGGAAAGGCGTGGGGCATCACGGCCGAGCTGACCGACCGTGACCAGGCGCCCGAGGTCCGAAGCAGCTCACCGCCGAGCACGCCGACGCGATCCTGCTCGTCAACGCCACGGGTTTCTTCATCCCGAAGGCGTTCGGCGAGCACGATGAAGCCTTCTACGACTCGTACAACGAACTGAACCGCGGCGCCGTTTACCGACGACTTCGCTGTCGCGCTCGTTCCTCGACACCCTCGCGCCACAACCGCTACCGATCAACGTGGTAAGACGCCGAGGCCTGGCGCCGCTAATGCTGGTGAAACGAAATTTGCTCCTCGTGACCGTGCGAACGAGGACTGGATACAAGGAGGTACCGGATGAAGGCGATTGTAGTAACGGACGAGGCCACGGGAACGGCCGGGATGACGCTGGTGGAGCGGCCCGAGCCGGAACCGGCGCTGAACGACGTCGTCGTGCAGGTTCATGCGTCGGGATTCGTCCCGACCGAGCTGACGTGGCCCTCGACCTGGACCGATCGCCTCGGCCGTGACCGGACGCCGTCGATCCCTGGGCACGAGCTGGCCGGAGTGGTCACCGCTCTCGGCTATGGCACGACGGGACTGACTGTGGGACAGCGGGTGTTCGGCCTCACTGACTGGACTCGCGACGGCACCCTGGCGGAGTATGTGGCCGTCGAGGCGCGTAACCTCGCGCCGCTGCCCGGAGACGTCGACTTCACGGTGGGCGCGAGCCTGCCGATCTCGGGCCTGACCGCGTGGCAGGGACTGTTCGAGCACGGCCGCCTTCAGGCGGGGCAGAGCGTCCTCGTGCACGGCGCGGCCGGCGCGGTCGGTTCGATGGTCACGCAGCTCGCACGTGAGTTCGGCGCCTACGTCATCGGCACCGGACGCGCCGCCGACCGTCAGAAGGCGCTCGACTTCGACGCGCAGGAGTTCGTCGACCTCGAGAACGACGCCCTCGAAGACGTCGGCGGAGTCGATCTGGTGTTCGATGTCATCGGCGGCGACATCGGGAAGCGGTCCACGGGCCTGATTCGAGCCGGAGGAACGCTGGTGTCCGCCGTCGGGCCGCCCGAGGCACGGCCCGCGGACGGCCTGGCGGTCGATTTCGTCGTCCTGCCCGATCGCGCCCAACTGGGTGAGATCGTCCGGCGGGTGCGGGACGGACGGCTGCGGACGAACATCAGCAACGTCGCGACCCTCGACGACGCCGTCGCCGCTCTCAACCCGACCGAGCGGATCACCGGGAAGCCGATCATCCGCGTCCGTGCGTGAGGACTCAGGGACAGCGAGCGGTACTGCCCTCCTTGTCGAGCAGCCTCAACGGCGTGGCAAGGTCGGGCGACTCATACCGGAAGACGTCATCGGACTAGTCCGCTACCTCCTGGGTGGGCACCCGGCGTAACCAGCTCCCGGCAGCCCGGAGGAGATCACGAACGCGGTGTCGCGCTCCTGCTGTAGGGCAAGTCGAGCTGGCTGACCGGCGCCATCACCGACGTCGACGGGCTTGCCGAGCGCATTGCGGTACTCGTCGCCGACGCCCACCTAGCCTTCGCGCGATGAACCCCGCCGTGGGGGACGCCTGAACCTTCTCAGCGGGTCGGCGCACGTTCAGACGCGACGACGCGTGTTCAATGAACCTTTTTCAACCTGAACCGCACAGCGCGCACGCACCGCATCCGACCTTGCGGTCCACCGGACCGCAAGGGGAGGTTGAAAGGTTCAATGCCCGTGCCCGGCTGTGTGCGAACCAGGGAAAGCCGGGTCTAGAACGTCGGCATATTCCGGATGAGCATTGACGAATGCTGCCGCGAACGGGCACCTGACGGTGGCGGTCTTTCCTTGCATGCGCAGCTTGTCGAGGACGCCGCCGATGAGCTTGGCGGCTACTCCCTTCCCGCGGAACTCGGGGAACACGGATGTCGCCGACAGTATGACGCGGCTCCCGACCTTGCTGTAGACGAGCCCAGCGGCTGTCCGACCCCCTATCGCGGCCTCGTAGATGCCGAGTTCACTGTTGTCGGTGATGACGAGGTCTTCCGCGTCGGGCGCGGTGGCTCCCGACAGGTTCGAGCCACCCGAATCTTGCTCGGCACCGGTCAACGTGATCATATCCTCGGCGTTGCTCGCCATGTTGTCTCCTGAATCTCGCGTCTGGTCAGCGACCTGGCAGTGCCCAGTCAGGTCGGATGAAGTGGCAGGAGTATCCCGCCTCGGAGTATTGCGTAACCGACGTCGGCGACGTTGGCATCGTCCGAGTGCGCCATGATTGAACCTTTTTCAACCTGAACCGCGCGGCGCTCACACACCGCGTCCGACCTCGCCCTCCGACGAACCGCAAGGGGAGGTTGAAAAAGGTTCATTGGCCGGATTCTCAGCGTTCAGGCAGTCGGCACCGGGAGGCTGAGGACGAGCGACCCACGCAGGTCGATCAGGACACGGCCGGCCGTGCGCACCACGCGCATGACGACGTCCTCGCAGCCGGGACATCGGGCGACGAGGCCAGGCGCTCGGTCGAACACGCGCATCACGGCCAGCGGACGGGTCGTCCGGCAGCCGGCGCAGGTGAGTTCGGCAACGGTGAGGTCGGTCCCCATGATCTCGCCGAGCGGTCCGGCGAGGGCGTTACCGTCCACCCAGGGTGCGTCGTCGGCTCCGACGTTGGTGGTCGACATTGTCATCCTCCGGTGGGTCCGAATCGTTCAGTGCGGATGTTCGCGGGATCGTGGCCGATGTCCACGAGGAGGTCGGCAACGGTCTCGACGAATCCGGTGGGCCCGCAGACGAACGCCACAGCGTCGGCATCGCGGGGCCAGGCGACGCGGGCGAGGGCGTCCGCGTCCAGTCGTCGGGGTGGGGCCGGCCAGCCGGAGGGCGCGACCCTGGTATAGAGGTGTGTGACGGCGACACGCCCATCGCCTGCGGCTCGTGCGATTGCAAGATCCGCGGTGAACAGCGCATCGGACGGGGATCGGGTCGAGTAGAGCAACCTGGTGGGATTCGTCGCCGCACGCACCATCGACATCAGGGGCGCCACGCCGGACCCGCCGCCGATCAGCAACGCCGGGCGCGGATCGGCGGGTCGGCGTACGAACCAGCCGCCGAGCGGTCCACGGATCTCGAGTTGGTCACCCGGCCCCGCCACGTCGACGAGGTACGGCGAGACCTCACCGTCGGTCACCGCTTGGACGGTCACCTCGAGCCTTTCGGGCCCCGGGGCGGACGAGATCGAGTAGCTGCGGTACGCCGTGTAGCCGTCGGGAGCCGTCAACCGGACGTCGACGTGCTGGCCCGGCACGTGACCTGCCCAGCCGTCGACGTCGAGGACGAGGGTCCGCGCCGTCGCAGTCTCCGCCCGGGTGGCGGCGACGGTTGCCGGCTGCCAGGTCAGTCTGCCCGGTACCGCTGCTCGCGCCATGGGTCGCCGTAGTTGTGGTAGCCGGCCGTCTCCCAGAACCCGGGCTCGTCGTCGAGACGCAGTTCCAGTGCGCGCAGCCATTTCGCGCTCTTCCAGAAGTACAGGTGAGGAATGAGGAGACGAGCTGGGCCGCCGTGCACCGGCACCAGCGGCTCGCCGTCGAACTCGTACGCCACCCAGGCCCGACCGTCGAGAAGGTCCTCGAGCGGGACGTTCGTGGTGTAGCCGCCGTAGGAGTGGGCGATGACGTATTCGGCCGTAGTCTCGACGTCGGCCAGCAACGTGTCCACCGAGACGCCTCGCCAGCTCGTGCCGAACTTCGACCAGTGCGTGACGCAATGGATGTCCACGGTCGGCTCGTCGGCAGGCAGGGCGGTGAACTCCGCCCATGACCACGTGCTCCGCTCGCCGGTCTCGGTGACGACGGCGAGCTCCCACTCGTCGAGGCCGATGCGTGGTGTCGGTCCCGCCGACAGCACCGGGAAGTCGTCCGTGCGGTACTGGCCGGGCGGGAGGTCGGTGTCGTCGCGTCTGCGGCCGCCGAAGCCGCGTGTGATCACTGCCATGCGCCCCTCCCATGTGGCCGGGCGGCCGCGGCCCCGCTGCCACCCCGTGCTTCCACCCGACCGATGGATGTCGATGTGGCACCCGCCCATGACGTCATCGTCAACGAGTGCCCCGGTGATGAGATTCTCCGCGGCGAGGACGTGGTCGCCCGCAATTCCGAGGTAAATGAACTGGACTCTCACGTCCGTAATATGCTGGGGTGACGTCGGTCGGCAAGCCTTGCTGACCGTCGGTGGTTTAGAGTAGCACCAGCACTGCTGACGGTCGTGGCGACGCGTCCCTGTCTGGCCGACGACTCTGCAGCAGGACTGGAATGGACGATAGCGTCCATATAATGTGGTAGATCGTTCCGAGTTGGTCGTTCGGCACGTCGTCGCCGCCGCGAGATGGCGGCGGCCAGTGTCTTGCCCGAGGTCAGGAGAGTTCGATGGACGCTGTTCCCTGCGGTGGGGACGTTGTCGACGGCCAGCCGGTCGATGCGACGGACATGATCGCCGCCCTGACCGCCGCACAGTTGGTGTTCCAGGACGGTGCGACTCAATCGTTCACGGCGCACGGCCGAACGACCTACGTCGACAGGGGCACACCGTCAGCGGGCGAGTGGTCTGTTACGGGTGACGGGACCTTCGCTTCCTTCTGGCCGCCGACATACCGGGCGACGTACACGGTCCGGTGGATCGTCGAGGACGGGGTGCGGGTGGGCGTCAGCTTCACGGATGCCCGGAGCGGAGTCCGCTACGACGGCCGGTACCGGTGACCGGACGAGATTCGAGCCATACGTGGAATCACGATCGGCTCGGTGCTTCCTCCCGGCAGATTGCTCGACTCCGGCTCAGGGCACTCTCCTCGTCCGCATGACGATCCCTGTCCGCGGGAGGGAGGTCAGTAGAATGGCCACGTGGAGGAGCGCTCGAGCCAGGCCACGACCTCGCGGTTGACGGCGCGTGGCGCGAAGACGAGGTCTCGGATCGTCGGGACGGCAGCCGACCTGATGCGCGTACGAGGTGTCGGTGGTACGACCCTCGACGACGTCATCGTAGCTAGCAACGTTAGCAAGTCGCAGCTATACCGGCACTTCGAAGACAAGCAAGCGCTGGTGAGGGCGGTCATCGAGCTTGTGGGGGACCGCACGATCGCCATTGAACGCGAACGGTTGAGCAAGGTGATGACGTTCGCAGGACTGCGGCGTTGGAGGGACGCCCTGGTCGAGAACAACGCCCTACAAGAGGGCAGGTACGGGTGCCCATTGGGTTCGCTGGCAAATGAGGTTTCTGATCAGGACTCGATCGCACGGAAGAGACTCCTCGACCTGTTTTCGGCGTGGCAAGAACTCTTCGAAGATCTCCTGCGACGGTTTCAGAAGGCGGACCTCATCCCACAAGAAGCCGACGTCTCACAACTAGCCACGGGCCTCTTGGCAGCCGTACAGGGTGGCTACCTATTGGCGCAGGCGTCCCGCGACGTCACACCAATGGCTTCCGCGATCGACATGGCCCTAGCGCATCTTCACACGCTACACAGCAAGCGGAATGCGGCATCATGAAGGCCACGTGGGAAGCCCTGCCGTCTCTGCTTACCTGGAATACCCTGTCGCCGCAGCACGAAGAAACTGCATGACCTTTTCCGCCGGCACCTCACACGGCCTGAGGATTGGCCCCTCAGACGTGATCCAGACGTTTGCACCGAGTTGCTCGGTGGCGCCGAGTCGCTCCGCGTTGATGGAGACCACTTTGCCTCCTGCGTGAGTAGCACGCGTAACACCCCAAGCTCGTCCAGCTACCTCCGCACGCGTCCAACCCTCTGGGATCGCCCTCAGCAGCGTCTCGAGCTCCTGATCCCGTCCCCCGTCCATGGCCAGATCCTCCTGTCGGGCCGGTAGCTCACAAGCCGGTCGGAACCGGATGGTGTCACCTGAGTATCAGCAAGCCCATGCACCCCGACGCCTACACCCCGAACAGGTCGTCGGGGATTATATGAATCGCTGCCTCCTCCGCGGAAGCGCCCCCGCCGTCGATGCCAACGTCCTCGGCCTGAAGATCCGACGACGGGTCGTCAGCATCCTGAGTGGCCCAGACAAGCCGACCCGCCCTCAAGTATCCGACCTGGTCGTCGATCGGCTCGCCGTTAGTATCGGATGCGTCACCAATCCCATCACCGACCTCTTCAGCCGCGATGTCGGGAACCTCACGGGCAAGTCTCCGGCTTACGGGCTCGTGTGTACTAGCTTCGTAGGCAGTCACCCCCCAAGCCAGGCTTCCGATTGGGCGATCAAGCGGCGAGTAACCCGGGCCATCAACGTCGTCGCCAAGCTCCTCGTCATCGAGACTCTCATCCGCTGGCAGCAGTCCCGGAACGTACTCGTCCATAAGGTCTCCTCTGATCCTGAATCGCTCGAACTCATCCCGCCGTCCGGTCCTTCCTCTTCACCTCCGCCTGTCGGTCCGTAGGCTGGGCAACCGCCGGCTCCCCGCCCAGATAACCGTCAGCGGCCAGGAAACTGCGGATCTTGCGGTGTGCATCGAAAACGGTCCGCAGATCGCTCCTCGACTCGATCCAGACCAGGACACCATCGGAGCATCGATGTTCCTCATGTTGCCCGGATTGAGTCCGCCCGTGTCGCGGTAGGCGACGACGATCGCCGCCCGATGCGTGAACGACGGCAACATCTTAGCCAAAGCGGACTGACGAGTCCATCTCCGATTTGGTGTTGAGCGAGTTCAGTGGAGGTCGTCTTGAGCCCTAGCCGCTCTCGTCGCAGGTGAAGAAGCCCAGAGGTGATGGCCCACGAGGGCCGAGCGGTTCTGGCGGCGAGCGATCAACTGGACTATATAGTCCGCGAGGGCTAGCCTGCGGAGGCACTCGGTCATGGGGTGATACGCCCGGCCACAGCCCCCCGCTCAGACTGCGGCTCGGCTGCTGCTGGGTCCGCGTACCCGGACCGCCACCAACAGGATCTACAGGAAGGCACGACTGATGGAAACCGACCAGGATCGTGTCGTCGCATCCGCCCGAGTTGTCCTTCCGGCCACTGAACGCCGGCGCACGGACATGACCACCCGCGGCTTCACGTTCGTCGCCGATGAACCGCACAACGGCGCACTCGGCGAAGGCCCGACACCGACGGAGTACCTGTTGATGGCGCTCGCGTCGTGCACTGCTCAGACGCTGCGGCAGTACGTCGACTACAAGTACGACACCGCCGGTGACATCGCCGTCGAGATCCACTACCACGAACCCGAGCAGGAAGGCGCAGAGCGTTACCTGCAGCGAACGATCACGCTGAGCGAAGAACCTGACCCCGACGACTTGAAGGTGATGCATGACATTGCCGAGAAGTCCCCGGTGACCCTGCTGATTCAGTTCGCGTGGAGCGTGCGGACCGAGTTCGTCGGGCCGCGCTGAAAATCAGACCGCCTGCTACTCGGCGATCAGGGCCGAGCCGCAAGCGGTTGTCGTTCCGCCCTGGTGTCTCGTGATCCTGTTGTTTTTGCCTGAGGTGTGTCGTGGTTTGCTGTGGCCGTGAAGTTGTCGTCGGGTGAACGGGCCGAGCTCCGGGCGTTGATCAACGGCACGGAGGTGTCGGCGGCGGTCGGTACGCGGGCGCGGGCGCGGGCGCGGGCGCGGATCGTGTTGTAGCACGCCGAACCACGGATGAAATCGTCAAGTCTTCAGCGCGAACAGACCCGCGCCGCCGACGAACGTGGTCGCGCCCAGCCGTTTGCGGGGGTTTTCGGGGGGTGATTCAAAATCGCATGGACAAACTTCAGGCCCTGATCAGCATTCTTGCTGGTCAGGGCCTGAATTATGTGGAGCTGAGGGGATTTGAACCCCTGACCCCCTCGATGCGAACGAGGTGCGCTACCGGTCTGCGCCACAGCCCCTTGACCAACCCACCGAACCGGCGGGCCGGCGCCAAGGCTAACAGGTCGGCCGGTCCGAGCGCGAACCAGCCCCGCCGACACGTCACCCCACGCCGGTCACCGTCCGCCGGCCTCGTAGGGGCGCCCACGCAGGCCGCCGGCCCGCCGGTAGGAGACCGAACCCGCCGCCCGGCCGCCCCCACTGGCCGCCGGTGGCAGGTCGACCGTCCGGTTCATCCCCAGCGCCGCCCGGCGTACCGCTTCCCGCTGGGCCGCCAGGCGACGCTGCGCCTCCCGACGGGCCTGCGCCCGGCGGGCCTGGGCGCGCCGGACCTCCGCCTGCCGGGCGGCCAGCCAGGCTGCCTCCCGGGCCTGCATCCGCCGCCGGCGGCGATCGGCGATGGCCCGGCTCCGCAGGTGTACGAGGTACGCGCACAGCAGCGTGCCGGTGGCCGCGAAGCCGATCCAGAAGCCGGGGCTGACCAGCACCACCCCGACCAGCTCGACGAAGTTGAGCAGCAGCAGGGCGGCGAAGACCCGGCGCCGCCGGTAGACGGCCGGGGTGTGCCGGGCGGGCGGTGGCCGCCGCCGGGCCGGTCCCGGGGTCCGGGGCACCGAACGCAGTCGGCGGCTCCGCCGACCGTTCCCCGGCGGACCGGAGACCGGCGTGCCGGGACCGGCGGCCGGCGAGACCGGTTCGGCGCCCGCAGCGTCAGGAGGCGGAACGCCGGCACGCAGGGTGATGATTCGGGTGCGGGGCGGGTTCACCGGCTGCCGCCCCGGGACACTCCGGCGCCGTCGGCGGCGCTGGAGCACCCGCGCCGTCGACTGCGCCCGCTCCGCGGCCAGCCGCTCCGTGGCGTCGTACCGGCGGACCAGTGCCGGCGCGAGGGCGAGCAGACCGGCTGCGGCGAGGACGGCGAGGAGCACCGAGGCCGGCACCCTCATCCCTCCCGTCACCCACCTCGGGGCAACCGACCGGACGAGCACCTCACGCACCGCCGGGTACGTCCACGGCAGGCGCGGACCAGCTCCCGGAGCCGGCGCGGGTCCGTCCGACGTTGCCGCACGTCCCGATTACTTCAGGTTACGGGGACACACCAGGAATATCGTGCGGCGCGCCGGCCGACCAGCGACTAAGAAGATCAACAGGGGCGGCGCCGCGGGGTCAGGAGGCGGCGGCGCGCAGCCGGTGCCAGCGGGCCAGCAGGCCGCCCTCCCGGATGACCTCCTCGCTGGTCATCGCGTAGCCGATGTGGTCACGCCAGGCGCCGTCGATGTGCATGTATCGCGGGTGGTACGCCTCCTCGCGGAAGCCCAGCTTCTCCACCACCCGCCGGGACGGGCCGTTCTCCGGCCGGATGTTGACCTCGATCCGGTGCAGTCCGCCGGGCCCGAACGCGTGGTCGACGGCGAGCGCCATCGCGGTCGGCATCACGCCGCGCCCGGCCACCCGGCTGTCCACCCAGTAGCCGGCGTACGCCGAGCAGAACGCCCGGCGCACGATGTTGCCCAGGTTGAGGTGCCCGACCAACCGCTCCCGACCACCCTCGACCAGGCAGACCGCGAACGGCATGCTCTCGCCGCGACGCGCCTGTCTGCGCTGGTCACGATAGACCCAGCGGAACGCGGCCGGAGAATTCATCTCGTCCCACCGCCCCGGCGGGGACGACTCCCAGGGTGCCAGCCAGGCCTGGTTGGCGCAGCGCACCTCGGACCAGGCCACCGCGTCCGACCGCCGGTACGGGCGCAGCAGCACCGCCCCGTCCCGGAGTTCGACCGGCCAGCCCGGGGTCGCGGCAAAGTTCACGCCCGGTGTCCCGTCGGCAACCCACGCCTCCTCATCGACGTCCCGACACCCTTCCGCACGCCGTTGCCCGCGCCCCGGCAACCGTCACCGACGCCGCCCCGCAGCATCGCGGCCCGGCCACCGGCCCGGCAGCGCCACGGCACCTCACCGGCGCCGGTCCAACCGTCCGAGAGTCCGGCAGCCCGGTCACCGGCGCCGGTCCAGCAGCAGCACGTCCACCGTGGAGCCGGCCGCCGCGCTGGTCACCCGCTCGCCGAGCACCATCAGGCCGTTCGCCTCGGCCAGCCCGGAGAGCGTGTACGGCCCGCCGCGCAGCGGCTGCACCGTGTAGCCGCCGCCGCGCCGCTCGGCCACGTGCGCCGGCCGGAACTCCCGCAGCCCGGACGGCGAGGAGACCGTCTCCAGCAGATGTGCCCGGACACTGGGCCGGAACACCGGCTCGGCCCCGGCCAGCAACTGGATCGCCGGCCTCGCCAGCACCTCGAAGCCGATCAATGCCGCGCCGGGCTCACCGGGTAGACACACCACCGGCACCTCCTCGGCTCCGACCGTACCGAATCCGAGGGCGCTTCCGGGATAGAGGGCGACCTCCATGAAGGTCACCGGGCTGGCCCGGCCACCATCCCGGCGGGACAGTACCCGGCGGATCATGTCACCCGGGCCGGCGCCCGTACCGCCCGTCGTGATGATCAGGTCGGCCCGGAGCGTCTGGTCCTCCAGCAGACCGCGCAGCCCTTCCGGGTCGTCGTCGCAGATGCCCACCCGGTACGCCAACGCGCCCACCTCGGCCGCGGCCGCCGTCAGCGCGTGCGAGTTGATGTCGACCACCTGCCCCGGCTGGCTGGCCCGGCCGACGTCGACCAGTTCGTCACCGGTCGCCACGATCACCACCCGGGGACTGGGCCGGACCACCACGTGCCCGATGCCGGTCGCCGCGAAGACCGCGACCAGGGCCGGCGAGATGTACGAGCCGGAGCGGGCCAGCAGGGTACCGGCCGGCAGCTCCTCCCCGGCCCGGCGCAGCCCGTAGCCGCGCTTCGGGGTCCGGAAGATCTCCACCGCCGCCATGCCCTGGTCGGTCCACTCCACCGGCACCACCACGTCGGCGGCGATCGGCAGCGGCGAGCCGGCCGCCACCGAGAAGCAGGCTCCCGGGGTCAGCCGCACCGGCCGCCAACTCGCCGCGCCGAGGTCACCGACGACGTTGAGCCGCACCGGGCGGGGATCGCCGAGCCGGCTCGGGCCGTAGCCGCCCGCCGTGCCACCGGTACGCCCCGCACCCGAGATGTCCTCCCAGCGGGCCGCGTACCCGTCGATGGCCGCCTGGTCGAAGGCCGGATAGGCGTGCGGCGCGACGACGTCCTCGGCGAGCACGTTGCCGTACGCCTGGGTGAGGTCGAGGTCGAGCGGGGGAAGCGCCCGCAACCTGCGCAGCACGCTGCCCAGGTAGTCGGCGAGCGGCGTCAGCTCGTTGGCGGCCGCCTCGGCATCGGCCGTCGCTGTCACACCGTCACCTCGCAGCGGGGCGTCATGTGCGGCGGCCGGCGTCGGAGGCGACGAACTCGCCCAGCCACTGCCGGAACTCCGCACCGAGATCCTCGCGCTCGCAGGCCAGTTGCACCACGGTTTGCAGGTAGCCCAGCGGCATGCCGGTGTCGTAACGGGTGCCACGGTAGACGATCGCGTGCACCGGCATGCCCTCCTTGAGCAGCAGACCCATCGCGTCGGTGAGCTGGATCTCCCCGCCGCTGCCCTTTCCGGTACGCCCGATCGCGTCGAAGATCGCGCTGGGCAGCACGTACCGGCCGAGCACCGCCAGGTTGCTCGGCGCGTCCTCCGGCTTCGGCTTCTCCACCAGCCCGGTCACCTCCACCACCTCGCCGAGGTCGGCCAGGCTCCGGTCGGCCGGCGCCACCGAGGCGATGCCGTACCGCTTGGTCTCCTCCGGCGGTACCTCGAAGAAGGCCAGCACGATGCCGCCGGTCCGGGCCTGGAGGTCCAGCATGGCCGGCAGCAGCGGCTCGGAGAGGTTCACGAACTCGTCGCCGAGCATGACCGCGAACGGCTGGTCACCGACGTGCGCCTCGGCGTACCCGACGGCGTGGCCCAGGCCGAGCTGCTCCGGCTGCCGGCAGGTGTAGATCTGCGCCAGCTCTCCCGGCCGGCGCACCGCGGCCAGCAGTTCCGGGTCGCCCTTCTCCGCCAGCCGCGCCTCCAGGTCGGGCCGGCGGTCGAAGTGGTCGACCATCGCGGTCTTGCCCCGGCCGGTGATCAGCAGGACGTCGTCGATACCTGCCTGGGCGGCCTCCTCGACGATGTACTGCAACACCGGACGGTCCACCACCGGCAGCAGTTCCTTCGGCACCACCTTGGTGGCGGGAAGGAACCGGGTCGCCAGGCCGGCAGCCGGGATGACCGCCTTCACCGCCCGTCGTCCGGCCGTCGGCGTCGAGGAGTTGGCTGGGGTAGCTGCGTTCTCCGGCATGTCGCGAGACTATCGGCCACGGCCCTGGCGCGGCGGTTGTGGCCCGGATAACGCGCCGTCCGGGCCGCCGTCCGCGGTGACCGGTCCGTCCGCGCCCGGCCGCCCCGCGCGGGCCGGTCCGTCTCCGCCCGGCCGCCCCGCCCGGCTCGGCCAGCCGCCGCCCGCGCCGATCGTCGGCCGGCCACCCGCCCACGGAAGCCCGTCGTCCGGCGTCGCCGCACCGGCCCGGACCGGAATCTCCTCGACCGTCAGCCGGCCACCGGCGGTGGCCATCTGGTACGTGTCCCGGCCCGCCGCCTTCGCCGCGTAGAGCGCCTCGTCGGCCGCGACCAGCAACTGCGGGCCGGTGGCGGCGTGGTCGGGATAGACGGCGACGCCGATCGACACGGTGACCGAGACCAGGGCCCCGACCGGGGTGACCGCGCCGGGCCGGGGCCGGATCGCCATCGGGGTCTCCCGGACGGCCGCGCCCAGCCGCTCCGCCACCGTTGCCGCGCCCCGGGCATCCGTCTCCGGCAGCAGCACCACGAACTCCTCGCCGCCCTGCCGGAAGGCGAGATCCACCTCCCGCATCGCGCCCCGGATCCGCTGGGCGAACTCGGCCAGCACCGCGTCCCCGGCCGCGTGCCCGTACGTGTCGTTGACCTCCTTGAACCGGTCGAGGTCGAGGGCGAGCACGCTGAGCATCCGGCCGAACCGGCTGGCCCGTTCGATCTCCCGCCGGATCGACTCCTTGAGATAGCGGTAGTTCCAGAGTCCGGTCAGCGGGTCGGTCAGCGACAACCGCTGCGCCTCCTCGTGCATCCGGACGTTCTCCAGCGCCACCGCCGCGTGGTCGGCGAAGGTGCTCAGCGTGACCAGGTCGACGTCGTCGAACTCGTCCGCCCCGAGCCGGTCGTAGAGGGCCAGTACGCCGACCGGCGTCCGCCCCACCCCGAACGTCAGCCCCGGACGCCCGGTACCCGGCCCAGCGGCCGTACCCGGCCAGCCGCCGACGGTCGCCGAGCGCAGCGGCGGCGTACCGGTCCCCGGCTCCGCACCCGGATACGGCACCTGACCGGCCGTACCGGAGGACGGGAACGGCACCGCCACGTATGTCCGGCAGCGCGGCTCGCGGCCGTAGAGGCGCGGCCCGTCCCGGTCCAGCCGGCCCCGGCGCGGCTCACCCGTCGCCACGACCGTGCCGAGCAGCCCCTTGCCGAGCGGTACCCGCAGTGCCGGCGGATCGCCGTGCCGCTGCCGGTCGTCGGCCGGGCGATCCCGACCCGCCCCCGCGGGGCCGCTCCCCCGACCGTCCGCCGTCCCGGTGGCTCCACCGCCCGCAGGGTCGGCGGGGCCACCGCCCGCCGGGTCGGTGCTCCCGTCGCCGGCCGGGTCGATGCCGCCGGAGCTGGCGGGTGCGGCCGGTGCGCGGGTCGACGCCGGACGGGAGAGTCCGACGCCGCGCCGGTCGAGACCTTCGGCGCACTCGCTGACCAGGACTCCGGTCCTCGGGTCGAGCAGCAGCACCACCCCGGCCCGGGCCCCGGTCGCCGCCATCGCGGCCCGGAGCAGCAACTGGAAGATCCGGTGCAGGTCGTGCGAGCTGGCCAGGGTGTCGCCGAGCACGGCAAGCTGCTCACGCAACTGGTGCCGGCTGATCACCAGGGCCCGGAGGTAGGACTCCGCCTCCCGGGTCATCCGGTTGAAACTGTCGGCGAGCCGGCCGACCTCGTCCGGGGACCGGACCGGCACCCGGGTCGCCAGGTCACCCTCGGCGACCCGGTCGGCGGCCCGGGCCAGCTCGGCCAGTGGCCGGGTGGTCGACCGGGCCAGCCGGCCGGCGGCCAGTACCGCGAACACCCCGGCAAGCAGTACGACGATCGCGAGGGGTCCGTACCGGGCCACCGGCGGATCGCGCGGCACCGACAGCACCAGCGCCAGCGGCTGGCCGGGGGCCGGACCGACCCGGCGGACGTACCGGCCCCCGTTCGCCTGGACGATCCTGTCTCCGGAGATCCGCCGAGCGGCGGCGAGCACGGCCGCCCGGGAACCGTTCGACTCGGTACTCGGCGACTCGGCCCCCTGCGGCCCCCCGTCCGGCGCCGCGCTGCCAGCCGGCCCACCACCAACGGACGAAGCGACACCCGGAGAAACGCTGCCAGCCGGACCACCACCAACGGACGAACCAACACCCGGAGAATCGCTGCCGGACGGACCACCACCAACGGACGAACCAACACCCGGGGAAACGGTGCCGGACGGACGACTACCGGAGGTTCCGGGATCCGGGCGTGCGGAGCCTGGCGCCGCGACGGGACCCGGCGGCGGCGCAATCGGGAACGTCGCCGCTGGTCCGGGCAGCTCCCGCAGCAGGGTCACCGCGGTTCCGCTGGCGGCGGCGAGCCGGCGGACGAACGCCGCGTCGAGGACCTGAGCAGTCCAGACCTCGCCGGTCACCGCCCCCGAAGGGTCCCGGAGTTCCACCCGGGCCGCCAGGGCACGCGGCGCCGGGCCGGTGCCGGCCGGCCCGGCGCAGAACGTCCAGGGCCGGGCCGGTGCCGTCGGGGTGACGAAGTCGACCGCACCGGCCGGGCCGGTGATCAGCACGCCGTCCGCCAGTCCTCGCGCCACCGCCTCGGCCGCCGCGCCGGTCCGGCTGGCCGGATCGGCGAGTACGGCCAGCGCGCCGGCCGTGGCGTGCAACTGTTGGCAGAGCGCGCCGATCGAGGTACGGACGGCGTCGGCGGCGAGGTTGAGCCGGTGCTCGGCCCGATGGCGGCTCGCCGTGGCGGCCGTACCGGCGACGGAGAGCGCACCGAGCAGCACCGGCCCGAGCACGACGGCGAGGAAAGCTGTGGTCAAGCGTCCACGCAGCGTCACTCATCCCCCCGGAAGCTCGGCACCCGATGCTGCGATGCTGACCCAACCGCAATGGTTAACCGGCCTGCCCCCGGGAGTGTTACGTGCCGGATTTTTCGGATGAAGGTGTCGGCCCGCGCAAGACCGCGCTCCGGGCCACCATGCTGGCCCGGCGCCGGGCGCTGTCGGCGCCGGCCCGACTGGCCGCCGCCGAGCGTGTCCGGGCCGAACTCCGCACCCTGGTCCAGCGGGTACGACCACGGCTGGCCACCGGCTACGTGCCGGTCGGCAGCGAGCCGGGCGGAGCGGAGTTGCCGGACGAGTTGGCCGGCGCGCTGGGACCGGGTGCAGAGCTCCTGCTGCCGGTACTCCGCCCCGACCTCGACCTGGACTGGGCGCCGTACGCCGGACCGGGCTGCCTGGTCGCGGCCGGCCGAGGGCTGCGGGAGCCCGCCACCGACCGGCTCGGTCGGGGCGCGATCGGCTCGGCGGAGCTGGTCGTCGTACCGGCGGTGGCGGTCGACCGGCGCGGCGTCCGGCTCGGTCGCGGCGGCGGCTCGTACGACCGCGCCCTGGCCCGGGCCGCTCCCGGAGCCCTCACCGTGGCGCTGTTGCACGACGGCGAATTGATCGACTCGGTGCCGGCGATGGATCATGATTGTCCGGTACAGGCCGTGATCACCCCTTCCGGTGGACTCCAGCCGATGGGGTCCGGTTGACGGTCGCGGGTCAGGGTTCCCCTGCGTCGGCCCGGACACTTTGGCTGGACGAAAACGGGTACGATGCCGCACCATTGGCACTCGGATACGTCGAGTGCCAACAAACTTGCAAAATCCGGAGGGGAACGTGCCCACCTACCAGTACGCCTGCACCGAGTGCGGCCACCAGCTCGAGGCGGTGCAGTCCTTCACCGATGAGCCGTTGACCGAGTGCCCGGCGTGCGAGGGTCGCCTGCGCAAGCTCTTCAACTCCGTGGGCATCGTCTTCAAGGGCTCCGGCTTCTATCGGACCGACTCCCGGAACAACGGCTCGGAGGGTGGCGGCAGCTCCACGGCGGCGAAGTCCGACTCGTCGAAGAGCGACTCCAGGAAGACCGGCTCCGGCGGCGACTCGAGCTCGACCAGCGGCGGCACATCCGGCTCCACCAGCGGCGGCGGATCCGGCTCGACCAACGGCGCGTCGAGCGGGTCCGGCAGCAAGCCGAAGGCGACCTCCTCCTCCTCGACCAGCACGACCTGACGACCTCCGACCAGCGGATCCGCCAGGTCCGGGAGACGACCGGCAACGTGCCGTCCTTCTCCAGGAACGCCCCGCCGGGCAGGAAGCCGTCCGGCACCTGGCGGGCCCGGTGTCCCGTCCGCCGTCGACACGGTGGTCGGCAGGTCGCGTCGCCCGGCCACTCCCTCTCCCGGCGGGGCCGCCCGGGCGGATGCGCCTGACCGGGGTCAGTGGAGTTATCCACAGCCCCCCGAGTTATCCACAGGGTATGAATCGTCGACTGCCTCCCCCGGGTGCCCTCGCCTAGCCTGCTGCGCACCGGACGACGCCGACCCCACTGGCGCCGCCGGGCCGAGGGAGGTTCGCCGTGGCGCTCGACCGTACGCCCACCCGTCGCGATGCCACGCTGAGCCCGACCCGCTGGTCACGCCCTGGCGCCGGCTCGATACTGCGCTGGGTGCTGGTCGCCGCCCTGGTGGCGCTCGCGCTCGGCGCGCTCTACCTGCGCGAGCCGACGTCGTCCTGCCCCGCGCCGTCGGCCGGTGCCAGCGGGGGCAAGGTCGGCCCCGCCGGGTCCGGCGGACCGGTCGGCGGCACGGCGTCCACCGGTCCGGCCGGCACGAGTCCGGCGGCGGGGAGCGGGCCGGCGGGTCGGCCCAACGGGTCGCCGGCCGGACCCGGTGGCTCGGCAGCCCCGGGCGACGCAGCGGTGCCGGTGCCGGCGGGGACCGTGGGGGTGCCGATCCGGCTCGCCGAGCCGGCCGCGCTGACGGTGGCCCGGCCGGGAGTCCGGGTGGATCTCCTCGCGGCACCCGGCGGCGACCAGGCGGGCCGGGAACCGAGGCCGACCGTCCTGGCGACCCGGGTACTGGTCCTCGACGTGCTGGGTCCCGGTCAGACCGATGGCGCGGCCAGCGCCATCTACCTGGCGCTCCGCCCGGACCAGGCCCACCGCGCGGTCGGGATGCCGGAATCCACCCGCTTCGCAATCATCGTTCGTTCGTAGCCACCGGCACAGCCGCCGGCCGCCGGCCCGCGGATGGCCCGGCACACGTGGTCAGCCACCGGAACGGCGCAGGTGGCCAGCCGCCCAGAACGGCACAGGTGGTCAGCTACCGGAACGGAGCAGGTGGTCAGCCACCGGAACGGAGCAGGTGGCCAGCAGCCGGCACGACGCCGGTGATCAGCAGCAGGGACGGCGCCGGTGGCCAGTCGCGCCCGGAACGACGCGGTCGATCAGCCGCAGCCGCGGCGGCGCGGACGGGTCAGTCCCAGTGCGGCGGGCGCTCGGCCAACAGCCGTTCGTCGTTGGAGTCCGGCCGCTCGCCCCAGCCCCGGTCGGTGTCGTCCACAGACTGCTCCGGCAGCACCCGGTGGTCACCGGTCAGCTTGACCGGCCGGTCGTCATCCCGCCCGGCACCGGTGGTGCGCTGCTGCTCCGTCCCCGACACCCGGCAAGCGTACCCGGGGCTGCCGGTCGACAGTCCGCCGGTGACAGCGGGCGAGGGGCCGGAAACGGCTCGGGTTGGTAGCGTCGGACAGCGTGACGACGCAGAGCGGGAACTCCGCCGATGACGCCTTCTGGCGTCGACCCACCGGACCGCCCGCCGACAGCCCGGAGTCCACGGCAGAGTCCGCGACGCCGCCACCGGTACGACCCGGGATCCACTACCCCGGCCCGCCGCCGAGTACCAGCCCACCGCCGGGTTGGCGTCCGCCGCTGCACGTACAGCCGGCACCGCCACGACCACTGCCGGCCCAGGACCACGCCGCGCTGGACGTCGAGGAGGGGAGCGCCCGGACGCTGACCTATGGCGTCGGCCTGGTGGGCGGTGCGGTGGTGCTGGTGTTGATGTGCCTGCTCTGCTCCCGGGCCCTGTTCTGACCGGACGCTCGGGTGGGCGCCGGCCGGGCGCGGGCGGTTGTCGCTCGGCGGGTCAGATGACGCCCTGCCAGACCGCCTCGGCGCCGGTGTCGCCGGTGAGATAGACGTACCAGACGTTCAGCGCGGCGAGCACCACCACGACCGCGCCGAGCAGCAGGCCGAGCCAACCGGGCACGGACCGGGCCCGGGCTGCCCGAGGGCTGGTCACGACGAGCAGTACCAGCGTCACCACGCCGAGGGCGAGGCTCCACCACAACGTCAGTTCGCCGTAGCCCTGATGCTCCTCCACCTTCTGGAGGATCTCCGGGCCGTAGTTCTTGGCGATCAGCACCTTCTGGAACTCCTCGCCGGACTGCACCGCGAAGAAGGCGGCGACCGGCGCGACCACCGCCAGTACTCCGGCCGCCCAGTCGAGCCGGCTGCGGAACCGGGACCGGGCCAGTACGGCGTACCCGGTGGAGACCAACGCGAGCAGTGGCACGAAGACGACGGCCGCGTGCACCAGCAGCGCGTGGGCGGGGAGACCCATGACTTCCCTGAACACCGACGCCTCCTTGCTAACGCTCCCGGCGGGGAGCCCCTGACGGTACGAAAATTCGATCACGTCATCCGCGACCTATACCGGTACACGAGCATCGAGCCGTCCCGGTTCACTCAGGTTCCACCTCCGGTGCGACCTGCCGGTACCCGTGTGGTGGTGGCCACGATCGGCCCGCATCCGCCTTGTTGGGGCCCCATCGACGTGCTGTGATAGGGGGATGACTGGCGAGGAACTGCTCCGGTCGAGGGGCCTTCGGGTCACCCGGCCGCGCCTCGCCGTCCTCGATGTGCTGGCCGGTGGCGGGCACCTGGAGGTGGAAGAGATCACTCAGCGGGTCCGGGAACGCCTCGACTCGGTCTCCACCCAGGCGATCTACGACGTGCTCGGCGCGCTCTCCCGGGCCGGGCTCTCCCGGCGGATCGAGCCGGCCGGATCGCCCGCCCGCTACGAGGCGCGGGTCGGCGACAACCACCACCACGTCGTCTGCCGGGGCTGTGGCGAGATCGCCGACGTGGACTGCGCGGTCGGCTCCGCACCCTGCCTCGACCCGGTGAGCGCGTACGGCTTCGAGGTCGACGAGGCCGAGGTCACCTACTGGGGTCTCTGCCCGAGCTGCCAGTTGCGCCGAGCCACCGACGACTGAAAGCCATACCCACCGCGTCCGTACCCTACGGGGCCGGACGACTCAAAGGTAGGGACGACCGACTCCCGCCCTCGACTGCTCGGCCGCCCGGACGCCCACGCCCGGCTTGTCCGCCCCGAATGCCGGGCTGCCGGGTCGGGGAGCCGGGCGTCGTGCATGATGCCGGTGCCGTGTCACGCCGTCCCGGCGGGCCCGCCGTCGCCCGGGTCGGCGGGTGCGAGTGCCCGTTCCACCGCTGACCAGGGCTCGCGATCCGGGGCGTCCGCGCCGGCCGGGCAACTGCGGCGGTAGTCGCACCAGCCACACCGGATGCCGGGCGCGACCGGAAATGCTTCGTCCGGGTCGGTGCCGTCGGCGACCGCCCGCTCGGCGGCGACGATGTCCCGCGCGGTGTCCTCGGCCCGGACGAGTTGCCGGGCGAGCGACTCCTCGGTGTGGTCGTGCCCGGCCACCGTCCGGGTCGGCAGGTGGTGCAGTTCCACCCGCCGACAGGGCTTCCGGAAGACCCGCTCGGCGGCGTAGGCGTAGAGCGCGAGCGCCTGGGAGCCGCGGGCGTCGTCGGAGTCCAACCCGCTCCGCCCGGTCTTGTAGTCGACAATCACCAACTCCGGGCCGTCCGGGCCGGGCCGCGAGTCGATCCGGTCGGCGCGACCGTTGAACGCCAACACGGCGGTCTTGACCGCCACCACCCGCTCCACCCCCAGCGGCTCGTCACCGGGGTCGAGCGTCTCCACGTAGGACTCCAGCCACTCCAGAGCCCGCCGGAACACCGCCCTCTCCTGTTCCTCGTCGCGGTAGCCCTCCCGGACCCAGGTGCCCTTGAGCAGGGTCGGCAGCGCCTCCGGACGGCGCCGGTCGGGCGGCGACGCATACCAGTTGCGAAGTGCGGTGTGCACGCTAGCGCCGAGCGAGTTGTGTGCCCAGGGCGGCCCCTTGGGCGGCGCGGGCCGGTCGATGTAGGAGTAGCGGTAGCGGCGTGGGCAGTCCGTGTACGCGCCGAGCTTGCTCGGGGTGCAGACGAAGAGACGCTCGGGCATCCCCTCGAAGCCCAACTGCTCGGGCTGGGCGCCACGCGGTCGAGGAGTCCGGTTACCGGCGGACGATGGCCTTCGCACGCACCGATCCTGCCATGCCGGTCCGACACCCCCGTCGATCCGCCACCCCCACCCGCCGGACGGCGAGAGCGGTCGGGCCGGCCGGATCGGCAGCGGGACGGCGCGGTCACCCGTCGCCGGGAGATCCCCGACCGCAAGGGGCACCGGAAACCGCGGTCAGGAGCCGCCGAGGTGCGCGGTCACGAAGGCGGCGACCGAGTCGGCGATCAACTGCACCGCGATCGCGGCGAGCAGCAGCCCGGCGATCCGGGTCAGCACCTCGATCCCGGCCGGCCGGAGCACCCTGACCACGATCCCGGAGAAGCGCAGGATCAGCCAGACCGCGGCCATCACCGCGACGATGCCGACCGCGATCGCCAGGTAGTCCGCCGTACCGTCGGCCCGCTGCACGAAGAGCATGGTGGCGACGATCGCACCCGGACCGGCCAGCAGGGGCGTACCGAGGGGCACCAGGGCGATGTTCGAGGTGTTCTGCTGGCCGGGGTCGTCGGCCTTGCCGGTGAGCAGTTCCAGCGCGACCAGCACCAGCAGCAGGCCACCGGCGCCCTGCAACGCCGGCAGGTCGATGTGCAGGTAGTCCAGCAGGGTCTGCCCGGCGACCGCGAACACGACGATCACCCCGAGGGCGAGCGCCACCGCCTGCCACGCGGCGCGTACCCGGTCCCGGGCCGGCATCTGGCCGGTCAGGGCGAGGAAGATCGGCACCATGCCCGGTGGGTCGGTGATCACCAGCAGGGTCAGCAGGACCTCGCCGAGCAGCTTCATGTTCACGTGATCACGTTAACCGGGCGCCCGACGGCGTCCGCCGAGGTCAGCCCGGGTCGGCCAGTACGCCGACTCCGCTGCCCGCCGCGAGGATCCGCTCGTACGCCTCGACCTCGGTGGTGTGCGCGCCGAGCCGCACGGTCTTGTGCGCACCGTGGAAGTCGGACGAGCCGGTGACCAGCAGTCCCAGCTCGGCGGCGAGGACCCGTACGGCGTCCCGTTCGGCCGGGGAGTGGTCCTCGTGCTCCGCCTCCAGCCCGGCCAGCCCGGCCGCGGCCAACTCGACGATCAACGAGTCGGGCACGATCCGCCCCCGCCTGGTCGCCTTCGGATGGGCCATCACCGGCACCCCACCGGCCTGCCGGACCAGCCGGACCGCCCGGAACACGTCGATATCGTCCTTGGGCAGCCGGTAGCGCTCGCCGAGCCAGTGCGGGGTGAATGCCTCGGCGGTCGTCCCCACCAGCCCGGTCTTGATCAGCGCCTGCGCGATGTGCGGCCGGCCCACCGTGCCGCCGGCGGCAGCGGCCCGGATCTCCGCCCAGTCGACGTCGATCCCGTCGGCCCGGAGCAGCTCGACGATGCGTTCCCCGCGTACCTCCCGGGCGGCCCGTACCCGGGTCAGCTCGGCGACCAGCTCCGGCGACTCGGGATCGAAGAGATAGCCGAGCAGGTGCAGCGGGATCGACGGCTCGGTGCCGTACCAGCGGCAGGAGAGTTCGGCGCCCCGGACCAGGGTGAGTCCCGGCGGCCGGGCGGCGGCGGCCCGCTCCCAGCCTCCGGTGGTGTCGTGGTCGGTGATCGCCAGTACGTCGAGTCCGGCCGCCCGGGCGGCCCGGACGAGTTCCTCCGGGGTGAGGGTGCCGTCGCTGGCGGTCGAGTGGGCGTGCAGGTCGATCCGGAGCCGGCTACCGCTGTCGGGTGCCTCGGGCTGACGGGACGTCACCGGGCCGAGGTTACCGGCAGCCGTCGGTGCTGCGGCAGCGCTCCGGTAGCGGCGGGAGGTCAGCGCCCGTCGGCCGGTGCGGTCAGTCTCGGCACGGGCTGCCAGTCCGCCGAGACGCCGTCGGGCAGCGGCACGATCTCCTCGGTGCCGTCGGTGCGGCAGCGTACGACCTGCTCGTCGTCCCCGGTCACCACCGTCCGGTCGTCGGCCCAGACCGGGGGCACCGCACCGGCGGCCGGGCAGGAGACCACCCCGTTCCCGCCGTCCAGCGCCCGGTCGACCTCGATCAGCACGACCTCGGTGCCGCGCCGCTCGGCGAGCCAGTGGCCGTCCGGGGCGAGCCCGCCGTCGGAGGTCTCGGCACGCAGACCCAGCCCGCAACCGCCCTTGCGCACCGGTTGCAGTTTTCCGCTGTTCGGGGCGAGGCTGGCCAGGCAGCGCCGGGTGCCGCTCTTCTCCCGGACCAGCCCGACGAGGCCGTCGCCGCGTACCCCGTAGATCGCCGTCACGTCGGGATTGCGGGTCGGCTGCCGGCCCGGCTGGGCCAGGTCGACGAAGCCGTAGCCACGGGATCCGTCGGAGACCACCACCCGGTCGGCGGTGACCGCCACCGGCCAGGTGCCGGCGGGCACCTCGACGTGGTCCATCAGGGCCAGCCCGGTCGCGCCGACCCGGGCGATGTACAGCGTCGTGTCGAGCTGGAAGGCCAACCGGTCGCCGTCGGTGCTCAGCGCCCACCGGTCATCCTCGCCGCTCAGCGCCACCGAGGTGCCGTCGGGCCGGAGGAACCGGACCTGCTTGGCCCCGGAGTAGACCCAGCCGCCCGGCACCCGGTAGACCCGGGTCACCTCGCCGACACCCGCCAGGCTCAGCCGCCGGCCGTCGGTGGTCCAGAGCTGGTCGCCACTGCGGATGTCGAGTCCCACCCCGGTGTCCCGGCCGGGGACCGGCGGCGGCACCGGCCCGACCGTGACCTCGGCCAGCGAGTCCACGTCGAAGCCGGCGGCGGGCCCGGCCGTCGGCCGGTCGGGCGGCCACCCGCCGCCGAGAGAGGCGGCGCCGGCAGTGACCAGCACCAGCGCGGCGGCCACCGCCACCAGCGAGCCGACGGCCCGGCGCCGGCGGGCGACCCGGCCCCGCCGGATCACGGTGCCGGCCGGATCGTCGGCCGCCGGCGGTGTGTCGACCCGGGCGGCGAACATGTCGCGCAGCGAATCTTCCAGCATGGTCGTCACGCTTCCGCTCCGACCGCCGGACCGGGCGGGGCCGGCACCGCCAGGGCAGCCGGCCGCCGGGCCTCGACCTGGCGCGGTCTGGGCAGCTCCGGCGGGGTGGCCGGGCGTTGGCCGAACACCTGCTGCGCGGACCCGAACCGGCCGCCGTCGGCCTCTCCGGCGGGTACGGGGGCCAGCTCCTGCTCGCCCTGCGGCACCCGGCTGTCGGCCTCGGCGCCGAGCCGGCGACGGAGCGTGGAGAGGGCCCGGGAGGTCTGGCTCTTCACCGTGCCCGGCGAGATGTCGAGCAACGCGGCCGTCTGCGCCTCGGAGAGATCCTCGTAGAACCGCAGCACCAGGACGGCCCGCTGCCGGACCGGCAGGGTACGGACGTGCCGCCACAGCCGGTCGCGTTCGAGCTGCTCCTCGATCTGGTCCGGGGCGGGCCGCTCGGGCAGCACTTCGGTGGGGCGCTCGCCGTGCCAGCGCCGCCGCCACCAACTGGTCGCCGTGTTGATCAGAACCCGTCGGGCGTACGGCTCGACCGCCTCGATCTCACCGAGCCGCTTCCAGGCCAGGTACGTCTTGGTCAACGCGGTCTGCAACAGGTCCTCGGCGGTCGCCCAGTCCCCGGCCAGCAGGTACGCCGTACGCAGCAGGGCTGCCGAGCGGGCCGCGACGAATTCGCGGAACTCCTCGTCCACCGAGTGCTTCGGCGCCACTCCCGCCTCCCCCCGCCGGTGCCAATTCAGAAGGCTGCCACAAGCCGGACCCGCAGGTCTACGGCGGAAAGGTGCGATTCAGCTCGATGTTCGGGCAGGGGATCGCCGTTTGCGCACCGGTGCCGCCCGTGGCGTCGCCAGCATCACACCCGCACCCTCCCACGCCGGGTCGGTCGTCAGGCGCCGTCCTCGGCCTTGGCCTCCTCGGCCTCCTTGCCCAGCCGCGCCTCGACCGCCTGCGGCTCGTACATCTCCTCGACCACGCGCAGGTAGAGCTCGTTGGGGTTGGGAAGATACTTGATCTCCCGAAGCGCCTGCTCCTGACCGGCCGACTCCAGCACGAAGGTGCCGTAGTTGAGGGCCCGGCCGAGCGGCGACTGCTCGTATTTCATGTCGGTGACCCGCAGCAGCGGCATCATCGCGACCTGCCGGGTGATGATCCCGTTGACCACCATCACCCGCTTGTTGGTCAGGATGAACCTGTCGAAATACCAGTCCGCCACCTTCCAGGCGACCCAGCCCATGATGCCGAGCCAGATCAGCACCGCGACGGTGGTCAGCGCGCCGACCTCCTGGCCGGCGAGGAAGCCGGAGAGGTAGCCGAGCACGAAGGTGGCGAGCAGCCCGATCAGCAGCGGGGTGGCCAGGTAGATCTTGTGCCGCTTCCACTCACCCCGGTAGCGCTCCGTCGGGAAGAGGTAACGGGCCACCAGCGAGGTCGGCTCGTCCTCCAGCGGCAGGACCCGGCGCGGGCCGAGCGGCATCCCGGAGGCGTCGACCCGGAGGCCGGCGAGCTCCTCCTCGGAGATCTCCGGGCCCTGGTCCGGATCCCGGACCCAGCCCCGGGTGCCGGCCCGGCGCTCGCCGTAGCCGATGTCGTCGGAGTAGGCGGGCCCGTCCGAATAGGAGGGCCCGTCGGAGTAGGCCGGGCCGGTGCCGAACTCCGGCCCGTCATCGGGTCGGACCCGGGGGATCGGCTCGGTGTCCCGCTCGCGCCGTCGACGTTCGTCGTCGTCCTCGGGCTCAGGGGGTTCACCCGACGGATTGCCCATGGGCGATTAAGCGACGAGGTCGGTGAAGAAGTCGCCGAAGCCCTGGGCAACGTCCAGCAGGCTGCCGCCCAGCGACTTGAAGACGTCGGCGGCGGAGGAGGGCTGGTAGGCGATGAAGAAAACCAGGAAGGCGATACCGCCCCAGGTGAGGACCTTTTTAACCATGGCGGGCCATCCCTCCGTGCGGCACCGGGTTGCGAACCCCGGCAAAACCCAGAGTATCAGTCGGGTGTCCTGCGGGAAATAATCCACATACGCCCTCCGCCCCAGCCTGGCCGGCCATATCAGACCCTCCCGTGCAGGTAGGGGGACGGAGCACCGTACACGAGCTCGGGCGGTGTCCACTCGGTCAGGTCGTGGAGTTCGACGTCTTCCGCGAGGAGGTAACCCGCACTCGCCGGCCAGGCTATCGCATAGAGCCAGATCCCCCGAGCTTCACCGGCGTAGGCGCTCCGGTCTGTCGGAGATTTGACTGACCATAGTGGAGTCGGGTGCCCGGCCGCCCTGACCTTGGCGTGCCCGATCCGCTCGGCGGATCCCGGGCCGGGATCGGTCAGCGCCTCCGCGAGCTGCGGCCCCGGGTCGACCCCGGTGGTACCGGCCAGCCGGGTGCCCAGGCCGACGCCCGGCTCCTCGGCGACCAGCACCAGGTCGGCGGGTCCGCCGCCGAGCGGGTCCGGCCCGGTGCAGGCCACCGCGGTCGCGCGTACGCCGCCACGATCGTCACCGGCCCAGCCGACCCCGGTCATCGTCCAGCCCTGCGGAAGTGGCCAGGGGCACCAGAGCGGCAGCGGGGAGCCGGCCCGGGCTGCCGGGCTGCCGTTCTCCTGGTCGGCGGGGTCGCGCTGCTCGATGATCCGCTCGACGGTGCTGGCCACGATCTCCGGCCCGATGTGCTCCGCGACGTGCAGCGGGCAGACCGGGCCGCAGTCCGGGCACCGCCAGGCAGTGTGCATCAGGTCCGGCGCTCTGACCGGACCGCCGCAACGCGGACAACTGACCGCGACACCCACGACAACTACAGTCCCCGCACCTGTGCCCCGAGTCAAGGCGAACCGGCCTTTTCGGTCGTTCTGCGTACGGTCGGGACGCCTTGCCTCAGGTCAGCCGGTCTCGCCGGGCGGCTCCGCGCCGTACGTGCGGATCCAGGCGTGCATGGCGATGCCGCTGGCCACCCCGGCGTTGATCGACCGGGTCGAGCCGTACTGGGCGATGGAGAAGACCGCCGAGCAGGCGAGCCGGGCCGGCTCGGACAGCCCCGGGCCCTCCTGCCCGAACAGCAGTACGCAGCGGCGCGGCAAGACTGCGCTCTCCAGTGGGCGCGACCCGGGCAGGTTGTCGATGCCGATCACCGGCAGGTCGCCGGCGCGGCACCAGTCCAGGAACGCCTCGATCGTCTCGTGGTGTCGGACGTGCTGGTAGCGGTCGGTGACCATGGCGCCCCGCCGGTTCCACCGCCGCCGGCCGACCACGTGCACCTCGGCCGCGAGGAAGGCGTTGGCGTTCCGGACCACGGTGCCGATGTTGAAGTCGTGCTGCCAGTTCTCGATCGCCACGTGGAAGTCGTGCCGGCGCAGGTCCAGGTCGGCGACGATCGCCTCCCGCCGCCAGTAGCGGTACCGGTCGACGACGTTGCGCCGGTCGCCGTGGCTGAGCAGTTCCGGGTCGTACCGGGGATCGGTCGGCGGCTCGCCCGGCCACGGCCCTACCCCGACCTCGAGTTCGACCTCGGTACCTTCCACGGTTGCCGAGGGTACGCACCCGGCGGTCAGCCGGCGGAGCGCAGTCCCAGCGCCTCGCCGAGCTGGTCCAGCACCCGGCGCTGGTCCGGATCCACCGGATCGCCGAACGGGCGCGGCCGTCCGTCCGAACCGGCCGCTCGGCAGACCCGGGCCGCGACCGACTGCACCCACTGCCGGTAGGCGGCCGAGTCGGCCGGGTCGGCGTGTCGGGCCAGCGTCTCGACCGCGGCCCGGCAGGACCGGAGCAGTTCGGCGAGGCCACCGTCGACCTGTCCGGTGCGGACGGGTCCGGAGTGCCCGTCGTCGGACTCCGCGTAGATGGCGGCGACCACCGCCCGGACCAGTTCGCTGTCGAACGACCGCCCGGCGGCGATGCCGTCCAGGCCGGCCAGCCCCTCGGTGACCGCCCGGACCGGGTTCTCCGGCCGGGCCGACGACGCCGCGACGATCACCCGGCCGGGCAGCCGGACGAGTAGTTGCCAGTCGTCGGGCGGGTAGCCGGTGGTGGTGGCCCGCCAGGCACCGTGCGTGGCACCGGGCGAGTCTGGAGATCCGGTGTGACTCATGGCGCCTCCCGGCTCAGCATAAGCCGCCGGTAGGCGGAAAGCCCGGTTCCGCCCGAAAAGCGGTAGTGCTGGTGTCGCCGTCGGTCGACCCGGCGGGCGTGATCGCGTGCGCCGACGCGACCGGCCGGACACGCCGGGTCCTCAGCGCTGATTTAAAGGTGTGCCCGGGCGGAGAAACCGACCCCGGACGCAATGAGCGGCGGGGCCCTCCCCGGCACCCGCCGCCCACGCTCTGATGGGAAAGATTCTGCCCGACCCGACCCGGTCGACAGAAGAGTTCGCCACGAGATCGGGGTCACAGTTACCTTTTTGTAATGTTACTTAACGTGAACAGGCGTACGCACCCGGCCATCCGTTATGTCACCTGTTTCCGCTTGCCAACCGGGAAGTTTCCGGATCACACCCGGACTGGCCAGCGGAAGTCCTGGAAACGCTCCCATAACTATCAGTCACCGAACTATGTCACCGGTGTTTCACTTCCAGGCCGGCTCAATGACCGATCCGCATCGATGCCCGGCCGGAACGTGAGCCGCCACACGATGACCGTTTCAACCCGTCGTGCCGGGGAATTCCAAGGAGGCCGGGTGGGTTTCCCAGTCGTAGGGCCAAATTGCGGTGATCGGAGAGATCAATGGCGACCGTTGAGCTGACCACAGCCAACTTCGACGAGGTGACCGAGCAGCCGGGCATCGTGCTGGTGGACTTCTGGGCGGACTGGTGTGGCCCGTGTAAGCGGTTCGCGCCGGTCTACGAGCGGTCTTCGGACAAGCACCAGGACATCGTCTTCGGCAAGGTGGACACCGAGGCGCAGCAGGAGATCGCCGCGAAGTTCGACATCCGCTCGATCCCCACGATCATGGCGATCCGAGACGGCGTGATCGTCTTCGCCCAGCCCGGCGCCCTGCCGGAGTCGGCGCTGGAGTCGCTGATCGAGCAGGTGCAGGCGCTCGACATGGACGACGTACGCAAGCAGCTCGCCGAGCACAGCCACTGACGGCCAACTGACCAGGTAACGACCACGCTCCGGCCGGACACCACGCATCGGTGTCCGGCCGGAGTCGTACCGGCCCGGCGGTCGGCGGCCTCCGACCGACGGTGCCCGGAGCTTGCGGGTACCGCGTAAGGTCTCGAACCGATGGACGCGTTGCCGAGGCGGGGCCGGAATCTCCGGGTGGGCCTCACCCTGCTGGCCGGCGCGGTGCTGCTCGCCGGCACCCTCTGGGGCCAGGACGACCACTTCCCGTTCGGCCCGTTCCGGATGTACGCCGGCTCCAACCCGCCGGACGACCCCGCCCCGGACACCCGGGTCGAGGGGGTCGACGCCACCGGCGCGGTGGTCGGGCTCGGCGAGGAGAGCACCGGGATCCGCCGGGCCGAGATCGAGGGCCAGCAGGGCCGGTACGAGGCCGACCCGACCCTGCTGCGCCAGGTCGCCGACGCGTACGCGCAACGGCACCCCGGCGCACCGCCGATCGTCGAGGTACGCATCGTGATCCGCTGGCACGGCATCACGGACGGCCGGCCGACCGGCAACACGGTCGACGAGACGGTGGTCCGGTGGCAGGCCTCGTGAGCACGTCGAGACGGATCGGCGCCGCCGTGTCGGGCTGGCTGACCGAACCGGTGCCGCTGGGCCGGGTCGCCGCCTTCCGTACCCTGGTCTACCTCTTCGTCGCGGCGGACCTGCTGGTCTTCACGCCCTGGATCCGCGACAAGGCCAGCATCCCCGGCGAGCTGTACCAGCCGCTCTTCGTCGGCCGGCTGCTGCCGCTGCCCACCCCGACCCCGCTGCTGGTCAACCTCATCTTCTGGGCGCTGCTGCTGCTCGCCCTCGCCGCCGCCACCGGGCGGGCGCCCCGGGCGCTCGGCTGGGCCGTCTTCGTGCTCTATTTCGAGTGGATGGTCATCGCGATGAGCTACGGGAAGGTGGACCACGACCGGTTCGGCTTCCTGGTGGCGCTGGCCGTGCTGCCGACCGTGGGACGAGCCCGGCACCGTGACCGCACCGAGAGCGAGGCGGCCGGCTGGGCGCTGCGGATCACCCAGATCGCCGTGGTCTGCACCTACTTCCTGGCCGCCTGGGCCAAGCTCCGGTTCGGCGGACTGGAGTGGATGACCGGCTCGGTACTGGCCCGGGCGATCATCCGGCGCGGTACCGAGCTGGCCGACCTGATCGCCCAGGTGCCGTACCTGCTGATCGCGGCACAGTTCGGCATCATCGCGTTCGAGCTGCTCAGCCCGTTGGTGTTCGTGGTGCCGCCGCGCTGGCGGCAGGCCGTGGTGGCGTTCTTCTACTCGTTCCACGTGGTCACCGTCGCCACCATCACGATCTCGTTCGCCCCGCACCTGGTGGCGATGACCAGCTTCCTGCCGCTGGAGCGGCTCCGCCCGGTCGAACGGCTACGCCGGCTGACCCGCCGACGCGGTCAGGACGCCGGACCGGTCCCGACGGAGCCACCCGCCGCGCCGTCGCCGGCCGTGCCGTAGAGCCGGTCCCGGGTCGCCTGCGGTAGCGAGCAGGCGGCCGTACCGCCCGGCAGGCGGTGTCGGTTCCGGGCCACCCAGCGGTACGCCGGCCAGGCCAGCAGGCGTACCGGAGGCACTCGCAGGCCGGCGCCGAGCAGCCGCCAGCCGGGGCGGCTCGCGCCGAGCAGCCGGGCGATCGCGTCCGGCCCGGCCGCGCGTACGCCGTCGGTGCCGACCCACCAGACCGCTTCCTCGCACTGGGCGGCGGTCAGCCCGAGCGCGTCGAGGTCGGCGAACTGCCAGGGCACCACCCTGGCCCCGGTCGGGATCCGCCGGCCGATGAACTCGGCGCAGGTGGTGCAGAAGGCGCAGTCGCCGTCGTACACGAAGGTGGGCTGGTCCATATCACCAGTTTCCCCCTCCGGTGACGGTGCCGACTAATCCACGTGGGCGAGATAACCCGAGAGGGTGCGATCCAGGATCTCCGGACCGGGCCGGGCCCACACCTCGGCGTTGAAGACCTCGACCTCGATCGGCCCCCGGTAGCCGGCGGCGTCCACCGCCTCCCGGAACCGGCGCAACTCCACGCAGCCGTCGCCCGGCAGCGCCCGGCCGAGCAGCACCCCCTCGGGCAGCGGGGTGGCCCAGTCGGCGACCTGGAAGCAGGCGATCCGGTCCTCCCGGCCGGCCCGGGCGATCTGCGCCCAGACCTGGTCGTCCCACCAGATGTGGTAGGTGTCCACCACCACCCCGACCGTCTCGGCGGGATGCGGCGCGGCCAGGTCCAGCGCCTGCCCGAGGCTGGACACGACGCAGCGGTCGGAGCAGTACATCGGGTGCAGCGGCTCGATCGCCAGCCGTACCCCGGCGGCGCGGGCGTGCGGCACCAGCTCGCCGATCGCCTCGCCGACGTGCGCGCGGGCCGCGTCCACGTCCCGGCTGCCCTCCGGCAGTCCGCCGGAGACCAGCACCAGCACCGGCGCCCCGAGCGTGGCGGCCTCGTCGATCGCCCGGCGGTTCTCGTCGTACCAGTCGGGGGTCTGGAAGAAACCACCCCGGCAGAGTGAGGTGACCGCGAGCCCGGACTCGCGCATCAGCGTGGCGGTCTTGTCCAAGCCGTGTTCGAGGGTCTCCTCCCGCCACAGCCCGACCTGGGTGACCCCGGTCGACAGGCAGCCGGCGACCAGCTCGGGAATCGGCCAGTACTTGGCGGTGGCCTGGTTGAACGAGAACCGCTCCGCGACGGTGGTCATCGGTTCCCACCGTCGAGGTCGGGAATCTCGATGCGCCGGCCGTCCCGGGCGGAGGCGAGCCCCAGCTCGGCGAGCTGTACGCCCCGGGCGCCCGCCCACAGGTCCCAGCCGTACGGCTCGTCGGCGACCACGTGCCGGAGGAACAGCTCCCACTGCGCCTTGAAGCCGTTGTCGAACTCCTCGTTGTCCGGTACGACCTGCCACTGTGACCGGAAGTCCTCGGTCGCCGGCAGGTCCGGGTTCCACACCGGCTTGGGCGTGCTGGCCCGGTGCTGGATCCGGCAGTTGCGCAGCCCGGCCACCGCGCTGCCCTCGGTGCCGTCGACCTGGAACTCCACCAGCTCGTCCCGGTAGACCCGGACCGACCAGGAGGAGTTGATCTGGGCCACGATCCGGCCCGACTGCCCCGGTCGCTCGATCTCGAAGATGCCGTACGCGGCGTCGTCGGCGGTGGCGTCATAGCGCTCGCCGGCCTCGTCCCATCGTTCGGGGATGTGCGTGGTGACGTGCGCGGTCACCGCCGCGACCCGGCCGAAGATCTGCTCCAGCACGTAGTGCCAGTGCGGGAACATGTCGACCGTGATGCCGCCGCCGTCGGCGGCCCGGTAGTTCCAGGAGGGCCGCTGGGCCGCCTGCCAGTCACCCTCGAAGACCCAGTAGCCGAACTCGCCGCGTACCGAGAGGATGCGGCCGAAGAAGCCGCCCTTGACCAGCCGGTCGAGCTTGCGCAGGCCGGGCAGGAAGAGCTTGTCCTGCACCACGCCGTGCTTGATGCCGGCGGTGTCGGCGAGCCGGGCCAGCTCGATCGCGCCGGATAGGTCCTCGGCGGTCGGCTTCTCGGTGTAGATGTGCTTGCCGGCCTCGATCGCCAGCTTCAGCGCCTTCTCCCGCTGGGCGGTGACCTGCGAGTCGAAGTAGATCTGCACGTCCGGGCGGGCCAGCGCGGCGGGCAGGTCGGTGGTCCACTCGGTGAGCCCGTGCCGCTGGGCGATCTCCTGGAGCTTGGCCTCGCTGCGGCCGACCAGGATCGGTTCGGGCCAGAGCCGGCGGCCGTCGGGCAGCGCCAGCCCGCCCTGCTCCCGGATGGCGAGCAGTGAGCGGACCAGGTGCTGCCGGTAGCCCATCCGGCCGGTCACGCCGTTGAGCACGATGCCGATCGTGGTGCGGCCCATGTACGTCGCCTCCTCAGGCTGGCTGATCCGCGGGTGCCACTCGTCGAGCGCGCGGGGGTACGTGGTGCGGTGGGGGTCGTCCTGGCGCGCGATGGTCGCGGTGGAGCACGCCGTACGTCGGTAAGCGCTTTCCCGATTACGCTACCGACTCCGTTCCGATTCGGGCAAGAGCCTGCCGGCACGCCGGTGATCTTCAGCCGCCGGGGTCACCCGGCCCACGACGGCCGTGAATGGCCCGGACGGCGCCGCGCTATCCTCACCTGCAACCGGCCACCGGGCGGCCGGGGAAGGACGCACTCGATGGCCACTCTGGCGGATGTCGCGCGGCGGGCCGGCGTGTCACCCGCCACCGCGTCAAGGATCATCAACGGCAGCCCCAAGCCGGTGACCGACGCGCTCCGCGAGCGGGTGCTGGCGGCGGTCGAAGAGTTGCAATACGTGCCGAACGCGCACGCCCAGCAGCTCGCCCGCAACCACCGCAGCGCGGTCGGCGTGATCGTGCACGACGTCTCCGACCCGTACTTCGCGGAGATCACCCGAGGGCTGCAGCGGGTGGCCACCGAGCACGGCCGACTGGTCATCATCTGCAACACCTATCGGGACCCGGACAAGGAACTGGAGTACGTCGAGCTACTCCGGGCCAACCAGGCCGCCGCGATCATCCTGGCCGGCTCCGGCTACCACGACGAGCAGTTCACCAACACCCTCGACGCCAAACTGCGGGTCTACCAGTCCACCGGGGGGCACGTGGCGGTGATCGGCCGGCACGAGCACAGCGGGCATGCCGTCATCCCGGCGAACGAATCCGGCGGGCACCTGATCGGCGCCGAACTGTACGGCCTCGGGCACACCCGGATCGGGGTCGTCGCCGGGCCGCGCCATCTCACCACCACCACCGACCGGCTCGCCGGACTGCGCCGGGCCGCGCGGGAACACGGCCAGAAGCTCACCACCCGGCAGATCGTCTACGCCGACTTCGACCGCTCGGGCGGCGCCGCCGCCACCGCCACCCTGCTGGACAGCTATCCGGGGGTCACCGCCATCGTCGCCTTGAACGACTCGATGGCGATCGGCGCGCTCGCGCTGCTGCGGTCCCGGGGCATCGACGTACCGGGCCAGATCAGTGTGGTCGGCTTCGACGACATGCCGATCGCCCAGGACGTGACGCCCGCGCTCACCACGATCCGGCTGCCCCTGGCCGACATGGGAGCCCGGGCGATGACCCTCGCGCTGCAACCTCCCGAGCCGCTGAACACCCCGCAGATCGAGCACGTCGCCGCGGAACTGGTCCGCCGGGAGAGCAGCGGCCCGCCGGCCGACGACCGATAGCCGCGATCCCCTTCGATTCTGGGGTCGCCGCCTTCTCGGCGCCCTCTCGCCGCCTTCTCGGCGCCCTCTCGCCGCCTTCTCGGCGCCCGGCGTGGCGAGTTGCGCGGGGTCTCGTACGTATGTTCGAATAGTGGCCATGCGCTGGGAAAACCTGACGTCGGCTCCCCCCGACAGCGGGACCCCTCCGGGGGCGGCGCCAGCGGCTCCACCCCTGCCGCTGGCGCTGCCCGGCGCGACCGTCCGCACCTTCGACACCCCTGGCTTCGCCGGCATGACGTTCTACGAGGTACGCGCCAAGTCGATCATCAACCGGGTGCCGGGCGCCTCGCGGGTGCCGTTCCAGTGGACGATCAACCCCTACCGGGGGTGCAGCCACGCCTGCGCCTACTGCCTGGCCGGCGACACCGCGATCCTGCTCGCCGACGGGCGCACCCGACCATTGGCCGAGCTACGGATCGGCGACCAGATCTACGGCACCGTCGCGCAGGGCAACCACCGGCGCTACGTCCGGACGGAGGTGCTGGCGCACTGGTCGACGGTGAAGCCGGCATACCGAATCGTCCTGGCGGACGGCACCGAGCTGACCGCCAGCGGCGACCACCGGTTCCTCACCCCGCGCGGGTGGAAGCACGTCGTCGGCGCGCTGCCCGGCGAGCCGCCCCGGCCCTATCTGGCGATCACCGACAGCCTGGTCGGCACCGGACGGGCCACGCCCGGTCCCGCCGACCTACCTGCCGGCGGGCTCGACGGGACGATTCTCGGCGGCCGGGCGGTGCTGCGGATCCGCAGCATCGAGCCGCTCGACCAGGAGCTCCCGCTCTACGACATCACCACCGGCACCGGCGACTTCGTCGCCAACGGGGTGGTCAGCCACAACTGCTTCGCCCGGGGCACGCACACCTATCTCGACCTCGACGCCGGCCGCGACTTCGACAGCAAGGTGGTCGTCAAGGTCAACGCGGGCGAACTGGTCCGCCGCGAGCTGGCGGCGCCGAAGTGGGCAGGCGCGCACATCGCGATGGGCACCAACGTCGACTGCTACCAGCGCGCCGAGGGGCGCTACCGGCTGATGCCGCCGATCCTGACGGCGCTGCGCGACTTCGCCAACCCGTTCTCGATCCTGACCAAGGGCACCCTGATCCTGCGGGACCTGCCCCTGCTCCAGCAGGCGGCCACGGTCACCCAGGTCGGTGTCTCGATGTCGATCGGTTTTGTCGACGAGCGGATGTGGCGTTCCGTCGAGTCGGGCACGCCCAGCCCGCGACGCCGGCTCGATGCGGTACGCCGGCTGACCGACGCCGGCTTTGCGGTCGGGGTGCTGATGGCCCCGATCCTGCCCGGGCTGACCGACGGCGACGAGTCGATCGAGGAGACGGTGGCTGCGATCGCGGCGGCCGGCGCGGTGAGCGTCACCCCGCTGCCGCTGCACCTGCGTCCCGGCGCCCGGGAGTGGTACGCGAGCTGGCTGGCCCGGGAGTTCCCGCACCTGGTACCGCGCTACCGAGCCCTCTTCAGCCGAGGCTCCTACCTGCCGCAGGCATACCAGCGCGAGCTGACCGCGCGGGTGCGGATGGCGGCCCGCCGCCACGGCCTGCACCGCTCCGAGCCGGGTGAGGCCCGCCAGGTGCCGGTGCCGGCCCCGGCACCCGCCGTCGAACAGCTCACCCTGCTCTGACCGGCTTCCCTGCCGGCCAGCGTCACCGTCCCGGCCTCCCCGGGTCCGCCTCGGGGTCGAGCGGGGCTGACGGTACGGACCCGAGCTACTGTCGCGGGGTGCGTAGTCCTCAGCAGATCCTGGCCGAGGCCGGGGTGATCGCCGTGGTCGGGGCGTCCCGCGACCCGGGCAAGCCGGCTCACAGCGTCCCGGCGCTGATGCAGCGGTACGGCTGGCGGATCATCCCGGTCAACCCGAAGGCGGACGAACTCTTCGGGGAGCGGGTCTACCGCTCGCTCGCCGAGATCCCGCACCCGGTCGACCTGGTCGACGTGTTCCGGCCGGCCGAGGACGCCGTGGAGGTGGTCCGCGAGGCGGTCGCGATCGGCGCCCCGGCGGTCTGGCTGCAACTCGGCATCGTCTCCAGCGAAGCGAGGCGGATCGCCGAGGAGGCCGGCATCGACTACGTCGAGGACCGCTGCCTGGCGGTGGAACGCGCCACCGGCGGCCTGTCCCGGCGGAACTGACCGCCGGCCGGAACCAGGCGACCTCTGCTTTCCTCACCGCACCGTGTGCCATCCCGGACATTTGCCATGAAAGTCGGCGCTGACGGGTAGCGTTCCCGGTGAGGAGGCCGCGCTATGAGCAACCCAGGGCCGGGTGAGCCGCAGGATCCGCAGGGATCCCCGGCGCAGCCCCCGTCCGGCTCCGGCGAACGCCCTGACCGGCCCGGCCAGTACGGCGGCTACCCCGGCCAGTACGGCCAACCCGGCCAGTACGATCGCCCCGAGCAGCCCGGCCAGTACGGCTATCCGGGCCAACCCGAGCAGCCCGGCTACTACAGCCAGCCCGGCCAGTACGGCTACCAGGACCAGCCCGGTTACTACGGACAGCCGGGCCAGCCCGGTGCCCAGGGCGAGCCCGGCTACTACGGTCAGCCCGGCCGGCAGTCCGGCGTCAACCTGCTGGCGATCCTCTCCCTGGTCTTCGCCTTCGTCTTCGCGCCGGCCGGCATCGTGCTCGGGCACCTGGCCCGACGCCAGATCCGCCGCACCGGCGAACAGGGCGGCCAGTTGGCCACCTGGGGGCTGATACTCAGCTATGTCTTCACCGCGCTCTACCTGATCGGCTGCTGCGGCTGGCTGGCGCTGGTGAGCTGGGCCGGCGCGGAGGGCGACGGTGGCGCGTACTGACCGGTCGGGCGGCGTGTCGCGGCGGTGCGTCGGGACCGCTCGCCCGACCGGTGACGGACGGCTTTCCGGCTACCGGTACTCCGCCTCCCGCACGCTGTTGCCGCCGTCCACCACCAGCATCTGGCCGGTGATGTACGAGGCGGCCGGCGAGCAGAGGAAGGCGATCGCGGCGGCGACCTCGTCCGGGGTACCGGGGCGGCCGACCGGGGTGCCGAGCCCCTGCTTCAGTTCGGCCATGGTGGACGCCGCGGTGTAGATGGTTCCGGGTGCCACCGCGTTGACGGTGACCCCGTCGGCGATCATCTCCATCGCGAGCGCCCGGGTCAGCCCGACGACACCGGCCTTCGCGGCCGCGTACGCCGCCTCGGTGGGCAGGGCGTTGACCGGGCCGGCGGTGGCGGCGAGGTTGACGATCCGCCCCCAGCCCCGTTCGGCCATGCCGCCGCTGAACGCCCGACTGCACAGGAACGCCGTACTCAGGTTGCGTTCGATCTCCCGGTGCCACTCGTCGTAGCTCAACTGGGCGACCGGCCGGAGCACCTCGGGACTCGCCCGGCTCGCCAGGCCGGCGTTGTTGACCAGTACCTCCACCTCGCCGAGCTGCTCGACGATGGCGTCCGCCAGCGCGCCGACCTCGGCCTCGTCGGTGAGGTCCGCGACGAAGCCCGTCGCGCCCAGTTCGGTGGCCCGGTCGTGGATGCGTCGGGTGGTCGAGACGATCGCCACCCGGGCACCGAGCGCGCAGAGCCGGCGGGCGGTCGCGTATCCGATCCCGTCCGGACTGCCGGCGCCGGTGACCAGCGCCACCCGCCCGTCCAGCCGCATCGTCACCGGTTCGGTGTCATCGGCCGGCGCTCCCGTCCGGCCCGGGTCGATGCTCTGCGAGACGGTGCCCTGCGAGCCGGTACGGGGCCGGCGGGCCAGCGCGGGGCGCGTGGCGTCCCGACGAGGCCGATTACCGGATCTGTCCCCGGCGCGCGCGTCGAATACCATGCCCGCGATCCTGCCCGGTCCAGGCGATACGGGCAACGCCGCAGCGCCGTGGCACCGCCGACCGCGCGTGAGCCGAGACCGGCCCGGCACGTGAGGCGAGACCGGCCCGGCACGTGAGGCGAGACCGGCCCGGCACGTCGGACAAGACCGACCCGGCACGTCGGGCGACGGCCGCCGGCCGGATATGGGGACACCGATCTGGCGAACGCCGACTACCCTGGCGACGCATCCGAACGGACGAAGTGAGAGACCTCGAATGACTGACCCCCAGCAGAGCGGCTACTCCGGCGATCCGTCCTGGCAGGCACAACCACCGGCCCAACCCGGGGGCTACCAGGATCCGGGCTACCAGCCCATGTACCAGGACCCGACGGCGCAGGCGGCCGGCCCTGCCCAGCCCTACCAGCCGGGATATCCGGCCGACGCCGGCTACCCGACCCAGGCGTACCCGGCCGGCACGGATCCGATCAGCGGTCAACCGGTGATGGCTCCGGGCTATCCGCCGGCCGGTTACCCGGTCGTCACCCCGGGTCCGTCGACCAACGGCCTGTCGATCGCCGCGATGGTGGTCGCCATCGTGGGCGCGCTCGGACTCTGCGGGTACGGACTCGGCGGCTACCTCGGTGCCGTCGGGGCGATCATGGGACACGTCGCCAGCAAGCAGATCCGCGAGCGCGGCGAGGGCGGCGCGGGATTCGCCAAGGCCGGCATCATCGTCGGCTGGATCTCCACCGCCATCGCGGTCCTCGCCACCATCGCCATTGTCATCTTCTTCGTCTGGTTGGCCAACCAACCGTCGTCGTCGTACGACAGCGGCTACTGAGCATCGACACCGGCTACTGAGCATCCGGACCAGCAGGAGGCGCCGTGAACCCCGGCAGCACCGGTAACCCGTCCGAGCCCACCAGCGACCCGGGTGTCGTCGCACAGCCGGCCCTCGACGCGGGGCAGTACCCGGGACCGGCCGGCGAAGCGCCGCAGCCGGGTTGGACGCCGGGCCACCCCGGCTACCCCGGCTACCCGTACGTGGCGCGCCGGCCGACGAACGGGATGGCGATCGCGGCCATGGTCACCGGGATCGTGGCCCTGTTCAGTTGCCAGCTCGTGGGCGGGGTCGCGGTCTATCTGGCGAAGAAGGCACGTACCGAGATCCAGGCGAGCGGCGAGGAGGGCGGCGGTTTCGCCACCGCCGGCCTCGTGCTCGGCTGGGTCTCGCTCGGGCTGGCCGCGCTGGGCCTGCTCTTCTTCCTCGCCTACCTGGGCTTCATGGGCGTGCTCTTCGCCACCACGGCGAGCACCTCGGGCTGACCCTCGGCCGGTCCGAGAATCCCGGTAGACCCGAGACCTTCCCGGCCGGCCGGGATCGCGGCCACGGTCCGACCGGTCGTCGCCGGCCGGTATCCACGGCTGATCCGGGGCCCGCCGGTGACCGGGCGACGACGCCGGTCGGCATCGGCGGCATCGGGACCGGTCCACCCGGCCGGCGGGGCGTCCGTTCGGCCGGCCGACCTTCCCGACCAGCGGCACCTCGGCCGGCCGACCTTCCCGACCGGCGGACGTCCGGGCGGCCTTCGCGGCCGGCGGGATGTCAGGTCAGCGGTTCTGGTGCGCTCCTCCGGAGCGCGGCTCGCCGTCCGACAGGGGGCCGGCCTCCGGCGGGGCGGTTAGCGGCTCCGGGTGGACCCCGGTGCCGGGGCGCCGGGCGGCCCGCGCCGCGCCGTGCAGCACGACGGCGACGCCGGCCAGCAGCAGGACCAGCCCGGGCAGGGCGGCCGTCCGGGGTACCTGGCCCAGCCAGACCCAGGCGAGCAGCGCGGCGCCGGGCGCTTCGAGCAGGAAGAGCACGCTGATCGTGGTCGCCGAGATCCGGCGCAACGCGTAGTTGAACATCGAGTGCCCGAGCAGTTGGGCTCCCACCACCAGCCCCAGTACGGCGAGCCAGGTGCCGGCGTCATAGCCGCCGAGGCGTACGCCGCCGGCCAGGCAGACCACCAGCAGCGCCGCCGCGCAGACCCCGTAGCAGACGGTGGTGTAGCCGAGGGTGCTGATGGTGCTCCGGACCCGTTCACCGAGGGCGGTGTAGACCGCCGCCGCCATGCCACCGGCGACCGCGAGCAGGTCACCGGCGACGGCCCGGCCGGAGACCCCGAAGTCCGCGCCGACCGCCCAGATCGCGCCGACCACCGCGAGCCCGATACCGAGCCAGGCGACCGTGGAGAGCCGTCGGCCCTGGCCGAGCGCGATCAGCCCCTGCCAGACCGGCTGGGTGACCACCAGCGCGGTGGCGGCGGCCACCGAGGTCAACTGGGCGCTCGGCATCCAGGTGGCGAAGTGCACCGCGAGGGCGAGACCGGCGAGCACGCAGTAGCCGGCGTCCCGGCGGCCGGTGTCGCTGGCCAGCGCCCGGAACTCGGCCCGGCGCCGGAAGAGCGCGACCGGCCCGAACACGCCGACCGCGAGGAAGTTCCGCCAGAACGCGATGGCCAGCGCGGGCGCGGCGGCGAACGCGATCAACGGCGCCGACGAGGACACCGCCGCGATGGCGACCGCGACCGCGCCGATGCTCAGCGGGTCGATCGAGGTCCGGGGCGGTGGTACGGCGACAGGCACGGAAAAATCCTCACATGTCACTGCGGGCCACCATCTGGTCGACAAGTCGTTACGATCGTCCGATCGCGCCTGGCTTCACCCGGTTCCGGAGGCCTGCTCCCCCATGCCCACATACCGGTACCCCTCCCCGACAGACCGCTGCTCCGCCCCCGACGACCAGCCCCGACCGGATCGGTCGGAGCAGGGCGGGGAGCGGCGATTACCCGCGTACCGGGCGGTGCTCTTCGACTTTTTCGGCACCCTCACCTGCGCCAACCGGCGGGGACAGCAGCACGCGGCGGTCGCCGCACTGCTCGGCTGTGCCGTGGAGGCGCTGGTCGAGGTGCTCGACCGGTCCTTCTACCTGCGCGCCAGCGGGGCGCTCGGCGACGCCACCGACACCATGCGCTGGATCTGCGCGCAGGCCGGTGGCCGACCCTCCGCCGCCGACCTGCGCGCCGCCGTCGAGGCCCGGGTCGAGGCGGTACGCGCCGACACCCGACTCCGCCCCGAGGCGGTGACCGTGCTGCGCGCCGTTCGGCGTCGTGGCGCCCACACCGCGCTGGTCAGTGACTGTACCCACGAACTCCCCGCCTTCCTGCCGCAACTGCCGGTCGCGCCCCTGCTCGACGCGCGGGTCTTCTCGGTGCAGGTCGGCCGTTGCAAGCCCGATCCGGCGATCTATCTCGCCGCCTGCCACCGGCTGGGTGTCGCCCCGGCGGACTGCCTCTACGTCGGCGACGGCGGCAGCCAGGAACTCACCGGCGCCACCCGGGCCGGGATGACCGCGATCCGGCTGGCCGCCGCCGACCTCGACGGTCACCTCGTCTTCAACCGGGACCTTGGCTGGACCGGTCCGGCACTCAGCTCGCTGACCGAGCTCCCCGGGCTGCTCGACGTACCCCCGAGCCGGCCCGGGTCGGAGCCGGCGGGTTCCGTGCCGATCCCGGGTGAGGCAGGATGCGGGGTGTGACGGACGAGCAGGTGGCCCCGGTCTCGCCGCTGGTGACGGAGGCGGTGAAGAAGGCGGCCGTGGCCTGGGTGGCGGTCGGCGACCGGCCGCCGGTGGCGCTGTGGTGCGTCCCACTCGACGGTGGGCTGTACGTGGTGAGCGGCCCCGGCGAGCAGTCCGCGCCGGGGCTCGCCGAGACGCACACCGCGACGGTGACCCTGCGCGGCGACCACGGCGGGCGGATCGTCACCTGGCCGGCCGAGGTGTCCCGGGTCGCACCGGAGAGCGAGCAGTGGGCGACGGTGGCCCCCCAGGTGGCAGCCAAGCGGCTCAACGCCTCGGGCAGTCCGACCGACCTGGCCGAGCGATGGAGGGCCGGCTGCGTGCTCAGCCGGCTGGCCCCGGCCGGCCCGCCGCTGGCCGCCGGGCAGACCCTGCCGGACGACTCGCTCGCCGCCCCGCCGCGCGAGGCCACCCCGGTGCGGCAGACCCGCCGGCCGTTCCGGTTGCACCGGGTCCGGCGCCGCTGACCGGGCCGCCGTCGGCGGACCAGCGAACCGCCCGGCGACACAAAAGCGCCGCGCGCCTCAAGGGGCTAGGCGCGCGGCGAACTTCAACGATCGTCGCACCCCGACGGGTACGGCGTCTACCGTCAAATCGCCAATTTCCCCACCCATGGCTGAACGCCCGACTTGCCGGCCCCGCCGTACTCGTTCGATTCGTCTGTCGAGTGCTGCTCAACGCCCGTCTGTCCCGGTGCGGCCGGCCAGTCGGACCGGCCGGCGACGTAGCATGGCGAACATGTCTGCTCCAGCCGTTCCCGGCCAGGAGGCCGCCGCCTCCGGCACCGACTCCGCCGTCCGGCCCACGAATGCCGCCGAGGAGGCGGTGCACGCCGCGCTCGCCACCGTCGACGACCCGGAGATCCGTCGACCGATCACCGAACTCGGCATGGTGCGCTCCGCCGTGGTCGCCGCCGACGGCACGGTACGGGTGGAACTGCTGCTCACCGTCGCCGGTTGCCCGCTGCGGGACAAGCTGCGTACCGACATCACCGCGGCGGTCGGCGCGGTGCCGGGCGTGACCGGAGTCACCATCGACTTCGGCGTGATGAGTCCGGAGCAGCGGCAGGCGCTGCAAGCCCGGCTGCGCGGCGGCGGGCAGAGCCAGGAGCCGGTGATCCCGTTCGCCCAGCCCGGCTCCCGGACCCGGGTCTACGCCGTGGCCAGCGGAAAGGGCGGGGTCGGCAAGTCGAGCGTCACGGTCAACCTGGCCGCCGCCCTCGCCGCCAAGGGGCTCGCGGTGGGCGTCGTCGACGCGGACATCTACGGCCACTCCGTACCCCGGATGCTCGGCGTCGAAGGCCGGCCGACCCGGGTCGAAGACATGATCATGCCGCCCCAGTCGCACGGGGTGAAGGTGATCTCGATCGGCATGTTCACCGACGGCAACGCGGCGGTGGTCTGGCGGGGGCCGATGCTGCACCGCGCATTGCAGCAGTTCCTCGCCGACGTCTACTGGGGCGACCTCGACGTCCTGCTGCTGGACCTGCCGCCGGGCACCGGCGACGTGGCCATCTCGCTGGCCCAGTTGCTGCCCAACGCGGAGATCCTGGTGGTGACCACGCCGCAGACGGCGGCGGCCGAGGTGGCCGAGCGGGCCGGCGGGATCGCCCTGCAGACCCACCAGCGGCTGGTCGGGGTGGTGGAGAACATGTCGTGGCTGGACCTGCCGGACGGCTCCCGGATGGAGGTCTTCGGCTCCGGCGGCGGCGCCATGGTCGCCGAGTCGCTGACCAGGGTGGTCGGCGCACAGGTGCCGCTGCTGGGTCAGATCCCGCTGGACACCCGGGTACGCGAGGCCGGCGACGCCGGTGACCCGGTCGTACTCGCCGAGCCGGAGGCGCCGGCCGCCAAGGCGCTGGCCGCGGTCGCGGACCGGCTCGCCGTACGCCGCGAGTCGCTGCTCGGCAAGCCCCTCGGGCTCCGCCCCACCGGTCGCTGACCACCGCGGCGGCCGGCGCTCGGGCCGTCGTCCACGTCGGCGCTCGACGCCGGACCAGCGTGCCGTCAGCGCCTCGGATCAGGGGCGCCCGGTCAGGTGGCGTCGGCGTCGAAGGCGCGGCGCCCAGCCGGCGTCACGTCGCTGCCGGTACCCGAGGTCGAGGCGGTCGAGCCGCTGGACGAGCGGATGTCCGCCGAGGCCGCGACGTCGTCGACCTCCCGGCGTACGTCGGTCAGGTCGGAGCGGAGCTTCTCGAACGTCCCCTCCAGCGGCTTCCGGATCGCCTGCTCGTCTTCCTCGCTCAGCAGGTGCTTGCGGATGAACGCCTTCGGGTGCAGGTCCTCAAGCTGGATGTCGGTGCCCAGCTCGCGGCTCAGGTCGCCGGTGGCGTTGCGGGCCATGTTGCGCAGGTTGCGCAGCATCCGGAGGCCGTCGCTGATCACGGCCGGCAGCCGGTCGCCGAAGATCAGCAGCGCGACCAGCAGCAGCGCACCGATCTCCCACCAGTTCAGGTTCTCGAACACGCCTGCCTCCTCATCCCCGCCCCCGGCAAGAGTACGCACGTCATGGCGGGCGGTGGGAGGGGGAGCGGGGCGCTACTTCACGTCGGCGGCCAGGGTCACCGAGGCGGCCTGCCGCTCCGGCCCGCGCCGGTACTCGACGTTCACCACCGAGCCGGGTGCGTACTTGCGGACCAGCGCGATCAGGTCGCTCGGGTCCTCCAGCGGCTTGCCGTCGATTTTGAGAACCACGTCACCGGCGCGCAGCCCGGCGGCGGCGGCCGGTCCGGTCGGCTCGACGGCGGAGATCCGCACCCCGCCCGACCCGCCGGAGCGGGTGCCGCCGACCGTCGCGCCGATCACGGTCCGGCGGGCCTTTCCGGTGTCGATGATCTCCTGGGCCAACCGCTTGGCCTGGTTGATCGGGATCGCGAAGGCCAGGCCGACGTTGCCGGCGGTCTCCTCGTCGGCGGCCGGCGTCTGGATCACCGAGTTCACCCCGATCACCCGCCCGCCGCCGTCGACCAGCGGCCCGCCGGAGTTGCCCCGGTTCACCGCGGCGTCGGTCTGGATGGCGGCGTAGTAGCGCACCTGCCCACCCGCCTCACCCTGCCGGAACGTCCGGTCCAGCGCGCTGACGATGCCGGCGGTGACGGTGTTGGCCAGCGACAGCGGGGTACCGAAGGCGAGCACCGGGTCGCCGACCGCCACGGCGTCCGAGTCGCCGAACTCCACCGGCTTGAGGCCGGTCCGGGACACCTTGATCACGGCGATGTCCGCCTCGGGATCCTTGCCGACCACCTCGGCCGGTGCGGTGGAGCCGTCGTTGAACACCACCGTCGCGGTGTCGGCGCCGGCACCGACCACGTGGTCGTTGGTGATCACGTAGCCGTCCTGGCTGACCACGAAGCCGGAGCCGAGACCGATGCCGCCGTTGCCGCTGACCCGTACCGTGACGACGCTGGGCAGCAGCCGCTCCGCGACACCGGCCAGCGAGTCGGGTGGCCGGCGGGCCGTGGCGGGCGGCTCTGCGGCGGTCGAGCCGAGCGTGGTCGTACCGCCGGCACCGCCGCGCACCGCGAAGGCGTACCCGAGTGAGCCGCCCAGCGCGCCGGCCAGCAGCGCGGTGATCAGCGAGACCAGGAAGACCGGGGCCAGCCCCCGCCGCCCGGCGGTGGCCGGGTCGGTCACCGGCTCGGGTTCGGCGCCCGCGCCCGAGGCCGGTGCCGCCTGCACCACCACGGCCGCCGGAGTGGCCGGGTTCCGCCACGGGTCGTGCAGCGCGTCGGACCACCACGGGGACGATCCCGGGGCGGCGGCCGACCCGGGCACCGCCGGCGTGCCTACCGTCGAGGGCGTCGGCGGCGGGGGATTCCCCGGCGTCGCCGTCCCGTCGGGCTGGCGCCAGTTCCAGCCGTCCGTCACGTTCGCTGCCTCCCAGTCCGTCCCTGAAGCCGGGCGCCGCGCGGGCCGGGGCGACCGGTTCCGGCCGCGGCGTCCGGGTTCCGCATCCAGGATCGCACGGATGGCCGATTACCGGTCATCGGTTGGTCCGAGGCGGCGACGCCGTCCGAGGTACGCGCCTGCCGATCACGTACCGCCACCCTTAGGCTCATACCCGCAACCCCGCCCCGGTCCGCCGTCCCACCGCCGCCGTTCCACCGTCACCCCGCGAACCCGCCGTCCGCAAGCTCCGCCCGCCGGAAATCCCGGCACCCCCCGAGACGCACCGAGACCGAGTTCCATCCCCAGGTTCCATCCCCAGCCGAGTTCCTCGCCGCCCGGAGGTGCCCCATCGCCACGGTCGCCCGGTCAGTCAGTACGACGACCGCCCAAGCACTCCAGTTCGCCGAAGCGTACGTTGCCGAGGACCTGGTCCTGCGTACCGCTCGCAGCCTGGCCAGGGAGGTCGGACTCGACGCCGTCACGCCGGGCACCGGTGCCACCCTCCGGCTGCTGGCCGCGGCCGGCAGTGCACGAGCCGTCGTGGAGATCGGTACCGGTACCGGGGTCAGCGGGCTCTGGCTGCTCCGCGGCATGCGCCCCGACGGCATCCTGACCACGATCGACGTGGAGACGGAACACCAGCGGATCGCCCGGCGGATCTTCCAGGAGGCGGGCTTCGCCTCCGGGCGTACCCGGATCATCACCGGCCGGGCGCTGGACGTGCTGCCCCGGCTCGCCGACGGTGTCTACGACCTGATCTTCGTCGACTCGGAGGTGGCGGAGTACAGCGCCTGTGTCGAGGCGGCGCTGCGGCTGCTGCGCCCCGGCGGGGTACTCGCGCTGCACGGCGCGCTGGCCGCCGGCCGGATCGGCGACCCGGCCGCCCGGGACGTGGAGACGGTGACCGTCCGGGAGGTGGTCAAGGCGGTCCGCGAGTCGGAGGAGTGGACCCCGGCGTTGCTGCCCACCGGCGAGGGACTGCTCGTCGCGGTCAAGCGCTGACCGGCCCCGGTCGAATGCCGCGCACCCGGTCAAGCACTGACCGGAGCCGGTCGAATGCCGCGGACCCGGTCAAGCGCTGACCGGACCCGGTCTGACGCCGGCCGGACCAGCGGCACCGGCTACGGCTGGGTCGCCAGCCAGCGCAGCAGGGTGCGTACGCCCCAGCCGGTCGCGCCCTTGACCAGTTCGCCGTCGTTGCCGTCGGACCAGGACGGCGCCGACATGTCCAGGTGCACCCAGCGGTCCCGCAGGTCACCGGCGAACTCGCGGAGGTAGAGCGCGGCGGTGACCGATCCGGCGCCGTGGTTCGGGGCGCTGTAGAGGTCGGCGATCTCGCTGCCGAGGTATTCGGCGTAGTCGGTGGGGAGCGGCATCCGCCAGGCCCGCTCGCCGGCCGCCTCGGCCGCCGCCAGTACCGCTTCGGCCAGCTCGTCGGTGTCGCTGTAGAGGGCGGCGGTCCGCTTGCCGAGCGCGACCGCGTTCGCCCCGGTGAGGGTGGCGAGGTCGACCAGCAGGTCCGGCGCGAGCCGCGCCACGGCGTAGCCGAGCGCGTCGGCCAGCACCAGCCGGCCCTCGGCGTCGGTGTTGGTGCTCTCGCTGGTCAGCCCGTTGTAGTGCCGCACCACGTCGCCCGGCCGGTACGCCGAGCCGCTGACCATGTTCTCGGCGAGCGGGGCGAGCGCGGTGACCCGGACCGGCAGCCGGAGCGCGGCGGCACCGAGTGCGGCGGCGACCACGGCCGCGGCACCGCCCATGTCCTTGCGCATCAGTTTCATGCCGTCCCGGGGCTTGATCGAGACGCCGCCGGTGTCGAAGGTGATGCCCTTGCCGACGAGTACCACATGCCGGTCCGCACCCTCGGGTCGCCAGCTCAGCTCGACCAGCCGGGGTCCCTGCGCCGATCCCCCGCCGACCGCGAGGATGCCGCCGAACCCCTCGGCGGCGAGCCGGTCCGGCTCCCGGACCTCGACGGTCAGCCCGTCCCGGCCGGCGGCCGCCTCGACCACCCGGTCGGCGAACCAGGCCGGGCTCTTCACCGAGGAGGGGGTGTTGGTCAGGTCCCGGGCGAACCGGGTCGCCTCGGCGACCACCCGGGCGGTGTCCAGAGCCGCCTGGTAGGGCTCCGGGGCGGCGACCGCGAGCAGCACCTCGGTCAGCGCGGGCGGGTCGCCGGCGGCTCCGTCGGCGTCGGTCATCCGGAACCGGTACGACGCCAGCCAGATCCCTTCGGCGAGCCCGCGTACCGCCTCCGGGGTGGCATCGACCGGAATCGCTATAGTGATCGAACTCTCACGAGTGGCCGCCCGGACCACCGCCGCCCCGGCGGACCGCCAGCCGGCCTCGTCGCCACCGCCCACACCGGCCAGCAGCAGCCGGGTCGGGGTGCCCTGCGGCCGGATCGACCGGTGCAGCGCGCCCGCGCCCCCGGGCCGGTCGAGGTACGGCAGCAGCGCGGTCGCCTCGGCGGCCAGTTCGGCAGGCAGGGCGAGGAAGGTGGGCAGCACTCGACCGCCCGGCGCGGCGCCGTCCTGGGTACCCGATCCGGCCTGGTCGGTCGAGCCCGGGTCGACCCGTGTCGCCCCGTCGGCGGGCACACCCGGCGGCTCCGGAGGCGCGACCGGCAGGGCCAGGGTCTCGAACCCGCTCGGGTCGACTACCAGACGGATCGACAGCACGCCGGCGTTACCTCCAGACGATCTTGTGAGAGCGGGAAGAACGTGCCCGCCCGGCATCACGACCCTGGGCCACCGGCGACACCGCCGGTGGCCCAGGGTGAGAAACCCCGCCGGACGAGACGTACCGCCCGGAGGAGTCGGCGTTCACTTAGCCGGCGGCGGCCTTCAGCGCGTCACCGAGCGCGTTGGCCTCGTCGGGAGTCATCTCGACGACGAGCCGGCCACCACCCTCCAGCGGAACCCGCATGACGATGCCCCGGCCCTCCTTGGTGACTTCCAGCGGACCGTCGCCCGTCCGCGGCTTCATCGCCGCCATGTTGTCTCCCCTCAGACCTTCATCAGGGTCGGTGGGTTGCCCCACATCCATTTGGTCAGCATCACCGCCCAAGGCCGCGGTGCCGACCAACGATTTTCCCTGATGAACACCGCCGGACCCAAACCGAACCAGCGTTGATGTAACAGCATCTAGCATATCTTGAGAAGGGGTGTCACAATGTGCGGTCATGCAGGCACGGTCGGCACTCTTCGACCTGTACGGCGACTACCTCCGCTCCCGGGGTGGACGCGCACCGGTGTCCGCGCTGGTCAAACTACTATCCCCGCTCGGCATCGCCGCACCCGCGGTCCGTACCGCAGTCTCCCGGATGGTCCGGCAGGGCTGGCTGCACCCGCTCCGACTGGCCGCCGGACCGGGCTATCTGCTCACCCCGAGAGCGGCCCGACGACTCGACGAGGCGGCGGCCCGGATCTACCGGACCGGCAAGATCGGATGGGACGGCCGATTCGACCTGATCGTGCTTGAAACCGGCACGAACCGCCGGGACCGGCAACGCCTCGCCGCCAACCTGAGCTATCTGGGCTACGGCATGCTCGACGAGCAGACCTGGGTCGCCACCCGGCCCGGCGAGGACGTGGACGCCCTGCTGACCGAGGCCGGGGTGCGCTACGAGCGGTTCACCGCCGCGCACACCGCCGGCACGCCCGGGGCGATGGGGGTGGTCCGGCGGGCCTGGGACCTCGACGAGATCGCCAACGCGTACCAGGAGTTCGTCTCCGAGCAGCGGCCGCTGCTCGCCGCGGTGACCGTACGTAGCTGCGACGAGGACGCGTACGCGGCCCGGTTCCGGCTCGTGCACGCATGGCGTACCTTCCTCTTCCGGGACCCGCAACTGCCTCCCGCGCTACTGCCCGAGCGGTGGCCGGGGACGAGCGCGGCAGCCTTCTTCGACCGGCACGCCGCGCGGCTGCGCCCGGCCGCCGACCGCTTCGTCGAGCAGTGCCTCGACGGTTCCCACCGGATCGCCCGACAGAAGGGTCAACACCCGTGACCGAGCCGTTGCTCATCGACCGCTCCGACTCCGTGGTCACGCTGACCCTGAACCGGCCGACCGCGATGAACGCGCTGGACGTGGCGCTGAAGGAGGCGCTGCGGGACACCCTGGCCGAGTTGGAGCACGACCGCTCCTGCCGCGCGGTGGTGCTCGCCGGCGCCGGGTCGGCCTTCTGCGCCGGCCAGGACCTGCGGGAACACGCCGCCACGCTGGCCGGTGGCGGCACCGACCCGCTCGGCACGGTCCGGACCCACTACAACCCGATCGCCTCCCGGCTGGCCAGCCTGCCCAAGCCGGTGATCGCGGCGGTACGCGGCATGGCGGCCGGCGCCGGAGCCTCGCTCGCCTTCCTCGCCGACTTCCGGATCGGCGGCCCCGGCACGAGCTTCCTGCTGGCCTTCGCCAAGGTCGGCCTGGCCGGCGACACCGGCGCCTCCTGGTCGCTGCCCCGGCTGGTCGGCCACGCCAAGGCGGTCGAGCTGCTGATGCTCGCCGAGCCGGTACCGGCCGACGAGGCGTACCGGCTCGGGCTGCTGAACCGGCTGGTCGACGACGAGCAGGTGCTGGAGACCGCGCAGGAGCTGGCCGTCCGGCTGGCCGCCGGACCGACGGTGGCGTACGGGGCGATCAAGCGGCAGCTCTCGGTCGGCGACGCCGGCACCCTCTCCGAGGCGCTGGCCGCCGAGGCCCAGGCGCAGGCGATCTGCGGCGCCACCGCCGACCACCGGGCCGCCACCACCGCCTTCGTGGAGAAGCGCCGGCCGACGTTCGAGGGCCGCTGACCGTCCCCGGGCGCCGGCATCGCCGGAATCACCGCTGACCCAGACCGACCTCGATCGCCGGCCTTACCGGGCTCGTACACAACCGGCCTAGGGTCGGCCGCATGGTCGATCGGGACGCCGTCGTACACCTGCTGCGCCGCGCCACCTTCGGGCCGACAGCCGCCGAGGTGGAGGCGGCCGGACGCGCCGGGGTGGCTGCCACGCTGGACCGGTTGCTCAGCCCGGTCGGCACCGACCCCGGCGCGGCGGCCACCCCGCCCCCCGAACTCGGCGCCGACCCGTACGCGGGGATCACCAAGGAGTCCGGCCGGGAGCAGCGGCAGCAGGCCCAGAAGAAGCGGGCGGAACAGGCGCGCGGGCTGGTCGACTGGTGGCTGGACCGGATGGTCGCCGCCGAGCACCAGCTCACCGAGAAGCTGGTCTTCTTCTGGCACGGGCACTGGGCGACCAGCGTACGCAAGGTGAAGTCCGCCCAGCTCATGCTCGGGCAGCTCGACACCTTCCGGCGGTACGGCCGGGGGCCGTTCGAGGCACTGGTCCGGGCGATGGTGCGGGATCCGGCCCTGATCCTCTGGCTGGACGGGCAGAAGAACACCCGTACCGCCCCGAACGAGAACCTGGCCCGGGAGCTGATGGAGCTGTTCACCCTCGGCATCGGGCACTACACCGAGGCGGACGTCAAGGCCGGGGCACGGGCGCTGACCGGCTGGCAGGTCGACCGGCGTACCGGCGAGGCACGGTTCGTCCGGCGCCGGCACGATCCGGCCGGGAAGACGATCCTCGGCCGGACGGCGGCGTTCGACGCCGACTCGTACGCCCGGCTGCTGGCCGCCCGCCCCGAGGCCGGCGCCTTCGTCGCAGCCCGGCTCTGGGCCCGGTTCGCCGGCGCCGACGTGCCACTGCCGCAGGCGCTGGCCGGGACCGCCGGCACCACCACCGAAGTGCTCCGGGCGCTCTTCACCGCCCCGGAGTTCGGGCAGGCCCGGGGCGGCCTGGTGAAGCAGCCGGTGGAGTGGGCGGTCGGGGCGATGCGCCAGCTCGGCATCCGGCCCGGCAAGCTCCCCGACCAGCAGCGTCGGGAGCTTGCCAACCGGTTGGCCGGGATGGACCAGGTGCCGCTGCGACCGCCGAGCGTCGGCGGCTGGCCGGCCGGCCCGGCCTGGCTGACCACCTCGTCGTTGCAGGCCCGGATGCGGCTGGCCGCGCTGCTGGCCGCAGCGGCGGCTCCCGAGGTGACCCGGCGGCTCGCCGGCACCGCCCGGGACGACCGGCCGGAGGCGCTGGCCCGGCTGCTGGTGGTGGACCGGTGGACGCCACGCACCCTGGCCGCCCTGGCCCCGCTGGCCGACGACCCGCGCCGGCTGCTGGTCGCCGGGCTGGTCAGCCCCGAGTACACCGTCAGTTGACGAGGAGGAGACGAGCGGATGGACATCCTCACCCGACGCAGGTTCCTGCTCGCCAGTGGCGTGGCCGGGGCGGGAGCGCTCGCGGCCGGCGCAGGCGCGTACGGCCTGTCGGACCTGTTCGACACGGCCGGTGACCGGGACCCGCAGGCCCGTACCCTGGTCCTGGTCACCCTCTACGGCGGCAACGACGGGTTGAACACCGTCGTCCCGTACGCCGACCCGGCCTACCAGGACGCCCGCCCCGAGCTGGCATACTCGGCCGACGAGGTGAAGCGGCTGGACGACCGGGTGGGGCTGAACCCGGCGCTGGCCGGGCTGCACCGGCTGTACGGCGAGGGCAGGCTGGCCATCGTGCGCGGTGTCGGATATCCGACACCGGACCGCAGTCACTTCCGCTCGATGGACATCTGGCAGACCGCCCGCCCCGACCGCCCCGAGCACACCGGCTGGCTCGGCCGCTGGCTGGACGGGGCGGGCGGCGACCCCCGGCTCGCGGTCTCCTTCGAGCCGACCCTGCCGCCGCTGCTCGCCGGTGCCCGCAGCGCGGGTGCCGCCGTACCGGTGACCGAGCGGAAGGCCCGCCGCCCGGTCGGCGACCCGACGCTGGCCAAGCTCGCGGTGGCGGAACCCGGCGAACCGGCCGGTCAGGCCCGGGCCGCCGCCTGCTTCACCGACCTGCGCGCCGTCGACGCGATGATCACCGAGGTACGCGACGCCGCCGCGGCCGAGGAGGCCGACGACGGCGGTGACGACGACCGGCCGGCCGCGACCGCGACCGGCGGGGCGCGCAGTTCGCTCGCCGCCCAACTCGACCTGGTGGCGCAGTGCGTCGAGGCCGGGGTGTCGAGCCGGGTCTTCTCGGTCTCCCTGGGCGGCTTCGACACGCACGCCGACGAGAAGCAACTCCAGGCGGTACTGCTCGGCCAGGTCGACAAGGCGCTGACCGCCTTCGTCGACCGGATGGCCGGTACCGGGGCCGGGCGCCAGGTGGTGGTGGCGGTGTACTCGGAGTTCGGCCGGCGGGTCCGGGCCAACGCCTCGGACGGCACCGACCACGGCACCGCCTCCGACGTCTTCCTGCTCGGCGCCGGGGTACGCGGCGGCCTGCACGGCGAACCGCCCAGCCTGACCCGGCTCGACGACGGCGACCTGCGGTTCACCACCGACTTCCGGGACGTCTACGGCAGCCTGCTGGAGCGGGTCCTCGACACCGAACCGGAGCAGGTGCTGGCCGGCTGGCGGGGGCGGCTCTCCGGCGTACTGACCTGACGGCCGCCGGGGCGGGGCCGGGTCAGTCCTCGTCCTCCTCCGGATCCTGGTTGGCCTCGACGCCGAGCACGAACGCCTGCATCGCCAGCTCGTCGTCCGACGGCGCGACGAACGCCGGCAGCTCGCGGGGGCCCAGCTCCTGGACGTACGCCCAGAACAGCCGGACCGCCTCGGCCGGTGACCCCGCCTCGATCGGCAGGTCCAGGCTGACCAGGTAGTTCCGGCGCTCCGGCGCCGGGCCGACCCGCCCAACCAGCTCCTGGTAGACCGCCGGGTCGACCGGGGTGACCGGGCCGTCGAGGGCGAGCCGGTCGGCCGGGACCGGCGCGTCGAAGACCTGCCGGGTGTACGTCACCGCGAGCGCCCCGGTCTCGCCCGGTCCGGACTGAGGATCGTCCGGATCCCGCTCCTCGACGCCATCGGCGGCGATCACCCGGCCGAGCGCGACCACCAGCGGCGGCCGCTCGTCGCGGACCACCAGGACGGGGTCACCGGGGCCGGGGCGGGGCCCGCCGTTGTGGCCGGTCAGCTCCAGGGTGTCGTGGTGGAAGAGCCGCTCGGCCTCGTAGCGCTCACCGGGGATGACGACGGCCCACGTCCGGGCCGAACCCGCTGCACTCATGCCGCTATCCCATCACGGCGGCGGCCGGCCGCTTCACGTGGCAACCGTCGAGATGGTCGTCGACCATGCCGGTCGCCTGCATCAGCGCGTACGCCGTGGTGGGGCCGACGAACCGGAAGCCCCGCTTCCGGAGTGCCTTGGCCATCGCGGTCGACTCCGCGGTGATCGCGGGCACCTCCGCGAAGGACCGGGGCCGGGCCGCCCGGGCGGCCGGGGCGAACGACCAGAGCAGTGCCGCCAGCCCGTCCGGCAGGTCGAGCGCGGCCCGCGCGTTGGCGATCGCCGCATCGATCTTCGCCCGGTTCCGTACGATGCCGGCGTCCGCCATCAACCGGGCCACCTCCGCGTCGCCGTAACCGGCCACGGTCTCCAGGTGGAACCCGTCGAAGGCGAGCCGGAACGCCGGCCGCTTCCGCAGGATGGTCAGCCAGGAGAGCCCGGACTGGAACGCCTCCAGCGTCAGCCGCTCGTAGAGCGCGTCGTCGCCGTGCAGCGGCCGGCCCCACTCCTCGTCGTGGTAGACGGCATAGTCCGGGGTACTCGCGCCCCAGCGGCAGCGGGCCAGCCCGTCGTCGCCGGTCACCAGATCAGTCACGGCGCCAACGGTAGGCCAACCGGCCGACAACCTGCCGGTGACCAGCACCACCACCGCCGTCCCGGCAACGGCCGGATGGTGCCGGGGTCAGGGCAGGTGGCCGGGGTCAGGGCAAATGGCCGGGGTCAGGGCAGTTGGCCGCGCTCCACCAGCCGGGCGAACCGCTTCAGCGCCTGGGTGAGGCCGAACTTGGAGCCGGGCCAGAGCACCGGCCAGGCCACCCGACCGGCCGAGCCACCGGGCAGGTGGAACCACTCGTGCCAGACCACCTGGGTCCGATCCTCGGCCATCTGGGTGCAGCGCAACACCCCGGGGCCGCGCAGCAGACCGCCGCAGTGCACCACCCGCACCTCGTACGGCGGGTCCACCCGGACCACCCGCATCTCGTCGCGGAGCACGGCCGGCCCGACCGCGGTGACTGCCTCCACCAGGCTGCCCTCGCCCCCGTCCCCCTCCACCAGCCGGACCCGGGTGAACGGGATCCAGTCGCCCTGCCGTTCCCAGGCGGTCAGCGCGGCGAAGACCCGGGGTGCGGGGGCCGCGACGATGACCGTCGCGGTGACTTCTCCGGCGCCGGGCTGGGCCGCTGCCCGGAGCCCCTCGGTGCCGTCCGGATCCGCACCGCCCGGGTCGGCGGCGCTCACGCCCGCTCCGGTTGCTCCGCCGGTCCGCTCGGCCCGGCCGCCCCGTCCACCTGCATCGGCCGCCGGACCCGGGTGGTCGGCGCCCCGTCGGCCGGTTCGTCCGACTCGTCAGCGACGTCCGCCGGCACCGGCCGCCCGTCCACCAATTCGTCCCGCTCGACGGCGGTGTCCACCGGCACCACCCGCCCGACCGACCCGGACGGCCGCCCGTCCACCGGTTTGTCCCGCTCGACGGCGGTGTCCGCCGGCACCGGCCGGGGCGGCTCGGCGTCCGCGCCGCCGCCGGTCGGATCGCTCGATCCTGCGCTGGCGGCCGGCCGGATCGGTGCGGTGGGCTCGGCCAGGTCGCCGTCCTCGGCCTCGATCACGGAGCCGCCCACCCGGACCGGCCGGGTCGCGGCCGGCTCGTCGCCGCCCGCCCGGTCGTCCTCCCCGGGCGCGGCAGGCTCCGCCGGAGTGGGCTCGGGCCGGCTGGACGGCTCGGGCCCGAAGTCGACCCGCTGGAAGTCGAGCGGCGCCGGCTCGGCCGGCCCGGACCTGCGCTCGGCGCCGGTCGTGCCGTCCCCGGCGGCGCCGGCCGGGCCGCTCACCGGCGGTACCGGCGACGAGTGCACCCCGATCCCGCCGGTCGTCGCCGCGGCGGCCAGCGTACGGGCCGAGGAGTTGTCGACCACCGCGTCCGGCGCGGCACCGGCCGACCCGGCCGGTACGAGAGCCGCCTCCCGGGCCCGGCGGAGCACCTCGGCGTCGTCCAGCCGTCCCTCCCGCAGTGCGGTGACCTCCGCCTGGAGCACCCCGATCAACTCGTCCTTGTAACCGATGTCGTACGCGGTGCGGCGCAGCGCCTGGTCGACCTGGGCCATCCGGTAACCCCGCAGCGCCAGGTCGAACCGGACCTGCCCGACGTCGGTCTCCAGCAGCGGCCGGTTGCCGGGCAGCGGCACCGCCCGACCGTCCGGCTCGGCGGTGCCCAGCCCCGGATCGGAGCCGGTCACCAGCACCGTCACCCCGAAGACCACCGCCGCGACGGTCAGCGCCACGACCAAGAGGAGCAGAACCTGACCCATCCGCCGATGGTGGCATGGCGAGCCGGGCCGGGCGACCCCGCCACCCCGGTCATTCTTCGACGGACGTGAAACCCTGCCCGCCGGCACCGCCGCCGGACCGGACGCCGGCGCTCAGGGCGGCCCGGCACCCCGGCCCGCGAGCCCGACCGACGCGGGCGCCCGCACGGGTACGGCGGTCCGCGGCCGACTAGCGTGATCAGCGCCAAGACGGTGGAGGAGGAGTGGATGGCGGACGCGCTTCGACTGGGGCGGCGCACGTTCGCGCCCGGCGACCTCGCCGTGATGGCGATCGTGAACCGTACCCCGGACTCGTTCTTCGACCGGGGCGTGACGTTCGCGGCGGAGAGCGCGCTGCGGGCGGTGGAGCGGGCGGTGACCGAGGGTGCGGAGATCATCGACATCGGCGGGGTGAAGGCCGGGCCCGGTGTCGAGGTGGACGTGGCCGAGGAGATCCGTCGTACCGTCGGCACCATCGCCGCCGTCCGGGCCGCCTTCCCGGACGTGGTGATCTCGATCGACACCTGGCGGGCGGAGGTGGCCGTCGAGGCGATCGCGGCCGGCGCCGACCTGCTCAACGACACCTGGTCCGGAGCCGATCCGGCGCTCGCCGAGGTGGCCGCCGCGACCGGGGTGGGACTGGTCTGCTCGCACGCGGGCGGGTTGGCTCCGCGTACCCGGCCGCACCGGGCGGCCTTTCCCGACCTGCTGGGCGACGTGCTCGACACGGTCACCGGGCTCGCCGACCGGGCGGTCCGGCTCGGGGTACGCCGGGACGGCATCCTGATCGACCCGGCGCACGACTTCGGCAAGAACACCCGGCACTCGCTGGAGATCACCCGACGGCTCGGCGAGTTGACCGGCACCGGCTGGCCGGTGCTGGTGGCGCTGTCCAACAAGGACTTCGTCGGGGAGACCCTCGACCTGCCGGTGGACCAGCGACTGGAGGGCACCCTCGCGGCCACCGCGATCTCGGCCTGGCTGGGTGCCCGGGTGTTCCGGGCCCACCAGGTACGCCCGACCCGGCGGCTGCTGGACATGGTCGCCTCGATCCGGGGCGACCGCCCCCCGGCGGTCTCCCGGCGCGGACTGGCCTGACCCGGCTCCGGTCAGACCGGCCTGGCAGTGCCGGTCAGACCTGCCGGACCGCCCTCGTCAGACCTGCGGACCCCCGGTCATGCCCGGCTCACCGGGCTCACTGCGTCCAGCGGAGGATGTTCTTCCGCCAGGCGTAGAGGATGCCGAGGGCGAGCACGGCGACGAAGATGGCCATCTCGACCACCGTGACGAGGCCGAACCCGGGCCGGTCGAAGACCACCGCCCAGGGAAAGAGGAAGACCGCCTCGACGGCGAACAGGACGTAGAGATAGGCGTAGACGTAGTAGCGGATCTGCATCTGCGCCCAGTCGCTGCCGACCGGGTCCAGCCCGCACTCGTAACTGGCCCGCTTGCCGGGCGGGTCCGCGGGGCGGGCCGGCCTGAGCACCCGATTGGCGGCGAACGCCCCGACGAAGACCAGTACGCTGGCGAGCAGCAGCAGCCCCAGCGTCGCGTACGACCCCAGGTATCCGGTCATGTGCGGCAGCCTACCGCCCCGTGTCGGGTTTCTGCCCCGCAGAATTCGACGTCCGGAGTTCGGTGATCTGGATAACGACACCGCTTTCCGGGTGGGGCGAAAGCACGCTAATGCTGCCATTACAGCGTCCCACGGGACGGACCTTGGGGAAGGATCACCTAACCATCGACGTAGGCTCTGCAATGAAGGACTGGAGCGGGCCCGGCCCTCACCACCGCCAACCCGCCACCGGCGCTCAAGGAGGACATGTGGCCGAGCAAGGCGAGGTCACCCCTGAGCTCAGCCCGTCCGACCGGGCCGAGCGAAGCGAGGTGCAGCAGTGAGCAAGCAGGTCCAACAACTGGATCGGGTGGTCATCCGGTTCGCCGGCGATTCCGGCGACGGCATGCAGCTCACCGGCGACCGATTCACCTCGGAAACCGCTCAACTGGGCAACGACATCTCGACGCTGCCGAACTTCCCCGCGGAGATCCGCGCCCCCGCCGGCACGCTACCCGGAGTGTCGAGCTTCCAGGTGCACTTCGCGGACTACGACATCCTGACCCCGGGCGACGCCCCCAACGTCCTGGTCGCGATGAACCCCGCCGCGCTGAAGGCCAACCTGGCCGACCTGCCGCGCGGGGCCGACATCATCGTCAACACCGACGAGTTCACCAAGCGCAACCTGGCCAAGGTGGGCTACCAGGTCAGCCCGCTCGACGACGGCTCGCTGGACGGCTACGTGCTGCACCCGGTGGCGCTGACCTCGATGACCGTCGGCGCGCTGGCCGAGCACGACGTCTCGAAGAAGGACGCCGAGCGGGCCAAGAACATGTTCGCGCTCGGCCTGCTCTCCTGGATGTACTCCCGGCCGTACGAGTCGACCATCCGGTTCCTGCAGCGCAAGTTCGCCGCCCGGCCGGAGCTGGTCGCGGCGAACACCGCCGCCTTCAAGGCCGGCTGGAACTTCGGCGAGACCACCGAGGACTTCGGGGTCCGCTACGAGGTCAAGCCGGCGAAGATGAACCCGGGAACATACCGGAACATCACCGGCAACGCCGCGCTCTCGCTGGGCCTGGTCGCCGCCGGTGTCCGGTCCGGGCTGCCGGTCTTCCTCGGGGCGTACCCGATCACCCCGGCCTCGGACATCCTGCACGAGCTGAGCAAGCACAAGCGGTTCGGCGTCACCACGATGCAGGCCGAGGACGAGATCGCGGCGATCGGGGCCGCGCTCGGCGCCTCGTACGGCGGTGCGCTCGGCGTCACCACCACCTCCGGCCCGGGTGTGGCGCTGAAGGGCGAGACGATCTCCCTGGCGGTGGCCCTGGAACTGCCGCTGGTCATCGTCGACGTGCAGCGGGCCGGCCCGTCCACCGGGATGCCGACCAAGACCGAGCAGGCCGACCTGAACATGGCGCTGTACGGCCGGCACGGCGAGGCACCGGTCGCGGTGGTCGCCCCGCGTTCGCCGTCCGACTGCTTCTTCGCCGCGCTGGAAGCGGCCCGGATCGCGCTGACCCACCGCACCCCGGTGATCCTGCTCTCGGACAACTACGTGGCGAACGGCTCCGAGCCGTGGCTGCTGCCGGACGTCGAGTCGCTGCCGGACCTGCGGGTCGAGTTCGCCACCGCGCCGAACGGCGAGGACGGCAAGACGTTCCTGCCCTACCTGCGCGACCCGGCCACGCTGGCCCGGCCGTGGGCGATCCCCGGCACGCCGGGGCTGGAGCACCGGATCGGCGGCCTGGAGAAGGCCGACAAGACCGGCGACATCTCGTACGACCCGGCGAACCACGACTTCATGGTGCGGACCAGGGCGGCCCGGATCGAGGCGATCCAGGTACCGGACGTCGAGGTCGAGGACCCCGACTCGGACGCCCGGGTGCTGGTGCTCGGCTGGGGCTCGACGTACGGGCCGATCGGCGCCGCCTGCCGTGGGCTGCGCCAGCGCGGCCTACCGGTGGCCCAGGCGCACCTGCGGCACCTGTCGCCGCTGCCGGCCAACCTCGGCGAGGTGCTGGCCCGCTACGAGAAGGTGGTGATCCCGGAGATGAACCTCGGCCAGCTCGCGCACGTGATCCGGGCCCGCTACCTGGTCGACGCGATTGGATACAACCAGGTCCGGGGGCTGCCGTTCACCGCCGTCGAGCTGGAGACCATGCTGGAAGAGGTCGTGAAGAATGCCTGAGTCCGTCGCCCTCAAGCTCACCACCAAGGACTTCAAGTCCGACCAGGAGGTGCGCTGGTGCCCCGGCTGCGGTGACTACGCGATCCTCGCCGCGGTCCAGTCGTTCATGCCCGAGTTGCAGATTCCCCGGGAGCGGATCGTCTTCGTCTCCGGCATCGGCTGCTCGTCGCGCTTCCCGTACTACATGAACACGTACGGGATGCACTCGATCCACGGCCGGGCCCCGGCGATCGCCACCGGGCTCTCGGTCTCCCGGCCGGACCTGTCGGTCTGGGTGGTCACCGGTGACGGCGACGCGCTGTCGATCGGCGGCAACCACCTGATCCACGCGCTGCGCCGGAACGTCAACCTCAAGATCCTGCTCTTCAACAACCGGATCTACGGGCTGACCAAGGGGCAGTATTCTCCCACCTCCGAGGTCGGCAAGATCACCAAGTCGACACCGGTCGGCTCGGCGGACGCGCCGTTCAACCCGCTCTCGCTGGCCCTCGGTGCCGAGGCGACCTTCGTGGCCCGGACCATCGACTCGGACCGCAAGCACCTCCAGTCGGTGCTGCGCGCCGCCGCCGAGCACCAGGGCTCGGCGTTCGTGGAGATCTACCAGAACTGCAACATCTTCAACGACGGCGCCTTCGACCAGTTGAAGGAGCCGGCCACCCGGGACGACTACCTGATCCGGCTGGAGCACGGCCAGCCGATCACCTTCGGTTCCGAGGGCCAGTTCTGCGTCGTACACCCGCCGGGCGGGTTCGGCCTGGAGGTCCGGGAGACCGCCTCGGTACCCGCGAGCGAGATCGTGGTGCACGACGCCACGGTGACCGAGCCGGCGTACGCCTTCGCGCTCTCCCGGCTGCCCGGCTTCGCCCTGCGCAACACCCCGATCGGGATCTTCCGCAACGTCGACCGGCCCAACTACGACGGTGTGGTCCAGGGACAGCTCGACGCGGCCCGGGCGAAGAGCACGGGCACCCCGGAGGAGCAGCTCGCCGGCCTGCTGAACAGCGGCGACACCTGGACGATCCTCTAGCTCGTCCAGGATCGCGGACCCGTCGACCGGTGAGCGCCGGTCGGCGGGCCTGGGCCGGCAGCGCGGGCGACCGTCAGCGGGACTGGTCGGCAGCGGCGCTGCCGCTGCTGGACCGGTCGTCGCGGACGTACACCAGCATGTCGCCGGTCTCGATGGCGGTGGCGGCCTGGTCGGAGAGCGAGACCACCTTGCCCCGCCGGACCAGCGCGATGACCAGCGCCTCCAGCCGGCGCGGTGAGACACCGACCTCGTCCCGGGTGGCCGAGCGCATGGCCAGTGCCATGCCCTGACCGGGGGTGAGCAGGTCCTCGACGACGTCGATCAGCGGCGGGGCCGAGGTGGAGACGCCGAGTAGCCGGCCGGCGGTCGCCGACGAGACGATGACGTGGTGCGCCCCGCTCTGCCGCAGCAGCGGGGCGTTCTCCGCCTCCCGGGCGGCGGCGATGATCCGGACCTGGCCGGCGGTGAGCTGCCGTACGGTCAGCGTGACCAGTACGGAGACCTCGTCGCTGTCGGTCGCGATGATCACGGATTTCGCGTGCCGGACGTGCGCCTCGTTCAGCGTCGCCGACCGGGTGGCGTTCCCCTCGATCACCACCAGTCCGGCCGAGGTGGCCTGCCGGACCGCCGCCGGATTTCGCTCGACGACGAGGATCCGTTGCTTGTCGAAGCCGGTTTCGAGCAGTGCGGAGATCGCGCTACGGCCCTTGGTGCCGTAGCCGCAGATGATGACGTGGTCCTTCACTTTCCTCCTCCACCGCGTCAAGCGGAGGTTGGTGCGGTACTGCTCGGTCAGGACTTCCAGGGTGGTGCCGACCAGGATGATCAGGAACAGCACCCGGGCCGGGGTGATCACCAGGACGTTGATCAGCCGGGCTCCCCGGGTGACCGGCGTGATGTCGCCGTATCCGGTGGTGGATAGGGAGACCACCGCGTAGTAGAAGGAGTCGAGAAGGGTGATTCCGTCCTCGTTGACGTCACGGTAGCCGTCCCGGTCGAGGTAGACCACCGCGACGATCAGCAGCACGAGACCGATCGCGGCGGCGAGCCGCTGGCCCAGCGCCCGTAGCGGCCCTCTGCGGATGGCGGGAAAGTGGATCATCGCCAACCCCGCCTCATCGCCGCCGCCCGCACGCCCACAACATAGCGGGGATCTTCGCACCGGGTTGGCCGGGTGCCCGGATCGGGGCCGACAGGCCGGGTTGTGGTCGGGCGTCCAGCCATGCATCGAGCTGAAATTTTGGTTAGATACGTTGCGCTGGGTACGGCTGAATTAGCACGCTGTGACGTCAGGTGCGGTCATCCGCCCCCAAACCCCCGCGCTGCGCAACTCTCTCCGTCGCCTGGAGGTGCCGTGACCACGCTGCCCGCAGTTCCCGACCTGGCCGCCGGGACCGTACTCCAGCTCCGTCAGGAGGACTGGCGGTACGGCGGCTACCCGCTCCGGCTCCGGGTCGAGCAGGTCCGGCACGACATCTCACACTATTACCAGGACGAATGGGTCTGGATCGTCGGCGAGCGGCTCGACCGGGACGGCCGGGCACAGGGCCGGATCGAGGCGCTGGTCAGGGTGGCCGCCCTGGGCGAGCGCGACCGAGAAGAGCGCGGCTGAGCGGAGCGGGCCGGGCGCGGGGGTGTCCGGGCGGCACAGCGGATCGCGGGCGGCGGACCGTACGGCCGAGAGTCCATGGTCGGTCGAAGGCTTGCGCCCGGCGGCCACGGTGTGAAAATTTCCTTCCAGCGGCATAAGCGTGTCGGTATAAACCGCCGACGGGCGCCGCCGTGCCCCTCCCCGCCCCCCGGGGGAGCCCAATGAAGGGACGCACCGCATGAAGCCATATCGGCTCGTAGCCGCCGGGCTGGCCGCAGCGCTGCTCGGTTCGCTCGTCGCCGCCACACCCGTGAACGCCGCACCCGCGACCACCACCGCGCCCGCCCATGCCGGCAGCACCGGCTGCGCGACCGACCCCGCCACCCCGAAACGGCAGTTCCGGGCGATGTGGATCGCGAGCGTCGTGAACATCGACTGGCCGACCAAGGCGTCGTACACCGCGCCGGACCGGATCGCCGCCCAGCAGGCGGAGTACACCGGCTGGCTCGACCTGGCCCAGCGGCTGAACCACAACGCCGTGGTCGTGCAGGTCCGGCCGACCGCCGACGCGTTCTGGCCGTCGCCGTACGAGCCGTGGTCGGAGTACCTGACCGGGGTGCGCGGCCAGGACCCCGGCTGGGACCCGCTGGCGTACCTGGTCGCCGAGTCGCACAAGCGGAACCTGGAGTTCCACGCCTGGTTCAACCCGTACCGGATCTCCATGCCGGACGGCGCCGGCGCCGACGTCGACAAGCTCGCGCCGGGACATCCGGCCCGGGAGAACCCGGAGTGGGCGGTCGCCTACCCGCAGAACGCGGCCGGCTCCCGGCTCTACTACAACCCCGGCATCCCGGAGGTACGCCAGTTCGTCCAGACCGCCATGCTCGACGCGGTCAAGCGGTACGACATCGACGGCGTGCACTTCGACGACTACTTCTACCCCTACCCGGCGGCCGGGCAGGACTTCGCCGACCAGGCCACCTTCGAGCGGTACGGTGCCGGCTTCGCCAGCAAGGCGGACTGGCGGCGGCACAACATCGACCTGCTGGTCCAGGAGATGGGTCGACGGATCAAGGCGACCAAGCCGTGGGTGAAGTTCGGGGTCAGCCCATTCGGCATCTGGCGCAACAAGGCGGTCGACCCGCTCGGCTCGGAAACCAACGGCACCCAGTCGTACGACGCCAACTTCGCCGACACCCGCAAGTGGGTCAAGGAGGAGTGGATCGACTACATCGTGCCGCAGGTCTACTGGAACATCGGCCTCGCGGTGGCCGACTACGCCAAGCTGGTGCCCTGGTGGTCGGAGGTGGTCGCCGGCACCCGGGTGCAGCTCTACATCGGGCAGGCGGACTACAAGATCGCCGACCCGGCGCAGCCGGCGCCCTGGCAGGACCCGGCCGAGATGTCGAAGCACCTGACCTTCAACCGGGACTATCCGCAGGTCGCGGGCAACATCCACTTCAGCGCGGTGCAGGTCCGGGCGAACCGGCTCGGCGCCACCGACCGCTACGTCGCCGAGCACTACTCCCGGCCGGCGCTGATCCCGACCATGCCGCACCTGGCCGCCAAGCCGCTGATGTTCCCGGTGCTGACCGGCGCGTCCCGGCAGGCCGACGGCGTGCGGCTGCGCTGGCGGCAGCCGGCCGACGGGCTGGGGCCGTTCGGCCGGGCCACCTCGTACGCGATCTACCGGTTCGACGGAATCGACCTGCCCGGCTCCTGCGGCTTCGCCGACGCGGGCAACCTGGTCGGCACCGTCCGGGCCGGCGGTGCGGGGGCGCAGTCCTGGCTGGACAGCACCGCCGAACCGGGCCGGCGGTACAGCTACTACGTGACCGCACTGGACCGGCTGGCCAACGAGAGCCAGCCCAGCCCGCCGTGGTTCGTGCTCCGCTGAGCGGACCCGACCGGCACTGACGCGCGAATGCTCCGGGGTACGGCACCTCGGAGCATTCGCCTGTTCTGGCGCCGGTCAACGAAAATAAAGGTCGGATAGAGATCGGCGGGCGACGATGCCCCGAGACTGTCACCACGTAGATCACCTACCGGTGACAGCTCCGCCCCGCCCGGGCTCCCCACGAGGAAGCCCTTCCTATCCGGAGGTACCTGCCTTGTCCCGTCGCCTGCTCACCACCCTGACCGCCAGCATGTTCGCGGTGCTGGCGCTCCTCGGGTTCGCCGCACCCGCTGCCGCCGCGGTGACCCCCGAACAGAAGCTATCGGTGCTGTCGAGCTGGACCCAGACCAGCGCCAGCAGCTACAACGCCTGGAACTCCGCCCGCACCAACCAGGCCGCCTGGGCCGACTACGCCTTCAACTGGAGCACCGACTACTGCTCGTCGAGCCCGGACAACCCGCTCGGGTTCAACTTCGAGCTCTCCTGCCATCGGCACGACTTCGGCTACCGCAACTACAAGGCGGTCGGCCAGTTCGACCCGAACAAGGCCCGGCTGGACAGCGCCTTCTACGAGGACCTGCGACGGGTCTGCGCGACGTACAACGCGTTCGTCCGCCCGGCCTGCTACAGCCTGGCCTGGACCTACTACCAGGCGGTACGCGCGTTCGGCTCGCTGGTCATCAGCCAGTCCGACCTGGACAAGGCGGCCAAGCTGAAGGCCGACGGCGAGCGCCGGGCGGCTGCCGCCGCGGCCGCGGCCCGCTGACCTCCGCATCCGCAGGCCGCTCGTCGCCCAGGTGAACCCCCTCAACCTCCCCGCGCGGTCCGTGGTACCCGAAGGTGAAAGTCGGGGCGCGCGGGCCACGCCGTCCAGGTCGGAAGAGGCTCACTGATCCGGTCGGGGCCGGCGCCGATTGCCGTCGGCGCCGGTCCCGATGCCGGTCCCCTCTCGGCCCGGGTCCCCTCCCGGTGCGGGACCGGCCGGCTCAGATCGAGCGTCGCGCCAACGATCGCCGCCGCGACCCGCCTGGCGTCGGGGCCGTCCGGCGCGCACTGTCGAGCTGCCCCGGTTGTCCGCCCGCCGTCGGGGCCGTCCGGCGCACACTGTCGAGCTGCCCCGGATGTGCGCCCGGATCGAGGATCCGCGCGCCGGAATTGGAGTCCGGTTCGGCTGGCCGGCCCGGGTCGCCGGTCACGGCACGTCGCCGCCGTCCGGCGTTCTGGCCGAACCCGGCCCCGGCGGCTGTCGGCTGCCCGGCGCGGACCGCCCCCGGCTGCCCGGCGCGGACTGATCCCGGCTGCCCGGCGCGGACTGATCCCGGCTGCCCGGTGCGGACCGCCCCTGGCTGCCCGGCCGGCGTTGGCTGACCGGCCCGATCCGGCTGACCGGCCCTACCGGCCCGGCTGCCGACGGGACGCTCCCAGGTGAGCCGCTGGTTCGTCGGTCGGCCCCGGACCGGCGCCGGCGGCGGGTCGGCGGTCACGGACATCCGGGACGGCGGCAACGGCGGCCCGGCCGACCGTGCCGCGGGGGTCGAGTCGGGACATCTCCATCGGTGGCCACACCGGCAGTACCGCCAGAGTCGGCGCCAGTCCCTTCGATGCCGATCGGGCGTACGGCGTAACCAGCTCATCTCGCGATCCCCTCCGCGTCCGGTCTGGAGGCGGGGACCGCTCGTGCGGTGCCGGCTCCGAGCGGTCCCCGCGCGGGTACCGCTCTCCCCCAGAGACGACCCGGAGCGGTCCCGTCGGTGACAGTCTGGTGCAGCGGTAACTACTGTGGACGACGATCCGGCCTCTTTGCGCAGTTGAGCCACGGCGTACGCGTAGTCGTGAGTGGGCCGCGTAGATACCGACACATTCCGAGTGGAGGGTGCGTGATGGGCGCAGCGGTGGACCTCCTGGTCGAGGAGTTGATAGAAGCACGAACGTCCCGGGCCATGACCCAGGAGGAGTGGGCCCGCACGGTCAAGTTCTCTCCGACGCACGTCAGCTCGGTGGAGACGCGGCACCGGCCACCGACCGGCGACTACGTGGCCGCCGTGGACCGGGCGTTCCAGACCGGAGGCGCCTACACCCGGCTCCTGGTCAAGCTCGCCAGTTTCGACAGCGCGCCGATCTGGCTGCGGGACTGGATCGAAATTGAGCGGGAGGCGGTGCTGCTCCGCTGGTTCGAGCCGGCGTACGTGCCCGGCTTGTTGCAGACCGAGGCGTATGCTCGGGCGACCCTGGCCGGCGGCCGGTTCACCGCCGAGGAGATCGACCGGCACGTCGCCTCCCGGCTGGCCCGGCAGGCGATCCTCAACCGGGACGTCCCGCCGCAGCTCATCGCGGTGATCGACGAGGCGGTACTGCGCCGGCCAGCCCCGGAGCAGCCGGGGCTGATGGGTGAACAGGTGGAGCGGATCGTCGCGCTCGCGGAGCTGGACCACGTCCAGGTGCAGGTCGTCCCGGCCACCACCGGGATCTATCTGGGGCTGGCCGGACAGTTCATCATCGCCGAGATGCCGGACGACAGCAGGGTGGGGTATGCCGACAATCAGCTCAAGGCGCAGATAGTCGATCAACCGGGCGAAATTGCTAGACTGGTGCGAATGTGGGAAGTAGTGCGTAACCATGCTCTTCCCGTCAAACAATCGCTCGAACTGATCAAGGAAGTGTCGAAGATATGGACTTAACTGGGGCCGTTTGGCGCACGTCGACCCGGTCCGGTGGTAACGGTGGTGCCTGCGTGGAGGTGGCGGACAACCTGCCTGGGGTGGTCGCCGTCCGGGACAGCAAGGACCCGACCGGCCCGGTCCTGGCGTTCCGCCCCGACTCCTGGCGGATATTCGTCGACCTCGCCAAGGACCTCTGACCACCGCCCTGCCTCGATGCTCCCGCCCCCTCCGGGGTACGGGAGCATCGTCGTCTCCGGCACCGTGCCGACCGTTCCAGGTGTCCCGACGTCTCGACGAACACGCCGCGGCGGCCACCGCGACAACCCCGCTCGGCCGAGCCGGATCGGTGGGCGTGCCTCAGTGCTCGACCTCACGGGGCGCGTCGACGCTCTCCCGGGGCCGTGGGCGCTGTGCCGGCGTCTCGACGTGGGAGAACCTGATCGAGCCGGCGGCCAGGTCGGGATGGTCGACCTCCAGGGCCACCGCCGCCGCCTCCTCCAGGGTCAGTTCGGCGCCGGCCGCGTACGCGGTGTCGAAGGCCGTGTCGCCCATCAGGTTCCGCAGCGAGGCCTGCTCCTGGAGCCAGTACGCCCCGAAGGTGCCCGGGGTACAGCGCATCGCCGAGCGGGTGAGCTGGGCCGCGCCGAAGAGTCGCGCCGCCGACCTCGGGTCCCCGCCGCCGGCGCAGCGCACCGCGATCGCGTTCACCGTGTCGCAGGCCCTGGCCAGATAGCCGTAGCTCATCCGGGACCGCAGCGCGACGACCAGGTGGTCGTGCGCGGCGACCAGGTCGCCCCGGGCCAGCGCCACCATGCCGAGCAGCATGTCGACGGAGCGCTTGCCGCGCTCGGTCGGCCGGCCCGCCTCCACCGGCCGGGCCGCGCCGAGCAACTCGGCCGCCTCGTCCAGGGCACCCCGGCGCCAGAGCAGCTCTGCCAGGCTGTAGACGGCGAGCAGCGCCTCGCCGGCCACGCCCTCCGTCTCGGCCTCGGCGATCACCTCCCGGCACACCCGCTCGGCCTCGGCGAACCGTCCCATGTCGATCAGCGGCGCGGCCCGGCCGGCGAGTACCCGGGTCAGCAGGCCCGCGTCCCCGGCCTGCCGGGCGGCCGACTCGGCCCGCTGCGAGAAGCGCAGCTCCTCGGCGAACTCACCGTCCGCACCGGCATGCTGCGAGTGCATGTGGTACGCCGCCGCCAGCTCCGCCTCGGGGATCTGCTCGCCGGTCTCGGCGATCCGGCCGTAGAGCCGGAACAGCCACAACCGGCCCTCCCGGGCCAGCCCCCGCTCCCGCCACCACTCGTCCAGTCCACTGGCCAGTTGCAACCCCTGTCGGGCGCTGCCGCCGGTGACGGTCCAGCGCAGCGCGGCCCGCAGCTCGTCGGCGAGCGGGTCGAGCGCGTAGAGGGAGAGGGTGACCGGCCGGTCGTCCGGGCCCAGGTAGGCGCGCTGCAACGCGTGCAGCGACCAGGCCACGTGCCGGTCCCGGGCGGTCTGCTCCTCCCCCGCGTCGACCAGCCGGCGCGCCGCGTACGCCCGGATCGGGTCCAGCATCCGGTAGGTGCTGCCGGAGACGTTCGGCTCGGCCTGGATCATCGACTTGTCGACCAGCACCGACAGCGGGTCGAGCGGGTCGTCGTTGAGCAGCCACTCGACGGTGGCCAGGTCGACCGGGCCGGAGAAGACCGCCAGCCAGCGCAGCAGCCGGGCGGCCCGGGGGCCGAGCGTCCGGTACGACCAGGTGACCGTGGCCTGCATGGTGACGTGCCGCTGGGTGGCCGAGCGCTGGACCGCGCGGACGCCGACGGGTGGCGCCACCCCCCGGGCCGCCGCCGCCAGGTCCACGGTGTCCTGCTGGTTGGCGACCCAGCCCCGGGCCGGCACCGGGGCGGGTTCCACGTCGTCCCGGCCCGCGTCCAGGGCACCGAGTACGTCGTCCAGCCGTTCGGCGAGCTGGCTGGCGGAGAGTACCCGCAGCCGGGCGGCGGCCAGCTCGATCGCCAGCGGCAGCCCGTCCAGCCGGGTCACCACCCGTTGCAGGTCGGCCGACTCGGCCGGGCCGGACCGGCGCCCGCCCCGCGCCGCCGCGGTCCGGTCGAGCAGCAGGGTCACCGCCTCGCTCGGACCGCCACCGGGTGCCGGGTCGACGGAGAGCGGTGGGATGCGCCAGATCACCTCGCCGGGCAGCCCGAGCGACTCCCGGCTGGTGGCGAGCACGCGTACACCGCTGCCGCCGGCGAGCAGTCGCGAGATCACCTCGGCGCAGGCGGCCGGCTGGGCGTCGCAGGTGTCGAGTACGACCAGCATCCGCCGGGACGCGGCGAACTCGACCAGCGTCTCCAGCATCGGCCGGCCCGGCTCCGGCCGCAGCCCGAGGACCGCGGCGACCGCGAAGGCGACCAGCCCGGGATCGGTCACGGTGGCGATGTCGACGAACCAGACCCCGTCCGGGTACGACTCGACCACGCCGCCGGCCAGCTCGACCGCCAGCCGGGTCTTGCCGGCCCCGCCAGCGCCGACCACCGTCACCAGCCGGTGTGCGTCGATGAGCTGGTCCAGCTCCTCCCGCTCCGCCTTGCGGCCCACGAACGAGGTGACCTGGGTCGGCAGGTTGTGCGGGATCGCGTCGGCGGTGCGCGGGCGGGGGAACTGGCGCTCCAGCCCGGGGGCGACGAGCTGGAAGAGCCGCTCCCGGTCGTCGAAGCCGCGCAGCCGGTGCAGGCCGAGGTCGAGCAGGGAGGCGCCCGGCGGCAGCGGCGCGGCGTGCCTGGCGGTCGCGCCGGAGCAGAGCACCTGGCCGCCGTGCGCGGCGGCGGCGATCCGGGCGGCCCGGTGCACCTCGGCGCTGGCGTACTCCCCGTCGCGCGGCTCGGCCTGCCCGGTGTGCAGCCCCATCCGGACCCGGGGGGTGGCCTCCGGTGTCGGCCACTCGTGGTTGTTCAGCGCGCGCTGCGCGGCCAGCGAGGCGTCCAACGCGGACGAGGCGTCGGCGAACGCAACGAAGAACGAGTCGCCCTCGGTGAAGAGTTCGGTGCCGTCACTGGCGGCCAGCGTCGCCCGCAGCAGGCGCCGGTGCTCGCTCAGCACCGGCCGGTAGCCCGGACCGAGCATCTGGGCCAGCCGCGTGGAGCCCTCGATGTCGGTGAACATGAATGTCACCAACCCGCTCGGCAGGTGGATCCGTGCTGACATGCCTGGAACCTCCCGCCCCCTGGAAGTCGCGTTCATGCTGCCGCATATTTACGGGTTGGCCCATCGTAGAAACGGACGGCGCGACCCCGTACCAAGGTGCTAACCGGGGACTGTGCCACGAAACCGACATCACGGTCGCGAACTGTCCTCACTGAACCATTTCCACCTCCCCATGCGGTCGGCCGTGCCCGCAGGTGAGAGTCGGGGCGCAGGCGCCGCGCTGTTTGAGGTCGAAAGGTTCACTGTCCGGGACGGGAGGGGGCCGGGCCCGGACAGCCGGGGTACGGCCTCAGCAGCCGCAGCTCCCGCCGCAGCAGCCGCCGCTGGAGGCGGCCGGTGCCGGGGCGGCACCGGCCCCGCCGCGACCGGTGAACGCGACCGTCGACAGTAGCTTGACCGTGTCGTCGTGCCCCTGCGGGCAGGACGCCGGAGCCGTGGCCTCGGCCATCGGCCGGTTTATTTCGAAGGTGTCGCCGCAGGCGCGGCAACGGAACTCGTACCGGGGCATACCAACAGCGTACGGCCAGACCTGACGTTCGACGGTCGATGGGTAATACTCGACGGGTGGCGGAGCCCGACGAGATTTCTACGACTCGACCACTGCGGCCTGCGGCGCCGGTCTTCGACGGGCCGCTGGCGAGCTCGGGTGCGGCCCCGGATCCGGACTTCGATCCACCGTCGGTGACCGTGCCGCGCCCGCGCGCGGGGGCCGAGCCCGTCCGGCCCACCGAGCCGGAGCCGGTCGCCACACCCGCCGAGCCGAAGGCCACCGGCGCCGAGTCGGCCTCGCCGACCGCGTCCGAACCCGACCCGGCCTCGCCGACCGCGTCCGAACCCGAGTCGGCCTCGCCGACCGCGTCCGAACCCGACCCGGCCGCCGATCGCGCGACCGGCGAACCCGAGTTGGACTCGGTCACCGAGACCGCGCCGGTCCCGGTCGCCGGCTCCGGGTCGGACCCGGGTGTCGGCTCCGAGCCGGGCCCGCTCACCGGTTCACGGGCGGATTCGACTCTCACGTCGGAGGGTGAGGCCGCCACCGAACCCGGCCCGACGACCGAGCGGCCGGAGTCCGCCGCCGGTACCGAGCCGACCACCGCCGCCGGGCCGACCGCCGGTGCCGGGACCGAGGACGCCGCCGGACCGACCGCGCAGCCGACCGCCCCCGGCGGGGCCGAGAGCGCCGCCGGGCCCGCAGGTGGCAGCGCCGGCACATCCGCGCCGACGGCCACACCGCCGACGACGGGCAAGCCGGGCGAGACGGTGATCGACCTCGACGTACCGGCGACCGCGCCGGCCGGGCCGAACCGGCGGATCCGAGTCCGGTTCGCGCACGCGGTCGCCCGCTGGCCGTCACCCGGGGCGGTACGCGCCTGGTCCAAGCGGCCGAGCGGCCGGGTCACGCTGCCGGCGCTACTGCTCTTCGCCCTGGTCGCGGCGACCGGCGCCGCTGGCGCGTTCCTCCTCCCGGCCACCGCGCGCCAGGCCGGGCCGGTCCAGCCGGGTGCCGCGACGAGCCCACCGCCTTCGCCGACCGCCCCCGGGTTCCCCGTCGGTCCGGCCGGGCTGCCCTCGGGGCTGCCGAGCCCGCCGGCGTTCGGCACGCCCAGCGTGCCGGCGCCGCCCTGGAACGCGACCGGCGGGCGCCCCTCGGACGTGCTCGCCGGCTGGGCCGCCCAGATCGGGCCCCGGGTCGGGATCTCCACGACGGCGATGCAGGCGTACGGCTACGCCGAACTGCAGGTCGGCCAGACGGCGCCCGGCTGCCAACTCCGCTGGACCACGCTGGCCGCGATCGGCCAGGTGGAATCCGCGCACGGGCGGGCGAACGGGGCGATCCTCGGCGCGAACGGGATAGCCGCTCCCGAGATCATCGGCCTGGCGCTGGACGGCAACGGCGGCCGCATGCGAATCCTGGACACCGAGGACGGCCGGCTCGACCGGGACGCCACCTACGACCGCGCGGTCGGCCCGATGCAGTTCATCCCGACCACCTGGGAGGAGATCGGGGCCGACGCCGACGGCGACGGGGTGGAGAACCCGCACAGCATCGACGACGCGGCTCTGGCGGCCGGTAACTATCTGTGCAAGGGAGGCCGCAACCTGTCGGTCGCCTCGGACTGGTGGAGCGCCATCCTTTCCTACAATGACGTGCGGCCATATGCCCAATCGGTGTTCAACGCGGCCAACAAGTACGGCACGGACAGTCGGACTTAGCGTAATGTCCTCGACACATTGAAGAACTGGGCACTTTCGCCAGGCTGCGGTTGACGGCAAGCTAGACGGGTGATGGTGCGCGAGTGGGATCCCCGGACCGCCCCGGCCGCCGAGATCGAGTCCTTCCTGGACGCGATCAACGCGGTTTTCGCGGCCGACCTACCGGAGGACCCCCTGTGGGAAAACGGCATGCTCCGGGAGTACCTCTGCGAGGTGATGCCCGGCGAACGCCGGATCTCCTGGGTCATCCAGGACGAGCCCTCGGCCGACGGGCAGCCGGGGCGCATCCTCGGGCACACCCACGTACTCCTGCTGGGTGACATCGGCGTACTCGAGGTGATGGTGCACCCGGCGGCCCGGCGTCGCGGGCTCGGCCGCAAACTGATCGCCACGGCGGCCCGGCGGACCTACCAGGAGGGCTTCCGTTCGATGGGTGTCGAGGTCATCGGCGACACGCCCGCGGTCGGGTTCTACGAGGCTCTCGGCTTCGCCCGGGAATACGAGGAGGACCGCAGCGTGCTGCGGCTCGGCTCGGTCGACTGGGGCGCGCTCGGCGACATGGCCCAGGGAATCGGCACCGGATATCGTCTGGAGTTCTGCCCGGGCGGGCCGCCGGACGACTTGATCGAGCCGTACGCCATGGCGAAGGCCGAGTCGCGCGACATTGACGACGGTGACCTGGACCTACGGCCGAGTTCACATGATCCGCAGCGGCTCCGGGACAGCCTGAACTGCCTGCACCGGCGCGGCATGAAGCCGTACATCGTGCTCGCGATCGAGGAGAAGACCGGGATGGTCGCCGGGCTCACCGAGGTCGTCGTACCGGCCCAGCACCCGACCCGGGCCGACCAGTGGGACACCATCGTCGGCCAGGAGCACCAGGGCTACGGCATCGACCGGGCGATGAAGGCCCGGATGCTCTTCGAACTGCGCTCGGCCGAGCCCAAGCTCGCCGAGGTGCAGACCTGGAACGCCCGGACGAACGAGGCGATGCGGGCCGTCAACGCCGACCTCGGTTTCCAGGCCGACCGGGAGTGGTACGAGTACGGCGTCGAGGTGGCCGAGCTGGTGCACCGGCTGGACGGCGGCAACTGAGCGCGGCGGGACAGGGCGGGAACGCCCGAGCCCGCCCCCGCGTGTACCGGACATGGAGGCAGTGGCCAGCGAGCCGGTCACCGGCCCGGCCGGGCATGTCGCGGCCGAGCCGTTCGACACGTTCTACCGGGCGCACAGCGACCGGGTCTACCGCGCGCTGGCGCTGAGCCTCCGCGACGACGGTCTGGCCCGGGAGGCGACCGACGAGGCGATGACCCGCGCCTACGCCCGGTGGGACCGGGTCCGCACGCTGGACAACCCGGCCGGCTGGACGTACCGGGTCGGTCTCAACTGGGCGACCTCCTGGTGGCGGAAGTTGCGCCGGGAGCGGCCGCCGGTCAGCGAGGATCGGCATCCGGTGGCTGTCCCGCCCGATCCGGCGGCGCTGGCGGCCCGGGACGCCCTCGACGAACTGCCGTTGGCCCAGCGCACCGTCGTGGTCTGCCGGGTGCTGCTGGACCTGTCGACGGCGGAGACCGCGGCCGTGCTGGGAGTCAGCGAGGGGACCGTGAAGAGCCGGTTGGCCCGGGCATTGGCCGCGCTGCGGACGGCGCTGACCGAGGAGGAAGACCAGCGATGAACGTCGTACCTGACGAGCTGGCGAGGGCGGTCCACCGGGCCGCGACGGCCGCGACGGCGTACGACGGGAGCCCGGATCTCGTCCGGCGGCGCTGGCGGGGCCGGCGGCGGCGCCGGCTCGCCGTGGCGGCCTGCCTGGTCGCGGCCGGGGTGGCCGGCGTGCCGGTGCTGGCCGGTCAGTTGCTCGGCAGCGCCGGTGGACCCACGGCGGTCACCGATGACGGGCGGTCGACGCCGTTCCAGCGGCTGCTGGTCGGATCGGCCGACTGGTACGCGACGGGCTTCGTCCAGGCCAACCCGAGGGGACCGGGAGAAATCGGCGAGATCGGCTCCGACGGCCGGTTCAGCCGCCACGCGGTGCCGGCGGACTGGAGCCAGGGCATCGGGCTGCCCGACGGCCGAATCGTCGGCCTGCTGCGCTCCGACGCGCGGGAGGGCCTGCGACCGGGCGAGCGACTGTCGATCAGGCTGGTGCTGCTCGGCGCGGACGGTGCTGTCCAGGCCGACCGCCCGCTGCCGGCCCGGCCGGACACCGTGTTGGTGGGCGCCACCGGCCGGACGGCGTACCTGCTCCGGGGTGGGGCGATCCTCGGCCACGAACTCGGCACCGGGCGGGAGTCGCAGGTGTTGGCACCGGCGGGGGAGGTCGTCCACCCGCCCTGGGCGGTCCGCGGGGACCTGCGGGCCGGGCTGCTCGCCGTGCCGGACGCGGACGGGCCGGACTGCGCGATCCAGGTGATCGACCTGGCCGACCGGCGGCTCCGCGCGCACCTGCGGATCGACCGGGCCTGCGCCGCCACCGTCCGGTTGTCCTCGGACGGCCGGCTGCTGGCGGCGGTCTACGCACGCCCGGCGGAGACGGGGGCGGGCCTCGACCACCGGGTGACGATCCTCGACGTGCCGACCGGGGCGGTCCGGGCCGACCAGCCGCTGCGCCTCGGCGTGTCGCCGGTGGGGCCGGGCAGTCTCGTCCCGCTGGTCGGTATGGCCTGGAACGACGCCGCGACGATCCGGGTCGCGACCGGCCAGCCGGGTGCGACACCGGTCGACGGCGGGTTCAGCATCACCACCGTCACCGCCCGGTAGCGCCGCGCCGGGCGGAGCCGCGCTCAGTAGCGGTCGCGGAGCATCCGGGCCGCCTCGACGGCCCAGTAGGTGAGGATGATCTGGGCACCGGCCCGGCGGATCGAGGTCAACGTCTCCAGCACCGCCCGTTCGCGGTCGATCCAGCCGTTGGCCGCGGCGGCCTCGACCATCGCGTACTCACCGGAGATCTGGTAGGCGGCGACCGGTACGTCCACCTCGGCCCGGATCGCGGCGAGCACGTCGAGGTAGGGCAGGGCCGGCTTGACCATCACCAGGTCGGCGCCCTCGGCGACGTCGAGGCGTACCTCCCGGAGCGACTCCCGCAGGTTGGCCGGGTCCTGCTGGTAGGTGCGGCGGTCGCCCTGCAACGACGACTCCACCGCGTCCCGGAACGGGCCGTAGAACGAGGAGGCGTACTTCACCGCGTACGCCAGGATGCCGGTGTCGGTGTGCCCGGCGGCGTCCAGCGCCCGCCGCACCACTCCGACCTGGCCGTCCATCATCCCGGACGGCCCGACGACGTGCGCCCCCGCCTCGGCCTGCGCCACCCCCATCTCGGCGTACGCGGCCAGGGTGGCGTCGTTGTCGACGGTGCCGTCCGGGGCGAGCAGCCCGCAGTGCCCGTGCGAGGTGAACTCGTCGAGGCAGAGGTCGCTCATCACCACCGTGGCGTCGCCGACCTCGGCGATCACGTCCCGGATCGCCACGTTGAGGATGCCGTCCGGGTCGATGCCGCCGGAACCGGTCTCGTCCTTCTCGACCGGCACCCCGAAGAGCATGATCCCGCCGACGCCGGCGTGCACCGCCTCGGCCGCCGCCTTGCGCAGCGACTCCCGGGAGTGCTGCAACACTCCCGGCATCGAGGCGATCGGCCTCGGCTCGGCCAGCCCCTCCTTGACGAACATCGGCAGCACCAGCTCCGCCGGGGCGAGCCGGGTCTCCTCGACCAGCCGGCGGATCGCCGGGGACCGCCGCAACCGGCGCGGGCGGATCTCTGGGTACGACATGACCACTCCTCACGGCCGACCGGCCGGCACCCGACCCGGCGTCTGCCGGGCCACCGGGACCGCCGACGGCCCTGTGCCGTCGATGGCGTCCTAGGACCGATGGTGCCTCAGAACCGAGCGTGCTTCACAACAGATGGCGCTACACAAATCCGACAGAGATTACCGGAACCGCAGCGCGGTCGGGCCCTGGACCTTCGAACCCCGGCGCTGCTTCGCCGGCATCGCGGCCAGCTTCTCCCGCAACTCCACCGCGTAGGACGCGAGCGCCTCGACCAGGTCCGGCACCGAGGCGTGCGCCGGCTGGGCGTCCACCCGCAGGCCGAACTCGGTGGCGGTCTCCGCCGTCTTCGGGCCGATCACCGCCACCACCGTCCGGGCGTGCGGCTTGCCGGCGATGCCGACCAGGTTGCGCACGGTCGAGGAGGAGGTGAAGAGCACCGCGTCGAAGCCGCCGGACTTGATCGCGTCGCGGATCTCGGCCGGTGGCGGCGCCGCCCGCACGGTCCGGTAGGCGGTCACGTCGTCGACCTCCCAGCCGCGCTCGGTCAGCCCGGCCGCCAGGGTCTCGGTGGCGATGTCGGCGCGGGGCAGCAGCACCCGGCCGACCGGGTCGAGGATCTCGTCGTGCGGCGAGAACTCGGCGAGCAGCCCTTCCGAGGACTGCTCTCCGGAGGGGATCAGCTCGGGCTGGATGCCGAAGGCGCGTACCGCGTCGGCGGTCGCCTCACCGATACAGGCGATCTTGACGCCGCCGAAGTGCCGGGCGTCCAGACCGTGCTCGGCGAACTTCTCCCAGACCGCCCGGACGGCGTTCACCGAGGTGAAGATCACCCAGGCGTACCTGCCGTCGACCAGGCCCTTGACCGCCCGCTCCATCTGGGCCGGGGTACGCGGCGGCTCGACCGCGATGGTCGGCACCTCGCACGGGATGGCACCGTATTCACGGAGTCGGGCACTCATCACCCCGGCCTGCTCCTTGGTGCGCGGCACCAGCACCTTCCAGCCGTACAGCGGGCGGTTCTCCCACCAGCTCAGCTTGTCCCGGTGCGGCACACCGGCGCCCAGGGTGAGCACCACCCGGCCGGTGAAGCCGAGCGCGGCGGCGACGAAGCTGTCCACCGTCGAGGTGGTGGTGTACTGCGTCTCCCCGGTGCCGTCCCCGGTCACCGCGACCGCGGTGGAGCCGTCCACCCCGACCGCGAGCAGTCCGTCCCGGACCGCGGCCAGGTCACCGGCGTCCACCGCCAGCGCGAGTGAACCACGGCCGACCGCCGCCGCCAGCGCCTCGAAGTCCATCGCGGTGACGTCGTCCACGTCGGCGGCGGTGCGTACCCCGGACAGCGGTACCCCGGCGTAGGTGGCCACCCCCTCGGCCTGGCCGACCCCCGGCACCACCTCGAAGTGCACGGCGGTACGCGCCACCGCCTGCACCTCCTTGACCACGGAGTCGTGCCCGAACGGGTCACCGGCGACCAGGTGCACGGCGGTCAGCCCGGACCGGGCCGCCGACAGCAGCACCTTGGCCACGTCGCCCGGCGCCCCCTCGGCCGGGGTGAACTGGGCGTCCTCCTTGGCCTCGGCCTTGACCGCCGTGAGCAGGGCCTCCGGGACGCTGCGGTCGTACACCACCTGGTCGGCGTCGATCAACGCGCCGTGCGCCCGGCGGGTCAGCAGGCCGGGGTCACCGGGGCCGGCCCCGACGAACGCGATGCGGCCTGCGGGCTTACGGGTGCCGATCATTCTGTAGCTCCAAAATGCTGGGTCCTCGCGCCGGATTCCTTGGGCGCCCCGAGGATCGAGTCGGCGCCGAGGTCGAGGAGTTCGGCGGCGAGCGCCTTACCGATCTCCGTCGCCTCGGCGGGCGTACCGGTGCGGGACAGCCGGATGTCACGGGTACCGTCCGGGCTGATCACCGCCCCGCGCAGGTAGATCTCATCGCCGTCGTCGCCCTCGGCGACTTCGGCGTACCCGGCGACCGGCGCACTGCACCCGGCCTCCAGGGTGGCCAGAAATGCCCGCTCCGCGGTGACCGCGGCCCGGGTCGGTGCATGATCGAGTACGCCGAGCAGCTCGACCAGTTCCGCGTCGTCGACCCGGCACTCCACCGCCAGCGCCCCCTGTGCGGGTGCCGGCAGCATCAGCATCGGGTCGAGGGTCTCGCTGATCTCCTCGGCGCGGCCCAGCCGGACCAGCCCGGCCCGGGCCAGCACCACCGCGTCGAGATCCGCGTTCGGGCCCCGCACCCGGCCCACCCGGGTGTCCACGTTGCCGCGGATCGGCACCACCGTGAGCTGGAGCCCGAGCGCGTGCAACTGGGCGATCCGGCGCAGCGCACCGGTGCCGACCGTGGCACCGGGCGGCAGCTCGGCGAGGGTACGGCCGTCCTTGGCGACCAGCGCGTCGCGCGGGTCCTCCCGGGGTGGTACCGCCGCGATGTGCAGCCCGGCCTGACCCGCCGTCGGCAGGTCCTTGTAGGAGTGGACGGCGAAGTCGATCTCGTTGGCGGCCAGGGCGTCCCGCAGCGCGGAGACGAAGACCCCGACACCCAACCGGTGCACCGGGGCACTGGACCGGTCGCCGGCCGTGACGACCTCGACCAGCTCGACCTGGCGGCCGGTCGCCGCCGTCACCGCATCGGCGACGGTCCGGGACTGGGCGAGGGCGAGGGCGCTGCCCCGGGTGCCGAGCCGCAGCGCGGTCATGCCGGCACCCCGATCCGCCCGGCGAGGTCCGCCCACCCGGTGCCACCGGTCCGGCCGGCGGGGGCCTGAACCTCGGTCATCGTTTTCCTCCGGATTGCTGTCGGGGCACCGGCGCGCGCAGGGCGGGACCGGCACCTAGGCCGGGCTGACCGCCGATCTCCGGCGGGCCGCCGAGGCCGGGCAGGCCGGCGAGACCGGTCAACCGGCTGCCGGCCGGTACTCCGGCCAGCTCGGCGGCGGCCAGTTCCGGCACGGTGTCCGCCTGTGAGGTGATCGGCACCTCCAGGTCGAAGAGTTCCCGGAGCAGGGCGGCGTACTGGTCACCGCCGGGCTCCGCGGCGAGTTGCCGGACCCGTACCGTCGGCGAGTGCAGCAGCCGCTGCACCACCCGGTGCACCGTGTGGCTCACCTCGGCACGCTGGTCGTCGGTGAGGTCCGGCCGGCGCTGGGCCAGCCGGCGCAGTTCGGCGGTGACCACCTCGTCGGCCCGGGCCCGCAGCGCGGCCACGGTCGGCGCGACGTCCGCGCCGCGCAGCCAGGTGAGGAACGCCTCGACCTCGGAGCCGACGATCCGGGTGACGGCCGCGGTGTCGGCGGCGGCCGGGCCGATCGGCTGGGCCGCGGCCAGCCCGTCGATGTCGATCACCATCGCGCCGGGGAGTTCGGCGACCGCCGGCTCGATGTCCCGGGGTACGGCGAGGTCGAGCAGCACCAGCGGGTCCGGCCGGTCGGCCGTGCGCTCCCGCAGCGCCCGGTCCACCGTCTCCCGGGTGAGGACCGGCTCGATCGACGCGGTGGCGGCGACTACTATGTCCACTGTGGAAAGGGCGGTCGGGAGCTCGGCGATCGGCACCGCCGTCGCGCCGTACGCCTCGGCCAGCCGGAGCGCCCGGTCGTGACCCCGGTTGCTGATCTCCACCGGGCCGGCGCCCAGCCGGGAGAGCGTGGCCACGGCCAGCGCGCCCATCGAACCGGCCCCGACCACCAGCACCGGGCGGCCCTCGATGTCGCCGCCGAGGTGCGTGGCGGCCAGGTCGAGAGCGGCGCTGACCACGTTCTGCCCGGCCCGGTCGATGTCGGTCTCGGCGTGCGCCCGCTTCCCGACCCGGAGCGCCTGCTGCATCAGCTCGTGCAGCAGCCGGCCGGGCGCCTCGGCCTCGCTCGCGGCATGGTAGGCGTCCCGGAGCTGGCCCAGGATCTGCGCCTCGCCGACGACCATCGAGTCCAGCCCGGCGGCGACCCGGAAGGCGTGCTCCACCGCCGCGCCGTCGTAGTGCACGTAGAGGTGGTTGGCCAGCTCGGCCGGGGCGGCCCCGGCGTGCCCGGCCAGTACCGCGCAGATGTCCCCCAGCCCGCCGTGGAAGCCGGTGACGGCGGCGTAGACCTCGACCCGGTTGCAGGTCGAGACGACGACCGCCTCGCCGACGTACGGCTGGGCGAGCAGCCGGGCGAGGATCTCCGGCAGCTCGGTGCCGGCGACGGCCAACCGCTCCAGGATGGCGACCGGCGCGGTGCGGTGCGACGCACCGACGACAAGCAGATTCATGAACCGACCGCCTCCGCGTTCGTCGACCGGAGTGTCCCGGCGGGCGCTGCCTCGGTGGTGCCGGTGGCGGCGAGCCCGCCGGGCAGGGCGGTCAGCCCTGCCGGGGCGGCGCCGCCCCGCGTGGTGCCGTTCGGTGTGCCCAGCGCGGTGCCCGGTCCGGCGGTCGCCGGCAGCCCGGTCAGCGCCGCCTTGCGGTGCTCGTGGAAGGAGAGGATCTGCAGCTCGATCGCAAGATCGACCTTGCGGACGTCGACCCCGTCCGGCACCGCCAGCACGCACGGCGCGAAGTTGAGGATGCTGGTTACCCCGGCCGCGACCAGTTGGTCGGCGACGCTCTGCGCGGCGGTGGCCGGGGTGGCGATCACGCCGATCGCGATGCTCTCCTCGGCGGCCACCTGCGGCAGCTCGTCAATGTGCCGGACGACCAGTCCGTTGATCATCTCGCCGAGCCGGGTCGGGTCGGCGTCGAAGAGCGCCGCGATCCGGAAGCCGCGGCCGGCGAAGCCCGCGTACCCGGCGAGGGCGTGACCGAGATTACCCACACCGACCAGGGCCACCGCCCGGCACTGGGTGAGCCCGAGCACGAACTCGATCTGGTCGATCAAGAGGGCGACGTCGTAGCCCACGCCCCGGGTGCCGTACGACCCGAGCTGCGAGAGGTCCTTGCGCAGCTTCGCCGAGTTGACCCCGGCCGCCGCCGCCAGCTCCTCGCTGGAGACCGTGTCGTTGCCGGTTTCCGCGAGATTGTGCAGGGCACGTAGGTATTCGGGGAGCCGGGCGACCGTCGCCTCAGGGAGATCCGGAAGCGCCGGCACGGCACCGGCGCGGCCGGGCGTGCCTACGGGGCGGTGCTGACTCATGCGACTCCGTGCCGTGCGATCTTCGACCAGCCGGACCGGCGGGTCGTTCCGGTGGACCCGCTGGCGACCGCTGTGACCGGCTGTGCTAGCAGGGCTCGTCGGAGTAACAGAGTAGGCGCTTGTGAAGACACGCACAAATCGCGATCTTGATAGACCGCGATAACGCCCCACCTGGGCCTCCACTTACAAGATCAGTTCGCGACCCAACCGGAGCCGTCACGGCGATTATTACCTAAGTCCGACTTATCTGACCAACTCGCCGCTACCGCGCTGGCCGATCGGCCAGCTCTTTCCGTCGAGCCAGCAATCACGACGCGCCGCGGATTTCCTGAACCCACCATTACATTCGACGACAAACCCTTGGCGCCCAGGGGATTGCCGGCTGCCGGACTTCCGATCCGAACGGCGCCCGGGGAGCCCGACCGGACGGGCAGGGCACGGTGGTGACGGCCGAGGGGCCCGCCGCCGTCGTCCCTTCCGGCGCTCGCCCGCGCCGACGAGGGGGCGCGCGGATTTCGTCCCGGGTGGGGACAGCCCTACCGTGAAGAGGCCAGCCGATGGGATGGGGACCGACCGCGCCGATGCCTAGCGTCGAGAACATGACCACGACCACCGCCACCAGCGTGGCTGCCGGTGCCGAACCCGGCGCCGGCCGCACCGTGCTACGCCAACTCGCCATCGACTCCGGCTATGTGTTCCTCGGCCTCCCCCTCGCACTGGCGAGCTTCGTCGTGCTCGTCACCGGGGTCGCGCTCAGCGCCGGGCTGGCAGTGACGGTGACCGGGCTGCCGATCCTGGCCGGCACCCTCTACGCGGCCCGGGGGTTCGCCGACATCGAACGGCTGCGGATGCCGGCGGTGCTCCGGCAGCCCCGGGTACGCCCCAACTACCGCACCGCCGAGCCCGGGGCCAGCGCCTGGCGGCGGATCTTCGTACCCATCGCCGACGCGCAGTCCTGGCTCGACCTCGCGCACGGCTGGGTACGGCTGGTGGTGGCGCTCGGCACCTTCGTGATCACCGTGGTCTGGTGGGCCGGTGCGATCGGCGGCTCGCTCTACTGGGCGTACGACTGGGCGATCCCGCAGAGCCCGGGCGACGAGGGCCTGCCCGAGCTGCTCGGACTGGGTAACACCGCCGCCGCCCGGATCGGGTTGAACACCGCGCTCGGAGTGTTCTTCCTGATCACCCTGCCGCTGGTGGTCCGGGGCTGTGCCCTGATGCAGGCCGGGCTCGGCCGCGCGCTGCTGACCGGGGTGGCGGAGATGCGCAACCGGATCACCGTACTGGAGGAGCAGAAACGGGCCGCGGTCTCGGCGGAGGCCACCGCGCTGCGCAAGTTGGAGCGGGACATCCACGACGGGCCGCAGCAGCGGCTGGTCCGGCTGGCCATGGACCTGAGCCGGGCGCAGCAGCAGCTCAACTCCGACCCTGAGGCTGCCCGGCAGACCCTCGGCGAGGCGCTCGCGCAGACCCGGGACACCCTCGCCGAGCTGCGCGCACTGTCCCGGGGCATCGCCCCGCCGATCCTGGTCGACCGAGGCCTGCCCAGCGCTCTGGCGGCGCTCGCCGGGCGCGGCCTGATCCCGGTCGAACTCGCCGTCGACCCCCGGCTCGGCACCGCGGACGGCCGGCCCGACCCGGCGATCGAGTCGACGGCGTACTTCGTGGTGGCCGAGGCACTGACCAACGTCGCCAAGCACAGCCGGGCCACCGAGTGCTGGTTGACGGTGACCCGCGAGCAGCGGTCGCTGCGGATAGTGGTGATCGACGACGGCGAGGGCGGCGCGCACCTCTCCAAGGGACACGGCCTGGCCGGGCTCGCCGACCGGGTACGCGCCAACGACGGCACCCTGACCGTGCTCAGCCCGGTCGGCGGGCCGACCGAGATCCGGGCCGAACTGCCGTGCTGAGCGCCTCCGGCACCCCCTCCGACACCGCACCGGCACCGGCCGGGGCCACGCCCGACGGCCGGGAATGCCCGCCGGACGGGCCGGCGGTGGTAGACAACAACATCATGCGCGTAGTGATCGCCGATGACGCGGTCCTCCTCCGGGAGGGTCTGATCCGCCTGCTGACCGAGCACGGCCACGATGTGGTGGCCGCGGTCGGTGACGGTACGACCCTGGTCGAGGCCATCGTCACGCACCGCCCGGACGTCTCGATCGTGGACGTCCGGATGCCGCCCTCGCACACCGACGAGGGGCTGCGGGCGGCGGTGGAGGCCCGACAACGGGTACCCCGGACCCCGATCCTGGTCCTCTCCCAGTACGTCGAGGTGTCGTACGCCGACGACCTGCTCGCCACCGTCAAGCCCGGCGGCGTCGGTGGGGGTGGGATCGGTTACCTGCTCAAGGACCGGGTGGCGGCGATCGACGAGTTCCTCGACGCGCTACGCCGGGTGGCCGGCGGCGGCACCGTGCTCGACCCGGAGGTGGTCGGCCAGCTACTCGTCCGGCGGCGCCGGGACGACCCGCTGCGGCAGCTCACCCCGCGCGAGCGGGAGGTGCTCGGGCTGATGGCCGAGGGCCGGTCGAACACCGCCATCGCCCGGGCCCTGGTGGTCAGCGACGGCGCGGTGGAGAAGCACGTCCGGAACATCTTCACCAAGCTGCAACTGCCGCCGGACGAGGAGCAGCACCGCCGGGTCCTCGCCGTCCTCGCCTACCTGCGCGGCTGACCCGACCCGCCGGGCGGGACCCGCACCGGGAGGCGTGACCCGGCCCGCCCGGGTCGCCAGCCCGGGAAGCGTGACCCGGCCCGCCCGCGCGCCAGCCCGGAAGCGTGACCGGGCCGGCGACCCGGCGCAGTTCCCGGCGTCGGCCAGGGGCGCAAGCCCAGAGGTCAGTCCAGTTTGGCGGCCAGTTCGACGGCCTCGGTGAGCGAGTCGGCCACCGGCCAGCCGCCGGCACGCAGCCGGGCCGCGTCGGTGAACCCACCGGTGTAGAGGACACAGCGGGCGCCCACCGAGTCGGCCGCCTCGGCGTCGTCGATCGAGTCGCCGATCAGCACCGCCGACGTTCCCTCGATACCGAACGCCGCCAGGTGCCGGGCCAGGTGGCTGGCCTTGCGCTCGCCGCCGACGGTGCCGCGCAGGCCGTCGACCCGGCGGAACACGGCGGTCAGCCCGTACCGGTCGACCGCCGGCACCAGCTCCTCGTGGAACCACATCGACAACAGCGACTGGGTACCGGTCCAGGTCTGGATGGCCTTGGTGGCGTCGGCGGCCAGCGCGCAGCTGGCCAGCCCGACCCGGTACGCCTCGTGGAAGAGCTGGTCCAGCCGGCTGAACTCCTCGGCGTCCACGGCCCGGCCCAGCACCTCGGCGTAGTAGTCCGCGATCGGCCGGCGGAACTGCGTACGGTGCTCCTCGGCGGTCACCTCGGGCCCGCCGGCACCGGCCAGGGCCACGTTGGTGGCGGCGACCACCAGGGTCAGGTCGTCGAGCAGGGTGCCGTTCCAGTCCCAGACGAGGTGCTCACGCATCCGAGCACGATACGCGGAGACCCCGACCGGGCCCACGGCTGCGGCCGGACGGCGGGACGGGAAGTCACCGACGTCACACCCGGGGCCGGGACCGTCGCGCGGGGGCGGCCGGTTGCGAGAAAGGCGCTCAGGCGCGGGCGAAAAGCGGTCAGGCGCGGGGGGCGGTCAGGTCGCGGAGCAGGCGCTCCTCCTCGACCCGCCAATAGCCGTGCTCCAGACCGTCGAGCAGCACCACCGGCAGCCGGTCGCCGTACTCCCGCTCCAGCTCCAGGTCGCCGGTGACGTCCAGCTCGGTCCACCGGTCGCCGGTCACCGCCACCACCCGGTCCACCGCCTCCTTCGCCACCTCGCAGAGGTGGCAGCCGGGCCGCGTGATCAGGGTCAGCCGTGGCTCACTCGTCGTCACTCGCGCCCCTTTGCCGGATCACCGATCTGCGTACCCGGCCGATCGCGGAGAGCGGCAGGGACCCGACGAACTCTATCCTGCTCGGGCACTTGAACCGGGCCAGGCTGCCGGCGCAGTGCGTGGCCAGCTCGGCGGCCGAGACGCTGCTCCGCGGGGCCCGTACGACGTACGCGGTGACCGCCTCCCCGGCCACCGGGTGCGGTACCCCGAACACCACCGACTCGATTACCTCCGGGTGGGCGCCGAGCACCCGTTCGACCTCCTGCGGATAGACGTTGAAGCCGTTGACCAGGATCAGTTCGCCGAGCCGGTCCACCAGGAAGAGGTCGCCCCCGGCATCGGCGTACGCCACGTCGCCGGTCCGCCACCAGCCGTCCGGGTCCGGCCCGCCGTGCCCGTCGGGCCAGTAGCCGGAGAAGAGGTTGGCGCCCCGGACCACGATCTCGCCGGGGTCGGTGCCGGGCGAGGAGAACTCCAGGTCGGGCTCGTCCGCGCTGTCCCCGTCGTCGGCCGGCTCGACGGTGGAACCGTCCCGCCACAGCTCCTCGCCGTCGGCGGCGACGAGCCGCAGTTCGACGCCGGGGATCGGCCGGCCGATCGAGTTCGGCTTTGCCGTCGGGCCGGAGAGCGTGGTGGTGAGCACCGGAGCGGTCTCGGTGAGGCCGTAGCCGACCTGGATCTGCCGGCCGGTCGCCTCGGCGAACCGGGTCGCGCCGCCGACGGCCAACGGGGCGGCGCCGCAGATCGCGACCCGCACCGAGGCCATCGCGGTGCGCAGCGCCGGCCCGGCCGGCACCCCGGCCGCCGCCGGGGCGTCCGGCAGCATCGTCCAACCGAGAAACATCGACGGTACGCCGACCAGCACGCTCACCCGGCGTCGGGCGACCACCTCCAGTACGGCGGCCGCGTCGAACCGGTCGACCAGCACCCCGCACGCCCCGTGGTACGCCACCGCGCCCAGCCCGGCGTTCAGCCCGTACGCGTGGAAGAGCGGCAGGGCCAGCAGCACCCGGTCGTCCGTGCCGACCACCGGCGGGGAGATCCGGTCGAGCTGCTCGTGGTTGGCGAGCAGCGCCCGGTGGGACAGCATCGCCCCCTTCGGCTCGCCGGTGGTGCCGGAGGTGTAGAGCAGCACCGCGACCGCCTCCGGGTCTGTCCGGATCGGCCCGTCGGCCGGGTCGCCGCCCGGCACCACCCTCGGGCCCGGTTCCGGCAGTGCGGTGTGCAGTTCGGTCAGTGCCGGCAGCTCGGCCCGTACCCCGTCGACCGCCGCCCGGACCTGTTCGGTGCAGATCAGGACGCCCGCCGCCGAGTCGGCCAGGATGTGCCGCAGCTCCGGACCGGTCAGCGCCGGGTTCACCGGCACCGCGACCAGCCCGGCCCGCTGGGCACCGAAGAACGCCACCGCGAAGTCGGGCGAGTTGGGCAGTGCGATGGCGACCCGGGCCGGATGGCCGTCGGCCGGCCCCGCGACCCGGCCGCGCAGCGCGGCGGCGACCCGGTCCACCGCACTGTCCAGTTCGGCCCAGCTCAGTACGCCGTCCGGCCAGAGCAGTGCGGGTCGGTCGGGTCGACTGGCGGCGGCCAGGCGTACCCGGTCGGCCAGGGTGACCGCGGCTGGCTCGGCGGGGGTGTCCGGTCCATCCTGCACGGTCGCTGAGTCTGGCACAGTGCCGGGCGCGACGCGTACTCCGACCGCCGCCGGTGCCCAGCGGTCGCCCAACCGGCCATTCCGGACCCGCCGGTGCGCCACACGCCGACGACGTCGGTGGAAGTTCTCTCGACGTGGAACTTCCCTCGACTTCTCCGCTTACCCGGGGTACGGTCCAGCAGACCGTAACGGGTTTCGGATCTCGGCACCCCCAGCACGGTGGACTTCTCCTAACACGTTCGCGGCGGCACGCCCAAGGCTCGCCGCGCATTGGCGTGTTTCCACGTTTCCCCTGCTCAGAGCCCTCACTACCGCACTGTCAGGCATCTGACAGCGCACAAGCTGTGCGCCCCGTTCGGGTGGCTTCTGGAAATACTTTGGCTCTGTGTAACGGACTTGCCGCACATGGGTGACGTTGGCCCTATCATCACTCGGGTCGGCTCACCCCTTTTGCCGTGAGTCGACACCCCTCAGCCCGAGGAGGCCGCCGTGCCTGTGAGAGCACTGCACCAGCAGCTGTGGGGCGTGTGCCGTCGTACGGCGCACCCCGGAACTGCCGTGCCGGATCGCGCCGACCCCGGCGTGGGTACGGCCCCCATCGCGGCCGGGTCCCGGCGACCGGTCCCGCGGCCTCGGCCGGCCGGGGAGGTCCAGTGAGCACATACGGATACGTCGGCGGAGCGACCGGCGGCGCCCCCCGGAACACCCGCCTCGCCCTGACCGAGGGCCTCGACCGGCTCCGCGTGTCCATGGACGACATGCTGAGCCTGGCGGTACGCGGCGACGGCGGCTCGAAGCGGACCCGGAACCGCCCGCATCCGAACGAGACCCCACCCCGGCACAACACGCCGGGCGGGAACGCCCGTCCGGTCGGCGGCCGGGTGGCCAGTCCGACCCGGCCGGCCATGCCCGCCCAGCCGGGCGCCGCGGCACCGCCCACCCAGCCCGCGACGTCGGAGACCGAGACCGCGGTGCTGCCGGTGGTGCCGGCGACCGAGGAATCGACGGGTTCGGGCGGTGGCTCGCCGACCGGTTATCCGGACCGGCCGGACCCGTCGGATCCGGCCCGGGAGGTCTGGGCACTGGTGGAACGGGCCCAGGCCGGCGAGCCCGAGGCGTTCGGCCTGATCTACGACCGGTACGTCGACACCGTCTTCCGGTTCGTCTACTTCCGGGTCGGCAACCGGCAGCTCGCCGAGGACCTCACCTCGGACACCTTCCTACGGGCACTGAAACGGATCGGCAGCTTCACCTGGCAGGGCCGTGACCTGGGTGCCTGGCTGGTGACGATCGCCCGGAACCTCGTCGCGGACCACTTCAAGTCCGGCCGGTACCGCCTGGAAGTTACTACGGGTGACGTTCTGGATGCGGACCGCGAGGATCGGGGGCCGGAGGGAAGCCCGGAGGCGGCCGTCGTCGAGCACATCACCAACGTCGCCCTGCTGACCGCGGTCAAGCAGCTCAACCCCGAGCAGCAGGAATGCATCGTACTGCGATTTCTACAGGGTTTCTCGGTGGCGGAGACGGCCCAGGCGATGGGCAAGAACGAGGGCGCGATCAAGGCTCTGCAGTACCGCGCGGTCCGGGCACTGGCCAGGTTGCTGCCGGACGGATTCCAGCCGTGAGGCGCTGTCACGGCCGCCGTTCGCGCTCCGTGACTCCGCTCACTCTTCGTAGTATTTCCCGCCGCCGGCCCGTAACCGGTCGACCCCGCCGACCGTTTGTCCGGGTGCGACCGGCGGTTGGCCTGACATCCCTCCGGCCGGTCGGCCGGAGAGCGGATCCGGCCTCGGGCACCGTGGCCTGGTCCTGAAGTCAGCCACCGTCGTACCCGGGCGGCGAGACGGGCCGACCGCAGCATCGCGACCAGCGAAGGGAGGTGTCGGCGGTGAGTTGGAAGACTTTCTACCGCCAACGCGCCGAGCGCTTCGCGCAGCTGCTCGACGAGGCCAACGGAGGCCGTCGCCACCACGTCCGGTCCCGGGTCGACGACGACCTGGCACAGCCGCTGGCTGTCGGGCAACGCCTCAGGGACGTGCAGTCCACCGTCGAGGTCGACCCCGACTTCCGGGCCGGCCTGCGGGCCATGCTCGTCGCCACCGCCGAGCGGGAAGGGATCGGCGCGACCGCCAGCGACGACGCCATCGTCGACGGCGGCGGCCAACCCGCCACCCGCCGGGCCGGTCAGCCCGCGTTCCGGGGTCCACGTACCCGGGCCCGGGCCCGCGGCGCCGTCGTCATCGGGGTCGCGGTCGGCGCGATCGCGGTTTCCGGGATGTCCGCCGCCAGTGAGAACGCCGTACCCGGCGACGCGCTGTACGGCATGAAGCGGCACACCGAACGCGCCCAGCTCGCCCTGGCCAGCTCCGACCTGAGTCGCGGGCAGCTCTTCCTCGACTTCGCGCGTACCCGGCTCGCCGAGGCGGTCGCGGTCGGTGGGCAGAACTTCGGCTTCTCCGCCGTCCTGGAGGACATGGACGCCGACACCCGGCAGGGCATCAAGCTGCTGACCAGCGCGGCGGTGCAGCGCCAGGACCCGGCCGCGCTCGACGCCGTGGACAGCTTCCTGCGTCAGCAGCGGCCGCAGGTCGTCCGCCTCTTCGAGGACACCACCCGGGCCACCCGCAGTCGCGCCAACGACTCGCTGGAACTCCTCGACGACGTGCAGCACCGGTCCGAGAGCCTCCGGGCCGCGCTCGCCTGCGGAGTCGGCGCGATCGGTCGGCAGGACTCGATCGGACCGCTTCCCCGGACCTGCCCGGTCAGCCGTGGCCCGGCCGGTACGCCGCCGGACGGGCTGCCACCGGCGACCGAGGGGGACGGCGGCAGTCGTACCCCGGAGGAGCCGCCGCGTGCCCCGGACCGTACCTCGGCACCCAGGCCACCGGCTCCGACGCCCAGCCAGGACCAGCCACCGGCGGTACGGGACCGCAGCACCACCGAGCCCGTGCACCGGGTCGGCGGCTGACCATCGCCCGCACCGGCCCGGCTGTCCCGGACTCCGGGTGCGCCTCGGCGGATCCGGCTACCCTCGCTGTGTACCCGTAGCGAGGAGGTTCCCGCGTGGCCCGGGCCCGCAAGGTGACGGTCAGCACCGACGACCACGGTCACACCGCCGGCTGGGCCGACGCGGGGCCGGACGCCCCACCGGCGGATTCGGCCCGGACCGACCCCCGGGCCGCCGCCTTCTTCGACGTGGACAACACGGTGATGCAGGGCGCCTCCATCTACTGGTTCGCCCGTGGCCTGGCGGCCCGCAACTACCTCACCACCGGTGACCTGGTCCGGTTCGCCTGGCAGCAGCTCCGGTTCCGGGTACTCGCCGTCGAGCACCCCGGCAGCATGTCCCGGGTCAAGGAGGCGGCGCTGGCCTTCGTCGCCGGTTGGCGGGTCGAGGACGTCGAACGGCTCACCGAGGAGATCTTCGACGAGCTGATGGCGCCCCGGATCTGGGCCGGCACCCGGGCCCTGGCCCAGCAGCACCTGGACGCCGGCCAGCGGGTCTGGCTGGTCACCGCCGCCCCGGTGGAGATCGGCCGGATCATCGCGGCCCGGCTCGGCCTGACCGGTGCGCTCGGCACCGTCGCCGAGATCCGCGACGGGGCGTACACCGGGCGGCTGGTCGGTGACCTGATGCACGGGCCGGCGAAGGCGGACGCGGTGGTCCAGCTCGCCACGGTGGAAGGGCTGGACCTGGACCGGTGCGCCGCCTACAGCGACTCCGCCAACGACCTGCCGATGCTCTCCGCCGTCGGCCGGGCGGTGGCGATCAACCCGGACGGCACTCTGCTCCGGCACGCCCAGGAACGCGGTTGGGCGGTACACGACTTCCGGACCGGGCGGAAGGCGGCCCGGATCGCCGTACCCTCGACCGTGGCCGCCGGGCTGGTGGCCGGCGCGGTGACGGCGGGGCTGGCGATGCGTCGCCGGCTGACCCGGTAACCGCCTCCGGTCAGGGGCCGAACGGGTCGGGCCGCTTCTCCAGCAACTGGTGCAGGGTCTGCTGGATGGTCTCCCGGACCTGGTCGGCGAGGTTGAAGACGACCAGTGGATCGTCGGCGGAGTCGACCAGGTGATCGGTGGGGATCGGCGGGCAGAACTCGATCAGCCACTTGCTGGGCAGTGGCACCGCACCGAGCGGGCCGAGCCACGGAAAGGTCGGCGTCACCGGGAAGTACGGCAGCTTGAGCAGCCGGGCCAGCGGCTTGATGTCGGCGAGCATCGGGTACGTCTCCTCGGCGCCGACGATCGCCACCGGGATGATCGGCGTCCCGGTGCGGAGCGCGGCGGAGACGAAGCCGCCCCGGCCGAACCGTTGCAACTTGTAGCGGTCCGCGTAGAGCTTGCCGACACCTTTGAAGCCCTCGGGGAAGACGCCGACCAGTTCACCCCGGCCGAGCAGCCGCTCGGCGTCCGGGTTGCAGGCCACGGTGCCGCCGGTCTTGCGGACCAGTTCGGAGACGACCGGCATCCGGAAGACCAGGTCGGCGCCGAGCAGCCGCAGGTAGCGGTGCTTCGGGTGCCGGTCGTGCAGCACGGCCGCCAGCACCAGCGCGTCCATCGCGACCGTGCCGGAGTGGTTGCCGACCACCAGCCCGGCACCGTCGACCGGCAGGCGGTGCACGCCGTAGACCTCGGTGCGGAACCAGTCGCGGTAGAGCCGGCGCAGCACCGGATGGAAGACCTGGTCGGTCAGCTCGGGGTCGAAGCCGAACTCGTCGACCTCGTACTGTCCGGAGAGGCGCCGGCGCAGGAAGGCCAGCCCGGCGGCGACCCGCCGGTCCCAGACGTCACCCGGCCGGTCGGGCACCGACGGCCCGGTCGGGCCGGACCGGCGCCCGTTGCGCCGCGCCGACCGCTCCAGCGCCGTGCCGTCCTGCTCCGCGGGCACGGAGTATCGCCGGTCCGGGGTGTTTCCCGGATCGTGCCGCGCCCCTGCGTACTCGCCGTTTCCGGTGCCGGTGGGCTGCCGGTCGTCGCCGGTCATCGTCCGCCCCGCTCCGCCGGCCCGGCACCGTCGACCACGCCGAGCTGGGCGATCCGGTCCCGGACCGTGGCCCGGGTGTGCCGGATGCCGTCCATGATCGCCTGCTCGGCCCGGCGGAGCTGCTCCGGCCCGAGCACCGTACCGTCGCGGTGGCTGGCGATGAAGTCGTCGAAGGCGGCGGCGGTGGAGCGCGGGGTGAAGCCGTACTCCGTGGTCAGCCTGGTGGTGTCGACCACCCGGCCGTGCACGAACAGGTCGACCTGGTCGAGCCCGTAGCGGGCGAAGCCCAGCACCCGGGCGAGCCCGGCCGCGCCGGAGAGCCCCGGCTCCACCACCGGCAGGGCGACCCGGCCGGCCCGGCGGATCGCCTGGGAGAGCGCCAACACTCCCGGCCCGGCGACGTTGTACGTCCCGGGGTGCTCCTCCACCACCGACCGGTGCAGCACCTCCAGCACGTCGTCGAAGTGCACGAACTGGAGCCGGGGGTCACGACCGAGCACGGTCGGCACCACGGGCTGGGCGAAATACCTGGTCAGCGTGGTGTTGGCCATCGAGCCGACGAAGGGCGCGAAGCGCAGCACAGTGGCGGTGACGTCGGGGCGGCGCCGCCGGAAGCCGCGGACGTACCCCTCGATGTCGAGGATGTCCCGGGCGAAGCCGCCACGCGGCACGGCCCGGGGCTCGGTGTCCTCGGTGAAGACGGCCGGGTCCCGGAACGACGCCCCGTAGGCGGCGGTCGACGACCGGACGACCAGCTTGCGCAGCCGGGGCGCCCGCTGGGCGGCGGCGAGCAACTGCATCGTGCCGATGACGTTCTGCTCCTTCATCGCCGCCCGGCCGCCGTGCTGCGGATCAGCCGCGGTGACCAGCGCCAGGTGCACGACGGCGTCGGCACCCAGCTCGTCGATGATGGTGCTCACCGCGCCGGCGTCGGCCCGGACCCGCTCGACACCGTCGAGCAGCTCCGCGATCTCGTCCGCCGGTTCGTGCACGTCGAGACCGACGACCCGGGCGATCCGGCCGTCGGCGACGAGCCGCGCCGCGACGTGCGCGCCGAGGAACCGGCTGACTCCGGTCACCACGACGACCCCCGGTGCACCGGGAGTGCTACCGGGGGTCACCTCGCGCTCCGCGCGGGACGACCCGGGCCGGGCCCGGACCGCCGCGACGTCGTCACGTGGGCCTCCGAAGGTCGACAGTCTGACCGGCTCACCACCGGCCGGGCAGGCGCCCGGCCGGGGTCACTTACCGAGACGGCGACGCTGGACGCGGGTCTTGCGCAGCAGCTTGCGGTGCTTCTTCTTGGCCATGCGCTTGCGGCGCTTCTTGACCACCGAGCCCATACGACAGCCCTTCTGATGCGACGTGCTGATCGGACCGGCCTCACCCGCGGGTGCGGCCGGCTACCGAGCTGGACAACGGACCGGGCCGGCACGACGGGCTCGCACCCATATCGGCACGTGGCCACGGTCGCGGTCCAGACTAGCCCTCGGCGGTCAGCCGGACCAAAGCGCCCCCCACGACGAACCGCCCGGAGCGCTCCGGAACCGTCGCGACGCCACCGCTCAGCCGTCAGGCGGTCTCCTGAAAGGCGCCGCGCAGATAGTCGTGCACGGCGTGCTCCGGCACTCGGAACGACCGGCCGACCCGCACCGCGGTCAGCTCGCCGGAGTGCACCAGCCGGTAGACCGTCATCTTCGAGACCCGCATCAGCGTCGCCACCTCGGCGACGGTCAGAAACCTGATCTCCGGCATTCGGCTGTCCGGTTGTGGTGATCCTGCCATGGCTCACCAACCCATCCCAATCCCCGGCGCGTGCCGCCCGGCGGGATGCTTCCGCGCCGCAGCTACGCGCGTGTTACCAGTACGGTAACGGGGCGGCTGTGACCGGCGCGATCCCTTCGGGCAATTGATCATCACTGGCTCGTCCGTCGACCCGTGGGAACCCGTCATCGGGCCCTTTCCAACCTGAACCGCGCACCGCGTCCGTGCCTGCGGTGCGCGGGACCGCCAGGGAAGGTGGAGAAGGTTCATTCGGCGCGCAGCGCGATCACCGGATCCAACCGGCCGGCCCGCTGCGCCGGTACCACCCCGAAGATGATCCCGACCGCCGCCGAGACCCCGAACGAGAGCGTCAGCGACCACCAGGTGACCACCGCCGGTACCGGGGAGAGGGCGGCCACCAGCAGCGCGGCGCCCACCCCGAGCCCCATCCCGAGCACCCCGCCGAGCGCGGTCAGCAGCACCGCCTCCAGCAGGAACTGGATCCCGATGTCCCGGGGGCGGGCGCCGACCGCTTTGCGCAGGCCGATCTCCCGGGTCCGTTCGCGTACCGAGACCAGCATGATGTTGGAGACCCCGACGCCGCCGACCAGCAGCGAGATGCCGGCGATCGCGGCCAGCACCCCGGTGAGCACCCCGAGGATGTCCCCGAGTACGCCGAGGATCTGCTCCTGGGTCACCGCGCTGAACTCGGTGTCCGGGTGCCGCCGGGTCAGCTCGGCGACGACCCGGGCCGCGAGGTCGTCGATCTCCTCCCGGTCCGGCGCCTTGATCGCGATCCCGTCGATCCGCTGGGTGCCGTAGAGCCGGTGCGCGGCGGTGACCGGGATGTGCACCTCGTCGTCCCGGTCCACCCCGAGGCTCTGGCCGAGCGGGGCGAAGACCCCGACCACCCGGAACCGTACGCCGGCGATCGCGACCTGCTGCCCGACCGGTTCGCGGTCGCCGAAGAGGGTACCGGCGACCGTGGCGCCGAGCACCGCCACCCGGCGGCTGGTGTCCACATCGGACGAGGTCAGGTAGCTGCCCCGGTCCAGTTCCCGGACGAAGACCTCGGGCGTGGTCTCCAGTACGCCCTGCACGGTGGTGAACGCCGAGCGGGTGCCGGCGCGTACCGTCTCGCCGGAGGTGACCGTGACCGCCACCCGGCGCGGATCGCCGACGACCCGGTTGACCGCCTCGACGTCGGCCAGGGAGAGCCGGGAGACCGCCGGTGCCGCGCCGAAGTCGAGCCGGCCGGGCACCACGACGAGCAGGTTGGAGCCGAGCCCCTCGACCTGTTGCTCCACCTCCCGCTTGGCGCCGGTGCCGATCGCGACCAGCACCACCACGGCGGCCACCCCGATCACCACCCCGAGCATGGTGAGCATGCTGCGCAGCCGGTTCGCCGCCAGGGCGTCCAGCGCGACCCGCCACGCCTCGGCGATCCTCACGATCCGCTCTCCGGCCCGGCTGCCGGCCCGTCGGCGTGCCCGGGGCCGGCTCCGCTCGACCCGCGGCGTCCGGTGGCTTCGGTGGCGCCACCGAAGCCACCGGACGGGTGCCCCGAGTCGCTTCCGGACGCTCGTCGGGGCTCCGCGCTGGGAGCGGGATCTACTATCTCAGGCGCCCGCCGCGCCGCCGGCACGACCGTCGCCGAATCCGGCCCGGGCGCCGGTGGTACGGCCGCCGGTTCCGGCTCCAGCGCCGGTGTGACCAGGACGCCGTCGCGCATCGTGACCTGCCGGTGCGCCCGCTCGGCGACCTCCCGGTCGTGGGTGACCAGCACCAGCGCCACCCCGTCGGAGGCGTTCAGCTCCTCCAGCAGGGACAGCACGGACTCGCCGGTCGCGCTGTCCAGGTTGCCGGTCGGCTCGTCGGCGAGCAGCAGTACCGGATCGGTGACCAGGGCCCGGGCGATCGCCACCCGCTGCTGCTCACCGCCGGAGAGCTGGTTGGGCCGGTGGTCCAGCCGGTGCCCGAGGCCGACCCGGCCCAGCATCGCCGCCGCCAGCTCCCGCCGCCGCCGACCGCCGATCCCCCGGTAGACCAGCGGCAGCGCGACGTTGTCGAGGGCGGAGGTCCGGGGCAGCAGGTGGAACGACTGGAAGACGAAGCCGATGGTCTCGTTGCGCAGCGTGGCGAGTTCGCCGGCGTCCAGCGTGGCGACGTCCCGACCGCCGATCACCAGCCGGCCGGCGCTGGGCCGGTCCAGCCCGCCGAGCAGGTGCATCAGGGTCGACTTACCCGACCCGGACGGGCCGACGACCGCCACGTAGTCACCGGCGGCGATGGTCAGCGAGACGCCGCGCAGCGCGGTCACCGACACCCCGCCCAGGTCGTACGTCCGGACCAGGTCGACCGCCTCGACCGCCACCCCGGACCGCCGGGTCGGTCCATCGGCCACCCCGGACCGCCGCGTCGGTCCCCCGGTCGCAACGTCGGCGGAGCTGCCCACCGGCGCGGCGGTCAACGTACCCGCTCTCCGGAGCGCACCTGGTCGCCGCCGCTGACCACCACCTGCTGGCCCGGCTGCACCCCGCTGACGATCTGCACCAGGTCCTGGCCCTGCACCCCGACCGTCACCGGCACCTGCTCGGCGATCCCGTCCTCGACCACCCAGACCGCGTCCCGCCCCTGCGCCGAGTGCACCGCCGCGGCCGGTACGGTCACCGCGCCGGCCGCCTCCCGGACCCGCAGCCGGACCACCGCGCTCATCCCGGGGCGCGGTGCCGGGGCGGCCCGCCCGTCGGCGAAGCGCCCGGAGCCGAGCGAGAGCCGCACCCGGTACGAGACACCGCCCCGGGCCGACGCGGTCGGCAGTACGTCGACCGAGCGGACCCGGGCCGAATATTCCGCCCCGGTGGCGGCGTCCAGCTCCACGCTCGCCGGCACACCCTGGTTGACCAGCAGCACATCGGTCTCGTCCACCTCGGCGACCAGCCCGAGGTCGGACAGGTCCACCACGGTCAGGATCGGGGTGCCCGCGCTCACCCGGCCGCCGACCGGCACCGCGCCGTCGACGCCGGCCACCGGTGCGGTCGGATTGCCTCCGCCGAGCGCCCCGGCCGGATCGACCCCGCCCGGGGCACCCAGCCCACCGGTCGCGCCGAGCAGTCCGGCCAGCGCGTCGGCCGTACCGGCACCGGCAGCCGGCGAGGCGGGGCCGCCGAGCTGCACCACCCCACCGATCGGTGCCCGCAGCACGAGCGCGTCGACGGTCGCCTTCGCCAGGTCGTACGCCTGCTCGGCCTGGAGACGCTGGGCGGCGGAGAGTGCCCGTACCGCGGAATTCAGCCCGGCGACGCCGCGCTGGACGGCGCGTACCGCCGCACCGGCGGTCTCGGCCGCCGCCTGGTACTGCCGCTCCGCGATCCGGACCTGGGCGAGCAGCGCGGCCCGGGCGGCCGGGTCGGTGAGCTTGCCGGCGGCGTCCCGGGCGGCCTGGAACGCCTGCGCCGCCGCCCGGTCGGTGCCACGGCGCAACCGGGACAGGTCGGTGCCGCCGCCGACCCCCCGCCCGGCGCTCCGGGCCGCATCGAGGGCCCGACGGGCCTTGGCCAGCCGGTCCCGGGCCGAGGGCGAGTCGACGACCGCGAGCACCCGGCCCGGCCTGATCAGGGCACCCGGCCTGACCCGCAGCTCGGCCAGGGTGCCGTCGGCGGGTGCGCTCAGGGTGGCCGCCGCCCGCGCCGTCACGCTGGCCGGCGCGTCGACCAGTTCGGCCACGTCGGCCCGCTCCACACTGGCCAGCCCGACCTGGTCCTCGGACTCGCAGGAGGCCGCGGAGAGGCCGAACAGGACGGTGAGGGCGAGGAGGGCGGCGGGTATCACGGGGCGACGGGGCCGCGGTGCTGCGGACAGGCGCGGCGGAGAGGCGCGACGCACGCCGCCATGGTACGAGGTGCCACCCGCATCGGCCGGCAGGACGCGCGGGCCACTAGCCCGCTGAGCTGCACCTGATCAGGAGGCGGTCCTCTTCACGTACGCCACGCACTCGTCGTGCAGCTTCGACCAGTCCTGGCCGAACGCCTCCTGGGACGCCTCGTCCTCCGACCGGCCGTCGTGCACCACCAGTTTGAAGAAGGTGAGTACGTCCTTCTCGCCGAACCGGTCGACGAGATGCCGGACGGCGAGATAGCCGACGCCGTAACTGCCGGCGACGTGCCAGTCCTCGGAACGGTCGCTGGGCGCCACGTCCGCCAGTTCGCCGTTCCAGCCCGAGCTGACCAGCCGGCCGACGTCGTCGAGGCTGCCGTACCGAGTCGCCGCCCGGCCACCCGCCGCCGCCTGTTCGGCGATCCCCTCCACCAGCCACCAGGCGTCGTCGGGGATCCGGCCGGCGCCGGCCAGCGAGGAGGCGTGGGTCAGCTCGTGCCGCATCAGGTCGGCGTACTGGCCCGGCACCACGGCCTTGGAGTTGAGCACCAGGTCGTACTGGTCACCGCCGACCGGTACGGCGTATCCGGCGGTCCACTCCGGACGGTTGCCGCCGTACCAGCGGCTCCACTCGTTCGGCCCGGCGTAGAAGATCAGGTAGCGCTCCGGCGGCGAGCCGTCCACGGCGTACCGGTCGGCGACCCTGGCCGCCCGCTCCCCCTCGCGCAGCAGGTCGGGCAGCCGGTCCCGGAACGCCCGGGGCGCGGCGACCAGGGTACGTTCGCCGATCGAGGCGACCAGTTCGTCGCTCTCCCAGGGCCGGGGCCGACCCGGCCCGCCGGTCCTGTCGGTGTCGATCGCGGTCAGTCGCGGCTGGCCGCCGGCGTCCTTCCACCGGGTGACCATGGTGATCTCGTTCGGCTCGCAGGCCGGGCTGACGAAGCAGTGCGAGAGGGTGAGGTTCGCCCGCCACTCGCCGGCCGTGTTCAGCTCGCTCACCCGGCCCAGCAGCTTGGGCTCCCACTTGCTCACCCGCATCGCCCGCAGCGTCCGGAAGTCGCGCCGGAGTTGCCGGGCGACAGGCGTGTTCGGCTCGGCGAGCCCGACGTAGCCGTTCTCGTCGCCGCCGAGCAACGCCTTCGCCTGCCCGTCGAGCAGGCCGCGGATCTGCTCGGTGAGCCAGTCGCCGGTGACCGAGGGCGGGTCGCCGGCCTTCGGGCTGGCTGCCGCCCCGGCACCGGCGGCCGGGCCGGTCGGCCCGGACACCCGGTCGAGCAGCGCCGCACCGATCGCGACCGGGGCCGCGCAGAGCAGCAGGGCCACAACGGTGCCGAGCCCCACCCAGAGCGGCCACCGTCGACGGCGCGGCGGCGGAACCAGCCCGGCCGGTGGCGGGTAGCCACCGGGCATCGGGTACCCGGCCGGCGCCGGATAGCCGGGCCGCGCCGGATGACCGACCGGCCCCGGCGGGTACCGGCCGGGCTGCTGGTCGGCCGGCTGGTAACCAGCGGGCGGCTCCACACCAGCGCCATAGCCGGCAGGCTGGTAACCAGCGGGACGCTCTGCACCAGCGCCGTAGCCGGCGGGGGTGGGCTGGTGGTGGTAGGGGTTCGGCTGGTAGCCGGTGGGCTCCACGGGATAGCGGGAGACCGGCGGGCGACCGTGCATGGCCGGTTCCGGCGCGGACGGCTGGTAACCGCCTGACGGCGGGTACCCGGAGGGCTGGTGGTCGGCCAGTGGATAGCCGGTCTGCGGCTGGTGGTCGGCCAGTGGATAGCCGGTCTGCGGCTGGTGGTCGGCCAGTGGATAGCCGGTCTGCGGCTGGTGGTCGGCCAGTGGATAGCCGGTCTGCGGCTGGTGGTCGGCCGGTGGGCGGTCGCGGTACTCCCCGTCGGTCACCGCCGGAGAGTACGACCAATCGTCCAACCGCGCGATCCTGCCCTCACCGAGCCGCCCACGACCCGGCCGATTGTGCCGCCGACCGGCAGCCCGGCCGCTCCGCAGCCCGCCAGCAGTGCCGGGCCGAGCCGAGCAGCAGGCCCGACGAGACCGCCCAGCCCACCCCGCCGACCAGCGCCTGCGCGCCCCCGTCCCCTGGCGGCAGTACGGCCAGCAGCACGCCGCAGACCATGGTCACCCCGACCACCACCGAGGCGAGTACGGCGGTCAGCCGAATCGCCGCCGGACGGATGTCGAAGTGCCGTGGTCCCCAGCGCAGCAGGATTGCCGCGACGAGGGCGGTGCCGAGGGCAAGCCCGGCGAAGGTGTCCGTCACCCGGGCCAACCACAGGTACGCCGCCCCCGGCTCGACGCCGTCCCAGAACTGCTGCCACCCGCCGATCCGGGCCAGCAGCTCCGACGCGCCGTACTGAACGCCGAGCACTCCGACGAGCAGCAGCGCCGTACGCCGTCCCTGTGCCACCGCCAGCACGTCCTGGAGTCCCGTCGCGATCCGCTCGGCCGAACCGAACTCCCGGACGGCCACCCGTTGCGCCTCCGCGTCGGTCAGCCCGTCGCGCCGGTGCCACTCGGCGGCGTCGACCAGCGCGTCCCGGATCTCGGCCAGCATGTCGGCCCGCAACCGGGCGGAGCCGCGCAACCGGTCACCAACCGCGGAGACGTAGTCGTCGATCGGGGCGGTCACCGCCCCAGTCTCGCTGCCGTACCCGTGGAAGGCCATCCGGAGCAACCCGGCCGGAGGAACCCTGACCCGGATAGGGCGTCTTTACGGTCGCCACTACCGCAACGCGCTGGATGAGCGGGATGGGTTCGATGTACGAATTGTGCCTGGACCGGCCGACTCAGGCAGGAAGAGCGGTACGTCCGCCGAGTAACCGTCTGCTTTTTTCTGCCCGAAATTGGATTGCCACGATCTGGCCCGCATCTATCCGGTTAGCGCTTTTCAAGCGTGGACTGGCCCCGATTCCACTTGTTCGTGGGTTTTCTTCATATCGGCCCGCAATGCACTGAAGGGCACCGTACGGTGACGTTAAGTGGCTACAACCTATTTGTGGCCCTCCGCGCCCCAGATGGTGCGGCCGTGTCTTGTATTCGAAAGGCAGGGAGCTTGATGTCCGAATTCCAAGGGAGCCACGTGGATCCCGGTCAGCCCACGACGCGGCCGAAAAGGCGGCGGTCCCGGTGGTTCTTAGCCGGGGGCATCGTCGCTGGCAGCCTGGTAGCCGGCGCGGCTGGCCTGGCCGGGGTGGCCACGTTGGCCGGCGACAAGGGTCTGGCAGACGTGGACCTGGGACAGTTGTCCGTCGTCGCCGCCGAGAACGACAAGGGCGACAACGGCAAAGACCAGGGCAAGCACGAAGATCCCAAGGACCCGAACGGCAAGCACGAGGGTGGCGAGGACTCCCAGGGCGGCAACTGGCAGGACTACTGCAAGCCCGGCGGCTGGCAGGGCCACGGCGACAAGAAGGCCGAGGACCCGAAGGCGAAGCCCGAGGACCCGAAGGACCCGAAGGCGAAGCCCGAGGAGTCGAAGGACCCGAAGGCGAAGCCCGAGGACCCGAAGGACCCGAAGGCGAAGCCCGAGGAGTCGAAGGACCCGAAGGCGAAGCCCGAGGAGTCGAAGGACCCGAAGGCCGGACCGGCCACCGAGTCCAAGGACCCGAAGGCCGGACCGGCCACCGAGTCCAAGGACGCCAAGGAGAAGCCTGAGGACTCCAAGGACTCCAACGGCTCCGGCTGGCAGGGCGGCTCGCAAGGCGGTTCCGAGGGCGGCTCACAGGGCGGTTCCGGCTGGCAGGGCGGATCGCAGAGCGGATCGCAGGGCGGTTCCGGCTGGCAAGGCGGATCGCAGAGCGGATCGCAGGGCGGATCCGGCTGGCAGGGCGGATCGCAAGGCGGATCGCAGGGCGGATCCGGCTGGCAGGGCGGATCGCAAGGCGGATCGCAGGGCGGATCCGGCTGGCAAGGCGGATCGCAAGGCGGATCGCAGGGCGGATCGCAGGGCGGATCGCAGGGCGGATCCGGCTGGCAAGGCGGCTCACAGGGCGGATCGCAGGGCGGATCCGGCTGGCAAGGCGGCTCACAGGGCGGCGGCGAGAACGGCTCGTCCGGGGAAACTCCCGGCTCCGACAGCTCTCGCTGGCACGGCGGGTCCCAGGGCGGCGGCGAGAACGGCTCGGGCTCGGAGGGCTCGGGCTGGAACGGCGGGTCCCAGGGCAGCAGCGAGAACGGCTCGGGCTGGAACGGCGGGTCCCAGAATGGCCGCGAGGGCTGTGGCTCGGACAAGCGCGAGGACGAGGACAAGCGCAAGGACGAGGACAAGCGCAAGGACGAGGACAAGCACGCGGACGAGAAGGTGACGTCCGTACCGTGCGACCCCGACAAGCTCATCGCCGCGCTGGTTCACGCCAACGCCGAGGGTGGCGGCAGCCTCAAGCTCGCGCCGAAGTGCACCTACACGCTCACCGCGCACGACGACAGCGGCGAGAAGCACAACGGCAAGGGTGAGAAGGGTGAGAAGGACTACGGCAAGGCGTCGACCGATGCCGCCTCCACCAACGACACCATGGGCGTGCCGGGGGCGAAGGGCGAGAAGGACGACAAGAAGCACAACAAGAAGGATGACAAGAAGCACGACAAGAAGGACGACAAGAAGCACGACAAGTCCGGCCTGCCCGTGATCAAGGCGCCGATCAAGATCAAGGGTGAGGGCGCGACGATCACCCGGGACACGTACGCCAAGGACTTCCGCTTCTTCACCGTCCGTGACGGTGGCGAGCTGGAGTTGAGTGACGTCTTCCTGGAGAACGGGCGGGCGGACGAGGGTGGCGCGATCTCGGTCGACCACGGCGCCAGCGCCAAGGTCAAGCGGGTCACGATCTCGGACAGCACCGCACTCGCCAAGGACGGCGGCGGCGGCGCGATCTTCAACGACGGCCACCTCGAGGTTACCGAGAGCAAGTTCGAGGAGAACAACTCGGCCGGCAACGGTGGCGGGATCCTCAACGGTGGTGTCCTCACCGTGGAGAAGTCCGAGTTCTTCAGCAACAGCGCCTACAAGGCCGGCGGTGGGCTCGCCAACTACCAGGGGGCGGCCGACATCAGCAAGAGCGCCTTCGAGCACAACAACGCGGCAGAGGGCGGCGGCATCGCCAGCGTCTCGGCCCGGACCAAGGTCTGGGACGGCGAGGTCAACGGCAACACCGCGAAGGTCGGCGGCGGCCTGTTCAACAAGGACGCCACCCTCACGGTCCGGGGGCTGCACGTCAGCAAGAACCTCGGCACCAAGGACGGCGGCGGCATCGCCACCATCAAGGGTCTGCTCACGGTGGACGAAAGCAAGATCACCAAGAACACCACGCGGGGCGACGGCGGCGGCATCTTCGCCGAGAAGTCCGAGGTGATCGTGCGGGACACCGAGGTCAGCAAGAACAGCGCCGTCGGCGCGCGTTCGGTCGGTGGCGGCATCGCGGTCGAGGGCGGTTCGCTCGAACTGAAGAAGAGCAAGATCGTCGAGAACGACGCCACCAAGAAGGGCGGCGGGCTCTTCGCCGAGCACGCCAAGGTCAAGGTGGACGACGACACCGTGATCAGCAAGAACCGGCCTGACAACTGCGCAGGCAAGGAAAAGGTCGACAACTGCTTCGCCTGATCCTCGGGTAACCGAGGCGCGGGTGACCGGTGGCGGGTAGCCGGTAACGGAGACCACGGCCGGTGACGGAGCGGACGCATCCGGTCCGTCGGGGGCAACGATCAGCAGATCGCACCCTCGGCGGGCCGGATGCGCTTTTCCGCGTACCGGGGCGGGGCGGACATCTCAGGCGACGTCGAGGACCCGGCGTACCCGGGAGAACCGGCCCGCCGCCAGATCCGGGCCGTCGATCCAGAACGAGATTCCGACCAGTTCGCCCCAGGCGGTCCCCGGCTCGGCCTCCAGCGCCAGCAGCGGCCGGTGGCCGGCCGGTCCCACCACCGGGCTGTCCGGCCAGCCCAGCAGCCGGTGCCGCACCGTCGGCAGCCGGTCGCGGATCTCGGTGACCAGGTCCATCACCCTGATCGGATCGGTCGAGAAGGCCGCCGCGAGTTCCGGCTCGGCGTAGTCGGGTGCGGCCAGGACCGGGGCGGCGACGAGCGGCAGTGCCGGAATCACCTCCGCCTCCGGCGGGGCGGCCCGATCCGGCAGCCCGACGGGTACGTGCAGCACGGCGCAGCCGTCGTCGCCCGGGCCCGCCCCGAAGTCGGCGCGGAACCACTCGTCGGAGAAGAAGAGCAGCGTCCCGTCCCGGGGCAGCATCCACTCCGGACCGAGCATCGGCGCCAGCGCGGCACAGTCGAGCCGGGCCAGCAGCGCCATCGGCCGCCCCTGGTGCTCCGGCCACCGCACCCCGTCCGGCAGTCCGGGCAGTCCGCCGTACCAGCCTGCGACCGGGCCGGCGGGCTCGCCGTCGCGGCACCGGGCCGGTACGGCGAGTCCGATCGAGGGGCGGACCAGGCCGAGGACCTGTTCGAGCAGGTCCGGATCGGCCCGTGCCCGGGGCGAGTCGGCGAGGGCGGCACGCAACGCCGCCACCGCGCGGGAGAAGTCCATGGCGCGAGGATGCCAGGCGAAGCGGTTCGATCCCAGCCGGACCAGAGCCGCAGCCGGGCCAGAGAGCGCCGGCTGGGCAGCGGGCCGACCGGCGAGGCCGGACCGGTCACCTCCGGGTCGGCGTCGCGCGTTACCTCCGGATCGCCACGGCGCGGGCGAAGAACGCCAGGTTGGCCGGGCGCTCGGCGAGCCGGCGCATCAGGTAGCCGTACCAGTCGGTGCCGTACGGCAGGTAGACGCGTACGGTGTGGCCTGCCTCGGCGAGCCGGGCCTGCTCGTCCGGGCGTACGCCGTAGAGGAGCTGGAACTCGAACTGGTCCGGCGTACGGTCGAACCACCGGGACCGGTCCTCGGCGATCGCGATCAGCCGGGGGTCGTGGGTGGCGATCATCGGGTACCCCTGGCCGGCGAGCAGGATGTTCAGGCACCGGACATATGACTTGTCCACTTCCCGGGCCGACTGGTATGCCACCGACTCGGGCTCGGAGTAGGCCCCCTTGCAGAGCCGCACCCGCGACCCCGGGGTGGCCAGCTCCCGACAGTCCGCCTCGGTGCGCCGCAGGTACGCCTGGAGCACCGCCCCGGTACCCGGAAAGTCCTTGCGCAGCTCGGCCAGGATGTCCAGGGTCGAGTCGGTGGTGGTGTGGTCCTCCATGTCCAGGGTGACCGTGGTGCTTGCCGCCGCCGCGGCGGCGCAGATCGCGTGTGCGTGCTCCCGGGCCAGCCGCTCGTCGAACTTCTGGCCCAACGCCGAGAGCTTGACGCTGACCTCGGCCGGCGGGGTGAGCCCGGCCTCGGCGAGCCCGCCGAGCAGGGCCAGGTATTCGTCCCGGACGGCGATGGCCTGGTCTGGGTTGACGGTGTCCTCGCCCAGGTGGTCGATGGAGACCGCGAGACCGTCGGCGACGAGCTGGCGGGTGGCGCCCAGCGCGTCGTCGGTGGTGGTGCCGGCGACGAACCGGCGTACGACGTCCCGGGTGAACGGGGCCGTCTCGACGAGCCGCTCGATCCGGGATGACCGGGAGGCGGCGAGGATGACCGATCGGAGCATGAGCCGAGCGTAACGCCAGCCGGTCACCCGTACGCGGGGACCGGAGCCTCCCGGGCGACCGGGTGACGGACCCGCGCGATGGTCGCGGGCGGTGCGACGCCGGTCGGGGTGTCCGCGGTGGCGCGGATCGGTTACAACGATCTCGTGGAAAAAGTTTCGCGACGCCGTCTCCGGTCCGCGAGCGTGCAACTGGGCGCGCTCACCGCCCTCGCCGTCACCCTCTCCGGGTGTAACCAGGTGAGTGACGACGACGACTGCGACTCGCGGCCGAGCACACCACGGCCCCGCTCGCTGGCGTTGGCGGCGTACGCCCCGGCCACCGTGCCGGCCACCACGACCGGCGGGTCGACCGCCCCGGACGTACTGCCCGAGCGGGGCGGCTTCGGCACCCACCTCGCCTCCTGCGGCGGCTGACGGTGCGCCGGGAGAGCTGCCCGCCCCGGCCGGACTGGTCGGCGACGGTCCGCGCCCAGGGCCTGGTCTACGCCGACACCGAGCTGCCGGACGGCGGCCTCATGTCGTACTGGGACGAGAGCGCCTGCTACGCCTTCGACCTCGACGAGGTGCTCCGGCTGGAGGAGGCGACCGAGGAGCTGCACCGGATGTCGGTGGCCGCCGCCGAGCACGTGGTGGCGCGGAACCGGTTCGCCGAGTTCGGCATCCCGGCCTGGGCCGCCGAGGCGGTCACCCGGTCGCTGCGCGAGCAGCCGCCCACCCTGTACGGCCGGTTCGACCTCTGGTACGACGGCTCGTGGCCGCCGAAGCTGCTGGAGTACAACGCGGACACCCCGACCGCGCTGGTCGAGGCGGCGGTGATCCAGTGGTACTGGCTGGAGGACACCCGTCCCGAGCTGGACCAGTGGAACAGCGTGCACGAGCGGCTGGTCGCGGCCTGGCAGCGGATCGGTGCCGGCCTGCACGACCCGCTGGTGCACGTCGCCTGGTCGGACGAGGAGGAGACCGGCGAGGACCAGATGACCGCCGGCTACCTCGCCGAGACGGCCCGACAGGCGGGGCTGAAGACCGAGCTGCTGCCGATGCTCCAGATCGGCTGGGACGGCCGCCGGTTCACCGGCCCGCCCGGCCCGGACGGGGTGAGCACGCCGATCCTCACCTGCTTCAAGCTCTATCCCTGGGAGTGGATGCTCGCCGAGCCGTACGGCCGGCCGGCGCTGGACCCGGGCACCCCGACCACCTGGATCGAGCCGGCCTGGAAGCTGCTGCTCTCCAACAAGGCGCTGCTGGCCGTGCTCTGGGAGCTCTATCCCGGTCATCCCTACCTGCTGCCGGCGTACCTCGACTCGCCCCGGGGAATGACCGAATACGTGGTCAAGCCGCTGTTGGGTCGGGAGGGCGGTTCGGTGCGGATCGTCACCGGCGCCGGGGAGATCAACAATCCAGGGATTTACGGTGACGAAGGATGGTGTTACCAACAATTCCGCGCACTACCGTCGTTTTCGGATAATCACCTGGTGCTCGGCAGTTGGGTGGTGGCCGGCGAGGCGGCCGGTGCCGGGCTGCGGGAGAGCCGGAGCCTCATCACCGACGGCTACGCGCGGTTCCTTCCCCACTACGTGGACGCGCCACGGGAGCCGTAAGTCGTCTACGGTTGTCGGGTGAACTTCGACGCGTACGCCCGGACCGGGGTCGATCTCGTCAACGCGCGACTCGACGACCTCGACGACCTGCGGGCCGTTTTCACCGACGAGCACGGCTGGATGCGCGACGAGGTGACCGAACGGGACGTCGCCGCCTTCCGCCGGGCCCAGAAACGCCTGCGGGACGTCTTCGAATTCGGTTCCTCGGGACGGGACGCCAACGCGGTGGACGAGCTGAATTCGCTTTTGGAGAGCTATCCCGTCCAACCGCGCATCTCCGGGCACGACGCCAAGGACTGGCACATGCACGTGACCAGCCGGGGAGCCTCGGTGAGTGCCGAGTTCCTGGCCGGTGCGGTCTGGGGGCTGTCGGTCTGGCTCTGCGAGTACGGCAGTTCCCGGTTCGGTGTCTGTGCCGACGACCGCTGCGGCAACGTCTATCTGGACACCTCGTCCAACTGCTGCCGCCGGTTCTGCTCGGAGCGCTGCGCCACCCGGTCGCACGTCGCGGCGCACCGGGCCCGCAAGCGGGCCGCGGTGGAGGCGAAGGCACCGGCCGAGGTCGAGGAGAAGACTCCGACCCCGGTCGGCTGACCGGCCTCGCGGCAGCGCCCCGGCCCCGGGCAGGGGCGTCGCCGACCACCCCACCCGGATGCCGTCAGCGCTCCTCGCGGAAGTCGACGTGCCGGCGGAGCACCGGGTCGTACTTGCGTACCACCAACCGGTCCGGGTCGTTGCGGCGGTTCTTCCTGGTCACGTACGTGTAGCCGCTGCCGCCGGTACTGCGCAGCTTGACGATCGGGCGTACGTCGTTGCGCCGGGCCATCAGACCGTCACCTCCCGCCACGCCGGGTTGCGCACGGGGCCGTCGCTCGGCCGTGCGCCGGTGCGGGCGCTTCGTCTGGACATCTGGTTCCTCCTCGACCGCATATTCCCGTTTCGCCCCGACCAGGTCTTCCCCCGGCCCTGCCCGCCGAGTTCCACGCAGCGGGCGACTATAACCCGGGCGACAGGAGCGTGCTTATACTGACAATCATTTTCAACTACCTCGGAAGGCCCGCCATGTCGTCACCCCTGGCCCCCGACCACCTCGGCGCCGCCGCCCGCACCGACGGCCGCGCCTCGGTCACCGTGCTCGCCGGGTTCTGGCCCGCCGCCAGCTATGCGGTGGCGAGGGCGCTGCTCGCCGACGACCCGAGCCTGCTGCTGGTCCGGCACGAGCTGACCGACCTGCGCGCCGGGGTGCTCCGCCGGGTCGTCCGCGACGGAACCGGGATCATCGAGGACGAGATGATCGCGCTGGCGCACGGCTGCCTGTCCTGCACCCTGCGCGAGGACGTGCTGCCCACCCTCACCCGGCTGGCCCGGACCCGTCCCGGGCGGGACCTGCTGCTGCTACTGCCGGAGACCGTCGAGCCGGAGGCGGTCGCCGAGGTCTGCGCCCACCACCTGGTGGACGGCGCGCCGGTCACCGACCGGCTGCACTTCGACTCGTACGTGACGGTGGTCGACGCCGAGCACCTGCTCGACGGGCTGGCCAGCCCGGACGCCCTGACCACGCTCGGTATCCAGGCCGCCGACGACGACCACCGGGCCCTCGCCGACGTGATCGCCCGGCAGATCGAGTACGCCGACACCCTCGTGCTGTGGGGCGCCCCCGGCGACAGCTCCGACAGCGGTCAACTGTCGGTACTGCTGCACCGGCTGGCCCCGTGGGCGGTGCAACTCCCCGTCACCGAGCCGTACGTCGACGCGGGGGCGCTGACCCGGCGGCTGCGGCACACCGACCGGCACCGGCCGGAGACGCCCGGCGTACTGGCCCGGGGGATCGAGGGCTACCTGCTCGGGGTACCGGAACCGCAGCCGGACCACGGGGTGGTGTCGGCGGTGTTCCGGGCCCGCCGGCCGTTCCACCCCGGACGGCTGCACGAGGTGCTGACGGCGGTCAACGCGCCGGTGCTGCGTTCCCGGGGCGTGTGCTGGCTGGCCAGCCAGGCACAGATCGCGGTCGGCTGGGAGTTCGCCGGCGGCGGTCTGACGCTGGGCACCCTCGGCCGGTGGCTGGTCGACGCGCCGGACGAGGACTGGGCCGAGGCGAGCGACCAGCGCCGGCTCGCCGCCGCGCTGGACTGGGACCCGTACTACGGCGACCGGCACAACTACCTGGTCTTCGTCGGCTTCGACCTCGATCCGGTCGACATCCACCGCACGCTCGCCCGCTGCCTGCTCACCGACGCCGAACTGGCCGACGGCGAGGCCGGCTGGCGCGACTATCCCGACCCGTTCGCCGGCTGCTTCCCCGCCCCCGGATCCACACCGTCCACACCGGACGCCTGATCCGGCCAGGTACGTGCCTCGGCGCGGAACACCTCGGGATCGCCGGCCACCGGGATCACACAGAGCAGGTGACCGCCGGGTGCCCGAAGCACGTGGCAGTCCAGCCAGGTCGCGACCTCGGTGGCGCCGAGCGCGACCAGCCGGGCCACCTCGGCGGCCACGTCGTCCGTCTCGATGTCGAGGTGGTAGCGGGCGGCGGCGTCGACCGACTGGACCGCCGTCACCAGGCCCGGGATCGCCCGGCTCAGCACCTGGAACTGCGGTTCGGCCGGTTCCGGCCGGGCCCGGGTGCCGAACACCCCCGACCAGAAGTCGGCGGCGGCGGAAACCTCCGCCTCCGGCGTGTCGATGATGATCGCGTACGTCCGGGACCGGTGCATCGATGCGATGCTACGCCCGGCTCGGCCGGGACGCCGAGTGTCAGGGTTGGTCGGTACGGGTCAGGTCGAGCCGCCAGTCGTTGGAACGCATCAGCCGCCCCTTCGGAAACTCGAACTCGGTCTCGCCGAGCAGCTCGAAGCCGGCCTTTCGGCAGACCGCGTTGGAGGCGGCGTTGTCGACCGAGGGATAGGCGTGGGCGTACCGGTGGGTCCGCCGGGCGCGGGCCTCGTCGACCACGGCCAGCAGCGCGGCGGTGGCCAGCCCCCTGCCCTGGTACGCCGGCAGGATGCTCCAGCCCACCTCGTAGACCGTCTGGTCGTGCCAGTTCCGCTCCCAGTAGCCGATGCTGCCGACCGGCACCCCGTCCGGCAGGGCGACCACCCGGAACATGCACCCCTGCCCGCCGCCGCCGAACCGGACGTAACGCTCGTGCCGGGCGAGGACCTGCTCCTCGGTCTCCGGGCCACCCAGGTGCCGCTTCATCTCGGGCGCGTTTATCCGGCGCAGCAGCTCGAGGTCGCCCTCGCTCCACGGCTCGATCCGGACCCCATCCGATCCTCCGACCACGCCACCCACCTTCCTTCCGTCCGTCTGCCCCTGCCATTCAAGCTGGCCGGACCGACAATCGAGCCGCCTCGGATCCGCCCTCGTGCCACGCCTCGCGCATCCGCTCGTAGAACGCGGCCCGGTCGAGCGACTGCCGGACGCCCCGGCCGGAAGCCGTACGGGCCTGTTCCCGGCACAGCTCGGCGAGGGTGCTCACGCTGCTCATCGCGGTGCCGGTCGGCATCGTGGTGGCGCTGCGGCCGTACCGGCCTCGACCGGCGACGCCGTGCCGTTGACCACTCGCCGGCCGGGTAGCTGATACCAGTACCTGCGGCGCCGGGGCGGGTTCGGGCGAAGTCCCGAGACGGTCCTCGGCGTTCCCACCTCGGTAGTCTCGCCCGATGGCCACCGTCGACCAGCTCGCCGTCATCGACGCCCTGCTCGCCCGCCCGTTCCAGGCCGGGGACTCCGGCGAGGCGCACCTGTTCAGCGGGGCGGATTACCACCTGTGCCACCTCCAGGCCAGCCGGGACTTCTGGGAAGACCGGGACGAGGAGGTCCGCGATGCGGCCCAGCAGGAGATCGATACGGCCTTCGGCCACCTGGCCGCCGCGCTGACCGCCCGCTGGGGCGGACCCGAGACCGTCCGGATCGACTGGGACGACGAGTCGGCGCCGGAACCGGTCTCCCGGCTCGGCATGCTGACCGGCGAGGTCCAGGTCTGGCGGCGGCCGGAGGTCGACCGGTGGGTGGGACTCGCGATCGGCCAGGCCGACAACGAGTACCCGATCGAGTTGCTCGTGACGGTCGCCGGGTTGTCGACCCTGCCGTCGACGCACCGGAACTGAACGCCCGGCCGTCAACTCCGCGGGTCCTCGGGCTCAGCCGGGTCCGGGGAAGTCGTCCGGCGGATAGACCACCGACCACGGACGCGGCTGGCCGGGCGACAGCGCGGCCGGGGTGGCCGGGGCCGGGCCGGCCAGGATCTCGGCGGCAACCTGGGCGAAGGTCGACGCGGCCGGATGCGCCGAGCGGTCCGGCCAGACCGCCGAGGTGCGGCGGCGCAACACCGGCTCGGTCAGCGGCCGCCAGGCGACCCGGGGCTCCCGGCGGGCCGTCGACTCCGGCTCGAACGCCACGCACCCCCGGGCGAGCACCAAGCCGAGCAGGAACTCCGGGTTGTTGGCGTGCCGGACCCGCCGGGGCGTGAAGCCGTGCCGGCGGCACACGTCGAGGACCCGGTCGTGCCAGTCCGGCGCGGTGGCCCGAGGAAAGATCGCCAGGTCGTGCCCGGCGAGGTCGGCGAGCGCGACCTCCCGCAACTGGGCCAGCGGCGAGGCACGCGGCAGCAGTACCCCCAACCGGACCTCGACGGCCGGCCCGACCCGCAGCGCCTCGGCCCGTACCGGGTGGTGCACCAGCCCCACGTCGAGGCGGGCCTCGGCGAGCGTCCGGAGCTGCTCCGCGCTGGTCAACTCCTGGAGGTCGACGTCCAGGCCGGGCGCCCGCGCCGCCATCCCGTGCAGCAGCGCCTGGAGCGTGACGGCCGGGGTCTCCGGGGGTACGCCTGCCCGCAACGTCCCGATCTCGCCGTCCCGGGCCTTGCGCATCACGATCCGGATGCGTTCCTCGGCGGCGAGCAGGGTCGGGGCCTCGGCCAGCAGGAGCTGCCCGGCGGTGGTCAGGCTGATCTGGCGCCGGGAGCGGTCGAAGAGCTGGACACCGAGATCCCGTTCCAGCCGCTGGATCGACTGGCTCAGCGGTGGCTGGGCGATGCCGAGGATCTCGGCGGCCCGGCCGAAGTGCAGTTCCTCCGCCACCACGACGAACTGCCGCAGGTGCCGGGCCAGGTCCACCCGGCCGATGATATGAGTTCGGATATCGGAGCCGCCCGCCGGCCGGCTATCGTCGCCAGGTGCCGACCGGACGTATCACCCGGATATTCGACGATGTGGGGGTCGACGCCCGGCTGCACGTCACCGACATCGACAGCGGGGCCGAACTGGGCATCGGCGCCGACGACCAGGTGGTGCTCGCCTCGATCTTCAAGATCCTGCTGGTCCTGGAGTTCGCCCGGCAGGCCGCCGCCGGGCAGCTCGACCCGACCGAGCGGGTGGTCGTACGCGCCGAGGACCGGTTGGGCGGCTGGGGTACGGCGGGCTGTGCCGACGACGTCGAGGTGTCGCTGCGGGACCTGGCGTACTTCGCCATCACGGTCACCGACAACAGCGCCGCCGACCTGCTGCTGCGCCGGGTCGGTCCGGACGTGCTGCCGCTGCTCGCCGCCGAGCTGGGGTTGACCCGTACCCGGATCCTCGGCGGGCCCCGGCAACTGCTGGAGTCCATGTACGCCGACGTCGGCGCGCGGGACGACGCCGAGTTCGCGCAGATCTTCCCGTTGCTGCCGGAGGAGCGGATCCGGGCGATGCGGGTACAGGACCCGGAGCGGACCACCTCCAGCACGGCCCGGGACGTCACCCGGCTGCTCGGACTGATCTGGCGGGACGAGGCGGGGCCCGCCCCGGCGGGTGCGCTGGTCCGGGAACTGATGGGTCGGCAACTCTTCTGGACCCGGATCGCCTCCGGCTTCCCGCCCGGCGTACGGGTGGCGGCGAAGACCGGCACGCTGCCCGGCCTGCACGCCGAGGCCGGGGTCGCCGAGTATCCGGACGGCGGCCGGTACGCGATCGCGGTCTTCGCCCGAACCCGGCGGCTGGCCACCCGGCGGATCGATGTCGACCTGGCGATCGGCGCGGCGGCCCGGACCGCCGTGGACGCCCTGCGCGCCCGCTGACCCCTCCGCCGTCCCACCGCCGCGAGCCAGCCTGATAGTCGAAGCTCTGCGCACCGCTGACCGTCGCCGTCCCACCGCCGCGAGCCAGCCTGATAGTCGAAGCTCTGCGCACCGCTGACCGTCGCCGTCCCACCGCCGCGAGCCAGCCTGATAGTCGAGGCCCTGCGCACCGCTGACCGCCGCCGTCCCACCGCCGCGAGCTGGCCTGATATCCGAACGGATATCGGCCGCCCCGCTGGCCGGGGCCGGGGCGGGCGCCGAGGAGGTCAGGCCCGGAGGAGGCGGTCCACCGGCAGCGGCCGGTCGGTGATCCGGATGTCGCCGATCCACCCGTAGAAGCCGGGTTGGACGATCCTGTCGTGGTGGTACGCCCCGACCAGCCACGGCTCGCCGGAGGTGGCCAGCCCGGACGCCGCGACGGAAGGGTTGCGGAGCAGCCGCGCGCCCTCGACGTAGAGCGTGCTGAGCCGGCCGTCGTTGACCACCGCGACGTGGCACCACTCCCCGGCCGGCAGTTCGTGGCCCCAGTTGGCGACGATGCCGTCCAGCTCGACCGGGAAGACGGCCCACTTCAGCATCATCCCGGCGGATAGCCCCAGCAGCGCGATCGGCTGCGCCGGGTCGGCACCGGTCTTGCCGGCATCCCGCCCGGTGCCGTACCGGCTCAGGATGCCCATCCCGTCCGAGCCGGTCTCCCGGACGTCGGCCGGCAGCTTCACGAACGCCTCGACCGTGTAACCGTGCGCGAACGTCGCCGCGTTCAGCGGCGCCCCGTCGACGGTACGCAGGTAGCCGCCCCGGGCCGGTCGCCGGCCGCCGGAGAAGAAGAGGCTCGCGGGGGCCGGCTGGTCGTCGTGGTGTTCGGCCGACCAGCGCAGCGCCTCCGGCGGGCTGCCCGGCAGGCTGAGCCGGGTCAGGTGGTTGCCCCGGCCGGAGAGATCCTCGACCCGGAACCCGTCCGGCACCGCCTCGCCGTCCGGACGCCCCTGGTCGAACCGCCAGTACGCGACGGTGCCGTCGCCGACCACGACGGCCGGGCCGCGCGACGGGCGCCCGGTGACCGGGGCGAAGCCGGCGAACCGGTCGGCGAAGTCGACCGCCAGGCTGAACCGGTTGGCCGGGTCGGTCAGCTCGACCTCCCGCCGGGCCAGCGCGTTGCGCCGCGCCGCGGGCTGGCCGAGGATCCACGGCGACAGCGTCTCGACGTCGATCGTGTTCCGGGCCAGGTCGAACGAGTACAGCCGGACCATCCCGCCGCCGCCGTAGTAGCGGTACTGGTAGTTGGTGATGTGCACGTGCACGTCCCGGCCGGCGGCGTTGCGCAGCACCAGCCGGCCGGGCGGCCAGAAGTGCCCGTTGAGGGTGAGGAAGATCTGGTCGCTGCCGCTGACCAGCCGGTCCCAGAGCCGCTGGCCGTGCTCGGAGAGCCAGGTCGACCCGGTGTGGTCGGCGTCGGCCAGGTCGTGGGTGGTCAGGATGGCCGGGCTGGTCGGATGCGCCGCCAGCACCGACCGGGCCCAGTCGAGCGTGCCGTCCGACGGCCGCCAGTCCAACGCCAGCAGCAGCCACTCGCGCCCGGCGGCGGGAAAGACGTGGTACGTGTTGTAGCCGTCCGGCGTGGCGCCGCCGTACGTCGGCAGCCCGCGTACCCGGTGCGGCCCGAAGATCTCCAGGTAGTGGCTCGGTCCACGCTGGTCGGTGGTGGACTGGTCGATGTCGTGGTTGCCGGCCAGCACGCTGTACGGCAGCCGGCGCCGGTCGAGGATCTCGAAGACCCGGCCCGCCTCGGCCAGCTCGGCGGCGGCCGCGTTCTCGACGATGTCCCCGAGGTGCGCGGTGAAGACGATGTTCCGCTCCGCCTGGTGCGCCACGATCCAGCGCAGTGTCGCGGCCAGCGGCGCGCTGTCGCCCCGGTCGCCGTCGAAGAGGTACTGGGTGTCCGGGATGACGGCGAGGGTGAACCGGGGCGACGCGGAGTCGGGACGGTAGCTGTCGTCGCCGTCGCCGACCCGTTGCCACGCGAGCCTGGCGGCCGGCAGCAGCGCCCCGGCGGCGGCGCCGGCCCCGACCAGTCCGGCGCCCCCCAGGAAGCCGCGCCGACTCGGACCCTCTGCCATGGATCGTCCTCCTCGGATCGCGGACGGTCCGCCCGAGAGTACGTGCCGGCCGGGCGCATAGCGGTGAGGCCGGCGGCCCGGCGGCGTACACCGTGACCGGCTGCTGTCGTCGACGACGTGCTGGATCGCCGAGCGCCGTCGGGCAGAGCAAGCCTGCCAAGGCGGGACAGGCGGGCCGCTGGGGTCGGGCGTGGGTCAGACCGCGCCGGATCCGGTGGGGTGGCCGTCCGAAGGCTCACCGTCCGAAGGCTCACCGTCCGAAGGCTCGCCATCCGAAGGCTCGCCATCCGAAGGGTTGTCGTCCGGGGGGTGGTGGTGGACCGAGGAGATCACGCGGCTGGCGTTGCGGGCCAGCGGCTTGCGGCCGAGATGCGGGTCGATCATCGCGAGGTGTCCGCCGTGCGGCACCTGCCCGCCTCGCCAGAGCGCGGGTGACCGGACGCCGTGCTCGAACGCCACGGCGCAGCTCAGGACCATGACGGCCAGCGCGATCAGCACGATCTCCGCCCCGGCAAGAAGCAGTGGCCACAATGCGCTGTCGGCCGCCACCACGACATCGATGCCGACGCCGTAGAGCAGGGCCGCGGCAACCAGCAGGATCGCCCCGAGGCCGTACGCGTAGAGGCGACGACGGCGGGTCAGGGCGACCGAGAAGACGGTGAACGGAACCGGGTACCCACAGTGGCCACAGTGGATAACCTGCTCGGTCTTGCCGTGTGCCGGGCGGGTGGCGGTACGGGCCGTCTCGCAGTACTCGATGGTGTGGGTGCCGGGCGCGGACGACCGGTCGAGGAGGTGCCCGGCTTCGAGGCGTACCCGATCCCGGACGGCCCAGAACGCCACCGATGCCTCCCGCAGCTCCGCCATCCAGATGTACGCCCATCCTGGCATATTTCGTCATCGATGGCCTGTGATGCGTAACTCGACGGAATCCACACGGCTCGGGTCGGTTCTGTGGGTTCTCAGCCGAGTTGCCGGCGGTCAGCGCGTTGACCTGCGGGCGGCTGCCCGTTCTCGCCGGGATGGCGGCGCGGCTGTCTCAGCGAGTTGGCGCCCGGGCCGGAGCCGAGCATGGAGGAGGCCGCCCGGGCCGCCGCCGCGCCTCGTCCAGCAGGGCAAGCACGACGAACTGATGGCCCGGGACGGCCTCTACCGCGAGCTGTTCGAGTCGCAGGCCAGCGGGTACCGGACGGAGCCGGCACCGGAGGTGGTGCGGCAATCCGGTTGATGCCGCACCGGCCCCGTCATACCGTGTCCGCGGCCCGCAGCCGTGGCCACCGTTGCTCGGTCCAGGCCCGCAACAGCCACTCCATCGGCCCGTACTGGAACCGGGCCATCCACGCCGCGCTGGCGGCGAGCTGCACGCAGTAGATCGCGACCGCGATGAGTACGACGACCAGGGGTGCGACGGCACCGGCGAGGCCCAGCCCGACGCCGGTGAAGACCAGCACGCAGAGCAGCGACTGACCCAGGTAGTTCGACAGGGACATCCGTCCGGCCGGCGCGAGTACGGCGACGACCCGCCGTCCCCGGTCGGACTGGAAGAACTGGAGCAGGGTGGCGGCGTACGCGGCCGCGAGCAGCGGCGCGGTGAGCACGCCCGCCGTCAGCCCGGTCAGGTTGGCGGTGCCCCCGCCCGATGCGAAGATCACCCCACCGGCCAGGCCGACCGGATAGCCCACCCGCTGCACCCGGCGCAGGAGCTGCCGGTTCCCGACGACGTCGGTGAGCAGCCGGCGCCGCCCGGCCGCGTACCCGAAGAGGAAGGCCGACAGGGCGAGCGGCCCCTGCACGAGGAGCGCGCCGAACATCCCCGGCAGTTGGCGTACGTGCTCGCTGATCACCGAGCCGAGCCCGCCCTGTAGTGCCTCGGTGGACCGCTGCCCCGCCGCCAGTGCCGTCGCCGGATCGGTGACCAGTTGGGTCCCGCCCGTGGCGGCGAGCGCGAGGACGAAGCCGATCCCGGCGGTCAGCAGTACGGCCACCCGCAGCGCGGTCCCGACGCCGACTTTCCGCATGGCGAGCAGGACCAGGCCGAGCAACGCGTACGTGGTCAGGATGTCGCCCTGGAACAGCAGCACCGCGTGCAGGATGCCGAGCACGAAGAGCCCGGCCAGCCGTCGCCGGAACCGTGGGGCGACGTCGACGCCGCGCCGCGCGGCGGAATCGAGCTGGAGCGTGAAGCTGTAGCCGAACAGAAAGGAGAAGAGCAGGTACGCCTTCATCGCGAAGAGCGCCTCGACCAGCCACACAACCGCCTGGTCACCCCACGAGTCGTGCGCGGGATCCGGAACCAGGTGGAAGGAATAGCCGGAGGCGAAGAAGGCGATGTTGACGACCAGGATCAGGAGCAGCGCCACGGAACGCAACGCGTCGACGTCGACGATCCGGGACACCGTCCCGGACGACGCTCGATTCCCGACAAGCGGGGCCTGGGTGGAGCGGTTCACGTGACGTCCTCCGAACGGACAGGAATAGTGTTCGATGCCTGTCCTGTGACCCTATGAAGCGGCCTGTCCGGATGACAGCCGGTGAGCGGGAAGGTCGTCGGTAGGGCAAGCCCTACCGACGTGGTCGCTACTCCGTGGGCGTGCGGGTGTAGGTGAGGTAGGCCGCTCCGCTGCCCAGCACGACGTGGTCGGTGAGCTGCCAGGTACGCGGATCGAACTTCGCCTTACGGCCGAACAGCGGAATTCCGGTGCCGATGGTCAACGGGGCCAGCTTGACGATCAACTGGTCGATCTCCGGGTAGAGCACACCAGCCAGCTCACCGCCGCCGATGAGCCAGATGTCCTTACCCTCCTCCCGCTTCAGCTCCTGAACCTTGGCGACCGGGTCACCACTCACCACCTCGACGGCCGGGTCCGGGCTCGTAGACAGAGTCGTCGAGAACACCAGGTGGCGCAGGTGTGGAAAGGCGTCGGTGACGCCAACCCGCAGGCCGACCTCGTAGCTGAGCCGCCCTTCCAGGACGGTGTCGAAATGCGTGCCCACGGCCGTGACGGACAGCGCGGTACGGGCCGGGCCGGGCAGCGTCTCCGGGTACTCGGAGACGAGGTGGTTGAGGTAGTCCTCCGGAATCGGCCAGAAGCCGTTCGGGCCAGTGGGATCGGCACCGTCCGGGCCGGCGATGTAGCCGTCGACGGTGGCGGCGATGTAGTACACGAGCTTGCGCAAGATGTCCCCCTGTTGGTCGATCAGACACGCCGTACTCGCCCGGCGACAACGGCGGCGCGCCTGGTCAGCAAGTATCCGACATCAAGATCATGCGCAACCGGCCAGGTCTTCGCTCAGCCGCCCGGCGGGGACGACGACTCCTGACCGGGGAGCGGTCCGAAGTACGGGTCGACCGGCGGCGGCAGGTCCGGGTCGAGCGGCAGGCTGGCGTACGGGTCGACCGGCGGGGGCGGGTGCGGCTCGGTCGACGTGTTCGAGTAGGCGCCGGTGGGCGGGCCGGAGGTCGGCCGGTAGGACATCGGCGCCGGGCTGAACACGGCGGGGCTGCCCGGACCGTAGGCCGGAGAGGCGGGTGCGATCGGCGGGTAGCCCGGCGAGACGGGCGGGGCCCCGGGAAAGTGGCCGGTCGGCTGCCCGGCTGCCGACGTGGACCAGACCGGCGCCTGCGGCGGTGGGGCGTACCAGGGGCGGTGGCCGGCCCGCCAGCGCAGCCAGGAGACGTTGAGGATGCCGGCGTGGGTGATGCTGGCCATCCAGCTCAGCAGGAAGATGCCGGCGGCCCAGTCGGAGACGGCGGTGCCCTGGTTCGTGCCCCCGACCAGCATGAAGCAGCTCCAGGAGACCACCAGATAGCCGACGCCGGGCAGCCACCAGGCCGGCCGCTGGGCGCGCAGTCCGATGTAGAGGAAGCCGAAGCCGGCCAGGCAACTGAAGCCGAGTACCGGCAGCAGCAGCCACCAACTGTGGCCTATCCGCCACCACAGGCTCGGCCCGGGAGGTGAGAAGGGCGGTGCCGGCTGTGCCGGTGGGTGCCAGGTACCACTGGGCACGTACGACATCGTGCTTCCCTTGCCCCGTCCGCTCGGTGGCGTCGACCTCGTGGTGGCCGGCGGTGCACGCCTCGACTGGATCCTCCGAAGGGGCACCCTAGTGCAGGCGGCGGACGCAACGGGGGCACCGATGCCGGGTACGGCGAGCCTGTCCGGTCAAGGCCGACGCAGTGGGCAACTGGTGGAAGAGGGGGTCGAAGGTCGGCCGCCGACCTTCGACCCCGAGAGCTACGAGCAGACCGCTGCAACCACACCGCGCCGCGTCACCACGACGTCAGGCGTTGTTGTTGATCCATGGCGCTTGGCTGATGTCGCTGGGATTGCAACGATTTCCCAGGATGTCTCTGTTGCACACCTGGAAGCGGACCCGACTGCCTTTGCTGCCGTAATAGTTGACACTGCTGCTCTCGTACAGGTCCTTATTGCACTGTCCCCAGTTCGGGGAGTCCAGATTGTTGTTACATTCACCGTGTCGGTACGGTCTCCAGGTTGTGCCGTCGAGTAGCCAGTTCTCCCAGTAGATGAAGGTTTCGTCGCCGTTGAAAAGGCTGTCCTGGATCCGCCAGATGTCCCCGTACCTGGTGAAGCAGCCTTTGGCGGCCTGACCAAAGGGGCCTACCGTGACCGTGATGCACCTCTCACCATTTTCTTCGAAGGTGTACGCGGCGATGTCGTCCTCGAAGGGTCGGGCGAAGTCGGCGGCGAGGGCCTGGCCTTGGCCCCCCAGGAGGATGGCGATGATGACCGAGACGATGACAAGGGATCTTTTCATGGAAGTCGATGTAACGGGGAGTGAGGCAGGCACACAAGGGATCGGGCATTCGAACTTGTCCGGATCTGTTCCGAACATGGGATAAACCACTGTCTACGCGGCTGGGAGTGGGTGGGGCGGACGGGGGTGTTCCTGGCCTACGCCACCGCCAAGGGCCACACGCTCGTGGACCGAGAGTTGTATTTGCCCCCTCCGGGAAGGTATCGACATGTGGGCCGGGCCGGGCGGTGGTCGTCGGTCCGTCGTGGGCCGTTCGGTGAGCGGCACCCGCCGGGTGGGAGGCGGCGGCCCGACACCCGGGCCCGGCGTGGTCAGTCGGCCCAGGCGCCGGGGTGGTCGACGGACCGGTGGCAGCGCCGGCTGCCGGGGCCGGCGCGGGGTTCGCCGATTGGGGCGTCACACCAGATCCGGGTACGCGTCGACTGCTCCGCCTCCGCCGAAATGGTCGCTTCGCCGAAGTCGAGTACGGGGATGTGTGCGAGGGAGGCGCGCAGGGCGGCGAGGAGGTCGACGGCCGCCTGGCGGCTGGTGAGGGTGGTGGGCAGGTGGATCACCCAGTGTGGGGCGCTCACCAGTGGCCGCCGTTGCGGGGCTGCCGCTGGTCCTGCTCGCTGCTGTCGGCGGGTCGCCGGCCGGTGCCGAGGCGAGGGTGTGGTGGGGGTTGGAAGTCGACGGCGGATGGGTCGGCGAAGTGCAGCCGATGTGTCGGGCCTGCCACTGGCGTAGGCCCTGGCGGACGCGCTCGGCCTGGGTGCGGGCGGTGGTGGCCTCGGTTGTTACGGATCCGCGACCGACTGCCCAGCGGCCTACAGGAATGCCTTTCTGCCGGGGTCTACGACGAGACAGTGAGGTTCAAAATCGTCATCGTGGACAACCTCTGTGTCACGCAGCCCTACCTTCCGCAGAGCAGGGGAGTCGACGCGCCGGCCTTCGTAATCCGGCGCGGGGAGCCGACGTCGAGGCTGTACTCCGTCTTCGAGCAGGTGTTCACCTCGCAGTGGGAGCGGAGCCGACAACTGTGACGGCATATCGCGAGCTGCTACCGATCGCGGTCAAGGCAGTCGAGCGGGCAAGCAGCGTCATGCGAGGCCAGCCACCCGGGGCGCTGACGCCGAAGGGTGACCGCGACGTCGCTTCTGAGTTGGACTACCAGATCGAGCGCGACCTCCGGGCCTTCCTCCACAATCTGACCCCTGACATCGGTTTCCTAGGTGAGGAGGAGGGCGTCAGCGGGTCGGGTGAGTTGCAGTGGGCACTCCATCCCATAGACGGCACAGCGAACTTCGTCCGTGGTCTTCCCCTCTGCGGGATCTCACTCGGTTTGATCCATCACAAGCAGCCGGTCCTCGGCGTGATCGACCTCCCGTTCCTTGACCGCCTGTACACGGCGGCCAGAGGCGAGGGTGCGTACGCGAACGGCCGATCGATCGAGGTCAGCAAGACGGCTAGCCTCAGCGAGGCCATCGTGGGGATCGGCGACTACGCCGTCGGTGCGGGGGCGGCGGAGAAGAACGGGCTGCGCCTGGCGTTGACGGCTCAACTGGCACACGAGGTGCTGCGCATCCGGATGACCGGCTCGGCGGCGCTCGACCTCGCTTGGCTCGCCGAAGGAAGGCTTGACGCCGCTGTCACACTCTCCAACCATCCCTGGGACATGACAGCCGGTGTCGCCATCGCCGCCGAGGCCGGCGCCGTCATCCTCGACGGAGACGGGACATCGTACACAAGAGACTCTTCTGTCACCTTGGGCACGACACCTGCCTTAGCCGATCAACTGCTTGCTCATCTCGTCAGAGCCCATGCAACCAGCAAGGGCGACGGTGGGGATGGATAGTATGCGGACCGACCACGTCAGGGCAGCGCTTGTAGTCGTCGACATGCAGAACGGCTTCGTCAACGAGCACAGCCAGCACGTAGTGCCCAGGGTGGTGAACCTGGTACAGCGCTGGGAAGCCGCTCGCCGGCCTGTTGTCTTCACGCGCTACCACAACTACCCCGGCAGCCTCTACGAGCGGCTGATCCACTGGTCGAAGGTGCAGGGACCACCAGAGACGGACATCGTGCCCGAACTGGTCCCACACGCCGCAGCAGCGCACGCCGTGATCGACAAAACGACCTACTCGTGCTTCGTCCCCGCGTTCACCGCTCTCGTTGAACAGCATGAGTGGACTGACCTCTTCTTCTGCGGCATCGCTACGGAGAGCTGCGTCCTGAAGTCGCTCGTTGACGCCTTCGAGCGCGATCTGATCCCCTGGTTGGTGGCGGACACGTCCGCCAGTCACGGAGGCAGGGCGGCCCACGAGGCCGGGCTCCTGGTCGCGCGTCGCTTTGTCGGCGCTGGCCAGCTCATAACCGCTGCCGATCTGTGATACCAGATGATCAGTCCCCCAGACCTACCAGGTTGAGGTGATGAAACAGCGCTCCGTGCTCTACCTCGTGGTCTGCGCCGCTCCCCCGGTGCTTCAGATCCAGGACCTCGTCGATCTGCTGAGGGAGGGCGGCTGGACAGTCTGGGTGATCGCAACGCCTACGGCTGTGAGCTGGATCGATCCCGATGCGTTGGCGCAGCGGACTGGTAACCCTGTCCGCTCAGACCGGCGGAAGCCGGATCAACCGGATCTGTTGCCCAAGGCGGACGCGTTACTCGTTGCCCCCGCCACCTTCAACACGATCAACAAGTGGGCGCTCGGCATCAGCGACACCCTCGCCCTCGGCATCCTCAACGAGGTGCTTGGCCAACACGTGCCCATCCTGGTATCTCCGTACGCCAAGACGGCCCTGACCGCGCACCCGGCGTACGACCAACATGTCCGGACGCTGAGCACTGCCGGCGTGCTGTTCACGCCATCCGAGGCGCTTCGACCACCGACGCCGAACGGTCACTTCCAGTGGCGTCAGTTGGCAGAAGCATTGTCCCAGTTCAGGGTCGACGATCAAGATCACCGCTGACCGGGGGTCAGGACGCGGGCCGGTGCCTGATTCAAGACTCGACTGAGGCAACGTTCCTACCGACCATTTGGGCTCCGGTTAGCTGGCCGCACATGTCCTGTTGGTTGCAAGATGCGCGGCAATGGCCTGGTTCGCTTCCCAGCCGTCCGGGAACTTGACCGGTACGTTCAGGTGCACCGGCTCGGTCGACGGATGGGCGTCCAGCAGCTCCCCGATCCCCGCCCGAGCCACCACCACACACGCGTGCCGGTGCCGCGACACCAACACACACAACCGCCCCGCCTCCAGGTGGAACGCGGTCGCGTCCCGCCGCCCCGACAGCGGATGCAGCACGATCACCACGTCGTACTCGCGCCCCTGCAACCGGTTCGCCGTGTCCACCGTGATGCCGGCCCCGGCCGGCCCGAGCCGCGAACGGATCGCCGCCACCTGGTCCCGGTGCGCCGCCCCCACCGCGATCCGGTCAGCGGTAACCGGCGCACCCGCAGGAGAACGCTCCGACAGCGCCACCGCCCCCCGCTCCAACACCCGCAACGCCAACCGCGCGCAGGCCGCCGCCGCCTCCGAGTCCGTCCGCAGCGTGTGCCGCGCCGGCAGCTCGTACAGCGCCCACCCGGTGGACGCCGCCATCTCCAACGCCTCGTCCACCGCCCCACCACCGAACCCCGCCGTCGCGAACGACAGCGACCGCTGGCCAGCCGTAGTCCCCGCCGAGAAACCCGTGAACGGGTAGAACGCCTCCGCCACCACCGGAGCCGCCGACGCCGGCAGCCGCCACGACACCGGCAGCCGGTGTACCGGCAGATCCGGGTTGTGCCGCAGCAGTGCCGCCACCGCCGACTGCATCGGATCCCAGGTCAGCCCGGTCCACCGCTCGGTTTCCACCGTCGAGAACGGATCCAACTGCCCCGGATCACCCACGAACAATGCCCGGTCGAACCGCCCCGCCACCCGCAGCAGCGCATCGGAACGCATCTGGTACGCCTCGTCCACGATCGCCCACGGCCAGCGCCCCTCCGGCACCAGCGCCCACTTGGCGGCCGTACCGATGATGACGGACGACCCGCCCAGGTCCGCGACCTTCGCCGCGACCCGGACCGTCGAATAGTTCTTGATCCGGTCCGTCGCCGTGTATTCGTTCGCCGACAACCGCCCGATCGGCAGCTCCGGCTTGGCCTGCGCCAACCGGTCGATGAGATCGTCGACCTGCTCATTCGTCTGCGCGATTACGATCAGCGGCTCGCCCGCCTCGGCCAGCTCCCCCGCCGCCCGCACCACCAGCGTCGACTTCCCCGCCCCGGGCGGGGAGTCCACCACCACTCCACGATGATGGCCGCTGTGCAGGTCGGCCAGCACCTCCCCGATCACCCGCCCCGCCGCCTCACCCGGCGGCAACGCCAACCGCCCGGCCGCCCCAGCACGGGGCATCAGCAAACCAGAAGAACTCACGACCACTCCTCCCGAGCATCGTCCACGCTCGGCTCCACCGGCTCCTCGTACGCCTGCGGCGGCCCGCCGTGCGTCCACGGCGTCTCCTCCCGGCTCGGGAACTCCCCCGGCGGCATGAACGAGTCCGACAGCGAGGTGTAGCAGAGCCGGTCCCCCACCTCCGGCACGCTCCCCGGCGCCGGGGTCAGCGACCGCCCCAACCCACCCGACAGCTCCAACACCACGTCCGTCCGGCCGGTCGACCGGTCCGGCGTCACGAACACCACCCGGGCCTTCTGCCCCGGCCGGCTCGGCGAGTGCAGCACCGCCCCCACCGTCACCTGCACCGGATCACCGGTAGTCACCTGGATCCGAGGCCGCAACACCCGCCGCTTCCCGCTGTCGTCGATCCGGTGCGCGTCCGCCAGCGTCACCTCACCCACGAACGCTTCCCCGGTCAGCCGGTAGTCGGCCATCACCAGCGGATCGTCGTAGGCGCGCTGGACCGCGTACGACTGCAACGCCCGTTCCAGCCGGTGCAGCCGTTGTGCCGCGTTGACCGCCCCGTCCCGGCGCGGTTGCGGATAGCCGCCCCCGTCGACATAGAGCGTGAAGTTGCTGAACACGTCCCGGTCCTCGGCCCAGCGCCCGGCCACCCGCGACCCGACCGGCAGTTCCCGGAGCAGCGAGACGCCCCGCCACATCAGCTCCCAGGTCGGCGTGAGCTGCGACCGCAGGGCTTCCTCGAGTACGCCCCGAGCCCGCCCCCGCCGCACCTCGTCACCGCTGCCCACCGCCTCCTCGTAGGCGGCCATCGCCGGCGCCAGAATCTCGTTGTCGAAGGTCGGATCCGTCGCCGGGCCGGCCGGCGGCCAGCGCAGCGGATCCTCGGCCACCACCGCCGCATCCGCGCCGCTCAACCCATCCTCCGGATCGATCCAGGCCAGCAGCGCCGCCAGATGCGCGTCCTCCAGCGCGGACTGCCCGGTCGCCCAGTGCAGCCCGAGCGCCTCGGTCATCGCCAGCAGCATCCCCGAACCCGGATGTTCGGCCCGGTCCGCCAGGAACGTCAACCACTGCCCGAGCAGCGGCACCGACGGATGCACCGGATAGTCCCCGTCGGTCCGCCGGAACCGCGTCGACCGCCCGAACAACCGGACGAACCCGATCCCCGCCGAGTTTGGCACCAGGAGTTGCGGCGCGTCGACGTACCGGTAGCGGACCTCCTTGCCCCGGTTGGCGGTGACCGCCTCCGTGACGCCGCGGAAGCTGTCCAGGTAGGGCAGCAGCACCTCGGCCAGCTCGGCGGCGAAGCCGAACCGCTGGTCCCGGTTGCGCGGCTGCGGCACCACCAGCAGCCTCGGCGCGGCCGGGTCGGTGCCGACCAGCGCGGCCAGCGGCGCGTTCGCCTCGCCGGCCATGCTCAGCGGGATGAAGACCAGCGGCCGGTCCGCGACGTGCAGGTGGCGTACCGTCGTGATCCGCTGGGCGTGCCCAGCGGCCACCGCCTCCGCTCTGGCCAGCGCGGTCAACGTGCTCACGCCACCGCCCCGGCACCCGCCACCGCCCCGGTAGCCAGCGTCGCCCCGGCACCCACCACCGACCCGGCCGCCAGCATCACCCCGGCGTCCGCCATCACCCCGGCACTCGCCACCGACCCGGCCGCCAGCGTCGCCTTGCCGGCCGGCCGGTTGCCCCGTCTGTGCACCCAGCTCGACAGTCTCCGCACGAGGTGGTGCGACCCGGCACGCGCGGGCAGGATCATCCCGCCGCCCCGGCCGCCGCCACCAGCTCGGCGCGGAGCCGGGCGGCGTTCCGGAGCAGCGCCGCCGCCTCCTCCTGCTCCTCGGCCGGGGTCAGTTCGCCCTTCGCCAGCCCCAGCGCGGTCTCGACCCGTTCGATTCCGCCCAGCTCCTCCCGGGCCGAGGTACCGAGCGCGGCGGTGCAGCCACGCGCCTCGGCCCGGCAGAAGTAGGCCAGCTCGCAGACCGACAGGCAGTCCGGGGCGTACCGGGCGTCGACCGTCTGTAACGCGTCGACCAGCGCCTCCGGGGCCCGGGTCGGCACCCCGTCGGCGTCCGGCGCCAGGTCGAAACTCAGGTTCGGCGGCAGGGCGGCCAGCATCGCGTCGACCTTCGTCATCCGGCCGAGCTGCCGCCGCAGCACGGCCAACTGCTTGCGTACGTCGACCAGCACCGCCGTCGGCTGGTTGGAGAAGTCACGCGGGCAGACCAGTACCACGTCGTGCGCCACGATCTCCGGGTCGTGCCCGGCCTCGGCCAGCATCTGGCGCATCGCCAGCACGTAGACGGCGGACTGGATCGCCGCCGCCGACACCTTGCCCGGGTCGGCCTGCCCGTCCACCACCGCGAACGACTTGATCTCGACGACGTGGAACCGGCCCTCGTGCTGGAACGCGATCAGGTCCGGTTCGAGATAGACCCGCTGGCCGGCCACGTCGAGCCCGAGCAGCGGGTGGTCGAAGAGCGTGCCGGCGTCGGAGTCCCCGGCGGCGGCCCGCAGCAGCAGCGCGCGGGAGCGGGCGTACCGGACCTCGGGGGTCTCGTTCTCCCGCCCGGTCACCGTCTCCAGGTCGTCGTACGCCACCTCGGGGATCGGCAGCCCGAGCCGTTCCCGGAGCAGTTTCACCAGCTCGGCGGCGCCGCTCGCCTTCACCTGCGCCTCGAACGCGTTGCCCCGGGCGATGGCGAAACCGGACTGCCCGAACCGGGCCGGAAAGTCGACATACGCCGCCAGCCGCTGCTTGTCCACCCCGGCCGTGTCGAGTACGGCCCGCCGGGCACACCCGGGATTGCGGGTCAGCGCGGCGATGGTCCGGGCGTTGTGCCGCTTCGGTTTGACCCCGCCCCGGATCGCGGCCAGCCGCTCGGCGGTGCTCCTGCTGGTCCCCATGCTGATGCTCGTCATGCCATCTTCCCCTGGAGCGTCCGCAACGTACTGCCGAAGAGTTGTTGCACGTCATCGAGCTGCCGGCGGGCCCGATCGGCCGCCGCCGCCCGCTGGGTCCGGTCGGCGTCGGCGTGTACCGCGCGTTCGGCCTCGGCCGCCCGGATCACCGTCTGCGGATCCACTGTGTCATGTCGATCAAACATGCCGGGCGAACCGGTCGCCCCCGGGATGTTCGTGGCGAACCGCCACAGCAGCCGGGTGACCGGCACGTTGCCGTCCGGGACCGTGCCGGCCCGCTGCGCGACCCGGACCGCCGCGGTCAGGAAGTCGACCCGGGGACTGAGCGGGCCGACGATCCGCCGCTCCAGCGACCAGGTCGAGACCGCGATCAGGCCGCGGGCCGGCGCCAGGTGTGCGGCGGTCAACGCGGCGCAGAGATGGTACGGCCGGGCGTACGGTGCCGTCTCGAACGACCGCTTCTCGTCCCGCCGCAGGTGGGTGAGCCGGTTCGCGGCCAGGCCGGTACCCGGCGCCCCGAAGAACGCCGCGTGCACCTCGGCGATCAGCTTCGGCGCGGCCGGTACGGAGAGCAGGGTCAGCGCGTGGTGCACCTGCTCGCGTACCGGCACCAGCGAGCCGGACGGCATCGCGCCCCCGGACCGGGTCGGCGGGCCGTCTCCCGGCACCCGCACTCCGGGGACCACCTCGACGGGCTCGCCGCCCGTCTCCTCGGCAGGACCCGTCTCCTCGGCAAGGTCGGTGATGGCCTGCTCCCAGGCACGTTCGGCGGTCCGCAGCTCGGCCCGCAATCCCCGGGTCCGGGCGGTGTCCCGGGCCGCCACCGCGCGCCGGATCTCGGCCCGTAGGGCGTCGATCCGGCGTTCGAGCAGATCCACCGGCTCCGGCACGACCGCAGAGTACGAGTTCCACTCTTTTCCAGCAATCACCAGCAACCCGACACGCCGGTGAGGCCGGCGACGGCGGACGGCGCAGCGCGCGGAAACTCGGCCGCCGCCTCCGAACTGGACGCCGAACTCTGCCGGCTGCCCCGAGTCAGCCGGGTGGTGCTGCCGCCGGAGATGCGGGACTGACGGTCAGCCGCCCAGCCGCTGCCGGGCCAGGAACTTGGGCACCACCATCCGCCACGCCTCGGTGACCAGCTCGGTCATCTGGTCGTGGTCGAGCCGGTCCAGGTGGCAGCAGACCCAGTTGAACCGCAGGTCGGACTGGCCGGGCAGGAAGAACAGCTCCGGGTCGCTGGCGACCAGGGCGTCGCGTTCCTCCTTCGGGAAGCCGAAACCCATCGTCGTCTCGTCCCGGGAGAAGGCGACGTAGACGATTGCGCCGACCCGGAACTTCACCCGGTCGCGGATCAGGTGCTCGCTGCTGCGCGGCAGCGTCCGGGCCAGCGCCCGCACCTCGGCTACGGTCACCACTCGACGATGGTATTGACCGGCACCGACAAATCCGGCCGGTCGAGGCGGCGCGTACCGGCCCGGGTGCCGGCTGTCGGTCAGCGAGCGTCGACCGGGGTCGGCGCGGCCAGGTGCTGGCGGGCGAACTCCAGCGCCGCCCGCAGGTCGCCCTCCCGGTCGGCGCGGCTGCGGGCCCGCCGGGTGGAGACCTCCACCGCGACCGAGCCGGTGAAGCCACGCCCGGCGAGCGAGGTCAGCAGTTCGGCGCAGGGCTGGGTGCCCCGGCCCGGCACCAGGTGCTCGTCCCGGCCCTCGCCGGTGCCGTCTCCGAGGTGTACGTGCGCCAGCCCGGCCCCCATCTTGTCGGCCATCTCCAGCGCGTCGCTGTGCGAGGCGGCACAGTGCGACAGGTCCAGGGTGTAGGCGGGGTAACCGGTGTCGGTCGGGTTCCACCCCGGCATGTAGGGGACGAACTCCCGGCCGGCCATCCGGACCGGGTACATGTTCTCCACCGCGAACCGGATCCCCGGGTGGTCGTCGCCGAGCTTGCCCAACCCGTCGACGAACGAGCGGGCGTAATCCCGCTGCCAGGTGAACGGCGGGTGCACCACCACGGTCGACGCTTCCAGGGTCTCGGCCAGCACCGCCGAGCGACGCAGCCGCTCCCACGGGTCGGAACTCCAGACCCGCTGGGTGACCAGCAGGCAGGGCGAGTGCACCGAGAGCACCGGTACCCCGTAGTGCCGGGCCAGGCCGCTCAGCGCTCCGGCGTCCTGGCTCACCGCGTCGGTCCAGACCATCACCTCGACGCCGTCGTAGCCGAGCGCCGCCGCCATCTCGAAGGCGGCCGCGGTCGGCTCGGGGAAGACCGAGGAACTGGACAGCAGTACGCGGGTGGTCACGGTCTCAGGGTAGCCCGACCCGGCGAACCACACCCGGTCCCGGACCGGCCGCAAAGCCCCAGCGAGGGACAGATCAGCAGGTCAGACCGGCTCTCGTGGGCCCTGTGCCGGCTCCAGCAGATCGAGCCGGCGCAGGATCACACCCTCCCGGAGCGCCCACGGGCAGATGTCCAGGTTCTCCACCCCAAGCCGGCGCATCGCCGCCTCGGCCACGATCGCCCCGGCCAGCAACTGGTGTGCCCGACGCGCGCTGACCCCTTCGAGTTCGGAGAGTTTGCTCGGCGGGATGTGCCGGATGAACCCGATCACCTGCCGCAGCCCGGTCTGGGAGAGGCTGCGCGGCGCCCAGAGCCCGTCCGACGACGGCGCCGCCCCGGCGAGCCGGGCCAGGGTCCGGAACGTCTTGCTGGTGGCGGCGACCCGGTCCCAGCCCACCTCGACGGTGTCGTCGACCACGGTCTCCAGCGTCTCCTCGACGTACGTCTCCAGCTTGGCCACCGCTGCCGCCGACGGGGTGTGGTTGCTGTCCGGCCCCACGTCCAGCCACTCCCGGGTGAGCCGGCCGGCGCCGAGCGGCAGCGAGTGGGCGAACTCGGGTTCCTCGTCGATCCCGGCCGCCAGCTCCAGCGAGCCGCCGCCGATGTCCAGCACCAACAGCCGACCGGCGGACCAACCGAACCACCGGCGTACGGCGAGGAAGGTCATCCGGGCCTCGTCGGCACCGGAGAGCACCTGGAGGAGTACCCCGGTCTCGGTCCGGACCCGGGTCAGCACCTCCGGCGCGTTGGTGGCGTCCCGGACCGCGGAGGTCGCGAAGGCCAGCAGGTCGTCGGCGGTCAGCCGGGCGGCGGCCATCTTCGCCTCGTTCACCGCCTCGACCAGCGCGTCCGCCCCGGCGACCGTCAACTCCCCGTCCCGGCCGATCTGCTCGGCGAGCCGGATCACCGCCTTTTCGGAGTGTGCCGGCCAGGGGTGGGCGCCGTGGTGCGCGTCCACGACCAGAAGGTGCACGGTGTTGGAACCGACATCAAGCACGCCGAGTCGCATGGGAAAGACACTAGACGCAGGTCGCGGGCGGATAGCGGGCGTAGGCTGACCGGGTGGCAGCAGCACGTAACCAGCTCCGGATCCTGGTGGACGACCCCGCCGACCCCCGCAGCCGGGAGGTCCCGCTCGACTTTCCCCGGGAGTGGCTCGAATTCTCCGACCCGGCCGACCCCGAGCACCTGGTCCGGGCCGACCTGACCTGGCTGCTCTCCCGGTGGACCTGCGTCTTCGGCCAGGCCTGCCACGGCATCATCGCCGGCCGGGCCGCCGACGGCTGCTGCTCGCACGGCGCGTTCTTCACCGACGCCGACGACGAGAAGCGGGTCCGGTCGGCGGTCAAGCGGCTCACCCCGCAGACCTGGCAGCACTACCGGCGGGGCTTCAAGAACTACACCGAGATGGACTCGGTGGACGGCGAGACCCCGGCCCGGCGTACGGCGACCCGGAGCGAGGATGCGCCGTGCGTCTTCCTCAACGACGCCGACTTTCCCGGCGGGGGCGGCTGCGCGTTGCACGCCCAGGCGCTGCGCGACGGCGTACACCCGCTGGAATACAAGCCGGACGTCTGCTGGCAACTGCCGGTACGCCGGGACCAGGACTGGGTCAAGCGGCCGGACGGGACGAAGGTGCTGGTCTCGACGCTGGGCGAGTTCGACCGGCGCGGCTGGGGCGCGGGCGGGCACGACCTCGACTGGTGGTGCACCTCGTCGCCGGAGGCGCACGTCGGCACCGAGCCGATGTACCTGTCGTACGAGCCGGAGCTGACCGCGCTGATCGGCAAGCCGGCGTACGCGAAACTGGCCGAGCTGTGCGCGGAGCGGGAGCGGCGCGGCCTGGTGGCGACGCATCCGGCGACCGCCGGGGCCGACCCGGTGCTGGACCGTCCCGAGGAGGGTGGCCGGGAGCCGGCCAGCCCGAAGGCCGCCAGCGCCGGCCAGCGGCCGGCACCGCAGCGGAGGCCGCGCGGCGCGTCCCGCTGACCGGGCGGACGCCCCGGTCTACGGCTCGAACTCGCGGCCTACGGCTCGAACTTGTAGCCCAGGCCCCGGACGGTGACGATGAAGCGCGGTGCGGACGGCTCCGGCTCGACCTTCGAGCGCAGCCGCTTCACGTGTACGTCGAGGGTCTTGGTGTCGCCGACGTAGTCCGCGCCCCAGACCCGGTCGATCAACTGCCCCCGGGTGAGCACCCGCCCGGCGTTGCGGAGCAGCAGCTCCAGCAGCTCGAACTCCTTCAGCGGAAGCTGCACCGGGGAGCCGTCGACGGTGACCACGTGCCGTTCGATGTCCATCCGGACCGGGCCGGCGGTCAGCGTCGGGGTGCCCGGCTCGACCGTCTCGTTGCCGCGCCGCCGCAGTACCGCCCGGACCCGGGCGACCAGCTCGCGCGGCGAGTACGGCTTCGTCACGTAGTCGTCGGCGCCGATCTCCAGCCCGACCACCTTGTCGATCTCGCTGTCCCGGGCGGTGACCATGATGATCGGCACCTGGGAGCGTTGCCGGAGCTGCCGGCACACCTCGGTACCGGACATCTCCGGCAGCATCAGGTCGAGCAGCACGATGTCCGCGCCGGTACGGTCGAACTCGGTCAGCGCCGCAGTGCCGGTCGCCGCGGCCGAGACCTCGAATCCTTCCTTGCGCAGCAGGTAGGAGAGGGCGTCGGAAAACGACTCCTCATCCTCGACCACGAGTACGCGGGCCACGGACTTTCCTCTCTGGTGACGGTCGGCTCGGAACTATCCGAACGAACCGGTCTCGATCTCAACTGACGGGGCTGGCGGTAGGAAGGCGTCCGGCGGACGCGCGGGAAGCCGGAGGGTGAACGTCGAGCCACCCCCAAGAGTGCTGGACACCTCGACCCGACCGCCATGGTTGGTGGCGATGTGTTTGACGATCGCCAGGCCGAGGCCGGTCCCGCCGGTCTGCCGTGACCGGGCCTGGTCGGCCCGGTAGAAGCGCTCGAAGATCCGGCCCACGTCGTCCGGGGCGATCCCGATGCCCTGGTCGGTGACGGCGATCTCGATGTGTTCGCCGGTGCTCTTGATCGCCACCGTGACCTGCGTCCGCTCCGCGGAGTACGCGATCGCGTTCTCCACCAGGTTGCTGACCGCGGTGGCGATCTGGCTGTCGCTGCCGTAGACGGTCAGGTCCCGTTCGCCCTCGACCACGACGGTGATCTCCCGGGCGGTGGCGGCGGTACGGGTCCGGTCGACCACCTCCGCGGTGACCCAGTCCAGTGCGACCGGCTCCGGCGCGGGCAGCGGCTCCGCGCCCTGCAACCGGGTGAGTTCGAGCAGCTCGTTGACGAGCTTGCCGAGCCGGGTGGACTCGTGCTGGATCCGCTCGGCGAACCGGCGGGCCGCCGCCATGTCCTCGGAGGGGTCCAGCGTCCCGTTTCCGGCGGTCTGGTCGGTGGCGTCCAGCAGCGCCTCGGCGAGCAGTTGCAGCGCACCGATCGGGGTCTTCAGCTCGTGGCTGACGTTGGCCACGAAGTCCCGGCGGACCCGGGCGACCCGGTGCGACTCGGTCACGTCGGCCGCCTCGACCGCGATGTAACCGGAGCCCAGGCCCATCGCCCGCAGGTGCACGCCGAGCGGGTCGGACATGCCGCCCTCGCGGCCCCGGGGCAGGTCCAGCTCGACCTCGCGGCGCACTCCGGTGCGCCGCACCTGGCCGGCCAGGGTACGGATGATCGGGTGCGCGGCGACCGTGCCGGGGGTGGCGCCGACCCGGAGCAGTCCCATCGCCCGGGCGGCCGGGTTCACCAGGACCGGGACGTCATGGGCGTCGAGGACGACCACCCCGACCCGGAGCGAGTCGAGGCTCTTGCGGCCGAGTCCCGGCAACCCGCCGGCCTGCTCGTCAGTGCCTATCGCCGGCCTCCTGTTACTGCGTGTCCCGCCTCGTCCGGTCGCGGTGCGCCCGGCCGAGAACCATCCGGCGACCCGGTGGCGGAGCGGACCGAAGGACAGGCCGAGGCCGAGCCCGACGAGCACGCCCGCGACCACCCCCCATTCCACGCGGCGATCGTAGGGTCATCGTTAACCTATCGACCAGGCAAAATTGGGCGAATCACGCGCGCATCCGAGAATGTTCACCCGCCGGCCCAGTACCGTTCACCGATGTTCACCCCGGCGCCGCCGGATCCCCCTACCGTGGTCCGGACCGACACCTGTAGCACCGTCCGTGCGCGAACCCGCCACGGCCGGCGAAACCGCCACTCCCCGCAGGACGTGATCATGCGCGACGAATTCCGGATCGACCTGAACATCGTGAGCCAGTTGCTGGTGGACATGGCCGAGGCGATCCGGGCCGCCATGCGCCAGGCCACCCGGGCGCTGCTCACCGCCGACCGGTCGGCCGCCGAGACCGTGATCGAACGGGACGCGGAGATCGACTCCCTCTACCGGCAGGTCGAGGAGCGGGTCTGCGACCTGCTGGCCCGGCAGGCGCCGGTCGCCTCCGACCTGCGCGCCCTGATCACCGCCCTGCACGTCGCCGCCGACCTGGAGCGGATGGGCGACCTCGCGGACCACGTGGCCAAGACGGCCGTACGCCGGCACCCGTCGCCCGCCGTACCGGCCGAGCTGCGCCCGGTCTTCACCGAGATGGCCGGGGTGGCGGACCGGATCGCCGACAAGATCGCGAACGTACTCTCCAAGCCCGACGCCGATCTCGCCGCCGAGCTGGACCGGGACGACGACGCCATGGACGACCTGCACCGGCAGCTCTTCGCGGTGCTGCTCGCCGACGACTGGCCGTACGGGGTGGAGACCGCCATCGACGCGACCCTGCTCGGCCGCTTCTACGAGCGGTACGCCGACCACGCGGTGAACGCCGGCCGCCGGGTCGTCTACCTGGTCACCGGCGAGACCGTCACCGACTGACCCCGAACACGTCGAACGCCCCTTCCCTGGGCCGGGAAGGGGCGTTCGGCGTCGTACGGCTCAGCGGCCCTGGTTGGCGACCGCGGCGGCGGCCTCCTTGGCCGCGTCGGGGTCGAGGTACGCCCCGCCGGCCACCAGCGGGCGCATCGACCGGTCGAGGTCGTAGCGCAGCGGGATCCCGGTCGGGATGTTGAGCTTGGCGATCGCCTCGTCGGAGATGCCGTCCAGGTGCTTGACCAGCGCCCGCAGCGAGTTGCCATGCGCGGCGACCAGCACGGTCCGACCGGCCAGGATGTCCGGGACGATCGAGTCGAACCAGTACGGCAGCATCCGGTCGACGACGTCCTTCAGGCACTCCGTCTTCGGCATCAGCTCGGGCGGGAGCAGGGCGTAGCGCGGGTCGCCGGCCTGGGACCACTCGTCGCCGTCGGCGATCGGCGGCGGCGGGGTGTCGTACGACCGGCGCCAGAGCATGAACTGCTCCTCGCCGTACTCGGCCAGGGTCTGCTTCTTGTCCTTGCCCTGGAGCGCGCCGTAGTGCCGCTCGTTGAGCCGCCAGGAGCGGCGTACCGCGATCCAGTGCCGGTCGGCGGCGTTCAGCGCCAGCTCGGCGGTGCGGATCGCCCGGCGGAGCACGCTGGTGTGCAGCACGTCGGGCAGCAGGTTGTGCTCGCGCAGCAGCTCGCCGCCGCGCCGGGCCTCGCTCTCACCCTTGGCCGTGAGGTCCACGTCGACCCAGCCGGTGAAGAGGTTCTTGGCGTTCCAGTCGCTCTCGCCGTGCCGGAGCAGCACCAACGTGCCCACCGCGGCGCCCTCGCCTGCCACCACGGTTTCCTCTGGCCGATCACTCGTGCTCGCAGTCATGCAACTCATCCTGCCGGACCCGCCCGACCGCCATGCGGCGACCCGGGGTGACGACCGACACGTGGAAAACGGGATGACCAGGCCGGACCCGCCGCACTAGCTTCGTAAGGCGTTTGACGATGAGCGGTCATTACAAGTACGGGGGCGGCGGATGCGGACGGTCGGGAAGTGGTTCCAGGACACCACCGGCGGTCTACCCCGGACCTTCTGGTACCTCTGGGCCGGGACGCTGATCAACCGGCTCGGCTCCTTCGTCCTCGTCTTCCTGGCCATCTACCTGACCACCGAGCGGGGCTTCTCCGAGTTCCAGGCCGGGATCGTGCTCGGCCTCTGGGGCGCCGGCGGTGCGGTCGGCACCCTCACCGGCGGGATCCTCGCCGACCGGTGGGGCCGGCGGCCCACCCTGCTCACCGCGCACCTCGGCGCGGCGGCGATGATGCTGGCGCTCGGCTTCGCCCGGGACCTCTGGCTGGTCGGGCTCGGGGCGCTGCTGCTCGGGATGTTCGCCGAGGCGGCCCGGCCGGCCTTCGGCGCGATGATGGTCGACGTCGTGCCGGAACGGGACCGGCTGCGCGCCTTCACCCTGAACTACTGGGCGATCAACCTCGGCTTCGCCTCCGCCGCGATCCTGGCCGGGCTGGCCGCCGAGGCGAGCTACCTGCTGCTCTTCGTGGTCGACGCGGCGACCACGGTCGTCACCGCACTGATCATCTTTATGAGGGTGGGCGAGACCCGCCGGGTCCGTGCCGCGCCGGCCGGGCTGGCCGCCCCGCACCGGGGCGGGCTGGGCACCGCGCTGCGCGACCGGGTCTTCGTCGGTTTCGTGGCGCTGAACGTCCTGCTGGCGCTGGTCTTCATGCAGCACATCTCGATGCTGCCGATCGCGATGGGCCAGGACGGGCTGTCCCCGTCGACGTACGGGTCGGTGATCGCGGTCAACGGGGTGCTGATCGTCGCCGGGCAGCTCTTCGTACCGCGACTGATCCGGGGGCGGGGCCGCTCGCGGGTACTGGCGCTGGCCGCGCTGATCGTCGGGGCCGGCTTCGGGCTGACCGCGTTCGCGGACGCGGCCTGGTTCTACGTGCTCACCGTGCTGATCTGGACCCTCGGCGAGATGCTCAACTCGCCCTCCAACTCGACCCTGATCGCCGAGCTGTCCCCGGCGGCGTTGCGCGGTCGCTACCAGGGACTCTTCTCGCTCTCCTGGTCGGTGGCGACGTTCGCCGCCCCGGTCGCCGGGGGCTTCGTGCGGGAGCAGTTCGGCAACGCGGCACTCTGGCTGGGCTGCGCGGCGCTCGGCGGCGTGGTGGCGGTGGCCCACCTGCTCTCCGGGCCGGCCCGGGAACGGCGGGTCCGGGCACTGCGTACGGCCGAGGTCGGCGCGGCGGGGCTGGCGGCCGGGGCGACGGAACCGGAGCCCGGGGCGACGGGGGTACCGGAGCCCGATGGGGCGGGGGTATCGGAGCCCGATGGGGCGGGGGTATCGGAGCCCGATGGGGCGGGGGTATCGGAGCCCGATGGGGCGGGGGTATCGGAGCCTGGTGGGGCGGGGGTACCGGAGCCCGATGGCGCGGGGGTGCGGGAGCCCGATGGGGCGGGCTCGACCCGACGGTCGGCTGCGGCCCCGCCTGAGCTGCGGACATTCCTCGACGGCAGGCGCGGACTGGCAGGGAGTTACGTAATTACGTAAACTCGAACTCATGACGCTGGAGGAGCGGGTCGCCGAGCTGGAACGCCGGCTGGCGGCCCTGGAGGAGCGGGCGGACGCCCCGGCGGCCCCGCCGCAGCCGCCGCCGGGCGAGGGCGACTTCTGGGCCCTGGACGGCCTGAAGGCGCGGCTCGCCGCGCTCGGCGCCGAGCGGGGCGGCGTGCTCTACACCGGCTCGGTCCGGTCACCCAGCCACGAACGCTACGACTGGCAGTACGGCCTGCCGACCGAAGCCCTGCTCGACGGCGAGGCGGGCGACTGGAGCGACGTGGCGGACTCCTTCGCCGCACTCGGCCACCCGGTCCGGTTGCGACTGCTCCGCGAGATCCTCGCCGGCCGGCGTACGGTCGCCGAGCTCACCGCACTCGACGGCCTGGGCACCACCGGACAGGCCTACCACCACCTGCGGCAACTGGCCGCGGCCGGCTGGCTGCACAGCCCCGGCCGGGGGCGCTACGAGGTGCCCGCCGGGCGGGTCGTACCGCTGCTGGTGGCGGTGGCGATCGCCCGGGCCTGACCTCGCCGGAGAGGAGATTTCCATGCTCAAGGCATTGATGATCCTGCACCGCCGCTGCTGGCTCGCGTTCCTGGCGATCCTGGTGGCCGGCTTCTTCGTCGACTTCACGTCGCTGTGGGGCTGGCTGGCGATCGCCCTCGCCATCGCCCTACGAGTGGTGCTGGGTCGGATGCTCGCCAAGGGGCCGGACGCCGGGTCGCCGGTCGAGGTCGATCCACCGGTCCTCGGCCGCTGGTCGGCGCTGAACAGCCCGGCCAGCAAGGTACCCAGCCACGGCGTACGCGCCTACGGCCAGGCGTACGCGATCGACCTGGTCGCGGAGCCGGTGGACCGGCCGCGCCCGGGCTTCGGCTGGTGGCCGCTGACCCGGCGCAACCGCGACTTCCCGGCCTTCGGGGCACCGCTGCTGGCGGTCGCCGACGGCACCGTGGTCCGGGCCGTCGACCGCAATCGCGACCACCTCAGCCGCAACTCGTACCCGGCCCTGCTCTACCTGGTCTTCGAGGGGCTGTTCCGGGAGATCGTCGGCCCCGGCCAGATCCTCGGCAACCACCTGATCCTGGACCTCGGCGACGGCCGGTACGCCGCGTACGCGCACCTGCGCCGGGGTTCGCTGCTCGTCCGGGCGGGAGACCGGGTCCGAACCGGTCAGCCGGTGGCGGAGTGCGGGAATTCCGGCAACTCCTCCGAACCACATGTCCACTTCCAATTGATGGACAATCCGGATCCGGACGTGGCCCGGGGAATTCGATTCACCTGGCGGGGAATCGGCGTACCGGCCAACGGGGAGGTCTTCTCGGTCGAGTCCGCGACGACGCGGTAGCGGGAAGGGATCTCGCTGCCGACTGGATCACGTTGGCCGGGTTCGCCGTCGAGAAGGCGCGGAGCAGCTCGGCGGGCCGGCACGCCCGCCGGGTTGGACCGGCGGCGGCGGGCGACGTTCACCCCCGTAAACGTCGCCCGCACACACCGCCGGTTACAGGTGGCGGCGCCGTCCCCCAACGGCTTCACTGCCACCCGTCCCCCAGCGCCGGTGCCCGGTGCACAGATCTGCGCGATCTGCCGTTCCCCCGAACGCTTCCGAGCGTGGCGCGTGCAATAACGTTAGTTGTCGCCGGATGACCGACACAAGTCGGTAACTCTGTCTCGCCCATCACACCCAAGGGCGATCGATATCCGGCGCCTCGTGTGACAACGCCCCAGGTGGCCCGGGGTATTCCCGGTCCACCACCCGAAATTCAGCCGTCCTCGCGCATCGGCGATTCGGTACGGAAGAAGTTGCTCTGCCGACCGTCGGAAAGCTGCTCCTGGTAAATGAAATTCAGTTGGCGTAGGTCGAAGGTGTGGAACCACTCGTCCCAGCTGACCGGCTTCAGTCGTCCGCCTTCCCGCCAACCGGGGAAGTCAAACGTCAGTACGCCGAGCCGACCCTCGCGTTCGGTGCCCTCGATCGTCGCCGGTTGGGCGTTCCGGCCCTCGGCCCAGCGCCGGATCACGTCGTGGTCCCGGGTCACCAGGCTCCGCCCCGGGCGCTCCGGGGTGTCCTGCGGTGAGGAGATCGGCTGGGCGTACTTCAGCGACTTCGACTGACCACCGCCGTTCGAGGCAGCCCTTCGGGCCCCGCCCGCCTTCCGGGCCGGCGCGGCGGTCGACTCCCGCGCTCCGGTCGTCTTACGGGCGGCGGTGCTCTTCCCGGCGGCCGTACCCTTCCGTGCCCCGGTCGCCTTACCCGGGCCGGTTGCCCGTGCCCCGGTCGCCTTGCCCGGGCCGGCGGCGCGGGCTCCGGTCGCCTTCCGGGCCGGCGCGGTACCGGTCCGCTGGGCGGCGCTCGTCGTCCGGGCGGAGGTCACGGCCTTGCGGGCCGGTGCCTTCCGGGCGGCGGACACCGTCTTGCGGGCCGGGGCCTTCTTCGCGGGGGCCTTGCGGGCGGGCGCCTTCTTCGCGGTGGCCCGCTTGGCCGGGGCCTTCTTCGCGGTCGTCTTCCCGGCCGGGGCCTTCTTCGCGGTGGCCTTCCGGGTCGGGGCCTTCTTCGCGGTCACCCGGGCGGTGCTGGCCTTGCGGGCCGGTGCCTTCTTCGCCGCGACCGTACGGGACGGCGCCTTCTTCGCGGCGGCCCGCTTGGCCGGCGCCTTCTTCGCGCTCGTCCGCTTGCTCGGCGCCGTCGTGGCCTTCCGGCCCGTCCCGCCCCGGCTCTCGGCTTTCAACGTCCGGACCAGGCTCTTCACCAGGTCCATCTTGCGCAGCGCGGATATGCCTGAAATGCCGCGTTTCCTGAGCTGTCCCCGGATGTCGTCGACCTTCATCAGACTGATCTTGCGCTCGTTGATGTCGCCCGTGCTGCTGCTGGATCGGCGCTTCGTCGCGGTCGCGGTTGCGCCGCGACCGGAACTGTTCCGCTGAGCCATGAGATCCTCACGCTCCCTCTGACAGTCTGTCTCGGCAGGCGGCGCGGCCATCGCCACATCCTGGTGCCGCCGCCCGGGCATACCCGTCAGGGGCGGTCCAAACCCGAGTTTTCCGTCGCCGAACGTTCGAAGAGGTGCGCGAACGCTCGCAGGTTCGCCAACGACTCGCCCCGGCTGACCCGCCACTCCCACTCCCGGCGGATCGCCGTCCCGAACCCGATCTCCAGCATGGTGTCGAACGACTCGTCCGCGTACGTCAGCACCGAGCCGAAGAGCCGGTCCAACTCCTCCTCGGTCACCCCGGCCAGGCCCACCCGGCCGGTCAGGTAGACGTCACCGACCGCGTCGACGGAGAACGCCACCCCGTACATCCGGGCGTTGCGCTGCAACAGCCAGGTGAAGAGCTCCTCGCGCCGTTCGTCCGGTTGGCGCATCACGAACGCCTCGATCCGCAGCGAGTGCTCCCCGACGATCAGGTTGCAGACCGTCTTGAGCTTGTGCGTGCCCGGCAGGGTGACCGCGTACGAGTACTCGCCGGTCGGCTCGCAGGCCAGCTCCCGGTCGGCACAGACCGCCTCGATCAGCCGACCGATCTCCGCCCGAGACTCCATTTCCGTCCACCCTCCCGTCCGGGGCCGTGGCACGCGCGTTCAGCAGGTCGCCAGCGGGAGCGTCGCCGTGCCGTCCGCCAGCTCGGAGGCGAGCCGGTCACGGTACTCCGCCACCGCCTCACGGTAGACCGCGAGCAGCCCGCTGGCGGTACGGGCCCAGGAGAAGGCGCGGGCGTGCTCGACCGCACCCCGGGACAGCTCGGCCCGGCGCACCGGCGCGGCCAGCAGGCCGCCGAGCACCCGGGCCCAGTCGCGCGGATGGTGCCCGTCGACGAGTACGCCGCTGCTGCCGTCCCGGACGGCGGTGACCAGCCCACCCACCGCGGCGGCGACCACCGGGGTACCGCAGGCCTGTGCCTCCAGGGCGACCAGGCCGAACGACTCGTTGTGCGAGGGCACCGCCACCAGGTCGGCGGCCCGGTAGAGCGCCGGCAGGTCGTCGCCGGTCTGCGGCGGCAGGAACCGCACCGCGTCGCCGACGCCGAGCTTGGCGGCGAGTTCGATCAGCGCGGTCGGCCGGTCCAGCCCGGTGCCGCTCGGCCCGCCCGCGATCACCACGGTGACCGTCCCGGCGATCCCGGGCTGCCAGCTCCACAGCTCGGCGAGCGCGTGCAGCAGCACGTCCGGCGCCTTCAGCGGCTGGATCCGGCCGACGAAGGCGACGAGCGTGCCCCGCTCGGGCAGCCCCAACCGGCGCCGCGCGGCGAGCCGGGCGGCATCCTCGAGACCGGGCGGGGACGGCGTGAAGCGGTCCAGGTCGACGCCGGGGCGGACCACCTCGACCCGTTCCGGGTCCGCGTCGTACCGGGAGATCAGGTCCCGGGCCTCGACCGTGGTGTTCGCGACCAGCCGGTCGGCCTCGGCCACCACCTGCTCCTCGCCGATCACCCGCGCCTTCGGCTCGGGCCGGTCGCCCTCGGCGAGCCGGGCGTTCTTCACCTTGGCCAGGGTGTGCGCGGTGTGCACCAGCGGCACCCCCCAACGCTCCTTGGCCAGCCAGCCCACCTGCCCAGAGAGCCAGTAGTGCGAGTGGATGAGGTCGTAGAAGCCGGGCGGGCGGGCCGCCTCGGCCCGCAGTACGCCGGCGGTGAACGCGCAGAGCTGGCCGGGCAACTCCTCCTTGGCCAGTCCCTCGAACGGGCCGGAGGTGACGTGCCGGACCGTCACTCCGGGGGCCATCTCGACCACCGGAGGCAGGTCGCTGGAGGTGGCCCGGGTGAAGATCTCGACCTCGACGCCGGCCTCGGCCAGCCGCCGGGAGACCTCGACGATGTAGACGTTCATCCCACCGGCGTCACCGGTGCCGGGTTGGTGCAGCGGCGAGGTGTGTACGGAGAGGGTCGCGATGCGTCGTGGCGTCGGCCACGGCTGGGTACCTCGTTGCCGGGCCACCCCGGTGTGCAGTTCCGCCACGTTCGCTCCTTCTGTCAACGTGTTACGCCGTCCCGCACGACCGGGTCACCTCACAGAGCAACCACCGTGTTGCGTGTCATCTTCCCGATCGGGCGTGGGCCAATCGTCCGGGCGCCCGAGGAGGTGACCGACCTCATTCGGGCCCAGGTCCATGGCATCGGGACGGCTTGGGCCAGAATGTCCCGATGACCCCTGTCGCGATCGTCACCGGGGCGTCCAGCGGAATCGGCGCCGCCACGGCCCGCCGGCTGGCCGCCGAGGGATTCTCCGTGCTCGCCGCCGCCCGCCGGGCCGACCGGCTGGACGCCCTGGTCGAGGAGATCCGCCGGGCCGGCGGCACGGCCACCGCGCAGCCCTGCGACGTCACCTCGGACGAGTCGGTGGCGGAGCTGGCCGCCGCCGCCGGAAAGCTGGGCGGGCCGGTCACCCTGCTGGTCAACAACGCCGGTGGCGCACGCGGCCTGGATCCGGTCGAGTTGGGCTCGGTCGCCGACTGGCAGTGGATGTACGACGTGAACGTGCTCGGCACGCTCCGGGTCACCCAGGCACTGCTGCCCGCGCTGGAGTCCTCCGGCGCCGGCACGGTGGTGGTGCTCAGCTCGACCGCCGGCCTGATCGTCTACGAGGGCGGCGGCGGCTACGCGGCGGCGAAGCACGCCCAGACCGCGCTGGCCGAGACGCTGCGGTTGGAACTCTGTGGACGGCCGATCCGGGTGATCGAGATCGACCCCGGCATGGTCCGGACCGAGGAGTTCGGGCTGGTCCGCTTCGACGGCGACGCCGGCCGGGCGGCGGCGGTCTACGCCGGGGTCGCCGAGCCGCTGGTCGCCGACGACGTGGCCGACTGCATCGCCTGGTGCGCCACCCGCCCGCACCACGTCAACGTGGACCGGCTGGTGGTCCGTCCGCTGGCCCAGGCGGCCCAGCACAAGGTGCACCGGGTCGGGACCGACACCGGGCAGTGAGCCGGGTGCCGCCGCGACCGGGCGCCGCCGGTGAACCGGGAGCCGGTGTCCCCGGCCCACCCGCTCGGCGGGGACCGGCGGGATCACCAACCGGTGGGCCGGGAGCCGGTGTTCCCGGCCCACCCGCTCGGCGGGGACCGGTGGGGTCACCGACCGGGCGGATCGACGGCGTGCCGCCGACCGGTGCCGGTCGCGGCGGGGCAGTCCGCCCGGTCGGCGCGGTGACCCGGGGGACGACCAACCCCAACCGGCTGCGCCGGGTGGACAACTGGATCGCGGCGACCTGCGCCGACCTGCTCCGGGATGCCCGCGATCCGCTGGTGGTGGACCTCGGCTACGGCGCCAGCCCGGTCACCGTGGTCGAACTGCGGGCCCGGTTGGCCGCCGCCGTCCGGCCGGACGTCCGGGTGGTCGGGCTGGAGATCGATCCGGTACGGGTGGCCGCCGCCGCGCCCGCCGCCGACCCGCCGTGGCTGGCCTTCGGCCGGGGCGGCTTCGAGCTGGCCGGGCTGCGCCCGGTGCTGGTCCGGGCGTTCAACGTGCTGCGGCAGTACGCCGAGCCGGAGGTCGTACCGGCCTGGCGGACGATGACCGGGGCGCTGCAACCGGGCGGGGTACTGGTCGAGGGGACCTGTGACGAGCTGGGCCGGCTGGCCTGCTGGCTGCTCGTCGACGCCACCGGCCCCCGGTCGCTGACCCTGGCCGCCCGGCTCTCCACGCTGGACAGTCCGGCCACGCTGGCCGAGCGGCTGCCCAAGGCGCTGATCCACCACAACGTGCCGGGCACCGGAGTCCACGCGCTGATCCGGGCGCTGGAGGAGGGCTGGCGGGACGCGGCCCCGTACGCCACGTTCGGGCCCCGGCAGCGCTGGCGGCGTACGGTCGAGGCGGTCCGGGCGGCCGGCTGGCCCGTACTGGACCGGCCGGCGCGGTGGCGGCTCGGCGAGGTCACCGTGGCGTGGCCGGCGGTGGCACCACCTGGCGACTCCCCGGCGGGAGAGCTTCGGTAACGCGGGCCGCCCCGGTGCGCCCCCGCGCCTCCCGGGCAACTCGGCCACCGCGTGCCGAGCCGGGCCGCCGATTACCGGGTGCCGGGCCGGGGTGGCCGGGTTATCGAGTGCCGGGCGAGCAGGGCCGGACTACCGAGTGCCGGGTGCCGAGCCCGGCTCCCCCGGGTGCCGAGCCCGGCCACCCTGCTACCGGGTGCCGAGACTGGGCGGCACAGTGGCGCCGAGTCGGGACATCCGGATCGCCAGGTAGCAGGTGGCGGCACCGAAGGGCACGAAGAGCGCCACCAGCAGCAGGGCCAGCGAGTTCAGGCCGGTGTCCTGGAAGCCGAGCAGGTCGAGCAGGACGAAGACGGCCACGCAGCCGAGCAGCAGGGCCGTGCCGACGACCTTGTCCCGGACCCGCCAGAGCCGGGAGAGCCAGAGCAGCGCCGCGACGGCCACCGGGACGACGTGCCAGGGCCGAACCGACCCGAACGGCAGCAACACGGCCGGGACCAGCACCAGGAACGGGCCGGCCGCGGCGCAGACCAGCACCAGCGTCTCCACCGGGCCGCGGCGCCGGGGCGGCACGCCGAACCGCTCCCGGGCATCCGCACCGAGCGTCGCCGGATCACCGAGCCGGTCGAGCATCGCGCGTACCTCGGCCAGGGTCCGCCCGTCCGGCTCCGACCGGCGTACGGCGATGTGCTCGCCGATCTGGTCGAGCACCTCCTGCCGGCGGTCGGCCGGCAGCGGGGCCAGTTCGGCGCGCAACTGACGCAGGTATCGCCGGACGAGCGCGTCGGGGGTGGTCGGCTTCATTTGGTCTCCTTGGGGATGACAAGGGAATCCACCGCGTCGCGGAACCGGATCCACTCACCGACGAACTGGGCGAGCCGGTCCCGTCCGGCGGCGGTGAGCCGGTAGTAGCGGCGGGGCGGCCCACTTGGCGACTCGTGCCAGGCGGTCTCCACCAGACCGTCCCGGCGCAGCCGCGACAACAGGGGGTAGATGGTGCCCTCGCTGGTCACCATGCCGTCGACCGCGCCCAACTCGCGGACGAGGTCGAGGGCGTAGCGCTCGCCGGGCCGGAGCAGTGCGAGTACGCAGTACTCCAGCGTTCCGCGGCGGAGCTGGCCGGGCAGCGCCTCGGGCTTGGCCGCCGCCATCTACTGGCGGCGGGCGTCGACGGTAACCATGCGGAACATGGTACCTTGCGGCGCAAGGATCCGCAGCGGCGTGCCGGTGGATTCGAGCACCAGCGATGGCGGAAGGGTCCGGTGCGGCCTCAGAGGGCGCAGTTGACCAGTACCGGCTCCGGATGCAGGGTGGCGCCGAACCGGTCGTGCACCCCGTCCCGGATCTCCCGGGCCAGCGCCAGCAGCGCCCCCGTCGAGCCGCCGTCCCGGTTGGTCAGCGCCAGGGTGTGCTTGGAGGAGATGGCCACCCCGCCCGGCCCCTGGTAGCCCTTCGGATAACCGGCCTTGTCGATCAGCCAGGCGGCGCTGACCTTCACCGTGCCGCCGGTGCCCGGCCAGGACGGCGGATCGCCGAGCCCGGCGGCCCGCTCCCGCAGCGCCTGGTACGCCCCGTCGTCCAGCACCGGGTTGGTGAAGAACGACCCGACCGAGCGGGTGTCCGGGTCGACCGGGTCCAGCACCATGCCCTTGCCGGCGCGCAGTGCCCGTACGGCCGCCCGGGCGTCGCCCAGCGGCACCCGGTCGCCGACCTCCACCCCGAGCGCCCGGGCCAACTCGGCATAGCGCACCGGAGCGGAGAGCGTCGAGCGGAGCAGCCGGAAGTCGACGGTGAGCACCGTCCACCGGTCGTTGTACTTGAAGACGCTGGACCGGTACCCGAAGGCGCACTCGGCCGCGCTCATCCGGGTCACCTCGCCGGTCAGCCGGTCGTACGTCTCGACCCCGGTGACCGTCTCCGCGACCTCCTGCCCGTACGCCCCGACGTTCTGGATCGGGGTGGCGCCGGCCGAACCGGGGATGCCGGAGAGGCACTCCACCCCCGACCAGCCGGCCTCGACGGTGGCCGCGACCAGGTCGTCCCACGGCTCGCCGGCGGCCACCCGGATGGTCACCGCCGCCTCGTCCTCGGCGACCACCTCGAAGCCCCGCGACCGGACCAGCAGCACCGTGCCGGGGAAGCCCTCGTCGGCGACCACCACGTTGCTGCCGCCGGCCAGCACCAGGACCGGCTCCTCCCGCAACTCGGCCTCGCGGAGTTTCCCCGGGATTTCATCCGTTCGGGTGGCGGTGACGAGTCGCCGCGGCGCGCCGCCGAGCCCCAGGGTCGTATAACCGGCCAATCGTGTGGGATCGGCGGAGTCGGCGGCAGTTATCGGGCGGGCATTAACGTCTGGCACACCATTCACCCTAGGCTGAGAGACAGCCCGGCCGGTGGCGGCCCGGTGGCACGGGAGGAACGTCATGACCAGACTGCACGGCACCAAGGACTTCTGGATCGGGGCACTCCGCGCCGAGGGGCCGACCTTCGGCGCCACCGTCGCCGAAGCGCCGCTCGACATCCGGGTGCCGTCCTGTCCCGAGTGGACCATGACCGATCTGGTGCACCACCTCGGGTCCGTCTACGCCCGGGCCCGGGGCATCCTGAGCCGGGGCACCACCGAGCGGGCCGACCCGCTCACGGTCCCGGACGGCCTGCCGACCGGGCCGGCGGCCGTGGAGTGGTGGCGACAGGAATTCGACCAGCTCATGGCCGTGCTGGACCGGGTCGACCCGGAGGCGCCGGCCTGGAACTACGCGCCCCAGCCGAAGAAGGCCGGCTTCTGGCACCGCCGGATGGCGCTGGAGACCGCGGTGCACCGCTGGGACGCCCAGATGGCGGTCGCCGCCGGGGAGCCGATCGAGGCCAAGCTGGCGGCGGACGGCGTCGGCGAGGTACTCGACACCCATCTGCCGGCCGGTTCGCGCGTCGTCGACCAACCGTTCCACGGGGTGGTCCACCTGGTCGCGACCGACGCCGGCCAGGAGTGGTACCTGCGGCTGCGCGGTGCGGGCGTGGCCCTGCTGGACACCGACACGATCCTGGACAGCGACGACCACCACGCCCGGGCACAGATTTCGGGTACGGCCAGCGACCTGCTGCTGGCTCTCTGGGGCCGGCTCGGCTTCGACGCCCTGGACGTGGCGGGCGACGCCGGGCTGCTGCAGGGGCTGCGCATCGGCTGACCGGAACCGGTCCCGGGCCACGCGTGCCGTGGCCGAGGGACCCGGCGCCCACCGACGGGGTTGTTGACCTTCAGGCGCGCGTGGAACCATTTTCCCGGCGGCTGAGCTGAGGAGCGGAGATGGCGGTGACCCGCGCGCGGCCCACGCTGGAGGCGGTGGCTCAACGGGCCGGGGTGTCCCGGGCCACCGTGTCCCGGGTGGTGAACGGCTCGACCACGGTCGCCGAGCCGATCCAACAGGCGGTCCGGCGGGCGGTGCGCGAGTTGGGCTACGTGCCCAACCTCGCGGCGCGCAGCCTGGTCACCCAGCAGACCGACTCGGTGGCGCTGATCCTGCCGGAGGCGTCCACCCGGGTCTTCTCCGACGACCAGGTGTTCCCCGGCATCATCCTCGGGGTCAGCCGGGAGCTGGAGGCGGCCGGCAAGCAGCTCGTGCTGACCCTGGCCGAGTCGGCGGCCAGCCACGAGCGGGTCGAGCGCTACGCGATGGGCGGGCACGTGGACGGCGTACTCTTCGCCTCCCTGCACGGCGCCGACCCGCTGCCCGGCGCGCTCGCCCAGGCGGGGCTGCCGGTGGTGTGCAGCGGACGCCCGCTCGGCCAGCCCCCCGTCCCGGTGCCGTACGTCGACGTGGACCACGTCGCCGGGGTACGCGGTGCGGTCCGGCACCTGCTCCGGTCCGGCCGGCAGCGGATCGCCACCATCGCCGGCCCGCAGGACATGGTGGCCGGGATCGACCGGCTGGCCGGGTACCGGGCCGAACTCCGGGACGCCGGACACCGGCCGGTGGAGGCGTTCGGGGACTTCACCCGGGAGTCCGGTGCGGTCGCGATGCGGCAGCTCCTGGCCGAGGAACCGAGCCTGGACGCGGTCTTCGTCGCCTCCGACCTGATGGCACACGGCGCGCTCCGTACGCTGCGCGAGGCGGGTCGCCGGGTGCCGGAGGACGTGGCGGTGATCGGCTTCGACGACATCGAGCTGGCTGGCTACACCGACCCGCCGCTGAGCACCGTACGGCAGCCGATCCAGGATCTCGGCCGGACCATGACCCGCCAGTTGCTCCAGCTCGCCGCCGGTGAACGGATCGAGCCGACCGTCCTGCTCCCCACCGAACTCGTACTGCGCGCCTCCGCCTGACCCCGCACGGGCGGCGGTCAGGCGAACTCGTGGCGTACCCGCTGGGCGGTCTCGGCGGTGGCGGCGTCGAAGAGCACCAGGCGTGCGGTGGTGACGCTGGCCGGCCGGGCGACGGTCAGTACGGCCAACGCCTGCCGGACCGCGTCCTCGACCGGCCACCGGTAGACCCCGGACGAGATCAGCGGGAAGGCCACCGAGGCCGCGCCCAGGTCGTCGGCGACGGCCAGGCTGTTGGCGTAGCAGCTCCGCAGCAGTGCCGACCGGTCCTCGTCGGCGGACCAGACCGGCCCGACGGTGTGCACCACCCAGCGGGCCGGCAGGTCGCCGGCGGTGGTCGACACCGCCTGCCCGGTGGGCAGGCCGCGCCCGTACCGGGCGGCCCGCAGGGCCCGGCACTCGGCGAGGATCGCCGGGCCGCCCCGGCGGTGGATCGCGCCGTCCACTCCGCCGCCGCCGAGCAGCGACGAGTTGGCGGCGTTGACGATCACGTCCACCCGCTCCGCGGTGATGTCGCCCTGGACCAGGTCGATCCGCATCAGGCCGCCCCGGAGGCGGTCACGCGGGGCCGGTCGGGGTTGTCGATCGACTGGCCGAGCGTGCGGCGGGCCAGCAGGGTCGCCCCGGCGACCGCGGCCGGGGTGAGCAGCACCGCGCCGAGCGGGATCAGGAAGCAGAGGAAGACCGCCACGCCGAAGCCCAGGGTCAGCGGCCGGTTCGCCCGCAGCGCCCGCTGCCGGTCCGGCAGCCGGAGCCCGCGCCGCTGGAACGGCACCCCGACCATGCCCACGGTGAGGAACCAGCCGCCGACCATCGCGGCGATCACGGGTACGACGAACTGCCCGACGAGCGGCACGAACCCGGCGACGAAGAGCGGTACCCCGAACAGCACCGACCGGACGAGCAGTCGCGCCGCGTCGGCGATGCTGCGCCGCAGCGAGCGCCACCAGGGCAGCTCGACCTCGTCCGGCACCCCGCCGTAACGCTCCTCCACCCGTTCGGAGATCTTCTCGTAGAACGGGTCGCCGATCACCAGCGTGATGGCGGTGAAGGTGAGCACCCCGAGCAGGCCGCCCAGGCCGAGCAGGGCGAGCCCGGCGACCAGCCGGAGGAGCTGGCGCGGCCCGTCCGACCAGTCGTCGGCGAACGGGGTGATCAACGCGGCGAGGTCGTCGGAGAAGTAGATCAGCGTGCCGAGGCCGGCCAGGTAGAGCGCCCCGGAGATCACCGCCGGCACGATGCCGAGCAGCACCAGCATCGGGTTGCGACCGTAGACCGCGAGCCCCCGGAACAGCAGCCCGACGCCGGAACCGAACGCGGAGAGGAACGGGCCGACCCGGCGGGGACGCGACTCGGCGGGGGTGGGGGTCTGCACGAGCGGAAAGCCTATCGGCCGCTGTCACCGCCGGCACGGCGGCGAGGCGCTGCCGCCGCCCGGCGGAGATGTCGGCGCCGCCGGGCAGGATGGGACGCATGCGCGCCGCCCGGTTGATCTCCCTGGTCCTGCTCCTGCAGAACCGCGAGTCGATGACCGGTGCCGAACTGGCCCGGGAGCTGGAGGTCTCGGAGCGGACCATCTACCGGGATGTACTGGCGCTGAGCGCCGCCGGCATCCCGGTCTACGCCGACCGGGGCCGGGCCGGCGGTTACCGGCTGCTCGGGGGCTACCGGACCCGGCTGACCGGGCTGAGCCGGACCGAGGCCGACGCGCTCTTCCTCTCCGGGCTGCCCGGCCCGGCCGGCGAGATGGGTCTCGCCGACGTGGTGGCGGCCGCCCAGTTGAAGGTGCTGGCCGCGCTGCCGAGCGGGCTGCGGGACGCGTCCACCCGGGTGGAGCGGCGGTTCCACCTCGACGTACCGGGGTGGTTCCGGGCGGCGGATCCGCCGGTCTGGCTCAGTGAGCTGGCCGAGGCGGTGTGGCAGGACCGGACGGTCGAGTTCCGCTACCGGCGTGGCGACCGGGAGGTGACCCGGACCGTCGAGCCGTACGGGCTGGTGTGCAAGGGCGGCGGGTGGTATCTGGTGGCCCGGGTCGGCGCGGGGCACCGCACCTACCGGGTGGACCGGATGACCGGGGTGACCGTCGGCGCGGAGACGTTCGACCGGGACGAGGAGTTCGAGCTGGCCGGCTACTGGGCCAGCCAGGCGGAGCGGTTCGTCCGGGAGATGCTGGGCGACGAGATCACGGTCCGGCTCAGCCCCGCCGGGCGGTACGCCCTGCGGTTCGTCACCGAGCCGCCCGCCGTACGGGAGGCGGAGGCGAACGCCGGGGAACCCGACGCGCAGGGCTGGGTGGTCACCCGGCTGCCCGTCGAGTCCCCCGACGTCGCGTACGGCCAACTGCTCAGCCTCGGCCCGGAGGTCGAGGTGCTGGAGCCGCCCGAGTTACGGGCTCGGCTCGCCTCGGCGGCACGGCGGCTGGGCCAGCTCTACACCGACCGCCGGAAACCGGCCCGATCCGAGGACCCGACCCCGGGGGAGGACGGTCAGCGGTAGCCGGTGGCGTCGGCGGGCTTGCCGGTGGCCTCCACCTCGATGATGTAGCGCCAGGCGTCCGGCTGGCTGCCATCGAGGTCAGTAAAGCCGTACACCTTGGCGAGTTGGCCGCTGGAGAGGGACTGCCCGGACCAGCGGGCCTTGTCGGGGTCGGCGGCGAGCGCGGCTACCGCCCGGCCGACGTACGCCGGGCTCTCCGAGATGACGAAGTGCGGCTGCTTCTCGATGGCGTCCCGCCAGTTCTCCTCGGTGACGCCGAACTCGTCGAGCATGAACTCGGAACGCAGCCAGCCCGGGGTGAGCGCGACCGCCGTGGCACCGTGTTCCTTCAGCTCGTGCGCCCAGAGGTAGCCGAGCCGGTTCACCGCGGTCTTCGCCAGGTCGTAGAAGGCCGACAGCCGGTAGTTCGCGTCGTTGTACTCCTTGGTGCCGTCGCCGACCTCCACCACCAGGCCGCCGGGGTTGCGGATCAGCAGCGGCAGCGCGAAGTGGCTGGTGATGATGTGCGTGTCGACGGCGAGCCGGAGCGTACGGAAGCCGTCGTCCAGGTCCTGCTCCCAGATCGGCTTGTGCCAGCCGATCAGCGGGTCCGCTCCCCAGACGTCGTTGACGAGTACGTCCAGCTTGCCCTGTTCCCGGTCGATCCGCTCCACCAGCGCGCGTACCTGGTCGGGGACGAGATGGTCGACCTGTACCGCGATCCCGACCCCGCCGGCCTCGGTGACCAGTTCGGCGGTCTCCTCGATGGTCTCCGGCCGGTCCAGTTCGGAGCGTTTCTCCCGGGTGCTCCGCCCGGTGGCGTAGACGGTGGCGCCGGCCGCGCCGAGCTGCACCGCGATCTGCCGGCCGGCACCCCGGGTCGCCCCGGCGACGAGCGCGACCTTTCCAGTCAGTTCTGCTGTCATGACGCCGACTCTGGCAACGAATTCTGACAACCCGCGTCAGGATTTCCTCCGGGAATCCGGCCACGGGTTCTGGGCAAACGATCAGGTCAGGTCGATCCAGTAATCCAGTTCAACCCGGTCGGCCGGGATCACGATGTCGGTGGCGACCTCAACGACCTGCTCACCCGCGTACGTCTGTCGAGTAATTGTCACCACCGGCACGCCGCCGGGGATCCGCAACGCCTCGGTCTCTTCGCGGACCGGCATTCGGGAACGCACCCGCTCCCGTACTCCGGTGATGCCGAGGCTGTGAAGCTGGGCGGTGTTCCCGCCCGGCCACGGCTCCCGGTCAGGGTCGGCGACCGGCGTGTCGACCACCATGTCGAGTAGGAGGCAGGACGTCGACATCTGCTGCGGTACGCCCTGGGAGCGGAACACGAACCGGCGTTCCAGCAGCATCGTGCCCGGGGCGACGTCGAACAGTTCGGCGGTCGCCCGGTCTGCCGGCACCTCGCGGAACTCCCTGTCGAGCCGGTAGTCGGACCAGCCGATCTGCTGGTCGGCGGTGAACGACGTGCCCAGTTCGCCGGACCGGACTTGCTCCAGTTCCCGGCGGTACCGGTCGGAGCCGAGTCGGCGAACCGGCAGTACCGGCCGGGCGTACGTTCCTCGGCCCATCTCGGTAACGACCAGGCCCTCATTGCGGAGCAGTCCGACCGCTTCACGGACGGTTCCACGGGCCACGCCGAAGTCGGCCATAAGCGCGGATTCGGACGGCAGGATGGACCCGGGTGGGATCGCGCCGGAGAGGATCCGACGGCGTAACTCGTCTGCGACCCGGCGATAGCGGGGCCGCTCGTGCGGGGTAGGCACGTCGGTCACCGTACCCCCGATCAGTGCGCTGGGAATGTTTCCGCCCTCCCGACAGTGAACCTACGGAGCAGGTACGCCGGGTGCTCCGGCGGGCGTACGCCTTGAAGCGGACACTGCCGCCCGGGTCGCTGGCTCGGCCGCTGGTCGACGCCCTCGACCGGCAGTACGGGCCGCTGGCACACCCCGAGCAAGAGCAGGAGGAACCCGCCGTGACGTCCATGTTCGATAGCTGGTCGACGACGCTGGAGGATCTGACCGCACGCCGGTTCCTCCACATGCACAAGGACGGCCGCCGCTGTCGGCAGTGTGACGACGACGGGAAGTGCCGGTACCTGACGTGGGCCGTCGGCTACCTCACCCGGATCGGCGATCCGGTACCCGGTCAGGCTGCGGACATCCTGGCCCGCGCATCCCATCCCGGCGAGGTGACACCGGCCGAGCTACGGGAGGTCGCGCAGACGCTCCGTCGGCGGATCCAATGAGCGACACGACGACGGTGTGTATGCCGTGCCGGCTCGGCGTTCCTCCGGCGCTGCCGAGCGAGACGCCACACGGCTGTCCCGGGTCGGTGATTGTCGGTGACGGTCCCGGCGTGGTGACGAAGCTGTGCGTGTGCCCAATCTGCTGGCCGGACCGGCAGCCACCACCAGAGCCACCCCCGATCATCGATCGCACGAGCGAGGGGTGAGGGTCGGCGTCCCGGCCTTGCGTGCCGCTGTTGCAGCGGTGGTGCGCTGAAGTCCCCGGTCGGCCTGGTGATCCGGCCGGGGACAGGGCGAGCATGGCCGCTGACGGGAGCGGCCACCGCGCCCGCTCCGTCGACGTGCTGGTCAGCGAGACGGCGTCGGCACCGCGCCGGCTCGGGGTCAGTTGACCAGCCGGACCCGTACCCGCCGGTTGGCCCGGCCCTTGCTCTCCACCTTGACCACCTGGACCTTGCCGATCTGGGCGGTCGAGGCGACGTGGGTGCCGCCGTCGGCCTGCACGTCCAGCCCGACGATGTCGACGATCCGGATCTCCTGCTCGTCGGCCGGAATCAGATTGGACTGGGTACGGATGATGTCCGGCAGGGCCAGCGCCTCGTCCCGGGGCAGCACCTTGACCGCCACCGCCCGGTCGGCGGTGACCTCGGTGTTGACCAGCTCCTCCAGCCGGGCCTTGAAGTCGGTCGGCACCTCCGGCAGGTTGAAGTCCATCCGGGCCTCGCCCGGCTCCATGTTGCCGCCGGTCACCAGGGCGCCGAAGTCGCGGAACACCACGCCGCAGAGCACGTGCAGCCCGGAGTGGGTACGCATCAGCAGGCTGCGCCGCACGTCCTCCACCGCGCCGGTCACCGCCGTGCCGACCGGCGGCAGCGGGTCACCCTCGGCGGGGATCAGATAGAGGTCGTCGCCCTTGCGGGTGCCGACGATCCGGGTCTGCACACCCTGCCAGAGCAGCACCCCGTGGTCCGGCGGCTGACCGCCGCCGCCCGGGTAGAAGGCCGACCGGTCCAGCACGATCCCCTGCTCGGGATCGGCGGAGAGCACCGTGCACTCCCACTCCCGCAGGGTCGGGTCGGCGAGGTCGAGCCGGTGCGTCCGGCCATGCTGGGAAACGCCCATGGCTCGCCACGTTACTCCGGCCGGCGGGGTTCCGGTGGTACCGGTGGCCGCTCGGCCGGGCGCACAACCGGGGCAGCCGGGCGCACAACCGGGGCAGCTCGACAGCCTGGTCGACAGGTACCTCCGGCGCCGCCGGTCCGGGTGATCCGCCCGCCGAACCCGGGTCAGTTGAGGAAGCCGGAGATCCGTTCGCGCAGGTCGGCGCGGTGCGTCCAGAGCAGGCCCGGCTTGTCGTAGACGTGCAGCGCCGCCCCGGGCAGCGCCTCGGCGAGCTGCTCGGCGACCGCGACCGGATGCAGGTCGTCGCCGGCACAGCCGATCACCAGGGTACGGGCGGTGACCGCGGCCAGGGCCGAGCGCTGCCGGACGGCGACCTGACCGGCCAGATCGGCCAGCCCGGAGGCGAGACCGTCCCGGGTCAACTGGTCCACCCGCTGCCGCAGGTAAGCCCAGCCGGCCGGGGTGTTGCGGATCGCCGGTGGCACCTCGTAGGCGACCGCCTCGGCCACCTCGGCAGCGTCGCCGCTGCGTACCGCGGTGAGCAGTTCGGTGAGCCGCCGCCGGGCCACCTCCGGACGCGGTTCGTCGAGTACGGCCGGCAGCACGAAGACCGCGCGCGCGAAGCGGGCCGGGCTCTCCCAGAGGAGCCGGCAGAGCGCACCCGCGCCGAGGCTGATCCCGAGCGCCCGGCTGGCGCCGCCGAGATCGGCGACCGCCCGCAGGTCACGGGCCAGGTCGGCGTAGCTCCAGTCGCCCTCCGGAGCCTCCGAGCGGCCGTGCCCTCGGAACTGGAAGAAGATCTTGCGTCCGTTGACCGCGCTGCCCAGCGGTCGGGTGGTGGAGATGCCGGTGCCGAGTCCGTGTGCGAAGACCGTGACCGGATCACCGTCGCCGGTGACCAGCCGCTCCAGCCGTACGCCGTGCGGGGTGGCGACCAGCTCGGTCTCCGGATCGGGCAGCGCCGGCCGGCCGCTGCGCGGCGCGGTCGGCCCCGGGCCGTACGTCCGTGGCCCGCCGTCGGGCGGCGGTGGCCAGCGGAAATCCCTCACCAGAAGCCTTTGCCGTCGGTCAGGTCACGCAACCCGACCCGGACGTCCAAGAGATAGATCAACGCTGCCGCGATGCCGATCAGCGCGAAGAGGCTGAGCGGCCGGTAGAGCAGCAGGGTGAGCACCAGGCAGACGGCCAGGATGGCCACCCAGGCTCCCTTGGGGAGGGTGCCGATCGCCGGGAAGGCGTCCGAGCGCTGGGTGATGCAGTGCACGAGCGCGACGCCCTGGATCACGAGGGCGAAGACGATCAGCACCAGGTTGATGATGAAGACGACGTCGTCGAAGAAGAGCGGCGCGGCTGTGCCCATGGCGGAAAGCTTATGCCGGCGACCCCGGGTACGTGCCACTTGGCGCACCCACCCGAGGTCACCGGCCGTTGCTCGGCGGTCGCCGGCCGCCTACTTGTCGGCCGCCGGGCGAGTCCGCTTGGCCGCCGGGCGGGTCGACTTCGCGGCCGGGCGGCGCTTCACCGCCGGGGCCTTCGCCGGGGCGGCCTCGGTCGCCGCGGCCGCCGCGGCCGGCTCCTTGACCTGCTCGACGACCTCGGCCGGTGTGGTGCTCAGCGCCGGCTGTCCGGCGGCGGCCACCGCCGGAGTCTCGGTGACGGCCATGTCCGCGTTGACCGTGTCAGCGGCCTGCACCACGCCGGAACCGACCACCCGCTCGCCCCGGGCAACGAGGTCGCCGTAGACGGCGATGGCCCGCTCCTGCGCGGCCTGGGCACCGGCCACCACCACCGCCGCGTTGCGGATGGTCGCCTCCCGCAGCCGGTCCAGGTCCAGCTCGCCGTTGGCGGCCCGGTTGCGCAGGTTCGCCGCGCCGGAGTTGGCGTTGCGCAGGGTCAGTACGGCCTTCTCCCGCAGCTCGGCGGTGGTCGCGATCGCCTTCTCCCGCAGCTCGGCGGTGGTCGTCACGGCCTTGGACCGCAGCTCGGTACGGGTCGCCTCGTCACCGAGCCCGCTGACCACGGCGGGGAGCCGGCGCAACTGCTGGTACGCGAGATCGCCGGCACCGGCCACCGCGTAGAGCGGGGCGGGGATCCGGGCGGTTCGGGGCTGGGTCATGACTGTTCCTCCTCGTCAGAGGCCGAGGCAACCGTCGGAGTCGACGGCGCGGCCTTCTTGACCGCCTTCCGGGCGGTCCTCTTCGTGGCTGCGGCCGGCGGCGTGGACTTCGTGCCGGGCCGGGATTCGGTCGGTGGTGCGGCGGCGCCCGCCTCGGTCACCGCCACCGATTCGAGGACGGCCTCCGCCGGATCCTCGTCGGCGACGACGCCCGGGGCGCCGGTGGCGGCCGGCTCGGCCGGTACGTCCGCGTGCCGGAGGTTCTCCCGGCGGAAGGTCTCGTAGATCTGGCTCAGCGACTGCTTCTGCGGCATCGTCAGGTCCGGGTCGGCCGCGATGGCGGCGAGCACGCCCTGCCCCTCGCGGTCGTCGAGCAGCCCGGCCCGGAGGTACATCGCCGGTGTGGAGACCCGCAGGGCGCTGGCCAACTGCTGGAGCACCTCGGCGCTCGGCTTGCGCAGCCCACGCTCGATCTGACTCAGGTAGGGGTTGCTCACCCCGGCCTGTTCGGCCAGTTGCCGCAACGAGATCTTCGCGTTGCGCCGCAGGTCGCGGATGAACCCGCCGATGTCCCGCGGAAGGTCCTTCGGATTGGCCATGTCTCGACGGTAGCGAGCGGCGCTTGCTCTTGCAAGCAAAACGCTTGCGAAAGTTAGCAATAGTTAGCGGCGTCTCATCCGGCGCCGATCAACCAGCGCGGCTCGGCATCGAGGGCGGCGGTGTCACCAGCGGGTGCGTACCGAGCCGACGACCTCTCCGCCGCCGTACAGCGGCAACTCGGCCAGCTCGTCGAGGATCGGGGCGTCCAGCGACAGCCGGCGCAACGCCGAGACCAGCACCGGCAGCCGGCCGCGCGACGCACCGTCGTCGATCTTCGCCGCCACCGCGCCGACCCCGGGCACCGCCACCGCGACCACGCCCTCCGCGCCGCTCTTGGCGAGCAGCCCGGGGATCCCGGTCATCAGCCGGGTGTCGTACGCCTCGGCGCCGGTGCCGGCGACCATCTCCGGGTACGCCCGCATCGCGTCCACGACGGTCCGGGCCACCGAGCCCGGCTCGGCCGAGACCAGCCGCAGGTACGCCCGGGCGAGACCGGTCAGCGAGACGGCGAGCAGCGGTGCACCGCAGCCGTCGATCCCCACCGCTGCCGCCGGCTCGCCGGTGAACTCCTCGATCGTGGCGGTGATCCGCTGCTGGAGCGGGTGCTCGGGACGCCAGTACTCCGCAGTCGGGAAAGCGGCGGCCTGGCAGGCGAGCAGCATCCCGACGTGCTTGCCGGAGCAGTTCATCCGGAGCCGGGACGGCCCACCGCCGGCCCGCAGCAGGGCGGCCCGGGCCGACTCCGACAGCGGCAGGTCCGGCGGGCAGCGCAGCGCCGACTCCGCCAGTCCGGTACGCCGCAGCAGCGCACCGACCCGGTCGACGTGCAGGTCCTCGCCGTGGTGGCTGGCGCAGGCGACCGCCAGGTCGGCACCGGTCAGCGGCAGCCCGGCCCGGAGCATCCCGATCGCCTGGAGCGGCTTGTTGGACGACCTCGGGAAGACCGGTCCGCGTACGTCACCCGCCTCGGCCCGCACCGAACCGGCCGCGTCCAGTACCACCACGGAACCCCGGTGCACGGACTCCACGAAGCCCGACCGGACCGCCTCCACCAGCGGTACGCCGCCGTCGTAGATCTCGCCCATGGTCGCGGACGGTACCCACCGGGCCGGCCCGGTGCCCCGGCACCCCTCAGCGCTGTGCCGCGAGTCCCAACAGCTCCCGGGCCTGGGCCGGACTCAGCGGCGGGCGCTGGGCGAGCTGTGCCAGCCCGACCGCCCGGGCGACGAGTTGCATGTTGGACTCCACCGGACGCCCCTTGGCGTACGTGATGGTGTCCTCCATGCCGACCCGCAGGTGCCCGCCGGCCGAGACCGAGGCGAGCATCACCGGGATGGCGCTCCGGCCGATGCCGGTCGCCGAGAACGTCGTCCCGTCCGGCAGGTCCCGCAGCGCCTGGGCACAGGCGACCAGCGCCTCGGTGCTGCCCGGCATCCCGCCGGGCACCCCCATCACGAAGTCGACGTGCACGTGCCCGCCGGCCGGCAGGCCGTACCGGTCGAGCAGCCGGCGCAGCGCCGTCAGGTGGCCGAGGTCGAAGATCTCGTACTCCGGCACGACGCCCCGGTCCTGCATCCGGGTGTGCAGGTCGACGACGAACTGCCAGCGGTTGAGGAAGACGTCGTCACCGAAGTTGACCGTACCCATGGTGCAGGAGGCCATCTCCGGGGCGGCGTCGAGCACGGCCAACCGGTCCGCCTCCGGGTCGGTCACCGCGCCACCGGTGGAGAGCTGCACGATCAGGTCGGTGCTCTCCCGCAGCGCGGCCACGGTCTCCCGCAGCCGGCCCAGGTCGAGGGTGGGCCGGGCCTGGTCGTCCCGGATGTGCACGTGGATCACCGCGGCGCCGAGCGCCTCGCACTCCTTGGCGGTGACCACCAGCTCGTCGAGGGTGACCGGCAGCGCCGGCACCTCCGCCTTCGCCGACTCGGCCCCGGTCGGCGCGACCGTGATCAAGGTGCCCGTCATGCCGGGATCCTAACCGAGGCGGCGGCCGGTCACTCCGGGTCGATCGCGGCGGCCGAGCCCTCGACCAGCAGTGCCGCGTCCTCCGGTACCGACCGCTTCAGCACCGCCAGCGCGACCGGCCCCAGCTCGTGGTGCCGGACCGCCGTACCGACGAAGCCGACCGTGCGCCCGGCGGCGGTCACCGGTGCACCGGTCGCCGGAAGCTGGTCGGTGGTCACCCCGTCGAGGTGCAGCAGCGCCAGCCGGCGTGGCGGGCGGCCGAGGTTGTGCACCCGGGCCACCGTCTCCTGGCCCCGGTAACAGCCCTTGTCCAGGTGTACGGCCGGAGCCACCAGTCCCACCTCGGCCGGAATCGTCCGGTGGTCGGTCTCGAAGCCGACCCGGGGCAGCCGCTGCGCCACCCGCACCGCCTCGTACGCCCACAGTCCGGCGACCGGCGTGCCAGCGGCGGTCAGCGCGTCGACCACCTCCGGCATGCTCCCCCGGGGCACCAGCAGGTCGACCCCGAGCCGGACCCGGCGCGCCCAGCCCCCGCTGGGCAACGCGCGTACGTCGTACACGACGGTCGGCCGGGGTGGCAGGGAGCCGGCGGCGAACTTCGGGCCCGGCACCCCGAGCAGGTCCGGTTCGGCCAGCCCGGTGACGCCGAGCGTGCCGACCGCCTCGGTGGCGCGCGGCCCGACCAGCGAGAGCAGTGCCCAGTCGGCGGTGGCGTCCCGGGGGTCGACCGGGGTGAAGAAGCGCATCTTCTCCAGGTAGCTCAGCAGGCCGCCGGTGTCGCCCGGCTCGGTGTCCAGCCAGGTGGTCTCGCCGTCCTCGGCGACCATGGCGTGCTGCTCGACGTGCCCGTGCGGGGAGAGGACCAGCAGCTCGCTGCCCTGCCCGGCGGCGAGCGCGGCGAGGTGCTGGCTGGTCAGGGTGTGCAGCCAGCTCGCCCGTTCGACCCCGGGGACGGCGATCACCCCCCGGTGCGACCGGTCCACCAGGCCGACGTCGTTGGCGAGCAGCCGCTGCTCGCGGATCGGGTCGCCGTAGTGGGCGGCCACCGGGCGTACCCCGGCGGCGGCGTGCTCCGGCTCCGGCTGGTCCCGGGTCTGCTCGTCGATCGCCTGGACAGCCACCGCACCCGCGATGTCGATCATTCCCGCCGCTCCTCGCAGTCGCTCCGCCCGCAGACGCCGAAGAGCGCCACGTGCCCGATGTCGACCTGGAAACCCCGTTCGGCCGCGAGCTTGTCGCAGAGCGGCCCGAAGACCTCCGGATCGACCTCGTCCACCGCCCCGCAGATCCGGCACACCAGGTGCACGTGGGTGTCCTCACCCGCGGCGTGGTACGTCGGTGACCCGTGGGACAGATGCGTATGGGTAACAAGTCCGAGGCGTTCGAGTAGTTCCAAGGTCCGGTAGATCGTGGTGATGTTCACTCCGGCGGCGACCTCGCGGACCGCCGAGTGCACCTGCTCGGGGGTGGCGTGCCCGAGCTCCAGCACGGCCTCGAGGACCAGCTGCCGCTGCGCCGTCAACCGCAGTCCGCGGGAACGCAGCATTTCCGCAAGTGACGATTCCGACACCGACAAAGCATAGTGCGCCCCGGCGAGTACGGCCCCACGGCCGCTACCCTCGGCAGGATGTCGAGCGAGCAGCCGGTCGTCGCCGTACTCGGCCGGGGCGTGGTGCCGGCTGACGAGCCACTGATCCGGGCCGACGACCGGGGCGTACTCCGGGGTGACGGGCTCTTCGAGACGATGCACGTCCGGGCTGGCCGCCCCTGGCTGGTCGGGGAGCACCTGGCCCGGCTGGCCCGGTCGGCGGCGGCGCTGGAGCTGCCGCTGCCCGGCACCGGCGAGCTGCGCGAACTGCTCGACACCGCCTGCGCCGGCTGGCCGACCAGGACCGAGGGGGCGCTGCGGCTGGTCTGCACCCGGGGACCGGAGGGCGGCACGGAACCGACCGTCTACGCCACCCTCTCCCGGGTGCCGGACGCGTCCCGGCAGGCCCGGCGGGACGGCATCCGGGTGGCGACCCTGCCGCTCGGGATCGCCGCCGACGCCCACGCCGGCCGGCCGTGGCTGCTCGGCGGGCTCAAGACCCTGTCGTACGCGCTGAGTACGGCCGCCCGGCGCTGGGCCGCCGCCAGCGGCGTGCAGGACGTCCTCTGGACCTCGACCGACGGGTACGCCCTGGAGGGGCCGACCGCCAACCTGGTCTGGCTGACCGGCGAGGAGCTGTGCACCGTACCGGCGGAGCAGACCGGTGTGCTGCCCGGCGTGACCGCCGACTGGCTGCTCCGGCAGGCCGACGACCTGGGCTGGACGGCGGCCCGCCGCCTGGTCACCCCCGCCGAGCTGCACACCGCCGACGGGGTCTGGTTCACCTCGTCGGTACGCGGCCTCGCCGAGGTCCGCGAGCTGGACGGGGTGCCGCTGGCCGCCTCGCCGCACACCGCCGTACTGGCCGACCTGCTCGGCTTCCCCGTCCCGCCGCGCTGAGCGGTGGCCGTCAGCCGCCGACCCGGATCAGCCGGGCGGAGAGGTGCGGGGAGAGCGGGTGCCCGACCGCGGCCATCTCCTGGGCGTAGAGCAGGGCTCCCTCGACGATGCCGAAGAGCCGGTGCCCGGCGGTGACCTCCTTGGCGGTCGAGGTACGCAGCACCGCGTCGGTGGCGATCTCGACCCGGGTGCCGGTGACCTTGCCGAGGTAGAGCTCCATCACCCCGGTCGGGGTGGCGAGCATGACCTCCAGCTCGTCGGTGCCCTTGCCGTCGGCGTCGAGTACGGCCCGCCACCAGCCGACCTCACGACCGGCGGGCCGGACCGGCCGGCTCTGCTCGTCCAGGATCCAGGCCCGCGACTCGTAGTGGAGGAACGGTCGCCCGTCGTGGGTGATCCGGATCTCCTGGGCGTAGTCGAAGTCCTCGATGCTGGGGAACCCGCCCCGCCCCCGCCCGCGCCAGAGTCCGACGTACGGCAGCAGGCCGAGCAGCGCCGGGTGCAGGTCCGGCCCCTTGCGCAGGTCGTACGTCTCCTCGTACGGGTACGGATCGACCGGCGGCGCGTTCAGCCAGGGCGGCGGCTCGATGGGGTTGTCGCTCACAGCGTCCCTTCCGTTCGTGACTGCGGGGCCCGCAAACCCGGCTCACTCCTCGCACTCACCAACGTCCTCTCGAAATTCTCACGGCCAAGTAGACCAGGTAACCGGCGAGCGCGCCGAAACCCGCGACCAGCAGGCTGACGAACCCAATCTCGGTAACCATGACGGGTAGATCCTATGCTGGCGGCATGGCTCGTACCCTGGTCGTCAAGGCCACCGCCGGTTCGGATTCGCCGGAGCGCTGCGCCCAGGCGTTCACCGTCGCCGCCACCGCGGTCGCCTCCGGCGTCGACGTGTCGCTCTGGCTGACCGGTGAGTCGAGCTGGTTCGCGCTGCCCGGCCGGGCCGAGGAGTTCGAGCTGCCGCACTCCGCGCCGCTGGCCGAGCTGCTGCACGTGATCCTGAGCAGCGGCCGGGTCACGGTCTGCACCCAGTGCGCCGCCCGCCGGGAGATCGGCGAGTCCGACGTGCTGCCCGGGGTACGCATCGCCGGGGCGGCGGTCTTCGTCGAGGAGGCGATGGCGGACGGCGCCCAGGCGCTGGTCTATTAGCCCGGGCTACGGACGGCCCCGGTCACCGGGCGCAGCCACTGCTCACGGCGACCCGGATCCGGCCGTCGCCGCTCTCGACCACCACGCTCACCGGGCCGCTGCGGTACGCGTACAGCTCGGGGGTGTCGGCAACCACGACGGCGCCGGCCGGCCGGGGCAGCGCGGCGCTCGGTAGACCGGCCGGCACGCCCCGGCCGGTGGCGCGTGCGGTCCAGGTGGTGCCCTGCCCCGGGCAGCGCGCGGCGACCAGCTCGACCGGGGTCGGCTCGGCCGCGCCGAGTACGCCGAGCACCTGGAGCGGATCCGGCTCGGCCGGCGGCAGCGGCGGAACGGCCCGCTCCTCCGGATCGCCGGAGACCGGTCGGCAGCCGGTGTCGACGGTCAACTCGACCACACCGGGCCCGGCCTGACCGCCTTCGATCGCCACGAACTCACCCGCGTCGGCGCGCAGCGCGTGGGTGCTGCCGTCGGCACTGTGCCGGACCCTGGCCCCGTACGCCGCCGGCAGCCGGTCCGCGATCCGGTCCAGCAGGGCGGGTACGTCCGCGTCCGGGGCGTGCACGACCACCGCGGCGTCTAGCGTCGCGCCGTCCCGGACGACGGTGAGTTCGCAGTCGTCACGTACCGGTCGTCCGGCGATCTCGACGGCGACGTCCGGGCCGGCTGCCGCGACGAGTTCACCGAGGGCACGGTCCAGCACCGGTTCGGCCTGCTCGATCGTCCGCTGCTCTTTCACGGTCGGCTCGTCGCCGTAGACCGAGACGAGGGTGAGCACCAGCAGCAGCGCGCCCCAGCCCACCAGGCCGGCGAGCAGCCAGCGCCGCCGCCGGGGCGGGGCCGGAGGGGCCGGCTGACCGGGCCAGGCCGGTGTCGGGACGTCGATGCTCACGCCCGACATGGTGGCACGGTGGCCCCCCGGTCAGTGTCCAGGGGCGAGCCGGTAGCCGACGCCGCGTACGGTCTGCACCTGCGGCCCGCCGTCGACGGCGCGCAGCTTGCGGCGCAGCCGCTTCACCGCGGAGTGCAGGATGGCGGTGTCGCCGAGGTAGGCGCCGCCCCAGACCGAGGCGAACAGCCGCTCGTACGTCCACACCCCGAGCGGCGCGCTGGCCAGCCGGGCCAGCAGTTCCCGCTCCAGCCGGGTCAGCGCCAGTGGCTCGCCTCGCCAGGTGACCAGGTGGCCGCCCGGGTCGACGGACAGGTCACCGAGGCTCACCGGCCCTGGTTCGGAATCCGTCGCATTGCCAACCATCGGAAACAACATTGCCCGTAACTCGGACAGGTCCGAACAGATCACGACCGTACCGAAGTCGTCGAGTCGTCGAACCACCCGTTCCCGCACCGCAACGTCCGTCGACACGCACACGACGAGCGGGACTTCTCCGCTTGCCACCTCGCTCCACTCCTCCCCCGTCGGCTGCGGACCCTAGCCAAACGGGTTTGACCGGGCGAGTCAACAGCGACGCTAACCGATGTAAGGCATTCGGCTCACTCCTGACCGAGATACGCCTAGTTACTGCCTAGATACTGGCCGACATCGGGCATTGATCACCACCCCGGGGAGCAAGAGCATTACTCCAGGCCGATGTGGGGGGCGCTGTCCGTAAGCAAACGTCGGACCCACGCGCGCGCGGCAGCACCGGGCAGCCCGGAGCTGGGGGAACTGGCTCCCGGGATGGCTCGGGACGCCGAACAGTGGGGGAGGAACCATGCCGCATCGTTCCGGACGGAGCTGGGCCCGAAGGCCGAGACGCTGGCGCCTGGTGGCCGCCGCGGCCGCCGTGCTGCTCGGCGTCACCGCACAGCCCGCGGTCGCCACGGCGGCCGGTCCCGAGGCGGAGGTGAACCGGGAACTGCTCGCCGAACTCGCCGCCGAAGGCAGCACCACGTTCACCGTCTACCTGCGAGAGCGCGCCGAGCTGAGCGGAGCGGCGAAGCTGGCCGACTCCGACCGGGCCACCGCGGTCTACCGGACGCTCACCGCCACCGCGGAGCGCAGCCAGCGCGACCTCCGCGCCGAACTGGACAAGCGCGGCGCGACGTACCGGTCGTACTGGATCGCCAACGTGTTGCGGGTGGAGGGCGACCGCGCCCTGCTCGACGCGATCGCGGCCCGGGACGACGTGCAGAGCATCGAACCGAGTCGTACCTACGAACTGATCAAGCCCGAGCCGTTCCGCGCCACCACCGGCACCGGTACCAACGCGGTCGAGTGGAACATCGACAACATCGAGGCACCCCGGGTCTGGTCCGAGTTCGACACCCGGGGCGAGGACGTGGTCGTCGCCAACATCGACAGCGGGGTGCAGTTCGACCACCCGGCGCTGCGGAACTCCTACCGGGGCAACACCGGTGGTGGCTTCGACCACAACTACAACTGGTTCGACCCGGCCGGGGTCTGCGCCAGCCCGGCGCCGTGCGACAACAACGGCCACGGTACGCACACCATGGGCACGATGGTCGGCGACGACGGTGCCGGCAACCAGATCGGGGTGGCGCCCGGGGCCCGGTGGATCGCCGCCAAGGGCTGCGAGACCAACGACTGCACCGACGCCTCCCTGCTCGCCGCCGGCCAGTGGGTGCTCGCCCCGACCGACCTGAACGGGCAGAACGCCCGGCCCGACCTGGCCCCGGACATCGTCAACAACTCCTGGGGCGGCGGGCGCAACGACGAGTGGTACAAGCAGACCGTGGTCTCCTGGCGGGCCGCCGGCATCTTCCCCAGCTTCTCCGCCGGCAACGACGGGCCGGGCTGCAACACCACCGAGAACCCCGGCGACTACCCCCTGACCTACGCGGCCGGGTCCTACGACAGCAACAACAACGTCTCCAGCTTCTCCGGCCGGGGCGTGTCCAGCATCGACGGATCGGTCAAGCCGAACATCGCCGCGCCGGGCAGCAACGTCCGGTCCAGCCTGCCCAGCAACGGCTACGGGACGGGCAGCGGCACCTCGATGGCGGCACCGCACGTCTCCGCCACCGTCGCGCTGGTCTGGTCGGCCGCGCCCGGGTTGAAGGGCAACATCCCGGCCACCGAACGGCTGCTCGACGACACCGCCACCGACGTCAACGCGCTCACCTGCGGCGGCACCCTCGACGACAACAACACCTTCGGCGAGGGCCGGCTCAACGCGTACCAGGCGGTCGAGGCGGCGCCGCGCGGCGATTCCGGCCGGGTCACCGGCACCGTCACCAACGCCAGCACCGGGGAGCCGGTCGCGGGCGCCGAGGTGCGTACCGGCGAGTTCAACACGGTCACCGACGCGGACGGCCGGTACGCGCTGGTCCTGCCGGTCGGCACCCACGAACTGACCGCCAGCGGGTACGGCTTCAACCCCGGCTCCGCCACCGTGACCGTGGCCCGGGGCGGCGCGGTCACCCAGAACTTCGCCCTCGGCACGGCCCGGATGGTCACCGTCGCCGGCAAGGTCACCGACGGCTCCGGGCACGACTGGCCGCTGTACGCGAAGATCCAGGTCTCCGGCCGACCCGGCGGCCCGGTCTACACCAACCCGGTGACCGGCGCCTACTCGTTCACCGTTCCCGGCAGCGCCACCTACCGGCTCGACACCACGGTCGTCTACCCCGGCTACCGGCCGGTCAGCACCGAGGTGGCGGTCGGCACCGGCTCGAAGACCGTCGACATCAGCGCCACCGTGCTGCCGGCCTGCACCGCCGCCGGCTACGCGGCCGGGGCAAGCGACCCGCTGCTGACGGAGAGCTTCGACGGCAGCTCGGCCCCGGCCGGCTGGTCGGTGGTGAACCGGACCGACAAGGGCGGCTGGGCGTTCGACGACCCGGCTGGCCGGACCAACCTGACCGGCGGCACCGGCAACTTCGCGATCATCGACAGTGACAACCTGGGCAGCGGCAACACCCAGGACACCGACCTGGTCACCCCGGCGCTGGACTTCTCGGCGACGGACGCGCCACTGCTGCGCTTCAACAGCGACTGGCGGGCGGTCGGGGTCAGCGACACCGCCGACGTCGACGTCTCCACCGACGGTGGTACGACCTGGACCAACGTCTGGCACCAGACGGTCAGCCGGCGTGGCCCACGGGTCGAGGAGGTACCGCTGGACCCGGCGGCCGGCGCGGCCAACACCCGGGTGCGGTTCCGGTTCAACGGCACCTTCGCCTGGTGGTGGCAGGTGGACAACGTCCAGCTCGTCAACCGGACCTGCACCCCGAAGCCGGGCGGCCTGGTCGCCGGCTTCACCACCGACGCCAACACCGGTGCGCCGTTGAACGGTGTCACGGTGGTCAGCGACAACCAGCCGGCCGACAAGGGCGTGTCGGCGGCGACGCCGGACGACCCGAACATCCCGGACGGCTTCTACTGGCTCTACTCCGGGCTGACCGGGGCGCAGCCGTTCACCGCCAGCCTGTCGCCGTACCGGGGATTCACCAAGCAGGTGACGGTGCCGGCGGACGCCACCCGGCGGGCCGACTTCGCGCTCAAGGCGGCCCGGCTGACGGTCAGCTCGAACGCCCTGGAACTGCACCAGCCGTACGGCACCACCCGGAACGTCACCCTGACGGTGACGAACACCGGCAACGCGCCGGCCACGGTGCAGGCGATGGAGCGGGCGGCCCAGTTCAGCCAGCTCTCGGCGAAGGGCGCCGAGTTGGTGGAACACAAGATGAAGGGGCTGAGCCAGAGCCGCACCGGGACCGCGTACGGGCCCGGCACCGGTACCGCCGCCGCCGCGCCGCTGGTCGACGAGGCGTGGACCCGGGTGGCGAACCTCCCGGCGTCGGTCTACGACAACTCGGCGGTGACCCTGGACGGCAAGGTCTACTCGATCGGCGGCGGTGCCGACACCGGCAACGAACGCAAGACCTGGGTCTACGACCCGGCGACCAACGTCTGGACCGCGCTGCCGGACATGCCGACCGCGCGCTCGAAGCCGGCGGTCGCCGCGCTGAACGGCCGGATCTACGCGATCGGCGGCTGGGGTGCCGGTTCGGCCCCGGTGGCCACGGTCGACATGTTCAACCCGGCGACCGGGACCTGGAGCACCCTGCCCGGGGTGACCAACCCGGCGCCCCGGGCAGCGGCCGCGTTCGCGACCAGTGGCGGCAAGCTCTACGTCATCGGTGGCTGCGGCGACAACGAGTGCTCCGTCGACACCCCGGACGTGACGGTCTTCGACCCGCTCGCCGGCACGTTCGAGACCGTGGCCGAATATCCGCAGGGTTCCTCCTGGATGTCCTGCGGCGGCATCGGCGGCAAGGTCTACTGCGCCGGTGGCGTCGGCGCGGTGGAGTACAAGAACGGCTACGTCTACGACCCGGCCACCGACGCCTGGGACTCGCTGCCGGACATGCCGCTCGACCTCTGGGGCTCGCAGTACGCGGCGGCCGGCGGCATGCTGGTGCTGGCCGGTGGCGCCACCGCGGCCTCGACCACGCTGACCAACCGGACGATCGGGTACGACCCGGTGGGCGGTGCCTGGGTGAACCTGCCGAACGCGCAGTTCGCCCGCTACCGGGGCGCCGGTGTCTGCGGCGCGTACAAGGTGGGTGGTTCGCCGAGTTCCTTCGTCGGGTCGGCCGAGACCGAGCGGCTCGGCGGGCTGGAAGCCTGCCTGGAGGCGGGCGAGGCGTCCTGGCTGAGCACCACGCCGGCCAGCTTCACCCTGGCCGCCGGGGCGTCCCGGAACGTCACGGTCACTCTGACCGCCACCGCGGCGGCCGGGGTCGCCCAGCCCGGCACCTACACCGCCGAACTCGGCCTGGTGGCGGACAGCCCGTATCCGGTACCGGTGGTCGGGGTGGAGATGAACGTCTCCCCGCCGGGCACCTGGGGCAAGATCCAGGGTACGGTCGTCGGCCGGACCTGCGGCGGCGCCGAGGTGTCGCTGGCGGCGACGGTCCGGGTCAACCTGGTCGGCGATCCGTCCACCGGATACACGCTCTCCACAGTGGACAAGGGGGCGTACTCGTGGTGGCTGCCGAGGGGCCGGTACGACGTCATCGCCGCCAAGGACGGCTGGGTGCCGCAGGTGAAGCGGCAGCAGATCCAGGCCAGCCTGGTCAGCACGCTCGACTTCACCCTGGAACCGGTGAACCCGTGTCCGGCCCGGCTGGGCGGGATCTGACCGGCGGCAGCCGGGTACTGACCCGGCTGTGACTGCCGAGCGGCGGTGCCCGCCGTCCCCGTTAGGGGGCGGCGGGCACCGCCCTTGCCGTCGGGCGCCGGTCCGGTACCGGGTCCGGCCGGTCCGCTGCGTCGGGCACGTTGACAGCGGCGCGGTACCCGTTGGTAGCCTGCCGGGCGTGATCGACGAGGCCGGATCCGCACCGCCGCAGCACGTGCTCTGCGTGCTCGGCGCGGGATTGGACCTCGACGTCGTGGCCCGGCTCGCGGCCGAGATCGGTGGCCCGGACTGCACCCTCGACACCGAATACTCCCGGCCGGAGCCCGACCGGCGGATGGTCGCCTCGTTCCGGTCCTCGCTGACCAGCCCGAGTTTCACCGACGCCGACCGGCGGGCGGTCAGGGAGCACGACACGGTGGCGTACCTGCTGTCGCCGCCGGCCACCCGGCAGACCGCGCTGGAGGTGTCGCGGCAGATGCTGGCGTTGACCGCCGCGCTGCTCCGGGCCGGCGCCACGGCGGTACGCAACGAGAGCAGCGGCCTGGCGCACGGCCGGGACCGCTGGCTCGACCTGGCCGACCGGGCCGCCGCCGCGACCGACGACCCGACCCTGGCGGTGGTGCTGCACCGGGCCTGGGTCAAGCGGCCGATCACCGACGGCGTGGCGGTCTACAGCTGCGGGATGCACCTGCTCGGCGCTCCGGACGTCGAACTGCGCGCCGGGCAGCCGGCCGGGGCTGCCGAGATCGACGCGCAGGTACGCCTGCTCGACGCCCTGGCCCGCTATCTGCTGACCGAGCCCCGGGCGCAGCAGATCCGCGACGGCGAGACCTTCGCGCTCGCCGCCGATGCCCCGCACTGGATGCTCGGCAGCCGGGACTGCGCCCGTTACGACCCGGACGACCTCTACCGCAACCCGTACGGCTACTGGTGCCTGACGCCCGGATAGCCGGGAGAAGCACGGGTAACCGACATTCCTACTTAGGATGGGGATCATGGCGACACGTCCTCCGGTGCCCCCGTTCAGCACCGAGACCGCGATCCAGAAGGTGCGGCTGGCCGAGGATGCCTGGAACGGCCGGGATCCGGAGAAGGTGGCGCTGGCCTACACCCCGGACTCCCGCTGGCGCAACCGGGCCGAGTTCACCCAGGGGCGGGACGAGATCGTCGCGTTCCTGCGCCGCAAGTGGGCCAAGGAGCTGGAGTACCGCCTGATCAAGGAGCTCTGGGCGACCGAGGGCAACCGGATCGCCGTGCGGTTCGCGTACGAGTGCCACGACGACTCCGGTAACTGGTTCCGGTCGTACGGCAACGAGAACTGGGAGTTCGACGAGAACGGGCTGATGCGGGTCCGGCTGGCCAGCATCAACGACCTACCGATCGCCGAGTCGGAACGGAAGTACCACTGGCCGCTCGGACGCCGCCCCGACGACCACCCCGGGCTGAGCGACCTCGGCCTCTGAGCGTGAGCGCCGCCCGGCTAGCGTGCCGGGGGCGGCGTTTTGGGCTTCGTCCCGAAACCGGGGCAGGCGACGAAGAGCGCGAAGATGCCGCCGAAGACCGCCAGCCCCGCACCTGCGGGATGTACGCCCTCGATGTCGGCGAACGGTGAGCCGAAGTGGACGGCGATCATCGACGCGAAGAGCAGCAACTGCAGGAGGCCACCCCAGGGGGCGTGCCTGCCGGGCCGGCTCACCGCGATCGTCACGGCGGTGGCGACGAGCGCCACGAGTGCGTGCACCAGCCCCAGTCCCTGCGCGTACGCGCGCTGCCATCCGCTGGCCTCCAGGTCGGCCGCGTCGATCCAGCCCGCGAAGTCGAGGTAGTGGACTGTTGTCACCGGCATTCCGGGGCGGAGGATGTGACCCCATGGCAGCACGAAGAAGCCGGTCAACAGCAGGCCGAGGGCGACGGCGAGCAGCAGGATGCGCCAGGCCAGCCAGAACAGCCACCGTCCCTGGTCGGCCGGGGGCACCGCCACGGACAGCGGCGCCGGAGCCGCACCCGGCAAAGCCGGCGGCGCACCTGGCGTTGCCGGCGGCGCACCTGGCGTTGCCGGCGGCGCACCGGACACTGCCGGCGGCGAGCCTGCTGCGGAGGTGGTCTCGGCCACCGCCGGCAGCGGGTCGACGACCGGTCGCTGCCATCCGTCGAGCGCCTGTGGCGTCCACTGTGTACCGTCAAACCACCGCAACGGGTGTCGGCCGGACGGATCGGGATACCACCCCGGGCGCATACCGTCCTCCCCCCAAGGTCGCCGACCAGGCGAGCCTAGTACGGCGGCCGGGGTGCGATCCTCGGCCCGTACTCCGGCCGGCTACGGCTCGTCGGATTCGGGCCGCTCGGGAGCGCCCTTCTCGAAGTAGAACGACATGTCCTCGAAGCGTGAACCGAGATAGAAGCAGAGGCCGAGTATCGCCGCCGCCAGCAGGACCGTGCCCGGCCCGCCGGTCGAGATGTCCAACCCGAAGAGGCCGGCGAACCGCGGAAGCACGGCGAGCAGCAGCATGTTGACCAGCACACCGGTCAACAGCCAGCGCACCTTGACCCAGGCCCCGGTCCGCCCCGAGGTCCAACCGGAGTAGCCGGTGACGGTGCCCAGCCAGTCCAACCCGGCGTTGACCAGATAGCCAGCGAGGAGCGGCGTCGCCCAACCCCAGAAGCCGTCGTCGAAATCCAGTCCGCCCAGCGCGAGGCCGAGCACCGCGAGGGCGGACGTCGGGAGGATCGCGACCGGGCTGATCGTCAGGCTCACTCGCCAGCTGGTCCCTGCCATGTGCGTCCTTCCCACCCGTCCGGAGTGGAGCAGTCGACGCCGGAACTGGCGGCGATCGCGGCAGGTCGATTCTCGCAGGGTCGTGCCGGTCGCGGCCACCGCCAGCGGGAACCAGCCGGCCACCGGCCGGCACCGCTGGAGGTCGAATGGACGTCACGAACACGTTATTGACGGGGTCCGGAACGCACATCGAGGCTGAAGGGTTAGCGCCTGCGGTCACCACCCCTTGCCGCCTCCGCGTCACGTTGCTCCGGCTGGGGCGGCTCACTCGGCGTGGGCCCGTCGGTGGTCGTCGTCGTACGCGACGACAGCGCCTCCGCGATGGCGGTGAACTCGCGCAGCGCGGCCTCCAGGTCCTCCACGATCTCCTGGGCGATCACCTCGGGCGGCAACAATGCGTCGGCGTCCTCCAGCGAGGCATCCTTCAGCCAGGTGATGTCGAGGTTGACCTTGTCCCGGGCGAGCAGCTCGTCGTACCCGAAGGCGCGGAACCTCTCGGTCTCGACCCGCTCGGCGCGGTCCTTGCCCGGCAGGTAACAGTCGACGAAGTCCTGGAGGTGATCGCGGCGCAGCGGGTTCTGTTTGAGGGTGAAGTGCTGGTTGGTGCGGAAGTCGTAGACCCAGAGTTTCGTCGTCCACGGCTCCTCGCGGGCGCGCTTGCGCTCGAAGAAGAGCACGTTGGCCTTGACCCCGCCGGCATAGAAGATCCCGGTGGGGAGGCGGAGCAGGGTGTGCAGGTCGTACTGCTTGAGCAGCCGGCGCCGGATCACCTCGCCCGCGCCGCCCTCGAAGAGCACGTTGTCCGGCAGCACGACGGCGGCCCGCCCGTCGATCTCCAGCAGCGAGGCGATGTGCTGCACGAAGTTGAGCTGCTTGTTGGCGGTGGTGGCCCAGAAGTCGTTCCGCTCGATCTCCCGCTCCTCGCGAGTCGCCCGGCCGTCCTCGCCGACCATCCGGATCGACGAACTGCGCCCGAACGGTGGGTTGGCGAGCACCAGGCTGGCCCGGCGGTCCGGCTCCCGGCCCAGCGCGTCCCGCACGTCGATCAGCGACGGGCCGTTGGGGGTGCCGATGCCGTGCAGCAGCATGTTCATCGCGGCCAGCCGGGCGGTGCCGTCGACCAGCTCGATGCCGCTGATCGCACCCTGGGCGAGCCGACGCCGCTGGTCGGGCGTGAGCGCGGCGCCGTGGTGGCGCTGGATGTGCTCGTAGGCGGCGAGCAGGAAGCCGCCGGTGCCACAGGCCGGATCGATGATCGTGTCGTCCGGGGTCGGCAGCATGCAATCGACCATCGCGGCGGTCAGGGCACGCGGCGTGAAGTATTGCCCGGCGCCGGACTTGGTGTCCTCGGCACCTTTGGCAAGCAGCTCCTCGTAGGCGTCACCCTTGACGTCTACGCCCGCCTGCGACCACTTCTCCTTGTCGATCAGATCGACGATCAGCCGCTTGAGCTTCGCCGGGTCCTGGATCTTGTTCTGCGCCTTGCGGAAGATGGTGCCGAGGGTGCCGGGCTCGTGCGCCAGCCCGGTCAGAATCCTCCGGTACTGCGTCTCCAGTTCCTCGCCGTCGGCGTCCAGCAGGGTCTGCCAGCTCAGCTCGTCGGGGACGATCTGCTCCGGCTTGATCGTGCGCTCTGCCCGCTCAGCGGCCATCTTGAGGAACAGCAGGAAGGTCAACTGCTCGACATAGTCGATTGTGGAGACACCATCGTCGCGCAGCACGTCGCAGTAGTTCCAGAGCTTCTGCACCAGCCGGCGCGAATCCACATTGGTCACAGCGGCAGCTCTCCCTGCTGGTAGTCGCGGCCGATCACCCTGGTCGGGGGTGCCGGCTTGTCTTTCTGAGTACGCCGTCCGCGCCCCGCCCGCTGCTTAGGCGGTACGGCGGCCCGCTCGGCCCTGATCCGCGCCAACAACTCGGACGCAGGCTCGTCGTTCGGATCCTGCGGTACTAGTCGTCCAGAGAACGCCCGGGCAAAGATAGTCGCCCTCAGAGTTGCCGATCTCAAAACGATCCCACGCGTCGCGTCACGTAGGCGCCACATGCCGTCAAGGCCAGCTTCTAGGGAATCTACAATCCGATCCTGCACTTCCCGAGGTGGGAGAATAATCGGACACCTGCGAGCATCCTCAAGGTTCAGCGTCTTCCTTGCGACCTCATTGGCAGCTCCATCCAGAATCTTCCGAATCAATGAAGTAGAGAGGACATTCACGACCCAGCGCGGATTGACTATGTATTCATCCAGGGGAAAGACTCCAAGCGCGCGCGCAACGTTGGCGCCCGCCAGCGTGGAAGGCACAACAGCACTCCGACCGATTGTTCCCACAAGAGAAAGCAGCACTTCACCGCCCGACAGTAGCGTCCTTGGATATTTGCTCGCTATCACGGGGTCGATCTTCTTGAGACTGTCAACTCTGACGCCGCCTCGCGCCAGGTCTCCTATCCTAACGAACGGAGTGCCGTCTTCCACGTGCTCCCCGGGCACAAGGACACCATAAGCCGGTTTCTTATCCGACCGGACGAGTTGTTCAAGGGTCGCGACTCGCCATCTCTTCGGCAAGGCATACGAGTCTGGCAGCCGTAAGCGCACGTAAGATCCGAGCTGACGGGAGTCAGCAACGCTTGCGATTGAGCCCGATTCCACCTCTTCGCTCGGCGCCCCCGCTATGGACTCATCAATGTACCGCTGGGCTAACGCTTCACATCTCGTTCCCACGGCCTCGACGGTCTTGGTCGCTGCATCAACACGGACAAGAAGCGTCTCAAGAGCAGCCACGATGCGGCGCTGCTCGGCGAGCGGAGGCAGCGGCAGCCGGACAGAGCTTAACTTGCTGGTGCTCAATGTATAGAGCCCACTGGTCGAGCCCGCGATCCGGCGCAGGTGCCGATAAACCATGGGGGAGTTCCAAGCGAATTGCAGATAGGCAGGCAAGATCGCACCCGAGGGACGGACGCGTATGAGATGGTTCTGATGAACGCAATTCTCAATGCTTCCGTCCCATACCGCCGCACGGCCGATTTGATCAGGACTGCCATTACCCTCTACAACAAGAAGATCACCTTTACGCAACCGATAACGATCTATCTCACCATCAAACAACTCGATTTCGTGCACATCCGCCAGGTTCAACTGTCCGCGAAGGACGTTGGCAACCCGTAAAAACGGGTATGTGTTCGCCACCGGACGCCGCTTGGCCTGCTTCTGGATCCCGCCCCGTATCTCCGCAACCTCATCAAGGGACACCCACATCCAGCCGTGCGGTAGGCCGCTCACGCGGAAAGCTCCTGGTTTAGTTCGGTGATCAAGGGGGCGGCGCGGGGGCCGAAGGCGTTGACGAAGCCGTCGACGCCGCCGCGTTCGGTGAAGGGGGCGCCGTCCAGGTCTTCGGGGGTGAGTTCCACGCTGACCGCTATCACGTCCTTGATCCTCTCCAGCCACCACACCTGGTCGGCTGTGAACGTAGCCCCACCCTGCTTCTGCTGAAGCAGCCACCCTCGGAAGCGCTCCTCGACCAGCGAGCGGTACGGCTTCAACTCCTGGTCGATCCCCAATTCATACCTGACCAGCGAGATCAGGTCGGTGACGCCCCGGTGCCCCGGCGTATCCGCCGTACGCCCCAGCAGCACGTACGCCTGCCAGAGCGAGTCCGGGGTCCATGCCTGTGGCGGCCGGGCGATTCGGGCCGCTAGCTCCTTGAGCTGGTCGAAGCCGACCCGCCCTTTCCCCTCGTAGAAGAGCTGCAACGCGGTGATCTCGTCCCGGTGCTGCTCGATGTAGTCGTGCCAGCTCCGCACCGTGACCTGTGCCCGCTCCTCAAGCGGGACACCACGCGCCTCCAGCAGCGTGTCGACGTTGCCCTCGTCGATGACGATGTCGTGCGCCCGCCGGATCTCCATAATCCGATTCCGCAGTTCCGGCTTGGCCGCCAGCGGACGCAACGCGGTCTCCATCAGGCCTCGTACCGCCTCCGGTCCGGCCTCGCGGGCGGCGTTCAACTGCTCCGGCGCCACCGCGTCGACCAGACCGCGCACGATCTCGGTCATCGGCTGGCCGGCCAGCTCGTCCAGTTCCCGCTTCTCGTCCTCCGTGAGCTGTTGGTTGAGCCGCGACAGCCGGGACGCCAGCGTCGCCACCTCGTCCGGGGTGGCACTGAGCCGACCCGCCTTGCCGAGCAGTTGGCTCAGCGAGACCTGCCGCTCGGAGTGCCGCTCCAGCGGTACGGCCTCGTCCAGGTCCAGCTCCGTCACGCCGACCGCGTCCACGAGAACGAACCGGTCCTTCACCTCGGCATCCTCGGTGACCGCCTGGAACTCGGCCGGGTCGATGGTCCGAGCGCCGCGACCCTTCATCTGCTCGAAGTACGTGGCGCTGCGCACCGGGCGGAGGAAGAAGACACACTCCAGCGGGCGTACGTCCGTCCCGGTGGCGATCATGTCGACGGTGACCGCGATCCGCAGTTCCGGACTGTTCCGGAACGCCTGGATCAGATCGTCGGGGTCGTTGCCGTCCCGCCGGGAGGCGTACGTGATCTTCTGCGCGAAGTCGTTGCCCTTGGCGAAGACCTCCCGCACCATCTTGACGATCTCCTCGGCGTGGTTGTCGTCCCGCGCGAAGATCAGCGTCTTCGGCACCTTCGACCGGCCGGGGAAGATCTCGGTGAACAGCCGGTCCCGGAAGGTCTCCAGGACCAGCCGGAGCTGTCCCCGGGAGATGACCGACCGCCCGACCTGGCCGCCCTCGTACGCGAAGTCGTCCTCCAGCTCCTGGTAGCGCTCGGCCCGGGTCCGCCGGTCCCGCAGCGGCACCACCGTGCCGGCTTCGATCCGCTCACCGGACTCGGTGATGTGGGTCTTGATCCGGTACACGTCGAAATTGACGTTGACGCCGTCGGCGACCGCCTGCTCGTAGGTGTATTCCGAGACGATGTTCTGCTGGAAGAAGCCCATGGTCTGCTTCACCGGGGTCGCGGTCAGCCCGACCATGAAGGCGTCGAAGTATTCGAGCACCGCCCGCCACTTGCCGTAGATCGAGCGGTGGCACTCGTCCACCACGATCAGGTCGAACGTCTCCGGCGGAATCTCCGGGTTGTAGCCCACCTCGGCCGGCTCGTCCAGGTCGTAGTCGTCGTACGCCTGGTCGTCCAGGTCGACGTCGGGCAGCTCGCGGCCGCGCAGTGCACCGTAGAGGCGCTGGATGGTGGAGATGACGACCTTGGACGAACCGAGCATCCCCGCCCCGGAGAGCCGGTCAACGTTGTACAGCTCGGTGAACTTCCGCCCGTCTCCCGGCGTCTGGTAGGCCGCATACTCCCGAAGCGTCTGCTTGCCGAGGTTGTTGCGGTCGACCAGAAATAGGATCCGGTTGGCCCGCGCGTGCTTGAACAGCCGGTAGCTGCCGGTCACCGCCGTGAAGGTCTTGCCGGCCCCGGTCGCCATCTGGATCAGCGAACGCAACCGGTCCTCCGCCAGCGACCGTTCCAGTCCCCGGATCGCGTCGCCCTGCGCCGGCCGCAGGCCGCCGTCGTCGAGCGCCGGCATCCGCCGCAGCCGCGCCCGCAGCGTCGGCGCCGCCGGGTCGTCGTCGGCCTCCCGCATCCACCGCGCCAGCGTCTCGGGCCGGTGAAAACCAAAAACCTCCCGGGTACGCGGGGACGGGTCCAATCCGTTCACGAACGCCGTCTCGGTACCGGTGGCAAGGTAGCCGAACGGCAACGGCTCGTCCCGCTGCCACGCCCGCATCCGCTGCTCGGCGGTCAGTCCGCCCCGGTAGCGGTCGAGCTGCGCCTCCGCTGCCCGGGGTGCGGTGCCCTCCCGTTTCGCCTCGATGACGCCGACGAGCTGCTGGTCGACGTAGAGCAGATAGTCGGCCCGGCCGGTGGCGAGGGTGACCTCGCGGACGGCCACGCCCTGCCCGGCAAAGAGGTTGAGCTGGTTCTCGTGCTGGACGACCCAGCCAGCCGCCGTCAACTGGCGATCGATTTCCTCCCGCGTCTGCAACTCGTTGAGCGGTTCCCGGGACGCACGCCGGGCCCGGGAGATGAACTCCTCCCGCTTGGCCGCCGAGACCTTGACCGGCTTGACGCTGTCGAACTCCCGCTGGGCATGCTCGGCCTGCGCCTCAAGGGTCGCCACCAGGTCGACAGTGGTCTCCCGGCGCGCGTCCGCCTCCCGTACCGCCCGGTCCGCCGCCGCGACCGCGTCCGTCTTGGCGACCGCCAGTGACTTCTTACCCGCCAGCAGAAGCTTGGTCTGCGCCAGTTCATCCTGGTAGCGGCGAAGCTCGGCGTGCAGCCCATCCACCACCGACTGCGGGACCTGCTGCGGCGGCGGGCTCGGCGGCACAAACCCGATCGGCGTACGGTCCCCGGTCAGCGCCCGGTGGAACCACACGCCAAGCTCGAAGCTGGTCCGCAGCAGTTCCAGGGCGCTGCGCAGCTCGTCCAGGTGGTCGTGCACCGCCTTGTTGCCGACATCCCGGAGCCGGTTGAAGGCCGCGAAGATGTGCGGCACCAACGCACCGCTGGCGTTGAGCGCCTGCACCTGGTGATAGAAGCTGCCGCTCACCGGCTGCGCCCCGGTACGCCGCACCAGGTCCCGGGCCATCACGTCGCCGAAGGCGCGGGTCTTGAACATCGCTGCCTGGGCGTCCACATAGATCAGTGTCTCGGCGCTGGCGCCGTACCAGAGCAGCAGTGGGTGCGCCTGAAGGAAGCCGAAGTTGGTGGACTGCTCCGCCAGTTTGCGTATGTACCGAGGATCCATGAGTCCCACTCGCTCCGTAGCCGTCGGCGAACAGGTCAGGATAGTGGCCATCGACCGGAGGCAAAGACCCTCGAACGGCCCACACCTAAGCCACGCCAGGCCAACCGCTCGTTACATGCTCATGAATATGACGCGCTCACACCATTGTTGATCAAGCAGCCCCATCACTCCGACCCGATTCCCATCCCATGCCGTGCTGTCGAGAAGCCGACACCGGACGCAGAGGCGGGGCAGCTCGACAGCCTCTCGGGACCGGTCAGAGTCGGCTGGCGACCTCTTCGGACTTCCGGAGCAACGTGTCGAGGTCGTCGTCGGTGACCTCCGGAGCGCCGAGCACGTGCACGACGACCATCCCCTGAATCGCCCCGGCCATCTCCGGCTCGACATCCGAGTCGAGATCAGGGTCGAGCGCCGCCCGGACCAGCGTTTCCGCCGCGTTCGCGTCGATCACGGCTGCGGCCTCGGCGGGCGCGGCGGCCCGCATCTCGGCAACGAAGCGGATGACCTCCTCCTGCGTTGCCCCGCTCCCGAATCGTCGTTCGACGGCGTAGTAGAAGACGATGCCGAGCAGGGTCGGAAAGTCGTCCCATCCCTCGTCGTCGAGCTTCGCCTCCAGCCGGTCGTTCTCTGCGTACTGGCCGCGCACCATCGTTCGGATGTATTCGACCATCTCAGGTTTGATCACCACGAGCCTTCCTCCCACGTCGTTGCTTCATCTTCGCCCAGGCCCGCCTGATGCCGACGGCGGCAGCGCCGACGCTGATGATGACAGCCGTAGCGGGGTGCTCCACCTGAGGTCGGTCAATCGGCGGAGGTTGTGGTGCCGAGGTCTCGGTGCCGGTGGAACCAGGCTTTCCTTTGTAGATGCTAAACAGTTTCTTGACTCCGTCGGTCGCCACGGTCTCGGCGTTCTGTAGGTTCCCCTCAGTCTGATCGGCCTTCTTCACATGCCTACGAATGAAGCGGTCGACGTTGCCACCCTTGTCTTCCGCCTCCCGCACGAGGTGCTCCCCCGACGGCGGGCCTTCGCTCGCCCTGTGCCGCGACGGGGCCGAGCCAGGCGCGATGACCTGCATGTAGGCCGCCAGATGTCCCGCAGCCTCGCTGAGCAGTCGTGCGACCTTGCCCGCCTTCTCATCTGCCGTGCGACTTTCGGAGACGGCTTGGCGGATGGCAGGATGCGCCGTGCCCCTGCCTGCCTCGGTAAACTGGGCGTTCGCTTCGCGCGTCTCCGCCTGCACGCGGCTTGCCATCACGGCGGAGCCGTCCAGGCGCTCGGTTATCACGCGGAGCTGGGCAACGACACCACCGATGTCACTCATCCCAGCGCCATCAAATATTCGTCAGCAGCCTCAGCGCTCGCCTGGAGGCGACGAGCAGTTATATCGATCTCGCGCTGCGCCTCTCGGAGGCACGTCAAGGCTCTCTCGACTTCCGGGTGGCGACTGTCGTGCACGGTCTGTCGGGCGAGTCCGCTGACCTCACTCACCTCGACATCGAGACCGCCGATGGTCCGCCGTGCTTCGACAGTCCGTCGGACAGCCTCGCGGACCATGGCCTTTACATCCCCGACGCTCATCGTGCTCCGATCATGACGGTCGCACCCCGAACGAGTTCACATCTGCGTAGTCGCGCAAACACTATCGGAGTTCCGATCGATCGGCAGTCCCGGCGTCGACGCACAGGCAGGCAACTCGACGGTGCGCGTGCGAGTCAGGGCTTCCGCAGTCAGGGCTTCCGCAGCCAGGTCTTCGGATCGGTCACGAAGACGCCCTTGCCCTGATACCGGTCGATGACTTCCAACGCTTCGAGACGCACGAACACGAGCCGGATGGTCGACGGGCTGACCTTGTACTGATCACACAGCTTGGCGATCGACGGCAGCTTGTCTCCAGCCTTCATCTTGCCGGCTCTGATGTCGGCCATGATTGCGTTCGAGATTCGGAAGTAGTCCGGCAGGGCAGGCATAGCACTCCTCGCGTGGCACCTCCGATTTGATCACGGTCTACCGCACGGAACAAGCCTTCGACGTTTTTGGTGTGGACGTTGACGTCCGCGTTTCCGCACATAAGTTGTCAGCGAGCACTCCTCGTGTGGCAGCTAGGAGCGCTCCTCCCCAGGTCGGGGCGGGTAACGAGAGGAAGGAATCGCCCGTCCCGGCCCGCCCCACCTCCACCCGTCGGAAGGTGCTCCGCATGCGCAGACTGTTCCGATTCCTCGTCCCGGCCTCACCGCCGCCGACCATCCGGACCGGGCCACCGAACGCGGGCAGGCACTATCCGCCCGTCGCCTACCCGCCGCTGACCGCCGGCCAGATCCGCTTCCAACGATTTTCCGGCGTCCGGCGCGGACTCGATCCGGAAGAGGTGCGAACCTTCCTCTACCGGGTCGCGGACGAGTTCGCCGAGGTCCGGGCCGAGCTCGCCCGGACGCGCACCGAGAACAACCGGATCAGGTCCGCCCTGCGCGACTGGCAGGCCCACTATCGGCGGGCGGGCCGGGTATGAGCCGGGAGACCGCCGTCGCCGACGACGGGCCGGCAACCGGCAAACCCCGCCAGCGGTACGTCGTCCATCTCACCATCACCAGCACAGACCTGCCGGCGGCGGAACTGCTGGCCCGTACCCTCGCCCGGTCGCTGCGCTTCCTGCCCGACCTCGTCCCCGGCGAGACAAGTGTCGCCCTGGCCGGCGATCCGGCAACCCGGCACCCGGTCTTCTGCGACCGGCCGCTCGGCGGCGGCGACCGGTGCCCACTGCGGGCCGGGCACATCAACGACTGCCGGCGGATCGACCCCGATGACCGCTGAGCCCGCCCCGGCACCGGCCGTCCCGTGTACCACCTGCGACGGTACGACGTTCACCATCGACCAGTGCCGCTGCCGGGACGGCGACGGCGGTTTCCTGGTCGACCGGGTACTTCCGGCCGGGCTGCCCTGGCCGGACTGCGAAGTCTGTGCCGGGCAGGGCAGCGTGGCCCGCGCCTGCCTGACCTGCGAGGGGCGGGGCCGGCAGCGCGCCCAACTCGTCGTCACGGTCGCCGACCCGGAAACCGGAGCGGTGGCCTCGGCGAACGTCGTACCCGATCGGTCGAGCCGACCCGCTGCCCCGGCGGTGGCTGGCGGATCGCGCTCGCTCCGCTGCTCGCCGAGTTGGCCGACCGTGCCGGGACCGCGCCGGAGACCCTCCGCGAGGTCTTCGACCCGGACCGGCCAGCCGACGCGGAGGGCCAGCTCAGCGTGCCACTCGACCCCGGCTGGCACCCCAGGCTGGCCGCCAGCGACCGGTACGACCTCGAAGGCCGGGCACTGGCCCGCCGCGCGTACGCACCGTGGCTGGTCTTCCTCGGCCACCGTGACCCGGTCGACCCGGACAGCTACCTTCGCGGCCTCGATGGACGACGCGACCTGAGCGGACAACTCGACCGGCTGTGTCGGCTGGCCGACCGGCTCTGCCTGGACCTGGTCGTGGAGGCCCGCGCCATCGCAACCTGCGCGCCGAGCTGGGTGATCCGGTTCGAGGTACCCGGCTCGGCCGTGCCGGAGCAGCCGCACGGAAGCCACCCCGACCTGCCCACGGCCGTCGCCCGCACCACCGTCGCCGACGCATGGCACGACTTCGCCGAACGTGGCCGGACCGCCCCTGCCCACTTCGTCGATCCGCCGCTGCCCGACCCGGATTCGACTCCCTTCGAGCCGGTCGACGTCGACCAGCTCGAACGCCGGATCCTGCGCGACTGCGCGGACGCACCGGGTGCCCAGGCGGTATGGCGCGACGGCCGGTGGCGGCACACCCGGCTGCGGGCCGAGCCCGAAACTGAGCGGCTCACCGAACTGGAAACCGGTCAGGTTGCCCGTTGGCACCGGACGACGCTGGCCCGGAACTGGGAGCCGCCGGCACCGAGCTGGCTCGGGCCGCCGATTCCGCACACCCGCTGCCCCGGGTGCCGGGGCAGCGGCACCCGGGAGTGGCTGTTGCCCTGCCACACCTGTCGAGGTGGCCGACGGATCCACCACGGGGCGGTGCTCACCGTCACCGACCTGGCCGACCGGGTAGTACACCTGAACTGGCGTCCGGAGGCCGCCCCGGTGCGGGTGGTCGGCAGCGAACCCGCCGGGCTACCGGTGGTCCAGCTCCCCGAGCGCTACCGGGTCGGCACCTGGGCGGCCACCTTCGGGGTACGTCCCGAAGAGCTGCACGATCCCGGAACCGGGCGCGCTCTCGACCAGGACCTGCTGGACGGTGTCGTCACACTGTCCGATCCGGACGGTGACCCGGTCGAGGCGTACCTCGCGGCGGTCGCTCGGGGCCGTCCGGCCGCCCGGGTCGTCGTCTCCGCTGCCGGCCGGGACGTGCCGCCTCTACCCCGACTCGCCCGGCTGGTCTGCGGGCTCGGCCTCGTCCTCCAGGTCACCGTCGCCGATCACCGGCACGACGCCGGCGCGATCCCCGGCTCGCCCACGGGCTGCGCTGGCAGGTGACCGCCGTAGCCCCGGACGCCCCGCTCGATCCCGCCACGGTTCCGCTCGACCGCAGCCTCTCCGAGGCGGTCGCGAACTGCCTACGCCAGCTCGCCGGCACCCTGCACCGCAGTCTGCCGGCGTCTCCGGATTTCCCGATCCGGGTACCGCAGCAGCCGGTGCCGCCCGCCGAGCCCCTCGACCCGACCCGGCAGCTCCTCGACCTCGCCGCCCGGCATCCTAGGCGGCCGGTCACCGCCCGACTCGGGCGTACGGGGTGCCGGGTGCACGTGCCAGAGTGATCGGGATCATTGGTCCGGCGGGCCCCGCCAGGAGAGCCGGGGTTCCTCGCCCAGCGTCGTCTGGTAGTCGATCGCCGTCGTCTCCCGGCCCCACTGCGGCATCCCGACCGGCAGGTCCAGCCGGTCGAGGATCACCTCTACCACGGTCGGCCGATCCGGTACGCCGCCCAGCCCGGCCAGTACCCGGGCCAACTCCCCCTCGGTACTGACCAGGTGCGAGTCGACCGCTACCTGCCGGGTGAAGACGCCTGGTAGGTCGGTGTACCGCCAGTTGTCGATGTCGTTGTACGGCTGGTGCCGCCCGTCGACGGCCCGCTCCACCGTGTAGCCGGCGTTGTTGAGCACGAAGATGAGCGGTCGCTGACCGGTGGCGATCATCCGGCTGATCTCCTGGGCGGTCAGTTGCAGCGAACCGTCCCCGGTGATCAGCACGACCCGCCGCTCCGGTGCCGCCGTCCCCGCCCCGAACGCGGCCGGTACGGCGTACCCGATCGCCCCCCCACAGCGGCGCCTGTACGCAGACCGCGCTCCTCGGCAGCCGGATCGACGCGACCCCGAACGACGGCGTACCGGTCTCCGGCACCACGATGTCACCTTCGGCAAGCATCGCCGAGATCGCCGGCCAGAGCCGGGCCTGGGTGATCGGCGCGTTGCCGGCCGGGTCGAGCCGCGCTGCCGGCGGCCGGCCCGGATCGGGCGCGGTCGCCCAGTCGACGGCGCGGACCGGCCCGATGGTGTGCAGCCGGGCCAGCGCGGCGGCCGGGGCGACCGGTTCGAAGAGCCGCCCGCCCACCGAACTCGCCCGTCGGCCGATCGAGATGATCCGGGCCGGATCCAGGTCGGCGGTGAACAGCCCGTCCCAGTCGAAGAACTTGGTACCGACGCAGACCAGCACGTCGGCCTCCTCGATGATCCGCCGCACCGGCTCGACGCTGTCCCCGCCGTTGTAGACGCCGACGTAGTTCGGGCCGGTCTCGTCGACCAGCCCCCGGCCGAGGCCCTGGGTGGCGGCCGGCCAGTGCCGGTCGGCGAGCAGCGCGGCGATCTCGGCGCCGAGGCCGTACCGGACGGCCAGGTTGCCGACCAGCAGGGCCGGGCAGGTGGCGCCGTTCAGCAGCCGCTGGGCGGCGGCGTCGAAGGCGTCGAGCTGCTCGGGAGCGTTGACCTGAGCCGGCCGGTCGAACCGCCGGGGCGGCTTCGGGACCGGCTGCCGGGCGACGTCTCCGGGCAGCCGCAGGTAGACCGGGCGCTGCTGGGTCCAGCACTCCCGCAGCACCCGGTCGATCTCCACGGTGGCGTTGCCGGCGGTGAGGGTGGCCTGCGCGACCGTCACCTCCCGGGCGACCCGGACCCACCGGTCGAAGTCGCCGTCCCCGAGCGAGTGGTGCATGGCGGCCCGCCGGTCCATGATCTCCGTCGTCGGGCCGCCGACGATCGAGACGATCGGCACCGACTCGGCCATCGCGCCGGCCAGGCCGTTGACCACGGACAGCTCGCCGGGGCCGAAGGTGGTGACGATCGCGGAGATGCCGGCCAGCCGGGCGTACCCGTCGGCGGCGTACGCCGCGTTCACCTCGTTGCAGCTTCCGACCCACTCGATGTCCGGAAACGCCTCCACCTGGTCGAGGAACTCCATGTTGTAGTCGCCGGGCAGCCCGAAGATGTGCCGTACCCCGAGGTCGTGCAGCCGGCAGAGCAGAAACTCGCCCACCGTGGTGGTCTCGGCCGAGTTCTCCGGCATGACGTCCCCCATCGACCGTTCAGCCCGTTTCCCGGCCCTGCGGGTTCCCGCTCCGGCCCGTCGCACACCTCGACCGTCGTACGCCCCGGGGGCACGTCGGCACAGGCAGAGGTCCCGCGATCGGAGCGGATCGGCGGGACCCCTGCGTGCTGTCAGCGGTGGTGCGGGGAATCAGGCGACGGTGACGGCCACCTCGTTGATGCCCCGGCCGGCGGTGACCGAGAGGTCGCCGTTGCCGTGCCGGGAGAGCGCCCGCAGCGTCCAGGTGCCCGGTGCGGCGAAGAACCGGAACTGCCCGGCCGGCGAGGTGACCACCTCGGCGGTGAACTCGCCGGTGGAGTCGAGCAGCCGGACGTACGCCCCGGGAACGGCCTCGCCGTTCTCGGCGCTGACGATCCCGGTGATGACGGTTTCCTTCTCCAGGTCCAGGCTCGCCGGCAGCGGAGCCGCCTGGTCGGGCGCCGCGCAGCCGGCGGCGATCGGAGCGGTCATGGTGCTCACGCCTCCCCCGGCTCGTCGCCGAGCGCCACCGGCACGCCCACCAGCGAGCCGTACTCGGTCCAGGATCCGTCGTAGTTCTTCACGTTCTGGTGCCCGAGCAGCTCCTTGAGCACGAACCAGGTGTGCGAGGAGCGCTCGCCGATCCGGCAGTAGGCGATGGTGTCCTTGCTGCCGTCCAGCCCCGCCTCGCCGTAGATCCTGCGCAGGTCGTCGTCGGACTTGAAGGTGCCGTCCTCGTTGGCAGCCTTCGACCACGGCACGCCGATCGCGGTCGGGATGTGCCCGGCCCGCTGCGCCTGCTCCTGCGGCAGGTGCGCCGGGGCGAGCAGCCGGCCGGCGTACTCGTCGGGGGAGCGCACGTCGACCAGGTTCTTGCTGCCGATCGCGGCGACCGCCTCGTCGCGGAAGGCCCGGATCGACAGGTCCGGCTCCTGCGCGGTGTACTGCGTGGCGGGGCGGGAGACCTGGTCGGTGACGAGCGGACGGGCGTCCAGCTCCCACTTCTTGCGGCCGCCGTCGAGCAGCTTGACGTCGCGGTGCCCGTAGAGCTTGAAGTACCAGTACGCGTAGGCGGCGAACCAGTTGTTGTTGCCGCCGTAGAGCACCACGACGTCGTCGTTGGAGATGCCGCGCTCGGAGAGCAGCGCCTCGAACTGCGCCTTGTTCACGAAGTCCCGACGTACCGGGTCCTGGAGGTCGGTCTTCCAGTCGAGCTTGATCGCACCGGCGATGTGCCCGCCGTCGTACGCGGTGGTGTCCTCGTCGACCTCGACGAAGACCACGCCGGGAGTGGCGAGGTTCTTCTCGGCCCAGTCGGCCGAGACGAGTGCGGTGTCGCGACTCATCAGATCACTCCTTGGTGAGGATTTGTGTGAGCCTGCGCGTGGAGGTCGACCGATGTTGTTGTCGCATCTCACGCGCGGGACCCATGGACAGGTAGGGATCACGGGTACGTGCGACGGCGCCGCTGCCGGGCGTGAGGGGGGAAGGACTCAGAGGGTACGCAGAACAGCCCCGCCGTCAGATGACGGGGCGACACAGGCAGGTGGCCACGCGGCACAGGTCGACCGCGCGCCGTTTGGTGAGGAGCGTCCCCATGAACCGGGAGCCTACCAGCGCGACGGACTCGTCACACAGGACCAACCACGATCCGGGATCGCGCGACCCCGGATCCGGCCGCCCTGATCAGCTAACCTCGCTCAACGCCACGTCCCGGGCGCTGGCTGTGACGGCCAGTCCGGTCGGCAGTGGCCGTACCTCGTGCAGTTGCAGCGCGAACGGCAGCGGCGGCAACGGCACCCGGACCGAGAGCTGCCGGGCGAAGTTGTTGACGAAGGTCTGGATCACCGGATTGTCCGGCAGGTCGGCGGAGGTGAGCCGGTCGAAGGTGACCACGATGTCGTCGCCGTCGACGGAGACGTTCGCGGTGCCCTGCACGGTCAGCTCCTGCTCCACGATCGGCACCCGGACCGGCGCGGTCACGGCGAGCTTGCCGTCCTGCTCGCGCAGTTGGACTCCCGGCCGGTCGATCAACGCCACCACGCTGTCGTACGCGACGGTCCCGGTGCCCTGGACCGTCTTCGCGGTGACCTCGCCCTGGCCGGATCGGAGCGTGTCGAGCGACGCGGTCACGTCCCGCGCGTCGACGGTCAGCTCCGGCACCTTCACCGCGGCGTCGGTGCCCTGCACCGGCCCCTGCACGTCGCGGAGCACGACCTTGATCGAGTCGTACCGGCCGCCGAGCACCTGGGTCAGGAACGGGAAGCCGCCGACCGTCACCTCGGGAGCGGAGGACTGCACGTTCTGCCGGGAGATCTCCTGGTCGATCTGGTCCGCGACGACCCGCTCGGCGACCCCGGCGGCGACCCGGTCGGCCACCACCAGCAGCCCGGCCAGCACCAGGAGCAGGATCACCAGGATGACGAGCGCCCGACGCCCCCTGCGCCGGCGGGGCCGTTCGCCGTACGTCCCGCCGTCTGCCGGATAGCTGTCCGCCACGCCGCCCCCCAGATCCGGTGCCGTCGCACCCGCCTACCACCGTCGTCGGCACCACTATCTACCCGAACGGGCACATCTCCAACCGTCGAGGTACGCCGCCCGGTCGGGTGGCGGGAGGCGTGACTCCGCTCCGGTGCCGCCCCCTGCTCAGAGGAAGAAGACGCTCATCGCATACGCGGCCGGTGCGGCCAACGCGAAGCCGCCGAGTGGTCCCTGCATGTGCCGGGCGACCCACATCGTCGGCGGTTCGCCGGCCATCTGCCGACCCGCCTCGCCGTAGCCAACCCCCAGGTCGGCCAGGGCCGCCGCAGCCGCGGCGACCAGTCCGACCATCGCACCGCTGGTCGGGGTGAACGCCACCAGGTAGCTGCCGAGGATGCCCGCGGCGAGGGTGCCGAGCATCGCCCCGATCACCACACCGGCGGCACCGCGTGGCACCTGTGGGGCCAGACGCGGCCAGGGCAGCACCGCGTCGGTCACCCGGGCGACGGTCAGCGCCACCGCCGCCGCGGTCAGGCAGACGAAGATCGCCTGGGTACCCTTCGGGATCCGGCTGAGCACGATCAGGGTGCCGAAGGCGACCACGCCGACCACGATGAACAGGGTGGCGCCGAGCGACTCGGTCACCCGGGCCCGGTCCGCCCGGCGGACGAGCTGCCCGAGCACCCCGACGAGGAAGCCGCCCGCGGCCACGTACCCGAGGGGGGCGAGCGCGGCGATCTGCGGCAGCACGGCGGCCGCATCGGCGGCGGCCGCGACCGCCACCGCGACCCCGCCCACCAGCAGCAGGGCCGGCGGGCGCATCGCCATGGTCCAGGCGAGGACGAAGAGCAACTGCACCCCGAAGACGACCACGGCGAACGGCAGCCGGGCGCCAGGCCCGGCGGTCTGCGCCCCGAAGATCAGCCCGACGCCGAGCAGTCCGGCGAAGCCGGCGATCGCCACCGAGAGCAGCCGGCGGACCGGTACCGGCGGCAGTTCCTCCTCGCCGTCGAGTTCCTCGGGGTCCACCTCGCTGCCCTGGCGCGAGCCGTCCGTGACCCGGGCGCCGGCGCGGTGGCCGTCCGGGTTCCGGGGACCGTCGCCGGACCTGCCTCCGTCACCGTGCCGGGGACCGTCCGGCACGCGCGGACCGTCCGGCACGCGCGGGCCGTCGAAGGGGCTGCGGGCGTCCGGCCCGGCGGGGCGACCGCGCGGGTCCGGGGCGCGGTGCGGGCCGGCCGGACCGGGGCGGTTCTCCGGCCAGGAGTCGCGGCCGGTCTCCGGTGGCGTCGAGGGGTACACGCCCCGATCGTGCCAGACCGACCACCGACGCGCCGGGCCCGACGTCCCCGAACCGGAACACGATCCGGGAAACCTGCCGGTAATGACCGATCACACAACCGATGAACCGAACGTGTGAGAGCGTCCGGCGGAAGTTCCGATAAGGTTGAGCCTTACCTGCCCGTCAGTGACGCCGGGACTACCCCAACCCCCCAGCGGTCCGGAGTCCCCGCCCGAGGCCGCTGGCCACCGCGCGGCGCCCCAGGTGCCGCCGGGACGGAGGTGATGTGTGGAGATCCTGCTGCTGGTGACCGCGCGCGCAGGCGAACCGTCCGTCGTGCTGCCGGCCCTCGACCTGCTCCCCCACTCGGTGCGTACCGCCCCGCGCGATGTCCGCACCCTCGTCTCCGGGCCGAGCCCGGACGCCGTACTCGTCGACGCCCGCTCGGAACTGAGCGAGGCCCGGGCGACCTGCCGGATGCTGCACGCCACCGGGCTCGGTGTGCCGCTGGTCGCGGTGGTGACCGAGGCCGGTCTGATCGCCCTGAACGCGGACTGGGGCGTCGACGACGTGATCCTGGCCAGCGCCGGTCCGGCCGAGGTGGAGGCCCGGCTGCGACTCGCGGTCGGCCGACTCAGCAACGCGACCGCGGCGGCCGGCGGGCTGATCCGGGCCGGCGAGCTGACCATCGACCCCGACACCTACGCCGCCAAGCTGAAGGGTCGGCCGCTCGACCTGACCTACAAGGAGTTCGAGCTGCTCAAGTTCCTCGCCCAGCACCCGGGCCGGGTCTTCACCCGGGACCAGTTGCTCCGCGAGGTCTGGGGCTACGACTACTTCGGCGGCACCCGCACCGTCGACGTGCACGTACGTCGGCTGCGGGCCAAGCTCGGCTCGGAGTACGAGTCGATGATCGGCACCGTCCGGCAGGTGGGCTACAAGTTCGTCACCCCGCCGTCCCGGCCGCTGCCCGAGTCGGAGAGCGTGCCGCTGCCCGTCTGACGGAGACGTCCGACCTCGACCACGAAGGCCACCCGGTTGTGCCGGGTGGCCTTCTGGCGTACGGACCCGAAGGGCGGCTCGCAACAAATGCGAGAAACCATGAGAATTCGGGCAATAGGTACGTAGCCTTGACCGGAAACGTCCGGAGGAGGCAGAGGTGGCATCAGTGGTTCCCACGGTGGTTTTCGGTGCGGGACGGGCGGATTCCCCCGGGGCGGTCCGCTGATGCCGACCATGTCCCGCACCCACATGCTCACGGTCGCCACGCTGGTCACCGTCGCCGTACTCGGCGGCGCGTATGCGCTCGGCCACACCCTCGGCCGGCCCGGCGGGGCACTGGCCCCGCCCGAGAACCGGGCCCGGCACCAGACCGATCCGCAGTCGGACGGGGAACCGGGCCAGCGGTCGGCAGACTGGGCCGGCGGGCCGGCCGAGGGACGGGCCGACCCGGGCCAGCACGGCGGACCGGCCGAGGTGCCGGACGCTCCGGGGCTTCCGGCACCGTCGGCCAGCACGCCGCCCGGCGGCACGCCGCAGCCTGGTCCGGCCGATCCGGACCGGACCCAGCCGTACGAGCCGCAGTTGCCACCCGAGCAGGACGGACCGTACGGCGCCCGGGTCAGCACCGGCGCCCGCTACGTGGCGCTCACCTTCGACGACGGCCCCGATCCCCGGTACACCCCGCAGACCCTGGCCGTGCTGCGCGAGTACCACGTCAAGGCCACCTTCTGCCTGGTCGGCGAGAACGCCCAGGAGTACCCGGAACTGGTCCGGGAGATCGTGGCGGAGGGGCACACCCTGTGCAACCACTCCTGGCGGCACGACGTCGGGCTGGGCAGCCGGCCCAGCGCCAGCATCCGGGCCGACCTGGTACGCACCAACGAGGCGATCCGGGCCGCCGTGCCGGACGCGCGGATCGGGTATTTCCGGCAGCCCGGCGGGGCGTGGACCTCCACCGTCGTCGCGGTGGCCCGGCAGTTGGGCATGACCTCGCTGCACTGGGCGGTGGACCCGAAGGACTGGACCCGTCCCGGTGCCGGTGCCATCGCGGCGCGGGTGAGTGCCGGGGTCGCGCCCGGAGCGATCGTGCTGCTGCACGACGCCGGCGGCAACCGGCAGGGCACGGTGATCGCGCTCGAATGGCTGCTGCCCGATCTCGCCCGGCAGTACGCCCTCGCCGCGCTGCCGACCGGCCCACCGCCGATCGGCACGCCGCCCGCCAGCACGCCCCAGGGCGGCACGCCGACGCAGGGCCAGCCGGGCGGCGCGGCGCCCTCGCCCGGACAGCCGGCGCCCCCGCCCGGTGCAGAGCCGCCGGCCGGAACTCCGCCGGCCGGGCCGCCGGTGCGGTCCTGAGCCTCCGGCCGGCCGGCACCGGCACGGCGCGGGCTACGGTGAGCAGATGACCACCGAACAGCCGGCGGAGTCGCGGGTGACCAGCCTTGACAGGCTCGCGCCGGACGAGGTCGAGGCGGTACTCACCCTGGCCGGTGTGGCGGGTGCCGCCGACGGCGCCGACCCGCTCTCCGAGCACGTGACGCTGCGCCTCCGGCAGGCCGAGGCGAGCCCCGTCACCCATCTGCTCGTCCGGGGCCCGGCCGGGGCGGTGGTCGGCTACGCATACCTGGAACCGCTGGACGGGACGGCCGAGGTCTCGGCCGAACTCGTCGTACATCCGATGTGGCGCCGGCAGGGGCTCGGCCGGGCGCTGGTCGCGGCGGCGCTGGACCGGGTACCCGGAACCGGCGCGCTGCTGGTCTGGGCGCACAGCGACCATCCCTCGGCCGCCGCGCTCGCTCTCGACCTGGGGCTGCACCGGTCCCGGGTGCTGTGGCAACTGCGCCGCTCGCTGCGGGACCCGCTGCCCGAACCGAAGCTGCCGGCCGGGGTCGCGCTGCGGGCGTTCCGGCCCGGCAGCGACGACGAGGCGTGGCTGGCGGTCAACCGGCACGCCTTCGCCAGCCATCCGGAGCAGGGCCGCTGGGACCTGGCCGACCTGCGGCTGCGCCTCGCCGAGCCGTGGTTCGACCCGGCCGGCTTCCTGCTTGCCGTCGAGGAGTCGTCGGGACGGCTGCTCGGCTTCCACTGGACCAAGGTGCACGGCGGGCGGACCGAGGCGCACGGCGGGCGGACCGAGGCGCACGGCGGGCGGACCGAGGCGCACGGCGGGCCGGAACCGGCCGCCCGGGCAACGGGGACCGCGCCGATCGGCGAGGTGTACGTGCTCGGTGTCGACCCGGACAGCCACGGGCTCGGGCTCGGCCGGGCGCTCACCCTGGCCGGCCTGCACCACCTGCGCGACCGGGGGCTGACCCGGGTGATGCTCTACGTCGACGAGTCCAACACCGGCGCGATGGCGCTGTACACCCGGCTCGGCTTCGCGAACTGGCTGCGGCACGTGCGGTACCGCCGGTCACCGGAGTCGGTGCAGCACCCGGCCTGACCCGGCCGTCCCTCCGGAGTGGACGGCCGGCACCCCGCGCGGCCGTCCGGCGGCGACCGTACGGGGGACCGGCACCGTCCCGGCGGCCGACCCACACCGTCCGTACGGAGCACCGGCCACCGGCCGTCCGGTTGGCCCGGGCGGGTCACGAACCGCGCTAATAGCCCTAGATGTCGCACCGGTCCCACGGTTCACGGAACGGACATCTTACCCTCAGGATCCGGCCACCCAGCCGGCTCTCCCTGTTCACCCTGCGTTCACTCACGACCGGCGAACCGGCTACCTGGCGCTCCTAACTTCCCTACTAGCCGACCACCAGTCGGCTCCCGGGGCGGCGCCCCGGGCTTGCTTCGTACAAGGTGAAGGGAACCTTTCAGGTGAAGCTCCAGCGGCACGGCACCATTGCCTGTCTCGCTCTGGCCACGGCACTGGCAGTCAGCGCGTGCGGCTCGGACAATAACGAGCCCACCGAGCCATCGGCTTCCGGGTCCTCCGCGGCGGCCGACTGCGCCACGGGCACGATCAACGCCCAGGGTTCGTCGGCGCAGAAGAACGCGGTCGACGAGTGGCGTAAGGCATACCAGCAGAAGTGCACCGGCTCGACCATCAACTACGAACCGAGCGGTTCCGGTGCGGGCATCCAGGCCTTCATCGCCGGCACCGCGGACTTTGCCGGCTCGGACTCGGCCCTCAAGGACGACGAGCAGCCGAAGGCCGACGCCAAGTGCCCCGGCGGCAAGGCCATCCACCTGCCGATGGTGATCGGTCCGGTCGCGGTCGTCTACAACGTGGACGGCCTGGACAACCTCCAGCTCAAGCCGGCCACCCTCGCCAAGATCTTCGCGGGCAAGGTCACCAAGTGGGACGACGCCGCGATCAAGGCTGACAACCCGGGTGCGACCCTGCCGTCGACCACGATCCAGACCGTGCACCGCTCGGACGAGTCGGGCACCACGGACAACTTCACCGACTTCCTGGCCAAGACCGCCGAGGCCGACTGGACCTTCGGCAAGGGCAAGGCCTGGAAGGCGCCGGGCGGCACCGGTGCGGCCAAGTCGGACGGCGTGGCCAGCGCGGTCAAGCAGGCCAAGGGCAGCATCAGCTACGTCGAGATGTCGTACGCCGAGAACGGCGGCCTCAAGATGGCCAAGATCGGCAACGGGGCCGGCGAGTACGCCGAGCTGACCCCCGAGTCGGCCGGTAAGACCATCGCCGGTGCGCAGGTCACCGGCCAGGGCGAAGACCTGAAGATGTCGATCGACTTCAACACCAAGGAGGCCGGGGCGTACCCGATCGTCCTGGTGACCTACGAGATCGTCTGCTCCAAGGGCCTCGCCGCCGACAAGCTGGCGCTGGTCAAGGGCTTCCTGAGCTACGCCGCCAGCACCGAGGGGCAGGCCGACCTGACCGAGCTGGGCTACGCCCCGCTGCCGGAGACGGTCCGCGCCAAGGTCGAGGCGTCGGTCAAGGCTCTCGCCTGATCTCCAAATAGATCATCCTCATAACTTCGTCAACGGAGCGAGCGAGCAGATGGGCGACACCCCAGACCGCTCGGCCAACGCCGGCACCGGCGGACCTCGGGTGACCATTGGTCACACCGGGTCCGCCGGTGCCGCGCTGTCGGTCGACGTACCAGTGACACCCGCGGACCGCGCTCCGGACGGAGCCGGCTGGCGCGGAGGCGACGGCAGCGGCGGCGGCACCGGCCTGGGCGGCGGCGGGGCGCTGCCCCGGCGACGGGCCTTCGGCGCCGAGCGCCTCTTCCAGGGCTTCACCATGGCCGCCGGCACGATGGTGCTGGTCATCATCGTGGCGATCGCGATCTTCCTGATCGCCAAGGCCGTACCGGCACTCAACGCCAACACCGCCAACTTCTTCACCTTCGAGGGTTGGTTCCCCAACGAGGCACAGCCGAGGTTCGGCATCGGCGCCCTGGCCTTCGGCACCGTACTCACGTCGGTCCTGGCGCTGCTGCTGGCCGTACCGGTGGCGCTGGGCATCGCGCTCTACCTGTCGCACTACGCGCCCCGCCGGGTCGGCACCGCGCTCGGCTTCCTGATCGACCTGCTGGCCGCGGTGCCGAGCGTGGTCTTCGGGCTCTGGGGCCGGGACTTCTTCTACGGTCCGGTCCAGGAGTTCTCGGTCTGGCTGAACAAGTACTTCGGCTGGATCCCGATCTTCGGCGGTGACGGGCCGTTCGGCCGGTCGATCCTGCTCGGCTCGCTGGTGCTGGCCATCATGGTGCTGCCGATCATCACCTCGCTCTCCCGCGAGGTGTTCCGGCAGACCCCGACCGCCAACGAGGAGGCCGCGCTCGCGCTCGGCGCCACCAAGTGGGAGATGATCCGGACGGCGGTGCTGCCGTACGGGCGCCCCGGCGTCATCGGCGCCACCATGCTCGGCCTGGGCCGGGCGCTCGGCGAGACCATCGCCCTGGCGATGACCCTCGGCATCGTCTCGAACATCTCGTTCAACATCATCGAAAACGGCGGCAACACCGTCGCCGCCAACATCGCGAACGCGTTCGGCGAGGCCAACGACGTCGGTCGGGGCGCGCTGATCGCCTCCGGCCTGGTGCTCTTCTCGATCACGCTGATCGTCAACATCACCGCGCGGGCCATCATCTACCGGCGCCGGGAGTTCACGGAGTCCGCAGCATGACGACAACGATGACCGCACCCCCCTCGGCCGCGCCGGGGCAGAGCCCACAACTGCGTGCCCGGAAACTCCCGGTGGTGGCGAGCCTCGGCATCGCGGCCGCCGCCGTGGTGCTCTCCGCCGCGCTGGTCTACGGCGCCGGGATCGGCGGCGCCGCCCTGGTCGTCGCCCTCGCGGTGGTCTTCTACCTGGTCGGCCTCTTCGTCGCCAGCAGCGTGGTGGAGGGACGGCGGCAGGCCCGCAACCGCACCTGGAGCGCGCTGATCCACTCCGCCTTCGTACTCGCCCTGCTGCCGCTGGCCTCGGTCACCTGGACGCTGGTCAGCAAGGGTGTCGAGCGGCTGGACGGCAACTTCTTCGGCACCTCGATGAACAACATCGGGGCCCGGGACCCGAACGGCGGTGCGTACCACGCGATCGTCGGCACGCTGGAGCAGGTCGGCGTCGCCACCCTGATCACCGTGCCGCTCGGCATCGCCTGCGCCGTCTACATCGTCGAGTACGGCCGGGGCCGGTTCGCCTTCACCATCCGGTTCTTCGTGGACGTGATGACCGGCATCCCGTCGATCGTCGCCGGCCTCTTCGTACTGGCCTTCTGGATCCTGATCGTGTCGCCGTACTTCAACGACGGGCGGCCGGGCTATTCCGGCTTCGCCGCCTCGCTCGCGTTGAGCGTGTTGATGCTGCCCACCATCGTCCGGTCCACCGAGGAGATGCTCCGGCTGGTGCCGGCGCCGCTGCGCGAGGGTTCGTACGCACTCGGCATCCCGAAGTGGAAGACGATCCTGCGGATCGTGCTCCCCACCGCCCTGCCCGGCATCGTCACCGGCGTCATGCTCTCGGTCGCCCGGGCGGCCGGGGAGACCGCGCCGGTGCTGCTGGTCGCCGGGGGTGGCGCCGCGATCAACTTCAACCCGTTCGAGAACAACCAGTCGTCGCTGGCGCTCTTCGTCTACCAGCAGGCCGGGGACGCCTCCCGGTACGCGCCGGCCCGCGCCTGGGCCGCGGCACTCACCCTCGTCGCCCTCGTGCTGATCCTGACGATCGCGGCGAAACTGCTGGCCCGCCGCAACCGGTTCAGCCGATAACCCCGAAGGAATGATCATGGCCAAGCGAATCGACGCGACCAGCGTCACCGCGTACTACGGCTCGTTCAAGGCGATCGAGGACATCAACCTCACCGTCGAACCGAAGACCGTCACCGCGCTCATCGGACCCTCGGGCTGCGGCAAGTCGACGTTCCTGCGCACCATCAACCGGATGCACGAGGTGCTGCCGGGCGCCCGGGTCGACGGCAAGCTCACCATCGACGACCAGAACATCTACGAGCGGGACGTGGACGTGACCGCGGTCCGCCGGATGATCGGGATGGTCTTCCAGCGGCCGAACCCGTTCCCCACCATGTCGATCTTCGAAAACGTGGTCGCCGGGCTGCGGCTCAACGGCGTACGCCGCAAGTCGGTCCTGGAGGACGCGGCCGAGCGGGCGCTGCGCTCGGCGAACCTCTGGGACGAGGTCAAGGACCGGCTCGGCAAGCCCGGCGCGGGGCTGTCCGGCGGGCAGCAGCAGCGGCTCTGCATCGCCCGGACCATCGCGGTCGAGCCGCAGGTGGTGCTGATGGACGAGCCCTGCTCGGCGTTGGACCCGATCTCCACGCTGGCGATCGAGGACCTGATGTTCAAGCTGAAGGACCGCTACACGATCATCATCGTCACGCACAACATGCAGCAGGCGGCCCGGGTCTCCGACCGGACGGCCTTCTTCTCCATCGAGCGCACCGGCGACCCCGGTCGGCTCATCGAGTACGACGACACCCAGAAGATCTTCAGCAACCCGAGCGTGAAGAAGACCGAGGACTACATCACCGGCCGCTTCGGCTGACCGACGCGCTCCGTACGCTCGCTCCTCCATGATCCCGGGGAGTTTGGCCCGTCCACACCGGCCGAACTCTCCGGGATCATCAGTCTGTCCGGTCTCAATCCAGCACGAAGTGCGGGGTGCCGTCCTCGGCCTGGGCGAAACGGGGCATGATCGCGGTGCCGGGGTCCCGCACGGCCGCGGCGGCAGGCACCCCGGCCAGGTCCGCGCAGTCGCCGATCTCGGTCAGCGTGATGACCGTGGGCGGAAGCATGGCGAACTCGCCCGCCTCGAACCGGCCCAGCGCCTCCGCCGGACGGATCCACATCGTGTGGTCGGCCTCCCCGGAGACGTCCCGGGGCACCTGCCCGGCCGGCAGCAGCGCCACGAAGAAGTACGTGTCGAAGCGGCGCGGCTCGAACTCCGGGGTGACCCAGCGGCTCCACGGCAGCAGCAGGTCGGAGCGGAGGGTCAGCCGGCAGTCCCGGAGCAGGTCGGCGAAGCCGCTACGTCGGTTCACCAGCGCCTGCCGGGCCCGTTCCCACTCCTCGCCGCTGACGTCGCCCACCACCCTGTCGTGGTCCGGGCCGGCGAGCAGTACGCCCGCCTCCTCGAAGACCTCTCGGGCCGCCGCGCAGACCAGCGCCTGAGCCGGTCCGGGCGGCTGGCCCAGCCGGCTCCCCCAGTCCGCCGGGCCGGGGCCGGACCAGTCCAGCCGGATCTCCGAGTCGCCGGGGTCGACGCTGCCGCCGGGGAAGGCGTACATGCCGCCGAAGGTCATGCTGGCGGCGCGGCGGATCATGTACACCTCGAAGCCGTCCCGCCCGGAGGCGTCCGGGCGGAGCAGCAGTACGGTCGCGGCCGGCCGGGGCGGCACCGGCACCCCGCCCTCGGCGTAGAACCGGCGGGCGTGTGCGGCGATCGACTCCGGGGCGGCAAAGCTGGTCATGCAGCGAGGGTAGTTCGGCCGTCCGGGCAGCCGCGATCTTGTGTACGGGGGGCAGGGTGCTCGACTCCGGAGCCGGACATGAGGCGCTCAAGTCTGGCCTCAGAGGCGAAATAGAGCCGAGCACACACCAGCAGGTCAGCGGGTCGCAAAGGCCCCGGCCCCGGACGGTCGGGACCGGGGTGTGCTGAGACGGCGCCAGAGAACGGCTCCGATACGGCGGAAAGGCCAAGCGCACATCGACCGATCTCACGTAACCCTGTCGGTGATGAAGCGGATGGCCGTAAGTGTCAGAAAGAGCGCCCCGGCGAACCGGGGAGTAGCTGGTGCGCGGACTGTCGAGCTGGGTGCACAGACGGGGCACGGAGAGTCGGGTTTGCCGAGACGGCGCATGGCGAGGTGGTTCGGGTCGACCGGCCAGCGGGGGCCGGGGCCTGGACGGCCCGGGACAGTGGGCGCACAGGCGGGGCAGTTCGACAGTCTCGCTGGCGGATATCCCAACCCACACCATCTCGCACACGATCGAAGGAACGGGTTGCCCGATCAACCCGCACAGAGACACGCCCGAACCGGGGGGCGGCCGGTCCGGGCATGCCAGTCGGGTGATGAGGCGTCAGGGCTCGGGGTTCGTAATCTCCGCAGGCAGCCACCCGAAGAATTGCCGGATCAGGCCACCCGGGGCGTGTGCGGCTGGTCGGCCAGCGCGGCGTAGAAGTAGGCGCCAAGGTGCAGCAGCAGACCGGGCGGGTCATCGCGGTACCTGGTCAGCAGCCGCAGCCGAGCCGGTGAGCACGGCCACGGGGCGCCGCAGTACCGGCACAGAGATAGCGGACGGGTCGGTATGTGCGCCCGGAACCGGGCGAACGGCCGCAACATCACGCGGCGCGACGCGCGGGGACGCTCATACCCGCTCGCCTGCCCGCGATCGGTGCTCCTGCGCGGGCGTCAGGCTGCCTGCGCGGCCGTTGCTCAGCCGAGGCACCAGCCCGGCCGGGCGGTTCCACACGGGGCGCTGGTTAGTTGACCGGCGTCCCCCCTCGTCTGGCGGGCAATCCGGGACCGGTGACGGGGGCGGCAACGGTGGTGGGTCCGGGATGGGCACCACGGGCGCCGGGGGTCGCAGGGCGGCACGGTACGTCCGGCGGGTCAGCGCCGGCACGGACGCCGGTTCATACGGCATCGGCATCCGCTCGACACTGTCCGGACAGACCCACCGGAACCCGCAGCGGCAGTACAGCCATAGGCGTCGCCAGTTCCGGCGGTGCCCCTGTCGCGGCCTACGAAACAGTCTCATGGTTTTGCCTCCCGTCGGCGAAATGGGACGGGGGTGGCGCTCGGGTTCGTACACCCCTACGCCACCCCCGTGGGCGTCTCGTCCGGCGAGGCGTCAAATCACGGGGACGCCGGGCGATGCGCTTAGTTCCACCATGGACTTTGAGTGTTGCCACATGGAAGATAACTAACAGACACGCTCGATAAATCAGGCTCGGACAGCCGCCGAGAAAGGGCGAGAACAATTGAGTAACAACGGCATTCCGCGAATCCTAAAATTTCTGCGTACCTTGAACGGCGGTGTTACGCAGGAACGGCTGGCCGAGCAACTCAAGGTGTCCACGTCGTTGATCGCGAAGTTCGAGACCGGCCGACTCGTGCCGATGCCGGATACGGCTCGGCAGCTCGACGAGATATTCAGCAGCGGGAACTTGATTCAGGGGCTATCGGCCGACGCCCGGACAACGACGACGGAGCCGCCGGAGTGGTTCCGGCCGTGGCCGGAGGTGGAGCGGGAGGCGACCGCGCTCCGGTGGTACGAACCAACCGTCATCCCAGGTCTGCTACAGACCGAGGCGTACGCCCACATGATCCTGCGTAGCGGCCTGCTGACCGAGGCGCAGGCCGAACAGTACGTGTCGGTTCGGCTCGACCGGCAAACGGCAGTCTTTGACGACCGTGACGATCCGCCGGTTTGCCAGTTCGCGATCGATGAGGCGGCGCTACGCCGAGGCGACCCGGCGACGCTGCGGGAGCAACTTAATTGGTTGGTAGAGATCGGGCAGCGTCCCCGGACCTTCATCCATGTCGTCCCGGTCAGCGCCGGGCTCTACATCGGTCTGTCCGGGCCGTTCATGCTCGCCACGCTCAGCGACGGGCGGGTGGTCGGCTACGTCGATGACCAGTTACAGGGGCGGCTGGTCACGGACACGGATAAGGTTGTCGAACTCGATCGCACCTGGCAGGCTGTAAGTGCGGTCGCACTGCCCTGCGACCTGTCCCGAGATCTGATCATGAAGATTGCGAGTGAGCTATGAGCGCCACCGATCCCCGCTGGCGCAAGGCCAGCCGGAGCAACGCGAACGGCTCGGCGTGCGTCGAGGTAGCCGACAACCTGCCCGGCCGCGTCCTGGTCCGGGACACCAAGGATCGTGACGGCGGCACGCTGACCTTTGCCCCGGGCGCGTGGCGGTCGTTCGTCACCGAGGTAGCCCGCCGGCCGTAGCGCCGCCACAGACACGGCCAGCGCCCTGCTCCCCGTCAACCCGGGCGGCGGGGCGCTGTTTTGTCTGTCCCTGAGTGTGGGACATGGAGGCGCGACGGGTGTCACGCCGGGAGACCCTGCGACGACGCCTGTTCAGACCGGGTGCGGTTTGCCTCGCCTTGGGTCGCCGGGGATGCTTCAGGTCTGTTTCCCGTGCCGTTGACCGGCGGACGTGCCCGCCGACCCGTAGTTGAAGAGGTTCCATGGCGCAGCAATACAGCCCCGAGCGCAAGACACGTTGGGGCATCCTGGCCACCGGTTACATCGCCGCCACCTTCGTCGAGGATCTGAAGCTGCTGCCGGACGCCGAGGTCGTCGCCGTCGGCTCCCGTACGGAGGAGACCGCCCGCGCCTTCGCGGACCGGCACGGGGTCCCCCGGGCGTACGGGTCGTGGCAGGAACTCGCCGCCGACGACGACGTCGACGTGGTCTACGTCGCCACCCCGCACGCGGCGCACTTCGACGCCACGATGGCCTGCCTGGACGCCGGCCGGGCAGTACTCGTCGAGAAGCCGATCACCCTGGACCGGGCCGCCGCCCAGCGGCTCGTCGATGCCGCCACCGCCAGCGACCGCTTCCTGATGGAGGCGATGTGGATGCGGTGCAATCCGGTCGTACTCCGGATCCTGGAGCTGATCGCCGACGGCGCGATCGGCGAGGTGACCAGCGTGCAGGCGGACTTCGGGGTCGGCGGGCCGTTCCCGCCCGAGCACCGGATGCGGGCCCGCGCGCTCGGCGGTGGCGCCCTGCTGGACCTCGGGGTCTATCCGATCAGCCTGGCGCACCTGCTGCTCGGCCTGCCGGACCAGGTCCGCTCCTGGGCCCGGATCAGCCCGGAGGGGGTCGACGAGAACACCGGGATCATCCTCGGCTACGAGACGGGCGCGGTCGCCACGCTGAGCTGCGGCATGATCGGCGCGACCCGGGTGGCGGCGACGATCACCGGGCGGACCGGCCGGATCGAGCTGGCGCCGCCGTTCTACCGGTCGGGCCAGGTCACCCTGCTCCGGGACGGCGCCGACCCGGAACTGCTGCCGGTCGACCTCGCCGGCTCCGGCTATCAGCACGAGGCGGCCGAGGTGCAGCGCTGCCTCGCCGCCGGGCTGCTGGAGAGCCCGCTGGTGCCGCACGCCGCGACCCTGGAGGTGATGGGCCTGCTCGACGACATCCGCGAGCAGATCGGCGTCACGTACCCATGAGGCGTCACGTACCCATGAGGCGTCACGTACCCGTGAGGCTTCGCGTACCGGTGGGCGGAACGGCCCCCGCAGATCGCCCGTAACGAGGGCCGTTCCTACACCGTGCTCAGAAGAGCGGGTTGACCAGCACGTACATCAGCGCGCCGATCGAGCCGGCCGCCGGGAAGGTGAGAATCCAGGCGCCGACGATGTTGCCGGCCACGCCCCACCGGACGGCGGAGAGCCGCTTGGTCGCCCCGACGCCCATGATCGCCGAGGTGATGGTGTGTGTGGTGGAGATCGGCGCCCCGAGCACCAGGGCGTTGAAGTAGAGCACTCCGCTGGCCACGGTCTCGGCGGCGAAGCCCTCCGGCGGCCGGAGGTCGATGATCTTCCGCCCGAGGGTACGGATGATCCGCCAGCCGCCCGCGTAGGTGCCGAGGGCCAGCACCGTCGCCGAGGTCCAGAACGCCCACTCCGGGATGTGCTCCGCGCTGCCCTGGAAGCCGCCGACGAAGAGGGCGAGCACCACGATGCCGATGGTCTTGGCGGCGTCCTGCATGCCGTGCCCGATCGACATCGCCGCCGCCGAGGCGGTCTGGGCCCACCGGAAGCCCCGGTTGAGCTTGCCCGGCTGCCCGTTCCGGAAGATCCACTGTACGGCGATCATGACCAGGTAGCCGAGCAGGAAACCGACCAGCGGCGAGAGGATCATCGGCAGTACGACGCTCTCCCCGATGCCCTTCCAGAGCACGGTGCCGGAGGCGGCCAGCGTCGACCCGACCAGCCCGCCGATCAGCGCGTGCGAGGACGAGGAGGGCAGTCCGAAGTACCAGGTGACCAGGTTCCAGGTGATCGCACCGATCACCCCGGCGAAGACGATGCCCAGGCTGGAGACGCCGGGCGGCAGCTCGACCAGGCCGGAGCCGACCGTCTTGGCCACGTCCGCGCCGAAGTGCGCGCCGATGAAGTTGCCGATCGCCGCCATGCCGAGCGCGACCCTGGGGGTCAGCGCCCGGGTGGAGATGCTGGTGGCGATCGCGTTCGCGGCGTCGTGGAACCCGTTGGTGTAGTCGAAGAGCAGCGCGACGGCGATCACCGCCAGTACGGCGATGAGTTCAGGACTCACGGGTCAGCTTTCCTTGACCGCGATGGTCTCGACCGTGTTGGCGACGTGCTCGAACGCGTCGCAGGCCGCCTCCAGCTCGTCGGCGACCTCCTTCATCTTGAGCACGGTCAGCGCGTCGTACTCGCCGGAGAAGAGCCGGACCAGCAGCATCCGGTACGCCTGGTCGCCGTCGTTCTCCAGCCGGTTGCACTCGATCCAGTAGTCCTCCAGGTCCTTCATCGCCCGCAGCCGGGGCATCGCCTCGGCGGTGAGCTTGGCCTGCTGGTCGAGGACGTTCACCAGCTCGTGCATCTCGCGGGGCAGCGACGGCAGTTTGGTCAGCCCGTAGAGGTAGAGCAGGTTGCCGACCGCCTCCAGGTGGTCCATCACGTCGTCGAGCAGCGAGCCGAGCCGGTAGATGTCCTCCCGGTCGAACGGCGTGACGAAGGTGGAGTTGATCTTCTTGTACAGCTCGTGGGTGATCTGGTCGCTGTCGTGCTCGACCTCGGTGAGCCGCTCGCTGACCGACTGCACGTCGACCCCGGGCAGCGCCAGCTCGTTCAGCAGCTCGGTACCCCGCACGAGGTTCTGAGCGGCTCTGGTGAACAACTCGTAGAACGCGCCCTCGGAGGGGCGGAGGGAAAACTTCACGGCACGGACCTCGTTGCGTCGGCGGACGGGTGGCGGGCCGCAAGAGGCTGCCCCTGGGGAATGCTAGGAAACCTCGGATCGGAGTTATCGCCCGCCCACCCCTGGTCAGGGGCGGTTCACCTGGCATTCATCTGCTGTTCACCTTCATCGTCGACAGGCCGGCACGAACCCGACCGAACGGCCCGACACCGCCGCGGTGTGAGATTCGCCGCGCCGGCACCCGCCCATCGACGCACCAGGCGGTCCTGACCTCCCGGTCCGGCCGAAACCGGACCGGTACGGCCGCTGCCGGCCTCGCGGTCGGCGCTAACCTCGCGGAAGGACGTACGGCGGCGGGGAGGCAGCGGTGCGGGATCTGGCCAGCGAGTTCGAGGCCGAACGGGACCACCTCACCATGGTCGCGTACCGGATGCTCGGCAGCCGCGCGGAGGCGGAGGACGCCGTACAGGAGACCTGGCTGCGCTGCGCCGGGGCCCTGGACACCCCGCAGGCCCGCGCCGAGGTACGCGACCTGCGGGGCTGGCTCACCACCGCCACCGCCCGGATCTGCCTCGACGTGCTCCGCTCGGCCCGGGTACGCCGGGAGTCGTACCACGGTGAGTGGCTGCCGGAGCCGATCGTCAGCCGGCTGCCCGGTCCGGCCGGCGGGACGGACGGGTTCGCCCCCGACCCGGCCGAGCGGGCCGCGCACACCGAGCAGGTCAGCATCGCCCTGCTGACCGTGCTGGAACGGCTCACCCCGGAACAGCGGGTCGCGTTCGTGCTGCACGACGTCTTCGCCGTACCCTTCGCGGAGATCGCCACGGTGCTGGCGACCAGCCCGGCCGCCGCCCGGCAGCTCGCCTCCCGGGCCCGGCGCGCGGTCACCGAGGACGGCCCGCGCCACTCCGCCGACCCAGCCGAACACCAGCGGCTGGTCAGCGCGTTCCTGCACGCCGTCGAGTCCGGCGAGCCCGAGCGGCTGCTCGAGGTGCTCGCCCCGGACGTGGTCTTCGTCGGCGACGGCGGCGGCCTCTTCCCGACCGCGCGGCATCCGGTGGTCGGCGCGGTCAAGGTGGCCCGGTTCGCCCTCGGGCTGATGCGCCGGGCCGCCTGGGACACCCACAACCTGCGGATGCGGCCGGTACTCGTCAACGGCGCGCTCGGACTCCAGATCGAGGCGGACTACCGGCCCGGCCTGCCGCTGCACGGCATCATGTGGTTCACCGTCGCCGACGGCCGGATCACCGCCGCCTACCACCAGCTCAACCCGGAGAAGCTGGCCCGGGTGCCCCGGATCGGCGCGGACGGGCATCCCTGGCAGCTCCAGCGCGACTAGCCGGCGCCGCGCGGCGTCCGCGGGCGGCCGGGCCGCGCGGGCGCCGGGCTCAGACCACCAGCGCCAGCCACTTCCGGTACGCCGACGCGAACGGCTCGGTGCCGTCGCCGAGTGCGACGTAGAGCCACTCCGCCGCAGCCCGGGCCTGTGCCACCGTCTCCTCCGGATAGCCGAACCGGACCCGGTGCTCGGCGAACTCGTCCTCGTCGCGCAGCTCCACCAGGCCGGTGCCGCGCCGACGCACCACGTCGAGGTCGAGGTCGATCAGGTGCACGGTGTCCCCCTCCCATCGGGCCGGGCTGGCGATGTCGCAGTAGACCTCGCTGGTCCGCGGCGGCGGGTTGAACATGGCGCTCCACCACGCGTCGTGCGGCACCAGCAACACGAACGGGATCTGTTCCACCGAGGGGCGGCCGTGGTAGACCGATTCCGTCCCGGTGGTCACGCCGAGCCACACACCCAGGTCGTCCTCGGTCAGTCTGCGGGCGGGGTAGTCCCGGTGCGCGGTGCCGTCGTACTTTCGGTAGACGACTCGGACCACATCGCTCGACATGCCCGCACCCTAGCCGATGTCACCCAATACGCGCGGTGCGTGAAGCGTCCGGCAGGCGTCGAAATCGACAACATCATCCGGGCCCGCTCCCTGGTCCGGGCGCCGATCCGGCCGGGCCGTGGACCCGCCGGGGCGAGGCGGCGCAGCGGTGTCGGGATCGGCGGGTACGGTCGCACGGTGACCGTGCCCGCCACCGACGCCAGCGCCCCCACCCTGATCGACTCCGAGGCGGCGGACTCCGGCCGCTCCCCGGCGCCCCGGTCCCGCCGACGGCGCCGAGGTGACCGCCCCAGCGGCGCGGAACTGCTCGCCGCGGCGGTCGGTGCGGTGCCGGGCGGCAACGCCCGGCCGGGCCAGCAGCAGATGGCGACCGCGATCGAGGAGAGCATCCTCTCCGGCGAGCACCTGCTGGTGCAGGCCGGCACCGGCACCGGCAAGTCGCTGGCCTACCTCGCCCCGGCGCTGACCGTCGACGGCCCGGTGGTGGTCTCCACGGCCACTCTCGCGCTCCAGTCCCAGCTCGTCGACCATGACCTGCCCCGGCTGGCCGACGCCGTCACCCCGGTCCTCGGCCAGCGGCCGACCTTCGCGGTGCTGAAGGGCCGGCACCACTACCTCTGCCTGGCCCGGTTGGAGAACTCCACAGAGGACGAGCCGGAGGACACCCTCTTCGACGCGCCGGGCCGGGGCGGTGGCGGGACGAAGTGGCTCGGCGAGGCGGGCCGGCTGGGCAAGCAGATCGAGCGGATCCGGGACTGGGCGATGGAGACCGGGACCGGCGACCGCGACGAGCTCGACCCGGGCGTCGACGACCAGGCGTGGCGACTGGTCTCGATGCCGGCCCGGGAGTGTGTCGGCGCCGCCCGCTGCCCGTACGGCACCGAGTGCTTCGCCGAGGCGTCCCGGGCCCGGGCCCGGGAGGCGGACGTGGTGGTGACCAACCACAGCCTGCTCGCCGTCGACATGCTCGCCGGCCGGCACATCGTGCCGCCGCACAAGCTGCTGGTGATCGACGAGGCGCACGAGCTGGCCGACCGGGTCTCCTCGGCGGCCCAGGCGGAACTGATTCCCGAGCTGATCGACCGGGCCGCCCGACGGAGCCGGCCCCTGCTCACCCCGGAGCTGGCCGAATCGCTGGTGGCGGCCGGCGACTCGCTGGCGGTCGGGCTCGCCGAGGCACCGCCCGGGCGGATCACCGGCGAGCTGCCGGGCCCGCTGCGCGAGGCGTGCACGCTGCTGGACGCGGCGACCCGGGCAGCACTGGAGAAGATCGGCGACGTCAAGGGCGACGATCCCGACCCGGTCCGCAAGCAGCAGTCCAAGGCCGTACTCGACGACCTGTCGAAGACCGCCCAGCGGCTGCTGGGGGAGGCCGACCACGACGTGGCCTGGGTGGAGAAGCCGGACGGCGGCGGCGCGGGCCGGCGGGCCCTGGTCGTCGCCCCGCTCTCCGTGGCCGGCACCCTCGCCACCCACCTGTACGAGGACCGCACCGTCGTCGCCACCTCGGCCACGCTCGCCCTCGGCGGCCGGTTCGACACCGTGGCCCGGGCCCTCGGGCTGGCCGCCCCGGCGGATCCGGGGGTCGATCCGACCCGTCCGCATCCCCGGGCGACGGCGCTGCGCACCGTACGACCTGACGCGGCGCCACCCGGTGCCGGGGCGGCCCGCACGGCACAGCCGGGCGCCGAGGACCGGCCCGGGGTCGCTCACCGGGACACCGCCCCGAAACTGGACCCCCCGAAACTGGACCCCCCGAAACTGGACCCCCCGAAACTGGACCCCCCGAAACTGGACCCCTCGAAGGTGGACCCCTCGAAGGTGGACTCCTCGAAGGCGGGCTCTGCCAAGACGGACGGGTCGGGGGCGGACGCCGGCTGGCGCTCACTCGACGTCGGATCCCCGTTCGACTACCCGCGCCAGGGCATCCTCTACGTCGCCGCACACCTGCCCCGGCCCAGCGCCTCGGGCCTGCCGGCGGCGGCCGGTGAGGAACTGCTCGGGCTGGTGGGCGCGCTCGGCGGCCGTACCCTGGGGCTGTTCTCGTCCCGCCGGGCCGCGTTGCAGGCCGCCGAGCTGCTCCGGGCCCGTACCGACCTGCCGATCCTGCTCCAGGGCGAGGAGGCGCTGCCGCTGCTGGTCCGCCGGTTCCGGCAGGATAGGGCGAGTTGCCTGTTCGGGGTGATGTCGCTCTGGCAGGGCGTGGACGTGCCCGGCGACTCCTGCCAGCTCGTGGTGATCGACCGGCTGCCGTTCCCGCGCCCGGACGAGCCACTGGCGGCGGCCCGGGCCGCGGCTGTGGACGCGTCGGGCGGCTCGGGCTTCGCCTCGGTGAGCGTGCCGATCGCCGCCGTACGCCTGGCCCAGGGGGTCGGCCGGCTGATCCGGTCGACCGGTGACAAGGGCGTGGTGGCGGTACTCGACTCCCGGCTGGAGACCGCCCGGGGGTACGGCGCGTTCCTGCGGAAGTCGCTGCCGCCGTTCTGGTACACCACCCGGCCGGAGGTCGCCCGGGGCGCCCTGGAGCGGCTCGGCAAGTCCTGACCGCTCCCGCCACCGACCGGCGCGATCGGGACGGACCGACGCGACCGCCCGTCGCGACGACGACGCGCTAAGGGGCCTTCGCGGCGACCACCACGGCGTCCGGCGGCACCTCCGGCGGCCGGCGGTGCGCGAGTCGACGGACCGCGGTGTTGAGCACCGCGATCAGCGGTACCGAGACCAGGGCGCCGACGATGCCGGCCAGCACCACCCCGGCGGCGATGCCGACGATCACCGCGAGCGGGTGGATCGCCACCGCCCGACCCATGATCAGCGGTTGCAGGATGTGTCCCTCGACCTGCTGCACCCCGATCACCACGCCGAGAATGATCAGCGCGCTCACCCAGCCGCTGTCGACCAGGGCGACCAGCACCGCCACCGCACCGGAGAGGGTGGCGCCGACGATCGGGATGAACGCGCCGAGGAAGACCAGCGCGGCCAGCGGAAACGCGAACGGGATGTCGAAGATCACCAGGAAGATGCCGATCCCGACCGCGTCGATGAACGCGACGAGTACGGTCGCCCGGACGTACGCGACCAGCGTCGCCCAGGAGGCCCGGCCGGCGTCGTCGACCCGCCACCGGGCGGCCAGCGGGAGCAGCCGGACGAGGAAGCGCCAGATCTTCTCGCCGTCCCGGAGGAAGAAGAAGGTGGCGAAGAGCACCAGCAGCGCCCCGGTGAGCAACTCGGCCACGGTCGCGGCGGTGGAGACCGCCCCGCTGGTCAACGCCTGGGTGTTCTCGTTGATCCACTGCTCGCCCTGCTCGATGTACGAGTTGAGCTGGTTGTCCGACATGTGCAGCGGGCCGGTCTTCAGCCACTCCTGGATCTGCCGGATGCCGCTGGTGGCGTTGCGGCTCAGGTCCGGTACGCCCTGGACGAACTCGTTGACCACCAGGGTGAGCGTGCCGACCACGGCGGCCAGGCCGGCGACCAGCACCACCGCGGTGGCCAGGGACCGCGGGAGGCGGACCCGCAGCAGCAGGCCGACCAACGGGGCCAGCAGGGCGGAGAGCAACAGGGCGATCGCCAACGGAATGATCACGATCCGGATCGTGCCGACCACTCGCAGCAGCGCCCAGGCGACGAGACCGATCACGATCAGTCGCCACGACCAGGCGGCGGCGATCCGCAGCGCGTGCGGTACGTCCGCGTCGTCCCGGCTCGACGTCGACGGGTGCAGGTCGGTGACCGGTTCACCCCCGGCCGGCGTCGGCCCGGGCGCCGGCTCGGGCGTGGCCGCCGGACGATTCCGCGCGGGCCCGGCTCCGCCGGACGAGCCCGACGACCGCCCGGACGCGTACGCGTTACGGATCCTTGCTCGTAGCTGCTCGAAACGGCGCAAGCGCACCTCCCACGGCGGAATCGGCCTTCCTACGGTAGCCGCCCCGGCACAGGCCGGCTCGGCACGGCCGGCCGGGGACGGCCACCAACCTGCCTGGCGGCGGCGCACGGTACCGTTCCGGTCGTGACCGCCGAGGAGAACAACGACAACGGCCTGCCCATCCGCCTGCTGCACGACCGGGTGCTGGTCCGGGCGGACGGCGGCGAGGGCGAGCGCCGCTCGACCGCCGGCATCGTCATCCCGGCGACCGCCTCGATGGGCCGGCGGCTGGCCTGGGCGACCGCGGTGGGTGTCGGTCCGAACGTGCGCTCCATCGTCTCCGGTGACCGGGTGCTCTTCGACCCCGACGACCGGTCCGAGGTCGAACTGCACGGCCGGGAGTACGTCCTGCTCCGCGAGCGCGACGTGCACGCGGTGGCCGCCCGGCGGGTGGAGACCAACTCCACCGGCCTCTACCTGTGACGCGCCGCCCCGCCCGCTGACGCCTGTGACGGCGCCGCCCCGCCCGCGCCCGCTGACGCCTGTGACGCGCCGCCCCGCCCGCGCCCGCTGACGGCCGACCCCGCTCGGTGTCCCGGCGGGGGGCGGACCGGCTCAGCGCCGGTACGGGTCCGGCCAGGGCCCGACCGGTCCGGGGCCGGGTGCGGGCGGCCCGCCGTACGGGCCCGGCGTGCCGGTGTACGAGGATGGCGGCCCGCCGTATCCCGGGGGTGGATAGCCGGGGCCGACCGGCGCCAGCGGGCGCGGCGGCGCCACCAGGACCACCGGGATCGGCACCACCGGCTCGGCCGGAGCCGGCAGGGTCCGACGGGAGCCGTCCGGGAACGACAGGTGGTACCGGGAGCCGTCCCAGATGCCGGCCGGTGCCTGCGGATCGCGCCCCACGAAGACCTTGCGGGCGGCCTGGATCGCGTCGAGCAGCCGGCGTTCCTCGGCGAGCCGACCGGCGAGCCGCTCCGGCCGGCGCTCCAGCCCGCGCACCAGCCCGTCCCGGAGCAGGGCGAGCCGGGTCGCCGAGATCTGGAACGCCCGCATCGCCTTGACCCCCTCGTCACCGGCGATCCGGCGGGCCCAGCGCCGGGCCGCGTGCCGCCGGCCGAGGGTGCCGAGCGCGGCCAGCTCGGGCGGGGTGAGCCACCCCGTCGACACGTAGTCGGGGAGCCGGCGTTGGGTGAGCCGCCCCTCCCAGCTACGGACCCAGACGGCCAGGCCGACCACGCCCAGGAAGATCGGCACCATCAGCCCGAGGTAGCTGTAGAGCAGGATGAGCGGCTCCCCGGAGAGCTGGGTGAGGGTCGCGGCCAGGTTCCAGGCGCCGTGCAGCATCATCGCCAGCAGCAGGCCGGCGAGCGGGGCGAGGATCCGGATCGGGCGGCTGGCCGACCGGACGGCGACACCGAGCCCGATGCCGGTCATCGAGGTGAAGAGCGGGTGCGCGAAGCCGCTGATCAGGACCCGCAGGATGAAGATGCCGAAGACGTTCTGCGCACCGGTGGCCGGGCCGTACTGGTCGACGCCCTCGGCGTAGCCGTGCAGGCCGAAGTAGAGAATGTTCTCCACCATCGCGAACCCGACCGCCGACAGGCCACAGTAGACGATGCCGTCGGTGATCCCGGACCACTTGCGGCGCTGGTAGAGCAGGAGCAGGAGCGGTCCGAGCGCCTTGGTCAGCTCCTCGATGAAGGGCGCGACCAGCACCCCGACCACCGGGAGGGGGAGCTGGAGGGTGTCGGCCGCGAAGGTGTTGGTGCGCAGTGCGGCGAAGGTGGAGACCGCCGCACCCCAGCCCAGGCAGAAGGCGAGATACTTGACCGGCTCCGGGTCGTACCGGTCGAGCCAGAGGAAGCAGGCGACCAGCACCGGCACCGGCAGTGCCGCCGCGGCCAGCCCGATCAGCGGCGGCGTGACCCCGGCCGGCGACACCAGCTCCCAGGCCATCAGCACCGCGCAGACGACGATGAGCGTGATCGCCCCGATCACCGTCAGCAGGCGGGCCAGGCTCCGCCGCTCGGACGTCGCCGCCACCTCCGGCACGGTGCCCTGCACCACCTCCGGCACGGTGCCCTGCACCACCTCCGGCACGGTGCCCTGCACCACCTCCGGCACGGTGCCCGCCGGCTGCGGGAATTGCTGCGACGGGGCGGGCGGCCACGGCGGAGTCGGCGACGGCGGCTGGGGCGCCGCCGCACCGGGCGGGGTGTCGGCCATGTGATCAGCGTAGTTCCTCCGGACAGCCTGGCCGGACCACATCCGGCCCCGCTATGCTTCCTGGCAGGTCACGAGTGCCAGCGTCCAAGCCCCGGCTTGCTGGCCGGCAACCCTCGTCGAGGTTCGCGGTGGGGTGCCCCGGGTGATGACCGGGCTCGGTGCAGGTCCGCACCGGGCAAGCGCGGACCCCGTTCCCGCCCGACTTCCGGGGTCCCTGGACACCGGAGGTGTGCCCGATGAGCACCAGCCTCGTTTCCGTGCCCGCCCGACCGACCGACGCGGCCATGCCGACGGCGCCGGCAACGCCGGGCGTAACGGCGGCCGGAGTCGCCACGACCGGACCGCTCGGGGTGCTCGGGGTGCCGGGGCAGGTCAACCTCGACTACGCCGCCACCGCGCCGTGCGCGCGGGCCGCCGCCGACGCGGTGGCCGAACTGCTGCCCTGGTACGGCAGCGTGCACCGGGGCGCCGGAGCGCTCTCCCGGCGCAGCACGCTGGCGTACGAGCGGGCCCGGCAGGAAGTCGGCGACTTCCTCGGGGTACGCGCGGGCGACCACGTCGTCTTCACCCGCAACACCACGGACGCGCTCAACCTGCTGGCCCGGGCCCTGCCGCCCGGCGCCCGGGTGGTGACCTTCGCGGCCGAGCACCACGCCAACCTGCTGCCCTGGCCCACCGGTACGGTCCGGTTGCCGGTGCCCGGCTCGGTCGGGGACGCCGTCCGGGCGGTCGACGCGGCACTGCGGGAACTGCGCCGGGGCAGCGGCGGCGGCGCACCGATCCTGGTCGCGGTGACCGGGGCCAGCAACGTCACCGGCGAGCGCTGGCCGGTCGCCGAACTGGCCCGGGTCGCCCACCGGCACGGCGCGCGGATCGCGCTGGACGCCGCCCAGCTCGCCCCGCACGCCGAACTGGACATCACCGCCCTGGCGGTCGACTACGTGGCCGTTTCCGGACACAAGCTGTACGCGCCGTTCGGGATCGGCGTACTGGCCGGACGGGCCGACTGGCTGGACGCCGCCCCGCCGTACCTGGCCGGTGGCGGGGCGACCATCGGAGTCGGGGCGGCCACCCATGACGTGCGCTGGGCCGACGGGCCCGGCCGGCACGAGGCCGGCACCCCCAACCTGCTCGGCGCGGTGGCGCTGGCCGCGGTCTGCGCCGCCCTGTCCGAGGCGGACCGCGACGCGCTGTACGCACACGAGCAGGCCCTGCTCACCCGGCTGCGGTCCGGGCTCGCCGCCCTGCCGGACGTGGTCGAACTGCGTACCTTCGACGCGGACGCGCCCCGGGTCGGCATCGTGTCGTTCGTGGTCGCCGGCCGGGACTCGGCGACGGTCGCGGCCGACCTCGCCCGGCACTGGCAGATCGGGCTGCGGGACGGGCTGTTCTGTGCACATCCGCTGGCCCGACGGCTGCTCGCCGAGGCGGCCACCCGGAGCGGGCGACGTGACCTGCCGCCGACCGCACTGCGCGCGAGCATCGGGCTGGGCAGCACCGCCGCGCAGGTCGAGCGGCTGCTCACCGCCCTGTCGGCCGACGGCTGAGCTACCGCGCGGGGCCGCTGAGCTACCGCGCGGGGCCGCTGAGCTACCGCGCGGGGCCGCTGAGCTACCGCGCGGGCCCGCTGAGCTACCGCGCGGGGCCCGCCTCCGAGGAGGGGGTGTCGGAGGGCCGGTCCGAGGCTCTGGTCGCGGGCTGCTGGGCGGCCTCCGCGGCGGCCTCGCCGGCATGCCCGCCCGCCGCCCGGCGGACGAGCTGGTTCGCCTCCAACCGCTCGATGCCGGTGGCCCGGAGCAGGTCACTGCCGGTGGTACGCACCTGCGCGATCACCACGCTGCCGGAGAACCCGACCCCCTCGGCGTACGCCCGACCGGCCTGGCTGATCGCCTGCAACGCCTGCTCCCGGGCTGCCTCCGGGCGTACGCCGAGCCCGAGGTCCTTGCGCAGCAGCCGTACCGCCTCGGCGAGCAGCGCCACCGCGTTCGACATCTCCTCCGGGATCGGCTCCTCGTCCTCCAGCGCGGTGACCGCCCGTCGGATCAGGGTCCCGCTGTTGTGCACGGCATGCTCGATGTACTCGGAACTCTCCACGTACTGGGTCAGCGCTCCCCGGCGGTGCCAGCGCACCGGTGACAGGATCGACGTCTCCCGGCCGCCCTCCAGCGCCTCCTCGAAGCCCTGGAGGTGCCGCTCCACCTCGCGCAGCCGGTCCAGCGCGGCCTGCGCCCGCGGCGCGTCCCGGGACTTGATCGCCTCCGCGGTCTCGGAGAGTTCCTCGGTGAGCCGGCCCAGCGCCGGCCGGGCCGCCCGGTCCACCACGCGTAACGGGTTCAACGGCAGCACCAGTGCGATCACCACGAGCCCGGCGAAGCCGCCGATCAGCGCGTCGATGACCCGGGGCGACTCGATGTTGGCCTCGTGCGGCATGTCGACGGTCACGATCAGCACGGCGGTCGCCGCCGCCTGGGTCACCACCGCCGGACCGCCGCCGAGGAAGATGGTGACCACGATCGCCAGAAACACGATCACGCCGAGCTGCCAGGGCCCGGTGCCGGCGGCGAAGACCAGGGCGTCGCCGAGCCCGATGCCGACCGCCACCCCGATGATCAGCTCGACGGTCCGGCGGAGCCGCTGGCCGACCGAGGAGGCGAGGGTACCGATCGCGGAGATCGGTGCGAAGACCGGCGACGGGTTGCCCAGGAACTCGTGCGAACCGACCCAGGCCAGCGCGGCCGCCACCCCTGCCTGGAGGGCCAGCACCAGGTTGAACCGCACGGCGTGCCAGCGGTCCCGTACGGTGGCCCGGGACCGTTGCCGGAACTCCTTCGCCAGGTTGGCGATCCGCTCCCGATCGAGCTCCACGGGCGTTTTGGCCACGGTGTGCCGGACGGAGCGCATGGCGGGGACTACCCACTGACGAACCCGCCGAACCCGTCCGGGGACGACGTCCGGGAACGACGTCCGGGAACGACGTCCGGGAACGACGTCCGGGAACGACGCCCGGGAACGACGCCCGGGAACGACGCCCGGGAACGATGTTCGGGAACGATGTTCGGGAACGACGCCCGGGAACGATGTTCGGGAACGGCGTTCGGGAACGCGCCCGGGAACGATGTTCGGGAACGGCGTTCGGAGCGCGCCTGGGCTTGTCGACCGCGGTTGTCCGAGGTGTCCCCGGACGGCCGGAAACGGCCGTGGTCGGCATGCTCTCGGGCGACTAGCCTGCCAGGCATGCCGGATCTTCTCGACGACCTGCGGGCGGCGCTCGGCGAGTCCGCCGTACTGACCGACCCCGACCTGCTCCGCGGCCACCAGCGCGACGAGGCCGACCTCTGCGTGGCCGGCATGCCGGCCGTGGTGGTCCGGCCCCGGACCACCGAGGAGGTGGTCGCGGTGGTCCGGGCGGCGGCCGCCTACGGGGTACCGGTGGTGCCGCAGGGGGCCCGGACCGGATTGGCCGGGGCGGCCAACGCGGTCGACGGGGCGGTGGTGCTCTCCACGGTGTTGATGGACGAGATCCGCGAGGTCGACCCGGTGAACCGGATCGCGGTGGTCCAGCCGGGCGTGGTCAACGCCACCCTGGCCGGCGCCGTCGCCAAGCACGGCCTGCGCTATCCGCCCGACCCCGGCTCCTGGGAGTCGTCCACCATCGGCGGCAACGTGGCGACCAACGCGGGCGGGATGTGCTGCGTCAAGTACGGCGTGACGACCGAGTACGTCCTCGGTCTGGAGGTGGTGCTGGCCGACGGCGAGATACTGCGCACCGGACGGCGTACCGCCAAGGGGGTCGCCGGATACGACCTGACCCGGCTCTTCGTCGGCTCGGAGGGCACCCTCGGGGTGATCACCGAGGTGACCGTCTCGCTCCGTCCGGCCGCCGAGGAGTCGCTGACCCTGGTCGCGGTCTTTCCGTCGACCACCGCCGCCGGCCGGGCGGTCGCGGAGATCTCCGCCCGGGGGCTCAGCCCGAGCCTGCTGGAGCTGCTGGACCGCACCCACCTGGGCGCGATCGAGGCGTACCGGCCGATGGGGTTGCGGACCGACGCCGAGGCGCTGCTGCTGGCCGCCGCCGACACCGGCACCCGGGCCGCCGCCGACCTCGCGGTACTGGCCGAGGTCTGCACGGCGAGCGGCGCCGACGAGGTCTTCGCGGCCACCGACGCGGAGGAGGCGGCCGCGCTGCTCCAGGCCCGTCGGCTGGCGCACCCGGCGATGGAACGGTTCGCCGCCGACAGCTATCCGGACGGCAGCGGCGGGCTGGTCATCGACGACGTGGCCGTACCCCGGGACGCGCTGGCGGCGCTGCTCGACGGGGTGGCCCGGATCTCCGCCGAGTACGACGTGCCGATCGGCGTGGTCGGGCACGCCGGGGACGGCAACATGCATCCGAACATCGTGGTCGACCGGGCCGACCCGGCCAACCTGGAGCGGGGCCGGCGGGCCTTCGACGCCATCATGGAACTCGGCCTGTCGCTCGGCGGCACCTGCACCGGCGAGCACGGGGTCGGCCTGCTGAAACGGGACTGGCTGGCCCGGGAGATCGGGCCGGTGGGGCTGCGGGTGCACCGGGCGATCAAGGACGCGCTCGACCCGACCGGACTACTCAACCCCGGCAAGGTGCTGCAGGCCGGCGGCTGGTAGGGGGTCGCGTCCGACAGCAGGGTGTAGATCGTCCCCGGCGATCTTCGGTGCCGGCACCGCCAGCACCATGCCGGTCCACCGCCACGACCGAGATCCCACGGCGGGAGGGCAATGCACCGTACACAGTGGACGCCGCCCGATCGACGGGACCCACCAGCGGGTCAGCCGGGCAACTCCACCCCGTCGAGGCCGGCGCCGGCGCCCCGGTCGAAGGCGTTGCCGCGGACGTCCGGCGCGCCCAGCCGGGCGGCGTCGGCGGTGGCGTCGTCCGGCATCCGCTGGGACTGCCGTTCCGCCTGCACCCGGGCGAGGTAGTGCTCGATCTCGCGGGCCCGGACCGGGGCGTTCCAGCCGAGCACCCGGCCCATGATCTCGGCCGCCTGCTCGGCCGACTCGACGCCCCGGTGCGGCGTCTCGAACGAGATCCGGGTACGCCGGGTCAGCACGTCGTCGAGGTGCAGCGCCCCCTCGGCCCGGGCCGCGTACGCCACCTCGGCGGCGAGGTATTCCGGCGCCCCGGCCAGCGGGGAGCCGAGCAGCGGGTCGGCGTCGACCATGCCCAGCAGGTGGGTGGTGAGGTTGCCGTACCGCTCCAGCAGGTGTTCGACCACCCCGGCCGGTACGCCGTGCCGGCGGGCCAGGTCGGCCCGGTCCCGCCACAGCGCGGCGTAGCCGTCGGCGCCGAGCAGCGGCAGGTCGGCGGTGCGGGACGGGCGTACCCCGCCGAGTCGGCGGGCGGCCCGGTCGACCACGTCGGCGGCCATCACCCGGTACGTCGTGTACTTCCCGCCGGCCACCAGCAGCAGCCCGAGCATCGGCTCGTAGACGGCGTGCTCGCGGGAGAGCTTGGAGGTCGAGTCCGCCTCGCCGGACAGCAGCGGGCGCAGCCCGGCGTAGACGCCCTCGATGTCGGCGGTGGTCAGCGGCCGGTCCAGCACGGTGTTGACCTGGTCGAGCAGGTAGTCGATGTCCCGGGCCGAGGCCGCCGGGTGGGCCCGGTCGAGCCGCCAGTCGGTGTCGGTGGTGCCGATGATCCAGTGCCCGCCCCACGGGATCACGAAGAGCACCGAGGTCGGGGTACGCAGGATCAGCCCGGCCTCGCCGGTGATCGCCGAGCGGGGTACCACCAGGTGCACCCCCTTGGAGGCGCGGACCCGCAGGCCGCGCCGCACCCCGACGTCACCGAGCAGTTCGGACATGTCGTCGCTCCACACCCCGGTGGCGGCGATGACGGTGCGGGCGCGTACCTCGAACTCGGCGTCCGGGGAGCCGGGCGGTGCCTCCATGTCCCGGACCCGTACCCCGGTCACCTCGCGGGCCTGCCGGATCAGGCCGACGACGCGGGCGCTGGTCACCATCGCCGCGCCGAGGCTGGCCGCGGTGCGGGCCAGGGTGACCACCAGGCGGGCGTCGTCGACCTGCCCGTCGAAGTAGCGGATGGCCCCGGCGATGGCGTCGGCACGCAGGCTGGGGAAGGTCCGCCGGGCTCCCTCGTGGGTGAGATGCCGGTGCAGCGGCATCCCCCGCCCGCCGCCGAAGATCCCGGCGAAGGCGTCGTACGCCGCGACCCCGGTGCCGTAGTAGGAGCGTCGCCAGGCCCGGCCGGCCAACCCGGCCGGGCCGGTGCCGGGTGGCAACGGGATCAGGATCGGCACCGGGCGCACCAGGTGCGGGGCGAGCCGGGTGGCAAGCAGGCCACGCTCGGTCAGCGCCTCGTGGACCAGGTGGATCTCCAGTTGCTCCAGGTAGCGCAGCCCGCCGTGGATCAGCTTGCTGGACCGGCTGGAGGTGCCGGAGGCGAAGTCCCGGGCCTCGACCAGGGCCACCTTGAGTCCCCGGGAGGCGGCGTCGAGCGCGGCGCCCGCGCCGGTCACCCCACCGCCGATGACGAGTACGTCGAACCGCTCGCTCCGGAGCCGGCGCAGGTCGGCGGCGCGGCGGGACGGGGAGAGCCGGCTGGCCGTGTTCCGGGAAAGGCTGGGGTCACGCACGTGTCCACGGTAGCCGCAGCGGCGCCCGGCGCGGGCTCCCCGGGTGTCACTTCGGGCGGTGTCGGCGGCGGAGGATTGACAGCCGCCATAGACTTTGCATTGCAGAGTGCAGCACTGACGCAAAGTTGAGGAGGCGACGATGAGTTCCACCGACGAGGAACGGCCCGCCGAGATCCTGGCCGAGCTGGATCGGCTGCGTAACCGCACCCGCACCCGGACCCACGGCGGCGCCTGGCTGCCGGCGCTCGCCGTCGCCGTGCTGCTGCTGGCCAGCATTGCCCTCTACCGGATGCCGTTCGGGCAACCGACCGCGATCGACACCTACCATCCCTACTGGGCCGGGCTCCCCGACGAGCAGCGGAACCCGGTCCTGTCGTACGCCTTCTGGTTCGTCGGCACACCGCTGCTGTTCGCCACCACAGCCGCCTGGTACACCCTGCGCGCCCGGCGGCTCGGCCTGCGGGTCTCCTGGCCACTCTTCGCCGCTGCCGGTCTCGGGGTACTGCTGCTGCTCGCGGTCCTCGCCGCGGTACCCGAGACGGAGATCCGACCCGACGGCCTCGCCCCGGCAGCCGACTGGTTCTGGCCGGGGCTGCTGACCCCGCTGCTCCCGGTCGCGGCGGCCGTGCTGGCGCTCGCCTGGGCCGAGCGCAGTCCGGGTCTCGCCGCCGCCGGGATCTGGATCGTCCTGCTCACCGTCTGGCTGTGTGGCACGTTCCCGCTCGGCTACCTGCCGCCCTGGGCCACCGACATCCTCGGCGGCGAGTCCGGTTCACTCGGCGGCCAACTCTCGCTCCGCCCGGGGCACTACCTTGTGCTGATGGCACTGCCGCTCGTCGTCTTCGCCGCCGTACGCGCGGCCCGCAGCAGACACGACCGCGATGCCTGACGACCGGCCGACGCCCGCACATCCGGCGCTGGCCCTGGACGACACCGTCCACCAGCGGGTACGCCTCGGCATCCTCACCGTGCTCAGCGAGACCCGGGAGTGCAAGTTCGGCACCCTCCGGGACGAGTTGGGGTTGACCGACGGCAACCTCAACCGGCACCTGCGCATCCTCGAACAGGCCGAGTTGCTCCGGGTGATCAAGGGGTACGAGGGCCGCCGCCCCTGCACCTGGCTGCGGCTCACCCGGCAGGGTCGGGCCGCCCTGCGCGCCGAGGTCGCCGCGCTGGAGCAGTTGGTGAGCCGACTGCGCAACGCCACCGCCGAGCCGGACGCGGAGAGCTGAACACGGCGTACGCCAGCGGCCGAGGCCGGCGGTGGGCCGGCCCCAGCGGCCGAGGTCGGCGGTGGGCCGGGCGTCGTCGTACTGTTCGGAGATGCAGGATGGTCCGCCACCGCCGCCCGACGAACCGTCCCCGCCGACTCCACCGCCGCCCGAGGGTGGCTCGGACATCCCCGCTCCGCCGTCCCGGCCCGGTGTCCAGCCGGCGCCGGCTGCCCCGGTGCCGCCGCCCCCACCCGTTGGGTCCCGGCCGGCAGCCCAGGGCGCCGGATCGGCGCCGAACCCGTCGCCCACTACCGCGCCGGCCCCCTGGCCGGGGTCACCAGGCGCCCCGGGGCCGCAGCCGAACCAGCCATGGCCGGCGGGCCCGCAGCAACCCTGGCCGGCGGGCCCGCACCAATCCTGGCCCGGCGGGCCCAATCAGCCGTGGCCGGCAGCGGCGGCCCGGCCGATGGCGGGCGCCGGACGTGGGGTCTGGCCGGTGGTCGCCGCCGCGCTGGTCGGAGTCTGGGCGGTCGGCGCCACCGTCGGCGGCCAGAGCATCGCCTGGCTCGTCGAGCAGGTCCTGCTCGTGTCCGGCCTGGATCGGCAGGACTGGCTGTGGCCGGTGACCGGCGTGGTGACCGCGCTGCTCGTCGGGGTACCGGCCGGACTGCTTGCCGCGCTGCCCCGCTCCCCGGCCGTCCGGGCTACCGGCCGCGCCTGGCTGCTCGGCGCGATCGCGCTCGGCACGCTCGGGCTGCTCCGGGCGGTACCGCTCACCCTCCCGGAGGTCTATCTCGCCGGGCTGGCCGGGGTGGCCGGACTGGGCGCCCTGCTGATCCGGCGCCTCGGCGGCCGGACAGCACAGGCCCAGACAGCACAGGCCCGGACAGCACAGGTCCGGGTGGAGCCGGCCGCGGTCGGTCTGGCCGTGGCCGGCGGGCTCGCCCTGCTGCTGCCCTGGGTCTGGGTCGGCGCCCTGGGCGGCGCGCTGGAGACGGTGTGCGGGCTGCTCGCCTCGGCCGCGGTGGGCTGGCTGGCCGCCACCGTCCTGGATGGACGTTTCTGGGCCGGTTACGAGCGGTCCGCCCCGAGCCGCAGTGGCGGCCCGGCCCCGGAGCGCCCGGTGGGCGGGGCCCGGTTGGTCCTGGTCGGCGGGCTGGTGGCCGGGGTGACACTGGCGCTGGTCGCGGGCGGGATCGGCCAGTCCGGCGCGCAACTCGGCGCGCTGCTCGTCCTCCCGCCGGCCGGTTTCGCGCTCGCCGCCCTGCGGGTGGCCTCCCGGACCCGGTCGGCGGCCGGGGGGCCGGAAGCCCGGCTCCGGCCGGTCGGCTCCGCACCGGTCGGCTGGCTGGTCGGCATCGCCGCCGCCGGACCGCTGACCCTGGTCGACCCGGAGGAGATCACGCTGCTGCTCTCCACCACCCGGGACGTGCCGTTCTGGGCGGCCATCGCCGCCGCCGGCTCGCTCGCCGTCGCGGTGCTGCTCGGCATCGGGTACGGCGTCGGCCTCGGTCGCCCCGGCGCAGCCACCCCGCGCCGCCCGGTCGCCGCCGCCGTGGCCGGAGTTCTGCTGCTCGCCACCGGCGCGGTGTACGTCGGGCTCGGCTCCCCCGGCTGGCACGGCGAACGGCTCTTCGTGGTGCTCAGGGAGCAGGCGGACCTGACCGGGGTGGTGGCGCAGACCGGCCCGGCCGGTCGACAGGCCCGGGGTCGGGAGGTGTACCGCCGGCTGGTCGAGACCGCCGGACGGTCCCAGGCGGACCTGCGCCGGGAACTGGATCGGCTGCACCTGGACTACACCCCGTACTACCTGGTCAACGCGGTCGAGGTGGACGGCGGCGCGGCGGTACGGGCCTGGCTGTCCCGGCGGGCGGATGTCGACCAGGTACTGGTCAGCCAGCGGTTGCGCCCGCTGCCGGCCAGCGGGTCGCCGAGCCGTGGTGCCGAGCCGGCGCCGGCCGTACCGAGCTGGAACCTCGGCCTCGTCGGCGCGGACCGGGTCTGGTCGCAGCTCGGCGTCACCGGCTCGGGCATCGTGGTGGGTGGTTCGGATTCCGGTGTGGACGGGGGGCACCCGGCGCTCTCCGCCGGTTTCCGGGGCGGTGACGACTCCTGGTACGACCCGTGGAACGGCTCCCGCTCCCCCACCGACCTGGGCGGCCACGGTACGCACACCCTGGCCACCGCCGTCGGACACCAGCGGGTCGGAGTGGCGCCCGGAGCGGAGTGGGTCGGCTGTGTGAACCTCGACCGCAACCTGGGCAACCCCGCGCGCTACCTCGACTGCCTCCAGTTCATGCTGGCGCCGTTCCCGCCCGGTGCCGACCCGTTCACCGGCGGCCGCCCGGACCGGGCACCCCAGATACTCAGCAACTCGTGGGGCTGCCCGGCGATCGAGGGCTGCGCCCGGGACACCCTCCAGCCGGCCACCTCGGCGCTCGCGGCGGCCGGAATCTTCTTCGTCGCCGCCGCCGGCAACACCGGCTCGTTCTGCGGCTCGGTCGACGACCCGCCCGCACCGTACCCGGACGTCTTCACCGTCGGCGCCGTGGACCGGCAGCGCCGGGTCACCTCGTTCTCCAGCCGTGGCCCGGCGCCCGGCGGGTTGCCCAAACCGGACCTGGTCGCGCCCGGCGCCGACGTGCTCTCGGCACTGCCCGGTGGCGGGTACGGCACGCTGAGCGGTACCTCGATGGCGGCCCCGCACCTGGCCGGGGTGGTCGCGTTGATGTGGTCGGCCAACCCGGCGCTGGTCGGCGACCTGGAGACGACCCGGCGCATCCTGCTCGACACCGCCACCCCGGCCGAGCCGACGTTCCGGTCGCGGCAGGACACCGACACCTGCGGCTCGGAACGGAACATCACCGGCGCCGGACTGGTCGACGCGTACGCGGCGGTCCAGGCCGCCCGACAACTCGGCCGGTCGAACCGGTAGCCGGTGCCCGGTCCCTGGCCCGGCCCGGCTGAACCGGGCCGCGTCGGGTCGGCCGGGCTCGGTTATGGTCGGCGACCATGAACGCCGAGCTGTCCCTGACCGGGTTGACCGACGACCAGCTACCCGCCGTGGTGGAACTCTGCCGGGTGGCGCTGGACCTGCCTGACGACTCGGCCGAGGCGGCGGAGATCGTGGCCCGGCTCCGGGACGACTCGCCGCTGCCGGGCGCCGCCGTGCCACGGCGTACCGTCGGGGTGCTCGGGTGGCAGGACGGCGCGCTCGCCGGGGTCGCGCTCGGCTCGATGGCCGACCGGGGCCCGGACCCGACCGCCGGTCACCTCGACCTGGTCGCTGTGCATCCGGAGCGGCGACGGCGGGGCATCGGCCGCGCCCTGGTGTCGCGGCTGGAGCAGGCGCTCGCCGGGCTCGGCGCGACCCAGGTACGCATCGTCGGCAACCCGCCGCACTACGTCTGGCCCGGCATCGACGTCCGGTACACCCCGGCGGTCTGCACCGCGCTGGCGCTCGGCTACGGCCCGGAGGGCACCGCCTGGAACATGACCGCCGACCTCTCCACCGAGTCATCTCCGGCGCTGCGCTCCACCGAGGCGGCCGAGCGGCGGCTGGCGGAGCAGGGTGTCACGGTACGCCGGGCCGAGCCGGCCGACCTGGAGATGCTGACCGGGTTCGCCCGGTCGACCTTCGGCGGCAGTTGGGACGCCGAGCTGCTGCACTCGGTCGGTCGGCAGGGTGCCGGCTGCCACGTCGCCGTCCGTACGCCCACTGGCGGCGGGGCGCCGGAGCTGCTCGGCTTCGCCGCGTACGGCTCGTCCCGGCCGAGCTGGTTCGGGCCGATGGGTACCGCGCCCGCTGCCCAGGGACTGGGGATCGGCGGCGTACTGCTCCGCCGGTGCCTACGCGACCAGCGGGCGGCCGGACACCTGCGGGCCGAGATCGGCTGGGTCGGCCCGGTGCCGTTCTACGCGGGCAGCGCCGGGGCGCGGATCGAGCGGGTCTTCTTCCTCTACCGCAAGCAGCTCTAGGGGATCCACCGCGAGCGGCTCCCGGAGCCCCTACCGCAGTTTTCTCGGAGCGGCTCGCATCGATACCGCGCCATTTACCCGTGTTATCCGCCGACGCCTCCTACCGTTTGCGGTGGAGGAGGCAGTCATGACAAAAGACGACGAACCGGTTGACGATCTCCATTCGGTCGCCTGGGCGTCCCCGGATCTCTCCGCCCATACTCCGGTGTCCCGGCTCGACTACGGGGACGCCGAGCAGCGGGCGGAAATGGACGGGGTCGACGGCATGTCTCCCGAGGAGCCCGTGGCGCTGGTGGACGCGCCGATGTCGACCCGGGAACCGTTCAGCCAGGCGCAGAAACGACGCAACCAGCGGCGGATGCCGAGATGACGAAGGGGCGGGCCGCTGACGCGGCCCGCCCCCGACGTGGAGCCTGGACTCAGAAGTCCATGTCCCCGCCGCCCGGCGCAGCCGGGGCAGCCGGGGTCTTCTCCGGCTTGTCCGCCACCACAGCCTCGGTGGTCAGGAACAGGGCCGCGATCGACGACGCGTTCTGCAGCGCCGAACGGGTCACCTTGGCCGGGTCGATGATGCCGGCCTGGAGCAGGTCGACGTACTCACCGTTGGCCGCGTTGAGGCCGTGCCCGGCCTCCAGGTTGCGGACCTTCTCGACCACGACGCCGCCCTCGAGGCCGGCGTTGACGGCGATCTGCCGCAGCGGGGCGTCCAGCGCGATCTTGACGATCTGCGCGCCGGTCGCCTCGTCGCCGGCCAGGTCCAGCTTGTCGAAGGCGGTCTTGCCGGCCTGGACCAGCGCGACACCACCACCGGGGACGATGCCCTCCTCGACGGCGGCCTTCGCGTTGCGCACCGCGTCCTCGATGCGGTGCTTGCGCTCCTTCAGCTCGACCTCGGTGGCCGCGCCGACCTTGATCACCGCAACACCGCCGGCCAGCTTGGCCAGGCGCTCCTGCAGCTTCTCACGGTCGTAGTCGGAGTCGCTCTTCTCGATCTCGGCGCGGATCTGGTTGACCCGGCCGTTGATCTGGTCGGCATCGCCGGCACCGTCGACGATGGTGGTCTCGTCCTTGGTCACCACGACCTTGCGGGCCCGGCCCAGCATGTCGAGGCCGACGGCGTCCAGCTTGAGGCCGACCTCCTCGCTGATCGGCTGCCCGCCGGTCAGGATGGCGATGTCGCCCAGCATGGCCTTGCGGCGGTCACCGAAGCCCGGCGCCTTGACGGCGACGGACTTGAAGGTGCCCCGGACCTTGTTGACCACCAGGGTCGCGAGGGCCTCGCCCTCGACGTCCTCGGCGATGATGGCCAGCGGCTTGCCCGACTGCATCACCTTCTCGAGGATCGGCAGCAGGTCCTTGACCGTCGAGATCTTGCTGTTGACGATCAGGATGTACGGGTCGTCGAGCACGGCCTCCATCCGGTCGGGGTCGGTCATGAAGTACCCCGAGATGTAGCCCTTGTCGAAGCGCATGCCCTCGGTCAGCTCCAGCTCGAGCCCGAAGGTGTTGCTCTCCTCGACGGTGATGACGCCTTCCTTGCCGACCTTGTCCATCGCCTCGGCGATGATCTCGCCGACGCTGGTGTCACCAGCGGAGATGGAGGCGGTGGAGGCGATCTGCTCCTTGGTCTCGACGTCCTTGGCGAGCTTGCTCAGCTCCTCCGAGACGTTCGCGACGGCGGCCTCGATGCCCCGCTTCAGGGCCATCGGGTTGGCACCGGCCGCGACGTTGCGCAGGCCCTCACGGACCAGCGCCTGGGCGAGGACGGTCGCCGTCGTCGTGCCGTCACCGGCAACGTCGTCGGTCTTCTTGGCGACCTCCTTGACCAGCTCCGCACCGATCTTCTCGTACGGGTCCTCGAGCTCGATCTCCTTGGCGATGCTCACACCATCGTTGGTGATGGTGGGAGCGCCCCACTTCTTCTCGAGCACGACGTTGCGGCCCTTCGGGCCCAGCGTCACCTTTACGGCGTCGGCGAGGGTGTTCATGCCCCGCTCAAGGCCGCGGCGCGCCTCCTCGTCGAACGCGATCATCTTGGCCATACGGCGTTGTCCTCCTGGACACTCACGGCCGCCGGAGCCTGTCGACCCCGACCTGCCGCCTGATTACGCACCTTCGGACGTCACTACGGCACTGGCGGACGGGGCCGCCGACACCCGTAGGTGCCTGCTCTGCTCCGTCGCGCTGTGCGACAGTGACGTCCGCCGGCCGGGCCGGACAGCCCGCGACGACCGGCCATGTGCCGCGCACCCGCGACCGTGGCCCTACCGCCCCGACCTTGGCACTCACGGTATGCGAGTGCCAAACACTTGTTTAGCACTCTCCCCTGCCGAGTGCAAGCGAGTGGACCGGTCCAACCGGGCATCGGGACCGGCCGGCGGCGGCCGGAGCGGGCTGGGGCGACCAGCACCCGAACGGGAGCGCAACGGCAGCCGAACCAGCGGCGTCAGAACCGGGCCGGGAGTCGAGAAGGCCGGCAGATCCGCATCGCCACGCCCGCCGAGTACGCGGCCCCGGTGTCCGCAAAGGGCGCCGGAATGCGCGGTCGTCGCAATCCGGGAAAGCCCGGCCAAGGGGCGGTCGGCGTCACCTGATCAGGACAGCGGGCGCGTTACCGAGGCCATACCGCGGCGGCCCGGATCCGTGCGGACAGTCCGAGAGACCCGCCGGACGGAAGACGCGTCGAGACCCACCGCCGACGATCTGGCCCCGGGCGTGGGTCCTGGACTCGCCCGGCAGCAGCCGCCAAAGGAGGACCGGCACGAGCACGGGAATCACCGTCACACCGATCCGCCGGACACGCCAACGTCATGGCACGGCGACCCGGCCAACCGCGGACCGCCGTCGTTGCGGAGTGTCGAAACGGCGGGAGTCCGGACTGGGCCGGCAACGGTCCCGACCGGCGGCTTACCGGCGGCCGGGTGGCAGCGGTACGGGAAAGGTACGGGAAACGAGCCCGAGAGCGGCGGGCCGACGGCCCGGCAGCTCAGGCGATGACCCGGACCTTTTCCGCCTGCGGGCCCTTCTGCCCCTGGGCGATCTCGAACTCGACGCGCTGACCGTCGTCAAGCGCCTTGTAGCCGTCCATCTGGATCGCGGAGAAGTGGACGAAGACGTCCTGCCCGCCATCGACCGCGATGAAGCCGTAGCCCTTTTCGCTGTTGAACCACTTCACGGTGCCCTGCGCCACGGTGCACTTCCTTACTTCGGTCGCGTCGGAGCTGCCCGAGCTCCGGCGACGCCGTATGCCTGCCGGGACCGCCGAGTCGCCTTTCCCCAATATGGATCATGTAATTGGGGAGCAACGAATCGAGCGGCCGAACCCGCACCGTACACCAAGGTCGGGCGGCGGCGCACTAGGCCAAAACGGTCACCGAGCAGACAACCGGGCGGCCCTTTCCCGCCTCTCACCTATTGGCGACCGTCGCTGCCCAGCTCAACCGGCCCGCACCGAACCGCCGACGGCTCCGTTACCCGCCGAAACCGGGCACCGCACGGCGTGCGACCATGGCGGACGTGCCGGCTTCCATCCCGCAGACCGCCGCCGAGCCGGAGTCCGCGTACTCCTCCGACCGACCCGGGTCAGCGACACCGGACCGAGCCGCCGGTACGGCCGATTCCGGTCTTCGGCCGAGCGCCGAGCTGCCGACGGTCCGCCGGGTACGTCCCGCCGACGCCGCCCGGGTCCGGGCGATCCGCCTGGAGATGCTCGCGGATTCCCCGCTGGCCTTCCTGGAGACCCTCGCCGACGCGGCGGCCCGACCGCACGCCGAGTTCGCGGCCCGGATCGCGGGGATGTCGACCGGGCCCCGGACGGCGGCGTTCGTCGCCGAGGTCGACGGCCGGGTCGTCGGGCACGCCGGTGGCCAGGCGGCACCCGGTCAGCCGGGCGTCACCGTCGTCTTCGCCGTCTACCTCACCCCGGCCTGGCGGGGCAGTGGTCTGCTGGCCGCCCTGGTCGAGGCGGTGGCCGACTGGTCCAGGGCGGTCGCCCGGCCGGAGCTGGTGCTGGAAGTGGTGGTCGGCAACGACCGGGCGCTACGGGCGTACGAGCGGTTGGGCTTCGTCGACACCGGGGTGCGGGTGGCACACCCGACCGTCCCGACGCTCCGCGAACTACAGATGCGCCGGACCGCCTGATCTCCGGCGTTCCTCGCCCGGCCGGCGTCCCGACGCCGGGCGACGAGCCGAACGGGGGAGCCGTCCGAGGCGCGTCTTCGGCATGCCGGCGGAAGGGGCCCCGACCAGCGCGGAGGAGCCCCTTCGGTGGCCGGGTCAGCGGTGCCGGCGGGCCTGGACCACCCGGAACCGGTTGGCGACGTACGCGCCGTCGGTCAGCGCGGCGTTCGCCGCCGGGTTGGCGCCGCTGCCGTGGAAGTCCGAGAACGCCGCCGACTGGTTGACGAAGACTCCGCCGGTGAGGTTGCAGGAGAGATGCACCCCGGTCTCGATCGCCGCGTTCTCGGCCGCGTCCAGCACGGCGGAGTCCGTCGAGTAGACCGCGGCGGTCAGCGCGCCGCGCTCACCGACGGTCTGTCGCAGGATCGCCAGGCTGTGCGGGGTGGAGTCGGTGGCGATCACGAACGAGATCGGCCCGAACCACTCCCGCCCGTACGTGCCGGCGTCGTCGGCGCCGAGCTTCGCGATCAGCGGCGTACGGACCACCGCGCCCGGGTAGTTCGGGTGCTCGACCGGCCGGGACGGCAGTACCGGCTCGCCGATCCCGGCGACCTCGTCGAGCCGGGCCAGCACGCCGTCGTTGACGATCGCGCCGATCAGCTCGACCGCGCGGGCCGGGTCGCCGGTGAGCTTGCCGACCACCCCGGCGATGCCCGCGGCGACCTCGTCGACGCTCTTGTGTCCCTGGTCGGTTTCGATCCCGTCACGCGGCACCAGGATGTTCTGCGGGGTGGTGCACATCTGCCCGCTGTAGAGGGTCAGCGAGAAGCCGATGTTGCGGCACATCCCGACGAAGTCGTCGGTCGAGTCGACCACGATGGCGTTGACCCCGGCCTTCTCGGTGTAGACGGCGGCCTGCCGGGCGTTCGCCTCCAGCCAGTCGCCGTACTCGGTGGAGCCGGTGAAGTCGACGATCTTCACCTCGGGGCGGAGCGCCAGGGTGGTGGCGAGCCGCTCGCCGGGCGCCTCCGCGGCGAGCAGCATCAGGTTCGGGTCGAAGCCCGCCTCGGCCAGCACCTCGCGGGCGTACCGGACGGTGACGGCGAGCGGCAGCACGGCCCGGGGGTGCGGCTTGACCACCACCGGGTTGCCGGTGACCAGCGAGGCGAAGAGTCCGGGGTAGGTGTTCCAGGTCGGGAAGGTGTTGCAGCCGATCGCCAGCGCCACGCCACGCGGCACCACGTGGAAGTTCTTGGTCATCCGCAGCGGGTCGCCCTTGCCGGCCGGCTTCTCCCAGGCCGCCGTCGCCGGGTGCCGGGTCATCTCCCGGTACGCGTAGGCGAGCGCTTCGAGGGCCCGGTCCAGCGCGTGCGCGCCACCGGCCTGGAACGCCATCACGAACGCCTGCCCGCTGGTGGCGTGCACCGCGTTGGCCAGCTCGAAGATGTGGGCGTGCAGCCGGGCGAGGATCTCCAGGCAGACCCCGACCCGGGTCTGCGGGCCCGCGTCCCGCCAGGCCGGCAGTGCGGTCGCGGCGGCGGCCAGCAGCACCTCCGGGTCGGCGTGCGGGTAGCTCACCCCGAGGTCGATGCCGAACGGGCTGGCCTCGGTGGCCACCCAGTCACCGGTGCCGGGCTGGTCGAGCGGGAACTTGCCGCCCAGGTACGCCCGGAACGCCGCCTCGCCCTCGGCGGCGGCGGTCTCGCCGTAGACCCGGGGGCTGGGCGACTCGGGGTAGGCGGACCAGTAGGAGCGTTCGGCGATCGCGGTGAGTGCCCGTTCCAGGGTGTCGGTGTGCCGGGCGAAGAAGGGGTGCGGGGTCTCCGTCATCCCGCCATCATGCCGCACCGGCCCGACCCGTCCCAGCCTCCGCACCGGGGGTGGACGCCGCTGGTCAGAGGGTCGCCTGCCAGGTGTTGAGCCCGGCGACCGCGCGGAATCCCAGCGCCTCGTTGATCGAGATCATGTAGTCGTTCGACGCGGCGTTGAAGGTGTCGATGAACCGCAGCGCCGGCTCGTACGCCCGGATGTGCCGCAGGTTGTCGACCTTGATCACCGTGCCGAGGCGGTGCCCCCGGTGCGCCGGCTCGACCAGGGTGATCTGCTGGAACGCGTGCCAGTCGCAGCCGGCGCTCATGCCGATCCCGGTCCAGGCCACCAACCGGCCGGTCGCGTCGTGCCGGGCGCCGCTGTTGTACCAGTACTGGCCGCGATCGTGGTAGCCCTGCTCCATCTCGCGTAGCCGGGTCACCTCCGGCCTGGCCGCCTCCCAGGTGAGGTCGCCGATCGGCGCGTCGCTGACCAGGCGGCTGTCCAGGTAGGCGACGTCCTCGGCGTACTCGTCGGGGGTGGCGCCCTGCCAGCGCACGATCGAGTAGCCCTCGGCCCGGGTCAGGCCCTCGGCCAGCAGCCGGTCGAGTTCCGGCTCGTCGAGGGTGGTCAGGTCGAGCCGGCGGCGTACGTCGGCCAGCGCCGGCCTGGCGCCCATCGCGGCGGCGAAGGCGTCGCCCGGCATCGTCGGGGCGGCCTCCGGGCTCATGTTCGCCACCTCGCCGATGATCCGTTTGCGGCCCTCGTCCCGGACCACCCGCACCGCGTACTCGTAGAGGGCCCGGCCGACGCCCCGGCGGCGGTACTCCGGATGGACGGCGAGCGTCAGCCCGGCGTTCTCCCGGTTTTCCCGCTGCGGCAGCGAGACCGCCAGGTAGCCCACGGCCACCCCGTCGAGACAGCCCAGCGCGTGCCGGTCGTCGTTACCGGGCCAGGGGTGCCGGAGCCCGGCGAAGAAGCGCTGCCGGGGCAGCCTCGGCATGTCGGGCTGGTCGGCCGCCCGGGCGGCGGACTCGATCTCGTACGCCCGCTCGGTGGCGGCGACGTCGGCGACGTCCAGTGCAGTGACGAGGATGTCCATGCCCTGGAGGGTGCCGCTTGCACGAACCGGGCGCGACCGAATATCGGCGAACCGTCACCCGGGTCGATGGATCCGCGTTGAGCCAACGGGCGGACGATTGCGGCAGCCCGGCCGAGAGAGAGAGTTTGGTCGGGAGGACGCCCGCACAACGCCTCCGGCGTCGGGTCGTAAGAGCTTTGAAAGTCTACGGCGGTGCGTCCTCCCGCACGGAGCATCTTGCGACGTGCAGATGCAGGCGTCAAGCCCTCTTCCGCGCGTTTTCGTCACGGGCGGCAAAACAGCAGCTACGCACCGCATCCGTACCACCGGGTCCATCACTCGGTCGGCGGACCTGAACGATCTCACCTGCAAGTTGCACGTGCATCTGCCCGGGCAGGCCCGGGCAGATGCCGAAAAAATTCTTCCCGGAATTTCAGCCGAGCAGGCCGGCGTCGCGGGCCGCCCGCAGCGACGGCTTGACCCGGTACGTCGGACCGACCTGCGCCGCCACCGCGTCCAGTGTCTTGAGGCCCTCGCCGGTGTTGTAGACGACCGTCTCGGCGTCCGGGTCCAGCCGGCCGCTCGCCACCAGCTTGCCGAGCACCGCCACCGTCACCCCGCCGGCGGTCTCCGCGAAGACTCCGGTGGTACGGGCCAACTGCCGGATGGCGGCACGGATCTCGTCGTCGTCGGCGTAGTCCATCCAGCCGCCGGTGCGGCGGACCGCCTCCAGGGCGTAGAGCCCGGCGGCCGGGTCACCGATGTTGAGCGACTTCGCGATCCCGGTCGGCCGAACCGGAGTGATCACGTCGGTGTCGGCGTGCAGTGCGACGGCGATCGGGTTGCAGCCGGCCGACTGGGCGCCGAAGACCTTCCAGCCGTTGGCCGGCGCCTCGACGAGTCCGATCTCGACCAGCTCGCTGAACGCCTTGTCAATCTTGGTCAGCAGCTCGCCGCTGGCCATCGGGATCACCACCTGCTCGGGGATCCGCCACCCGAGCTGCTCGGCGACCTCGTACCCCAGCGTCTTGGACCCCTCGGCGTAGTACGGCCGGACGTTCACGTTGACGAACGCGGTGTCCTCGAACTCGTCGGTCTCGACCAGCTCGCCGCAGAGCCGGTTGACGTCGTCGTACGAGCCGTCGATGGCGACCACGTCGCCGCCGTAGACGGCGGTCGTCACCACCTTGCCCTGCTCCAGGTCGCCGGGGATGAAGACGATCGACGGCACCCCGGCCCGGGCCGCGTGCGCGGCGACCGAGTTCGCCAGGTTGCCGGTCGAGGCGCAGGCAAACCGGGTGAAGCCGAGGCCACGGGCGGCGGTCAGCGCCACCGACACCACCCGGTCCTTGAACGAGTGGGTGGGGTTGGCGCTGTCGTCCTTGACCCAGAGCGGCGCCCGGATGCCCAGCTCGGCGGCGAGGCCGGCGGCCGGGACCAGCGGGGTCAGCCCCGGGTCGAGGGTGACCCGGGTGGTCGGGTCCTGGCCGGTCGGCAGCAGGGCGGCGTACCGCCAGAGGTTCTTCGGGCCGGCCTCGATGTCGGCCCGGGTGACCCGGGCCAGGGTCGCGGCGTCGTAGCCGACCTCCAGCGGGCCGAAACACTCGTAACAGGCGTGCTGGGCGACCAGCGGGTATTCGGTGCCACAACCGCGACAGACGAGGACGCGGGCCGGGTTGGGGGCCACCGGGCTGGTCTGGCTGGGGGTCGCGTCGATGATCGACGTCATGACGATTGCCGTCCTCTCATCTTTCCCTGGCGCCGCACCGCGCGGCGGGGACGGATTTGGCACCTGCTCCGCCGTGGAGTGGTTGCCGGGGCGTCATCGGGCCGTATCCCTCAGCCCCTCTGGATGAGGTATGAAGTTGTGCCGTCAGTCTACGGGCACCGGGAGCCACTGTCCTGGGTCTCTTCCCGGTGTGAGCAAGATCCCGCAGCGGGGCGCCCGGCCGTCACCGACCGCCGGCTGAAATAGTTACCCCAGGCTAACGAAACTTCGGTACGGCCGGCGGTCACAGACCGGCCGAGCAGGACGGGAGCGCGACGTTGCAGGACGCGATGCAGGCCGGAACGGTCCGGATCACCGGGGCGGGCGGTGACGAGATCGAGGCGTACCTGGCCCAGCCCGTCGGATCCACGCCGCACGGCGGGGTGGTGGTGATCCACCACATGCCCGGCTACGACGAGGCGACCAAGGAGATCACCCGCCGGCTGGCCAGCTACGGGTACGCGGCGATCTGCCCCAACCTCTACTCCCGGGAGGCGCCGGGAGCGAGCCCGGACGACGCGGCGGCCACCGCGCGGGCCGCCGGCGGCGTACCCGACGACCGGCTGGTCGGCGACGTGGGCGGCGCGGCCGAGCACCTGCGCGGGTTGCCGGGCTCGAACGGCCGGGTCGGGGTGATCGGGTACTGCTCCGGTGGCCGGCAGGCGTTCCTGGCCGCCACCCGGCTGCCGCTGGACGCCGCCGTCGACTGCTACGGCGCGTTCGTGGTCGGCGACCCGCCGGAGAGCTTCCCGCTGGCGGTGAGGCCGCTGCTCGACCAGGCCGACAAGCTGCGCTGCCCGCTGCTCGGGCTCTTCGGTGCCGAGGACCAGTACCCGTCGCCGGCCCAGACGGACGAGCTGTCCAGGGAGCTGACCCGGCTCGGCAAGCCGCACGAGTTCCACACCTTCGCCGACGCCGGGCACGGCTTCTTCGCCGTCGACCGGCCCGGCTACCGGCCGCTGGCCGCCACCGAGGGCTGGCAGCGGGTCCGGGACTTCTTCGACCGCCAGCTCGGCGCCTGACCCCGTTCCGCCCCGAGCCAGAGGAGGCCGGCATGTGCACGTACGTCACGGTGAAACGCGAGGTCGACGGCAGCGGCAAGGGTGCCGACGGGTGGTTCCCGGTCAGCCACGCCTGCGTCTACGTGGACCATCCGACGCACGCCCCGTACGCACACACCCTCAACATCGACTTCCTGAACCCGGCCGCCGGTCCGGGCGCCCGGGTCGCGGTCGAGCTGACCGAGGAGTCCGCGCTCGCCCTGGTCGAGGCGATCCAGGCGGCCCTGGCGGCCGCACCGGCCGGGCTGGCCAGCCGCGACCAGAAGGTCTGACCGCGAGCCCGGCCGGGTCGGTTCAGAGCGCCCGGGACTGCCGCACCAGGGCCCGACCCACCCCCGCCACGGCGACGACGCCGACCACCCCGAGCAGCAGGAAGTACGGCCAGGCACCGGGGAACCCGCGCAGCAGCGCCTCCCGGAGCGCGGTGACGCCGTAGCTGACCGGGTTGACGTCCGCGAGGATCCGCTGCACCGTACCGAGATTCTCGATCGGATAGAACGACGGGCTGGCGAAGAGCAGCAGCGGGGCCAGCACGTTCACCAGTACGGTGAACCGCTGGGAGTCCTGCACCACGGTGGCGAGCAGCAGACAGAGCGCGTTGAACGCCAGCGCGGCGAGCAGCGCCCCGCAGAGCAGCGCGGCCCAGCGGTCCGCCGGCCAGCGACCCCGGAACAGCGCCGCCGAGGCCGCCAGCGCCGCGACCGTCTGGACGAACACCAGGGCGGAACCGGCGAGCAGCTTGCCGGCGACGTACTGCCAGCGGGTGAGCGGGTACGACCACAGTTCCAGCGCCATCCCGTGCGCCCGCTCCTGGACGAGCGCGGTACCCGAGGTGGTGGCGGCGGCCAGCAGCGCGGCGAACATCAGCGCCGGTACCACGAAGTCGGGGTAGCCGACCGGCTCGCCGCGGTAGGTCACCGTACCGATCAGGTCGGCGAGCGAGGTGGCGAAGAGCGCGATGTAGCCGGCGGTCGGCACCACCGCGAGCAACAGGTTGCTGCGGTTGCGGGTGAGCAGCAGCCACTCCCGCCGCAGCGTCGCGGTGAATCCGGAGCCGTGCCAGGGCGGCGCGGCGGTGTCGTCGTCAACCAGGTCGGACAGGTTCACCGGGTGGTCAGCTCCGATCGGGTCAGGGCCACGAAGGCCTCCTCCAGCGAGGCCGTGGCCAGCTCCACGCTGTCGACCGGGATCCGCTGGTCGGCCAGTTCGGCGAGCAGCCGGGGCAGCCGCCGCCGCAGGTCCGGCCCGGTCAGCACGATCTCGTTGCCGCTGCGGGCCGCGGCCAGGCCCAGCCGGAGCGCCCCGGCGGCGATCGCCGGCCAGCCGTCCACCGACCCGCTCCGCAGCACCGCCCGCGCCTCGCCGCGTTCGTCCCGCAGATCCGCCGGAGCGCCGTCCCGGATCATCCGGCCCCGGCACAGCACCAGCACCCGTTCGGTGTTGCGCTCCACCTCGTCGAGGTAGTGGCTGGTCAGCACGATGGTCAGCTCGTGCTGCCGGCGCAGCTCGTTCAGGGCGGCCCAGACCCGACGCCGGCCCTCGACGTCCAAGCCCGCCGACGGCTCGTCCAGCAGCAGGACTCTCGGTACCCGGAGCAGCGCCCGCACGAGCTGGAGCCGGCGCCGCTGCCCGGCGGAGAGGGTGTGCACGAGCTGGTCCGCACTGCCGGTCAGCTCGAAGGCGCCGAGCAGGTCGTCGGCCCGGGAAAGGGCGCGGCGCCAGGGCAGACCCCGGAACGCGGCGGCGATCCGCAGGTTGTCCCGGACCGTCAACATCAGGTCGAACGGCCCGGACTGGTGCACCACCGCCACGTCCCGGCGCGTGCCGGCGTCGGGCTGGCGGCCGTGCACCAGGATCCGACCCGAGCTGGCCGGGCAGGCGCCGCAGACCAGTTTGAGCAGGGTGGTCTTGCCGGCGCCAGCCGGGCCGAGCAGCCCGACCGCCTGGCCGGGCGGGACGTCGAAGGTCAGCCCGTCGACCGCCGGGGTGGCGCCGGGATACACCTTGACCAGGTCGGTCGCGGCGATCGCCGGGGTCACGGTGCACCGGGGAGCGCCGGCTCCGGGGATCCCGGCAACGGGGGTACGCCCAGCGTGGCGAGGATGATCCGGATCTCGCTCTCCGGACCGGTCTCCCGCAGTGGCGGGCCGGTCCGCAGGTGGTGGTCGACGTCGTCCGGGGCGATGAGCGGCTGGGCGTCGCCGGGCCCGGCCTCCGGCGCGACCGCGCTCCCTCCGGCGGCGCCGGGCAGGGCCGGCGAGCCGAACCGGCAGCCGAGCACGATGTCGAGCCGCTGCGCCGGGCGGCTCGGGCCGGCCAGTCCGGCACGCAGGTCGTCGACCGGGCGTACCGCTGCCGGGGAGATGCCCACGGTCACCCCGCCCAGCGCGTCGAGGGCGTCCAGGGCTCGGCGTACCCGGTCCGGCAGGGCGGAGCCGGCGGCGAGGTGGCGTACCCGGACCAGGGCCTCCGGACGGCGGCTCCCCGGCACCGGAAGCTGGTGGTCGGTCTCCGGTACGGCCCGGGCCGCCGCGCCGACCAGCCAGAGCGTGACGCCGTCCGGCAGTGGGAGCGGCGGCCAGCCGACGGCCGGGACACCCGGGATCCGGGCGGCGACCTGCGGCACCCGGCCGAGCAGTGCCGCCCGGGGCACCGGCGGGTCGTACAGCGGCAGGTTGTCGCCGGCCGTCAGCAGGTGCTCCGGCAGCCGGGCCACCACCCGGTGCACCACGATCCCCTCGCCGTGCTGGTACGCGACCACCTCGCCGGGGCGGATCTGGTCGAACTCGACCGGCTCGACCACGACGGTGCCGCCGGAGAGCACCGGCAGCATGCCGGAGTCGGTGACCGGTACCCGGGCCAGTCCCCCGGCGGCGAGGGTCGCGCGTACCAGGTCGGCGAAGCCGCTGCCGCTCACCGGTCGCCCTCCACTCCGGCCGGTCCGGACGGCTCGGACGTCCGGAGCAGGTCCCGGGCGTGCAGCAACGCGACGAACTCGCGGACGTCCCGGGCGACGGCCTCGCGTTCCCGGCCGTCGTCGCCGCCGAACGCGTCGGCCAGGTCACGCACGACGGTCTCCACGGCGCTGCCGGCGGCGAGCCGGCGCCAGATCCGCGCGCCGCTCGCGTTGAACGTCTGGAAATCCCCGTCCTCCGGGTTGTAGAGCCGGACCTCCTCGTCGTCGTCGACCCAGACGATCCCGGAGTTGATTCCGACCGTCACGCGGCACCTCCCGGTCCGGTGGTCAGCAGTGGAAGCGACCGGCATCCGCCGGACAGCGGAGTCCGGGCGTGCCGGTCGTCGTACGCCGGGTGCGCCGAGCCGTCCCGGACCTCCCGGGGGCTCGTCGCGCACTCCCGTCCCCCCGCGCGGCCGGAGCCGGTCCAGGTGGCAGCGCCGGCAGTCGGCCGGCTCCCCGCCCTCGACGACGTCGTCCGGCGACGGGTCGGCGTGGACGGGTGGGGCGAACATCTCGTGCAACGGCCGGCTCCGCAGGTTGCCGGCCGGGTGCGGCGGGCCGGGGACCGACTCGCGGGGGTAGACGTCGCCGCGTGGGTCGATGTGGAGGTCGATGCCGTGGAGCCCGCAGTCGGCTTGGACGGGGCACGAGGAATGCGCCCTCGGGCCCTGGCTGAGGACCTTCCGGGCCACCGGACTCGTCCAGCCGGACCGCCGCGCCGCGAGCGGGTACTCCCCGCCGAGGTACTCCCAGCCGAGGTGCGGACCGTCCGAGCCGCCCCGGTCGACGGCGGTGTGGCTCATCATCCGGACCCGGCTGAACTCGATGCCGTCCAGGAACGCCATCAGGTCGTCCAGCGCGGCGATGTTCTCCGGCGACACCACGTGGTCGATCGCCGGCTTGACACCGGCCGCGTTCAGCAGGGCCAGCCCGCGTACGGTCCGCGCGAGCGTGCCCTCGCCCGGAGTCGTACCGGGCAGCTCGTGGCCGCCGCCGTCCAGGCTGACGGTGATGCTGGCGAAGGTGTCGGCGATCCGCTGGGCGGTGCCGGCGTCCCGGATCCGGCTGCCGGTGGTGACCAGGTTGACCCGCAGCCCCCGACTGCGGGCAAGATCGGCCACGTCGAAGAGATCGCGTCGCAGCATCGGTTCGCCGCCGGTCAGGATCAGCAGTTCCGCGCCCAGCTCGGCGATCTGGTCCACCAGGTCGAGGGACTCCGCCGGCTCCAGCTCACCGGGGCGGGGGTGGGCGCAGGAGGCGGGGCGGTCCCGGCGGGGCGGGTGGCAGCCGTCGGTGATGGCGTAGCGGACCGCCCTCAGCCTCGGCTCGGCCGGCCGGACCCGGGGCACCCGGCCCGGCAGGTAGACCAGCCAGTTCAGCACCAGGGTGGCGAGTTGGCGTTCGAGACGGTGCCACTCGCCCGGCCCGCCGGATCCGGACGGTGGGACGGCCCCGTAGGCGAGCGCCCGCAGCAGTCCGAGTTCCTCCTCGGTGAGCACCGCCCAGGCGGCCAGGTCCGGATTCTCCACGAGATACCGGTCCCGGCAGCGGAAGTAGCCGAGGTCGTCCGGGACGACCAGGGAACTCCAGATCGCCGACAGTCGCATGAGCACTCCCCCGTCCAGCCGGAGGGAGCCGCCGTCGGGCGGTTCCCCGCTGTCCCGAGCTCCGTGCGGCGGGTCTCACCGACGGGACTCGAGTCCAGCAAAGGATCACTGACTGTCACCGGGAGGTACCAGAAAGCAAAAACTGCGTCTTGACAGCGGATCGGCGGGGCTCTAGTGTCCGGGTCCCCTGCCACCCCACCGCTTTAGGCTCCGGAGTCACCCTCCCCGGCGGAAGGCGAGGTGCTGTCTATCGTGTCCGCGCTCTCGGTCTCCGTGGTCGACGACGACCGGATGCTGCTGGACGGCATGACCGCCTGGCTCGGCTCGGTTCCCGACCTCCGGCTGCTCTGCACGGCGGCCACCGTCGACCAGCTCCTCGACACCGAACCGGGCCCGGCCGACGTCGTCGTACTCGACCTGCTGCTGGCGGACGGGTCCGCGCCGGTGGACAACGTCCGTCGGCTCGTCGCCACCGGGCGGCCGGTGCTGGTGGTCAGCGTGGTGCCGCACGTGGTGCACGGTGTGGACGTGATCCGGGCCGGCGCGTCGGGCTACCTCACCAAGGACCACGACCTGCCGAGCCTGGCCGAGGCGATCCGGACGGTCGCCCGGGGCGAGGTGGCACACTCCCCCGAGCTGGCCTTCGCCTGGTCCTGCGACGAGCGGCCCGACCGGCCCAAGCTGGCGCCCAAGGAACGGGCGGTACTGGTCGCCTACGCCTCCGGCATGACGCTGACCGCGGTGGCCCGCAAGGTCGGCATCCAGCCGACGACCGCGCGGCAGTACCTGGACCGGGTCAAGGCGAAGTACGGCGACGCGGGCCGGCCGACGTACACCAAACTCGACCTCGCCGACCGGGTCCGCGAGGACGGGCTGCACCGCTACTCGTCCGCCTCCGGCGACGACGCCGGCCAGAGCAGCTCGACACTCGTGCCGTGACCGGGCTCGGAGAAGAGCCGCAGTTCACCGCCGACCTCGGTCATCCGTTCGGCGATCGAGCGGTGTAACCCGAAACCTCCGGTGACGCAGTCAGTGTCGAACCCGACCCCCCGGTCGACGACCCGTACGCCGAGCACGCCGTCGTACCAGTCGACGGTGACCCACGCCTCGCCGGTACCGGCGTGCCGGGCCACGTTGTTCAGCGCCTCCCGGGCCGCGTCGCAGACCGCCCGTACGACGTGCCGGGGCGGCGGGGACGGCACGTTGCCCGAGCGCAGGTGCACCCGCAGGCCCAGCCCGGTCGCGTCGGCCACCACCTCGGCCAGGCTGGCGCCGAGGGTGCTCTCCGCCTCGGCCCGGTCCTCGGTGACCAGGCTCCGGATGTAGTCGGCCTCCCGGCCGCAGCGCCGCCGGACGTCCTCGGCGCGATGGTCCAGCCCGCCCCGGGCGATCGCGGTCAGCGTCGCCAGCGCGGTGTCGTGCAGCCGGCGGTAGTGGTGCAGGCGTTCGGCGTACCGGGCCGCCCCGGCCGCGGTCGCCGTCTCGGCCGCGAGCCGGCGCTGGGTCGCCTCGTCGACGGCGTTGGCCTGGGCGCAGAGGAACCGGCGGGTGAAGTGCAGCACCAGCGCGAACCACAGGCTGGAGTTGACGTGGTTGACGAAGCCCGACTCCCAGGGCGGCAGGCCACCGATCTGCACCGAGGCGGCGACCACCGCGGTCAGCACCAGCAGCCCGAGCCCGACGAGCAGCGCACGCAGGCTCAGCACCGCCCCGACCAGCGCCGCCGAGCCGAGGGCGAACTTGCCGGCCCAGTTCGCCGCCGACAACTCGTAGCCGGACCGGATGTTGGCGTTGACCACGACCAGCAGCCCGCAGATGATCGCCACGTCCAGCACGACGTGCCCGTAGCTGAACCAACCCCGCCGCCACACGAACGCACCGAGCAGGACGTTCCAGCCGACCACGCCGACCAGCAGCGTCGTGTTCAGCGCGGGGCTGTGGTAGCGGGTGTCGCCGCTGGACATGCCGAGCAGCGCCGGCACGATGTAGCTCGCCCGCTGGCAGAACAGCAGCACGGCGATGAAGCGCAGCGCGCGCTCCCGGCCGGGCATCGCGACCATCAGCCGGGCGTCCACCCAGCCCAGTCGCGCCTCGGTGAGGAACCGGCTGATCCGCCGGGGCGGTCGCCCGACCCGGGTGGCAAGCTCCGACACAGAACCCACCCCTGTCACAGAGTCACCGGACGGCCACCCAGCCCCGACCTGCCGACTATAGGGCAGATTTCGCCGCCCAGGGCTTCCCCGAGCCTGCCCGGGGAGCGGGATACCCGTCAGTTTCCTGACTCGTCCCCCGGTGCCGCATCGTCTCGAAGCTGCCAGGCTCCGATCGGATGCGGAAGGTGGATGATCTCTCCGATCATCCGCGCCGTCTGTGCGAACGTGAGCAGCACCGTCTCGGTGGATCCGTGCCGCGTGACGTCGATCTGCAACAGTGGCGCGTGACCGGCCCCTCGATCGGCGACAAGCTGGACACTCAGCCAACCGCTACCCTCCCTGCCGACGGTCGCCAGCCGACTACGGTGCCCCGGGCTGCTCGACAAGCAGCCCTGACACCACAGCGGGCAGGTATCGGGAGCGATGCCGAGCGCCGATCTCGGCGCTCCGTCCTTCCGCTCATGCTCGGGCATCGCCGCCTCCCCCCGGGGACGTGAATCCCGCTTCGCCCAGCACGTGGTCCAGGTGCCGGGCAAGCTGCCATCCGTCAACGAGCCGAAGAAACGCACCTCCGGATCCCCGCCATCGTCCGGCCGCGTGCAGCCCCAGCATGGGCGGGCCTGCCTGCGCGGCGACCATGTACACGGCTACGCTGCCGCCACCACGCCGATCTCCAAGCAGCCGCACCGGCCCCTTGCGCAGGGGGAGTCCATATTGGAACTGAGGCGGAACCAGGAACTCACAGCGCTGAGGTACGCACCACGGCGGATGCACGACTTCTCGCCGCCGACGGGCTGCCCCGCCTACTGCGGCCATCACCTACAGCTCCCTCAGTACGAGCCTGCGTCGGACCCAGTCACCTCGGCGCATGCGGCGAGTAGATCCCCGAAGGTCGTCCCGCCGATCGGCGCCGTCACGTTGTATGTCCCAGATGCCCCGTCGGTGATGGTCCGGAGCACGAACGCCGCAAGGTCGCGCACGTCCACAGGCTGAATCGCACGCTCCGGCGAGCCGGGAGCCAGTACCCGACCCCCGGCAGCGACCCGGCGGAGCCACCACGGCAGGCGGCCGACGTACTCGCGCGGGCCAAGCACAACACCGGGACGGAGAATCGTGGTCCGATCCGGACCGAAGGCCAGGAGCGCCGCGGACTCGCAACCCACCTTCTGGTAGCCGTACCTCGTCGGGCCATCCTCGGTATCCTCGCCGTAGTCTTGGCCGGCATCGGGCGGACAGTCCAGGAGTGCCGACTCATCGGTGAGTGGCTCGATCGGCCAATCCCGATAGACGCTCACGGTCGACATGAAGACGTATCGGCCGGCAACGGGCGCGAGGGCATGCGCTACGTCGAGCGTGTTGCGCGGCACGTAACCGGACGTATCCACGACGGCGTCCCAGGTGCCAGCGGCGACCAGGGCACGCACAGCATCGACCTGGTTCCGGTCTCCTCGAACCGCTCGTACCTGTTCGAGGAACGGATCAGATGCCCCTCGATTGAACGTGGTCACTTCCCAACCCGCCTCGATGGCGGCGCTCACGATGGCGTGACCGACGTACCACGTACCACCGAGCACCAGCAGCCGCATGCCCACCATCATGCCGATCAGGGGCACGCGACCGCCGGCAGGTACCTCCCGACCGCTGTCCAGGATTTCGCGAAGCCGCGCCCCGCTGGCAGCCGTTGCCTCACTGGGCCTCCTGGCTCCGGCCTGCGGCACTAGATGGGCTGGTAGTCACGGTGTGGGATGGACAACTGCCACACGGCCTCGAACGCCGACCGGCACAATCGCAGGTCAGCAAGCTGGGAAGAGGCCACCCGATCTACGGCCAAGCCGTTGCCGGCGTAGATGAGAAAGACCGCCAGGCGGTCATCGAAGAGGTAGTAGTCGTTGCCAGGCACGGCTACCGACGACACGCGTCGCCGGGGTATCCAACGGATGTCCTCGCCAGCCTCCACCATGGGCTGCGCGATGCTCCACGACCAGCGCTGGTAGTCGCTGAGCGGTTCGGACACGATCCGCGCCCGCCGCACGGACCGACCGGCCTCGACGTGCTGTCGCAGGCTCTCGCACCAGCCTTCCAACCACGCCAGGTCATCCGGCTCGCCGTTCGCCCACTTCGCCATATGCGGCAGCTCCACTGCCGTGCCATAGGCGTCACGCGTCTCAAGATGGATGGCTTCACGCTCGAAGCCGACCAACAGCCGCTCGAACTCGCCCTCACTGATCGAGGTCACGATCCCCTGCCTCAAAACTCGGGATCTCTACGCAGGTCTCCTTCCGGAGTACTACGACACCACGTCCTTGCGAGTGAAGCGCCAGAACGCGAGCGACCAGAACACCGTGGCGTAGCAGATCGCCGAGATGGCGCCCTTGACGATGTCGTCGGTCTGCACCGGAGTGGAGAGCAGGCCGAGCCAGGCGCTGCTGTAGTGCGTCGGCAGGAAGTCCCGCACCACTCCCAGCGCGGTGATCTGGTCGAGGATGCTGGAGAGGATCCAGAGCAGCACCGCGCCACCGACGGCGCCGAGCGCCGCGTCCGTGGTCACCGACAGCAGGAACGCCAGGCCGGCCACGACCAGCAGTACGACCGCCAGATAGCCGAGGATGCCGAGCAGGCGCAGCAGTCCCTCCCCGGCCGGGATCTGCGCGGCGACCGTGCTGGAGAGCGGGGACCAGCCGTACCGGAGGGTGCCGACGAGCAGCGCGGTGCCGGCCAGCAGCAGCAGGGCCAGCAGCGAGTACCCGAGTGCGACCACCAGCTTGACCGCCAGCAGTCGGGCCCGGGGCACCGGTACGGCCAGCAGGTAGCGCAGGCTGCCCCAGCTCGCCTCGCTGGCCACCGTGTCGCCGCAGAACAGCGCCACCACCACGACCAGCAGGAACGACGACGAGACGAGCAGCGCGAAAAGGGTGAAGTTGAGCCCGCCGCTGGTGGCCAGCTCGATCAGGCTGCCGAACTCGCCCCCGCCGTTGTCGTCGTCGCCGGAGCCCTCGAACTGGAACGCGATCAGGATGATCAGCGGTAGCAGCACCATGAAGCCGAGCGCGAACTGGGTACGTCGGCGGGACGCCTGCCGGCGCCACTCGGCGGCGATCGAGAGCGTGGCCCGGGGCCGGTACCCGGCGGCACCGCCGGCCGCGTCCGGTGCCCTGGTCTCCGTGGCGGTCATCAGCGGTCCCCGCTTCCCCGAGAGTTCTCGCCGACCAGGGCGAGGAAGGCGTCCTCCAGGCGGCGGCGCGGCACCACCCGGTCCACCCCGACACCGGCCCGGACCAGTTCGGCCACCACCGCGCTCCGGGCGGTGCCGTTGGTGTCGACCACCAGCGCGCCGTTGGTCTCCGGCAGCACCCGGACACCGTCGAGCCGGTCCAGTACCGCCCGGGCGGCGTCGACGTCGGAGACGTCGAACTGGGTACTCGGCGACTCGCCGACGATCTCCTCCACTCTGCCGGCCGCCACGATCTGCCCCTTGTGCACGACGACCGCGTGCGTGCAGGTCTGTTCCACCTCGGCCAGCAGGTGGCTGGAGACCAGCACCGCCCGGCCGTCGGTGGCGTACCGGCGCAGCACCCGGCGCATCTCGGCGATCTGCGGCGGGTCCAGCCCGTCCGTCGGCTCGTCCAGCACCAGCAGCTCCGGCAGGCCGAGCATGGCCTGTGCGATGGCCAGCCGCTGCCGCATGCCGTGGCTGTACTTCCGGGTCTTCCGGTGGATCGAGTCGCCGAGCCCGGCGATCTCCAGCGCCTCCTCGAAGTGCGCGTCCGCCTCCGGCCGGCCGGTCGCCCGCCAGTACGCGCGCAGGTTTTCCAGACCGCTCAGGTGCGGCAGGAAGCCCGGCCCCTCCACCAGCGCGCCGATCCTGGACAGCACCGGCGAGCCGGGCACCAGCCGGTGCCCGAAGACGTGGATCTCGCCGGTGGTCGGCTGGGTCAGCCCCATCAGCACCCGCAGCGTGGTGGTCTTGCCGGCGCCGTTCGGCCCGAGCAGGCCGACCACCTGGCCCCGGTGCACCTCGAAGTCGATCCGGGAGACCGCGACGAAGCCGTCGGCGTACTCCTTGCGCAGGTCGCGGACGACCAGCGGCGTGTCGGCGTACTCGGGATGCACCGAGGTGTCGTGCCGGCGGTGCCGGCGGCGGAGCACGGCCACCACCACGACGAGCCCGAGCACGATCGCGGCGACCAGGCCGGCGAGCGCCCAGCGCCAGACCACCGCCGGGGTGGCGATCGGCTCGCCGACCACGGTCGGCAGCGACACCTCGGCGCCGGTCAGGGCGGCACCGGCCGGCATCCCGGGTACGGCCCCGGAGGCCGGCCCGGCCAGCGCGACGGTGTAGGTGACCGGCTCGACCGGGGTGGCGTAGCCCTGGTCGGAGGTGGCGACCACGATCCGGAGCCGGTGCCCGGCCTCGATCCGGCGCACGATCGCCGGCAGGGTGACCCGGACCGGCGTCGCGGCGGAGATGTCGGCCGGCAGCCCGGTCAGCCGGACCGGCGCGACGAGGCCGTTCGAGAGCGCGGCCGGGCCGTTCGGATCGACGTCGTAGAGCTTGACGAAGAGCACCGCCTCGCCGGTCGGCGACGCGGCCCGGATGGTGACCGTCGGCGAGCCGACCACGTCGACGGCCCGGGGAAGCGGTGCCGACTCGAACCGGGCGTGCTGGCCGGGCAGGTCACCGGCGACCCCGTCGAGCAGGGACGAGAAGCCGCCGCCGAACGGCAGTGCGGAGATCGCCGCCGGGTTGCCGGCCGGCGGGTTGGCGATCCGCTGTGCCGGTCCGGCCACCGCGATCGACTCGGTGGTGGTGCCGCCGACGCCCGGATAGTCGGTGACGGAGAAGCCGGTGGCGACCAGGCCGCGGTCCAGTGCGTCGAAGCCGGCGATCCGCGACCAGGTGAAGCTGGTCGACGGCGCGTCGCCGGACCCCTTGACGTAGTGCTCCAGCCACTGTGCCATCAGGAAGCGCAACCGGTCCCGGTCGGTCTGCGGGCCCTCGCCGCCGTCGTGTCCGCCGGTGAACCAGGCGACCCGGACCGGGGTGCCACCGGCCGCGATGCCCCGGGCGTTGGCGTCCGCCTCGGCGAGCGGGAAGAGGGTGTCCGCGGCGCCCTGGACCAGCAGGGTGGGCGCCTTGATCCGGTCGAGCACGCCGGCCGGGCTGGACCGGCGGAGCACCTCGACCGCCGCCGGGTCGGCCCGGCCCGTGGTGGCGATCCGCAGGTACGCGGCGCAGACGTCGGCGGCGAAGCGCCCGCAGGCCGGGTCGTCCGGGGTACCGCCCGGCGCGGCACCCGGCACCGTGCCGAGCACCGGGTCCTGGCCGCCGGCCGGACCGTCCTCGTCGGCACCCTCGTCGCCGGAGTCCTCGCCGCCCGGTGCGGCGCCGGGGGCGGTGAGTCCGCCCAGGCCGGTACCGCCGCCGCTGCCGAAGAAGATCCCGGCCCAGCCCTTCTTGAACACCCCGTCGACCGGCTCCCGGCCGGTGGACTCGGGCAGGAAGGAGCGGGCCAGGTCGTTCCAGGTGATCATCGGCACGATGGCGTCCACCCGCTGGTCCTGGGCGGCCAGCAGCAGGGCCAGGCCGCCGCCGTACGAGCCGCCGACCACGCCCACCCGGGGGTCGCCGGCCGTATCCTTGCGGATCTCCGGCCGCGCGGCGAGCCAGTCGAGCAGCCGGGCCGCGTCCCGTACCTCGTAGTCGGGGTGGTCCAGGTGGATCTGCCCGCCGCTGCGCCCGAACCCCCGGGCGGTGTACGTCAACACGGCGTAACCCAGCCCGGCCAGGTCCTCGGCGTCGGACTCGACGGACCGCTTCGTGCCGCCGAAGCCGTGCGCCAGCAGCACCGCCGGCACGGGCCGGTCGGCGCTCGCCCCGTCCGGCAGGTAGAACCTGGTGTCCAGGTCGACCGGCTGGTCGCCGCCCGGTCCGGACCGGACGGAAATCATGGAGTCCGTTGTGGAGTAGGGCGGGTTCTCCGGCCACACCGCCCAGCCGACCAGCGCGGCCAGCAACACCAGCACGGTCGATCCGGCAATCAACCGGCGCCGGGTCGGCCGGGCACGGCGCAGCCGCGCCAGCAGTCGGGAAGGCATGGGTCACACCGTACGGCTCCGGAGCTGAGCGTTGGCTGAGATCCGCCGTACGTCCGTCCGGCTGGTCCGTTCGGCGGCTGTGAGTCGTCGTCCGCATTGCACCACCGGGTATCCGGCGCGGCGACTTCGGATCCTGTGAATTCCGATCTTTCGGTGCAGCGCCCACTAAATCAATACATGCGCCTAGGCAACTATGCACAAGGAGTCACATTTTTGCTCACCGGGTGTTACCTGTACCCAAGTGACGCATAACTGACTGCTCAGCCCCGATCGAGCGGGTCCGACGTCTACTAGTTTTCCGGTCCGGTGGACGGGACCGGGCGGTCTCCCCACGCCCGCCACGCAGATCGACCCCCTCGCGCCGATGGAGATGGACGATGACAGTTCCCGCGCAACGGTCCCGGCGCGAGCCGAACCGGACCGGTACGGCGCTGCGAGTACTGCTCGCGGTCGCCCTGCTGCTTCCGGCCGGCGTGCTGTTCAGCTCGGCCTGGCGCAGCAACGACGACCGGCTCACGGTCGCCGAACGCGAACGGCACGGGGTCGAGTACCTGCGTTCCCTGGGACAGGTGACGCTCGCCCTGGTCGACGCCCAGTCCGGTGCCGTGGCGGGCCGGGCGGCGGCCGCCGCCGCGCTGCGTACCGCGGTCGAGGAGACCAGCGCGGTCGACGTCCGGTACGGCGCCGAGCTGCGTACCAGCGAGCGCTGGGCCGGGCTGCACGCCAAGATCGAGGCGCTGCCGGACCGCCCGCCGGCCAACCCGCAGGACGCCTGGACGGTCTACACCGAGACCACCGACCTGCTGCTGGCGCTCTACGCCAAGGTGCGGGAGAGTTCCGGGCTGATCCGGGACCCGGAGTCGGACTCCTACCACCTCCAGGACGCGGTGGCCGAGGAGCTGCCGGAAGCCCTGGTCGCGGCCGGACGGCTCGCCGACCGCTCGGTACTCGCGGCGGGCCGCTCGGGTGGCAACCCGCTGCGTACCGCCGGCGAGCTGGCCCTGGCCCGGTCCGCCGTACTCGCCCCCGCCGCCGACCTGGTCGAGAACCTGCGCGCGGCGGTGGAGAACACCGCCAGCCGGACGCTCGGCGGCAACCTGCTCAGCCGGCTCGACGGCTACCAGCGTGCGGTGGAGGACCTGGCCACGCTCACCCGGGACTCGGCCGCACCCAACCCGATCCAGGTGGGTGCCGCCCGAGCCTCCGCGCAGCTCGCCGGATCCGGGCTGGCCACGATCATCCTGACCGAACTCGACATCCTGCTCCGGGACCGGGTCGACGGGCTGACCGGCGAGCAGCGGATCGCGGCCGGCGCGCTGGTGCTGGCCGTACTCCTGGTGCTCGCCCTCGCCGCCCTGCCGGTGCTGGCCGCCCGATCCGCCCGGGGCGGCGGCACCCCGGCCGAGGCCGGCGAACCGGCCACCGGCGGGTTGCGCCCGGTCGCCGACGCCGAGTCCGGGCCGCCCCCGACCGGGCCGCCGCTGGCCGAGTCGGCGCGGCCGGTCGGCGCGGCCGTGGCCGGGCCGCCGGCCGGCGGGCTGCCCCCGCTGCCCGAACGCCGGCCGCGCCGGCCGGACCCCTCGGGCGAGCCGGGCCGGCGATCCCCGCTGGCGGACTGGCAGGATCCGGTACCCGCCGGCCAGGCCGGCCAGTCGACCGTGCCGGAGCGCCCGGCGCCGTGGGGACGTCCCGATGCTCGGTAGGCTCCGGATCCGGGGCCGGCTGGCCCTGCTCGTCATCCTTCCGCTGCTCAGCACCATCGGCCTCGCCGTCCCGGTGCTGGCCGACCGGATCTCCTCGGCCCAGAAGGCCGCCGACACCGCCGACACGGTGCGCCGGGCCGGCCAGGTCGGCACCCTCGTGCAGGATCTCCAGCGGGAGCGGCTGCTCTCCGTCGGCTACCTGCTGAACGTCGTCGACCGCTCGGAACTGGTCCAGCAGAGCGCGCAGGTGGGTGACCGGATCGCCGACCTGCGGGCCGACCTCGGCGAGCAGTTGACCGGGGAGATCGACAGCGCGATCGCGGATGTCGGGCGGCTGGCCGACCTGCGGGCCGGCGTACTGGCCCGGCGGGCCAGGCCGGACCAGGTCATCACCGCGTTCGGGCAGGTACACACCGCGCTGATCGCGTCGCTGGGTCTGGTCCGGTCCGCCGACGCGACCACGCCCGAGGGCCGCCAGATGATCGCCCTGGACGCGGTGCTCCTCACCGACGAGGGGATCAGCGCCGCGGCCAGCCTGATCGTGCTGGTCGCCGGCACGAAGACCCCGGCCGCCGGCATCGCGTACGTCGGCACCATGGCCGGGCTCGAATCCAATCTGGCCCGGTTCCGCAGCTTCGCCACCCCGGCACAGAACGATCTCTACCGGCTCATCGAGCGGGCGACTGCGGCCCGGACCGGCCCGGAGTTCCTCAGCGCCGGTCCCACCGACCCGACCGAGGCGATCGCCGACCTGAACCTGGCGGACCTGTTCCCGGCCGCCATCTCGCTGATCACGCTCGGCCAGTTCATCGAGAAGAAGATCGTCACCGACGTGGTCACCGAGGTGACCGACCAGCGGCAGCGGGCCATCGCCGGTGCGTACACGGTCGGGCTGCTGGTGCTGCTGATCATCGCGCTGATGATGCTGCTCAGCCTGGCGGTGGCGCGTACCGTCGCCCGGCCGCTGACCCGGCTGACCGTCTCCGCCGACCGGATGGCCCGGGTCGCCGAGGAGGAGCTGACCCGGATCGTCGACGACGAGTCCGAGTCGTACCAGCCGATCCGGCTCGACCCGGTCGACGTGGACGGTCGCGACGAGATCGGCGACCTGGCCCGGGCCTTCGAGCGGGTGCAGGGTACGGCCGCCCGGCTGGTGGAGCGGCAGGCCGCCAGCCGGCGGAACGTGGCCCAGATGTTCGGGCACGTCGGACGGCGCACCCAGAACCTGGTCGGCCGGCAGATCGCCCTGATCGACCGGCTGGAACACCAGGAGACGGACCCGGGTCGGCTCCAGCACCTCTACCGGCTCGACCACGTCTCCAGCCGGCTGCGCCGCAACGCGAGCAGCCTGGTGGTGCTCTCCGGCGGCGCCGGTGGCGACGGGCACGTCGCCCCGCTGCCGCTGGGTGACGTGGTCCGGCTGGCACTCGGCGAGATCGAGGACTTCACCCGGGTCGACGTGCAGGTCCGGCTCGACGTCGGAGTGGCGCCCGGGGTGATCGGCGACCTGGTGCTGACCCTCGCCGAGCTGATGGAGAACGCCACCGCCTTCTCCCCGCCGCACACCCGGGTCACCGTGCTCGCCGAGGTCATCCCTGGCGGGATACGCCTCAACCTGGTCGACCACGGCATCGGGATGGCCCCGGAGCGGCTGGCCGAGGAGAACGCCCGGCTGACCCGGCGGGAACGGCTGGACCTGGTCCCGACCGAGGTGCTCGGACTGTTCGTGGTGGGCCGGCTGGCCCGCCGGCACGGCTGGCGGGTCACCCTCTCGGCGACCACGCCCGGCGGCGGGGTCACCGTCGGGGTGGAGATCGACGACTGGCTGCTGGTCACCCGCCGTCCGGAGTCCGAACTGCCGACGCCCCGGGCCAGCGCCTCGGCGCCGCTGCCGGTCCGACCGGTCCGGATCACCGAGGCCGGCACCCCGGTCGGCCGGGCGACGGCCCCGACCGCCGAGCCGGCACCGTCCAGGCCCACCGAGCCGGTGCCGGTACACAGCCCCGCCGGGCCGGCGCCGGTGTTCCCGGAACCGGTGCCGGCGATGGCCGAGACCGCGCCGGTGTTCCGGCTGCCCGAGCTGATGCCGGTGGCGGTACCGGCCGGACCGGTCTTCGACGAGGAGCTGATCCGCCGGGCCACCCGGTCGCTGACGTCCGGCCAGCCCTGGAACGCCTTCCTGACCCGCCCGGTGGCCACCGCCCAGCCCAGCGCCGCCGAGACCAGCGCCGCCGAGACCGGCACCGCCCAGCCCGGCATTGCCCAGCCCAGCGTCGCCGAGACCGGCACCGCCCAGCCCGGCACTGCCCAGCCCAGCGCCGCCGGGACCGGCCCGGCCCAGCCCGACACCGCCCGGCCCGGTGCCGTCAGGACCGGCGCGGACCCGGCGGGACAACCGGGCGGTGGCGCCCCGGGCGACCGGCCCGGTGGCCCGGATGCGGAAGGTGGCCCGGCGTCCTCCGGTGCGCCCGCGACGCCTTCCGCCGACAGCAGCCCGGGACCCGCCTCGTCCGGCCCCGGCACCGGGCTGCGCCAGCGGGTCCCGGGCGCCCAACTGCCGAACACCACCAGCAGGACCCGCCCCGAGCCGACCCCGGCCGACCCGTCCGTGGTCCGGGCGTTGATCGAGGAGTTCGAGGCCGGGGTACGCCGGGCGCAGCGCGAGCAGCAGTCCCGGCCGGCCGGCCCGGATCTCCGGCCGGAGCAGGTCGGCACCGGGTCCGGAGAGCCCCGCCAGGGCGCCCCACGGCCGGCGGCCGCCGGTCCGGAGGGGACTGACCAGCGGCCGCGGGGAGCCACCCCGCCGGAGCGGACCGGCCCGCGTCCGGAGGGCGGTACCCTCGGGCCGGCGGGGTCGGCCTCCCGACCCAACGGCATCGCAGCGGCGACCCCCGCCGCGACGGACGCTCCGCCGCGGCTCAACCGCAGGGTCCCCGGAGCCAACCTGAGCATTCCGCTGCCGACCACCCCGCTCGGCCAGGCACCGGCCATCGCCGCCGCCGGACCGGGCGACCCGGACAAGGTACGCGAGCTGATGATGCAGTTCGAGTCCGGTGTCGCCCGCGCGCTGAGCGAAGTCCGAACAGAACACCGCCACGAAGAGGGAACCCCACGATGAGCACTCCCTTCATCCGTACCGAGCAGGACCAGCAGGCAGCGGGCGCCGGCGAGCTGAGCCAGGAGGCGCGCACCTTCAACTGGTTGCTGGACTCGTTCACGTCCGGCACCGCCGGCGTACAGGAGGCGATCGCGGTCTCCTCCGACGGTCTGCTGATGGCCATGTCGTCGATCAAGGACCGGTCCAACGCGGAGCGCCTGGCCGCGGTGGTCTCCGGGATGACCAGCCTGGCCAGCGGCGCCGCGAACTGGTACACGCTGGGCGCGCTCAACCGGGTGGTGGTTGACATGACCGACGGCTACCTGCTGGTCAGCGCGATCAGCAGCGGCTCGGTCCTCGGGGTGGTCGCCGACCGGTCGGCCAACCTCGGCACCGTCGCCTACGAGATGACCCTGTTCGCCGGTCGGGCCGGAGGCGCGCTCACCCCTCGCCTGATCGTCGAGCTGAAGAACTCCGTCCAGTCGTGACCACGGGTGCTGCGGTGGGCGGCGGCCCGCCGCGCCGTACACCCCGGAACGCCCGCGGGCGGAGTGAGGGACCGGCATGACCGAGCGGAGCGAGGTGCCGGAGCCGGACGCGGAGCCGGAGCCGGAGGTACTGTCGACGGTCCGGATCCGTCCCTATCTCCAGGCCGCGCTGGCGGAGGAGGAGGCGGAGCCGGAGGCCGACACCGGAGAGCTGCCGATCGTACAGCCGGTGCCGACCGGGCTGCGCCCATTCGTGCTGACCTCCGGGCGGGTCACCGGGGCCGATCCGGCGATCGGGTTGGAGACCCAGGTGACTGCGAGGATCGATGCCACGTCCTGGACCAGCCCACCGGTCAACCGGCTCTCCTCGGAACTCCAGGAGATCGTCGCGCTGTGCGCCGAGCCGATGTCCGTGGCGGAGATCTCCGCACGGCTCCGGATGCATCTCGGCGTCACCAAGATCCTGGTCGGTGACCTGCGGGCCGCCGGCCACCTCGACGTGCACGTCTGTCCCGTCGAGGATGCCCACGACCCCGACCTCATTATGCGAGTGATCGATGGACTTCGTGCGATCTCCTGACTGGCCCGCCTCGCCGCCGGCCGGCCCCCTGGCGAACAGCGCACCCGGCCGGTACGGCAGCCCACCCGGACACGGCGTCGGGACGGGCCGGGGGCTGCCCGCCGGGTACGCCCCGCCCACCCGCCACGTACCGCCCCGGCACGCCCGGGAGACCGGCGCCGACCCGGCCGGGGCGCACCGGTCCGAGCAGCGGCGTGGCACCGCGCCGCCGATTCCGGTGAAGATTTTGATCGCCGGCGGTTTCGGGGTCGGCAAGACCACCACGGTCGGCGCCATCTCGGAGATCGCGCCGCTGACCACCGAGGCGGAGATGACCACCGCCGGGATCGGCGTCGACGATCCGGGAATCCGCTCCGAGAAGACCACCACGACGGTGGCGATGGACTTCGGCTGCGTCACCATCGACCGCAGTCTCAAGCTGTACCTCTTCGGCACGCCGGGGCAGTCCCGGTTCGGGTTCATGTGGGACGACCTGGCCCGGGGCGCGCTCGGAGCGCTGGTGGTGGTGGACTCCTCGCGGCTCGACGACTGCTATCCCGCCATCGACTACTTCGAGCGGGCCCGTCTACCCTTCGTCGTCGCGGTCAACGCGTTCGACGGCCAGATCGCGCACGACCTGACGGCGATCCGTTGGGCGTTGGCGATCGGAGAACACGTCCCATTGGTCCAGTTCGACGCCAGAGATCGACTTTCGGTACGCGACGCCTTACTGATCGTGCTGGATCGGGCCCTGGATCGAGCGATCCGGGAGCGGGAGACTTAGCCCGCGACGGTCCGGCCGCGACGGGTCGGCGGTTGGCCGGGAAGGGTGACACGATGAGGGGCGAACTGGACGACGCACTGGCACGGATGGAGCGCCGGGAGGCGCTGCAACGACGACGGGCCCAGGAGGCGGCGGCCCGGGCCGGGTCACCGGTCGAGGAGGTGACCGACGCGGTCCAGCGGGTCGTCGCGGAGTATCCGAACGTGGCGGTCACGATGTGGGTCGCCGACGGACCGAACATCTCGGCGATGCACGTCGCCTGGTCGGACGGGGTGGTCACCGTACGCCCCGCCGCCGAGCCGGCGTTGCCGACCGCCGGGCAGCCACCGCACTCCTGGCCGATGTCGGTGCGGACGGTGCCGAGCTGGGCCGCTCCGGAGGATCCGCCGGCCCCGGACGCCGCCGCCCGGCTCGCCGACCTGATCCGGCGGGACCCGTCCCTGCTCGGCCCCGACGACCACGGCTGAGGCCGTCGACGGCTACCGGCGCACTGAACCTTCTCAACCCGGATTGCGCGGCGTGAATTGCGCGGCGCGCACGCACCGCGTCCGACCTTGCGGTCCGCCGGACGGTAAGGGGGGTTGAAAAAGGTGCACTCGTCGCGTCCCGGCGGCTGGTTCCCGGCCGGTACTCTCGGCCGGTGACGGGTCGGGATCTCACGCTCACCGCCAGCCTGCGGCCAGCCGCGCTGGACGCCCGCCGGGGCATCGTCCGGCTGCATCCGGAGGTACTGACCGCGCTGGGCCTGCACCCCGGCGCGCCGGTACGGCTCACCGGACGCCGTACCACCGCCGGGATCGTGGCCCGGGCGGAGCCGTCGGCGAGCCGTGCCCTGCTCTACGCCGACGACCTGGTCCTCGGCAACCTCGGGGTACGCGACGGTAGCCAGGTCACCGTCGCCCCGACCCCGGTGGTGGCGGCCCGCCGGGTGGTGTTGACCGGCCCGCCGGAGATCGTCGCCGTGGTCTCGCCGGAGATGCTCCGCCTCGCGCTGCTCGGCAAGATGGTGACCACCGGTGACGACGTCTCCCTGCTGCCCCAGGACGTACTCCCGGACGCGGGGGTGCGGACCCTGGTCGAGGCGGCCCGACGCAGCCTGGCGAACACCGTCGGCTACGCCTGGACCAGCACCCTGTTGACGGTGACCTCGGCGGAGTCCGCGAACGGGCGCCCTGGCGACGGCACGGACTCCGTGCTGGTGACCATGGACAGCGTGGTGGGCTGGCAGGACGGCCACGCCACGCACGGCACCGCACCGACCGAGGTACGGGCGGTGACCGGCGGCCCCAGCCCGGCGGCAGCGCCCGGGGCGGTGCCGGATCCGGCGCCCGGGCTGGACGAGTTGCCCGGGCTGCGGGCCCAGGCCGAGGAGCTGACCGAACTGCTCGACCTCGGCTTCCACCACCGCGAGGTGCTGGGCCGGCTGGGCACCACGGTCTCGCTCGGCGTACTGCTGACCGGTCCGGCCGGGTCCGGCAAGTCCGCGCTGGTCCGGGCGGTCTCCCGGGCGGTGGGCGCCCGGTTCGCCGCGGTCTGGGCGCCCGAGGTCGCCGCGCTGACCAACGACGCCGCCGCCCGCCGGCTGCGCGAGGCCGCCGCGTCGGTCCGGGACGCGCCGCCGGCGGTGCTGCTGGTCTCCGACGTCGAGGCGCTGGCCCCGCGCGACACGCCCGGTCCGGTGGGCACGGTCTTCCGGCAACTGCTCGCCGAGACGGTACGCGCCGGAGCCGCCGTGGTCTGCACGACCAGCCGACCCGAGTCGGTGGATCCGGCGCTGCGCTCCCCCGACCTGCTCTCGCTGGAGATCGCGATCCCGCTGCCGGACGCCGCGCTGCGCCGGGAGCAGTTGACGGTGCTGACCCGGGGGATGCCGCTGGCCGAGGACGTCCGGCTGGACGAGGTGGCCGCCCGTACGCCGGGATTCGTCGCCGCCGACCTGGCCGCGCTGACCCGGGAGGCCGGGGTACGCGCCGCGCTGCGCCAGAAGGAGGCGACCGCGCCGACGGTGGCGATGGCCGACTTCTCGGCGGCGCTGGAGGTGGTCCGGCCGACCTCGATGGCCGAATCCTCGATGCTGGAGTTGGCCGACATCACCCTGGACGACGTCGGTGACATGGCGGAGGTCAAGGAGATGCTGACCGAGTCGGTGCTCTGGCCGCTGAACTATCCGGACACCTTCGCCCGGCTCGGCGTGCAGCCGCCGCGCGGCGTACTGCTCTACGGCCCGCCGGGCTGCGGCAAGACCTTCCTGGTCAGCGCGCTGGCCGGTACCGGTCGGGCGAACGTGCTGTCGGTGAAGGGCGCGGAACTGCTCTCGAAGTGGGTGGGCGAGAGCGAGCGGGCGGTCCGGGAGCTGTTCCGGCGGGCCCGGGAGGCGGCCCCCACCCTGGTCTTCCTCGACGAGGTCGACGCGCTGGCCCCGGTACGCGGCCAGGCCACCGACGGCGGCACCACCGACCGGGTCGTCGCGGCGCTGCTCACCGAGCTGGACGGGGTGGAGCCGCTGCGCAACGTGGTGGTGGTCGGTGCGACGAACCGGCCGGATCTGGTGGACCCGGCGCTGTTGCGGCCGGGCCGGCTGGAACGGCTGGTCTACGTGCCGCCGCCGGACGCCGCCGCCCGGGCCGAGATCCTGAGGGCGGCGGCCCGGTCGGTGCCGCTGGCCGAGGAGGTGGAGTTGGCGGCGCTGGCCGAGGAGCTGGACGGGTTCTCCGCGGCGGACTGCGCGGCGCTGGTCCGGGAGGCGGCGCTCGCGGCGATGCGGGAGTCGCTGGAGGCGAGCCTCGTGCACGCCGGGCATGTGGCGACGGCCCGGGCCCGGGTCCGGCCGTCCCTGAATCCGGGCCAGGTCGCCTGGCTGGCCGCATACGCCGCGCAGCGGTGAGCCGGTTCCCGGCTCGGGGTCGCCCGGTGGCTCGGGGTCGCCCGGTGGCTCGGGGCCGCCCGGTGGCTCGGGGCCGCACTGGCTCGGGGTCGCCCGGCGGCTCAGTCCTGGCCGGTCGCCAGGGCCAACGCGGCCGGGTTCTGGTATTCCCGCCAGTGCGCCACCCGGCCGTCCCGGACCCGGAGCACCGCGATGAACGGGGCGGAGGCGGAGATGCCGGTGGTGGTCACGGTGGCGGCGAGTTCGTACTCGACGACGATCACCTCGGGGTCGGTGGTCTCGTGGATCACCACGTTGCGGCAGTCGTCGATCCGGAGTGGGAGCTGGGCCCGGCCGGCGGCGGCGAAGTCGAGGAACTCCCGCCGGCCCTCGATCCGGTTGGGCCGGCCGGGTGCGGCGAACGGCATCTCCACCACCACGTCCTCGGCGAGCTGGTCCTCGTCGAAGACGGCCGTGTTGGCCAGGAAGTTGTCCCGGATCCGGGTGAAGGCTTCGCTGGGCGTGCTCATCGGGAACATCTCCTCCGGGACTAGAGTGAGTGATGACTCGACTTAGGAAGATAATGAGCCTCGACTCATTTTGCAAGGAGGGCAGCCCCGCATGACGTCCCGGACAGCCGGTCCCGGCCGGCCGCTGCGCGCGGACGCACAGCGCAACCGCGTCCGGATCCTGGCGGCCGCCGAGGAGGTGTTCGCCGAGCACGGCGTCGCGGCGTCGACCGAGGAGGTCGCGGCCCGGGCCGGGGTCGCCATCGGTACGGTCTTCCGGCACTTTCCGACCAAGAACGACCTGCTCGCCGCGATCATGAAGGGCGTACTGGCCGGGCTGGTCGAGCGGGCCGCCACGCTGAGCGGCGACAACGGCGACGGCACGGGACTGTTCACGTTCTTCGCCCAGACCGTCGAGCAGGCCGCCACCAAGAAGGCCGTGGCGGACCTGCTGGCCCGGACCGGCGTCGAGATCCAGCTTCCCGAGGTGCTGGAAGTGCTCGGCGAGGCGGTGCACGGCCTGCTCCGTCAGGCCAGGGCCGCCGGCACGGTCGACCGGCAGGTACGCCTGCCCGAGGTGATGGCGCTGCTCGCCAGTACCTGCCAGGGCGCCCTGCACGGGGGCTGGGACGCGGAGCTGCGGGAACGTACCCTGGCGATCATCTTTGCCGGCCTGCGGCCGGGCGCGGCCCGCTGACGGCGGCGGCCAGCGGCTACCCGGTCCCGCCGGCCGCCCGGGCCTCACCAGGCGCTGGCACGTCCTCGTTTACCCCGAGTCGGATCTCCGCCCGGATCGCCGTGCCGTCGCCGCCCAGCACCGCGCCGCAGCGGGCCAGCAGGTTCAGCGCCGGGATGTTGTCCGCCCGGGTCTCGGCCACCACCCGCCGGGCGCCGGCCTCGACCGCCTCGGCCAGCAGCAGCCGCAGTGCGATCAGCCCGATGCCCTGCCCCCGGGTGGACTTGCCGAGCCACATCCCGGTCTCCAGGGTGCCCGGCTCGGCGTGCCGGCCCAGCCGGGCCATCCCGACCACGTCGCCGTCCTGGACGATCGCGTACATCAGATTGCCGGTCGGCCCGTCCAGGCCGCCGAAGTTCGCCCGGTGGAACTCGCGGAACGCGTCGCGCCGAGCCTGTGACCAGCCGGCGGGCGCCTCGACCGGTGGCATCACCTCGTCCGGCTCCGTCTCGGCGACCGCCACCGACAGCAGCGGTTCGAGATTCTGCTCGTCTACCGGCGTCAGCCGTACCTCACGGGTCACGATCTCGATGCTTCTCGCCGCTGCGCCGCCGCGTCCACCGGTTTGCCAGACCCGCTCCGTTCGGGCCACCCCGACCCGACCGGGCGACCCCCTCACCGACTGGCTGGTCGTGCCTCCCCCGGCGCCGGCCGGCGGACCCGCGACACACCTCGGGCGGGGCACGTACGACCGCCGCCGGCACGCCTCAGGACGCGCCGATGACCGCCGCCACCGGCTCCGGCAGCGGGTACGGCCGCTCGGCGGGGAGCAGCGCGGTCGCCGCCTCCCGCTCGCCGGCCCGCAGGTGTGCCCGGATCGCCCGCGCGGTTGCGGTGACGTCGCGGATGTCGACGGTCCACTCGTCCACGTACCGGGCGACGGCCGGGCCGCTCAGCCCGACCTGGAGAGACCGGTGCGGCAGCGGTGCCAGTTCCAGCGAGCGCTCCGGATCCCACTGCACGCGTACCGGGCTGGTCTTCAGCCGCGCGGCCCAGTCCGCCCGGCTCGGATACCGGTCCGGATCGTAGTGGCTCAGGCAGGCCCGGCCGAGCACCCACTCGAAGCCGTCCCGGGTGATCTCGACCGCGAGCACCCGCTCCTGGCCGGGCTTCTCCGTCCAGCCGCAGCGGTACATCATCCACCGGAAGGAGGGCTTGATCCAGGTCATCCGCTCCCGCTTGAACGGGGCCACGAACCGGCCGGCGGCCAGCGCCGGCTCGGCGATCGACGGCGGGTACGCCTGGTAGACCGTGATCGTCTCGTCGGTGTAGCCGGCCCGGACCTGCCGCTGGGGAATCGACACGACGCCGATCGTCGCCGTACCCGGCGATCGCCGCCACCCGGTTTCGACCCGCCGCCCGGTTTCGACCCGCCACCCGGCGATCGGCGCCACCTGGTTTCGACCCGCCACCCGCGATGCCGAGCCGGTGCCGCGCCCGGGCCGGCGTTCAGGCGCCGAACTCGCAGAGCACCGCGGTGGCGTCGTCGTGCCGCTTGAAGCCGCTGCGCCGCTGGCCGTCGCCGGCCTCGACCAGCCGGACCCGGCGGATCAGCTCGCCCGGTCCGGCCTCGCTGAGCAGGTCGAGCAGGCCACGCCAGTCGAAGAGGCCGAACTGCTCGACCGCGACCGAGGCACCGTCGGTGAGCAGCGCGGCCCGGCGGACCCGCCCCGGCCCGTGCAGCGGCAGGCTGCCGGCGACCGCGTGGTACGCCGCGTCCGGGTTGGCGGCGGCCACCCAGTAGCCGTGGGTCTGGTTCATCTGCTCCCGCTGCAACGCCACCGCCCGGCGGAACCGGGTCGCCGGGTCCACCTCACCGCCCACCCGCGCCACGGTGGTCGCCTTCTGCCGCAGATCGGCCATTGCCGTCCGCAGCCGCTCGTCGGAGACCACCTGGATCCGCTCGCCGAGGTCGAGCACCAGCGGGCTGTCACAGAGCACCAGGTAGTCGACGGAGTCGCCACCGTGCCGCAGCAGGCAGACGGTCGCCGACGGGGTGCCGGGATGGTCGAGGTCGCAGGCACCGCCGTGGTCCGCGCGTACCGCCAGGATCGCGGCGGCAAGGTTGCCGGTCAGCGCGGCGGCGGGGCGGTCCGCCGCGGCCAGCCCGAGCCGCGCCGCGAGCCGCCGGACGTACCAGGCCGGACCGTGCACGCAGCCGGTGTCGAAGCCGTCCGGCACCGTCGCACCGTCGAGTACGCCGACCAGCTCCCCGGACCGGAAGACGTGGTCCTCGTTCTCCAGCCGTCCCGGCGCGGCCGCCGAGGCCGACCACACCCGCATCATCGGCGCGGCTCCGGCCACTCCCGGCTGCCTGACGGTCTCATCGGCGGCTCCCCGGCGCTCCGACGGTGGTTCTCCCTCCCCTGTCTACCGCGAATCGGGCCCGGCCCGACCGGAATCGACGGGTCGGGAAGCAGTTCCCGCACCCAGCCGTCCCAAGTTCCCCGCCCAGCCGTCCCAAGTTCCCGCGCCCAGTCGTCGAGGTGGGCGATCCGTGGCCGAGCGGACGTCGACGCGGATGGCGGAACGCATCCGGGGAACCTGCCCGCCAGCGACGATTACCGACGGTAACGTCAGTGGCGGGCTTGACACGAGGGGGGAGCGCAGATGTTGGAGCACCTGCACCGGATGGGCCTGCGGGCCGAGCACATGTACATGGCGGGCGCGGCCAGCATCGGGCTGTCGTTCCTGAGCTGGTGCCTGTCGAAGCAGATGGAGAGCGCCGGGATCGACCGGGCGGACCGCTGGGGCATCTTCATCGGCGAGTGGGCGCCGACCTTCATCGCACTCGGCAACGGGCTGCGGACGTACGAGAAGTGACCGGTCCCGGGCGGCCCGGCGCGGCCCGTCCGGAGCGGGTCAGCGGCGGCGGTTGCGGCTGCGGGCCGCGCGGAGCCGGCGGAGCCGGGCGACCAGCATCGGCTCGGCCTCCAGCGCGGCCGGATTGTCCAGCAGTCCGTTGAGGAGTTGGTAGTACCTGGTGGCGGAGAGGTCGAACGCGTCCCGGATCGCCTGCTCCTTGGCGCCGGCATGCTTCCACCAGCGCCGCTCGAAGGCCAGGATCTCGCGCTCCCGCTCGGACAGTGCCGGGTCGGCCGGCGGCGCCGGGGCGGGGATCTCGGGTACGTCCTCCGACTCCGCACCGGGCGCGGGCCGCGGCTGCGGAACGTGGACGGTCTCGGCGTGCCCGGTGGCGGTGTCGTCCGCCTCGTCGTCGGCCGGAGCAGAGGCGTTCCTCATGGCGCTCCTCCGGGGTAGACACGGCACGACCTGCGGCTCACCAGCCTACCGACGCCCGGCCAGGACCGCACCGGTCGCCACCGGCGACAACCGTCACCTCCGGACAACCCGTTCCCGGGCGCGGCGGCCGCCGGGGGCGGCGCCCCCCGGCCGCCGCCCCCGACCCCCGTCACCCGCCGCCGCGACAGGACGATGCCCTGTCAGGTGATGTCCCGTCGGACGATGCCCTGTCAGGTGATGTCCCGTCAGGTGATGTCCCGTCAGGTGATGTCCCGCCGCCGCATCGACCAGATCGCCCCGCCGAGCACCACCACCAGCCCGACGGCGAGCAGGACAGACGAGTTCTGCCAGGTGATGTCCTTGGTCAGCGGGTGACACTCGCCGCTGAACGAGGCCTGGCAGGCGTCCCAGTTCTCCAGCGTGACCTTCTTGTCCATCCAGGCCAGCAGGTACGTCGGCAGCAGCCAGCTTTCGATGAACCTGACCTGGGCCATCGCCAGTACGATGCCCAGGCCGAACTGCCCGACCACCATCACCCCGAGCACCCCGCCGAGGGCCAGCGCGGTGTGCCGGCCGAGCGAGGCCAGTCCGAAGCCGAGCACCCCGGCCACCAGGATCAGGACGAGCCCGCGCAGCCCGGTCAGGCCGAACGACTGCCAGGCCCCGGAGGTCATGCCCGCGGTGCTGCCCCGGAGGCTGCCGGTCGCCCAGAACGCCGCCGTCCAGAGCGCGCCGGTCAGCACCGTCACGCCGAACAGCGCGGAGAGCAGCGCGCCCAGCTTGGTGAGGAGCACCCGGATCCGCTGCGGTCGCCAGAGCAGCAGGTTCATCATCCCGCCGGTACTCCACTCGGCACCCACGAACGAGGCACCCCCGACGAACGCCACCAGCGCGAGGACGGCGGTGAGCGTGGTGATGGTGCTGGCGAACTCGTCGCGGAACTCGAAGGTGGCCGGCAGGTGCCAGTCGGCCCGGAACACCTCCCGGGGCGGCGGCTGGATGTCCGCACACTGCTCCGGGAAACGGTCCGGCAAGGTGTCGCCGGCCGCCTTCGCCCGCTCGCACTCCTTCCGGTGCTGCTCGGTCATCGCGACGTTCTGCTGGTATTCCTGATCTGCGGCGCGTTCCGCCTGGGCGACCTGGGCCGGCCCGATCTTCTGATTGGTGAAGAACATCCCGATCGCGACGGCGACCAGCACGAGCAGTCCGGCCAGGGTCAGGTAGCGGACGAACCGCCGCTTGGCGAGCCGGCGCAGTTCCGTGGTGTAGAGGTTCACACCCCCCACCCCCCGTTCGCCCTGGAGTCGGTTGCGGAGGTGCCGTCGACCACCACGGACTGGTCCACCTGGCGGTGCTGGCCCGGCACCGGAGCGGTGGCGGTCAGCTCCAGGAAGACGCTCTCCAGGTCGACGGTGATCGGCGCCAGCTCGCTGACGTAGAGGTTGGCAGCGGCGAGCGTACGGGTGATGGTGGCTGGTTTGTCCACCTCGTACACCAGCAGGTGGTCGTCGTGCGGGCTGACCCGGGCGCCGGCCCGGGTGAGCAGGTCGACGGCGGCCGGCAGGTCGGTGACCGCCTCCAGCCGGACCCGCAGCCCGCCGCCGGAGTGCTCGGCCAGCACTTCGGCGACCGGACCGGCGGCGACCCGACGGCCCAGCGAGATGATGGTGACCGAGTCGCAGATGAGCTGCACCTCACCGAGGATGTGGCTGGAGACCACCACGGTCATGCCGGATGCGGCGAGGTCACGCATCAGGCTGCGCATCTCCCGGATGCCGCCCGGGTCGAGGCCGTTGGCCGGCTCGTCGAGGATCAGCAGCTTCGGGTTCTTGAGCAGGGCGGAGGCGACCGCGAGCCGCTGCTTCATGCCCAGCGAGTAGGTCTTGACCCGGTCCTTGGCCCGCTCGCGCAGCCCGACCAGCTCCAGCACCTCCATCACCCGGGTCTGCGGCACGCCGCCGGCCCCGGCCAGCAACGAGAGGGTGTCCCGGGCGGAGAAGTGCGGGAAGAACTGCGGGCTCTCCACGATCGCGCCGACCCTGCCGGCGACCGAGGGCAGCGCCGCCGGCACCTCCTGGCCGAGGATCGCCATCCGGCCCCCGTTGGGCCGGATCAGCCCGAGCAGCGTACGCAGCGTGGTGGTCTTGCCCGAGCCGTTGGGGCCGAGGAACCCGTGCACCTGGCCCGCCTCGACCCGCATGTCGAAGCCGTCCAACGCCTGCCGGGTGCCCCGGCGTCTACTCCGGTAGGTCTTGCGAAGACCTTCGATCTCCAGTACGGCAGCCATCTCGGCCTCTCTGGTCGTGTCCGGAATCGCTTACGTCCGGTAACGACCGACACCGTACCATCGCTTTGCGCGCTACCGCGCTATACACGCTACTTCGGTGGCAACGATCGATCCGGGCGCGTAGGTAACCCGGACGACTTCGGCGCTCGCGCCAGCCTTGACAACGATCGTGCGACCCGAGGTGTGCTCGGGCCGAGCCTGGTCACCCCACCCACGCGGGCCGGATCGGTGACCTGGACGCCAGAGGCGTTACCCGGGCTCGGTAACGCCTCTGGCGTACAGGTGAAGGGCTGGCGACGGCGACGGCCGGGCCGGGCCGGGTGCACGGGCGGGCAGCTCTACAGCGCGCGCGGGTGCGGCCCGGCGGTCCGGCTACCGGCGAGGGGTCCGTCACCGGGCGGGTGGAGTTTGAGCGTGATGCCACGAAGCGTTATGCGATGGAACGTGATGCAACGGAGTCATGATGATGACTCCGTGGCATCACGCTCGACCGGCATATATACCGGCGCCCGGATGACCCGTCCGTGCGGCGTACGTCCATCGCTGTCATGACCGGTACCCGGCCGACGCCGGGGGCCGGGCCGCGTCCCGGCGCGCCGCTCGCTCCCGGGCGTCGGCCGAGCGCCCCCACCGGGTACGCGGCCACGGCTTCAGCACCGACAGGATGGTGGCACCCCAGAGCGCGACGGTGAACGCGGCCAGACAGGCCGTCAGGGCGACCCCGGTGGCACCCGGTGCGGCGTCCGGGTCGACGGTACGCAGCGCCAACTCGTCGGCGAGCGCGCTCTCCACGGTCCCGGCGACCAGCGGGATGCTCACCGAGATGGCGAACTTGACCAGCACCCACCAGTGCCGGACCAGACCCCACTTGGTGCCGAGCGAGAGCACCAGGCCGGTGATGATGGCGAGGAACATCGACGGGATCGCCGCCGCCAGATCGACCACGTGCAGCACCTCGTACGCGCCGTGCCGGAGCGCGTGCGACTCGGCGGCGCTGCCGACGATCGCCAGTACCGTCATGGTGAGCGCCACGCCGAGCCAGCCGACGCTGAACCCGACGTGCAGGATCAGCCAGACCTTCCTGGTTCGGGGCGACATCCGGGGAAACCTCGGCCGGCTGACCCCGAGGATCGTCAGCGACAGCGGGATGCCGAGCAGCGCGACCGGGGCCGGGATGCTGAAGACGAACTGCGCCAGCGCCAGGACCAGGTGCAGGACGATGGTGATCCGGCGACCGCGCTCCGGCCCGCGCAGCGCGGCGACCACCGACAGCAGCGCCGCCACCGGATAGCCGACCAGGGCCGCCACCCGGAGTACGACAGCGTCGGAGCCGCCCAGCAGCGACCCGACGGTCAGCACGGCGAAACCGACGAAGACCCAGTGCAGCACGGTGACGGCAGCGGGCCTGGACACGCGGCCCCGCTCCGGTCGGACATCCAGCGACATGCCTCGACGCTAGGTACGCCCGACCCGGTCGCCATCGGCCGAGATACCCCGCATCGCCGCCCGATGGTCGCTCGGTGCCGAGTCCCGGGCACTACTAACGGATGAATCCAACGGCCGAGGCGGCACGCGGCCGACCTGCATAGACTTCTCCGGCATGGGTCCCCGCCAGCAACGCGCCGTGGACCTGCTGTTCGCCGCGGTCTGCGTGCTGGCCGGCGTCTGGGACGGGCTCCAGTCTGGGTTGTTCGAGGGCTCGCCGATCGTCAACCAGCGCGCCCCGCTGGCCGTCAACGCGGCCCTCGGGGTGCTCACCGGGCTCGCCGTACTGGTCCGGCGCGACCGGCCACTGCTGCTGTACGGCTCCGCGCTGCTCTGCTGGACCGTCGTCGGGGCGTACCCGGCGACGATCCTGGCGCAGTACTCCGTCGGCGCCCATCTGCGCCCGGCCCGGCTACGGGTCGTGCTCACCGCCGTCATGGTGACCGCGGTGGCCTGGCCGATCTGGCGCGCCAACGGCGGCGACGCGGGCGTACCACTCAGCGTCGCGCTCTGCATCCTGCCGGTGCTGGTCGGCCTCTACCTGTCGTCCCGCCGGGAGGTGCTGGCGAACCTGGAGGAGCGCGCCCGGCGCAACGAGCGCGAGCAGCGGCTCCGGATCGACCAGGCCCGGGCCGAGGAGCGGGCCCAGATCGCCCGGGACATGCACGACGTGGTCACCCATCGGGTGGCGCTGATGGTGCTGCACGCCACCGCGCTGGAGTCGGCGCAGGGGCGGGACGCGGTGACCATCGCCGGCCGGATCCAGGGCATCGGCCGTGAGGCGCTGGCCGAACTGCGTACCCTGGTCGGCGTGCTGCGGGACGACGCCGCCGTGCCGCTGCGGCCACAGCCCGGTCTGGACGACCTGGCCGAACTGGTGACCGCGTCCCGGGCACTCGGGCACACCGTCGAACTCTCCGTCGAGGCCGGGCTCTCCGCCCCGGCCCTGGTACAGCACGCGGTCTACCGGGTGGTGCAGGAGGCGCTGACCAACGTGCACAAGCACGCGCACGACGCCCGCACCACCGTGGCGGTCGGCTCGGACGGCGACGGGCTCTGGTTGGTGGTCCGGGACGACGGCGGCACCAGCGCACCGGCGCTGGCGCCGGGCGGCGGGCACGGGGTGCTCGGCATCGCCGAACGCGTCCGGCTGGTCGGTGGCACACTTCGGACCCGCCGACTGGCCGACGGCGGCTTCGAGGTGTCGGCCCGGCTGCCGGTGGCCGGCCCGGCCCTGGAGGTCGGCCCGTGATCCGGCTGCTGGTGGTGGACGACGAGTGGATGGTCCGGGCCATGCTCCGGACGATCATGGACGCGTACGACGACATCGAGGTGGTCGGCGAGGCCGGCGACGGGGACGAGGCGGTACGCCAGGCGCGGGACCTGCGGCCCGACGTGGTGCTGATGGACATCCGGATGCCCCGCGCCGACGGGCTCGACGCGACCGCCGCGCTGGCCCGGTCCGCGATGCCGCCGAAGGTGGTCGTGCTGACCACCTTCGACCTCGACGAGTACGTGGCGACGGCGCTCCGGCACGGCGCGGTCGGCTTCCTGCTCAAGGACGCCACGGCCGACCAGATGGCCGCCGCCGTCCGCAGCGCCGCCGCCGGTGATGCCATGCTGTCGCCGCAGGTCACCCGCAGGCTGCTGCACCGGTTCGCCGAGCCGGTCGACCCGGACCGCCACGATGCCCTCCGCCGGCTCGACGTGCTGACCGACAAGGAGCGGGAGGTACTGGTCGCGCTCGGCGAGGGACTGACCAACAGCGACATCGGTCGGCGGCTCTATCTCAGCGAGGCCACCGTGAAGAGCCACGTCAGTCGGCTCCTTGCCAAGCTTGCGCTCACGAACCGGGTGCAGGCGGCGATCCTGGCGCACCGCGCCGGCCTGGTCCGCTGAGCCGGGTCGGCCGGCCCGCTCCGCCGAACGTTCAGAACGTGCTGATGTCGAACCGGGTGGCCCGGGCGCTCACCGGCCCCCGGCCGGTCTCGTTGCCGTCGATGTCGAGCCCTCGGTAGGTGCCCTGGCTGGTCAGCGTGTCGCCGCGTACCTCGGCGTGGTGCAGGGCCCGGACCTCGCCGTTGTAGCGCAGCGGCATCCCCTTCAGGTCGTCCGGCAGCACCTGCCAGAGGGTGAACGTGACGGTACGCCGCCCGGTGGGCTCCCAGCGCCCGGTGGCGATGTGGATCCCCTGGGCGAAGGAGAGGAAGAAGCCGTCCGGCAGGAAGGTGAAGAGTGCCACCTCCTCCTCGTGCGGCAGCGTGACGACACCACGCCAGGTACCCACGACCGGGCTCTCCGGCCTCCGGCGGTTCGGCGGGGACGCCTCGGCGGCCCCGCCCGCACCCACCGCCACCCCGCTCGCGGTCACCGCCGCACCGATCGCCACTGCGCCGGCACCGGCGGCACGCCGCAGGAACCGCCTCCGGTCGTCGTGTCCGGTCATCGGAAACACCTCGCCATCACTGATTCGGACTGGACGGAGACGACCGTACGGCGATGCCCGGTTCGTCCACATCGCCCGTTGGTGGCCGGAGCCGCCCTTCCGGCCCGTCGTTCGGTTGAGCCGTTCGGTTGAGCCGTTCGGCTTACCGGGCTTCCGCTCTCCACAGTTCCCAGGCCAACCAGGCCGAGCCGATCCCGACGAGCACGCCGTGCGTGATCCGCACCGCGGCGGGCGTGAAGAACTGCGGCAGGAACAGGGCGAATCCCAGCGCGAACGGGATCCCGCTGTAGCGGGTCAGCGTCCCCGACCGCCAGACCGCCACCGCGGCCAGCACCGCGCCGATGCCCAGCGCGAGCAGTCCGATCCCGAAGGTGGTACTCGCGACCGGGCTGAAGCGTACGGTCTCGACCACGGTGAGCAGGTCGAACCGCTGGCCCTCGGCGGCCTCCCGGGCGAGGGCGTTCAGGCCGAAGTCTTCGGCGCCGTAGTACGGCAGGATCAGCCCGGCGCCGATCCACCCGGTCAGCATCGCGGCGACCGCCGGCCGTTCGCCCGGGGTGCTGTCGACCGCTCTGCGCAGCGCGAGGAGCCCGAGCGGCAGCAGGATGAAACCGATCATGGCGAACAGGTGCGAGGCCACCCAGGCGGTGGAACTCATCGCGGCGATCGCGCCGGCCGGGGTGGATTCGTCGTCCCAGGGCCGGATGGCCGGATAGAGCACGAAGAGGGCGCCGGCGGCGGCGAACAGGAAAGCACCGGGCCGGGTACGGGTGGCGGCAGGTGTCGAGGTCACCGTGAACCGAGGATGCTTCATAGCCGTGAAGCTAATGGCCTTAGCTTCACGGTGTCAAGTGCCCATCGAGATCGGCAATGTGTCGAACTCCGGCCAGGCAGACCGGCAAGAAACTCCCGCGCCCCGTCCTGCCGTCGGTGGTCAGGCGCAGACGACGTTGACGCCCGCGTCCCGGAACGCCTGCACCGTCACCGGGTCGGCGCCGGAGTCTGTGACCAGGGTCTCGACCCGCTCGATCGGGCAGATCCGGGCGAAGGCGTGCCCGCCCAGCTTGGACGAGTCGGCGATGATCACGACTCGCTTGGCCCGGGCCACCATCAGGTTGTTCATCGACGCCTCGCCCTCGTGGTGTGCCGCCGCACCGAGCTGCACGTCGATGGCGTCCACCCCGAGCAGCGCCACGTCCAGGGTGACCTCACGGAGCAGCGCGCCGCCGAGCGGGCCGACCAACTCGAAGGACTGCGGCCGGACCACTCCGCCGGCCACCACGATCTTCATCCGGGACCGGACCAGCAGCTCGTTGGCGATGTTCAGCGCGTTGGTCACCACGGTCAACTGGGCGCCGTCGGCGCTGCTGTTCAGGTCGGGCCGGACGGCCAGCCCCCGGGCCACCTCGGTGGTGGTGGTGCCGCCGTTGAGCCCGACCACCATGCCCGGGGCGACCAGGGCCGCGGCGGCGGCGCCGATCCGCTGCTTCTCGGCCGAGTGCTTGGCGGTCTTGTAGCGCAGCGGAAGGTCGTACGAGACGCCGTTGGCGACCGCGCCGCCCCGGGTACGCGTGATCATCTGCTGTTGGGCGAGCTGGTCGAAGTCGCGCCGGATGGTTGCCTGCGAGACGTCCAGCCGGGCGGCGGCGTCCTCCACACTGACCCGACCGGTGTCGGTCAGCAGTTCGAGCAGCGCGTTCCATCTGGCGTAGCGATCCACCCCGGGCCTCCAGCTGCGTGCGATGCGGAGATTCCGTGCACAATAGTGCGCGAAACGCGCAGCCGCAAAACGATGTTCTGCGCAAAGCTGCGCACGGTTGCCACGACCGTTATCTTTCGCGCAGAATAACGCGCGAAAGATCGTCAAACCGAGCCGTATTGCGCAGGCCGGTCCGCCGTCACATGGCGCCGCCCCGCCGGTGCGGTCTCCCGCCCGCGAGGAGCTGAGATGGGCCACGTCGACGCGGAGATCGCCAGTCAACCCGAGTGCTGGCGGCAGGCCGCCGCGCTGGCCGCCGACTCCACCGGCGCACTGCCCCGGCGCGGCGAACGGGTCGCCGTGGTCGGCTGCGGCACCTCCTGGTTCATGGCGATGGCGTACGCCGGGCTGCGCGAGCGCGCCGGGCACGGCGAGACCGACGCCTTCCAGGCCTCCGAATTCCCGCTCGACCGCCGGTACGACCGGGTCGTGGCGATCACCCGGTCCGGCACCACCACCGAGGTGCTGGACGTCCTCTCCGCGCTCGGCGGGCGGCGGCCGAACACTGTAATCGTCGGCGACCCCGGCTCGCCGGCCGTAAATCTCGCCGAGCAGGCCGTCGCGATGCCCTTCGCCGACGAGCGCTCGGTGGTGCAGACCCGGTTCGCCACCAGCGCCCTGGCCCTGCTCCGGGCCCACCTCGGCACCGGGATCACCGCGCTGGCCGCCGACGCCGAGGTGGCGGTACGCGCCCCGCTGCCGTTCGACCCCGCCCGGGTGGAGCAGATCACCTTCCTCGGCAAGGGCTGGACGGTCGGGATCGCCCACGAGGCGGCGCTCAAGTGCCGTGAGACGGCCACCGCCTGGGCCGAGGCGTACCCGGCGATGGACTACCGGCACGGCCCGATCTCGATCGCCGGACCCGGCCGGGTGGTCTGGGCGTTCGGCGAGATCCCCGACGGGCTGGCCGAGGACATCGCGGCCACCGGGGCGGCGTTCGTGCACAGCCGGACCAACGGCGTTCACGCGGTGATCGGCGGCTGGGCCGCGGGCCGGCCGCCGCTGGACCCGATGGCCGACCTGATCCTGGCGCAGCGCTTCGCGGTCGCCCTGGCCAAGGGGCGCGGTCTCGACCCGGACGCGCCCCGGCACCTCAGCCGGTCCGTGGTGCTCGCGTGACCGAACCCGTCCCCCCACCACCGGCCGGAGACGTGGTCGTCGCGCTCGACGTCGGCGGGACCGGGATGAAGTGCGCCCTGGTCCGACCGGACGGACGCGTCGCGCACACCGAACGGCACCACACCCGGGCCGAGCGCGGCCCGGCGGCCGTGGTGGAGAGCATCCTCGACGTCGCCGAAGGACTCGCCGGCAAGGCCCGGGCCGACGGGCTCACCCCGGTCGCGGTCGGGCTCGCCGTGCCGGGGGTGGTCGACGAGGCCACCGGCCGGGCGGTCTGGTCGGCCAACCTGGGCTTCCGGGACGTACCCCTGCGGGAGCTGGTCACCGCGCGGCTCGGCCTGCCCGCGGCGCTCGGCCACGACGTGCGGTCCGGCGGGCTCGCCGAGGCCCGGCTCGGCGCCGGGCGGGGCACCCGGCACGTGCTCTTCCTCGCCATCGGCACCGGGATCGCCGCCGCACACGTGGTCGACGGGTCGGCCTTCGGCGGCGCACACGGCGCCGCCGGCGAGCTGGGCCACGTCGTGGTACGCCCCGAGGGGCCGCGCTGCGGCTGCGGCCGGCTCGGCTGCCTGGAGGCGGTCGCCTCGGCCGCCGCGGTCGGCCGGCGCTACGCGACGCTGACCGGCATTCCGGCGACCGCCGCCGAGGTGGTCGCCCTTGCGGCCGGCGGTGAGGAGACTGCGACCCGGGTGTGGCGGGAGACGATCGACGCCCTGGCCGACGGGCTGGCCATCGCCCAGGCGCTCTACGACACCGAGGTCGTGGTGCTCGGCGGCGGGCTGGCCGAGGCCGGCGCCGACCTGCTCGACCCGCTCGGCGTGGCCCTGCGGCAACGGCTGACCTTCCAGACCGAACCCCGGCTGCTGCGGGCGGCCCTCGGCGACGAGGCCGGCTCCCTCGGCGCCGCGCTGCTCGCCCTCGACACCCTCGACCGGCCGTGAGCGGGGCACGCCGCCCTGCGCGGCCGGCCCGTCACGAGCCGTTCGGGCCATCGGCGCGACGCAACCACGACGACATGACCGAGCCTGACGAGATCGTCGGTCGGCCCGGTCTGATATGTCATGGCGACGACGAGCGCAGCGAGGAGACGACATGACCGTCCGGGTCAGTGGCAAGGTGGTAACCCCGACCGGCGTGATCCGGCAGGGATGCGTGGAGCTGGACGGTGAACGGATTTCGGCGGTCGCCGAATATCCGTCCATCCGGGACGGACACTGGGTCGTGCCCGGCTTCGTGGACATGCACAGCCACGGTGGCGGCGGGCACACCTTCACCACCGGGGACGCCGACGAGGCCCGGGCCGCCGCCGCGTTCCACCTCTCGCACGGCACCACCAGCATCCTGGCCAGCCTGGTCAGTTCGCCGTACGAGCTGATGCGGGACGCCACCGAGGCGTTCGCCCCGCTGGTCAAGGAGGGCGTACTCGCCGGCGTCCACTACGAGGGGCCCTATCTGTCCGGGGTACGGTGCGGTGCGCAGAATCCGAAGTTCCTCCGCGACCCGTCCCTGGACGAGCTGACCGAGCTGCTCGCCCTCGGCGACGGTACGGTCCGGATGGTCACCCTCGCCCCCGAGTTGCCCGGCGCGCTGGCCGCGATCGAACTGCTCGTCTCCCGGCGGGTCGTCGCGGCGATCGGGCACACCGACGCCACGTACGAGCAGACCGGTGCCGGGGTGCTCGCCGGGGCGACCGTGGCGACCCACCTGTTCAACGGCATGCCCAGCGCGCACCACCGGGAGCCGGGGCCGGTCTTCGCGCTGCTCGGCTCGCCCAACGTGGTCTGCGAGCTGGTCGCCGACGGCGTACACCTGCACCACGGCACCCTGGCGTTCGCCGCCGGGATGGCCGGCCCGGACCGGGCCGCGCTGATCACCGACGCGATGGCCGCCGCCGGAATGCCGGACGGTGAGTACGAACTGGGCGGCCAGCCGGTGGTGGTGGCCGGCGGCACCGTCCGGTTGGCCACCTCGGACTCCTCGCCCGGTGCGATCGCCGGCAGCGTGCTGACCATGGACGCGGCGCTGCGCGCGGCGGTGGCGGCCGGTGTCCCGATCGTGGACGCCTGCCGGATGGCCGCGACCACCCCGGCCCGGGCGATCGGGCTCGGCCAGCGGATCGGCGCGCTGATGCCCGGCTGGCGGGCCGACCTGGTGGTGCTGGACGACGACCTGAACGTCGTCCAGGTGATGCGTGCCGGCGAGTGGGTCGGCGACTGACCACCCCTGCCGGATCCGCGCCCGCCCGGGGCGGACCTGCCGGCGACTCCGACTACCGTCCGCGTCGCTCGATCGGCGGAAGGGCCGTGATCGGGTCCGGCGGTCTTATCGCTGGGCGGTCGCGGGGCCGGGCGGCAGTTCGGGTCGGGCCACCGCGTCGGTCGTACCGGATGGTGGCTCGACGTGGGCCGGGGTGACCGGGGCACCCAGGGCTGCCAGGTCGGCCCGGCGCATCCGCCGGTGCAGCAGTACCGCTCCGGTGAAGACCATCGGCGCGATGAGGGCGCGTAACGGCGTGACCGGTACGCCGAGCAGCAGCGCACTGGTGGCACCGAACCCGATCGCGCTGGCCCGGTGCCGCCAGACCGCCCGGAGCTGCCCCCGGAACGTCGCCGTACCGTGGTGGTGCAGCGGGATCGCCAGCATCAGCAGTCCGACCAGGAACCCGTTGAAGACGGCGACCGCGCCGACCGCGACGAAGACGTTCAGCCCCGGCACGAGCAGCAGTGGCACCAGCAGCAGCCAACCGAGCTGCACCACGATGGTGACCAGGACGGCCTGCCGGATGGCAACCCCGGACGCCCGCCACAACGAGGGGGCCCGGCCGGTGATACCAGCACCAGCACCAGCACCAGCACCGGTGGCGGCGGTCGGCTCGACCGGGCCGAGCCGACGCTCCAGCCGGCGGGCGAGCAGTACGTAGCAGGGGGCGCCGAGCACAATGCTCAGCGGCAGTACGAGATAGCCGAGGGCGAAGTGTACGCCGATCCGTACGCCCCAGAGCAGGATCTCACCGACGGTGTCATGGATCCACTGTGGCCAGCTCCCGGTGAACCAATCGATCACGGCGACGGCACCGGACTCGACCGTGTGCGCGATGCCGAACATGGCCAACGGCAGCAGCACGAGCGGGGCCACGGCGTAGGGCCAGAGTGCCGGGCTGCCGAGGAACCGCCCGCAGCCCCGGAAGAAGTAACCGATCCCGGCGGCGAAGTTCACGATCGGCCGGGTGCCCCGGTAGGCGGCGGTACGCGCCGTCCGGGCCGCTCCGGACGCCACCGACGCGGCAGCCTGCGCCGCTCCGGACGCCACCGCGCGGCCGGTTTGGCGTACCGCCTCGACGTCGGGGACCGGCATCTGCCGGGGGATCCACTGCCGTTCCGGAGCGACGGGGGGCTGTTCCACCGGAGCCAGCATCGCCGCCTCGGCCGGGACGACCTGCTGGTGGAGGAGGTCCGGGAACTGGGCGGCGCGATCGTCTGCTTCGGCCGGACGGGGTGGAAGCGGAGATCCCGGCTCGGGCGTATGCATCTGCCTCTCGATGACCTCTCGCGCATCGGGGAAGGCGTGACCGTCGGAACGAAACGGCCACCCTGGCGTGTGAGGACCCGCTCGCCCCGAATCGTCGAGCAGTTTAGTACCGATCCCGTTGGTTGACAGTCCCCTTCGGCCGGCGTGGCATCAGGCCGGGCCGTACGGTGCTACTCCCTTGTCGTCACCGCGACGGTCCGGCGGAGTGTCCGGCGTCGTGGACCCTGAGCCGGCTACCCGCTCAGCTACGGCTCCGATTCAGCCCCTCCCACCCCCGGGGCACGGCAACAGATAGAGGTCGAAATACGTCCCTGACGGGGGGACATCGATCGTTACGCCGGCGCAGCGCCCCTCGTGGCTGGTCGACACGGTGTAGGTGCCGGCAGGGATGCCGGTGAAGGAGTAGGCCCCGTCGGGACCGGTGGTCGACTCGACGCCGCCCGGTTCCAATCGCACCGTCGCGCCCGGGACCGGCATGAACGTCTCAACGTCGATCACGGTGCCGGTGAGGTACGGCTGCCCGATCACGGTGAACTCCCCGCGCGCCAGGCCGCTGACGCGGTTGCCGCCATCGACCGCGACCGCGTACACCGACCGGTCACCGTACAGGCTGCCGACGTCGAACGTCACCGTCGCCGTGCCACCCGGCTCCGTCGCCGCCACCTCGGTACCCAGCCCGGCGTCGCCGACGCTGTAACGGAACCTCGTCACGTTGGTGTCGCCACGGGCGTCGAAGACGACGGTCAACTGGCCGCCGGCATCGGCCACGGCTCCACCGGGGAAGGCGATCGCCGGTGGCAGCGGTACGGCCAGCCCGGCGAGCTTCGCCGGGGTCTCGGGGTAGTCGTAGAGCCGTACGTCGTCCACCGCGCCGGTGAAGAACCCCTGGTCGCCACCGTTCCACCGACGCTTGCCGATCGTGGTGTCGGTCGTGGCGCCGAAGCCACCGGCCAACGTGGTGGTCGTGCTCTGCGCGACCCCGTCGACATAGAGGGTCAGCGTCCGGGTCGCCGCCTCGTAGACCCCGGCCAGATGCGTCCACTTCTCCGGCACGGCGGCAGCGTCGGAGGTCACCGAGTACCCGGCCGGGTCGTCCGTGTCGGCGCCGGTCATCGAAAACCGCCACCGCTCGACGTTGCCCGCGTAGCTCAACGAGTACGCGAAGGTGCGCGTGCCGTTCCCGGCCAGTACGACCTGCTCGGCGGGGCCGGCCGGCGAGGTGATCCTGGCCCAGGCTGCCACCGTGAAGTCCGCATCCGTCCGGACCGGCACCACCGTGCTCTCACCCGGGCGGGTCAGCGTCACCGGCCCGCTCACCGTGCCGGCCGCGCTGCCGTCCAGCGCCAATGCCGTGCCGACGCCCGAGCGTCCCGGCACCCGGTCAGCGGAGGCGTCGAGGGCGGCCGTGTTGCCGTGTCCGCTCACGTCGACGGCGTCGCCGCCGGTCTCCTCGAACGTCCAGTGCCCGGCCGGCCCCCACGGCGCCCGCACCGAGAACGTGTAGATCCGCGCCTGGGTCGAGAACCGGCCGGCGCGATCCATCGACCACACCCGGAGCATGTTGATCCCGTCGCGGGGCGGGGCGACCGTCAACGTGGCCCCGTGGTCGGTCGACCGGGCCGGGATCGTGGTCGTCGGCAGCGTCCCCGAGTCGAAGGTCCAGGCGTACGCCTCGACCTCGTGCGGATCCACCTCGGGCGGCGCGATCTCGAACACCCCCGGCCAGCCGACCGCGCCGTGCGCGCCGTCGTCCGGGTAGTCGGTCGACGTCACGTTGCCGGGCATCGGTGGCGGGGTGACGTCGACGGTGAACTCACAGACGCCGGACCAGGCACCGTACCGGGAGCCGTCGTGGGTGCGGGCCTGCCACGCGTACGTGCCACCGTCGACCAGCTTGCCGGACGGGATCGCCTGCGACACCGTACTCGGGTTCCCAGAAGCCTGCGAAACCTTGTCGACCTCGTTTCGGGAGTCGCCGAGGGGCCACCAGTAGAACCAGGTGGTCAACGACTGCTGCCCGGTGTCCGGATCGGACTGCCGGCCTGCCAGGACCGGGGTCGTGGTCAGCACGTACGGCCGCGCGGCTCCGGTCGCACAGGGCTTACCGTCCGACTTGGGGTCCGCCAACACGTTCGGGTCCGCGTTACGGCCGATTGCGAGGCGCGGCACCGAATGGTTCGACCGCTCGAACCGATCCTGCGTCGGCGACGCGGCGGCCGGGCCGGCGGGGGCCACGACCATGCCAGCGATCAGAACACCGGCCGTGGTCAGCAGCGCCGACCGCCGCCAACCGCGGGTGCTGGGCAGAGAACGGGCACGAACGTAACGCATGGAACCCCCCGCCAACACGGCAACGCTCAGCTACCGGGCGATCACTGTATCAACCTCATAGATCTTGGACAACATCGTCAGGCGTCGCCCAGCTCGACTTCGTCCACCTGACGATCGGTGACCTGACCGCGAACGGCTGCGTCCAGGCGGCGTCTCCACCGCCGACATCGTCTCCCGAGCCCGCCTCGGTACGATCGGGTCCCACACCCCTGCCCGGGAGGCGTAGACAGACATGGGCAACCCGGAACCGCCGCAGCCGCAGCAACCCAGTTCGCCACCGGGACCGCTGCCCCCGCAGCCCGGGTACGCGCCGCCGCCCGTTCCCCCGCAGCCCGGATATCCGCCACCACCGGCACCCGCGCAGCCCGGCTACGAGTCGCCGCAGCAGCCACCGCCTGGCTACGGGCTGCCGCCCACCGCCGCCCCCGGTTACGGCACGCCGCCGGTACCGCAGCAGGGCTACGGAGCACCCCAGCCCGGATACGGCCAGCCGCCCGCCCCACCGCCCGGGTACGGCCAGCCGGGTCACCCGTACCAGGACGGCCAGCCGGTGCCGGCCCCGAAGTCGGGGTCGCGTACCGGGCTGATCATCGGGATCGTGGCCGGCGGGGTGGCCCTGCTCCTGCTGCTCGTCTGCGGGGTGGGCGCGTTCCTCTGGTACCAGCAGCGGGACGGCGGCAGCGGCGGGGACCTCTCCGGGGTGATCAACTATCGGGAGACGAACCCCGGGGCGCTCTCACCGGACCACGTCCAGGAGCCGGTGAGCTACCCGATGACCCCGCCGGCCGGCGGACCGCACTTCCAGCGGTGGCAGAACTGCAACGGCGACGTCTACACCGCGCCGATCGAGGACGGCAACGCCGTACACAGCCTGGAACACGGCGCGGTGTGGATCACGTACCGGCCGGGCCTGCCGGCGTCCGATGTGGGCAAGCTCATCGACCGGGTACGCGGGCTGTCGCACATGATGCTGAGCCCGTACCCGGGCCAGTCGGCACCGATCTCGCTCCAGGCCTGGGGCTACCAGCTCACCGTCGACGACGCCGACGACGACGCGATCGCCGCGTTCATCTCCGCCTACCGGCAGACCGCCGCGATCGAGCCCGGGGCGCCCTGCGGCGGCGGGATCACCACCACCCGGTAACGGGGAACCGCCCGCGCCGGGGCGGACCAGCCGGGCCGCGTCACCGAGGCCGTGTCACTGCCGGTCCGGGTCGTCGTCCAGCTCGGTCAGGAGTACCGGCTCGGTGAGCAGGCGGCGCACCCGGGCGGCCCGCTCGGGGTGGTCGAGCCAGGGCCGCAGCAGTCGCCAGCCGTGGTAGTAGCCGAGGACGTAGACGTTCATTCCGGGGGTGCGGACGAAGTCCACGGCCCACCTCGCCTCCGCGGCGGTGACCAGGGCCCAACGCGTCAGGTAGTCGACGATCTCCGCGTCCGGCCGTCCCTCGGCCGCGAGGAACGCGGCGTTGCCCCAGGCGCCCCAGAGCGCGTTCCGGGCGTCGTGGATCGCGGCGAAGTCGCTGCCGTCCGGGCCGATGCCGAGTGGGCTCAGGACGTTGTCGGTCAGCCACCGCTGCGCCCCGTCACCGGGAAAGACGATCTCCTGCGCGTGCAGCCCGAGCCCTTCGCTCAGCACGAAGGACGGCGAGATCATGAATCGGACCTGATGCTCCGGGAGGCCCGCTCCCTCGACCAGGTGGATCTCCTTCAGCATGGACTCGGCGATGTGCCCCGGGAACCCCTCGTGCGCGACGACGTACAGCAGGTCGGCGAGGTTGACCGGGACGCTGTCGCAGATGTAGAGCGTCGCTCGCCGTCCGCCCTGGTAGTGACCCCGGTGCGGGCCGGGGTCCAGGACGCACTCGACAGCGGTCTCCGCGGGCAGCGGCACGATCGCCTCGGTGCGGGCACGGGTTTCGGCGATGGCGCGGTGCACCAGCTCCGGCAGCCGGTCCGAGCGGTCCGGCGACAGGGTGTACGTCTGCTGCCAGCGGTGCAGGCGGGCCGCCAGTGACCCTCCGGTGGGCAGGGCGCCGTCGAGTTGGTCGTGCGCCACCGCGAAAACCGTCTCCGGCTGCCAGGTGGCCGCCACACCGAGACACTGCCTGGCGTACTCCTCCAGCGGCGGACGCGCGCCGTCCGCGCCGCCGACCATCGCCCGCATCGCGCGGAGCTGACCGGACAGGTGGGCCGCCCGGGTCCCGACGAAGGGCATCTCGCGCAGCAGGTGTGCGCAGTCCTCGATCAGCTCGGCGGGTGGCCTCGATTGTTCGGCCTCGACCTGGGCGCTCCACTCGGCGGGACCACGGTAGATGAGCACCGTTCCGCCAGCGTGGCTGGTCAACAGTTTGTTGACACGCAATGCCAGGACGGCGTAGGACTGGAGCCACGTCTCGGGATCTAGTTGAGTCTGCATGACTAAACTCTGGCGCGCGACGGCCGGGCACGCAAGAGTCGGTCCTCCGAATACTTTGCCCTTGCACTAAGTGTTTCGGCAGGCAATACTTAGCCGCATGGCACAGTATTCGGCCCAGCTCGACGGTGTGTTCGTCGCCCTGGCCGACCCGACCCGGCGCGACGTCATCCGACGCCTCGGCCGTGGTCCGACGAGCGTCGGTGACCTCGCCCGCGAGTTCCCGATGACCCTTCCCTCGTTCATGAAGCATGTGCGGACGCTCGAGACGAACGGCCTGATCCGCACGGTCAAGTCCGGTCGGGTACGCACCTGCGTGCTCAACCGCGAACGCCTCGCCCTTCTCGACGACTGGCTGGCCGAGCAGCGCCAGATCTGGGAGGAGCGCACCGACCGCCTCGAACGGCTGGTCACCGACCCGGAGGAGAACCACGATGAACCCCGACCTTGACCTCGCCCTGCGGCGGATCATCCGCGCCCCTCGCGCCCTCGTGTGGCGTGCCTGGACCGATCCGTCCCGCTTCGAGAAGTGGTGGCTGCCCGCTCCGACCCTGTGCCGCGTCGACCGCCTGGAGGTCCGGCCCGGTGGCGGGCTGGTGACCCGGATGAGCGACGACGGGGCGGAGTTCGTCCCGCACCTGGACGCGAGCTTCCTCGTCGTCGACGAACTGGAGCGGATCGTCTTCACGAACGCGATCGACAGCGAGTGGCGGCCGAGAAACCCGGCCCCGGTCCCGATGACCGCCGAGATCACCCTGACCGATCATCCAGACGGCACGGAATACCGGGTCCTGCTCCGGCACGGCGATCCCGCCGCCCGCGCCCGCCACGAGGAACTCGGCTTCGCCGAGGGCTGGGGGTCGGTCACCAAGCAACTCGCCGGAATCGCCGAGGGCGAGGCGGCACGATGAGGATCGCCGCACCGATCTCGTCACCCGGACCGTCCGCCGCGATTGCGGGCATCGACCGGGCGACCGGGTACCGGTGCGGCCGATCCGTCATCCACCGGTGCCCGGTCCGGCGCTGGCCCTACTCACTCGCCGGCCCTACTCACTCGGCGTCCCGGCTGCTCCCAGCCGCCGCCCGGCGTCGCCACCACGAACGCGCGGCCAGCCCGATCAACATCGCCGAGACGACGCCCGGACCACAATGGACCAGCAGAACCCCGGCCAGGCTCGGGCCGCCCCAGTCCCGCCGGTAGGTGGCGGGATCGGTCATGTCAATCACGAACGGCTCGGCGATCGCACGAACGATCAGATAGAGCCCGAACAGGATTCCGACAACGGCGAGAGCCTTCTTCATGCGCTCGACCATAGGAAGAGATCACTGGAATCCGCGTCGCCCTCCGGTAGCATCGCCGCGCTCGTACCTGGGTATGACCTGCCGGCCGGTCACCGCGACCCGTCGGCGTCGCCGGACTGCCCGCCGAGCCGGCGGGCGGCGTAACCGAGCGCGCCGACGGCCAGCACGCTCAGTAGGCCGAACCCGCTGCCGGCGACCGCAGTCGCCGACCGAAGACCACGAACACCCGGGCCCCGAGAATCGGCCCCAGGCCGATGACCACCGCATCGGGTCCGCCCAGCCGGCGCTCCAGCCGCTCCGCGGGCTCCTCCACGGCGTGGAATCTAAAGATCGTCGGTGAACACTCCGCGTCGGTGCACCCCACCGGGCAGGGCCGGCAGCGGTACGTCGTCCCACGGCACCCGGCCGAGCAGCCGGCCGAGGAAGAGCCCGAGCAGCAGCCCGGCGACCGAGTCGGTGATCCAGTGCCAGCCCAGGTAGGTGGTGGTGCCGAAGACGATGACCGGGGGCGCCAGCCGGATCACGGCGTACAGCCCGGTCGGGGCGTCGGGCCGGCCGAGCGTACGCAGCAGCGCGCCGAGCAGCAGCGCGATCGCCGCGTACCAGACGATGGCGTTCGCCACATGCCCCGACGGGTACGCGGTGCCGTCCGCCGGGTCGCTGAACAGCTCCTCCGGGTGCGCCAGCGCGAAGTTGTGCGGATAACCCCGGTCCAGCCACAGCTTCAGCGGGCCGATGGTGAACGAGGTCAGCACGAACGCGCCGATCGGCACCAGCAGCGGCCGGACGGACCGGGTACGCCAGCCGACCAGCACCGCCAGCCCGAACGCGATCGGCATCAGGAACCAGCCGCCCTGGCCCAGCGAGTTGAAGACCCGGGCCACCCAGTACGCCGGCCCCGGCCGGTGCGCGTCGACCCAGTCCCGTACCGCCAGATCGAGCCCGAGCAACTGGCCGGCGGCGAGCGCGGCGGTCAGCGCGACCACCGCCGCGACCAGTACGCCGTCCAGCCACCAGCCGGCCGGACGGACGGGGCGCAGCCGCAGCGGCCGGCGTACCGTCGTGGTCTCCCGCATAGCCGACCACGCTACCGGGCCGGCCGCCCCGGAGTCGGCGCAGGACGGCGGCCGGCCGGTTTCCGTCCCGCTGCCCCCGGGTGACCGCCGGCGATGTGTGCCCGCACACGTGAGGCGGCGCCCGGCGGCCCGGACCGGCATGCTTGTTGCCGTGCGGATCACCTCGGCCCTCGTCGACCCGGCGCTGCTCGACCTTCCCTGGTCGACCCCGCTGGAGGAGTGGCCCGCCGACCAGTTGGTGGCGCTACCCCAGGGAATCTCCCGGCACATCGTGCGATTCGTCCGCCTCGCCGGCACCGTGTACGCGGTCAAGGAGACCGGCGAACGGGTGGCCGAGCGGGAGTACGACCTGCTCCGCTCGCTGGAACGGATCGACTTCCCGTCCGTGCAGGCGGTCGCGATCGTCGCCGACCGGCAGGACGAGCGGGGCGAGCCGCTCGACCCGGTGCTGATCACCCGGCACCTCCAGTTCTCGCTTCCCTACCGGGCGCTCTTCTCGCACACGCTGCGTCCGGAGACGCTGAACCGGCTGCTCGACGCGCTGGCGGCGCTGATCGTCCGGATGCACCTGACCGGTTTCTTCTGGGGCGACTGCTCGCTGTCCAACACCCTGTTCCGGCGGGACGCCGGTGCGTTCGCCGCCTATCTGGTCGACGCCGAGACCGGCGCGCTGCACCCCCGGCTCTCCAACGGGCAACGGGACGAGGACCTGGAGATCGCCCGGGTCAACATCTTCGGCGAGGCGCTGGACCTGGAGGCCGCCGGGCTGCTGCACCCCTCGATCGACCCGGAGGTCGTCTGCGAGGAGGTGGTCCAGCGCTACCAGCGGCTGTGGCACGAGATCACCTACGAGCAGCAGATCGAGCGGGAGGCCCGGCACGACATCGAGGGCCGGATCCGCCGGCTCAACGAACTCGGCTTCGACGTCGCCGAGGTGGCGATGTCGGTGGTGGACAACGGCCGATACCTGGTCCGGCCCAAGGTGGTCGACGCCGGCTACCACAGCCGCCGGCTGCTCCGGCTGACCGGGCTGGACGCCGAGGAGAACCAGGCCCGGCGGCTCCTCAACGACCTGGACACCTACCGGGCGGAGAGCGACCTCACCGACGAACAGCAGGCGGCGCACCGCTGGCTGACCGAGGTCTTCGAGCCGGTGGTCCGGGCGGTGCCGGCACACCTGCGCGGAAAACTCGAACCGGCCGAACTCTTCGTGCAGGTCATCGAGCACCGCTGGCGGCTCTCCGAACGGGCCGGCCGGGACGTCGGGCTGGCCCCGGCCGTGCAGTCGTTCCTCGCCGACGAGCTGGTGCACCGCCCCGACGAGCAGGCCGTACTCGGCGTCGAGGTGCGCTGATCCTCAGCATCACCGCGGTCTAGTGCGGGGGATCGGGCCGGCCGGCTGGTGGCGGACTCGGCTGGCTCCGCCGAGCCGGACGACCGGGCTGACCCCGGGTGCCCGCCCGCCCCGGCTGGCCGGACTGCCGGGGTACGGTCCGCCGGCTGGGCCGGCTCGGATCCGACGACCGGCCCGCCGGTTCACCCGACCGGCCCGCCGATCCCCCGCTCGGCTCGGGCGGCGGTGGCAGCGGGGTACTCGCCTCTCTGAGCAGGCGGTTCAGTCCGGCCCGCCGGACCACCACGGTCAACACGTCCCCGGGCCGGAGGTGGTGCCCCGGCGGCGGGGACCACTCGGAACGCCGCTGGCCGGCACCGGTCAGCGCGATCACCCGGACCCACTCCGCCTGGCTGACCACCCGGAGTTCCTGCCCGGCCAGTGCCGCGCCGGGCGCGATCGGCACCTCCGCGACCAGCAACGCGTGCCGGGCCACCGGGATCGTCGCGATCACCGCCCGGTTGAGCAGGGCCGCCGAGAACGACGGCGCGGCCAGGTAGGAGACGCTGCGGGAGACCCCGATCCGGAAGGTCCTCTGGATCCGCTGCGCGAAGTCGCCGTCGAAGAGCCGCAGCACCACCCGCAGGTCGGCGCGGAGCGCCCGGGCGTTCAGCGCCGCCTGGAGGTTGGTCACGTCGTCGGTGGAGACCACCACCAGAGCCTGGGCGGTACCCACCGAGGCGGTGTCCAGGGTCTCCTCCCGAGCGGCGTCCCCGACGATCAGCGGGATGTTCAGCCGCCGGGCGACCGCCGCCCCCCGGGCCTCCGGATCCTTGTCGATGGCGACCACCTCGACGCCGAGGTCGTTGAGCTGCCACATCACCCGGGTACCGACGTTGCCCAGCCCGACCACCACGACGTGCCCGTTGCGCTCGCTCGGCAGCAGTCCGGCATCCAGCGCCAGCCGGGCCTTGACGATCCCGTCCACCACCGCGGCGGTGATCAGCGGAATCAACGCCAGTCCGGCCAGGTTCAGCACCACCTGGAGGATCTGGGCCGCCGCGCCCTTCTCGGTGTCCGGATCGGCGCCGACGATCGTGGTCACCATCGTCAGGTAGATCGCGTTTCCGATGCTGGTCTCCTCGGCGAAGGAGAGCAGGAAGCCGAGCACCACCACCACGATCAGCACCGCGATGGTGGCCATCCCGATCTTCCGGGTGGCGAACGAGCGCACCGCCCGGAGCAGTACCGAGGTGCGGCGCCGCCCCGGCCGCTGGGTGCGCAGCAGCCGCCGCCGGGTGGCCTGCTCGGTGCCGACCTGGCCGACCGCCTCGGCGAGTACCAGGTCGGCGTCCGCCGGATCGGCGGGCAGCACCACCGGGTGGTGCGGGTCCCGGGTGTCGGCCAGGCCGCAGACCACCTGCTCCGGCCGGACCTCGGCGCGGGGCGCGACGAAGAGGGTACGACCGCCGTGCCGGAAGTACGACGGTGCGACCTCGCCGAGCGCCGCCGCGACGAACGCGGGCGCGGCCATCGAGGCGTCGGAGAGTACGGCGCTGTTCGGGAAGAGCTGGCGGATGCCGTTGCCGAGGCTCATGTTGAACATCCGCAGCACCACCCGGAGGTCAGGTTCGACCTCCTGGGCGCAGAGGGCCGCGTGGATGTTGCCCACGTCGTCCTGGTGCAGCAGCGCCAGACCGGTCGCCCCGACCAGCCCGGCCGTCCTGAACGTCTCCTCGTCGAGCCGGTCCGACTGGATCACCCGGACGCCCCGGACCGACCGGATGTCCGACCCGTCCGACCGGCGGCGGTACGGCACGATCACGGTCACCCGTACGCCGCTGCTCTGCGGATCGTTGCCCAGCAGCTCGCTGACGAGGTGGACCGCGAGGGCGTCCTGGCCGCACACCACGTAGTGCGGGCGGTGGTCCCCGTTGGTCCGCAGGCCGTCCCGCAACCGCGTCTCGAAAGCGCGCCGGGCCCGGGTCCGCCAGAGATCCGCCATGCCCGGATGGTAGTCACTGTGATCAGTACGCGGGAGCCGCCGGAAGCCGGACGGGGCAACACGATCACCCAGCGTGTCGAAGAATGGAAGGCCCGGTCACGGGTAGTGCACTCCGGTGCAGACCTTCCTGCCGTATCCGGACTTCGGGCAGACCGCCCGGAGCCTGGACCGGCTGCGGCTGGGCAAGCAGCGGGTCGAGGCGATCCAGGTGCTGCGCGGCCTGGTCCGCCCCGGCTACGGCTGGCGGCACCACCCCGCGGTGAAGATGTGGGCCGGCTACGAGGAGGCGCTGGTCCGGTACGGCCTGGACGTCTGCGCCGAGTGGGTCTCGACCGGCCGGGCCGACACCTGCGCCGGCACGCTCGTCGCCGATCTCGCCGCCGGCTGCGGCCTGACCCGGGTACGCCGGCAGGACGAGTTGGCCGCCGCGGGTGAGCTGCCGCCCTGGGTCGGCCGGGAGGACCTGCACCTGAGCCACCGCTCGGCACTGCTGCGCAAGGATCCGGTGCACTATGGACCGATCTTCGGCGAGGTGCCGGAGGTGCCGTACGTCTGGCCCTCCTCCGACCGCCCACCAACCTGTCGGCCGTCGGCTCCGCCTCCTGGAGAGTCCTGATGCGACCGCCGCCGGAGCGGGTGCGGCGCGCCACCGACGCGCTGGTGGTGGGTGGCGGCGTCGCCGGGATCTCGGCGGCGGTCGTGCTCGCCGAGCGCGGTGTCCGGGTCACCGTGCTGGAGGCCCGGTCGCGGCTCGGCGGCCGGCTGGACACCCGGCCGGAGACGCTGACCGACGGCACGGTCGCACCGGTCGACCACGGTTTCCACGCCTTCTTCCGGCAGTACCACAACCTGCGGGCGATCCTGCGCCGGATCGATCCGGCGCTCACCTTACTCCGGCCGGTACCCGGTTATCCGGTGCTGCACGCCGACTGGCCGGCCGAGGACTTCGCCCGGCTGCCGGCGAGGCCGCCGTGGAGCCTGTTCGCGCTGCTGGCCCGCAGTCCCAGCCTGCGGCTGCGTGACCTGCCCGGGATGGACGGCCGGTCGGCCCTTCCGCTGCTGGCCTACCACCCCCGACGCACGTACGCCGAATTCGACGGCAGCACCGCCGAGGAGTTGCTCGACGCGCTGCGGTTGCCGGACCGGGCCCGGGCGATGCTCTTCGAGGTCTTCTCGCACTCGTTCTTCAACCACGAGGCGGACCTCTCCGCCGCCGAACTGATCGCCAACTTCCACTTCTATTTCCTTGGCAACCCGGAAGGGCTCGGCTTCGACGCCCCGGACCGGGACTACGAGTCGGCGATCTGGCGACCGCTCGCCGGCCACCTGCGCCGGTACGGTGCCCGGATCCTCCTCGGGCAGCCGGTGACGGCGGTACTGCCCGACGGCGACGGCTGGCGGCTGGAGACCGGCGCCGGGGTTCAGCACCGGGCCCGCGACCTCGTACTGGCCGTGGACCCGCCGGCCCTGACCGCGCTGCTGGCCGGTTCGCCGGAGCTGGCCGTCCGGGCACCGGTACTCGCCGGACAGGTGGCCCGACTCGGCACCGGCCCGCCGTACGCGGTCGCCCGGTACTGGCTGGCCGGCGACGTGGCCCCGGACCGGGCGGTCTTCAGCGGGGTGTCCCGGCGACCCACCCTGGACTCGGTGACCCTCTATCACCGGCTGGAGGCGCAGGCACGCGACTGGGCCACCCGGACCGGTGGTGCGGTGCTGGAACTGCACGCGTACGCCTGCCCGGACGGGGTACCCGCGCCGGAGCTGGCCCGGCGGATGCACGCCGAACTGGCCGGGCTCTGGCCGGAGGTCGCCGGCCTGCCGGTACGCGACCTGCGCTGCCGGGTCGAGCGGCGGGCCCCGGCGTTCCCTCCGGGCTGCTCGGCCGACCGGCCCGGCGTGCTCACCGACGCGGACCGGCTCTATCTGGCCGGCGACGGCATCCGCACCGAGTTGCCCAGCGCGCTGCTGGAGCGGGCCGCCCTGACCGGGATGCTCGCCGCCAACCACATCCTCCGGCGTGCCGGTGCGGCCACCGAACCCGTCCGGACCATCCCCCGGCACGGCCTGCTGGCCCGCCGCCCACGCCGGCCCTGACCCGGCACCGTCCCGCCGTCGCCCGCCGCAGCGGGAGGTTCGGTGCCGCGTCGGCCGCCGGGTCGAGGATATGGAGACCAGATCACGCAGCCCCGGCGGTCGACCCGGCCGAGCCGGCCCGACGGCCGGCCTGCGGGGGCAGCACGGCGGAGGGAAGTTCGGCGAGACCGGGACCGGCGAGCAGCGGCAGCCCGCCCGGCCGGCACCCGCCGTCGGCCTGTGCGCCGGCTACTTCGGTCAGTGTTCGCCGCCGACGGCGGCCCAGCCGACGGCGGCCAGGCAGATCAGCAGCACGATGCCAGCACGGCTGGTGGCGATCCGGGTCACCGTCCACGCGGTCTTCCGGAGCCCGGACAGGCTGGCCCTGGTCTTGCGGTAGTCCACCCAGGCCCGCCGGGCCACCGCGTACGCGGTGCCCACGAAGAGGCCGAACGCCACTCCGACCAGCAGGAAGGCGACACCGGGGCGGTCCACCAAGCCAGTGTCACCGGCACGGGTCGACGATCGCCATCGCCCGATCCGGTGACGGACGGTGATGACCAGTGGGCACTAGGCGACCGGCGGGCCGGTGACCGGTGGCGGGCACCCCGTCAGCGGTCGGCGGGAAGCAGGTCGACGATGTGCCGGGCGATCTCGAACGAGCTGGTCGCGGCCGGGGAGGGCGCGTTGAGCACGTGCACCTGCCGCTCCGCCTCGACGATCAGGAAGTCGTCCACCAGGCCGCCGTCCGGGCGTACGGCCTGGGCGCGTACCCCGGCGCCGGCCGGGACGATGTCGGCCTCGGTCAGCTCCGGCACCAGCCGCCCCAGGCTGGCCGCGAACCGCTTCCGGGACAGTGACCGGGTCACCTCGGTCAGCCCGTACCGGTAGTGCCGGCGGGCCAGCGCCCACAGGCCGGAGTAGCCGACCTGCTCCCAGACGTCACGCGGGTCGAACCGGCGCCACGAGTAGCCCTCGCGCGCGGTGGCGAGCACCGCGTTCGGGCCGGCGTGCACGGTGCCGTCGATCATGCGCGTCAGGTGTACGCCGAGAAACGGGAACTGCGGGTCGGGCACCGGATAGATCAGTCCACGCACCAGCTTCCGGCGCTCGGGAACCAGCTCGTAGTACTCGCCCCGGAACGGCACGATCCGGGCCGGCGGGTCGATGCCGGCCAGCCGGGCGATCCGGTCGGCGTGCAGCCCGGCGCAGTTCACCAGTACGTCGCCGGTCACCTCCCCCGCGCTGGTGTTCACGAGTACGCCGCCGGCCCGGCCGCGGATCCCGGTGACCGTGGTGTTCCGGCGAAGCTCGGCACCGCTCCCGGCGAGGAGGTGAGCGAGCCGCCGGCAGACCGCGCCGAAGTCGACGATCCCGGTCGAGGCGACCCGCAGCGCGGAGACGGCGGCGACGTGCGGCTCGTACTCGGCCGCCTCGATCGCGTTGAGCAGGGTGACCGGCAACCCGTTGGCAACCGCCCGCTCGTGCAGCGCGTGCAGTCGGGGCAGTTCGGCGGCCTCGGCGGCGACGATCAGCTTGCCGCAGACCTCGTGCGGCAACTCCTGCTCGGCGCAGAACCGCACCATCGAGGCGCTGCCGGCCCGACACAGCGTCGCCTTGAGACTCCCCGGCTTGTAGTAGACGCCGGCATGGATCACGCCCGAGTTGTGGCCGGTCTGGTGCGCGGCCCAGCCGGACTCCTTCTCCAGCACGGTCACCGTGTCCCGGGGCCGGGCGGTACGCAGCCGGTGCGCCACCGCGAGCCCGAGGATCCCGCCGCCCACGATCACGTACCTGGTCATCCGCGCTCCCCGGCCGGTGGCATCGGAGCCGATGGTATGCGCCCGCCCGCGCTCCGGCAGGCGTTCGTGAATGCGCCGGTCAGCGCGTGTCCCGTTACGACACTGTCGGGTTGACGACTGTTTCTTCCGCAACCTGGTAAGTCGCGACAAATATCAATACTAGTCTGGATCACCCCATTTTAGAGAACTATTCACAATAGGCAGGTCCGATGCCGACCTATGCACAATTGCAGGCTGAACCATGGTGGGGTCGGGAGATCATCACCTCGGAGCTGGACTGGCTCGGCGACGAACTGTGCCGACGCACCAAACGTCCCCGGGGCGCCTTCGGCACCAAGGGCGACAACAACCACCTGCGCGGCGCCCACCGCTCCCAGGAATGGATCCTCAAGTCCCGGTACTGCACCTCCCGGACGTACACGGTGCAGTCCGGGCTGACCGCCGTCCAACAGCGACACATCGCCGGGGTCGACTTCACGCCGGGATCGGCCGGCCAGATGGTCGCGCAGTGCAAACGGCTCTACGCCGCCCTGCGCGCCGGCCATCTCGAAGAGGTACGCGAGTTCTACGGCAACGTCGACGGCGACAAGGTCGTCGACGGCTGGGACAACGTACGGAACCGGGCCGCGAGCAGCGATTCCAGCCACCTGTGGCACTGGCATCTGACCCTCGACCGGCGCTCCTGCGCCGACAGACGCGTGATGGAGCGGATCCTGGCGATCGCGCTCGGAGACCCGACGGAGGAAGACGTGGACGACGCGACGATCGACAAGATCGCAACCCGTACCAAGACCAAGGTGATGGCCGACACCGGAATCCAGCAGTTGCTGGCCCGGGTCCAGCAGTTGACCGTCAACCAGGCGGCCCTGCTCGACGCCGTCGGCCGGGACACGACCGACGAGAAGGCCATCGTCGACGGGGTACTGGCCGGGCTCGGCCAGCGCGACATGGACAGCGTTGCGGCCGCCCTGAAGACCGCGTTCGGCGACCGGTCGGCGGAACTGGCGGCGAAACTCGGCACCCCGGCGAGCTGACGTGTGGGTGAACTGGCAAATCTCCTCCCTGCCGGCGGCGTCGGTGCCGTCGGCGTCGGAGGCCTGCTCGTCATGATCGTGGCGTACCTGCTCAATGCCAACCGGGCCGATCGCAAGGAGTACCAGGAGGCGATCGACCGCGCCGAGAAGCGCGCGGACGACGCCGCACGCCGGACCGATGCCGCCGAACAGCGCGCGGAAGGGCTGCAACAGGCCGTGGACGAGGCCCGCCGGGCGCGACGGGCCGCCGAGGACGCGCTCGCCCTCGTCGAACGCGAGTTGCACCGCTACCGCCCGAACAGCTCGGCATGACCCCGACGAGGTGTCGGCGCGGCGAGCAGGCCCGTACGAACACCACCCGTCGGGCTCTCTATGGGAGGTAGGGCGGCATGACCGAGGAGACGGAGATCTTCCGCCGTCGGATGGACCGGCGCATCCGACGTCGGTTCGTCATCGTGGTCGTGGCGACCGCGTTGATCGCGGCGACGGGCGGCTGGGCCTGGGCCCGCCTCGACCGGCAGGCCGCCGTGGAACAGCGCCGTGCGGCGACCGCCGTCTCCGGCGCCGAGCAGCTCTGCCAGCAGGTACGCCAACTCGGCGGCGAGTGCGTCGTCGACCCCGCCAACCTGCGCGGCGAACAGGGCCCGGCCGGTCCGGAGGGCCCACCCGGGCCACCGGGATTGCCCGGTCAGGACGGTAGACCCGGTGATCCGGGCCCGCCCGGCGAGCCCGGACCGCCGGGCGATCCCGGTCCGGCCGGTGCTCCCGGCCCCAGCGGCCCCAACGGCGAGCCGGGCGCCACCGGGCCGGACGGGCCGGAGGGTCCCGCCGGGCCGACGGGTCCCGCCGGGCCGACGGGCGAGCCGGGTCCGCCCGGTCCGACCTGCCCCGTCGGTACGACCCTGCTGACTCTCTCGGTGGTGACGCCCGAGGGGCCACGGCAGATCGCCGCCTGCGTCGTCGACCCGACGCCGCAGGCCCGCGCCAGGGTGCTTACGACATCGCCCGCCGGATCACCGCGGCATGGGCCGACGCAATGAGCCTGGCACTGGCGGGAGGGGAGTTGGAGCCCCCGGTCGGACTCGAACCGACGACCACTCGCTTACAAGGCGAGTGCTCTGGCCAACTGAGCTACAGGGGCGCGATGTTCGTGGTCAGCATAGCCACAGATGCCCTCCTACCATGGGCGGCACCGATTCCGATACCCGACACCGGCCGGCACCCCACACACTTGATGGGGGAGCGTGCCCAGATGCCCGAAATGTTCGTCAGATACATCCCACGAAGGGCCCCCGACCTTGGCATGTGAGAAAAACCCGTTTACCGTGGCGTGACGCGGACGACACCCGAGGCTGCCCACGGCTGCCCGGATGCCTTCCACGGACCGGTGCGGTAACGCGCCGGTCGCTCTTTCACTCGGATCGTCCGGCACGTTCCTGCCGGTGAAAGGAAGCGCTGCACCATGGCTACGGTCACCTACTCGAAAGCCACCCGGATCTACCCGGGTACGGAGCGCCCAGCGGTCGACCACCTCGACCTGGAGATCGGCGACGGCGAGTTCCTCGTCCTGGTCGGCCCCTCCGGCTGCGGCAAGTCCACCAGCCTGCGGATGCTCGCCGGGCTGGAAGACGTCGACGACGGCTCGATCTACATCGACACCCGGGACGTCACCCACCTGCCGCCGAAGGCCCGCGACATCGCGATGGTCTTCCAGAACTACGCGCTCTACCCGCACATGACCGTCTACGAGAACATGGCGTTCGCGCTGAAGCTCCGCAAGACCTCGAAGTCGGAGATCGACCGGCGGGTCAAGGAAGCGGCCGCCCTGCTCCAGCTGGAGGACTACCTCAGCCGCAAGCCCAAGGCGCTCTCCGGCGGTCAACGCCAGCGGGTCGCGATGGGCCGGGCGATCGTCCGCGAGCCCCAGGTCTTCCTGATGGACGAGCCGCTGTCCAACCTGGACGCCAAGCTCCGGGTGCAGACCCGTACCCAGATCGCGACTCTCCAGGCCAAGCTCGGCGTCACCACCGTCTACGTGACGCACGACCAGGTCGAGGCGATGACCATGGGCCACCGGGTGGCGGTCATGCTGGACGGCGTACTCCAGCAGGTCGACACCCCGCGTGAGCTCTACGACACCCCGGCCAACGTCTTCGTCGCCGGCTTCATGGGCTCCCCCGCCATGAACATCAAGACCGTGCCGCTGACCGACAACGGCGCCATGTTCGCCGATCTGGCCATCCCGCTGACCCGGGAGCAGATCGCCGCGGCCAAGGCCGAGGGTGGCAACGGCAAGGTGACCGTCGGCTTCCGTCCGGAGGACTGCGACCTGGTCTCGGAGAGCGAGGGCGGCCTCGCCCTCGTCGTCGAGCTGGTCGAGGACCTGGGCTCGGACGCGAACGTCTACGGCCACGCCGCGATCGACGGCACCTCGGAGCGGTTCGTGGTGCGTACCGACCGCCGGCACATGCCGAACATGGGTGACACCGTCTACGTCAAGCCGCGTACCGGTCGGAACCACGCGTTCCACGCCGTGACCGGCACCCGGATCTGATCCGGTTCCACACCGCACGTCGGGGCGGTCGCTTCCACTGGGAGCGACCGCCCTTTGTGGTTCCGCCGGGCCTCGCTCGGCCCTGTTCAGCCTCGGGTGCTCAGTCCGCGGCGGGCTGCCCGGCGAACTTCTGGACGATGGCCGCGACGGCGGCCACCACCACCTCGCGGTGTGCACGCCGCCGCTGAGCGGGACACCACCGTCGCCGGGGTCGCGCTGGCCTGGGTACGCCAGCGGCCGATCGTCACCTCGACGATCATCGGTGCCCGAACCGTCACCCAGCTCGACGCCAACCTCGGCTCGCTCGACGTGACCCTCTCCCCGGAGTATCTCGCCGAGCTCGACGGCCTGACCACTCCGGCGCTCAACTTCCCGGCCACCTTCCTGCGCAACCTCGGCTTTCCCGCCCAGCAGGGAACCACTGTGATCAACGGGTACCGGGCCGGCACCTGACCGCGCCGACCCGTGCCCGAGGTGTGCCGATCGGGGCCGGCGGCCGGCCGAAGCCGGCCGCCGGCCGTTACCTGGATCCGGCGTCAGAGCCTGCCCGCGCCAGCACCCGCGGTGACGGATGCCTTGACCGTGCCGACGTTCTCCGCGGTGTAGCCGTACGGGACCGGGGCCACCGAGCCGTTGACCTCGCACGGGCCGGAGTTGGTCAGCGAGTTGTTCCGGGCCACCAGCCGTCCGGGATCGGAGTCCGCGTACCCGCTCGCCGACCAGCACGCCTGCTGCACGTTCTCGAAGACGTTGGCTTCGACGAGTACCCCGGCGTTCATCGTGGAGGCGATGGCGTAGGAGTCGGCGTTGTTGTTGACGTTGGAGTAGTAGTTGTTGAAGACGTGCACCGTCTCGCCGAAGCGCACCCGGGGGCTGCGCTCGAAGGTGCGGTCGAACCAGTTGTGGTGGTACGTGATCCGTAGGTGACCCACGTCCTCGCCGGAGTTGCCGTCGGAGTGCCCGACCAGCGAGGTCTTCCAGTGGTTGCGGACGACGTTCCAGGACAGCGTGATGTAGTCACCGGCGTGGGTGATGTCGATCATGCCATCGTAGTGGTCGGGGTCGTCCTCGATGGTGCTGGACAGCGTGTTGTGGTCGATCCAGATGTGCGTCGCGTTCTCGATCTGGATCGCGTCCCCGCCGGTCACCCCACGGATGTTCATGTTCTGGATGATCACGTTGGCCGGCTGCATGTCCTCGATGTTGAGGGTGGTGCCGGAGATGCCGGAGTTCGCGCCGACGCCCCGGATCGTCTTGTTCGCCGTGATCTCCACCGTCCCCGAGCCACTGAGCATGCCGTTGACCAGGATGGTCCTGGCCCCCGAGGCCTGCGCCTGGGTCCGGAAGTCGGCGAAACTCGTCACGGTGACCGTGGAGCCACCCGCACCGCCGGTGGTGCCACCGGCCTGGGCGGCCCAGCCGATCAGACCGGTCTGCGGCGGGCCGCTGGTCGGCGGCGGCGTCGTGGGTGCCGGGGTGGTGGGCGGGGGCGTCGTCGGGTTCGTGGTCGGACCGCCGGGCAGCCCGACCCGGCCCACGCCGGCCTGCGCGGAGACCACGGCCTTCATGTCGCAGGCGGTCTGCACGGTGTACGGGTACGGCGGGTTGCTGACGCTGCCGCCGGTCTGGCCGGAACCGGAGTTGATCAGACAGTTGTTCCGGGCCACCAGCCGGCCGTCCCCGGAGTCCCCCTCACCGAGGTGGTACGGGTCGTCGACGTTCTCGAAATAGTTGCCCTCGACGATCACGCCGGCGTTCTCGGTCGACGCGACACCGTAGTCGCCGGTGTTCAGGTAGTAGTTGTTGTAGACGTGCACCTGGTCGCCGAAGCGGACCCGGGGGTTGCGCTGGTTGGTGTTGTCGAAGAAGTTGTGGTGGTAGCTCACCAACAGATGGCCGACGTCCTGGGCGGCGTTGCCGTCGTCGTGCCCGAGCAGCATGTTCTTGTCGGTACCGTCCGCGTGGTTGTACGAGATCGTCACGTACGACGAGCCGCGCTTGACGTCGACGCCGCCGTCGGCACCGGTCGTCCAGGTGTTGTGGTCGATCCAGATGTGGTGCGAGAACATCTGCACGTTCACCGCGTCGTCGTCCCAGTTGCGGAAGTTGAGGTTCCGCAGGATGACGTTGTGCACCGCGTTCGACGGCGGCGAGGTGATGTCGTCGTCGATCGGCAGGCCGATGTTGAGGCCACCGCCGGTGAAGCCGGAGTTGGATCCGAGGCCGACGATCGTCTTGTCCGAGCTGACCTCGTGCATCGGTCCGGGCAGATCGATCATTCCGCTGACCTGGATGATCTTCGGTCCGGCCGACGCCGCCTCGGTGACGAACTGTGCCGCCGAGGTGACCGTGACGGTCGGGCCGCCCGCGCCACCGGTGGTGCCGTTCTGGCCGAGCGCGTTGACCCCGGCCCAGCCGTCGGCCACGTTGGTCCCGGGGTTGCCGGTCGGCGGCGGGGTGGTGGTCGGGCCGCCGGTCGGCGGCGTGGTCGGCGTACTCACGCTGTCGCTGACCAGTACGTCGTCGAAGTTGGCGGTGGCGTTGAAGGTGGCCACCCCGATTCGGCCGGTGGCGTACTGGCTGTCGGTGCCCTCGGTGAGCAGCGTGTCGTTGACGTACCCGCGCAGCGAGCTGCCCGAGACGTCCAGCCGGAGCGTGTACCAGTTGTTCAGGCCGACCGTCACGCTGGCGGTGTCCAGCGTGGTCGCGGAGCCGTTGGAGAGCCGCTTCAGCTCGACGGTGTTGTTGCTGCGCAGCGCCAGGTAGTAGTAGCTGGTGTTGCTCTGCACCCGGGCCAGCACCGCGACGAACCGGTTCGAGCCGTTGAACGCGGTCGGCTTGACCCGGGTCTGCACGGTGTAGTTGCTCCAGCTCGTGGTGCCGGCCAGCGCCCGGGCGTCGCTGCTGCTGCCACCCTGCTGGTAGACCCGGCTGCCGTCGGTGCCCACCGACCAGGAGCCGCCGGATGCGGTCCAGCCGCTGGAATTGCCGTCCTCGAAGTCGTCGGAGAAGAGCGTCGCGGCCTGGGCGGTGGCGCCCATTCCGACCGCGAGGGCGACCGCGGCGAGCGCGGCGCCGGTCGAGATCAGGAGACCACGACGGTGTCTCCGCCGGGTTTCGGTGATACTCACGGAACCTCCTCGGGTTATGTGTTTGCCCTGTCGGGCACCGGCCTCGGATTCACGGAGCTATGCATTGACCTTTGTCGATCTTTAAGTGCCGGATCGGCCCAGGACGGCCGGACTCGACACGCCGGGTGTGCGGAGGGAACGGGGCTGCGGAGGCGGTCGGCCCGGCGGCCTGCCGGCGTGCGAGACCGACCGGGAGTGGGCTGTGCCGGAACCGCGCGCGGCGGTGCGGTGGTGCGGGCCGGTACCGCCGCGCGCGGGATCCCTAGAAGGGCAGCTTTCCGGTACCGCTGCCCGCCATCACCGTCGCCCGGATGCCGTTCGGGTCGGCGACGGTGTAGGAGTAGTAGCTGCTCGGCTCGGTCACCGAGCCGCCGGAGTCACCCGGCTCGCTCGTACCGGCCAGCACGTTGTTCCGGGCGACCAGCCGGCCCCGGTCCCCGGCGTAGCTGATCGACCAGGGCACCTCGACGTCCTCGAAGTAGTTGCCCTCGACCACGCAGCCCGAGTTCATCTGGCAGGCCACTCCGACGTCGGTGTTGTAGACGAAGTAGTTGTTGAAGACGTGCACCGGGTCGCCGAACCTGACCCGGGGGTTGCGCTGCGGCGTACGGTCGAACCAGTTGTGGTGGTAGGTGACCTTGAGATATCCGGTGTCCTGCGCCGCGTTGCTGTCGTCATGCCCGAGCAGCATGTTCTTGGTGTGGTGGTGGGTGTGGTTCCACGACACCGTCACGTAGCTGGCGCCCCGCTTGACGTCGATGAGGCCGTCGTAGCCGGCCGACAGGTCGTTGTGGTCGATCCAGACGTGGTGCGAGAACATCTGCACGTTGATCGCGTCGTCGACGGTGTTCCGGAAGTTCAGGTTCCGGACGATCACGTTGTGGATGGCGTTCGCCGGTGGGCTGGTCGCGTCGCTCACCGGCAGCCCGATGTTCAGCCCGCCGCCGGTGATCCCGGAGTTGGCGCCCACCCCGACGATGGTCTTGTCGGACATCACGTCGTGCATCGGGCCGGGCAGAGCGATCATGCCGTTGACCCGGATGTTCAGCGGGCCGGGCTGGCTGATCGCGGTGAGCAGGTCGGTGGCGTTCGAGACGGTCACCGTCGGGCCGCCGGCCCCACCGGTGGTGCCGTTCTGGCCGAGCGCGTTCACCGACGCGAAGCCGACCGGCGGGGCGCCCGGGTCGAGCGGCGGACCGGTCGGCGGCAGGGTCGGCCCGGTGGTCGGGCCACCGGTCGGCGGCGTACCGGTCACGGTCGCCACCTCGACGTCGTCGAAGGAGGCGCTGGCGTACGAGGCGGCCAGGCCGACCCGCCCGGCGGAGAGTACCGAGTCGGTGGCCTGCACCGACAGGCTGCCGTTGACGTACCCGCGCAGCGTGCTGCCGGTCGCCTCCAGCCGCAGCGTCGCCCAGGTGTTCACCGGTACCGCGCCGGAACCGCTGGCCAGCGCCACCGGCGCCGAACCGTCCCGCTTGACCAGTTGTACCCCGCCGCCGCTGGTGACCACGAGCGCGTAGTAGCGGCTGGAGCTCTGCGCCCGGGCGATCACCCCGACGTGCCGGTTGGCACCGTTGAACCCGGTCGGCTTGACCCGGCCCTGCACCGCGTAGTCGCTCCACGAGGTGGTGCCGGTGAGGGTACGGGCGTCGCTGCTCTGCCCGGACTGCCGGTAGACCCGGGTGCCGTCGGTCGCCACCGCCCAGCTTCCGCCGGAGGTCGACCAGCCGGAGGAGTTGCCGTCCTCGAAGTTGTCGGTGAGCAGGGTGTCGGCGAAGGCGGCCGGCATCGCGACGGTGATCGCGGCGGCGGCGAGCATTCCGGCCGCGCCCGCGACGGCGACCAGCCGCCACCTCGGTCGTCCCCGGGACTGGTTGGCATGCACAGTGAGCCTCCCTGTGGTGGTGGGGGTGGTGGGCCGCCGCCTGCGCGGCGACGGCGGCGGTGTGGGTACTGCGTTCTCGGCGGCGCCGCGCCGCCGCGGGCTGACCCGGTGGGACGACCGGGTCAGGGCTGGACCGGCCGCCGGTCGGTTCCGGTGAGGGTCCGCACTACCGGCGGTACCGATGGAATCGAGGGGCCGGAGCTAGACCGGCAGCCGACCGGCCCCGGCGAGGGCCTGCACCACCAACGGGACGAGTGGAGCGGGCAGCACCGGCCCGGCCCGGAGCGTCGGCGTCCACCCGGCGTCGCCGCCCAGGTCGGGGTCGTGCTCGACGTTGTACGCGGCCAGCAGGCTCACCGGCCGGGCCGGCTTCCGGCCCTCGCGTACCCAGTTGCCCCGCTCGGTGATCGCCGTGCCGTCCCAGTCGTAGAGCAGGTCCGCCGCGGTGACGCCGGAGCCGAGCGTGAAGTGGTTGTTCTCGGCGTAGACCGCCGACTGCACGCCGACCCCGATCGCGTAGCTGAACCCGTCACCGGCGAGCCGGTAGGCGTTGTTGTAGATGTCGACCTGGCCGAACCGCACCCGGGGCAGCCGCTGCATCGTGCCGTCGAAGAGGTTGTGGTGCAGCGTGACGTTGAGCCGGCCGACGTCCGGGCCGACGGTGTTCGACGAGCCGATCAGCATCACCTTGTCCCGGGCGACGAACCGGTTGTACGAGGCGGTCACCCGGCTGGCGGTGTGCGTGACGTCGAGCGACCCGTCGTGCACCATGTACGGCCGTCCGAAATAGACCGGCAGCCCGCTGTCCGGGTTGGCGCCGTCGGTGAAGGTGTTGTGGTCGACCCAGACGTTCTCGCTGCGCCGTACCGACATCAGGTCGAACTGGGAGTTCCAGTTGCCGGCGTCCCCGTCCGTCGGCGACCACGCCGGGAAGCAGTCCCGGGCGTCGGCGAGGGTCAGGTTGCGCACGATCACGTTGTTGGCGGTGTCCACCATCAGGGTCAGCCCGGCGAGCGTGGCACCGCGCAGCCCGACGATGGTGGTGTTCGGCCCGACGTTGATCTGGGTCTGCCGGGTCTGGTACGCCACCGACCGGACCCGGGCCTGCTCCAGTGGCCCGGACGGCGCCACCCGCCCCCAGATCGCCGGGTCGTACGCGGCCAGGTAGGCGTCGAGCGAGTACTCGGGGTCGGCCAGGTCGGCGCAGCCGAGCAGCCGACCGTCGGCGGACTCGAAACCGTCGATCCTGCCATTGACATAGATGATCTTTGGAGTAGCGTTGCTCCTGTTGGTGGCGTTGTCGCCACCCAGTGCCTGTACCAGCTCGGTCCTGGTGCGGACCACGTGCACCTGGTCCGGGGTGGCCGCCGAGCCTCCGGTGGTGCCGGGGCCGGCGGCGGCCCAGCCGTCACCGGCCGGCAACGCCTGCCGGCCCAGCGAACGGGCCACCCACGACACTCCGTCCTTCCCGTGTGCGCCGGCCGTCGCGGGCGCCGCCAGCACGGCGCCGGAGACCACGAGAAGACTGCCGACCACGGCGGCGGTCAACCTGCTCGATCGCATCCCACTCTCCGCGTCTGTCTACCGTTTGCCGGATCTCGTAACGGCTACGAAATCCTCCTGTTATTGAACGGTAGGTATCAGCACTTAAAAGTGTCAATGCGTTCTGTTTGCAGGTATGTTGCACTGGATAGAGGCAATAACGATTAGCTCGGCGACCGTATGCCGAGTAGAGGGATATTCGGTCCGATTTCTATCGAACAGTTGTCCCCGAGATTTGCAGTCTGTCGTCCGTTGTCACGCAGGACTTCCGGCCGTCACGCATCGCCCGTCTCCCTATCCACCGCCACCCGGTGCGGCTTCACCGCCCACGGCACAGCCAGCTCCGACAGCAGCGCGCCCTCGGCCGCCGCCCGGCGCAGCACCGCGTTCACTCCCCGGATCGTCAACACCCGGTCCGGCCCCGCGCCGGTCGCCACCACCCGCTCCCCGCCGATCAGTTCCGGTTCCGGAGCGGACGAGATCGCCTGCACCAGGGCGGTGAACGCCGCCGTCCGGGCAAGCGGCGCGATCAGCGGTACCCCGCCAGGGTCGGCCCGGTGCGCCAGCAGGTTCTCCAGCAGGTTCGCCCGGCCCGGTACCTCTTGCGGCCCCGGGTCACCGGGCAGCGTCAACCGGTCGGCGGTGTATTCCAGCACCGCCCGGCCAGCCGTGCCGTGCACGATCACCTCACCGGCGATGAAGTCCTCACCGGCGAGCGTCACCGCGGCCAGCACCGGCAGGCCACAGCCGAGGGTCGCCCGCAGCGCGGCGGTGTCGTCCACCTCGATCGGCCGGGTCCGGTAGCGCTCCAGCTCGACCTGCGCCGGCCAGTCCGGCGCGGCGCCGTCGACCGCGCCCAGCGGCGCGACCGCGCCGGCCGCCACCGCCGCCCCGGCCACCGCCAGGCACTGCATCACCGCGTGCGCCAGCGGATTGACGAGTACGCCGTCCAGCGCCGGCCGCCCGTCCAGGCTGCGCCGGCCGGCCCACGGAGCGCGGGCGTAGTAGCCGTCGGTGCGTTGCCAGGAGGCCACCGTGGAGATCCCGGTGACCCGGCCCAGCCGGCCGTCGGTGACCGCCGAGGTCAGCTCGTGCAGCGCCGTCGAGCCGAGCGCCTGGAAACCGATCTGGGCCACCCGGCCCGCCTCGGCCAGTGCGCCGGCCAGCGTGCGGTGCTCGGCCAGCGACAGCACCGGCGGCTTCTCCAGCAGCAGGTCCGCGCCGGCCCGGATCGCGTCCAGCGCGATCGGCAGGTGGGTGTGCGGCGGGGTGCAGATCACCACCACGTCCGGGCGTACCGCACCGAGCATCTCGCGATGGTCGGTGAAGATGCCCGTGCCGGGCGGGACCGGCGCGTCCGGCGCCGCCTCCACCGGGCGTACGTCGACCAGGGCGACCAGTTCCAGCTTCCCGGCGTCGTGCAGCGGGGCGATGATCCGGCGGTGCCACAGCCCGTGCCCGCTCGCCCCGACCAGCGCCACCCTCGGCGGTGCCCCGACTCCGGTCATGCCGCACCCGCCAGCGTCTTCTCCACCCCGTGCCGGTCCAGCGCGGTGAGCCACCCGACCACCAGGTCGCGTACCTCGTCGTCGGCGGCCAATTCCGCCGGGAAGACCTCGGTCAACCCGAACAGCGCCTCCACCGCGCCGGCCGGGGAGCGCCTTCCGGCGGCCAGGGCCGCCCGGATCCGGTCGGCGAGCGGGTCGTCCAGGGGCAGCGACGTACCGTCGTCGGCGTGGCCCTGGGCGAAGCGCATCCAGGCCGCCACGACCAGGGTCGCCCAGCGGGGCCGGGCCCCGGCCGCGCGCAGGTCCGCGATGGTGTGCAGCACCCGCTGCGGCAGCTTCTGCGAACCGTCCATGGCGATCTGGATGGTGCGGTGCCGGATCACCGGATTGGCGAACCGCTCCAGCACCTCCTCACCGTAGTCGACCACCGAGACGCCGTCCGGCGGGGTGAAGCTGGCGGCCACGTCCTCGGCGATCAGCCGGCGCAGCACCCCGGCCAGGTGCGGGATCTCCAGCGCCTCGGCGATGGTCTCCCGGCCGGCCAGCGCACCGAGGTACGCCGTTGCCGAGTGCACGCCGTTCAGCGCCCGCAGCTTGAGCCGCTCCCACGGGCCGGCGTCGTCGGTGAGCACCGCCCCGGCCCGCTCCCAGGCCGGTCGCCCGCCCGGGAACCGGTCCTCGATCACCCACTGCCGGTACGGCTCGGCCGCCACCGCCGCCAGGTCGCTCACCCCGAGCGCCGCCTGCGCGTCGGCCAGCGTCTGCGGGGTGCTCGCCGGCACGATCCGGTCCACCATGGTGCCGGGAAAGCTGACGTTTTCGCGCAGCCAGTCGGCGACCCGCTCGGACCGGCCGTCGGCGGCGTCGCCGACCACCTGGAGCGCCTGGCCGACCAGGCTGTGCAGCCGCTCCCCGTTCGACGGCAGGTTGTCGCAGCTCACCAGGGCGATCGGGCCGGCCTCGGCGACCGCCCGGGCCAGCAGGCCCCGGACCAGTAGGCCGGGCACGGTCTGCGGCGGCCGGTCGGTGGTCAGGTCGGCCAGTACCGCTTCGTCCGGGCGGAGCCGGCCGGTCGCCGGATCGAGCTGGTACGCCTTCTCCGTCACCGTCAGGGTGACCACCCGGATCGCCGGGTCGGCCAGCAGCGCGACGATCGCCGTCGGGTCACCGGCCGCGTGCCGGGCCCCGGCGAGCGCCCCGACCACCCGGGTCTGGTTGCCCGCCCCGGAGGTGCTGGTGACGCTGAACAGGCAGTCCTGGGCGGCGAGCTTGGTCACCATGTCGGTGCTGCGCGGTGCCACCCCGACGATGCCCCAGTCGCCGCCGGCCGCCGCGACCGCCTCCTCGGTGTAGACCGCCTGGTGGGCCCGGTGGAACGCGCCCAGCCCGAGGTGCACGATCCCGGCCGGTACGGCACCGGGCCGGACCAGCGGGCGGCTCGACGCCGGCAGCCGGCGCAGCACGCCGAGGCCCAGCCGCGACGCGCCGACGGTCACGCCCATACCGGGCCGTCCGGGAAGGAGTACTCGGCGATCGAGCCGGGCTTCATGGTCGAGCTGTAACCGGGCTGCTCCGGCAGGAGATAGCGGCCGCCACGGGTGCGTACCGGGTCGACGAAGTGCTCGTGCAGGTGGTCGACGTACTCGACCATCCGGCCGTCCAGCGAGGTGCCGACCCGCAGGTAGTCGAAGATCGCCAGGTGCTGGACGTACTCGCAGAGGCCGACGCCGCCGGCGTGCGGGCAGATCGGCACGCCGAACTTGGCCGCCATCAGCATCACCGAGAGCACCTCGTTGACCCCGCCGATCCGGCAGGCGTCGATCTGGCAGACCCGGATCGCCTCGGCCTGCATGAGTTGCTTGAAGATGACCCGGTTCGCCGCCACCTCACCGGTGGCGACCCGGCAGCGCCCGCCGGAGAGTCCGGTCACCGCCTCGGCGATCCGGGCGTGCCCCAGTACGTCGTCGGCGTGCGTCGGCTCCTCGATCCAGTACGGGTCGAACTCGACCAGCTTCGACATGTTGGCGATCGCCTCGTCGACGTCCCAGACCTGGTTGGCGTCCATCATCAGCAGCGCGTCCGGGCCGATCTCCTCACGGATGATCCGCGCCCGGCGTACGTCGTCGTCGACCGGGCCGCCGACCTTCATCTTCATCGCCCGCCACCCCTGGGCGTACGCCTGGCGGGTCAGCGCCCGGACCTTGTCGTCCGGATAGCCGAGCCAGCCGACCGAGGTGGTGTACGACGGGAACCCGTCCCGCGAAAGCTCCGCGAGCCGGTCCGCCAGGCCGACCTGTCCCTTGTCCAGGATGGCGGCGGCCTCGGCCGGGTTGATCGCGTCGATGATGTGGTGGAAGTCGACGTTGCGGACCAGTTCCTCGCTCGGCATCTCGGCGAGCAGCCGCCACAGCGGCTTACCCTCCAGCTTGGCCCGCAGGTCCCAGACCGCGTTGACCAGCGCGCCGGTCGCCATGTGGATGACGCCCTTCTCCGGCCCCAGCCAGCGCAACTGCACGTCGGCGCTGAGCGACCGCCAGAACGCCACCGGCTGGGCGACGATCTCGGCCATGGTCCGGCCGACCACATGGTGGGCCAGGGCCCGGATGGCGGCGCAGGTCAGCTCGTTGCCCCGGCCGTTGGTGAAGGTGAACCCGGCCCCGAAGGTCCCGTCCGGCGCGTCGGTGCGCAACTCGACGTAGCTGGCCGAGTAGTCGCCCCGGTTGATCGCGTCCGAGCCGTCCCCGGCCGCCGCCGTCGGAAACCGCACGTCGTGCACGTCGACGCCGGTGATGGTCACACTCACTTTTCGCTGCTCCCGAGCTTGAAGACCTTCTTGGGCAGGTGGTAGGCGAGGTCGACGATGGTCTCGGCCGCCTCGTCGGCCGGCAGCCGGTGCTCGGCGACGAGCCGGGCCAGGAAGCCGGCGTCGATCCGCCGGGCCACATCGTGGCGTACCGGGATCGAGCAGAACGCCCGGGTGTCGTCGACGAAGCCGGCGGTGTTGTAGAAGCCGGCGGTCTCGGTCACCGCCTCGCGGAACCGGCGCAGCACCTCGGGCGAGTCCAGGAACCACCAGGGCGCGCCGAGGTAGAGCGCCGCGTAGCCGCCGGCCAGCGGGGCCAGTTCCCGGGTGAAGGTGTACTCGTCCAGGGTGTAGACGACGACCCGCAGCCGGGGGTCGTTGCCGTACGCGTCCAGCAGCGGGGTGAGCGCGTGCAGGTACTCGGTGGCCTGCGGGATGTCGCCGCCGACGTCCCGGCCGTGCTTGGCGTAGAGCCAGCGGTTGTGGTTGCGCACCGAGCCCGGGTGTAGCTGCATCACCAGGCCGTCCTCTATGGACATCCGGGCGAACTCGACCAGCATGTGCGCCCGGAACGCCTCGGCGTCCTCCGGGGTGGCCTCGCCGCGCAGGCCGCGCTCGTAGAGGGCGGTCGCCTCGGCCTCGTCCAGGCGCAGGGTCAGCGCGGTCGGGTGGCCGTGGTCGGTGGAGGTGGCTCCGGCGGCGATGAACGCCTCGCGGCGCTTGCGCAGCGCGGCGAGGTAGCCGGGGTACCGGCCGGTGTCCTCGCCGGAGATCTCGCCGAGCCGGGCGACGTTGCCGGCCCAGCCGTCGAACTCCATGTCGACGACGTTGTCCGGCCGGAAGGTGGTGATCACCCGGCCGCCGGGCCCGCCCCAGCCGTCGGCGGCCAGCTTGGCGTGCCGGCCCAGCTCGTCCAGCGGCGACTCGGTGGTGGCCAGCACCTCGATGTTGAACCGCTCGAAGAGCGCCCGGGGCCGGAACTCCGGCTGGGCGAGCTGGGCCGCGATCGCGTCGTAGGTCTCGTCGGCGGTGCCCGGGGAGAGTCGGGCCTCGATCCCGAAAACGTTCCGGAAGGTCTCCTCCAGCCAGAGCCGGCTCGGAGTACCCCGGAACAGGTGCCAGTGCGCCGCGAACCGCCGCCAGATGGTCCGGCCGTCCGTCTCGACCGGCTCGCCGTCCACCGCCGGCACGCCCAGCTCGGCCGGGGTGACCCCCTGGCTGAGCAGCATCCGGGTCAGGTAGTGGTCCGGAACGATGATCAGCCGTGCCGGGTCCGGGAAGGCGACGTCGTCGGCGAGGATGCCCGGGTCGACGTGCCCGTGCGGGGAGATCAGCGGCCGGTCCCGGACCAGTGCGTACAGCTCGCGGGCGATCGCCCGCTGGCTGGGCTCGGACGGGAAGAGCAGGTCGGGCCGGTCGGACGGTGCGGACACGGGCTGGCTCCTTGCGATCAGGGGATGGTGAGCAGCTCGGCGACGCGGACCGGCTGCCCGGTTTCGAAGGATCGGTTCGCGGCCAGGCCGGTGAGCAGGGCGAGCGCGCCGTCCCGGGCGGTGGCCGCGCGGTCCATCGGGTCGGTGTGCCCGCCGAAGAGCACCGCGGTCATCCGGGCGTCCGCGCCGCCGTGTCCGGTGCGGGTGTAGCCGGAGACCGGTACCTCCCGGGGCTGCTCCCAGAACGGCCGCAGAGTGATCTTCGCCCAGCCCTCCTCCACGGCGGCCTGTACGCCGTGCAGCGCGGCACCCTTCAGCTCGCCGGCCGCCTGCGGGCTGACGAAGTCGCTCTCCACCACCTCGAGTTCGAGCCGACCCCGGCTGCCGTTGAACATCACCCGGTAACCCTCCCAGGGTGCGTACGCGGTCAGGTGGTAGGTCATGGTGGCACCGCTGTCGTACTGCGCCAGCACCGCCATGTCGTCCTCGATGGTCACTCCGGGCGCGAAGACGTTCTGGTCGCGGTGGTAGCCGTCCTCGACCTCCGCCTCCAGATAGAGCGCCCGCAGCCTCGGGTGGTCGGCCAGGTGCAGCGCGAACGGGTCGTCCGCGGCGGCCGCCGAGCCGTGCGCCCGGTCGTACGGGCGGGCGTAGCCGTGCCGCTTGCCGGCCACGTCGCCGTAGAAGAAGAGCCGGCCCGAGGCGTAGACCTGGACCGGCTTCGCGTCCAGCCACCAGTTGACCAGGTCGAAGTGGTGACTCGCCTTGTGCACCATCAGCCCGCCGGAGTTGGCCTTGTCCCGGTGCCAGCGCCGGAAGTAGTCGGCGCCGTGGCGTACGTCGAGCAGCCACTCGAAGTGGACCGAGCCGATCTCGCCGATTGCGCCCTCGGCGAGCACCTCCCGGACCTTCTCGTGCAATGGGTTGTAGCGATAGTTGAAGGCGACCGAAACTTTCCGGCCGGTTTCCGCAACAGTCCGCAGGATCCGCTCGCACCGGGGGACGTCGGTGGTCATCGGCTTCTCGGTGATCACGTCGCACCCGGCCCGCAGCGCGGCGACGATGTACTCGTCGTGCGTCCGGTCCACACTGGTCACCAGCACGACGTCGACCCGTTCCTTCTCCAGCATGGAGGAGAACTCGCTGGCCAGGTACGTCGGCACCGGGTCGAAGTCGAGTTCCGCGAGCCAGCCGTTGTGCGCGTTCATCCGGGCCGGATTGACATCGGCGAAGGCCACCAGCTCGGCCGTGTTCGGGTGGTCCAGCACCAGGGCTCGGACGAACATCTCCGCACGCGCGCCCGTACCGACCAGGGCGAAACGCTGCCTTCCCGGGGTTACCGACATCCCAGCTCGCCTCCGTTGGCTGCAAAGGTTTGCAGGAGAAGTAACCACGCATCCCGGGCGGCCGTCAACGGCCGGTAGCAAAGCTGCGGCCTATATCCGGATTTGTAACTATGGGAGTGCTCCCATAGCTGCGTACCGCAACAAAGCCGTAACCGATCCCCGTTGACACCTGAGCAACCGTTTGCATTAATTGGCCAACCAAGTGACGGCAGACACACCGGCAGCCACAGAGAGGACTCGCGTGCCAGCCACCATTCGAGACGTCGCGCGGGCCTCCGGGGTGCACATCTCCACCGTCTCGCGGACGTTCTCGGCCCCGCACCTGGTCAACCCGGAGACCCGGAACCGGGTGCTGGCCTGCGCCGAGCATCTCGGCTACCGGCCCAACCGGGCCGCCCGGGCACTGATCACCGGGCGCACCCACAACATCGGCCTGATCATCGCCGACATCGCCAACCCGTTCTTCCCGCCGCTGATCAAGGCGGCGGAGAGCCAGGCCCGGCAGCGCGATTACCACATCTTCATCGCCGACACCAACGAGGACCCGGCGGCCGAGGAAGACCTGGTGCACGCCCTGGCCAAGCAGGTCGACGGCGTACTGCTGTGCAGCCCACGGATGAGCAACAGCCTGATCGAGCAGCTCAGCCGCGAGGTGCCGCTGGTCGTGATCAACCGACAGGTCACCGGCCTACCAGCCGTGGTGATGGACGTCGGCCAGGGCGCCCGGCTCGCCGTCGAACACCTGACCGGGCTCGGGCACCGCGAGCTGGCCCTGCTCGGCGGGCCGCGCGGCTCGTGGACCAACCGGGAGATCCGCCGGGCGGCCACCGCCGCCGCCCGGGCCGCGGACGCCTCGCTGACCGTGCTCGGCCCCAACCCGCCCACCGAGGGCGGCGGCATCGCCATGGCCGAACAGGTCCGCCGGACCGGTGCCACCGCCGTGCTCGCCTACAACGACCTGATGGCGATCGGCCTGATGGAAGGGCTGGACTCGCTCGGGCTACGGGTGCCGCAGGACATCAGCGTCGTCGGCATCGACGACATCGCGCTGAGCCGGCTCACCCGGCCCAAATTGACGACGGTGGCCACGCCAACCGCGGCCGCCGGCCGGACGGCCGTCGACATGCTCCTGCAACACGACGGTTCCTCCTCCGCACGCGCCGGGCGCGGCGGCGGACGGACCAGCACCGCCGACGACCGTCGCACCACCGCACAGGTAAGCCTGCAGACCGAGTTGGTCATCCGCGACTCGACGGGCGTCGGTCCGGCGGCTTCGGCCGACCGGCCCGGAACGGCGGCAGCAGCCGACCGCCCGGGCGCGGCATCTCCTGCTCGCCCGGGCCCGCACGGCCATCCGGCCCCGGGCGGCGCGACCGCGGCCACCCCCGAAAGTGTCGCCTCCTAACGCCAAGGAGTGAGCGAAATGCACCCCGCCACACCCCCGACGGCAAACGCGCCCGCCGCGCCCAGCCACCGTACCCTGCACCGTCGAGACCTGCTCCGCCGCTTCACGGCCGCGATGGTCGCTCTGCCCCTCGTCCTCGGCGCCGCCGCCTGCGGCGACGACGAGCAGGAGCCGGGCGGCCCGGTCAGCATCGAGTTCTTCTGGTGGGGCGGCGAGGCCCGGGCCGAGATGACCCAGAAGGCACTCGACCTCTACAAGCAGAAGAACCCGAACGTCACCATCAACCCCGTCTGGCAGGCCTTCGACGGCTACTACGACAAGCTCGCCACCATCTCCGCCGGTGGTAACGCCCCGGACGTCTTCCAGATCGACGACAACGGCCTGGCGGAGTACGCGAGCCGCAACGTCACCCTCGACCTGACGCCGTACGTCAAGAACAACAAGATCGACCTCAGCAAGCACGCCGAAGGGCTGACCAAGTACGGCCAGCTCGACGGCAAGCAGGTGGCGGTCGCGACCGGCGAGAACACGCCGGCCATGATCTACGACAAGACCAAGATCAAGGAACTCGGCGTCAGCGAACCCCAGGAGGGCTGGAGCTACGAGCAGCTCTTCGACTGGGCCGCCCAGGTAACCACCAAGGGCGGTGGCAAGTACTGGGGCACCATGGACACCAGCTCCGACTACAAGGCGCTGTGGCTGTGGCTGCGGGCCCAGGGCAAGGAGTTCTACGACGGCAACAAGCTCGCGTTCACCGAGGCCGACCTCGCCTCCTGGTTCCGGCTCTGGCAGGGTGCCCGGGCCAAGAACGCGACCCCGCCGGCCGACGTCGTCCACGAGGCGGTCAACGGCAGCGTCGCCACCCAGCTCGTGGTGACGGGCAAGGCCGCCACCTCCTTCATGTGGTCGAACCAGCTCGGCGAGTTGCAGAAGGCCACCAAGAACGAGCTGGGCATGGTCGCCTACCCCGGCGACCCGAAGGGTCAGTGGGCGCGCGCCTCGCTGTACTGGGCGGGGTCGCGCAGCACCGAGCACCCGGAGGTGGTGGCCGACCTGATCAACTTCCTGGTCAACGACCCGGAGGTGGCAAAGATCTTCGGCGTCGACCGGGGCCTTCCGTCGAACATGGACACCCGTACGGCCATCGAGGCGACCCTGACCGATCCGGCGATGAAGGCGACCGTGGCCTTCGAGAACGGCCTGGCTCCCAAGTTCGGCCCGGCGCCCACGCCGCCGCCGAAGGGACACAGCGGGCTGCGCAACAAGCTGCGTGACATCGCGGAGAGCGTGACCTACGGTCGCGCCACCCCCGAAGACGCCGCGAAGCAGTTCTTCGCCGAGGCCCAAACGGCGCTCGCCGGCTGACCGCCCGACCAGGGGTGGGGAGCCGGGCAACGGTTCCCCACCCCGGCCGGAGCGTCGTTCGAGAGGAGAACCAACCCGTGGCTCTATCCACGGCGACCAAGCCGCGTCCCGACGACGCGGCGCCGGCCGGTACGCCGGGCCGGCGGACGCGGGCCAGTCGGCGGCGACACCGCGCCGAAGGGGTCGCCGGCTACGTCTTCCTTTCCCCGTGGCTGATCGGCCTGATGGCGATCACCGCCTTCCCCATGCTGTTCTCGCTCTATCTGAGCTTCACCAACTACGACGTGCTCTCCAGTTGGGAACTCGTCGAGTGGGTCGGGCTGGACAACTACCGGCGGATGTTCGGCGAGGACCCCGCGTTCTGGCACGCGGTGACGGTCACCCTGACGTACGCCCTGATAGCCGTGCCGCTCAAGCTCGCCGCCGCCCTGGGCGTCGCGCTGCTGCTCAACCGCGAGCGGCGTGGCGTCGGCCTGTTCCGCAGCCTGTTCTACCTGCCCTCGCTGCTGGGCGGAAGCGTCGCGCTGGCTCTGGTCTGGCGGGCCATGTTCGGCGGCGACGGCGCGTTCAACAGCTTCCTGGGACTCTTCGGAATCCAGGGCGAGGCCTGGGTGAACGACCCGACCTGGGCGCTCGAGACACTGATGGTCCTGGCCATCTGGCAGTTCGGCGCCCCGATGGTGATCTTCCTCGCCGGGCTGAAGCAGGTACCGACCGAACTCTACGAGGCCGCGTCGGTCGACGGCGCCGGCCGGGCCCGCCAGTTCTGGAACGTCACTCTGCCGATGCTCTCCCCGGTCATCTTCTTCAACCTGGTGCTGGAGACCATCAACGGATTCCAGGGCTTCACCTCGGCATACGTGATCAGCAACGGCACCGGCGGACCGGTCTACTCCACCCTGCTCTACACCCTGCACATCTACGACCAGGGCTTCGGAGAGTTCCGGATGGGTTACGCGTCGGCGCTCTCCTGGGTCTTTCTGCTGGCTATCGCGGTGATCACCGTGATCTTCTTCAGCACCGGCCGGTTCTGGGTGCACTACTCCGACGGAGACGACTGATGGCAGTCCAGGCAGTCCGGGCAACCCCGGCCACCGGCCGCCGCTCGCGCGGCGTCGTCCGGGTCCTTGCGCTCGTCGGGGTGCTCGCCTTCGTGCTCTATCCGCTGCTGTGGATGGTCGGCTCGTCGCTGAAGTCACCGACCGAGGTGGTCAGTAACCTCTCCGTCATCCCGCAGGAGGTGACCTGGGCCAACTATCCGGACGGCTGGAACTACATCAGAGACCTCAGCTTCGGCCGGTTCTTCCTCAACAGTACGGTGATCGCCCTGGCCACCGTGGTCGCCAACGCGGTCTCCTGCCTGGTGGCCGCGTACGCCTTCGCCCGGTTGCGATTCCGGCTGCGGAAGCTCTGGTTCACCGTCATGATCGGGACCCTGCTGCTCCCCAGCCACGTGCTGATCGTGCCGCAGTACGTGATGTTCAACTACTTCGGCTGGATCGACACCCCGCTGCCGCTGATCGTGCCGAAGCTACTCGCCACCGAGGCGTTCTTCGTCTTCCTGATGGTGCAGTTCATGCGCGGCATCCCGCGCGAGCTGGACGACGCCGCCAAGATCGACGGCTGTTCGCCGTACGGGGTGTTCCGGCACGTGATGCTACCGCTGAGCCGGCCGGCGCTGGTCACCACGGCGATCTTCTCCTTCATCTGGACCTGGAACGACTTCTTCACCCAGCTCGTCTACCTGCCGAGCCCGACCAGTTACACCGTGCCGATCGGGTTGCGGCTGTTCATCGACTCCAGCGGCCAGACGTCCCTCGGTCCCATGTTCGCGATGTCGGTACTGTCGCTGCTGCCGGTCTTCGTCTTCTTCCTGGCCTTCCAGCGCATGCTGGTACAGGGCATCAACACCAGCGGACTCAAGGGATGAGGCGTCGGGGATGCAGACTCGGAGGATGACCGAGCCACCCGCTCCGAACTGGCCGGAGCAGCCCGCCGCCGACACCCGACCGGACTGGCGGGACACCCTGCGCAACGCCACCGACCTGGCGCTGCTCGGCATCGTCATCACCGTCGCGGCGCTGCCGGTAGTCACCGCCGGTGCTGCGGTCGCCACCGGCAGCGCCGCACTGCACTCCTGGATCGAGACGGGGAGCTGGCCCGGGGTACGGCCGGTGCTGCGGGACTTCCGCCGCGCGGTACTGCCCGGCATCCTGCCCACCCTGCTCGGCGGGATCGCCGCCGCCGTACTCGCGGTGAACCTGCTGGCGCTGACCCGGGGCGTCGTACCGGGCGGCGCGGTGCTGGTCGTGGTGACCGCCGCGCTGGCGGTGGCGGCCGGCGGCTTCGCCGGGCTGACCGTGGTGCGCCTCGGCCAGCGGGGCGGCCAGGGCTGGCGGGACGCGCTCCGTGCGGCGGCGCAGACCGTGCGGGACCGCCCGGTGACCCTGCTCGGCACGGCCGGCACGGTCGCGCTGGCCACCCTGCTCTGCGTGCTGATCCTGCCGCCGCTGACCCCGATCCTGGTCGGCTACACCCTCTTCGGGCTGCACGCCACCACCCGTCGGCTGGCCGGCGCCCCGCCGTCCCCGGAGGACGCCGGATAGCCGGCTCCCGGCCCGGGCGTCAACCCGGTCCGCAACGCCACACGGCCGGCGGCCGGGCGCCACAAGTTCACGCCGTACGGCCCGCGCCCGGGACGACCGGTCAGGACTCCCCGTCGGCGGTGTGCCGGACCGGCGTGAACCGCACCGGAATCGCCCTCGGGGTACGCCCCCACGGTGAGGGGACCGCCTGCAACTCCTCGGCCGGGACCACCAGCCGTACTCCGGGGAGCAGGTGCAGTGCGGTCTCGACGGCGGTACGCACGATCAGCCGGGCCGGGATCTGCGCCGGGCAGGCGTGCGGGCCGGCGCCCCAGGAGAGGTGTGCCCGGTTGCCGACCTCCCGCCACGGCTCACCACTGGGGTGGATCCGTGGGTCGGCGTTCGCGGCGGTGAACCCGAGGATCATCGCGTCGCCGCGCCGGACAGGTTGCCCGGCGAGTTCGGTGTCCCGCAGCGCGTACCGGGCCGGCGCGTTCGTCATCGGCGGGTCCCGCCACAGCACCTCGTCGATCGCGTCGTCCACGCCGAGCCGGCCGCCCCGGAGCCGTCCGGCGAACCGCTCGTCGGTGAGCATCAGCCGCAGCGTCTGGGCGATGCAGCTCATGGTGTTCTCGTTCGCCGCCACCAGCAGCAGCACCATGGTGTCGTAGACCTCGGCGTCACCGCGCAGGTTCGGGTGCCCGGCCAGATAGCTGGTCAGGTCGCCCAACGGAGCCGCCCGGCGGGCCGCGACGACGTCGGCGAGGATCTTCATGACCTTCTCCCGGGCGGCCAGCGCGTCCGCGCCCCAGGCGAACATCGCGGCCAGGCCGGCCTGGAGTTCGTGGCTCTGCACGGCGTCCAGCCCGAACCGGTCCGCGACGGCCAGCACCGGGACGATCGCCGCGTAGTCGGCGACCAGGTCCGCCTCGCCCCGGCCGGCGAACGAACCGATCACGTCGGCGCAGAGCGCCGCGACCGCCCGGCGCATCGCGCGCTGGTCGATCTCGGCCATCCCACCGGCGATCGGGGCACGCAGCCGGCGGTGCCGCTCCCCGTTGACGAAGAAGGCGTTGTCGTAGGGCGACATCATCGGGCGCAGCAGCGAGTCCGCCGGCAGGCTGCCGTCGTGGTGGGCCGACCAGTCGTCCGGGTCGCAGGAGTAGACCTGCTCCTGCCGGGTGACCGTGAGGATCTCCTGGTAGCCCATGACCAGCCAGGCGTGCACGCCCGGCTCCAGCTCGACCGGGGCGACCGGGCCGTGCTCGGCCCGCAGCCGTGCGAAGACGTGCTGCGGGTCGGGGCAGGCGGTGGTGGCGACCAGCGGCACCAGTCCGGTCAGCTCGGCCAGCGGCTTGCGGACACCGGCGGGGCTCTCGATCGCGGGGGAGGTTGTCACGGGACCATTTCCTGGGAGACGGGGATCTTCGGAGTGGCGTCGTCCGGCGCGGTGGCCGTGACGTCGAGGGCGTGCTGGACCAGGCTCGTCAACGCGGCCAGCGCGGAGGCCCGGTCCCGGGCGTCGCAGTCCAGGATCGGCGTCCCCGGCAGCAGGTCCAGAGCGGTACGCAGCTCGTCGGCGGAGTGCGGCACCGTGTCCGGGAAGTGGTTGACCGCCACCACGAACGGCAACTCGGGGCCGATCTCCAACTGGTCGAAGACCTCGAAGCTGGCCTCCAGCCGCCCGGGCCGGGTGTCGACCAGCACCAGTACCCCGGCGGCGCCCTCGGCGAGCCCCTCCCACAGGTCCCAGAAGCGCCGCTGCCCGGGGGTGCCGAACAGGTACAGCGCCAGGCTCTGGTTGAGGGTGATCCGGCCGAAGTCCATCGCCACGGTGGTGGTGCGCTTGTCGCCCACCCCGGCCAGGTCGTCGACCCCCTCGCTGACCTGGGTGACGATCTCCTCGGTGCGCAGCGGGGTGATCTCGCTGACCGAGCCGATCAGGGTGGTCTTGCCGACCCCGAAGCTGCCGACCACCAGGATCTTCACCGACTTGGTCACGGTCCCGGGCAGGTAGCCGTCAGAGCGCGCGGAGACCATTCAGCACCTCTTGGAGTAGTTCCCGGGGAAGCTGCGCGGCGCGGGGGCTTCCGGCCCGCGCGGTCAGGTGGCCGGAGTCGACCAGGTCGCTCGCGAGTACGCGTACGACGCTCACCGGCAACTCCAGCCGGGCGGCGACCTCGACCAGGGAGAGCAGCCCCCGGCACATCGCCAGCAGGGCACGTTCCTGACGACCGGCCGAGATCGGCAGCGAGGGCGCCGGATCGGTCGCGATCAGCAGCGTGTCGACGCTGATCGTGTTGCGCGACGGGCGGGCCCGCCCCTTCGTGAGCACGTACGGCCGCAGCGCCGAGTCGCGGTATTCGCGGCTCCGGTCGTCAGGAGGGGTCATCCACGCTCCCTGGTCCGGTCTGTCATGTCCTGACCCCGCCGCCCCCGGTCATGCCCCGGCACCGTGCCGGGCCGTGGTGGCGAGGTTGCGTTCACCGATCTTGTTGACCTGAGACTGCATCTGGTGCGCGATGAGTGCCGGATCGACGGCCGGTTCGGTCACCACCGCCAGGTGCGAGCCGTCCCCGGCCCGCCGGACGAACAGGTATCCGCCGTCGAAGTCGATCATCAGCGAACGGAGGGACCGTCCGCCGGACCCGAACTCCCGGCCCACGCTCCGGCCGAGCGACTGCAACCCGGAACAGGCGGCGGCGAGCCGGTCGGCGACGTCCTGCTCGGTGTGCTCGGACCGGACCATCGCCAGTCCGTCGGCGGAGAGCACCACGGCGTGCCGGACGTACGGCACCGAGACCACCTCGGCCAGCATCCAGTTCTGGTCTTGCTTCGCGCTCATCGTTCGTCATCCTTCGTGGTTGTCGGCGGTCAGCGAGAGCCTTCCGGGTCCGCCTGCGCACCGGTCCGGCCGCCGGAGATGAAGGCGCCCATCCAGGAGCCGGCCTGCTCCGGCGTCGGCTCCGCGGAGGCCGTCGCCGGTGCCGCCGGCTCGGGGGCGGCCGGGGTGGTCTCACCCCGGCGGGACCGCCGGCGGGGCAGCGTCGGGCCGGCCTCCGGATCGGCGGGTTCCACCTCGACCGGCCTCGGCCCCGGCTCCGGCTCCGGCCGCACGGCCGGCGGCTCTGTCAGCACCGGGGCCGGCGGGCGCATCACCACCGCCTCCGGCGGGTCCACCGTCTCCACGACCTTCGACGGGATCAGCACCACGGCCCGCAGCCCACCGTACGGGGACTCGCTCAGATCCGCCCGGAAACCGTGCCGGCGCACGTAGTGGCCGACGACGGCGAGCCCGGTCTGCGGGATCTCGCCCAGCTCGCCCAGCCCGACCGGGCGGCGCCCGGAGACCGTCTCCCGGGCCTGCGCCAGCCGGTGGTCGTCCATTCCGATGCCGCCGTCGTCGATCTCGATGACCGCACCGCGCTGCACCCGCCGCACCGTCACCGGGACGCTGGTGGCCGGCGGCGACGACTGGGTCGCGTTGGCCAGCAGCTCCGCCACCAGGTGGATGACCGGCTCCACCACCTCGGCGGCGACCGCCACGTCCTGGTCGCCGGAGACCTCGACCCGCTGGTACGCCAGGATCCGGGCCGAGGCGGCGCGTACCACGTCCACCATGGCCAGCGGCTCCTGCCACTGCTGCCCCGGCCACTCTCCACAGAGCACGGCGAGGCTCTGCGCGTGCCGGGCCTGCTGCGCGGCGGCGTGGTCGACCCGCATGCTGGACTCCACCACGTCCGGGTCGTGCTGGTGCCGTTCGGCCATCAGCGAGACCTGCTCCTGGATGGAGTGCGCCGCCGTCTGTACCCGGCGGGACAGCGCCACCACCGCCAGCCGCAACGACTCCTCGCGCTCGTCCGACCGCTTCAGCGCGCTGGTCGCCTCGGCGAGGATTCCGTCGATCAGGCCGGTCGTCCGGTCGCCCAGCATCGGATCGGGCCGGGCGGACGGCACCGGCGCCCCGGCCAGTACCGCCGGGAGCCGGACCCGGAGCAGGTGGTCGAGGGCGTTGTCCACCGCCGCCGACCGGGCCTCGGCCCGTTCCCGCCACTGCGTCTCGCGCTCCGCCAACTGCTGCTGGTAGCTGCGCACCTGCCGCTCGAACTCCCGCTCGCGCTCGTCGAGCGCCGCCCGGGCGGCCCGCTGCCGGCGCCGGAGTACCGCCAGCAGCGCCAGCGCCAGCCCGGCGGCCACCGCCGCGAGCGCGATGACCACCAACCCCGGCGGGTCGGTGCCGAGCACGGCGGCGACCACGGCCGCCGTACCCGCCAGGGCGGTGAGGAGGAAGGTGGCCGACCACACCGAGCGGCCCTCGGACAACGGACGACCTGACGGTCCAAGAGGTGTCATGTTCACCTTCGAGCGGAAGATCGGGCAGGACGGAGCCCCAAACCGCAGTTCAGGCACGTGGTGGATGAGGATCGTACCCGATCGGATCGCGATCACCGCCCCCCTGACTGGACAGTTGTCGCTCACCGGAAGCACCGGCCGTACGGTTGGAAAGGGTCAGTCCGCGCAGCTCGGGGCCGGCGGTCCGGGACGGGTCATCTCGGCCGGCAGCCGGGTCCGGTCGCTCAGCACGGCACAACTGATCTGCTCCGCGGTGACCTCGGTGGCGACCATGGTGGCGCCGTGCAGCAGGGCGCGGTTAAGGTTCGCCCCGATCAGTCGGGCGTCGGTCAGGTCTATGTCGACCAGGTTGGCACCGACCAGTCTGGTCCGGACAAGCTCCGCTCCGGGCGCGGTCACGTAGCCGAGGTACGCGTCGCTGAGGTTCGCCTCCGTCAGGTCGGCGGCGGCCAGGTTGGTGGCGTCGAGCCGGGCGCCGCGCAGGTCCGCGCCGACGAGCGTCGCACCGGTCAGCCCGGTGCCGTCCAGCGCGGCCCGGACCAGCAGGGCACCGGCCAGCGTAGCCCGGTCGAGCATCGCCAGGTTGATCCGCGCCTCGGTCAGATCCGCCCCGCGCAGCCGGGCTTCCCGCAGGCTGGACCGGTCGAGTACGGCACCGCGCAGGTCGGCGTCGGTGAGGTCGGCACGGTCGAGCCGGGCACCGGTCAGATCGGCCCCGTCGAGCCGGGCACCGGTCAGGAGTGCCCCGGTCAACCGCGCCTGCGCCAGCGACGCCCCGGTCAGCACCGCCCCGGTCAGGTCCAGCCGGTCACCCGGGAGGTCCCGGTCAGGGTCCCGGCGGCCGAGCACGGTCAACGCCGCCTGTACGTCCACCTCGGGCCGCCGGCCGGGATCGGCCTGCCGCCGGGCCGACCCGCCGGCAGTCCTCCCCGCGTCGGCCTGCGACTGTCGACGGACGAAGGTGGCGAGCACCGCGGTGACGGTGGGCTGCTCGGCCGGCGCGTCCCGGAGTACGCCCTCCAGTGCGTGCACGCCGCCGGCCCGTACCACCTCGGAGGGGGCGGCCAGCAGCTCGACGGCGGCGGTGAACCGCGCGGTGACCGGGTCGGACCCGGAGTCCGCCGCGCGGGCGGCCGTACGTAGTGCCGCACCGGCCAGCAGCGTGGCCACGGCGCTGAGCACCAGCGCGGGTACGCCGAGGAGCAGGACCGGCCGCCGCCGGCCGGGCTGGATATTCATGAACGTAGTTTGCCCGCCGACGCTCGCCCGGGCTACCCGGCGGTTTCCCGGACCCGCGATCACGTCCTACCCGACGGCCGTGCGGCGCGGGCGATCGCCGACCGGCACTGAGCGTGGCTTCCCGGACCCGCGATCACGTCCTACCCGACGGCTGCCGGCCGACGAGCCGGTCCCCGTGCTGCACAGCGCCACGCCTCGTCCGGCGGCCCACTCCGGGCTATCCGGCGGTGAAGCGGACGACGACGAACTCGGAGCGGGCGCCGCAGACGACGACGGAAGTGTTCCAGGAGCAGGAGGTCCCGATGACCTGCTTGAGCTGGCCGAGCTCGGTCAGCTCTCCGGACTCGGCGACCACCCCGGCGACGCTGGCGTCCTGGCTGTACGTGCCCGGTTGCTCGTCGAAGACCAGCAGGTTGCCGCCGTCGACCCGGACCGCGAACCCGTCCCGGCTCAGCTTCTCGTCGCCGTCGCCGGAGAAGAGTTTCGCCGCCGAATTGGTGGAACCGAGCCGGACCAGGGCATGCTCGCCGACCGGCAGCAGGCTCTGCGCCTGCGGCACCTTCTTTCGCCAGGCGGCGGGCTGGCCGGCGCCCCGGTCGGTCCGGACCGCCACCAGCTCGGTGGTCTCGGCGTCCGAGCCGGCGATCTCCAGCAGGCAGACCTGCTTGTCCCCGCAGGGCTCCAGAGCGGTCGGTCGGCGGCTCTTGTCCACCGCGTTGTAGATGCTGGTCGGCGTGGCCAGGGTCGCCAGGTCGTACCGGGCCAGGCCGTAGCCGTCGGTCTTCGGCGCGACGAAGAGTTGGCCCTCGTACGCCAGCACCTCGTCGTCGGTGTCGGCGGCGTCGGCCCGGGACTTCAGCACCCTGCCGTTCGTCACGTCGACGACCCGGATCGAGTCGTCCACACCGATCTGCACGAGTCGCGGCTCGTCGCCACGGTTGCGCGGTGGCGCGTCCCCGGTCGGGTCGGCCGCCCCGCCCACCTCCCCGGCGGTCCGCACCGGATAGACGACGGAGTCGCTGCTGTACTCGCCCTTCGGGTTCGGCAGGGTCCACTCCGGGCCGCTGCGCGCGTTGATCCCGATCAGCGCGTCGGCGATCTCGTCGAGCACCACGACGTACTCGTCGAAGAGGTAGAGCTTGTCGTCGCTGCCGACCTGCCGGCTCCACAGCTTCGCGCCGTTCGCCGGGTCGAAGGCGATCATGTCGCCCCGGGTACCGGTGCTGGTGACCTCCGGCTTGACCAGCAGCACGTCCGGCAGCGCCGTGATCCAGTCCCACCGCTCGGCGCCGGCCTCCGTGGTGATCCACCGATCGACCTGCGCCGACTCGGCGTCGAGCACCGCGATGTCCAGCCGCTGGTCGTTCCGCTGGTAGGCGGCGTACGCCCGCTCGCCGCCGGTGGCCGTGAAGAGCGCGGACGAGTTCTCCTCGCGGGTGGCGATCCGGTCGACCTCCTGGAACGCGGCGAAGTCGATGCCCGGATAGCGGTCGCGGGTCAGGTAGAGCAGGGTCGCGACGACCACACCGACCAGTGCGACCAGCGCCCCGGCGCCGATCCAGACCGCCCGGCGGCGTACCAGCCCGGCCAGCCCTGCCGGTGTGGTGCCGCCGGCCGGGCGTGCAGGTCCGGGCGGACGGCCCGGTCCGCCGGCTCCGAACGGCGCCGGACTGCCCGGCGGGACCGGCTGACCCGGCTGACCGGGATAGCTGCCCCCGGCCGGCGGATAGCCGCCGGCAGCCGCCTGGGCGGGTGGCGCGGCGACCGCCGCGGCCCCGACCTCGTACGCCCGGGTCTGTCCCGGTACCGCGCTGCCGGCGGCGGCCGGGCCGGTCGGCACCCCGGCACTGCCCCGGGCCGCCGGTACGGTCGTGACCGGGAGTTCGGCGAGCGCACCCTCCGCGACCGGCAATTCCGGCTGTTCGAGTACGGTCGGCGCGATGCCGAGTTCGGCGTGCAGCATCCGGGCCACCAGCGGGACCCGGGAGGAGCCGCCGACCAGGAACAGCCCGGCGAGCTGATCGGTGCCGAGCCGGCAGTCGGCGATCACCGACGCGGCCTCGTAGACACCCCGGCGCAGCAGCGGGGTGACCACGCTCTCCAACTCGTCCCGGGTCAGGTGCAGCGCCTGCTCGACGCCGGGCACCGGAACCGGTGCCGTCGCGGCCCGGGACAGCATCTCCTTGGCTCCGCGTACGTCGTCCCAGAGCTGCCGGCGACTGCGCCACTGGCTGGCCGTGACCGGCTGGCGCAGCTGCTCCCAGATCGGCCCGTGCGCGGTCCGGATCACCCCGCCCAGGTGCTCGACCAGCGCCGCGTCGAGGTCGAGCCCGCCGAGGTCGGCGACGCCGCCCGAGCCGACCACCACGAACCGGGCCCGGCCGCTCTCGTCGGTGCCCTCGTTGCGCACCACCGCGATGTCCAGGGTGCCGCCGCCGAAGTCGAAGACCGCCAGCGCGGACCGGACCGGCACCGGCCGGCGCAGCACGTCGGCGAAGTAGCGGGCGGCGGCGACCGGCTCGGGCACCAGCAGCGTGCCGGCAGGCCGGGTCGCCGCATCCGGGCCGGCCGGTACCGGCGGCCAGCCGGCCCGGGCGACGGCGGCGGCCAGGGTGTCCCGGCGGCGGGATCCCCAACTGGCCGGATAGCTGAGCACGGCCGGCGGCAGGAACCCGACCGCCTCCACCGCCGCGCCGGCCACCGCACCGAGCACGCCGGCCAGCAGGTCGACCGTGGCGATCTCGCGGTCTCCGAGGAGTACGGCCGGCTCGTCGACCCGCCGCTTCGGGTTCGGCTCGTAGCGGGAAGGGTCGGCCTGGGCCAGCCGCTGGGCGTCCCGCCCGACGTGTGCCCGCCCGTCCTGGTCGAGGAACACCCCGGACGGCAGGATCGGCTGCCCGTCGAAGAGCAGCGGTCTGGTCCGGCCGTCGGGCCAGCGCAGCACCGCCACGGTGTGCGAGGTCCCGAGGTCGACGCCGAGCCCGTAGCCTCCGTCCTGACCTGCCATGAACCGACTCCTCCGCAGGGCGAGGGGTTGCCCGGCCCTGCATGTTACGGGGCACCGCCCACCGCCGACCGGCACGTCTGCGGCCACCCTCCGTTCCGACCGGCGCCTATGCGACCACCCTCCGCCCGGGCCGGGCCGCCCGGGGCCGATCCGGCGCCCAGCACCGGGACGGGCGGTGGGCGCACGGGCGGGGCAGCTCGACAGCACGCGCGGACGGACGTCCCGGCCGCTCGCTCCCTATCGAGACGTCGGGCCGGACGACCGGGCGGCGGGTCAGGCAGCCACGTCGGTCACGCGGGTCAGGTAGCCAGGCGGGTCAGGCGGCCAGGCGGCGCCGGGAGACCTCGGCGAGCGCCACCGCCGCCGCCACGCTGGCGTTGAGCGACTCGACCTCGGAGACCATCGGGATGCTGACCCGCAGGTCACAGGTGGCACCCACCAGCCGGGACAGCCCGCGCCCCTCGGAGCCGACCACCACCACCAGCGGGCCGACCGCCGCCTCCAGGTCGTAGAGGTCGGTCTCGCCGTCGGCATCCAGCCCGACCACCAGGAACCCCTCCTGCTGGGCGAGCTTGAGCGCCCGGGTCAGGTTGGTCACCTGGCTGACCGGCACCCGGGCGGCCGCGCCGGCACTGGTCCGCCAGGCGGTCGCGGTGATGCCGGCGGCCCGCCGCTCGGGTACGAAGACGCCCTGCGCGCCGAAGGCCGCCGCCGAGCGGATCACCGCGCCGAGGTTGCGTGGGTCGGTGATGCCGTCCAGCGCGACCAGCAGCGGGGAGGGCTGCTCCAGCGCCACCGCGAGCATGTCCTCGTAGGGCTGGTAGGCGAACGGCGGCACCTGCACCCCGATGCCCTGGTGCAGCACTCCGCCGGTCATCCGGTCCAGCTCGGCCCGGCTGACCTCCAGGATCGCGATGCCCCGATCGGCGGCGGTCCGGACCGCCTCGTTCACCCGGTCGTCGATGTCGATGCCCTGCGCCACGTAGAGCGCGGTGGCCGGCACCTGCGACCGGAGCGCCTCCACCACCGGGTTACGCCCGACCAGCAGCTCGGCCGCCTCCCGTCCGGGCGCGGAGCGGCGACCCGGCGCGACCCGGGGACCGCCCGGACGCGGAGCCGGCTTGCCACCCGTACGCCCGGCGGTCGCCGCGCCCCGTCCGGCGCTGACCGACTTGCGGCCGCCCTTCTTCGTACCGGCGCCGCCGGCCCCCCAGGTCGTGTCCTTGCTCCCCGGTACGCCGACCTTCGGCGCCCGGCCCTCCTCGGCGGCGGCACGGCGCTCCTTGGCCTGCTTCCAGGCGGTGCGCTGCGGGAGCTGCTCGGTGCCGGAGTATCCCTTGTGCCAGGGGCGCTCGTCGGCGGGCAGGGTCTTGCCCCGGCCCTTGAGCGCACCCCGGTTCTTGCCGCCGGATCCCGTGGTGGCGCCCTTCTTGGCGCTGACCCGACGCCCTCTTCGTGCCGAATTTCCGGGCATCAGTCCTGTTCTCCGATCGTCCAACGCGGCCCGTGCGGGGTGTCCTCGACCACCACGCCCGCGTGTTTGAGCTGGTCCCGCACCGAGTCGGCGGCGGCCCAGTCCTTGCGGCTGCGGGCCTGTGCCCGCTGCTCCAGGGCCAGCGCCACCAGCGAGTCGACCACGGACCGCAGCTCTCCATCCTGCCCGTTCGTGCTCCAGGCCGCGTCGAGGGGGTCGAGTCCGAGCACGTCGAGCATCGCCCGGACCACGGCGAGCGCCGCCCGGGTCCCGGCGTCGTCCCCGCCGGCCAGTGCGATCTGGCCGTCCCGGACCGTGTCGTGCAGCACCGCGACCGCGGCCGAGGTGTTGAGGTCGTCGTCCAGGGCCGCGCCGAACTCGGCCGGCAGCTCGCCGAGCGTACCCGCGCCGACCCGTTCCACGGCCCGCCGCACGAAGCCCTCGACCCGGCGGTACGCCACCGCGGACTCGCGCAGCGACTCGTCCGAGTAGTCGATCCGGGACCGGTAGTGCGGGGCGACCAGGTAGTAGCGCAGCTCGACCGGGCGGATTCCGATCGAGGCGACGTGGTCGAGGTCGACCACGTTCCCCAGCGACTTGCTCATCTTGGCCTCGCCGAGGTTGAGCAGGCCGTGGTGCACCCAGTACCGGACGAAGGGCAGGCCGGCGGCGCGGGACTGGGCCTGCTCGTTCTCGTGGTGCGGAAAGGTCAGGTCGAGCCCGCCGCCGTGGATGTCGAACTCGGCGCCGAGATAGCGCCAGCACATCGCCGAGCACTCGATGTGCCAGCCGGGCCGGCCCGGCCCCCACGGCGACGGCCAGGCCGCGTCCGCCGGCTCCTCCGGCTTGACACCCTTCCAGAGCGCGAAGTCGTTGGCGTCCCGCTTGCCCCGTTCGGCGGCCTCCTCGGCGATCTGGGTCTGGGTCGCCTCCGGCCGCTGACCGGACAGGTCACCGTATTCCGGGTAGGACCGGACGTCGAAGTAGACGTCGCCGGAACCGTCGTCGGCGACGTAGGCGTGCCCGTCGGCGAGCAGCTTCTTGATCAACTCGTGCATCTCCGGGATGTGCCCGGTCGCCCTCGGCTCGTACGTCGGCGGCAGCACGTTGAGGCTGCGGTACGCCGCGCCGAGCAGCACCTCGTTGGCGTACGCGATCGACCAGAACGGGCGGCCCTGCTCGACCGCCTTGGTCAGGATCTTGTCGTCGACGTCGGTGATGTTGCGGATGAAGTTCACCTGGAAGCCGCTGCGCAGCAGCCAGCGCCGCAGCACGTCGTAGTTGACCCCACCCCTGAGGTGGCCGATGTGCGGCGGAGACTGGACGGTGAGGCCACACAGGTAGATCCCCACCCTGCCGGCGTGCATGGGGACGAAGTCCCGCACCGATCGGGCGGCGGTGTCGTACAGGCGTAGCGTCACCGTACAAGGGTACCGACCGATGTCTGTCCGGGCTCACCCCGCGACCACCCCCCGGCCCGGCCCCGGTCGTGCCCGCTCCCGTGCCGGCCGGCACCGGCCGTACGCTGCCTGGTGTGGCAAGGGTGGCGGGCGGCGCAGCGGCCGGCCCAGCGGAGGAGCCCGCTGGCCGGGCCGGCGAGACGGCGCAGACCCTGGACCGTGGGCTGCGCCTGCTGCACCTGGTCGCCGACGCCTCCGGCGGATTGACCGTGACCGAGGCGGCCGCCCAGTTGGGCGTCGGCCGGGCGGTGGTCTACCGGCTGGTCGGCGCGCTCACCGAACACGGGATGGTCCGCCGGGACGCCGGTGGCCGGCTGCGGCTCGGGGCGGGCTTGCTGCACCTGGCCCGGCGGGCCCAGCCGCTGCTCGCCGACGGGGCACTGCCGGCGCTGCGCCGGCTGGCCGAGCAGACCGGGGCGACCGCGCACCTGACCGTGGTCGACGGTGCCGAGGGGGTGGCACTGGCGGTGGTGGAGCCGAGCTGGACGGCGTTCCACGTGGCGTACCGGACCGGGGCCCGGCATCCGCTGGGCCGGGGCGCGGCCGGCCGGGCGATCCTGGCCGGCCGGCAGGGCCGGGCCGACCCGGTCGCGACCAGCGGCGAACTCCAGGCCGGCGCGCACGGCGTGGCCGCACCCGTGCTCGGCGTGCCCGGGCTGGAGGCCAGCGTCGGCGTGGTCGCCCTGGCCCCGCTCGACGTCACCAAGACCGGCGCCCAGGTCCGCACCGCCGCCACCGAGATCGCCGCCGCCCTCTCCTAGCGGAAATCGATCTCGGCCAGTACGGCGGCCGGCGTGCCGGGAGGGTCAGGGGTGGGTCATCCGGAGCACGTCGAGCGCCTCGTCGAGCTGCTCGGCGGTGAGCCGGCCCGCCTCGACGTGCCCCCGGGCGAGCACCACCTCGCGGATCGACAGCTCCTTGGCCAGCGCCTCCTTGGCGATCGAGGCCGCCTCGTCGTAGCCGAGGTAGCGGTTGAGCGGGGTGACGATCGAGGGCGACCCCTCGGCGTACGCCAGTGCCACGTCGACGTTCGCGACCAGGCCGACCACGCAGCGGTCGGCGAAGAGCCGGCTGACATTGGCGAGCAGCCGGATCGACTCCAGCACGTTGCGGGCCAGCACCGGCAGCATCACGTTCAGCTCGAAGTCCCCCTGCGACCCGGCGAAGGTGACCGTGGCGTCGTTGCCGATCACCTGGGCGCAGACCTGCCGGACCGCCTCGCAGACCACCGGGTTCACCTTGCCGGGCATGATCGACGACCCGGGCTGCAGGTCGGGGATCTGCAACTCGCGCAGCCCGGCCCGGGGGCCGGAGCCCATCCAGCGGATGTCGTTCGCGATCTTGTAGAGGCCGACCGCGACCGTGCGGAGCTGACCGGAGACCTCGACCAGCCCGTCCCGGGCGCCCTGCGCCTCGAAGTGGTTGCGCGCCTCGGTCAAGGGCAGCCCGGTCATCTCGCGCAGTTTCTCGATCACCTTCGGGGCGAAGCCGGCCGGGGTGTTGATCCCGGTGCCGACCGCGGTGCCGCCGAGTGGCAGTTCGGCGAGCCGGGGCAGGCAGCTCTCCAGCCGCTCGATGCCGTACTGGAGCTGGGTGGCGTACCCGGAGAACTCCTGGCCCAGGGTCACCGGGGTGGCGTCCATCAGGTGGGTACGCCCCGCCTTCACCACCTCGGCGAACTCGTCCACCTTGGACTCCAGCGCGAACTCCAGGTGCCGCAGTGCCGGCAGCAGGTCGTGCACCACGGCATGGGTGGCGGCCAGGTGGATGGAGGACGGGAAGACGTCGTTGCTCGACTGGGCGGCGTTCACGTCGTCGTTCGGGTGCACCTCGCGGCCCAGCTCGCGGGCGGCCAGCGTGGCGATCACCTCGTTGGTGTTCATGTTCGACGAGGTGCCGGAACCGGTCTGGAAGACGTCGATCGGGAACTGGTCGTCGTAGCCGCCGTCGGCGACGTGCGCCGCCGCGGTGACGATCGCTCCCGCGACGGCCTCGTCGATCACGCCCAGCTCGGCGTTGACCATCGCGGCGGCACCCTTGATCTGGGCCAGCGCCCGGATGTGCGCCGATTCGAGCCCGCGCCCGGAGATCGGGAAGTTCTGCACCGCCCGCTGCGTCTGGGCCCGCCACAGCGCGTCGACGGGCACCTCCACCTCGCCCATCGTGTCGCGTTCGATCCGGTAGCCGGCCGCCTCTGGTGTGGTCACGCGTTCCATCCTGCCCCGACCCCGGCCGGCTCGCAGATGATCGCCGTCACCGACCGGCGGCTCCGGGTGCCCCGCCGTGCCGCATCGGGGTGCTGGCGGCCGGATCAGCCCAGTTCACGCAGCCGCCGCCGGACGTCGTGCTGCTCCGGGGAGTCGACCTGGATCAGCAGGGCCAGCGCCCGGGTCCAGTACGACCGGGCCGCCGCCGGGTCGGTCTCCCGCAGGCAGCGGGCGAGCCCGTCCAGCGCACGGGCCTGCTCGTACGCCAGTTGGATCTTCGTCGCGCCGAGCAGGGCCTGCCGGTGCAGGTCCAGGGCGGCTTCGGTGTCGCCCAGCGCCAGCATGGCGCGCCCGAGGAGGTTGCGGGCCGCACACTCGCCGGCCCGGTCCCCGGCGTCCCGCATCGCGGCCAGCGCCTCCCGGTGCCGCTGCACCGCCACCTCCGGCCGGCCGCACTCCCGCTCGATGCTGCCGATCTCGTTGAGCAGGTCCGCGACGGCGAACGGGTTGCCCCGGGCCTGCTGGATCCGCAGTGCCACGGACATGTAGCGCAGCGCCCGGTCGCGCTGACCCTGCCGTCCGTAGACCCCGCCGATCGAGCCGAGGGTGTCCGCCACCATGGCGATCTTGCCGACCTGGCGGGCCATGAACAGCCGGTTCCGCAGCACCCGCAGCGCGTCCGGGTAGCGGCCGAGGACGAGGTAGACGCTGCCCAGGTTGGTCAGGGCGTTCGGCATCGCGTGCCAGCCCGGTGTCTGCCGGGCCAGCTCCAACCCGAGTTCGAGGTAGTGCACCGCCTCCCCGGTCCGGCCGAGCATCATCAGCGGCAGGCCGAGGTTCACCGTAGCCACCGACCGCCCGGCGACGTCGCCGAGCCGCTCCCAGATCGCGATGACCACCCGCAGCGACTCGACCGAGCGCTGGAACTCGCCGAGCCGGAAGTACGCCGAGGTGAGGTAGTTGTGCATGATGGCGATCCCGGCGTCGTCGCCGAGCGCCTCCGCCGCCCGCAGCCCGTCGGTGTGGGTCTGGATCAGCTCGTCCAGGTGGCCGCCGAGATAGAGCTGCCGCCAGTTGGCCCGGGCGAGCTGCCAGGCGTACCGGTGCAGGCCCTCCTGCACCGCGAGCTGGACCAGCGCCACCAGGTTGCGCCGTTCCGCCTCCAGCCAGTCCCGCCCCTCCTGCGCCGCGGCGGCGACCAGGTCGGGCCGGGCCGGCTGCCCCGGTACGGCCATCCGCAGGTTTCCGGTCGGTTCGAGGACCTGGCTGACCGAGGCGGCGGTGTGCAGGTAGTAGTCGAGCAGCGCCTGCAACGCCTGCCGCCGCTCCGGCTCGCCGCCGACCACGGTGACCAGTTCGGCGGCGTACTCCCGGACCAGGTCGTGCAGGCGGAACCGCCCGGCGTCCACCTCGTCGGTCAGGTGGGCGTCGACCAGTTCGTCGAGGTGTTCCCGGGCCACCCCGAGCGGCAGCTCGGTCAGCGCGGCGCAGGCGTACTGGTCGAACTGCGCGCCGGGGTGCACGCCGAGCAGCCGGAACGTCCGCTGGACCGGCTCCGGCAACTGGGCGTACGACAGCGCGAAGGCGTCCGCCAGGGTGCGGTGCTCGACGGTGAACTCGGCCAGTACCGGGCGGTCCGGGTCGCCGAGCCGCTGCGCGAGGTCCGCCACCCGCCAGCGGGAACGGTGGGCCAGCCGGGCACCGGCGAGCCGGATCGCCAGCGGCAGGTACCCGCAGCGCCGGACCACCTCCTCCGCCGCCGCCGGCTCGGCCCCGACCCGCTCCGGGCCGGCGATCCGGGCCAGCAGGTCGACCGCCTCCGCCGGCTCCAGCACGGTCAGCGACTGCGCCCGTACCCCGTCCAGGCCGACCAGCCGGCGTCGGCTGGTCACCACGGTCAGGCAGCCGGGGCCGGCCGGCAGCAGCGGACCGACCTGGGCGGTGTTGGCGGCGTTGTCCAGCACCAGCAGCACCCGCCGGCTGGCCAGCTCGGTACGCCACAGCGCCAGCCGGTCGTCGAGGTCGGCCGGGATCCGCTCCCCGGGTACCCCGAGCTGCCGCAGCAGCGTGCCGACGGCGGTGCTCGTCGGCAGTGGGCTGTGCAGGCTGTGCCCGTGCAGGTCGACGAAGAGGTGCGCGTCCGGGTACGCGGCACCGAGCGCCGTCGCCAGGTGTACGGCCAGCGCCGTCTTGCCGCTGCCCGGCATGCCGTCGATGACGTAGACGGCGGAAAAGTTCGGACCGGCCTCCTCGATCTCCTTGCGCAGCCGGGTGATGGTCTCGTGCCGGCCGGTGAAGTCCTCGATCGCCCGGGGCAGCGCACGTACCGGTGACCGGGGCGGTGGCTCGTCGTCCGCCGGCCCGACCTCGCCGGCGAGTACCCGCCGGTGGATCTCCCGCAGCGCCGGCCCGGGCTCGATGCCCAGCTCGCCGGCGAGGATCTCCCGGCCGGCCCGGAACACCGCGAGGGCCTCGGCCCGGCGGCCGCTGTCGGCGAGCGCCAGCATCAGTTGACCCCGGAGCCGTTCCCGCAGCGGATGGCGCTCCACCAGCTCGGTCAGTTCGGCTACCAGGTCGCCGCTCCGGCCGCCGAGCCGCAGCTCGATCTCGAAGCCGTCCTCCATCGCCAGCATGCGCTGCTCGTCCAGCGACGCCGCGCCCCGGCGGACCGCCGTACCGGTGATGCCGGCGAGCGCCGGACCGCGCCAGAGCGCGAGGGCGGCCCGGTAGCCCTCCCGCGCCTCCGGCCAGTTCTGCTCGGCGGCGGCGCTCCGGGCCCCGGCGACCAGCCGCTCGAAGAGGTGCGCGTCCAGATCGTCGGGCCCGAGCGAGATGCGGTAGCCGGCCGGCCCGGTGACGATCGTCTCACCGGGCACCCCGGCGACGGCGAGCAGCCGGCGCAGCCGGGAGACGCAGGTCTGCAACTGTCCCCGCGCGGTGACCGGCGGGTCGGCGTCCCAGACCGCGTCGACCAACTCGTCGACCGGTACCACCTGCGGGGCATGCAGAAGTAGCACCGCCAGAACGACCCTGTCCCGGCCAGCGGTCACCGTCGACTCACCGCCGCTCACCTGGAGCGGCCCAAGGATTCCGAACCGCATGCCAGCTCCTGACCGAGGTCGCATCCGGCAGCAGAGTAACCCGACAATCACTCGCAGCAGAATCGACTTGATAGCGGGGTGGCAGCGGAACGAGAGTGCCACCGCCCACACTGTGCGCTGGGATGCACGACACCAGGTGAGACACATCGACGGGGGCGGTGCGTCCGCCGACCTGCGGGGGCGACGGACGCACCGTGTCGGAGCAGCGGTTTCGCCGCCATCCACACCTGAGGAGACGCCAGGACATGGACGCCTCTGCAAGACCCGAGCGGTCCCGGCCGGTGCCGGCCGCCGGGGACGTGTTGCAATTCGCCGAATCCGACTACTGCTACGGAACCGGCCCGCTCGTGCTCCGGGTCACCGGGGTCGGCGCGGATCTCGGCCGTTATCCGCAGCTCGAGTGGCTGTCCCTGCGCGGCGTGGAGCTGCACGGGGACGGTAGCGCCGGTCCCGAACGGCAGGTGCTGGTCCGCACCAGCGCCCTGCTCGGTACCGGCTGAGCGGTGCACCAGCGTCAACCGTCGGTCAGTGTCGCCCGACGGTCAGCACCGGCTTGGTGACCTCGGCGAAGCAGTTCCTGGCGGTGTGGGCCCGGCCCTGACGGTTGGAGTCAGGACTCCGGTGTAACGAACGTGCCCCGGCCGGTGAAGGTCACCACGCGGCCTTCCTCGCGTAGCAGGTCGAGAGCGGCCCGCACGGTGCCGCGCGCTACGCCGTACGTCTGTGCCAGCGTCACCTCACCGGGAAGCTTGTGCCCGCGTGACCGCTCGCCGCTCTCGATTTTGCCCGTAGTGCGTTGGCCACCTGCACCGCGAATGAGCGCACTGCCCAAGGGTCCAGGCGCCCACGACGTCGGACGGCCATCAAGATTCTTGGCGATCTATGGTCGATGTCGAACCATAGATCGCCAAGAATCTTGAGATTGCCAAGCCCGCGCCCGGCTTTTCAAGTTTTCTCGCCGAAACTTGAAATCGCACCCGGGAAATTCAAGCGCGGAGTGTGACGTCGCCGCTTCGCTGGGGCTCCGGCCACACCGGCTCGCCGCCGCCGAGCCTCATCTCACGGCAATAGGCGCTGCGCGGCTCAGGATCGGTCAGCGTCGCCCGACGGTCAGCACCGGTTTGGTGACCTCGGCGAAGAAGTCGTTGCCCTTGTCGTCGACGACGATGAAGGCCGGGAAGTCCACCACCTCGATCTTCCAGACCGCCTCCATGCCGAGTTCCGGATATTCCAGCACCTCGACGTGCTTGATGCAGTCCTGCGCCAGCCGGGCCGCCGGGCCGCCGATGGAGCCGAGATAGAACCCGCCGTGCTGGTGGCAGGAGTCGGTCACCTGGCCGGACCGGTTGCCCTTGGCCAGCATCACGTGCGAGCCGCCGGCGGCCTGGAACTTCTGCACGTACGCGTCCATCCGGCCGGCGGTGGTCGGGCCGAACGAGCCGGAGGCGTACCCCTCCGGGGTCTTCGCCGGCCCGGCGTAGTAGACGGCGTGGTCGCGCAGGTACTGCGGCATCGGCTCGCCCGCGTCCAGCCGCTCGGCGATCTTGGCGTGCGCGATGTCCCGGGCGACCACCAGCGGACCGGTCAGGGAGAGCCGGGTCTTCACCGGGTATTTCGACAGCTCGGCCCGGATCTCGTCCATCGGCCGGTTGAGGTCGACCCGGACCACCTCGGCGCCCTGGTCGAGCTGGGCGTCGGTGACGTCCGGCAGGAACCGGGCCGGGTCGGTCTCCAGCCGCTCCAGCCAGACGCCGGACGGGGTGATCTTGCCCATCGCCTGCCGGTCGGCCGAGCAGGAGACCGCGATCGCCACCGGGCAGGAGGCGCCGTGCCGGGGCAGCCGGACCACGCGTACGTCATGGCAGAAGTAGCGCCCGCCGAACTGGGCGCCGATGCCGAACTGCCGGGTCAGCTCCAGCACCTCGGCCTCCAGCTCCAGGTCGCGGAAGCCGTGCGCCAGCATCGAGCCCTGGGTGGGCAGGTTGTCCAGGTATTTGGCGGAGGCCAGCTTCGCGGTCTTCAGCGCGTACTCGGCGGAGGTGCCGCCGATGACCACGGCCAGGTGGTACGGCGGGCAGGCCGAGGTGCCGATCAGCCGCAGCTTCTCCTCCAGGAACTGCATCATCCGGGTGGGATTGAGCAGCGCCTTGGTCTCCTGGTAGAGGTACGACTTGTTGGCCGAGCCGCCCCCCTTGGCCATGAAGAGAAACTTGTACGCGTCCGGGTGCCCGTCCGGGTCCTCGGCGTAGATCTCCACCTGGGCCGGCAGGTTGCTACCGGTGTTCTTCTCTTCCCACATGGTGAGCGGGGCGAGCTGCGAGTACCGCAGGTTCAGCCGGGTGTACGCCTGGTAGACCCCCCGGGACACCGCCTCGTCGTCGGACCCGTCCGTCAACACGTGCCGGCCCCGTTTGCCCATCACGATCGCGGTGCCGGTGTCCTGGCACATCGGCAGTACGCCGCCGGCGGCGATGTTGGCGTTGCGCAGCAGGTCCAGCGCGACGAAGCGGTCGTTCGGCGACGCGGCCGGATCGTCGATGATGGCCCGCAACTGGGCCAGGTGCGCCGGCCGCAGGTAGTGCGAGATGTCGTGCATCGCCTCGGCGGTCAGCGCGGTCAGCGCCGCGGGCTCCACGGTCAGGAAGCGGCGGCCGCCCGGCCCGTGGACCACGTCGACGCCCTCGTCGGTGACCAGGCGGTATTCGGTCTGGTCGGCGCCGACGGGCAACAGGGGGGAGTACGAGAACGGCGCGCCACTGCTCATAGCCGGCAAGCCTAGGCCAGCCGACCGGGACCGGCGCACCCGCCGGGTCGACCCTGCGACGCCGCTCTCATCCGATCCGCCGCGCCGACCGATCAGCGGGACGCCGGTCAGCCGTCCTTGCCGTTCTCCGGTGGACACTCCGGCTGTTTCGGGCCGCCGCACTCGGTACCCGGCTCGGGTCCCTGGCCGCCCGGGCCGGCGCTCGGCGCCGGGCCGCCGGTCGAGACCCCGGCGAACTGGAGGTACCCGATGTCCCGCCCGTCGCCGATCACCATCCCGGCCGGACCGACCGCGAGCACCTCGGCCGAGGAGCGGACGTTGGCCAGTTCCCGGCCGCTGCGCGGATCGAGCGCGATGATCCGGTTCGGCCGCCGGTCGATCAGCAGGGCGGCGTTGCGGGCGAGCGCGGCACCGCCCTCCGAGTTGACCGGCCGGGTCCACCGGGCCCGGTCGATGGCGAGTTCGCTGCCGATGACCGAGCGCTGGTCGGCCGAGCGGGAGAGCGCGTACCGGTCGTCGACGGCGAGCAGCTTCTCACCTTTCGGACCGGTCCAGAGCACCCGGCCGTCGTACGCGTCCACCACCGCTTCCCGGGCGTCCGGCCCGACGCCGACGAAGACGTTCTCCCCGCCCTGCGGGTCCTCCCGCTGGGCGCAGCCGGCACCGTCGGCGGTACGCAGGTTGAGCCCGTCCCGGCGCCACACCTCCTGCCCGGTCACCGGATCCCGGGCCACCACGGTGAAGTAGCAGGTGCCGTCGGCGGCCCGGGCCTCGATGCGCAGCATCCGGCCGCCGACCACCACGATCCGGTCCTGCTGCCCCGGCTTCACGTCCTGCATCACCCGGCCGGTGGCGGTGTCCACGATGTGCACCCGGCCGTCGACGGAGAGTCCGAGCAGCGGCGGCATCTCGACCGGGCCACCGGCCCCCTCGTGCACCTGCCGGGTGGTCAACCGTCGGGTACCGAGGGTGTCGGGGTTCCCGGCCAGCGGCCCGGTCTCCACTCCGGGCAGGAAGGTCGTCCAGCTCGGATTGCTGCCCCGGGGGTCCCAGGCGCTGAGCGTGCAGTCCCGGGGCTCCCGGCAGCGCACGTCGACCACGGCGTTGCGGTACGTCCAGACGCCGACCGCCGCGTTGTCCCTGCGGCGTACCGCTCCGGTCTCGGGGTCGAGCAGTTCGTAGCCCTTGCTCAGCAGCTTGCCGACGGCGACGACGGCGTCCCGGTCACCGCCCGCCACTGCGGCCCAGTCGGCCTTGCGCTCCCACAGCCGCAGCCCGGTGGCGAGGCTGCGGGCCTCGACCCGGGTGCGGTACCGGATCACCACCGTGTTGCCGGCGATGGTGACGCTCTGCGGCGTACCGCCGATCCGCTGTTGCCAGACGACGTCCGGCTCGGAGATCGGCTCGTCGCGGTTGACCCAGTCCCAGACCCCGGGGAAGGGATTCCAGACGTTGGTCGCGGCGAGCACGATGACCGCGATCAGCGCGATGGCCAGGGCGGACATGACGCCCGCGCTCCGGGCGCTCCCCTTGGCCATCCGGTTACCGTAAACGAGATCGTCCGGCAAGTGCCGCTAGGACGTTATGTCCGTGTCGTGAATTCCGGCCGCACGGTCCTCGGCGTACCGGACTTGGCGGCCGGCGGCGGGGACTTCACACCGGATAGCCAAGGGTCGAGAAGTTGTCGCACACCACGCTGTGCTCAGTCTCCTTGACCCAGAACGAGCAGAGCACCATGGCGAACGCGCCCGGCCGCCCGACCGCGGTCCCCCGGATCCGCACCGACCACAGATCCGGAAACCCGGGCTCCCGCCTGGCGCCCTCGTAAGGATCCTCCATGCGGGTCAGGATCCACTCGGCGACGACGATGCGAAGGTCTGGTGATGGGTTGTCGCGGTCAGCCCAGGCATCGAAGCGGTCTTCGAAGTCGGCCAACTGCCACAACCCGCGCCCCTCAGGCACTCCGCCCCAGTTGGGCCCGCATCTCCGCTATCCGAGCGCGCAACCGCTGCGGGTCGTCGGCGCGCGGGGTCGGGTTGCGACGTGCTTCGGCGCCCTTGAGGATGGCTCGCACCTCGGCGGCGTCGACCGGGACCTCGTCGTCATTGTCTACCGCGCCCACTGTGGTGAAGTACTCCCGTATCCACTCCAGCTCGATCCTGGCTGACTCGCCGGGCATACGGAGGGTGTTGGCGTACTGCCATGGAGTTTCGGAGTGGGTGAGGTGTTCCAGGTCGGTCCCGGTGAGCTTGCCGTAGCGGCTGACGACGTAGCCGATGGTGTTGAGTTCGGCCTCGCCGAGTTCCAGGGGGGAGGCGGGGATGTCGCCGCCGCGTTCGGCTTGCCAGAGGCTGCCGACCACCGGCCCCATGTCCCAGGCCGAGATCGTTTCGCGGAACAGGGGCACCCCGAACGCGGCCAGATGGTGCCCTTGGCAATAGTAGAGAAGTTTGTGCAGTTTCTTCGTCGGTAGACCGGGAAGCCGATGGCGGAGTGCTGCGGCTACGTCAAGGGCCGACACGGTCATTGCGCCAGCCTACTTTCCTGATCTCGGTCGCGGGGGGCGCCACACGCGCAGGTTGCTCGCACATGCGTACGAGCCTGCCAGGCGCCTGTGACAGGACCGGTGACCCCGACGAATCACCGCAACCTCGACCGATGATCAGGATATCTGGGAGTGGGCACAGTTTCCGCCGTCAGCGGTCCGCTCGGCGCGCTCGGGGCGCAGCCAGCGCCACAGCAGCAGGGTCGCGGCCATCGAGGCGACTCCGGCGAGCGCCATCACCCGGCCCGGCGCGAGCCACTCGGCGAGCAGCCCGGCCAGCCCGGCGCTCAACCCCTGCGCGGTCATCAGCCCGGTGGTCAGCAGCCCGAACGCCTGTCCCCGGCGCTGTTCCGGTACCGCCGCCAGGAACCGCCGGGCGAGCCCGAGCTGGAAGGCGAAGCCGAAGGTGGCCACCCCGAACAGCACGACGGCGGCGATCAGCCCCGGCCCGGCGGCGAAGCCGAGCATCGGCGCGCCGAGCAGCAGCGCCAGCCACGGGGCCAGCCGTTCCCGCCGGGCCGGCGCGACCCACCGCCCGACCACCAGGTCGCCGACCAGCATGCCGAACGCGGACGCCGCGAACAGCACCCCGGCGCTCGCCCCCGGACCGAGACCGTCGGCGTACGGCACGATCACGCCCTCGGCGCCGACCAGCAGCGAGCCGGGCAGCCAGTGCCCCAGCAGCAGCCCCCGGACCCGCCGGTCGCGCAGCAGCAGCCGGTTGACCCGCCAGGTCTGCCGGACCACCCCGTGTGCCACCGCCCGGTGCGGCCGCTCCGCCACGCCGTACCGGACCAGGAGGGCGGAGACCGCGCAGGTGAGCACGGTCAGCCAGAGCGCGCCGTACGGGCCGACCAGGCCGAGCAGCAGGCCGCCGAGGGCGAACCCGAGCACCTGGGTCGCGCCCGCCGCGACGGTGAAGAGCGAGCGGCCGAGCACGTAGCCGTCCCCGGCCAGCAGCTCCGGCAGCAGGCTATTGCGAGCGGCGCTGCTCACCGGGGCGAGCAGCCCGACCGCGAAGACCAGCCCGAGCATGCCGGCCGGCGGCAGCACCCCGAGCGCGAGCAGCGCGACGGAGGCGAGCCGCAGCAGGTCGTAGCCGACCATCAGGGCCCGGGGCCGCCACCGGTCGGCGAGGGAGAGCAGCAGTACGCCGCCGACCGCGTGCGGCAGGAAGCCGACCACGTACGCCAGGGCGGCGAGCGGAGCCGACCCGGTCCGCTCGTACAGCAGTACGGCGAGGACGAGCATCTTCACCGTCTCGCCGACCAGGAAGACGCCGAAGCCGGCGAAGAGCGCCCGGAACTCGGGCACCGCCAGCACGCTGCCGAACGTCGCGGGCCGGTCGCCGGGGGGCCCGGTCCGAGGCGCCGCGTCGCCGGGACCTGGCGTACCGGTCCGGGGCGGCCCACCGGCCGGTCCGGGTCTGCCCGCCCGGTCCCCGGCCGGCCCCGTCGCGGTACTCACCCGGCCAGGGTGCTCGACCCCGCCGCCCCGCACTAGGGTTTCGGGCAGGAGCGAAAGGTGCCGGCAACTCCCAGGTCGGCGCGGCGGCGTGGGTGGACGCACGCCGGAGGCAGCGGCGCGAGGAGGCCCGTCGGTGACCATCCGGATCGAGGTGACCTCGGCGGACGTGGCGGCCAGCCGGTTCGCCATCTCGCCGCTCGGCGAGGCGATGTCGGCGTTGCGGCTCTGCGCCGGTCAGCACCGGTCGGCCGCGCTCTCCCCCTGGCTGGCCCGGGCCCGGGAGCGCTACCTGCGGTTGCGGCGGGACTCGCCGACGGTCGGTGCGCTGCTGGCGCTGCTGCGCCGGGGCGGCTACAACGCGGACTTCGTGCAGCCGCCGCCGTCGGGGGTCGGGCTGACCTTCGCCGACGAGCTGGCCGTGATCCGGGCCACCCCGCTGGAGCAGGCCCGCGAGGAGTTGGCCCGCAACCTGGCCGGGCACCGCACCCCGCCGGAGTACGCGCGGCGGATCTTCGAGGCGCCGGACGTGGTCGACCGGATCGCCGACGGGATCGAGGCGGCCTGGACCGCACTGGTGGCGCCGGACTGGACACGGCTGCGGGCGGTGCTGGAACGGGACCTGTTGCACCGGGCCGGTCAGCTCGGCACGTACGGCTGGGCCGCCGCGCTCGCCGACCTCGACCCCCGGCTGCGCTGGATCTCGGACGGGGCGAACGGGGTGATCGAGGTCGACTGCTCCGGCCAGGGCAGCCGGGAGTTGGCCGGCCGGGGGCTGCTCTTCGTACCCACCGCCTTCGGCCCGCTGATCAGCTACACCGAGCCGCCCTGGCCGTACGCGATCGTCTACCCCGCCCGGGGCGTGGCCGACCTGCTCGGCCCGCCCCCGCCCGACCGTACCCCGGACGCGGTGGACCGGCTGGTCGGCGCCTCCCGGGCGGCGGTGTTGCGGGCCCTGGCCGTCCCCGCCACGACCAGTCAACTCGTCGCCCAGCTCGGCACCGGGCTGGGCAGCGTCGGCGGTCACCTGGCGGTGCTCCGGGACGCCGGGCTGGTCAGCCGGACCCGGCTCGGCCGGTCGGTCCGCTACGAGCGCACCGCGCTCGGCGACGCGCTCGCCGCCGACGACCCGCCCTCCGGCGCGGCCTGCACGGCCGAGCGGAGCAGCGGCAGCACCCGGTAGGGGATCTTCTCCGCCAGCGCGATGATGCTGGACGCCCGGGCGATCTGCTCGTGCGAGACGATCTGGTCGAGTACCCGTTGCAGGTCGGCGTTGGACCGGGCGACGATCCGGCAGAGCACGTCGCCGGAGCCGGTGATGGTGTGTGCCTCCAGCACCTCGGGGATGCCGTGCAGGTGTGCGGTCACCGGGTCGTGGCCGGGCCGCTGGTGGATCTCCAGTGTGACGAAGGAGGTCACCGCGAAGCCGATCGCCGCCGGGTCGAGCTGCGGCCCGAGACCTGCGATCACGCCCCGGGCGAGCAGCTTGTCCAGCCGGGCCTGCACGGTGCCCCGGGCCACCTGGAGCCGGCGGGAGCACTCCAGGACGCCGATCCGGGGTTCGGCGTCGAGCAGGTCGATCAGGCGGACGTCGAGCTGGTCGAGCTGCACATCTTGCACAGTAGTCACGGCTGTTGACCATACTAAATGCACAACCTGTTCAGCATTTCCCGGGTCGGTTGCCCAGTCGGCGCCCGAGCGGGATGCTCCGGGAAAGACCGGCCGGGCCGCCGGCCGGTCGTGCACCCCAGGGAGGCAGGACGATGACCAGCGCACTCCACCAGCCGTCCACCGCCGGCTCGGCTCTGGACCTCGACGTCGACGTCGACCGGCTCGTCGGGGCCGTCGCGCACGACGACGCCACCGACCCCTTCCCGGTGCAGGGCATCGACCACATCCGGTTCATGGTCGGCAACGCGAAGCAGACCGCGCACTACTACTCGACGGCGTTCGGGATGACCCGGGTGGCGTACCGGGGGCCGGAGCAGGGCCACCGGGAGCACGCCGAGTACGTGCTGACCAGCGGCTCGGCCCGGTTCGTCTTCACCGGCGCGGTCCGCCCGGACGCCCCGGACGCCGACCACGTGGCCCGGCACGGCGACGGCGTACTCGACATCGCGCTGGCGGTGCCGGACGTGGACGCGGCGTACGCGCACGCGATGGCACAGGGCGCCACCGGCCTGGTCGCCCCGTACGACGTCACCGACTCCCACGGCACGGTGCGGATCGCCACCATCGCCACGTACGGCGACACCCGGCACTCCCTGGTCGACCGGTCGCGCTACCACGGCCCGTTCCTGCCCGGCTTCGTCGCGCAGGGCCCGATCGTGGACCGGCAGCCGATGATCGACGCGGGGGTACAGCCGAAGCGGTTCTTCCAGGCCGTCGACCACGTCGTCGGCAACGTGGAACTGGGCCGGATGGACGAGTGGGTGGAGTTCTACCGCCGGGTCATGGGCTTCACCAACATGGCCGAGTTCATCGGCGACGACATCGCCACCGACTACTCGGCGCTGATGTCGAAGGTGGTGGCGAACGGCACCCGCAAGGTCAAGTTCCCGCTCAACGAGCCGGCGGTGGCCCGCCGCAAGTCGCAGATCGACGAGTACCTGGAGTTCTACGGCGGGCCGGGCGCCCAGCACATCGCGCTGGCCACCAACGACATCCTGGCCAGCGTCGACGCGATGCGCGCGGCCGGGGTCGAGTTCCTGGACACCCCGGACTCGTACTACGACGACCCGGAACTGCGGGCCCGGATCGGCCAGGTGCGCGCCCCGATCGAGGAGCTGAAGGCCCGGAAGATCCTGGTCGACCGGGACGAGGACGGCTACCTGTTGCAGATCTTCACCAAGCCGGTGCAGGACCGGCCGACGGTCTTCTTCGAGTTGATCGAGCGGCACGGATCCCTCGGTTTCGGCAAGGGCAACTTCAAGGCGCTCTTCGAGGCCATCGAGCGGGAGCAAGAGGCGCGCGGAAACCTGTAACACTGTCCTGCGTGACCCAGCAGCCTCCAGCCATGCCACCGCCGCCCGGACAGGGTCGGCCGCCGTCCGGGCCGCCGCCCGGCGGGTTCGTCCCGCAGCCCCGCCAGCCCGGTTACGGCCCGCCCGGGTACGCGCCGGGCCGCCCGGGCTACGGTCCGATGCCCGGTTACCCGGTGGCGCCACCGCCGGTCAGCCCGTCCGGCCAGCCGCTCGCCTCGTTCGGCGACCGGCTGCTGGCGTACCTGATCGACGCGGCGATCCTCGGCGGGACGGTGCTGGTGCTCGCCATCCCGGCGTTCGTCGTCTTCTTCTCGACGGTGGGCGCGGACTTCTTCACCGTCCCCGATCAGGACGGTCCCGTCGTCGAGCCGGACCCGTTCGGCTTCCTGGTGCCGTTCCTGCTGCTGGAGGCCGCCCTGCTCGTGGTCGGGTTCGCCCTGCAGTACCTCTACCAGGTGGAGTTGCCGAGGCGGACCGGGCAGACCGTCGGCAAGCGGGTGATGAAGATCAAGATCATCCCGCTGGACCCGGCCGGCTCGATCGGTCGGGCTCCCCTCGCCCGGCGCTTCCTGGTGCAGGCGGGCAGCGGCCTGGTTCCCGGCCTGGGCTACGTCGACGGGCTCTGGCAACTCTGGGACAAGCCGTACCAGCAGTGCCTCCACGACAAGTTCGCCAAGACCGTGGTGGTTAAGGTTCCAGCGTGAACGTCAGGACTCAACCAAGGTCGTTCCGGTGACGGTGCAGCCGGGCTGGTACGCCGACCCTGCCGAGCCGACCACCCAGCGGTACTGGGACGGCGAGGGCTGGGTGGGCGCGCCGCTGCCCGTGGACGCCACACCGCCGCCCGGCCCGCCGCCGGCCGAGCCGGCCGAGCCGCCCGAGCCGGCACCCGCACCGTCCAGCGGTGCCGGTGCCCCGCCCGCAGCGCCGGGTTCCCCCGCCGCTCCCGGCTCACCGGCGACGCCGGCTCCGCCAGGTGCGCCCGGTGGACCGGCCGCACCGTGGGGCGGGCCGCCGTGGGGCGGACCGCCATGGGGCGGGCCACCGTCGAGCGGGCCACCGGTCAGCGCTCCGCCGCCGGGTGGCGCACCACCGAGCGGACCGCCTGCCTCCGGTCCGCCGGCCCCGCCCGGTTGGCCCGGCGCCGGCCCGGCGGGTCAGCCGTACGGGCCGCCGCCCGGGATGCCGCCGTACGGGCCGCTGCCAGGCTGGCCGCACCCGTACTGGCCCGCGCCACCGCCCCGACCGCACGGGCTGGAACTGGCGCCACTCGGTGCCCGGGTGGTCGCCCGGCTGATCGACATCAGCCTGGTGCTGCTGCTCAACGTGGTGGTGAACGGCTGGTTCGTCTGGCGTTTCGTGCAGGAGATCGAGCCGGTCACCCGGGAGATCTTCCGGCGTGCCCTGGCCGGCGAGTCGACCACCGAGGGCCTGCCGCAGGCCAGCGCCCAGGCCGACGGGTTGCAGGTGGTCATCCTGCTGATCGCCGTCGCGCTCTGGTTCGCCTACGAGGTGCCGTCGGTGGCCAACACCGGGCAGACCCTCGGCAAGCGGGTGATGGGGATCAAGGTCGTACCGCTGGCCGAGACCGAGCAGTTGGGCTTCGGCCGCTCGTTCCGGCGGTTCAACATGCTCGGCCTGCCGGTCTTCCTCTGGAGCTGCTGCGGCATCGGCTTCCTGATCCAGCTCGTCGACTGCGCGCTCCCGTTCTTCGACCGGCCGCTGCGGCAGGCCCTGCACGACAAGCGGGGCCAGACCGTGGTGGTCCGGCTCGCCTCACCGGCCGGTCCCCCGGCCGAGCACACCGGCACCCCGAACGACCGCTCTGGAGGCCCCGCGTCATGACCGGTCCGACCAGTTCCACCCCCGGCCCCGACCGGCGGCCCGGGGCTCCCCGGCTGACCCGCGCCGATCTCGACGCGCTGCCGAACTACGTGCCCGGGCGCAGCCCGGCGGACCTGGCCCGGGAGCTGGGCCTGCCGGAAGCGATCAAGCTGGCCAGCAACGAGGTGCCGTACGGGCCGCTGCCCGGGGTGGTCGAGGCGGTCTCCGAGGCGGTCTCCGGAGCACACCGGTACCCCGACATGGGCGTACTGGCGCTGCGGGCGGCACTCGCCGAGCGGCACGGCGTGGACCCGGACCGGATCGCCACCGGCTGCGGGTCGGTGGCGCTGGCCGAGCACCTGGTCCGGGCGACCTGCCTGCCCGGGGACGAGGTGGTGTACTCGTGGCGCTCCTTCGAGGCGTACCCGATCATCGCGGCGACCAGCGGCGCGACCAGCGTGCGGGTGCCCAACGACGCCGGCCACGGGCACGACCTGGCTGCGATGGCGGCGGCGGTGACCGACCGGACCCGGCTGATCCTGGTGTGCAACCCGAACAACCCGACCGGGACCAGCCTGCGCCGCTCGGAGCTGGACCGGTTCCTCGCCTCGGTGCCGGACGACGTGCTGGTGGTGCTCGACGAGGCGTACCGGGAGTTCGTCACCGACGCCGAGGTGCCGGACGGCCTCGCGGTCTACGGCGACCGGCCGAACGTGGTGGTGCTGCGCACCTTCTCCAAGGCGTGGGGGCTGGCCGGGCTGCGGATCGGCTTCCTGGTCGGCCAGCCGGAGGTGGCCGCGGCGGTACGGAAGGTGGTAACCCCGTTCTCCACGAGCCTGGCCGCCCAGGCGGGTGCGCTGGCCGCGCTCACCCAGGTCGACGAGGTGCGGCGGCGCTGCGCGCTGGTGGTCGCCGAGCGGGACCGGGTCACCGAGGCGCTGCGCAAGCGGCTGCCGGTTGGGCCGACCGCGACGGTGCCGGACAGCCAGGCGAACTTCGTCTGGTTGCCGCTGGGCGACCGGTCCGTGCCGTTCGCGCAGGCGTGCGAGGCGCGCGGGATCATCGTCCGCCCCTTCGCCGGTGAGGGCGTACGCGTCACCATCGGCACCCCGGCGGAGAACGATGCCTTCCTGGCCGTTGCCGACCAGCTCGGCAATCAGTAGAACATGAGCAAAATGGCAATTACTCCACTTTAGGGCTGAAATAGGACAATATCCCTTATCTTCTCGAATGGAGGCCGGCGCTGGTCCGGCTCCCGAGATCACAGGATCCATTCGAGAACGTGAGGTACTGTCCGTGCGACTTGCCAGAATGCTGGTGATCGGGGTAGCCGCCACGGCTGCGGTGGGACTCGCCGCCGCACCCGCCGTGGCGGCGCCGACCGACACCACCACCGTCACCTTCGACGTCACCGCCGGCACCCTGGACATCGACGCGCCGGCCTCGGCCGACCTCGGCGCCGGCGCACCGGGCACCGCGATCGACGGTTCGCTCGGCCCGGTCACCGTCACCGACGCCCGCGCCTCGGCGGACGCCTCCTGGACGGCGAGCGTGACGTCGACGGTCTTCACCACCGGCACCGGTACGCCGAGCCAGACCATCCTCGCCGCCGAGGTCGAGTACTGGTCGGGTCCGCTGATCACCTCGACCGGCAATGGCACCTTCACGCCCGGTCAGGCCACTTCCGGCGACGCCGTACCGCTGGACACCACGACACCGGTGGTCGCGTTCACCCACGTCGGCGGCACCGGCAACAACTCGGCCACCTGGAACCCGGGCCTGTCCATCAACGTTCCGCTCGATGCCGAGGCCGGCACCTACACCGGGACGGTGACGCATTCGGTGGCGTAGTCCCCGGAGGCGACCGGCGGGCTGGGCACCACTGCTCCTCGCCTGCCTCGTCGGCCTGGGTCTGCCACCCACCCAGGCCGGCGCGGCCGCACGTGATCCCGATGCGGAGAGCATCGGGATCCAACTGCTGGAGGCACCGGTGGACCGGCGTGGCGACCCACGGGCGCTGCGCTACATCGTGGACCACCTGCCGCCGGGCACCGTGATCCGGCGGCAGTTGCTGGTGGTGAACAAGACCTCCCGGGCCCAGCGGATCGACCTCTACGCTGCGGCGGCCACCGTCGAGGAGGGCCGGTTCCGGTTCGGCGAGGGCCGGACCCAGAACGAGCTGAGTTCCTGGATCACCCTCGACAAGGACCGGGTGGATCTCCCGCCGGGCGGCCGGACCCGGGTCCGGGCCACCCTCGACGTGCCACCGCCGACGTCGATGGGTGAGCGGTACGCCGTCATCTGGGCCTCGACGAAGTCGCCGCCGAAGAAGTCGGCCAACGTCAACCAGGTCCACCGGGTCGGCGTACGGGTCTATCTCGACATCGGGGTCGGCGGCGAGCCTCCGTCCAGTTTCACGATCGGTGACGTGATGCCGGCGCGGGACGCGCAGGGCGTACCGTCGGTCGGCATCCGGGTGCAGAACACCGGCGGGCGGGCCCTGGACCTGGGTGGAACGGTGTCGCTCTCCGAGGGCCCCGCCGGGACGCGCGCCGGCCCGTTCGACGTGATCGAGGGGACGACACTCGCACCCGGTACGTCGGGCTCGGTCGGCGTACGGTTCCCTCGGGAACTACCCAACGGCCCGTGGAAGATCGACATCGAACTCCAGAGCGGCACGGTACGGCAGACCGGCACCGGAAGGATCACCTTCCCCGACCCCGGTGAGGTGGGCGAGCCGAGCGAACTCCTCGCGCCACTGCGCACGCCGCAGGGGATCCTCGGAAGTTCGCTGGTCGCCGGCTTGATCGTGGCCGGCGGACTCTTCGTCGTCGCCCGCCGGGTACACCGCCGTCGCAACGCCCGGGCGGAGGTCGGATCGTAGTCCCCCGGGGCCACGGCCCGGTGCGACGCCGCTCCGGCCGGGTCAGGTGCCGGCCAGGATGACCGGCTGGGCGGCCAGGTAGTAGCGGTCGTCCCCGGCGGCCGGATCCACCGGCTCGGCGAGCCGCTCCACCGCCACGAAGCCGCCGGCGGCGTACGCGAACCCGGGCGACCAGGTGGTCGAGTCCCGCCCGTACGTGAACGGGAACCGGGACCGTTCCACCCCCGTGGCGGCGTCCAGGGTGACCAGGTCACCTCCGGCGGTACGCAGGTGCACCCGGCCCGGTTGGGCGGCGATCAGCCGGCTCTGCCCGGCCCCGGACCAGCGCCAGAGTTCGGCGCCGGTCCGCACCGACCGGCCCACCAGCCCGGTCCCGCCCGGAGCCACCGCGACGTCGCCGACCAGTACCGCCTCGGGCGCGTCCAGGGCCGGGGCCGGCACCGGGCGGGTCCCCTCGACCAGCCAGCCCCGGGTCACGCCCCCGCTGACCGTCCGCAGGGCTCGGCAGCCGGACCGACCGGCGGTGCAACCGGCCGGGCTGACCTGCTCCAGCCGCGCCGAGCCGTCGGGACGCCAGCGACCGGCGAGGGTGCCGGTGGCCACGTCGTGGAACTTCACCTCGACCGACCCGGCACAGCCGTCGAGGACGGCGAAGAACCCGTCCGCGGTGATCAGTCCCTGACCCGCCCCGGCGGCGGCCTCGCCGTCCGGGCCACGGTCGGAGCAGGTCGGAACGGCGGCGAGGCGCCACAGTTCCCGCCCGGAGTCGAGGTCGATCCCGCGCTGGTCGGCGGTCTCGCCGACCACCAGTACGGGGCGGCCGGTCGAGGTGCGGGCGGTGTGTAGGCCGGTCGGGGCGTAGACGGTGGCGGCTCCGGTGCGCCGGCCGAGATAGCCGTGCCCGGGGCGCGGTCCGGCGGCCCGCCAGCGGACCGTGCCGGTACGGGCATCCAGCGCCACCAGCTCGCCGTCCGACCAGCGGGTCACCACCGTGCCGCCCTCGGCCACCAACCCCGCCACCTGCGCCGGCCAGCGCCGGTACGACCAGTACGGCGTGCGCCGGGTCGGTGCGTCGACCGGCCGGTCGGCCCAGATCTGCCGGGTGGTGGCGTAGACCCTGATCCGGTCGTCGACGATCAGCGGTGCCGCGTTCAGGGTGCCGACCACGCCCGGCCGGGCGGTCGCCGGGGCCGGATAGTCGGCCCGGGCCGGCGTGCTCACCTCGGCGGGCGCCAGCACCCGGTGGACGATCACGGCGGACCCGACCAGGAGCAGCCCCGCCACCACGATGGCGACCGCCGTCCGCGGCCAGTTCCGCGCGCCGTTCGGCGTTGCCATGCCCGGACACCTCCGCCGGAACCCTATCGACCGCCGGGCGGCCGCCGCCTGGCAGGTGCGCGATCCGGTACCCGGCGGGCACGCGATCGGTCAGGCGGCGACGGCCGGGCCGCTCGGGCCGGTGGTGGTGGCGGTGGCCAGGTCGGCGAGGTCCCGGCGCAGCGCGCCCTCGCCGGCCCGCGCGGCGAGCCCGCCGAATACCACGGCCAGCAGCCGGCCGTACCGGGCGGTGGGCACACCCTCGTGGCTGACGGTCACCACGGTCCGGCCCCGGCCCGGTCGCCGCGCCGGCACCGGAACGAAGGTGTACGTCGTCAGGTAGTCGACGCCGTTGCCCGACGAGCTGACGACGAGTCGCCGGGGCGGTAGCGCCTCCTGGACCGCGAACTCCTCGACCATCACGGTGCCGTCCGGCCCGGCCCGGCTCTCCCGCCAGACGGTGCCGACCCCGAGGCCGGTATCCGATCCTTCGCGGCTGGTGTCCGGTTCTCCGCCGGACCCGGGCGGCGCGGCAGCCTGGCCCGGTGCCGGTGCGCCGGTCGGGTTGAGCACCTCGACCTCGTCGACCTGGCAGAGCCATCGGGGCCGGGCGGGCAGGTCGGTGAAGACCCGCCACAGCTCGTCGGCGGGTGCCTCGATCAGTCGGCTGAACGCCACCGTCGACATTGGGCACCTCCCCGACCACCACGGTACGGCGCGGGAGGGGCCGGTCACAGTCCGGACCGCCGCAGAGTGATCAGAACGTGACAGCGCGACGTATGAACTGCCTCACCGCCCGGCGCCGTACCGGGGCGAGGTTCCCCGTGACCGCGCGGTCCCGGCAGTGCTCGGAACCGCGCGGTTCAATCAGCTCCCGAACGCGCCCGTCCTGGTCGCGGCCACGAACGCCGCCCAACTGGCCGGCTCGAACGACAGCACCGGGTCGGGGTCCTTCGAGTCACGCACGCCGACCACGCCGGGCAGGTTGTCGGCCACCTCGATGCAGAGCCCCTGGTCGTTGGAACGGCTGCTCTTGCGCCAGCGAGCAACTTCCGCGTTGAACATCTTTGTACCCTTTCAAGCCGAATCACACCTGATGACGGGTTTGTCCCCGCCCGGGTAAGTCAACGCGCGATGAGCAATCCTGTTACTCGGCTCGGCCGGTCGATCGCACACTCCGTCCGACCGGCTGTGCGGGACCCGGCTGAACGCCGGCTGGACACCGGTTGTGCGGACGCCGAGCCTCAGTCGGTGCGGGCCGGGGCGATCGTCCCGACGACCTCACCGAGGCCGACGGTGCTGCCGTCCGGTCCCGGCGCGGTGGCGCCGATGCTGACCGTGTCACCGTCGGACAGGAAGGTCCGGGTCGAGCCGTCGGAGAGCGTCACGGGCTCCGCCCCGCCCCAGGTCAGTTCGAGGAACGAGCCGACCTGCTCCCGGCGGGGGCCGGAGACCGTGCCGGAGGCGTAGAGATCGCCGGTACGCAGCGCCGCCCCGTTCACCGTCAGGTGCGCGAGCTGCTGGGCCGGCGTCCAGTACATCCCGGCGAACGGCGGCTCGCTGACCCGGGTGCCGTTCCAGTCCACCGTCAGCCGCAGGTCCAGCCCCAGGTGCGGTACGTCCCGCAGGTAGTCCAGCACCGCCGGCTCCTGGGCCGGAGCCGGTACCCAGGCGTCGGCCAGCGCCTCCAGCGGCACCACCCAGGGCGAGACCGAGGTGCAGAACGACTTGCCGAGGAACGGCCCGAGCGGCTGGTACTCCCAGGCCTGGATGTCCCGGGCCGACCAGTCGTTGAGCAGCACCACCCCGAAGACGTGCGCGGCGAAGTCGGCCACCCCGACCCGCTCGCCCAGCGGCGACGGTACGCCGACCACGAAGCCGACCTCGGCCTCGATGTCCAGCCGGGTCGACGGCCCGTACACCGGCCCGTCCGGGGTACCGCGCTGGCCCGTCGGGCGGACCACCGGGGTACCGGAGACCACCACCGTGCCGGCCCGGCCGTGGTAGCCGACCGGCAGGTGCCGCCAGTTCGGCAGCAGCGCCCGCCCGTCCGGCCGGAAGATCTTCCCGACGTTGCTGGCGTGGTGCTCGGAGGAATAGAAGTCGACGTAGTCGGCGACCTCGAACGGCAGCACCAGCTCCACCCGGTCGAGCGGGACCAGCAGCGGGGTCACCGCCGCCCGGTGCCGCTCGTCGGTCAGCAGTTCCACGATCCTGGCCCGGACGGTGGTCCACTGTGCCCGGCCGAGCGCCAGGAACGCGTTCAGGGTCGGCTGCCGCAGCGCGTCACCGGCCAGTACCAGCCCGGCCGCCTCCGCACCGTCGAGGTCGAGGACGAGATCCCCGACCCGTACGCCGATCCGGGGCGACCGCCCCGCCGACCGGAAGACACCGTACGGCAGGTTGTGCACCCCGTACGCCGATCCCGCCGCCTCCGCCACCCAGGTCACGCGCGCTCCCCCACTGTCACGGCTCGAAGCCTCCGTTCACCAGTCCCAGCCGGACCAGGTCGATCAGCGGTTCCAGCACGCTGCACGAGCCGAACCCGATCCAGAGCGGACGGTTCTGCTCCCGCCGGGACCGGGCCGCCTCGACCAGCGGCAGCGGGTCGGTCGCGGCCAGTGTCTCGGCCACCTCGGCCACCTCGGCGCCGGCGCAGGCCACGGCGGTGCCGGCCAGGATGTTGACGAAGCCGTGGTGGGTGAAGCCGGTCTCCGGGTCGATGTGCCGGATCGCGTGGTGCAGCCCGGCGGTGAGCTTGAACGGCAGTTTCCGGTCCCGGCAGGCGCCGATCACCGCGGCCAGCTCGACCGGGGTGGGGAAGAGTTCGGCGGCCAGCCCGCCGGTACGGAACTTGGCCGCGATCCGCTTGCCGGCGGCCCGTTCGTCGGCGAGCCGGTCGAGCGCGCCGAGCAGCCCCCAGGTGAGCGGGATCTCGGCGTAGACGTCGGCGTCGTCCAGGTGGGCGGGGAGCCGGGCGAGGGCGGCGAGCCCGGGCAGCGGGTCCTCGCCCCGCTTGGCCACCGCCATCTCGACCTGCCGGATCCGGATCCGCGGGTCGGTCCGCTCGCGCAGCGCGTACAGCTCCGGCACGGGTACGTCGCCGATCACGCCGACGTCGATCCGCTCGTCGTCGCCGAGCAGGGCCGGCAGCTCGGGCAACGCCGAGGCGGGCAGCAGCAGGGGACCGACCAGGGGGGCGTACCAGGCGCCCCGGTGCCGGCGGTGCGCGGCGACCGCCTCGGGCAGCGTGGCGCTGCCGGGCGGGAAGACGGCGGCGTCGTCGACCAGCCCGGCGAAGAGCCGGGGCACCTGCGTTGACACGAACAGAGAACTTACGGGACGCTACGACTAGCGGACAACACCGTCCGATTATCGGACGTTTTCGGCCGGTGACTGGGACAAAAGGGAGGCGATCATGCCGTACTACCGCAGCGTCGGCGAGGTTCCCCGGAAGCGCCACACCCAGTTCCGGCAGCCCGACGGCAGCCTCTACGCCGAGGAGCTGATGGGGCAGGAGGGCTTCTCCTCCGACTCGTCGCTGCTCTACCACCGCTATCTGCCGACCGCGATCGTCGCCGCGGAGGAGTTCACCCCGCCGGCCTGGCAGCGGGTGCCGAACCTGCCGCTCAAGCCCCGCCACCTGCGTACCCACAAGCTCGACGGCGGTGCCGGCACCGACCCGATCCTCGGCCGGCAGCACCTGCTGGCCAACGACGACGTCCGGATCTCGTACGTCGTCGCCGACCAGCCCTCCCCGCTCTACCGCAACGCGGTCGGCGACGAGTGCCTCTACGTCGAGTCCGGCGCCGCCCGGGTCGAGTCCGGCTTCGGGGTGCTCGGGGTGACCGCCGGCGACTACGTGATCATCCCGACCTCGGTGGTCTACCGGATCGTGCCGGTCGCCCCGGAGCCGCTGCGGATGCTCGCCATCTCCGCGTCCGGGCACATCGGCCCGCCCAAGCGCTACCTCTCGGTACGCGGCCAGTTCCTCGAACACGCCCCCTACTGCGAGCGGGACGTACGCGGCCCGGAGGCGCCGCTGCTGGTCGAGGAGACCGACGTCGAGGTGTACGTCCAGCACCGCCGGGGCTGGACCCGGCACGTCTACGCCAACCACCCGTTCGACGTGGTCGGCTGGGACGGCCACCTCTACCCGTGGGCGTTCTCCATCCACGACTTCGAGCCGATCACCGGCCGGCTCCACCAGCCCCCGCCGGTGCACCAGACCTTCCAGGGCCCGAACTTCGTGATCTGCTCCTTCGTGCCCCGCAAGGTCGACTACCACCCGCTGGCGATCCCGGTGCCGTACAACCACCACAACGTCGACTCCGACGAGATGCTCTTCTACACCGGCGGCAACTACGAGGCGCGGCGCGGCTCCGGGATCGAGCAGGGCTCCATCTCGCTGCACCCGGCCGGTTTCACCCACGGCCCGCAGCCCGGCGCCCCGGAGCGGGCGATCGGGGCGGAGAGCTTCGACGAACTGGCCGTCATGGTCGACACCTTCCGCCCGCTCGACCTCTGCGGTCCGGCACTGTCCTGCGAGGACACCGGATACGCCTGGACCTGGTCCGGCCGGACCACCGGCTGAGCCCTACCGCGCCGGCGACCCCGTCACCGGCGCGCCTCGACCAGGGGCCGGAGCTTGCGCTGGAAGGCCGTCTCGTCGATGCCCCGGGCCAGCTTCCGGTTGTAGTTCATGCGAAACGGGCAGCTGTCCTCGGCGCCCTGCCGCCCCGGCACGGTGAACTCGCTGACCATCCTGCCGCTGCGGGCCTCCCGCACCGTGACGTGGTAGACGCTCTCGAACAGGTCGAAGGTGAACGGGGTACCACCGGCCAGGAGGGCCGATTCACTCGCGTAGCTGCAGGTGACGTCCTTGCGCGAGTCCCGGGTCGCCGCCACCCGTACGCAGACCAGGAGCTGCACCTGATCGAGGTTCCGCTCCGAGGTGCCCGGCTCGTACCGGGGCTCCCAGCCGCGAGGCAGGAGTATCTCGGCGTACTCCATCTCCCGCTCGTCGGAATACCTGACCAGCGCCATCAGATGCGGGCCGCGGCCGGCGAAGGGTCGGGAGGTGTTGTTGTAGACATAGAGCTTCGGCGACCGGCACGGGTCGACGGAATCCTCGCTGCGGGTCGACGTCGGGCCGGACGGCGCCGGCAGGGGTGGAAGCTGTCCGGAGGACGGCGGCCCGCCGGGCCGATCCGGCGGCCAGGTGCACGGCCCGGTCAATCCCACGGTGAACTTCCCACTGTCCCGAGCCATCTCCATGAGCAACTCGGTGCCGTCGTCGTGCTCGCCGGTGATCTCCTGGACGTCGGCGGGCGTGTCGACCCGCCACCGCTTGGTACGTTCGCCAAAACCCTCGCGGATCATCCACGTGTCCACGTCGTCGAGGTACTTCCCGGCCTTCGCACCGGCGGAGACCGTCAGCTCCGCTCGCGGCCGGACACCCCAGGTCGGGCCGCCCCCGGGCAGGTCGCCGCAGCCCACCGTGCGGGATTGGGTCGGCGCGGTCGCCTGCGCCTCGGGTTCCAGCGCCCCGTTCACGGCGCGGGACAGGTGCTCGGTGAGTCGCTGTTCGACCTCCTGGGCGGTGACCTTGGGCGCCGGGGGTTCCGGCCCGGTCTCCTCCGTACAGCCGGCGAGCACCAGCACCCCGCACACCGTCACACCGAGCCGGCGACTCCACCGCTGGGTCCACTGCCGAGCCATCGCACCCCCGATCGTCCGGTCGGCACGGGCAAGCCGAAAAGAAGTGGGATGTTCTGTACTGTCCCGGACTCTACCCGTTCATCCACGCCGTCCGATACGGATCATGCCGTCAGTCTCGGTCGGGCGACCAGCCGAAGAGCACCGCCAGTTCGGTCGCGGCGGTGGCGGCGATCGCCAGTACCAGCGGCCACGGGGTGCCGAGAATCGCGTAGAGCAGGATCAGGCAGGGCCCGGCGATCACGCCGTAGACGGCGAGGGCGAGCAGCCGGTCGGAACGGATCAGGTCAGGCAGCCGTCCCCGGCCCAGGTTCGGCACCCGCTTGGCGAACCGCCAGACCAGGATGCCGCCGGTCACCGCCGCGAGTCCGGCCCAGAGCCGGGACGACACCGGGTTCGCCGCCGCCAGGCAGGCCACCAGCACCGACACCACGATGGTGTAGCCGGCGCCGTACATCAGGAGTTGGCGCAGTCCGCCGCCGATTGCCCGGGCGCCGTCCCGGCTGGTGGGCTCCAGTGCCGCCGCGTCCGCGAGGTGTTCCAGCGCTTCCGAGTAGCGCCGCTGCTCCAGCCGGATCACTCCGATGTTGTGCTGGGCCGCCGCCAGCTCGGGGTCGAGCCGCAGCGCCTCCCGGTACGCCCGCTCGGCCAGGTCGAACATCTGCATCCTGGCTGCCACCAGGCCCAGCACCAGGTGTGCCTGCGGATCCTCCGGCGCCAGTTCGACACCACGCCACGCGGCGTTCAACGCCTGCTGTCCGTTACGCGACTCACCCAGGATCGCCGCCGCACTGCGCTGGGCGTACGCGTCGTCCGGCCCGAGCGCGAGGATCTCGTCGGCCGTCGCCGCCGCTTCCTTGAACCGGCGCAGGTCGGCCAGGGCATGTCCCCGGATCACCAGCGGATGGATCAGCTCCGGGGCGGCGGCCACGGCCGAGTCGGCGGCGTTCAGCGCCTCCTCCGGCTTCTCGGCCGCGAGCTTGACCATCGCGAGCATGACCAGCGCACGCACGTTCGACGGGTCGAGCGCGATCGCGAACCCGACTTCGGCGGCAGCTTCGTCGTACCGGCCGAGTTCGGCGAGCAGTTCGGCGCGCTGGACGTACCCTTCGGCGGAGGAGGACTGGTCGGAATCGGCGTCGCTGGACACGGGCCGAGCCTATCCGGCACTGTCCCGCCGGATCTTCACGCCCGACCCGCCGAACACCCACTCCCCGGGCAGTTGACGGGCCGCCACCGGCCAGTTGACCGACGACCCGCCGAATGCCCACTCCCCATGCCGCCCGATGCGCGGTACCGTAGACGGGACCAAGCCTGGCGCTCCCCCCGTGGCGTCAGGCTTGGTCCCTTAACACCCCCGGTCACCTGGTCGGACGGCTTCCCGCACCCGAGCCCGGCTCGGCTTCCGCGCTCGCGAAACCTCGATGGGATCCCGTCAGAGAGACTCCCGCCGGAGCCCGGCGCAGGGCAGCGCCCCCGCGCCCGTGCTGCCACACGGATCGGGGGGCGATCACTGACCGACGGTTTGCCGCTGACCCCAGTTCGCCACGATCTCCGAGAACTAATTCGGAGACGCCAGGGTCATTCCCTTGTCGACGACGGTGGTGGTGCCGGCGGGTTGTCTGCCTGGTGTGAAGGTGAGTTCGGGGATGACCAGGGCCTTGACCACCCCGCCGCCGTTGGTGAACACGGCCAGGGCGCCGGAGACCATCAGCCGGCTGCCGGGCTCCAGTACGGCCGCGCCGACGTCGCCGTTGACCTCGCTGGCCGTCGCGCCCTCGTAGTAGCAGTAGACGGCGTCCCAGTCGAACGAGGTCAGCGTGCGCAGCGGCGCGGAGCCGCCACTGGCCCGCAACTCGGCGAACTTGGCGTCGAGGTCCTCGTCGAACTGCGGTGTCATCGTCCGGCTCTCCTTCGCACAGCCCGCCACGGCGGAGACCGGCAGCAGCACCATTGCCGCCACCAGCATCGTCCGCCTGCGGATCACGATCCGGTCTTCTTCTGCGGCTGGGGATGCCCCGGCAGGGTCGTGTTGGCTGGCTGGCCCGTGTCCGGGATGGTGAGCTGGTCGCTGTAGTCCAGCTTGCCGTCCCGACCGATGACCACCGTACGTCCCTGCTGCACGGCCTCCTGCACCCTGTCGGCCAACGCCTCGGGTGAGACGCCGGGGTTCGCCAGCGCCACAGCCCGGCCCACCTCGTTGTTGTACAGGTCCATGGCCTCGCGTGCCGCCTGGTTGCCCGGGACGGTCTCGTGCGCCGTCGTGTAGCGCGTCGTCCACTCCTCGCCGAACTCCTGGGTCAGCCGCGCGTTCCAGTACACGTGCCGGAAGGCGTCGTTGTGGTCGTCGTTCCGGTCCGGCGAGGCGAAACGCGCGTCCGCCACCGCGAACGCCTCGTCGTGGATGTCCTTGAACTTCTGTAGCCCCAGCAGGCCGCGCGTCTGCTGCAACTCCCGCAGGATCTCCGCCTCGGACGCCGTGAGCTGGCGCTGGTCCACGACCCAGCTCAGCGGCGGATCGGGGAACCTGTCCCGGTTGGGGTCCTCCACGACCTGGTACTCGGCCATCACCGCCGCGCCGGGCCGGCGGGCGTTGGGGTCGGTAGCGGCCTGGTGGATCTCCTGTTGAAGGCCCGAGACGGCACCGATGACGGCCCGCGCATCGCCACTGTTGGCCAGGAAGTCGGGCAGGTTGCCGCGGGCCGCTCCGAGCGCCGCTCCGGCCAACCCCCGGGCTGCGGTCTCGGTCCTGATCGCCCGCTGGTAGAAGTCGCCCGCCTGGTTGAACAACCGGTCGGCCTCGGGCTGCATCTGCCTGATCTGTTCGGCGATGCCGGTCTCCCCGGCCCGGGCGAGCTCGGCATGCCGGGCGCGCAGGTGCTCCCAACCCTTCATCGGCTCAGGGCCGGGGTCGCCGATCTGCCCGATCAGGCTGCCCAGCGCACTCTCGACCCGTACTCCCTCGCCGACCAGGCGCTGGGCCTCCGTCTGCGCGTCCACGTAGTCGTCGAGCGCCCGTCCGGCCTTCCGGTAGCCGTCGCGCAGCGCCTCCATCATCAGGTCGGCTTCCTTGAGGCGGCGGTCGAACAGCTCCTTGCCGGTACCGGCCCACCTGGTCCCGCGTTTGACCCGCTCCAGGGTCGGCAGGGCCGATTCGATCAGCCGGACGACGCGCTTGAAGTCCTCGGCCGCCATGTCGACCAGGTGCGGCTTCATCGCCTCGATGTACCTGACCTCCGTCCGGTACGCCACGGCGTCACGTCCGCCGGAAGGTGGAGTTGGTGATGAAGGAGTCGACCTTCTGCTGGATCGACGCGTCGGCGTTGACGTAGCCGGCGGCCGCGACCTTGAGCTTCGTCGACAGTGCCGACAGCAACGCCACCACGTCCTGGTACTGGTCGTGCGCGTAGTCGGCGAAGACCCTGGTCCGGTCGGCCACCTCTTCGTGCGCGTTCGGGGTCGCGACCCGGCCCGACAGGGTCAGCTCCGGCCGCCCGGCCTGGAGCAGGCCCGCCAACTCGATCAGCGTGTTCGCGCTTCCGTCCAGCGACTTGGGTTTCACATAGGTCACGGCACCCACCCCCGGCGTCGGCGGCTCATCGAGGGAGATGGTAGTTATCCGTGACAACAGAATCCACGGCGCGCCACCGGGAACGGCGGGGCGCCCGACTCAGGACCGCCGGTGGATGAGCGCGACGGCGATGCCGGCCAGCCCCTCACCCCGACCGGTCAGCCCCAGACCGTCGGTGGTGGTGCCGGAGACCGTGACCGGGGCGCCGACCGCCGCCGTCAGCGCCCGCTGCGCCTCGTCGCGGCGGGGACCGATCTTCGGGCGTACCCCGATCACCTGGATCGAGACGTTGCCGATCTCGAAGCCGGCGGCCCGGACCCGGCGGGCGGTCTCGGCCAGCAGTGCCACCCCGGCGGCGCCGGCCCACTCCGGCTCGGCCACCCCGAAGTTGCTGCCCAGGTCGCCCAGGCCGGCGGCGGAGAGCAGCGCGTCGCAGGCGGCGTGCGCGGCGACGTCACCGTCGGAGTGCCCGGCCAGTCCGTCCAGGCCGGGCCAGTGCAGGCCGGCCACCCAGCAGGCCCGGCCCGCCTCGAACCCGTGCACGTCGGTGCCGACACCGACCAGGGGAAGGATCATGTGCGGAAGCGTAGGCGATCAGTGGTGCCCGGCGAGCGGCACCGCGTTGAGCAGATGCTCGGCCAGGGCCAGGTCGAACGGACGGGTGATCTTCAGCGCGTATTCCGAGCCGGGGACGCAGGCGACGCGTACCCCCTGTTTCTCGACCAGGCCCGCGTCGTCGGTCAGCGGATCGACGGCGGCGGCGTGCGCGGCGGCGAGCACCGCCCGCCGGAAGCCCTGCGGCGTCTGCACGGCCCGCAGCGCGGACCGGTCCACCGTGCCGAGCACCACACCGGCGGCCGAGACCTCCTTGACCGTGTCGACCACCGGGAGCACCGGAATCACAGCGTCCTCGCCGCCGCGGACCGCCTCGGCCACCGACTCGACCAGGGCGGTCGGGGTCAGCGCCCGGGCCGCGTCGTGCACCAGGACGATCTCCGGCCCGGCCGGCACCGCCGCCAGCGCGGCGGCGACCGACTCCTGCCGGGTGGCTCCGCCGGTCACCACGGTCAGCTCGGCGACCGGGGCGAGCAGTTCCCGGACGGCGTCCTCGTCGCCCGGCGGCGCCGCCACCGCGATGGTGTGCACGGAGGGTGCGGCGGCGATCCGCCGCACGGCGTGCACCAGCAGCGGTTCGCCACCGATCCGGCGGAGCGCCTTGGGGCCGCCCGGCCCGAGCCGCACGCCAGCACCCGCAGCCGGAACGAGGACCGCGACGTCACCGCGCGGATTGAGCTGCGCGGTCACGTCGCGGTCCTCGGACTTTCTTCGGGGTACTTCGCAGGCACCGGCGGAAAGTGCCAGCGTGGGGGCTATGCCTCGGTGAGCACCTTGTCGAGCAGAGTTTCCGCTTCGTCCTTGGTGCTCTTTTCGGCGAGCGCGACCTCACCGACGAGGATGTCGCGGGCCTTGGCGAGCATTCGCTTCTCGCCCGCCGACAGGCCCCGCTCCCGCTCCCGGCGCCAGAGGTCGCGGACAACCTCAGCCACCTTGAGGGGGTTACCGGAGGCCAGCTTCTCCAGATTTGCCTTGTAACGCCGCGACCAGTTGGTCGGCTCCTCGGTGTGCGGGGCACGGAGGACATCGAAGACCTTGCCCAGGCCCTCTTCGCCGACCACTTCGCGCACGCCCACGATCTCGGCATTCTCGGCGGGCACCCGGACCGTCAGATCACCCTGAGCGACCCTGAGGACGAGGTACTGCTTGGGCTCGCCCTTGATGACCCGAGTCTCGATTGCCTCGATGAGTGCGGCCCCGTGGTGGGGGTAAACAACGGTCTCGCCGACACTGAAAACCATAGGTTCGAAACCCCTTTCGCTGTGTCTAGGGTAACACGCTCAGGCACCGATGTCCCACCGCAGTCCTGACCGTTAGCGCAGCTCAGAGGCCCTGTGAGAGGTCTTTCTTCGGCTTGACACGGCAGCGATCCATGGATTTAGGCACACTGCGTGACACACGGATCACCGGCCGACAAGGCGGATCGGAAAAATCGGATGTAGGGCGTTGCGGTCCCACCAGCATATCTCTTCGGCACCCGGCACCGCCGCCCACTAGCGGTACGCCCCCCGGTGGGGGAGGCTGGAGCGGAGCCCGTTTCACACCTCAGGTGAGCAGCCAGGGGGTGCGCCATGAGCACGTCGGCGGACGGCGACGGCCGCCCGGACAACGGCCCGTTCGACGGCGTGCCCGACCTGCCCGCCGACTGGGGCCGGATCGTCATCCCCGACGATCCCGCCGAGCTGGCGGCCGAAGCCGCGCAGGTGCGCCGCGAGCTGCGGCTACAGGCCCGCCGCGACGGATGGCGCAGGTGCCTCGGGTTGCCCACCACCACCGCCGGCCCCGCCCCGCTGCGACTCTCCCTGCTGATCATGTCTGTCGCCCTGCTGGCCACCCTGACCAGCCTCTTCGCCATCACCTGGCCCAGCCCGCACCGGCCGGTCGTCACCGGCCGGAGCACCCCCGGCACTCCGGGCACCTCGACGAACCCCGGCAGCCCGACGGTCGCCGCCGGGCAGTCCCTGCCCGCACTCGACCTGGTGGGCGAGAACGGCCGGGTGGTCCCGCTGCGGAGCCTGCTGCCCGCCGTGATCATCCTGATCGACGGCTGCGCCTGCGACGAGCATCTCGACGCCGCCGTCCGGGCCGTACCGCCCGGAGTCGCCGTGGTGGCGGTCAGCACCCGCCGGACCGAACCGGGTGCCCGTACCATGCCACCGCCCGGCGGCGGGGTGCCGCGCTTCCTGACCGACCCGACCTCCGAGCTGCGGACCGCGCTGCGCCTGGGTACCGGGAAGGGCAGCCCCGCCGCCGTACTGACCAGCCGGTCCGGTCAGCTCCTCCGGACCGTGCCGGAACTCAGCTCACCGGGCGACTACCAGGCCGACCTCCCCCGCCTGCTGACCGCCGCCTGAGCCGCCCACCCGAACCGGCCTGAACCGGCAGCGTCACGATCCCCGTCAGGCGCGTCACGATCCCGTCAGGCGCGTCACGATCCCGGTCGGGACAGTGCCACCACCTGGAGGGCGATCTCCACGTGCCGGTGGTTCAGCCGCCGGGCGCCAATCGACAGCTCGTCACCGGCCGCGACGAGCTGCACACTGCCGAACGGTCCCGGGCAACTCACCGACTTCGACCAGCTCCCCGTCACCCCCCGGAGCACCCGGATGTGCAGCTCGCCCGGGCTGAGGCAGACGTACTGGAGCAGGTAGCGGCCACCCGGCCGGGTGTCGATCGACCAGGTGACGAACCGGCGCTGGTTCAGCGTCGCCGTCTCCCGCCAGACCGTGTCCGGAAAACGCGGCAGGCTCTGCCCACCCGCACTTCCACTCCGCTCGCCGGCCAGGTCCGCCCCACCGATCCCGGGCGCCACCTCCGGTGCGCCGACCCGGGTCTGCCCCGGCCGGGCCGGCTCCGGTGCCGACCGGACCGACCACCAGCCGCCGATCCCGACCAGCAGCACCGCCGCCATCGTCAACGCCACCCTGCGCACCGGTCGCCTCCTCCCGCCGGTCCGGCGGAGATCTCTCTAGGAGCCACCCCGGCCGACCTCGTGGGCCGGCCGCGTGCCGTCCGCCCGCGCCGCCCCGGGCCGCCGGTCCAGCAGTGCCGCGTAGAGGGTCAGCCCGGGTCCGAATGCGAGCATCACCACGGTACGGGGTGGAACGGCCGCCCGCCGAAGTCGTTCCAGGATGAGCAGGGACGTCGGTGACGAACAGTTGCCGTACTCGTCGAGTACCGCCCGGGAGGCGGCCATCGCCTCCGGCGGCAGGCCGAGCTCCGTCTCCACCACGTTGAGGATCCGGGGGCCGCCCGGGTGCACCGCCCAGCCGTCCACCTCACAGATCCGCCGGCCGTGCCGGGCCAGCAGGTCGGTGACCAGGTCACGGACGTGCGCCGCGAGTACCTGCGGCACCTTCGGCGACAGTCCCATCCGGAAGCCGGTGTCGGTCAGCTCCCAGGTCATGTGGTCGGCCGTCGAGGTGTCGGTGACGGCGGTGACCTCGCGGACGGCGTACCCGGGACGGTTGCCCGGGGCGACCACGACGGCGACGGCGGCGTCGGAGAAGAGCGCGTGCGAGATGATCTGCTGGGTGTCCATCCGGGCCGTCGACGGCTGGATGTGCAGGCTGGTGAGTTCGGCGCAGAGCAGCAGCGCCGGGCGGCCCCGGGCGGTGACGAAGTCGTTCGCCGCGGCCAGCCCGGGCAGCGCCGCGTAACAGCCCATGTGGCCGACGAACATCCGCTGGGTGTCCGGGGCCATCCCCATGTCCCGGGCCAGCAGGATGTCCAGCCCCGGAGTGGCGTACCCGGTGCAGGAGCAGACCACGAAGAGGCCGATCTCCCCGGCCGACAGGCCGGCGTCGGTCAGCGCCCGGCCGACCGCCTCCTTGCCCAGCGGCAGCGCCTCTATCTGGTACCGACGCATCCGACGCTCGGTCGGCCAGTCCGAGACGTCCTCCAGCAGCGGATTCACCGCCGCCTGCCGGTGCCGTACCCCGGAGTTGGCGAAGATCCGCTCGGCGAGCGCCCGGGTGGCCCCGGAGAAGTGCCTTGCGAAGAAGCCCGCCCACAGCTCCTGCTGGCTGGCCGTGGGCGGCAGCGCGACACCCACGCCGACGATCACCCCTGAGCCGTCCCGCCCGCTTCCGCTTCCCATGCGTCCTCCGATCGCGACACCGTGCACCCCTGCACGCTCCACGCGCCCACCGAGCCCAACCCCCGAGCGTGACCTCGGGACTCGCACCGGGGCGAACGCGCCCGATCGCGGTACGGCCCGACCCGACCTGTGGTGGCCGGGCGGCCGGCTCGCGCACCATCAGGTACCCACTGAACCTTTCTCAACCTCCCCTTGCGGCCCGGCGGACCGCAAGGTCGGACCCGGTGCGTGAGCGCCGCGCGGTTCAGGTGGAAAAAGGCGCGGTCACCGGCCGCCTCACCACCTGGGGGTCGCGGCGTCCCGGTCCGGGTCGCCGCCGAGCGCGGCGATGCCGAGCCAGTCCGCGCAGACGTCCGAGGTCGCCGGGTGCAGCGACCCGCACCGGGCGTCCCGGTAGAGGCGCTCGAGCGGATGGCCGCGCCGGGTCGCCGAGGTGCCGGCCGCCTCCACCATCGAGGCCGCCACCTCGGCCGCGGTCGTCCCGGCCAGCAGCTTCGCCCGCCACACCCAGCGGTTCGTCTCGGCGTCGCCCGGCGCCTCGTCGACCCGGCGGGCCGCCTCGGTCACCGCCAGCCGGGCGGCGGCGGTGGCCGCGTCCGCCCGACCGACCCGGGCGCGTACCGCCGGCAGACCGTCCAGCCCGCGTGCGGTGAGGTGCTCGACGGCGGCGTCGATCGCCGCCCGGGCCACCCCGACGTAGACGGCCGCGTAGCTGGCCACCAGCCAGTGCGGCATGAGCTGGGCGACCACCAGGGCCAGCCCCTCCACCCCGCCGAGCAGCCGGTCGGTCGGTACGGTCACGTCCAGGTGCAGGTCGTGCGAGGCGGTGGCCCGCATCCCGAGCGCGTCCCAGGTCGGCTCGACGTGCAGCCCGTCCGGCTCGGCCGGGACCAGGAACTGCGACACCACCGACTGGTCGGCGACGCTGCGGGCGGCCACCAGGTAGGCGTCGGCGTGCCCCGCCCCGGAGCAGAAGGTCTTGGCCCCCTTGATGTGGTAGCCGCCGTCCACCGGCTCGTACGTCGTGGTCAGCTTCGACAGCCGGGAGCCGGCCCCGCGCTCGCTCATCGCCACCGCGTACCAGGCGCCGGCAGCCGCCTCGGCGAGCAGCCGGTCCCGGGCCGCCAGCGCCTCGGACGGTACGCCGAGCGCCTCGGCCAGCTCCTCGGTCAGCGCGCCGAGCGCACCGGTCACCGAGGCGTGCATGTTGAACACCAGGGCCGTCGCGCCGTTGCCCCGGGCCAGTTCGGTGGCGACCGCCGCGTACCCGGCGAAGCTGGCCCCGAGACCGCCCAGCCTCGGCGGGACCATCAACCCGAGGAGCCCGGCCGACCGCAGGTCGGCGAAGTCCTCGACCGGGAACGTGCCGTCCCGGTCGTGTTCGGCCGCCCGGGCGGCGAATCTCGGCGCCACCCGGCGTGCCGCTGCGAGCGCGTCCACCGTCATCCGTGTCCTTTCCACACCGGCCGGTCGGCCGGTGCTGTCGCTCGCCCTACCCCTGCCTGGCTCCCCACCCCTGGTAGAGCACCTCCGCCGACCATGTCGGCACGATCCGTGGCGTGCTTCCGCCGGCCGGGTCGACGCGCCGGACGGCCCGGCGCAGCAGCCAGCGTGCCGTCCCCCAGACCGCCGGGCGGATGCCCCGGATCCGCAGCGCGATCCCGTGCCGGGCGCACTCGCGGACCAGCTCCCGGGCGTCGACGAAGAGCCGGGGGTCGTGGATCCCCCTCGGTACCCCGGGGAAGAGTTCGGCCACCCGTACCGCCAGCAGCCGGCTCAGCGCGGTGGCGTTGAGGGTGTCCAGCACCAGCGTGCCGCCGGGCCGGAGCAGCCGGGCCGCCTCGGCCACCACCCGCCGCCAGTCCGGTACGTGTTCCAGCACCTCGCCGGCGGCCACCACGTCCGCGCAGCCGTCGGCGAGCGGCACCGCCCCGGCGTCCCCGTTCACCGGGGTGACCCCGTGCGCGGCGGCCTGGGCGAGCGCGGAGCGGACCAGGTCCACCCCGACGTGCCGGTAGCCCTTGCCGGCGACCCGGGGGGCGAGCAGCCCGGCGCCGCAGCCGAGGTCGACCAGGACCGCCCCGGGGCGGGCGGCCGGCGGCACCAGCGCGGCCCGCGCGTCGGCCAGCCAGTGCAGCATCGCGAAGGCGCCGTCCGGCTGCCACCACTGGTCGGCGAGGTCGTCGTACTGCCGGGGATCGTTGCGGGGCAGCCGGCGGACCCGGCTGCCGGGCGCGACGCCCTCGGCGTCTGCCCTGGTCCGCGCTGTCCGCATGTGATCGAGCCTGGCACGACCGAGCGGTAACAACCAGACTTCCCATATGTCGCATGTGGTGTTAGGGCTGATCCGGGCGAGCCACCCCGAGCCGGCGGTCGCGGTGACCACCGTCTCGGCCCTGCTCGCCTGGGGCGTCGGCCACCCGCCCGGTGGCATCGCGGCGGTGGCCCTCACCGTGCTGGCCAGCCAGCTCGCCATCGGCTGGGTCAACGACCGGCTCGACGCCGACCGGGACGCCGCGGTCGGCCGCCGGGACAAGCCGGTGGCCAGCGGGATGATCAGCCGGCGGCTGGTAGGCACGGCAGGGGTGCTGGCCGCCGTGCTCACCCCGCTGCCCGCGCTCACCCTCAACCTCGCCGCCGCCGGGGCGGCCACCCTCGCCCTGGTCTCCGCGCTGCTCTACAACTGGCCGCTGAAGTCCACCCCGCTCTCGGTGCTGCCGTACGCGGTCTCGTTCGGGACGTTGCCGGCAGTCGTCGTACTCGGGCTGCCCGGCGCGCCGGCCCCGCCGGCCTGGCTGGTCGCGGCCGGCGCGCTGCTCGGCGCCGGTGCGCACTTCGCGAACGTGCTGCCGGACCTGGCCGACGACGAGCGGACCGGGGTGCGCGGCCTGCCGCACCGGCTCGGCCCGGCCGGCTCCCGGCTGGCCGCCGCCGGGCTGCTGCTCGCGGCCACCGCGACCCTGGTGGTCGGGCCGCCCGGACCGCCCTCCTGGGCCGGCCTGACGGCGGTCGCGGTCGCCGCCGTGGTCCCGGCGCTCGGCTGGTACGCCAGCCGGGCCGCCACCGCCCGGGGTGACCGCCCGGTGGCCGTCTTCCGGGCCGTCATGCTCGTCGCGCTGATCGATGTGGTGCTGCTGGTGACCAGCGGTCGGGTGGTCTGACCCACCCCCGCCGCCGGCCGGTACCGCCCGCGCGGGCCGGGCCGGGATACCGGGTCGGCGTACGGGAGCCGATCACCGCCCACTACCCTGGAGCCCGTTGGGCCCGGGTACGGCCACGGTGCCCGTTCCGCCGACCCGGGGATCGCGACGGCGACCGGGATCGCACAGAGGAGGACCAGGTGACGCGCTCGATCAGGGGGGCTCGGCGAGCCGCTGCGGTGCTGGCCGGTACGGCCACCGCCGCCACCCTGCTGCTGTCCGGGTGCGGTGCGGGCCAGATCGCCGAGACCGCCGCCAAGGTGCCCACCAGCGTCGGCACCAACGCGCAGTCGGCCGACAACACCTTCAAGGTCCGCAACCTGTCGATCGACTACCTGAACACCCAGGGCTATCCGGCCGGTGCCGACGCGCCGATGAACGTCGGCCTCTACAACGACTCCGGGGAGGCCGTCACGGTGCGGATCAGCTCCGCCGGTGCCCGTGCGGTGGTGCTGGCCGGCGCCTCGGCCGCGCCGACCCCGGCCGGCACCGTCTCGCCGAGCCCGTCGCCGACCACCGGCAGCCCCTCGCCGGAGGCCACCTCGGGCAGCCCGGAGCCGGGCGGCTCGCCGTCGGCGACCCCGACCGAGGGTGCCGCCGCCACCCCGTCCCCCACGGCGTCCCCGACGCTGCCGGCCGAGATCCGGATCCCGGCCGGCGGGTTCGTGATCCTGAACAGGACCGTCGGCAACTGGCTCCAGCTCTCCGGGCTGACCGAGCCGCTGCCGCCGGGCGGCAACGTCGAGCTGACCTTCGACTTCGGTGGCACCCAGGTGCCGGTACGGGCCCCGGTCGCGGTGCCGTTCACGCCGGCCCCGGTCGGTACCCCGGTCGTCGGCGAGGACGAGGAGCACGAGTAGCCCCCGGCACGTCACGACCCGGCCCGGCATGACGTCCGGCCGGGTCGTTCCGGTTCCGTCGTACGGATTGGTTAGCGTGCTCGGGTGACGACCAGCCGAGCCACGCCCCGCCCCGCCACCGGGCGCGGCCGCGCCGCGAGCCGCGACCCCCGCCCTGCCTACGAGTGCGACGCCTGCGGCCACCAGCCGCCCAAGTGGGTCGGCCGGTGCCCGGAGTGCGGCGAGTGGGGCGCGGTCGTCGAGTCGACGCTCACCGGCCCCACCGTCTCGGGCCGGGTGGTGAGTTCCCGGGCGCCCGCCGAGCCGGCCCGGCCGATCGCCACGATCAGCGCCGCCCCGGCTCGGGCCCGCCCGACCGGCGTACCCGAGCTGGACCGGGTGCTCGGCGGCGGCCTGGTGCCCGGCGCGGTGGTGCTGCTCGCCGGTGAGCCGGGGGTCGGCAAGTCGACGCTGCTGCTCGACGTGGCCCAGCAGTGGGCGGCCGGAGCCGGCAGCCCGTCGCTGGTGGTCAGCGGCGAAGAGTCGGTGAGCCAGGTCCGGCTGCGGGCCGAGCGGATGGGCACCCTGCACGACCAGCTCTATCTGGCCGCCGAGAACGACCTCTCCGCCGTGCTCGGCCACCTCGACGCGGTCAAGCCGGGCCTGCTGGTGCTGGACTCGGTGCAGACCGTCTCCACCCCCGGCACCGAGGGAGTGCCGGGCGGGGTCACCCAGGTCCGGGCGGTCACCGCCGCCCTGGTCGCGGTCGCCAAGGAGCGGGGCGTCGCGACGGTACTCGTCGGGCACGTCACCAAGGACGGCCAGGTCGCCGGCCCCCGGGTGCTGGAGCACCTGGTCGACGTGGTGCTGCACTTCGAGGGCGACAAGCACTCCTCGCTGCGGATGGTGCGCGGCGTGAAGAACCGTTTCGGCACCGCCGACGAGGTCGGCTGCTTCGAGATGCACGAGGGCGGGATCAGCAGCCTCGCCGATCCCTCCGGGCTGTTCCTGACCCGCTCCGCCGACCCGGTCCCCGGCACCTGCGTGACGGTGGCGATGGAGGGCCGGCGGGCACTGGTCACCGAGGTGCAGGCGCTGATCGGCGCCACGGTGGCCGGGTCGCCCCGGCGGACGGTCTCCGGGCTGGACAGCGCCCGGCTGGCGATGGTGCTGGCGGTGCTGCAACGCCGGACGGAGCGGCTGACCCTGCACGACCGGGAGGTCTTCGCCGCCACCGTCGGCGGGATCCGGGTGGTCGAGCCGGCCGCCGACCTCGCCGTCGCCCTGGCGGTCGCCTCCGGCGGGCTCAACCTGGCCATCGCACCCAACCTGGTGGCGATCGGCGAGGTGGGGCTGACCGGTGAGGTGCGCAGGGTCGCCGCCGTGCCCCGCCGGCTGGCCGAGGCGGCCCGGCTCGGCTTCAGGTACGCCCTGGTGCCGAACGGCTGCGGGCCGAGCGCCAGCGGGGTGGCTCCGGAGAACATGCGGGTGATGGAAGTCACCGACGTACGATCGGCGCTGCAGTCCGTGGCGCGAGTGTCGGCTGAGTAACCATACAGTCACACCGTGCTGCTGTTGGCCAGCGCGTGGCATGCTTACGGCCGTTGCCACCTGCGCCAAGGCGGGCCGGCCACGGCCGGCAAGGGTTGCCAATCAGCTACAAACTGGACACTACGCGGCGGGTCCCAGACGGTACCGACGACGCGCCGATGGGAGGAAGCAGGCACAGTGGCACGTCACAGTAACCGCGACAGCACCGAACGCAGGGCGGTCCGTAGAATGTCCGAGTGCCGATCGACCGCGACGCGAACCGAACCGCCAGCGCGGCTTCTCCTGTCCGCACCAGCGCCGGCACCTCGGCCCGTCCCGTCGGCGTCGGCATGACCATGAACGGGACGGGGCCGACCGGCGACCCGTTGCGGGCAAACCTGGCGCTGATGGCGCCGGGCACGGCACTGCGGGACGGGCTGGAGCGCATCCTGCGCGGCCGGACCGGCGCCCTGATCGTGCTCGGCTACGACCGGGTCGTCGAGACGCTCTGCACCGGCGGCTTCCCGCTCGACGTCGAGTTCTCCGCCACCCGGGTCCGGGAACTGTGCAAGATGGACGGCGCTGTGGTGCTCTCCAGTGACGGCACCCGGATCGTCCGGGCCGCCGTGCACCTGATGCCCGACCCGGCGATCCCGACCGAGGAGTCCGGCACCCGGCACCGCACCGCCGAGCGGGTCGCCCGGCAGACCGGCTTCCCGGTGATCTCGGTCAGCCAGTCGATGCGGATCATCAGCCTCTACGTCAACGGGCAGCGGCACGTGCTGGACGACTCGGCCGCGATCCTGTCCCGGGCCAACCAGGCGCTGGCCACTCTTGAGCGCTACAAGCTCCGCCTCGACGAGGTCTCCGGCACCCTCTCCGCACTGGAGATCGAGGATCTGGTCACCGTACGGGACGCGGTCGCCGTGGTGCAGCGGCTGGAGATGGTCCGCCGGATCGCCGACGAGATCGCCGGCTACGTGGTCGAGTTGGGCACCGACGGCCGACTGCTCGCCCTCCAGCTCGACGAGCTGATGGCCGGGGTGGACGCCGACCGGACCCTGGTGATCCGCGACTACCTGCCGAGCGGGCGCAAGGCCCGGACCCTCGACGAGGCGCTGGTCGAACTGGACCTGCTCACCGCCACCGAGCTGATCGACCTGGTCGCGGTCGCCAAGGCGATCGGCTATCCGGGTGCCTCCGACGCGCTGGACGCGGCGGTCAGCCCGCGCGGTTTCCGGCTGCTCGCCAAGGTGCCCCGGCTGCCCGGGCTGGTGGTCGACCGGCTCGTCGGCCACTTCGGCAGCCTGCAACGGTTGCTCGGCGCCACCGTGGAGGACCTGCAGGCCGTCGACGGGGTCGGTGACGCCCGCGCCCGGGGCGTACGGGAAGGGCTGTCCCGGCTGGCCGAAGCGTCCATCCTGGAGCGGTACGTCTGATCCTGACCGCCGGCACCGGCCGGATCGATCGGTACCGGCCGGTGCTGCGCGGCGGAAGGGTGCCGCCGGTCAGCCGGTGATGGTGATCCGGACCGGGTTGCTGAGCTTGTTGCCGAGCCGGCCGAAGAGCTGGTAGGTGCCGGCCACCGGATAGGGCCCGTTGGCGACCTGGTTGGCGCACTTGGAGCTTTCCCGCCCGTTCCAGGAGATGGTGTATTCGTTCTCGTGGCTGGGCGGGAACGGCCGTATGTCGTTGGACCGGACCTCGCTGCACACGTCCGACGACCAGACCTTGCGGGCCCCGGACTTGATGTAGAGCTCCTGGAGGTCGGCGCCGACGTTCCGGTTGCAGGTCCGGTCGGACACGTTCTTGATTCTGAGTCGCAGCTCGATCGGCTCGCCCCGCTGCGCGGAGGTCTGCGAAGGCACCGGAGTCACCGAGATCTCCTGATCGGTGCACTCGTTGTCGACCGGCGGCGGTGCGGTCGGCACCTGACCGCCACCCGCCGGCTCGACGGAGGTCTCCTCCCCGTCCGCCGGAGGCACGTCGGACGGCTCGCCGCCGCCCGGAGCACCCGACTCCGGGACGCCCGAGTCGGGAGGGCCGGACGCCGACGGGTCGACGTGCGGGGTCAGGCTCGGCGACGGCCCGGGGTTGGCGGTCTTATCCCTTCCGGAGTCGTCCGCCCCACCTGTGTTGATGCAGGAGTAGAGCAGCACGATCAGGAAGAGCAACATGGCGCCGAGCACGACGGCTCGACGCCGCCAATACACGGCGGGCGGAAGGGGGCCAACCGTCAGACGCATAATGGTTTCACCGTATCGGCACGCGTGGCCCGGACCCCCGCGACGCGCCGGAGGCCCAGCACGCCGTGTCGGCGCTGCCGCTCAAAGATAGACCTTGCGCTGGTAGACCGCGTGCGCACCGGCCACCCGGTCCAGGAACAGCCGGCCGGCACAGTGGTCGATCTCGTGCTGGAGCGCCCGCGCCTCGAAGCCGTCGGTGACCAGCCGGACCGCCGCCCCGGTGCCGGGCAGGACCCCCTGCACCACCACCCGGCTGGCCCGCTTCACGTCGCCGGTGAGGTCGGGTACCGACATGCAGCCCTCCCGTCCCGGCCGCCAGCGGCTCGCCTCGACGACCTCGGCGTTGCAGAGCACGAAGGTGCCGTGCGAGGTGACGGTCTTGGGATGCCCGGTCACGTCCACCGCGAAGAGCCGGGCCCCGACCCCGATCTGCGGCGCGGCCAGGCCGACGCAGCCGGGCGAGACCCGCATGGTGGCCACCAGGTCGGCGGCGAGCCGCACCACCTCGTCGTCGCAGGGGTCGACGGTGGCACCGATCCGGCTCAACACGCCGGCCGGTGCGGTCACCACCGGGCGTACCGTGCCCTGGTCGCCGAGCAGCTCGGGTCTCCAGTCGCCCAGGCCGCGGTCCTCGGCCATCCCGGAATCGTCCTTCGCCGTCACAGCAGGTCCGAGTCGGCTCGCCGCAGGGTGACCTCCACGTCCAGCCCGACGGCCGCCTCGGCCAGCCGGACGGCGACCTCCTCGGCCGTGTCCGGCCGCAGCTCCACCTCGGCGAGGAGGACGTAGAGCGGCCCGGTCAGCCGGGTGGTCAGGTCGGTGACGTTCCCGCCGGCCTCGGCGAGTATCCGGGTCAACGCGGCGACGATGCCGAGCCGGTCGGCGCCGTGCACCGCCATCAGGTACGGCTCGCCGAACGGCGTACTCGTCGCCTCGGCGCCGACCTGGCGGACCGTCGCCAGCAGCGGGCCGTCGGCGACGACCGGGGCGAGCGCGGCCTCCGCATCGACATCGGACGGGCCGACGCAGATCAGCGTCATCGCGAAGTGCCCGCGCAACCGGGTCATGGTCGAGTCGGTCAGGTTGGCCCCGACCCGGGCGAGCGCCTCCGTCACGTCGGCCACGATGCCGGGCCGGTCCGGACCGATGACGGTGATCGCGAGCTCGTTCATCCGGGCAGTCTGCCCGATCGTCCGCTCCGTCCGCGGCCCGGCCCGGCATCCGGCCCACGCTCCGGGACGAACCCACAACCGGCGCCCGGCACGGCCTCCGGCCGTGCCGGCATGACAGGATCGACGGTGCCATGTCGACAACGCAGCTCGCCGCCGACGCCATCCGGTGGTACGACGAGAACGCCCGTGACCTGCCCTGGCGGGAGCCCGGCATCGGTGCGTGGCCGATCCTGGTCAGCGAGGTCATGTTGCAGCAGACCCCGGTGGTACGGGTGCTACCCGCCTGGCGGGCCTGGCTGACCCGATGGCCCCGGCCGGCGGACCTGGCCGCCGACACTCCGGCCGAGGCGATCCGGATGTGGGGGCGGCTCGGCTATCCCCGACGGGCGCTGCGACTGCACGAGTGCGCGGTGGCCGTGCTGGAGCGGCACGGCGGCGAGGTGCCGACCGAGCTGGAGGAGTTGCTGGCGCTGCCCGGCGTCGGCGGTTACACGGCCCGGGCGGTGGCGGCGTTCGCGTACGGGCAGCGGCACCCGGTGGTGGACACCAACGTACGCCGGCTGGTGGCCCGAGCCGTCGCCGGAGAGCCGGATGCGGGGCCGGCGACCCGTCCGGCCGACCTGGTCGCCACCGAGGCGCTGCTGCCGGCGGTACCGGAGCGGGCCGCCCGGGCCAGCGCCGCGTTCATGGAGTTGGGGGCGCTGGTCTGCACCGCCCGGGCACCCCGGTGCGTCGACTGTCCACTGGCCGCCCGCTGCGCCTGGCGGGCGTCGGGGCGTACCGCGCCGTCCGGCCCGACCCGCCGCCCGCAGCGGTACGCCGGCACCGACCGGCAGGTCCGGGGCAAGCTGCTGGCCGTACTCCGCGAGGCGACCGGCCCGGTGCCCCGGGCCCGGCTGGACCTGGTCTGGTCGGACGACCTGCAACGCTCCCGGGCGCTGGCCGGGCTGATCGAGGACGGCCTGGTCGAGATGGTCGACGACACCTGCGTGCTGGCCGGGGAGGGCCGCCCCGACGCGTGAACGAATTCGGCCCGGTGGCGACTGCCACCGGGCCGAACCGTTTGTTACCTGAGCTGCTGCTCGGCTACTCGTCCGCGCCGGCAGCGGCGGTGTTGCCGAGGTCGGCCGGCACCGCGTCGGGCACCGGGACCGGCTTGTCCGCGCCGCGGAACACCAGCTTGGACTTGTCGACATTGTCCGGGTCGCCCTCGCAGTCCACGACCACGATCTGGCCCGGGGTCAGCTCGTTGAACAGGATCCTCTCGGACAGGTTGTCCTCGATGTCGCGCTGGATCGTCCGGCGCAGCGGCCGGGCGCCCAGCACCGGGTCGAAGCCCTTCTTCGCCAGGTACTTCTTGGCGTTGTCGGTGAGCTCCAGCCCCATGTCCTTGTTGCGGAGCTGGGTCTCGATCCGCTGGATCATGATGTCCACGATCGACAGGATCTCGACCTCGTTGAGCTGGTGGAACACGATCGTGTCGTCGATCCGGTTGAGGAACTCCGGCCGGAAGTGCTGCTTCAGCTCGTCGTTGACCTTCTGCTTCATCCGCTCGTAGTTCGAGTCGGAATCCTCAGAGGCCTGGAAGCCCATCGAGACCGCCTTGGCCACGTCCCGGGTACCGAGGTTGGTGGTCAGGATGATGACCGTGTTCTTGAAGTCCACGATCCGGCCCTGCCCGTCGGTCAACCGCCCGTCCTCCAGGATCTGGAGCAGGGTGTTGAACACGTCCGGGTGAGCCTTCTCGATCTCGTCGAACAGGACCACCGAGAACGGCCGGCGGCGCACCTTTTCGGTGAGCTGGCCACCCTCGTCGTAGCCGACGTAGCCGGGGGGCGCCCCGACCAGGCGGGAGACCGTGTACCGGTCGTGGAACTCGGACATGTCGAGCTGGATCAGCGCGTCCTCGCTGCCGAAGAGGAACTCGGCCAGCGCCTTGGACAGCTCGGTCTTACCCACGCCGGACGGGCCGGCGAAGATGAACGAGCCCGACGGCCGCTTCGGGTCCTTCAGACCGGCCCGGGTACGCCGGATCGCCTTCGAGACCGCCTTGACCGCGTCCTCCTGGCCGACGACCCGCTTGTGCAGCTCGTCCTCCATGCGGAGCAGCCGGGAGGTCTCCTCCTCGGTGAGCTTGTAGACCGGGATACCCGTCCAGTTCGCCAGCACCTCGGCGATCTGCTCGTCGTCGACCTCGGACACCACGTCCAGGTCGCCGGCCTTCCACTCCTTCTCCCGCTGCGCCTTCTGACCGAGGAGCTGCTTCTCCTTGTCCCGCAACTGGGCGGCCCGCTCGAAGTCCTGCGCGTCGATCGCGGACTCCTTGTCGCGGCGCACCTGGGCGATGCGCTCGTCGAAGTCGCGCAGGTCTGGCGGCGCGGTCATCCGGCGGATCCGCATCCGGGCACCGGCCTCGTCGATCAGGTCGATCGCCTTGTCCGGCAGGAACCGGTCCGAGATGTACCGGTCGGCGAGCGTCGCCGCCGCGACCAGCGCGGCGTCGGTGATGCTCACCCGGTGGTGCGCCTCGTAGCGGTCCCGCAGCCCCTTGAGGATCTCGATGGTGTGCGCCAGCGACGGCTCACCCACCTGGATCGGCTGGAACCGCCGCTCCAGGGCGGCGTCCTTCTCCAGGTGCTTGCGGTATTCGTCCAGCGTCGTCGCGCCGATGGTCTGCAGCTCGCCACGGGCCAGCATCGGCTTCAGGATGCTCGCCGCGTCGATCGCGCCCTCGGCGGCACCCGCACCCACCAGGGTGTGGATCTCGTCGATGAACAGGATGATGTCGCCACGGGTCCGGATCTCCTTGAGCACCTTCTTCAGGCGCTCCTCGAAGTCACCCCGGTATCGCGAGCCGGCGACCAGGGCGCCCAGGTCAAGCGTGTAGAGCTGCTTGTCCTTCAGCGTCTCCGGCACCTCGCCCTTGATGATCCGCTGCGACAGCCCCTCGACGACCGCGGTCTTACCGACCCCGGGCTCGCCGATCAGGACCGGGTTGTTCTTGGTACGGCGGGAGAGCACCTGCATCACCCGCTCGATCTCCTTCTCCCGACCGATGACCGGGTCGAGCTTGCCCTCCCGGGCCGCCTGGGTCAGGTTGCGACCGAACTGGTCCAGCACGAGGCTGGTCGACGGCGCGGCCTCACCCGGCGCGGTACCGGCGGCTGCCGGCTCCTTGCCCTGGTAGCCGGAGAGAAGCTGGATCACCTGCTGGCGGACCCGGTTGAGGTCGGCGCCGAGCTTGACCAGGACCTGGGCGGCGACGCCCTCGCCCTCGCGGATCAGGCCGAGCAGGATGTGCTCCGTACCGATGTAGTTGTGGCCGAGCTGCAACGCCTCACGCAGCGACAGCTCCAGCACCTTCTTGGCCCGCGGCGTGAACGGGATGTGCCCGCTCGGCGCCTGCTGACCCTGACCGATGATCTCTTCGACTTGCTGGCGGACGCCCTCCAACGAGATCCCCAGACTCTCCAGGGCCTTCGCCGCGACGCCTTCACCCTCGTGGATGAGACCTAGCAGGATGTGTTCCGTACCGATGTAGTTGTGGTTGAGCATCCGGGCCTCTTCTTGGGCCAGGACGACAACCCGCCGCGCTCGGTCGGTGAACCGCTCGAACATGCCCTCGTGCTCCTCACGTGCCGTGCGCACTCGATCTTGATGGTCCAAGCATCGTGGCGGGGCCACCACCCGGACGTCCGGGGCGGACGTCCGTGCTCCCTTACTCTATCGCCGCGAGCCGACTCTCCTGAGGTCGTGTGTTCCCGGAATGAGCCACGTACGCGACGTTTTTCCCAACCGCCCACGCTCAGCGATGCTTCCCAGACCATCCGCTGTACGCGCAGAGCGAAATTCGAGCCCCTGCCCGGACGACGCAGCCCCGCGTCATCCACAGGCTGTGGACAACTTCGTCCACTGGTTGTGGACAACGCCGGGGCCGCCAGGATGTTCCCCGGTCGGCATGATCGTTCCCCGGACCGGCGAGCCGTGCGGGGAGGACCCCCGCGGGAGTGGTACGCGGCGGGCCGGGGAGCGACCGGGATCACCGACCGCCGACGAAGCGGACACTCAGACCAATCTTCTCATACCACTCGCAACAGGCAAAAAGGGCGCGGGGTGGGTGGACGAATGCTCGTCCACCCACCCCGCGCGAGGGATCAAGGAAGCACGACGCCTAGCGGCCCGCCTTGGCGTGGTACTCGTCCACGATCTCCTGCGGGATCCGCCCGCGGTCGGAGATCTCCTTGCCTTCCTTCTTGGCCCAGGCCCGGATCGCCTTGTTCTGCTCGCGGTCGGCGGTGGCGCCACCCCGCCCCCGTGCGGCACGACCGCCGACCACCACGCCGCCCCGGCCCACCTTCGAGCCGGCCGCGACGTACGGGGCGAATAGCTCCCGCAATTTGCCGGCGTTCTTGTCCGACAGGTCGATCTCGTACTGCACGCCGTCGAGCGAGAACTTGACGGTCTCGTCCGCGTCTCCGCCGTCCAGGTCATCGACCAGCTTGTGAATGATCTGCTTGGCCACGTGTCGCTATCCTTTCGAGCAGGTTCGCCGCAAACAAGAGCACAATAGCCCGTTAGATGCTTGCTCCGTCAATAGGACGGCGAAACTACGCGACAAGCCGCTCGGCGGCAACTACTCCGGGCGGACCATCGGGAAGAGGATGGTTTCCCGAATTCCGAGGCCGGTGAGGGCCATCAGCAGCCGGTCGATTCCCATTCCCATGCCCCCGAGCGGCGGCATTCCGTACTCCATGGCCCGCAGGAAGTCCTCGTCGAGCCGCATGGCCTCGTCGTCGCCCCTGGCCGAGCGCTGGGCCTGGGCCACCAACCGCTCCCGCTGCACCACCGGGTCGACCAGCTCCGTGTAGCCGGTGGCCAGCTCGAAACCGAGCACGTAGAGGTCCCATTTCGCGGTGAGCCCCGGCTCGTCGGGGTGCGCCCGGACCAGCGGGCTGGTCTCTTCCGGGTAGTCCCGGACGAAGGTGGGCTGGCGCAACGTCGGTACGACCAGTTCCTCGAAAAGCTCCTCGGCGAGCTTGCCCGGACCCCACTTCGGGTCGACCGCGAGACCGACCTTTTCCGCGTATCCCAGCAGGTCGGCCATGCCGGTGCGGACGGTGACCTCCTCGCCGAGCGCCTCGGAAAGGGTGCCGTAGAGGGTCACCGAAGGCCACCGGCCGCCGAGGTCGAACTCGGCGCCGTCGGCGTGCGTCACCACATGCGACCCGGCTGCGGCGAGCGCGGCGGCCTGCACCAGGTCACGGGTGAGGGTCGCCATGGTGTCGTAGTCACCGTACGCCTCGTACGCCTCGAGCATGGCGAACTCCGGGGAGTGCGAAGAGTCGACCCCCTCATTACGGAAGTTGCGGTTGATCTCGAAGACCCGGTCGATGCCGCCGACCGCCGCCCGCTTGAGAAAAAGCTCGGGGGCGATTCGCAGATACAGATCCGTGTCTAACGCATTGCTGTGCGTCACGAATGGCCTGGCCGTGGCCCCGCCCGGCAGCGGCTGCAGCATGGGGGTTTCCACTTCGATGAAACTCCGGGCGTGCAGCGAATCGCGCAGACTACGCAGCGTCGCCGCCCTGGTGCGTACCATCTCGCGGGCCCGGGGGCGCACGATCAGATCGACATAACGCTGCCGGACCCGGGCCTCCTCGCTAAGTGGCTTGTGCGCCACCGGCAGCGGGCGGAGCGCCTTCGCGGTCAGCTCCCAGGAATCGGCGAGCACGGAAAGCTCCCCGCGCCGGCTGGTAATCACCTCACCGGTCACCCCGACGTGGTCACCGAGGTCGACCAGCCGCTTCCAGGCGTCGAGCCGATCCGGACCGACCCGGTCGAGCGAGAGCATCGCCTGGAGTTCGGTGCCGTCACCGTCCCGCAAGGTGGCGAAACAGAGCTTTCCGGTGTTGCGTACGAAGATCACCCGGCCGGTGACGGCGGCGACGTCCCCGCTCGCGGTGTCGGTCGGAAGGTCCGCGTAGCGGGCCCGGATCTCGGCGAGAGTCGCGGTACGCGGATATCCCACCGGGTACGGCTCGACGCCCTCGGCGAGCATGCGGTCCCGCTTCTCCCGACGGACCCGCATCTGCTCGGGAAGGTCGTCCACGGGGTCGGCGGGGTTCGGGATCTGCTGGCTCACGGCATGCTTCCTCGGGAATTGTCGGCGGAGTTCGGCCCCGAGCGTACTCAAGTGCGCCGGCGGCGGGGCACTGGATAACCTCCAGGCATGGTCGACCAGGTCCACGCCCTCTCCTTCGGTGCCGCGGCCGAGCGCTACGACCGGTACCGGCCGAGCTATCCGGAGCCGGCGGTGGAGTGGGCGGTCGACCGTCCCGCCCCGGCCGAGGTGCTGGACCTCGGCGCCGGCACCGGCATCCTCACCCGGGTACTGCTGCGGCTCGGCTACCGGGTGACGCCGGTCGAGCCGGACCCGGGGATGCGGGCCAGGCTCGACACCGCCACTCCGGGCACGGTGGCCCGGGCCGGCTCGGCCGAACGGGTGCCGCTGCCGGACGGGTCGGTGGACGCGGTCGTCGCCGGGCAGGCGTACCACTGGTTCGACCATCCGGTGGCGCACGCGGAGGGGGCCCGGCTGCTGCGCCCCGGCGGGACGTACGCGGCGATCTTCAACCACCGGGACGAGTCGGTGCCCTGGGTGGCCGAGCTGACCGCGATCACCGTCGAACTGCTCGACGGGCGCGGCGCCCGGGACGACGGACCCGACGTCGACGGCTACGGCCCGGAGTTCGCGCCGGTCGAACGGAACGAGTTCCGGCACAGCGTGACGCTCACCCCGGAGAGCCTGGTCGGGATGATCAGCACCCGCTCGCACTACCTCACCGCCAGCCCGCAGCGGCAGCGGGAGGTGGCGGCCGCCATCCGGAAGCTGACCGCCGGTCATCCGGAGCTGGCCGGGCGGGAGAGCTTCGCGCTGCCGTACCGGACGCTGGTCTTCCGGGCCCGGCGGCGCTGAGCCGGCCGGCTCTTCCCCGGGCGCCGAGTGCTTCCCGGAGTCTGCGGACGCTGGACTCTTCCGTGGGTCGCCGGACGCTGGGCGGCCGGCGGCGGCCGAGCCGCGGAGGGTGTCAGCGGTTGCGGTCGTAGACCATGCGCAGGCCGATCAGCGTGATCATCGGCTCGTGGTGGGTGATCGTCCGGCACTCGCCGATCACCAGCGGCGCCAGCCCGCCGGTGGCGATCACCGCCCGCACCTCGCCCAGCTCCCCGATCATCCGTTCGACGATCCGGTCCACCTGGCCGGCGAAGCCGAAGTACATCCCGGCCTGGAGGCACTCCACGGTGTTCTTGCCGATCACCGAACGGGGTACCGCCGGCTCGACCTTGCGCAACTGGGCCGCCCGGGCGGCCAGCGCGTCGAAGGAGATCTCGATGCCGGGCGCGAACGCGCCGCCGAGGAACTCCCCCCGGCCGCTGATCACGTCGAAGTTCGTGGTGGTGCCGAAGTCGACCACGATCGACGGCCCGCCGTAGAGGGTGTACGCCGCCAGGGTGTTGACCACCCGGTCGGCGCCGACCTCCTTCGGGTTGTCGATCGCCAACTGCACCCCGGTCTTCACCCCCGGCTCGACGACCAGGTTGGGGATGTCGGCGTAGTAGCGGGCCAGCATCGTACGCAGCGAGCGCAGCGCGGCCGGCACGGTCGAACAGGCGACCACCCCGGTGATCTCCACCGCGTCCCCGGCCAGCAGGCCGCGCAGCTTCAGGCCCAGCTCGTCGGCGGTGGACCGGGCATCGGTCTTGATCCGCCAGGAGTGCACCAGCTTCTCGCCCTCGAAGGTCGCCAGCACGGTGTTGGTGTTGCCGATGTCGATACAGAGCAGCATGTCGTCAGTCCCGAACCCCGAGTCGTGGCGCGTCCCGCCGCTACGCGGCGCGCGAGCGGAGGTCCAGTGCGATGTCCAAGATAGGCGAGGAGTGCGTCAGCGCCCCAACCGAGAGGTAGTCGACGCCGGTGGCCGCGTACTCGGCCGCGGTCTCCAGGGTCAGCCCGCCGGTCGCCTCCAGCTCGGCGCGGTCGCCCACCGCCGCGACCACCTCGGTCAGCAGCGCCGGCGGCATGTTGTCGCAGAGCAGGAAGTCGGCGCCGGCCTCCACCGCCTCCAGTGCCTCGGCCACCGTGGTCACCTCGACCTGGATCGGCACCGCCGGGAACGCCTCCCGCACCCGCCGGTACGCCGCGGCGATGCCGCCGGCCGCCAGCTTGTGGTTGTCCTTGATCATTGCCACGTCGTACAGCCCGAGGCGCTTGTTGGCGCCGCCACCGGCCCGGACCGCGTACTTCTCCAGCGGGCGCAGCCCGGGAGTGGTCTTCCGGGTGTCCAGCACGGTCGCCTTGCTGCCGCCCAGCGCCGCCACCCAGGCCCGGGTGTGTGTCGCCACCCCGGACATCCGGCAGAGCAGGTTCAGCGCGGTCCGCTCGGCGGTGAGCAGTCCCCGGGTCGGCCCGGTCACCGTGGCCAGCACGTCTCCCACGGCGACCTCGGCACCGTCGGTGGCCACCGGCAGCACCCGTACGCCCGGGCCGGCGGCCAGTTCGAAGACGGCCGCCGCCACGGCCAGCCCGGCCACCACCCCGTCGGCCCGGGCCACCACGTCGGCGGTGTCGACCTGGTCGTCCGGGATGGTGGCCAGACTTGTCACGTCCAGCCGCTCCGGCCCCAGGTCCTCGTCCAGCGCCGCCCGGGCGATGCGTTCCACCTCCACCGGGTCGAGCCCGGCCGAGCGCAGCGCCCGCGTGGTCGAGTCCGTCAGCACAGTGCCTCCCAGTCCTGTTGCAGGTGACCCGCCGGACCGATCGACCCGACCAGGTGCCCGAGCCAATCGTCGCGTGATTCCGAGTAATCCTCGCGCCAATGGCAGCCCCGGGTCTCCTGCCGGGCGTACGCCGCGCCGACCAGCGCCGCGGCCACCGTGACCAGGTTGGTCGCCTCCCAGCTCGCGGTACGCGGCGCACCCCGGGTCGCACCGAGGGTGCCCAGCTCGGCGGCGGTCGCCCGGAGCGAGTCGGCGGAGCGGAGCACCCCGGCACCCCGGGTCATCGCCCGGGCCAGGTGCTCCCGCACCGCCGGATCGACCGTCGCGCCCTCGCCGCCCCGCCACGCCCCGGTCGGAGCCGGTTCGGCCTGGGCCGGCAGGTCCCGGGCGATGTCCTGGGCGATCCGGCGGGCGAACACCAGCCCCTCCAGCAGCGAGTTGCTGGCCAGCCGGTTCGCGCCGTGCACGCCGGTGCAGGCGACCTCGCCGCAGGCGTACAGGCCGGGGATGGAGGTGCGGCCGTGCAGGTCGGTGCGTACCCCGCCGGAGGCGTAGTGCGCGGCCGGGGCGACCGGGATCGGCTGCTCGGCCGGGTCGATCCCGGCCGAGCGGCAGGAGGCGACGATGGTGGGGAAGCGCCGGGCCAGGAACTCCGCGCCGAGGTGCCGGGCGTCCAGGAAGACGTGGTCGGCACCGGTGGCCAGCAGTACCCGGTGGATCCCCTTGGCCACCACGTCCCGGGGCGCCAGCTCGGCCAGCTCGTGTTGGCCGACCATGAACCGCTTGCCGTCCGCGTCGACCAGGTGCGCACCCTCGCCGCGCAGCGCCTCGGAGACCAGCGGCTGCTGGGCGGCCCGGGCCGGGACGCCGCCGTTCCCGGGTGCGGCCGGCGCCAGCAGCGCGGTCGGATGGAACTGGACGAACTCCAGGTCGGTCACGGCGGCACCGGCCCGCATCGCCAGCGCGACGCCGTCCCCGGTGGAGACCGCCGGATTGGTGGTGGCGGCGAAGACCTGCCCCATCCCGCCGGTGGCCAGCACCACCGCCCGGGCCAGGATCGCACCGACCCCGTCCTCGCTGCCCTCGCCGAGCACGTGCAGGGTGATCCCGCAGGCCCGGCCGGGACCGGCCCAGCCGCCGTCCGGGGCCCGGAGCAGGTCGAGGACGAGAGCGTGCTCCACCAGCCGGATCCAGGGGTCCCGACCGACCGCCGCGTGCAGCGCCCGCTGCACCTCGGCCCCGGTCGCGTCGCCACCGGCGTGCACGATCCGGTCCGCCCGGTGCCCGCCCTCCCGGGTCAGCATCAGCGAGCCGTCGGGGTTGCGGTCGAACTCGGCACCGGCCCGGATCAGCTCCCGCAGCCGGGTCGGTCCCTCCTCTACCAGTACCCGGACCGCCGCCGGGTCGCAGAGCCCGACCCCGGCCAGCTCGGTGTCGGAGGCGTGCGCGGACGGGGTGTCCAGCGGATCGAGTACGGCCGCGATGCCGCCCTGCGCCCACCGGGTGGAGCCGTCGTCAATGTTGACCTTGGTCACCACGGTCACGTGCAGTCCCGCCTCGCGCAGGTGCAGTGCGGCGGTGAGCCCGGCGATGCCCGACCCGATCACGATCACGTCGGTCGTCTCCACCCAGCCCGGTGCCGGGGCGGCCAGCAGCCGGGGTACCACCGGCAGGTCGACGGTCGGAAACTGCATCACTCCAGTCAACCGCGTAGCGGTGGGGTCGGGCGGCCCGGGGGCGGGAGAAGTGGCCTACGACGCTCCCCGATCCGGACGTAAGGGCCGTCCGCTCCGGAGCCGGCGGACGGCCGGCCGGGACGGCGTGCTCCGAGCGACCGGGGTGCCCGGCCGTGCCGGTGCAGGTCAGGCGGGTTGATCGACCGGGATCAGCCGGTCCGGATCGGCAGGCCGCCGGCGCCGGCGCCCTTGAGCGAGCGGGTGAACTTGCCGTCCGAGACCCACAGGTAGCACCGGACGCCCCGGTTGCCCGACGTCCAGTCGTCCCGCCCGCCGGGCAGCGCCACGACGCCGGTACGGAACCGGATCGTGCTCTGCGACACCCCGACGAACCGGGCGGCGACGGTGTAACAGCCGTCGTAGAAGGGCTGCCAGTCGCGCTCCGCCGTCGGGTACTTCAAGGTCGCCGGCGCCCGAAACACCCCGGCGAACTCGGTGTTGTGCCGGGCCGAGCATTCCGCCGGGGGCATCCGGTCGATGGTCTCGGTCCGGGTCAGGGTGGTGGCGTAGCAGCCCAGCCGCAGCGGCCCGGCCTCGCGTAGCGCGCCCTTCAGGCTCGCCGTCCGGCTGACCGCGTCGCCGTCCTCCTCGACGTTGGACAGTTCGGTCATGTCGCAGCGGAACCACCGGGCCCCGGCCGTCCAGCCCTTCGGCGAGGGCACCGCCACCCCGAGCCAGAGCCGACCGGTACGCCAGTCCGCGCCGAGGAAGCCGCGCGCCCGGCTGTCGCACTCGGCGTACGCGGTGGTGAACTGGGGCGAGCCGGGTGCCGGCGGCTTCTCCGCCTCGCCCGCCGCCCCGGCGAACGTGCCCACGTGCACGGTCTCCAGCCGATGGTTGGTGGTGCACTCCACCGGCACGTACGACGACAGGTAGACCGTCTCGGAGAAGTCCGCCGAATGGCAGGCCTCGGCCGCCGGGGTGAAGACCGTCGGCTCGCCGACCGGAGCCCAGGCGTTGGTGAGGTCGCCGTCCGTGCCGCCCGGAGGCGCGCAGCCGGCGACGCCGAGCAGCACTGCCCCGGCCAGCGCCAGGGCGCTCGTCCAACGGCGCATCGCGTCCTCCCCAGGGCGACCAACGGTCCGGATGGCTGCACCCTACGTTAACCGGCGGGGTCATCCGGACGGCGAGATCATCCTTCCGGCGGGTCGCCCGGGGAGGCCGTCGAGGACGGGCCGGCAGGCGGTCGTCAGCCGGATCAGCCGGTGGCGACGAGGTCGCCCCGGACCGGGTCGCCGACCATCCCGGGTACCGCGCCCGCCGGGTCGGCGCCCAGGTCGAGGATCCGGTTCTCCGCGTCGACGTGCACGATCCGCGGCTGGTACGTCCGCGCCTCGGCGTCGTCCATCTGGCCGTACGAGATCAGGATCACCAGGTCGCCGGGGTGCACCAGGTGCGCGGCGGCGCCGTTGATGCCGATCACGCCGCTGCCGCGCTCACCGACGATCACGTACGTCTCCAGCCGCGCCCCGTTCGTCACGTCCACGATCGCGACCTGCTCGCCGGGGAGCAGGTCGGCGGCGTCCAGCAGATCGGCGTCGACGGTCACCGAACCGACGTAGTGCAGATCCGCCTGGGTCACCGTGGCCCGGTGGATCTTCGACTTGAGCATGGTGCGGAGCATCGGGTACATCCTCCCTAGCGCAGGGGTCTCGGGCGGTCGGTGGCTCAGCCGCCCGGCGTGGAAACCGGAGCCAGGTCGACCGGCATGTTGTCGATCAGTCGGGTGGAGCCGACCCAGGCGGCCACCAGCATCCGGGCCGGTCCGGCGGCCGGTGCCGGGCCCAGGTCCGGGGCGGTCAGCACCAGGTAGTCCAGCTTGGCGCCGGTCGTACCCTCGCCGAAGGCGCGGTAGGCGGCGGCGAGCGCACCGTCGGCACCCCGACCGGCCTCGGCGGCGTCGCTGCCGGCCCGCAGTGCCGCCGACAGCCGCAGCGCCGAGGTCCGCTCCTCGGCGGAGAGGTAGCGGTTGCGGCTGGACAGCGCCAGCCCGTCCGGCTCGCGTACGGTCGGCACGCCGACGATCTCCACGTCCAACTCCAGGTCGCGGACCATCCGGCGAACCAGGGTGAGCTGCTGGTAGTCCTTCTCGCCGAAGAACGCGACGTCCGGCCGGAGCAGGTTGAGCAGCTTCGCCACCACGGTCAGCACCCCGGTGAAGAAGCCGGGGCGGCTGGCGCCCTCCAACTCCTCGCCGAGGCTGCCCGGGTCGACCCTGACCATCGGCTCGCCGTCCGGATACAACTCCTCGCGGGACGGGGCGAAGACGTACCGGACCCCGGCCGCCCGGCAGAGCGCCACATCGGCGTCGAAGGTCCGGGGGTACCGGTCGAAGTCCTCGTTCGGGCCGAACTGGAGCGGGTTCACGAAGATCGTCGCCAGTACGGTGTCGGCCCGCTCCCGGGCCGCCCGCAGCAGCGCCTCGTGCCCGGAGTGCAGGGCCCCCATGGTCATCACCACCGCCAGCTTCCCGGGCAGGGGCCCCAGGGCGGCCGCCAGCTCCGCCCGGGTACGCAACACCGTGGTCATCTCGGCTCTCCCACTCCCCCGGTCACGCGGCGGCGACCTTCCGGACCCGGTCGGCCAGCACCCCCAGCAGGAACTCGGCGTCGGCCGGACGGAGCCGACCGGCCGCGATCGCCCGGTCGGCGGTGCGGCGGGCCAGCGCGAGGTAACCGGGCACCGACTCCGGGGCGGTGGCGGTCAGCCGGTCCAGGTGCCGGGCGATCGTACCGGCGTCACCCCGGGACACCGGCCCGGTCAGCGCCGCGTCGCCGAGTCGCAGCGAGTTGTCCAGGGCGGCCCGGAGCAGCGGACCGAGCACCTTCTCCGGCTGGGCCACCCCGGCGGCGCGGAGCAGGTCCGCCGCCTCGTTGACCAGCGTGACGAGATGGTTCGCCCCGTGCGCGAGAGCGGCATGGTAGAGCGGGCGGTCCGGTTCGGCCACCCACTCGGGTACCCCGCCGAGGTCGGCGACGAGCCGGACGGCGAACGGACGCAGCGACTCCGGGACGGTCACGCCGTACGAGATGCCGGCCAGCCGGTGCAGGTCCTCGGCGGTACCGGTGAAGGTCATCGCCGGGTGCAGGGCCAGCGGGTACGCCCCGACCGCGACGACCGGGGCGAGCACGTCGAGCCCGTGCGCGCCGGAGGTGTGCGCCACCACCTGCCCCGACCGGAGCGCACCGGTCGAAGCCAGCCCGGCGATCACCGGGGCCAGCGCGTCGTCCGGTACGGCGACCAGCAGCAGGTCGGCGGCGGCCCGGGCCACCTCGTCGGCGGGGCGTACGGCGGTGCCCGGCAGCAGCCGGTCGATCCGGTCCCGGGCGGCGGTCGAGACCCCGGCGGCGGCGACCACCCGGTGCCCGGCACGGCCCAGCGCGGCACCGAGCACGGCGCCGACCCGACCGGCACCGATCACACCGACGGTGAGCTGGCGGGGGAACGAAGGATGCGACTGGCCCTGGCCGGCACGGTCACGGCTCGGTGCGGCGGCCGTCGGCCGGGCCGACCCGCCGGAGGCCGCGGTACGCGGGCGCGCGGAAGCGCTCATAGCGGTGATCCAGTCCTCGATAAGTGGTACCGGTCGATCGCAAGTATGCGCCGTCCGGCCAGCTCGGGACCAAGGGGTTGTGAAAACCAACACCCCTTGCCGGTACCCGGTCCGCCGGGGCGGTGACGCACCCCACCCGGGGCGTCACCGCGACCCGAGGGGTGGATCAGGATCGATGCCGGCGGTGGGGTCCAGTGGCGGGTCCGGCGGAGGAAAGGTGGAGTCCAGTGGCGAGTCCGTCGGAGGAAACCTGCGTCTCACCACCGCCGGCCGGAGGAGCGCGGCGGTGCCAGCCCGCCGCACGTCGGGTGAACCCGGGGAATCTGCGCCGCATAACCTGGGCCGGTGCCGATCGGATGGCGAGCCGCGATGACCACCGCGCTCTACGGTGACCACGGGTTCTTCGTCAGCGGCGCCGGGCCGGCCGCGCACTTCCGGACCAGCGCGCACGCCGTACCGGTGCTCGGCGGCGCCCTGCTGCGGCTGCTGGACCGGCTCGACGCCGCGCTGGGCCGGCCGGACCCGCTGCACGTGGTCGACGTCGGCGCCGGCCGGGGTGAACTGCTCGGCACGCTGGCCCGGCTCGCCCCGCCGGAGCTCGCCGCCCGGCTCCGGCTGACCGCGGTCGAGCTGGCCGCTCGCCCGGACTCGCTGCCGGAGACGATCGGTTGGCGCTCGGACCTGCCGGAGCGGGTCGTCGGGTTGCTGCTCGCGACCGAGTGGCTGGACAACGTACCGCTGGACGTCGCGGAACCCGGCCCGGCCGGCTGGCGACGAGTACTCGTCGACCCCGGCACCGGTGCGGAGTCGCCCGGTGGCCCGCTCGACGCGGCCGAGACCGCGTGGCTGGCCGGCTGGTGGCCGACCCCGCCGGACCCAGCGCTGCCCGGCCGGGTGGAGATCGGGCTGCCCCGGGACGTCGCCTGGGCCGAGGCGGTCGGCAGCCTGCACCGGGGGCTGGCCCTCGCCGTCGACTACGGACACCTGCGGGACACCCGCCCGCCGCACGGCACGCTCACCGGGTTCCGGGGCGGCCGGCAGGTGCACCCGGTACCGGACGGGAGCTGCGACCTGACCGCGCACGTCGCGATGGACTCGGTGGCGGCGGCCGGTACGGCGCGGGCCGGCCGGCCGTACACCCTGGTCGGGCAGCACACGGCACTGCGCGCGCTCGGGGCCGACGGGCGGCGACCCGCGCTGGCGCTGGCCTCGACCGACCCGGCGGGTTACGTCCGGGCGCTCGCCCGGGCCTCCACGGCGGCCGAACTGACCGATCCTGCCGGCCTCGGCGGCCACTGGTGGCTACTCCAACCGGTCGGTGTCGATTCGGGACCGTCCGGGTGGCTCCGCCCAGAATCCACTGGACCGACACCCGGGCGACCCGCGAGATGACCGCGTAGCCGCGGTCGTCGTGCAAGACGGTGAGCCGGTTGCGGCCCGCCCTCACCGCCATGGCCCTGCCCGGCCCGGTTCCCTGCGCGGCCGAGCGAACTGCCACGGCTTTCTCGGCCGCCTGCTCCTCCTTCCAGAGATCCCAGGCGACCCCCGCCACGCTCGGCCATCTCCTGCGCCTCAAGCAGCGCCCCAAGCAGCACCCCAAGCAGCACCCCAAGCAGCACCCCAAGCAGCACCCCAAGCCGACGCACGTCGGCCGGCGATGCGGCCGGGCGGATCGTGGCACGATGGCGGGCATGACTGCCGACACCGGGGCGCTGCGGGAGCTGACCGTCGGCACCGGGGCGGGCCTCGACACCGCCGACATGGTGCTGAACATCGGACCGCAGCATCCGTCGACCCACGGCGTACTCCGGCTCAAACTGGTGCTCGACGGCGAGCGGGTGATCTCCTGCGAGCCGATCGTCGGCTACATGCACCGGGGTGCGGAGAAGCTCTTCGAGGTACGCGACTACCGGCAGATCATCGTGCTCGCCAACCGGCACGACTGGCTGTCGGCGTTCTCCAACGAACTCGGCGTGGTGCTCGCGGTCGAGCGGATGATGGGGATGGAGGTGCCGGAGCGGTCCGTCTGGCTGCGCACCGCCCTGGCCGAGCTGAACCGGGTGCTCAACCACCTGATGTTCCTCGGCTCCTATCCGCTGGAGATCGGCGCCATCACCCCGATGTTCTACGCGTTCCGGGAACGCGAGACCCTCCAGACGGTGATGGAGGAGGTCTCCGGCGGCCGGATGCACTACATGTTCAACCGGGTCGGTGGGCTCAAGGAGGAGGTGCCGGCCGGCTGGACCCGGCGGGCCAGGGCGGCGATCGGCGAGGTGCGCCGCCGCCTGCCGGACCTGGACAACCTGATCCGGCGCAACGACATCTTCCTGGCCCGTACCGTCGGAGTCGGGGTGCTCTCCGCTGCCGACGCGGCCGCGTACGGCGCCTCCGGCCCGGTCGCCCGGGCCTCCGGACTCGACCTCGACCTGCGCCGCGACGAGCCTTACCTGGCGTACGGGTCGCTGGAGGTGCCGGTGGTCACCCGGAGCGCCGGTGACTGCCACTCCCGGTTCGAGGTCCTGCTCGACCAGGTGTACGTCTCACTCGACCTCGCGGAACGCTGCCTGGACCAGGTCGACCGGATCAGCGGTCCGGTGAACGTGCGGCTGCCCAAGGTGGTGAAGGCGCCGGAGGGGCACACCTACGCCTGGACCGAGAACCCGCTCGGGATCAACGGCTACTACCTGGTGTCCCGGGGCGACAAGACCCCGTGGCGGATGAAGCTGCGCACCGCCTCGTACGCCAACGTCCAGGCCCTGGCCACGCTGCTCCCCGGCTGTCTGGTGCCGGACCTGATCGCGATCCTGGGCTCGATGTTCTTCGTCGTCGGGGACATCGACAAATAGCGCCGCCAGGTGGCTGCCGACGAGTAGCCGCGGACAACCGACCGCAAATGGGTGGCGCGGACGGGTGGGCCCGGACAGGGTGGCGCGGGGGCGGCGGTCAGCGCCAGTCGCCGTCGGCGGGGTAGCCGCCGTACTCCGACCGCCGGGTGCCGCCGGCCCGGGGCGACTCGTCCAGCGGCGGGTAACCGTACTCCTCGTCCTCCCGGTGCCGCCGCCCCCGCCGGGCCGGCTCCGGCTCCTGCCGGGGCGGCCCCCAGACGGAGGCCGGGTCCACACCTCCGGCGGGCAGCGCCGGAGCACCGCCGGACGGCTCCCAGCCCCGGCTGTCGCCCGGGTCGCCGCCACCGCCGCGTCGGGCAGCGTCGCCGCCGGACCAACCGCCGGAGCCGTACTGACCGTCGGACCGCCGGTCGTCGCTGCGGGACTCCGACCACTGGCGACCGGCCCGCCGGCCCTCGTCCGGCCTCGGCTCCTCCCGGCGCATCTCCGCCCAGCGGTCCTCGACCCGGAGTTCCGTACCCGACTCGTCGGACCGCATCGACGCCCGCCGCTCGCCCATCCGGACCTCCCGGCCCCGGTCGTCGCTGCGTACCGAGGTCCAGCGGTCGCCGGCCCGCAGCTCGGCCCAGTACGAGTCGTCGGCCGGGTCGCCGGTCTCGGGCTCCGGCTCCGGGTCAGCCGGGCGGTCACGCCAGCCGCTGCCGGACCGGGCGTCCCGCCCCTCGTCGGCGGGCTCGGCGGACCGCCGGCCCCGCGCCGCCTGCGGGTCGGCCAGGTCCTCGTCGCGCCCGTCCCGCTCGCGACCGCCGCCCCCGTAGCTGCCACCGCCGTACGTGCCGCCGCCGTGGCCCCCGCCCTGGTCGCCGGCTCCGTAGCCGCGACGCTCACCACCGCCGTAGCCGGCACGATCGTCGCCGCGGCCGTAACCAGCCCGGTCGTCGCCGCCGTGACCGGTCCCACCGTCGCCGCCGGGGCCACGGCGCTCTCCGCCGTAGCCGCCTGCGCCACGCTCGTCCCCGCCGTAGCCGCCACCGGACCGGCGCTCGTCGGGGCCCCGGCCCGGACCGCCGGACCGCTCCTCGGCACCGCCGTAGCCGCCCCCGCCGTACGTACCTCCGCCGCCGTAGGTGCTGCCGGCCTGGCCACCGCCGCCGTAGGTACCGGCCTGGCCACCGGCGCCGTAGGTACCGGCCTGGCCACCGGCGCCGTAGGTACCGTTGCCGTAGCCGCCCGAATGGGCGCCGCCGTAGACGCCGCCGCCGTAACCCGCGCCGTGGTCGTCGTCCTCGTGGCCGCCGACGATGGTCTGCCGGGTGGTCACCTGCACGGTCTCGGTGTGCCGGACGATGCCTCGGCCGAGTGGCGGCCCGGACACGCCTCCGGGGCTGCCCGGCATTCCCGCCGGGCCGCCCCGATGCGGCCGGGCGCCCTGCGCCCACGAGTGGCCGTACTGCCCGGGCTCACCCGCTGTACCGTCGTCCCGGCCGTACCGTCCCCGGCCCGACCCGGCCCGGCCGCCGTCGGAATGGCCGCTCGCCTGGTAGCTGCCGCCCTGGTAGGCGCTGCCGGGCCGACCGTGGAATTCGCCGGTGTCGCCCTGGTCCGCAGCGTGCGCCGGGACCGAAGCGTGCGCCGGGGCCGAAGCGTGCGCCGGGGCCGCGCCCCCGGCGGCCCGGCGTGGCCCGTCCGAGCGGGAGCCGGAGCCGTCCCGAACCGGTCCGCCCGGCGGCGTCCAGCCCGCCGGGGCCGGCTCGTCCGGCACCCGGGCGGCCCGGCCCGGATCCGTGGGTGGTGCCCAGCCGCTCTGACCCGGCTCGGCCGGCGCCCGTCCGGCGGGCACGCCGGCGGCACCGACCGCGCCGCCGACCACCGCCCCGGCACCGACCGGACCGGTCGTGGCGGCCGGCGCGGCCGTAACGGAGGTGACCGGCGCCGCCGCGCCGGCCCGGACGGCGTCGAGCTGGCCCCGCAGCGCCTCGACGTCGCCCCGTACGACCTCCAGCTTCTCGCCGAACGCCTTGTGGGTGGCCCGGGCGGCGGTGGCGATGTCGTTGCGCAGCTCACCCCGGAGATCGTCGAGTTCCTCGATGAGGGTCTCCTCCAGGTCCAGCCGGACACCCTCCGAGTCGCCACGCAACGTGATCGACAGTCCGATGAGTACGACCGCCAGCACGGCGAGCACCGCCGCGATCCGGAGCGGCCCGTTGCCCTGTCCGACCAGGAGTAACAGGGCGGCCAGCGGAGCCAGCCCCACCCCGACCCAGAAGAGGATGGTCAGCAGCGGCCTACGGCGGGTTTCCTCGGGGGCCTCGCGGGCTGACATGGCAGTCGAGCCTACCCACACTTACCGGGGACCGGAATGGCGGCGGCCGGCAAAGCGGGGCCGGTCGACGCCACGTACGGTGACATCGACCGACCCCTCGGTCAGCTCCGCTCCTCGCGCGGGAGGTTCACCCCCGCGCCGACGGTCAGCTCGTGGCCAGCGCGCCGTCCGACGAGAAGACCAGTCCGACGCTGATCGTGCCGCTGGTCAGCGCCGACTTGGTCTGCGGGCCACCGGCGTCGAGCGAGTCGAACCGGCCCGCGTTGAAGTGGTAAACCTGCACCAGCCCGGCCTGGCACTTCGGCCGCTGGGGGCACTCCGGCGGTCCGCCGAGCACGGTCGCCGAGCCGGAGCACTTCGCCGCCAGCTCGCTGAGCGTCCGCACGCCGTACTTGTCGGCGAACTCCCTGGTGACCGCGAACGCGTTCTGGTCCTGGGCGGCCGACGGCTTGCCGAAGGTGATGCCGACCTTCTCACCGGCCGCCTTCAGCCCGGTCACCGTCTGGTTGAGATCCGGCGAGGAGATCGGCGGCGGGGTGGCACCGCCCTTCGCGTTCACCTTGTTGTTCAGGAAGTCCGCCATCGTCGCGGCGTACTCCGGAACGACCTGGATGTCGCCCTTCTCCAGCGCGGGCTCGTAGAGCTCGCGGTTGCCGATCTGCTGGACCTTGACCTGGTAGCCGGCGGCGGTGAGGGCGATCCGGTACAGCTCGCCCAGGGTCTGGTTCTCGCTGAAGTTGGCCGCGCCGACCGTGATGTTGCCGGTGCCGCCGGTCGGGATGCCCGCGGTGAGGTTGTTGGCCGAGGCGAATTCCTCGGCGGCCACCTTCGGGGTCTTGCGCTCCACGTCGACCGCCTTGTTCAGACCGATCAGCTTGCTGGTGTCGAGGCTGTCCGAGACCTTGTCCAGGGCCGCGACCAACTGCGGCTGGGCCGCCTTGCTGTTGATCGCCGGAATGATGTTGTCGGTGTTCTGGAGCTTCTTGTCGTCGTCGAGCACGACCAGGCTCGACCCGGCCACCGGTGCGCAACCGGCGCCCTGCGCCCCGGTGGCCGGGGCCTGGGTGCCGGAGGAGCCGGCCCCACCGCAGCCGGCGAGAAAGCCGGCCGCGACGACGGCACCGGCGGCGCCGACTGCCAGACGTGAACGTGTACGCATGAAAACGCCCGCCTCCTGTGTCCCGGCGCGGCCCGGGGTGGGCCGGCCGCGTGTCCGACGGGCGACGTGTCAGGACGGTCGCCCGCGACCTCTCACGAAACATCCTCTCGTCAGGTACGACAATCTGCGGCGCGCTTCGTCACCGGATCGTCACGCAAAGGGGCACGATTCGCACAGAGACGACCACTCTGTGTGATAGTCACGCGTGCCGGGCGGCCGGATCGGGCCGACGGCAGGTGATTGAACCCACACCCGCCGAGGGGTCAGGAGCCGGTGATCGCCGCCGCCGCCCGCTGGTCGGCCCGCCGGGTGATCCGGCGTCGGGCGCGGCGCAGCGGCCGGGGCGTGACCACCCGTTCCACCAGCGCGAAGACCAGCTCGACCAGCAGCGCGAGCAGGGCGACGAGCAGCCCGCCGGCCAGGATCTGACCCCCGCCGACCGAGATGCCCAGCCCGAACCCGGCGCTGATGATCTGGCCCAGCCCGCCCCCGTTGACGAACGAGGCGAGCGCGGCGGTCGCCACCACCTGCACCGCGGCGGTACGGAACCCGGCCGCGAGGTAGGGCACCGCGAGCGGCAACTCCACCCGGCGCAGCAACTGCCCGCCGGAGAGCCCCATCCCGCGCGCGGCGTCCCGCACCTCCGGATCGACCTGCCGGATCCCGGTGTACGCGTTCGCCAGCAGCGGCGGCACCGCGAAGACCGCCAACGCGATGATCACCGGCGGCTTGCCGAAGCCGAGCGCGGTCAGCGGCAGGATGGTCAGCAGCGCGATGGTCGGGATGGCCAGCGTGACGTTGGAGACCAGCACCACGATGCCACCGCCCCGGCCGGTGTGTCCGAGCCAGAGCCCGAGCGGCCAGGCGACCAGGCAGCCGAGCGCGACGGCGGCAGCGGAGATGCCCAGATGCTCGACCAGCCGGTCGAGCACACCACCGGGGTTGGTCCAGTTCAGCGGGTCGTTGAGCCAGACGACGGCCTGCTCGATCGGGTTCATCCCCGCCCACCTCCGGTTCGCGACTGCGGGGCTCGCAACACCGGCTCACTCCTCGCGCTCACCCCTGCCCACCTCCGGTTCGCGACTGCGGGGCTCGCAACACCGGCTCACTCCTCGCGCTCACCCCTGCCCACCTCCGGTTCGCGACTGCGGGGCTCGCAACACCGGCTCACTCCTCGCGCTCACCCCGCCGCTCCCCGACGTCGTGCCCACGGGGTGAGCAGCCGACCGAGGCCGGCGAGGACCAGGTCCAGCACCAGGGCCAGGAGTACGCAGAGTAGCGTTCCGGTCATGATCTCGGCCTTGAAGAGGTTGTTCCGGAACCCGCCGAGGATGAGCTGTCCGAGCCCGCCGTGCCCGACCAGTACCCCGACGGTGACCAGCGCCACCGTGGAGACGGTCGCCAGGCGCAGGCCGGTGAAGATGCCCGGCAACGCCAGCGGAAGATCGATCCGGAGCAGTCGGGCGAACCGGCCGTACCCCATGCCCTGGGCCGCGTCCCGGACCTCCTCCGGCACCTGGTTCAGGGCGGCGAGCGCGTTTCGGATGATCAGCAGCAGGGCGTAGAGGACCAGCCCGAGCAGCACCGTCGCCGTCCCCGTCCCGAGGTACGGTGCGACGAAGGCGAAGAGCGCCAGCGACGGGATCGTGTACAGCACACCGGAGAGTGCGAGAATCGGGCCGGTGAGCGGCCGGAACCAGTACGCCAGCACGGCGAGCGGGATCGCCACCAGGGCGGCGATCAGCACGGCCTGGGCGGTGAGGGAGGCGTGCTCCCGCAGTGCGGCGAGGATGGTCTCCGAATTGCCCTGCACATAGTCCCAGGAGAACCACGGATTACCCGGGTCAGCCCGGTCGATCACCCGGAAGGACATACGTGGACGTTACCCCGGAGGCCGGCTCCGCCGGGTCCGCCGGCACCACGGGTGCCGCCGCGATAACCCTCGACCAGGTACGCAAGCAGTATCCCGACGGCACGGTGGCGGTCGGCGAGCTGAGTCTGGAGGTCAAGGCCGGCGAGCTGGTCGTGCTGATCGGGCCGTCCGGCTGCGGCAAGTCGACCGTGCTCCGCATGATCAACCGGCTGATCGAGCCGACCTCCGGCCGGATCCTGCTCGGCGACGAGGACGTTACCCGGACCGATCCGGTGCGGCTCCGGCGGCGGATCGGCTACGTGATCCAGAACGTCGGGCTCTTCCCGCACCAGACCATCACCACGAATGTCGGCACCGTGCCGAGACTGCTCGGCTGGCCGAAGGCCCGGATCGCGCAACGCACCGCGGAACTGCTGGACCTGGTCGGTCTCGACCCGGCCACCTTCGGCCCGCGTTATCCGCACGAGCTCTCCGGCGGCCAGCGGCAGCGGGTCGGGGTGGCCCGGGCCCTGGCCGCCGATCCGGTGGTGCTGCTGATGGACGAGCCGTTCTCCGCCGTCGACCCGATCGCGCGGGCCCGGCTCCAGGAGGAGTTCCTGCGGCTCCAGGCGGAGGTACGCAAGACGATCGTGCTGGTCACCCACGACCTGGACGAGGCGGTCCGGCTCGGTGACCGGATCGTGGTGCTCTCCCAGGGCGGCAGGCTGGAGCAGTACGCCGGCCCGGCGACCCTGCTCGGCGAGCCGGCCTCGGCCTTCGTCCGGGAGTTCGTCGGGACCGACCGGGCGATCCGGCGGCTCGCGGTCACCCCGGTCACCCGGGACCTGCTCCGTCCGCTGCCGGTCGACCCGGCCGCCACCGCCGGGCTGCCGACCGTGCCGCTCGGGTCGTCGCTCTACGACGCGCTGGCGGTGCTGCTGCGGACCAACTCGGACGACGCCCGGGTGACCGACGAGGGCGGCGAGCCGGTCGGCACGGTGAGCCGGCACCAGATCCTCAGCATCGACTACCCGGCCGACCCGGTCGGCGGATAGCCGCGGCGCCCCGCCCGGGCGGGCCGGCCCGGCCCGGCCAACCTCTGCACGGCGGCGGCAGGCCGACGTCGCCCGCAGAGGACATCCCCGGTCGACCGGCGTGCACACCGGCATCGCCAACACGCGGCACGACACCCGGAGTGAGCCGGTCGCGGGAGGGAGGCGAACGGTCACTCCGGGCGCCGTCGGGCGGCTCGTTCGCCCGCCCGGGGAGGGGCCTAGGTCGTGCCCGGGTACTGCCGCGAACTCAGTGTCGGCCGCGCCAGCCGCCCAGGCTGGCCAGGCCGATGATCCAGCCGACGAAGAAGCCGTACGCGGCACCGCTGCCGGCGGCCTGGAATGCGCCCAGCAGTGACGGGTTGCTGCCGATCAGCGTGGCGAACAGCGCCGCGAACGCACCGGCGAAGACGTACGCCGACCAGCCCGCGAGGAACTGGCTGAGGGTGCCCCGGGCCCGGGCCAGTTGCGAGCCGGGCAGCAGGTAGAGGAAGACCCAGGTGAGCACCACCAGCAGGATGGCCTTGAGGTCGGCGGCGATGACGTTCTGGATCGTGTCGTCCGAGTCGAACCGCCAGGCCGGCCAGGCGAGCAGCCGGAGGAACCAGCCACCCGCCGTGTCGGGGTCGGTCTCGTCCCGGGCCCAGTCGGCGTACCAGGGGCCGCCGAAGACCAGGACCAGTACGAGTGCGGCGAGCGTACCCGCACCCGTGGCCGTCTTGTACCTATTGCTGAGAGCCATGCCCGGGGTAATTCCCAGCGGAATCTGATCGCGAAACCCGGTGCCGGATTTCCGGAATGCGCTTTACTTCAACCCGATGCACGCCATTGGCGTACCGATAGCGCGATTTACCGGACTCGTTCCGGCCGGCGGATCCGCCCGGTCGGCGTCCCGGTCAGTGCTTCTGTAGATAGTCGATGAACGCGGCCCGGAGCAGCGGCGCGGTCTCCTCGTAGCCGTGCCCGGTGAACTCCCGCCAGAGCGCGACCGCCTCGTCCACGGTCGGTCCGGCCGCGTTCGGCGAGCCGTCCAGCGCCGCCGCCTCGTCCGCGTTCGGCAGGTGCCGGATCACGGACCAGAAGAAGCCGATGTCCCGCCGTTCCCGGGCCAGCGCGAAGGCCCGCTCGCGCAACTCCTCCGTGGACAGCGCGTCCAACTCGGCAAAGGTCGGCGTGGTGCGAGACTCGGGACCGGATTCCGTCATAACGCCGAGCCTATCCGCCCGAACCGCCGCAAGCCGCACCGCCCGCCCCGCCCGAACCGCCGCAAGCCGCACCGCCCGCCCCGGCCGGACCAGCGGTCCGGAGCGTCCCAGCGGTCGGTCGGACGACGGCTCCCGACCGGCAGCCGGCCGGGTCACCGGTCCGGGGCGTCCCAGCGGTCGCCGCCCCAGCGGTCGGTCGGCTGGCCGGGCGGCGAGGAGGTCCAGGGCTCCGGCGGCTGGGCCTGGGTGGTGTCCCAGCTCGCCCTCGCCGGCTCCTCCACCCAGTCGCGCTCCCGCTCGGCGTATGCCCGGGGGCGGCCGTTCGCCTCGATCAGCCGGGTCACCACCAGACCGGCAGCCACCAGCACGGCGGCGAGGGCGGTCGGCGCGATGTCCAGGTTGCGCTCGTCGGCGTACCGGATGAACAGGGCCAGCGCGACGGTCGCGAGCAGCCCGCCGGCGATCCCGCCCCGCCGCCCGAAGGCGCTGGCGCCGCCGAGCAGCGCGGCACCCATGGCCAGACCGGTCCACTCGAATCCGGTGGTCGGCGCCACCGGCCCGGTACCGCCGGCCGCGAGCAGCATCCCCGCGGCGACCGCGAAGACCGTCGACAGCACCAGGCCGAGCGTGACGATGACTCCGGCGGCCCCGCCCCGGCGCAGCGCCGCATCGCCCACCGGCCGGAACCGGCCGACGGCCCGGCGTACCGTCTTGACGGTGCCGAAGAGGCCGGCCAGCACGGCGACGGCGGCGAAGCCGGCGAAGAGGTAGACCGCGTGCTGCGTCGGGTCGTACTCGCCCTGCACGTCGACCGGGGCGCTCCGCCGCTCGATGAAGACGATCACCGCGAGTCCGGCGGCGAGGCTGGCCGCCCAGCCCGGCACGTGGAAGCCCACCACCAGTACGGCGATCACCAGCCCGACGGCCACCCCGGCGACCAGCGCCGGCAACATCGTCTGGACGGTACCCCGGTCGGAGTTCTCCGCGAAGTGCAGCGCGGCGGCGACCGCGACCGGACCCAGCGCGAGGTTCGGCGCGGCGATCCGCAGGGTCAGCCCGGCGCCGAGGGTGAGCAGCCCGATCGCGGTACCGAAGACCAGCAGGCTCTCCCGCTGTGCGCCACGGAGCAGGTCGGGATAGTCGCGGTTGCACAGGAAGAGCAGCACCGCCACCACGACCAGCAGCACCAGCTCCCAGAGCAGGTGCACGGCGATCCGATCCCGGCCGGGCTCGCCGTGCGCGGGATCGTCGAAGACGTTCTCCAACGCGGCCGGCGAGACGTTCCGCCGCCTGGTCGGCTCGACCGGCTCCGGGTCGGCCCCGACACCCGGCTCACCACCCATGAACCGTCCGGTCAGCGGGCTGGATGACGTACGGGTGTCGGCGTCGTATCCGGGGTCACCGCCGTACCGGGGATCCTCCCGCTCGCTGGTACCCACCGGATCCGTTCCGGGGTCCCGTCGCCGATAGATCGAATCGTCGTACGCCATTGCGCGCGCCTCCTGTTTCGTCCCGCCGAACAGGCTCCGACCCGGGGCGGCGTCCGGGACCGGAGCGGTCGGACTGGGCCCGATCCAGCGAAGCGGACGGATCTGGCCCAGTCCGAGGCACCGTACCCGCGCGCACGCCCGGCCGTCACCCCCGGTGCGCGTCGATTCGGCGCGCGACCTGCTCAGCGCTCGTCGCGCCGACCCGGATCGTCACTCTGCGAATCTTGATCATCACGATCGGGCACCCGGCAGGAACGCTCCAACCAGAGCGCCGCGCCGACCAGGGCGAGCGACGCGCCCAGTCCCGCACTGGCCGCCGGTACGTCGTTGGCGGCTGCCCGGGTCCGCTCGATCAGCAGCCAGACGTCCAGCCCGGCGTAGAACCCGGCGAAGATCGACCCGGCCAGCGCCGACGCCTTGGCCAGTACGACGAACCGGGCCACCGCCAGCGGGTCGACCGGATCCCGGCCGGGCTTGCGCTCGACCCGGGCCTTGGTGTTCGCGGCGGCGTACCCCTCCAGGGCGGCGAGCGCGAGCAGGGTGACGATGGGCAGCCAGGGCAGCGGCGGAATGTGGCTGTAGAAGCTGCTCACCAGCAACCAGGCCAGGGCCGCCGAGGCGAGTCCGGCCACCACCAGGGAGGCGGGTCTGGTCGGACCCATCCGCCCGCGCTCGGGGGCCGGGCCGCGCGTCGGGGGTCTGCGCTCGGTCACAACTCTTCCTCACTCCGCTCGTCGGCACCGGATCCCGCAGATCGGCGGACCCGTCCGGTCCGCACCGCGGCCACCGTCAATCCGACTCTATCCGCAGATCCGGGCGGGGGCGCACGTCCAGCACGTCGGTGGCGACCGGCTCGGTCGACATCAGGTCGGTCAGCCAGCCGTGGCCGGGCAGCCGCCCGTACGGCTGGATGTCGATCCACGGCCGGAGCACGAACGCCCGCAGGTGGGCCCGGGGGTGCGGCAGGGTCAGCTCCGGATCGTCGCTGCGCACCGGCTCGTCGTCGGCCGACCAGACCGCGATCACGTCCACGTCGAGGCTGCGCGGCCCGAACCGGCGCTCCGGGTCACGGACCCGTCCGGCGGCCGTCTCGGCGGCCCGGGCCCGGTCCAGCCAGTCGCGCGGGCCGGCCGCGTCGTCCGCGACCAGCAGGACGGCGTTCAGGTACGCCGGCTGGTCCTCCTCGCCCCACGGCGGCGTCTCGTAGACCCCGGAGGCCACCAGGAGTACGTCGCGCAGCCCGGTCACCGCCGTGCGCAGGTGTCCGAGCCGGTCACCGAGGTTGCTGCCGAGCGAGAGCACGGCCCGGGTCATGTCACCTCCGCCGGGTCACGGTCACCGCCACGTCGGCGAAGTCGTGCGGGATCGGCGCCTGCGGCTTGTGCACGGTGACCGAGGTGACCAGTACCCGTGGATCGGCGAGACAGGCGGCGGCGAGCCGCTCGGCCAGCGTCTCGATCAGGTTGACCGGCTCGCCGGTCACGATCGCGACCAGCCGCCCGGCGAGTTCGCCGTAGTGCACGGTGTCGGCCACGTCGTCGGAGCGGCCCGCCATCGTGAGGTCGAGTTCCAGCACCACGTCGACGACGAAGTCCTGCCCCTGGGCGCGCTCGAAGTCGTAGACGCCGTGCCGGCCACGCGCCCGCAGCCCGGTCAGCACGATCCGGTCGGTCCCCGGCCCGAGTGGCCCGGCGGGAGGACCGCCTTCGCCGGCTGGCCCGGTCATCCGGCCACCTCCCCGGTCGCCAGCCGGGGCCGACCACTGGCGGCCCAGACCGCGAGCGCGTCCACGGTCTCCCGCACGTCGTGCACCCGTACCCCCCAGGCGCCGGCCGCGACCGCCAGCACGCTGGTGGCGACCGTGGCGGCGGTACGCCCGTCGGTCGACCGTGGCGTGCCGTCCGGGCCGGCCAGCAGCGTACCCAGGTACGACTTGCGGCTGGCCCCGAAGAGCAGCGGATAGCCGAGCGCCAGCAGCTCCGGCAGCCGGGCGGTGAGCTGCCAGTTGTCGGCCGGCCGCTTGGCGAAGCCGAGGCCCGGGTCGATCACGATGCGGTCGGCGGCGACCCCGGCGGCGAGGGCGTCCTCGATCCGCTGCGCCAGCTCGGCCCGTACGTCGGTGACCACGTCGGTGTAGTGGGCGAGTTCCTGCATCCGCTTGGCGTGCGCGCGCCAGTGCATCAGGATCCACGGGCAGCCCGCCTCGGCGACCACCTTGGCCATGTCCGGGTCGGCGAGTCCACCGGAGACGTCGTTGACCACGGTCGCGCCGGCGGCCAGCGCGGCGGCGGCGACACCGGCCCGGTAGGTGTCGACACTCATCGGCACTCCGCGGGCGGCGAGTTCCCGGATGACCGGCAGCACCCGGGCGGCCTCGGTCTCCTCGTCGACCCGCTCCGCGCCGGGCCGGGTGGATTCGCCGCCCACGTCGACGAGCTGGGCGCCCTCGGCGTGCATCTGCACCCCGTGCCGTACCGCGGCGCCGAGGTCGGCGTAGCGGCCGCCGTCGGAGAAGGAGTCGGGCGTGACGTTGAGGACGCCCATCACCACCGGCCGGGACGAGCGGAGCAGCCCGCCGTCGCCCGACGAACCCCCGCCGGTCGCGGCGGTGCCCTCGACTGACTCGGTCACGGCTTCGACGCTACCCACCTGCCCGGTCGCCACCCCGGTCGCCCCCGGGGTCGCGCCGCTTCCGTGAAGATGCCCCCTGCGGCCCGGCGCGCAGGCCACTCCTCTCGGGAAGCAGCCCGATCTTGCTCGGATCCCGGGGTCGCGCCGCTTCCGTGAAGATGCCCCCTGCGGCCCGGCGCGCAGGCCGCTCCTGCCCGGAAGCAGCCCGATCTTGCTCGGATCCGGGGGACGGGCGGGCACGTGAAAACCGCCCGGTCGGGACGGATCGGTGGCACTCGGCGCCGCTTGTTCCAAACAGGCACGCGCCGTACGCTCGCATCAGCCAGATGCCAGAACTTAAGAGATGGGCCGAATTAGGACAAAAATGCCCACAAACCATCACCCTTCGCGGTGATTGCGAGACGCAGGGTCGATCAACACCCCACGACCGACCCGGTTGACCGGGCTTGACAGCAGTGCGGAGGCGAGGCGTCTCCGCACCCGGGGAGGATTTCGATGTTCGCCATGGAGCTGGTGGAGACGGCATGGCCGACTGCCACGCACGCGCTCCACACCCTCGCGTCCGTAACGGCGGCCGAACCCGAGGGCAATATCGACACCAAAGGGATCGTCAATTTCTTCGCCAGCAACATCGCGCCCATCCTGCTCGCCGTACTCGGCGTGATCTTCATCGGTCGGGCCAGCAAGGGCGAGGTCTCCAAGGTGCTGACCAGCTCGGCGATCGCGCTACTCGGCCTGGCCTTCATCGCCGGGGCGGCGACGCTGTTCTTCGTCGGCGAGAACCTGATCAACCTGATCTTCGAATAGACCGCGGAGCACGAGATGCGGCTGCGCACCGACGACGACATCTATCGGGCCCGCCTGGTCTACCTGGGGCCGCCCGGCTACACACTGCCCATCCACCTGCCTTACACGCAGTACGGGCTGTTCATGTTGCTGGTGCCGCTCTTCATGTTCATTCATTGGCTCTTCACCCTCAAGGTCGAGCTGATCCCCGCCTGGGAGATCGCGCTCGCGATCGTCACCACCTCGTTCGTCTTCCGGTACGTCGACCCCGACCGTCCCGCCCGAGTGGTCATCCGGACGGCACTGACCGACTGGCGGCGCACCCGTGAACCGGCGACAGAGCAGCGTGACCCCCGACTGGTCGCGACCCGTATCCGGATCCGGGAGCAGTTGACATGACCGACCGCAGCGAGGTGACGGCGTGACCGAGCGAACCAGATTCCTCTGCCGCTGGACGGTGGAGCCCGTCGGGCTGGGCGAGGCGGCAGCATGACCCGCCCCACCCGGCCGGGCTCGTCGCACCCGGCAGGTCGCCCGGCCGACAACCCCGGTAACGGTACGCAGTCCTCCGGCTACCCCCCGTCCGAGCTGGCCGAGGAGAACGAGTACGACGCCGCACTGCTCAGCAACACCGGCCACGGCGGGGTCGCGGTCTTCCAGGCACCGCAGCCACCGGCCCGGAACCGCCCGGCCCGGCCCGCCGCCGCGCCGCCGGCCCGGTCGCCGGCCCCGGTCGAGCATCCGGACATCGACTCCCCCTTCCTCGACCTCTTCGGCGGCCCGGTCCAGCCCTCGTCGCCGGCCGCCCCGGCGCCCCGCCCCGCACCTCGCCCGCCCGCACCGCAGCCACGCGGACGCTGGGGCGAGGATCCGGACGCCGCCGTCGGCCTGCCGGCCTGGCAGCCGGACGAACTCCCGGCGGGCGGCACCGGCCAGCCGGAGGCCGCATCCGGACAGCCCAGCGCCCGGCACGCCCCGCCGGCCGCCCCGCCGGCCCGGCCGGTGCGCGAGGACATCACCGGCGCCCGGGCCGACGGCACCCTCCGGCCGGTGGAACCGGTCCGCCTCGACCCCGATCCGGCCGGTGGCGCCGGCTGGCCGGCCGAACCGGCGGCCCCCCGCGCCGTCCCGGGTGGCACGGCCGGCGCGCAGGCCAAGGCGTACCCGGGGCGGCCGAGCCCGGCACCGCAGCAGCGCGGTGGCGAGCACTCCGGTGCGCTGCCGATCGTCCGCGAGCCCGTCGAGCAGCCGGCCCGTCGAGCCGCCAGGCCGGCGGACCGGGACCCGGGGCCGGTCACCCCGAAGCAGCGGCGGAGCACGCCGAAGCCGGCCCGGCCGCAACCGCTGACCAAACCCCAACGGGTACGCGCACCGAAGCTCCGCTTCGGCGACCGGGATCCCGCCGTCGAGCTGGCCATCACCGAGATCGCCGGCCACCTGACCTTCACCCCGAACACCGTCACCGCGTGGTACTGGCTGCCGGAGGTGCGCTGGGCGTTCCGGCCGGACGCCGAACGGGAGGCGCTGCTCTCCGCCATCTCGGAGCAGTACGCCGGCCTCGCCGGCTTCCGGCTGCACCTGCGCCGGACCACCCGGCCGTTCCCGGCCGACGAGTGGGCCCGGACGATCGACCAGCACACCCCGCAGCCGCTGGCCACCGTGGCCGGCGCGCCGAGTTGGTCGGACCACCTGGTCGCCGCCCAGCGGCACCTGCTCTCGGTCAACCACGCCGAGGGGCAGACCTATCTCGGCGTCACCTTCGCCCGCCGGTCGCTCGGCAACTCGCTGGCCGAGCGGATCCTCCGGGCCTTCGGCCGGGGCGTCGCCGACGGCGAGCGGCGCAAGCTGGGCCGGACCGTCGAGCAGTTCGACGAGGTGCTCGGCGCGTTCGGGATGCGCGGGCGGCAGGTCACCGCCGAGGAGCTGGAGTGGCTGATGTACCGCTCCGTGGCGCTCTGCATGGCCCCGCCCGGTCAGCTCTCGCCGGTCACCAACGGCCGGTGGGAACGCGGCGACCTGCTCGCCCTGACCGAGCAGGTGGAGCGCTACCGCACCCCGTACGGGTCGACGGTGAAGCTGGTCAACCGGGTGACCGGGGAGGAGCGGCACGTCGCCGTACTCGCGGTGGGCCGGATGGAGCCGCTGGAGATCCCGGAGCGGCACGAGCCGTGGCTGCACTTCCACGAGCGGCTGCCCTGGCCGATGGAGCTCTCCACCCGGGTCGACATCCTCGGTCCCGGCGACTCGTTCCGCAACCTCGAACACCGGCTGCGGATGATCCGCTCCCAGCAGCTCGACTACGCCGAGCACGGCATCGACGCCCCGCCCGAGCTGGAGCGGCTGGCCAAGCGGGCCCTGGTGATCGGCGACGAGATGACCACCGGGCTGCCGGTGGACTCGGCCCGGGCGCACGGCTGGCACCGGATCGCGGTCGGCGGGCGGACCCGGGAGGAGTGCCTGGAGCGGGCCCGTCGGCTGATCCAGCTCTACTCGCGGGAGCTGCGGATCTCGCTCCAGCATCCGAAGAACCAGGACTGGCTGGCCCGGGAGTTCATTCCCGGCGAACCGATCGCCAACACCGGCTACCTGCGCCGGATGCCGGTCAACCTGCTCGCCGCCGCGCTGCCGCAGGCCGCCTCCACCGTCGGCGACCGGCGCGGCGACCTGATCGGGCGGACGGCCGGCACCTGCCGCCGGCCGGTCTTCCTCGACATGCACTTCCCGATGGAGGTACGCGAGCGCTCCGGCCTCGCCGTCTTCGTCGCCGAGCCGGGCGGTGGTAAGTCCACCCTGCTCGGCGCGCTCGGCTATCTGGCCGCCCGGCGCGGGGTGCAGGTGACCCTGCTCGACCCGTCCGGCCCGCTGGCCCGGCTCTGCGCGATGCCGGAGCTACGTCCCTATTCCCGGGTGTTGAACCTGACCGGCTCCGAGCACGGCACCCTGGCGCCGTACGCGCTGATCCCGACCCCGCTGCGCAGCGAGTTCCCCACCGGCGCGGCCGGTGACCGGGAGTTCCAGATCGCGGTCTCCAACGCCCGGGCCGAGCGGCGGATGCTGGTGCAGGACATCTGCATGATGCTGGTACCCCCGCAGGTGGCCCGGGAGGCGTCCACCGCGACGCTGTTCCGGCACGCCGTACGCCAGGTGCCGGCCGAGGAGACCTCCACGCTGGACGACGTGGTGGCCTGCCTCGCCGGGCTGGAGGACGAGGGCCGGGAGCTGGCCAACCTGCTGCTGGACACCGCCGAGATGCCGCTCGCACTGCTCTTCTTCGGCCGGCCGCCGGAGGGGCTGCTCGGCGCCGACGCCACGCTGACCGTGATCACGATGGCCGGGCTCCGGCTCCCCGACCTGAAGATCGAGCGGGAGTACTGGTCGGCCGAGGAGGCGCTGGCGCTGCCGATGCTGCACACCGCGCACCGGCTGGCGGTACGCCGCTGCTACGGCGGCGCGATGTCGTCGCGGAAGCTGGTAGGCCTGGACGAGGCGCACTTCATGGAGGGCTGGCGTTCCGGCCGGTCGTTCCTGGTCCGGCTGGCCCGGGACTCCCGGAAGTGGAACCTCGCCGCGCTGGTCTCCTCGCAGAACCCGAAGGACATCCTCGGGCTGGACGTGCAGAACCTGGTCTCCACCGTCTTCGTCGGACGGATCGCCGAGGACGTCGACATCGCCTCCGAGGCGCTGCGGCTGCTCCGGGTGCCGGTCAACGACGGCTACGAGGCGACCCTGGCCTCGCTGTCCAACGTGGACGCCTCCTCGGCGGACCGGCTCGGTTTCCGGGAGTTCGTGATGCGCGACGTCGACGGCCGGGTGCAGAAGGTACGCGTCGACGTCTCGTACGTGCCCGGCCTGCTCGACCACCTGGACACCACCCCGGTCACGGCGAAGGCCGCCGCGGCCAACCTGCCCTCCCCCGTCGCGGACCTGGAGGCTTGACCGATGGACCGTTTCCAACTTCCGCTCACGGTCCGCCGTGGCCGCCGGCGCCCCGCTGTCGGAGTTGGAAAGGGTCCGACGAGGAGCGGAGCGCGCCTCGCCGCCCTGCTACTCACGATCGGGGTGCTGGCGACCGCCACGCTGGTCTGGCCGGTGCTCGGCGGCGCCGCGCCCGCCTCTGCCGCGCCGGTCCCGAGCCGGGCCAAGGTCGCGCTCTGCACCACCGCCGAGTGGGAGGCGAACTTCCGGGACTGCGTCGACCGGCTCGCCGACGTCGGGCAGAACATCCGCGACTGCGTGAAGGCGCCCACGCCGAGCACCCCGGACCAGGGGCTGGGCGGCTGGTTCGCCACCCGGCCGGAGGCGAGCGGCAAGCCGGGTGTCAAGGGGATGTACACCGAGTACGGCAACGCCGGCTACAGCTACGAGACGTACGACGACACCGGCGGTTGCGCCTCGGACGTGATCGATCCGGGCAGCAAGGTGTTCAACAAGATCGCGGATGGCGAGATCCGGATCGCCGCCGCGATCATCGGCGCCTCGAACGCGCTGCGCGAGCGCGCCTGGGACCCGAGCACCATGTGGGACTGGGCGGATCCGCTGGTCGAACAGGCTACCAAGGCGATCTACGAGCGGGTCTTCAGCGTCTTCGGCATCATCACCCTCTGCGTCGTCGGCATCTACCTGCTCTGGCGCTCCCGGCAGTCCGACATGAGCAACGCGATGACCACCGCCGGCTGGGCGGTGCTGGTGATGGTCGCGGTGACCGCGATCGCCGCCTGGCCGGTCCGGTCCGCCAACGTCGCCGACGGCACCCTGGTCACCACCCTGAACGTGGTGCACGAGGCGGTCGGCCCCCGGGACAAGAGCATCCCGGCCGACCGGTGCGGATCGCTCAGTCCCGCCGCCTGCAAGGACAACCGGCCGCCGGCGCTGCGGGCCGGCGACACCGCGACCGAGACCATGCTCTACCGCAACTGGCTGCGCGGCGCGCTCGGCTCCTCGGACAGCGAGACGGCCCGCAAGTACGGCCGGGCGCTCTACGACGCCAAGGCGTTCACCTGGGAGGAGGCCGCCCGGATCGCTGCCAACCCGGGCACCCGGTCGGCCGCCGTCGAGGCCAAGCAGGAACAGTGGATGAAGGTCGCCGAGCAGATCCACCAGGAGGACCCGGAGGCGTACGAGTACCTGCGCGGCGCCCGCGACTCGGACCGGATCGGCGCCGGGCTGATCGCCATCCTCGCCGCGATCCTCTTCGCGATGTTCGACCTGACCGCGTCGCTGCTGGTGCTGCTCGGTTTCCTGCTCTTCCGGTGGGCGGTGATCGCCGCCCCGGTGCTCGGCACGGTCGGGCTGCTCCGTCCGGCCAGTGCCGGGCTGCGCCGGCTGGGCAACGCCGTGGTGGCCGCCGTGTTCAACATCGCCATTTTCGGCACCGGCGCGGCGATCTATCTCTTCGCCGTCGACCTGGTGATGAGTACCCCCACCATTCCCGGCTGGCTCCAGGTGGTGCTGGTCTGGCTCTGCGGTGTGGTGGGCTGGCTGCTGCTGCGGCCGTACCGCCGGATCACCCAGCTCGGTGGCAAGGACAGCACCGAGGTGATCGGATCGGCCAGCTCATGGCACCGCCGGTTCTTCCGGGACGTCCGGTCGGCGTCCCGGCTGGAGAACGACTCGGACGACCGTACCGACGTCCGGGGCAAGAACCGCAGCGTGGTGATCCAGCAGACCAACGTACGCCCGGAGGCCCGGCACGAGGACCCGGCGCAGAGCGCCGTCGGCAGCCGCTCGGAGACCAGCACCGACCGGGGTACCGATCCGCCCGGCACGCCCCCGGCGGACGCCCCGGCCGGCGGGTCCGGTTCGCGACCGGGCCGGGGCCGGCCGTCCCGGCGCCGGCCGGCGGAGTGGACCGAGCCCGACGTACCGGTGGAGAACCCCTCCTACGTGATCTACCGCCCCGATTCCGCACCCGCGCCCGACCCGGCCCCCGCGCCGGCGCCCCGGATCCGGTCCGAGGCGAGGTGACCCGATGCGGCGGGCCGTCGAGTTCCTCTTCACCCGGCTCCTCCGGTCCCGGCTCGGGATCGCGGTCGTGATCGCCGTGGTGGTCCTCGGCATCGTCGGCGCGGCCCGGCTGGTCGCCGGACCCGGCGAGGACCGGCCCGGACTGATCGGCGGAACTCCCGGCCCGATCAGCGTCACCGACCCGGCGGCCGGCGACGACGGGCTGACCGTGACCACGGAGCCGTCGCCCCGGACCAGTCCCGGCGCGCCCGAGCCGGCGCAGGTGGCCCGGTCGTTCGCGACCGCCTGGCTCGACCACCGGGACGTGACCGCCGACGAGTGGCACGGGAGGCTGCGCCCGCTCGTCACCGAGAATCTGGCCGAGCAGTTGACCGGCGTCGACCCGGCCACCGTGCCGGCCGACCGGATCACCGGCGAGCTGCTGGTCGTACCCCAGAACGACAGCCTGGTCGAGGCGGTCGTACCGGTGGACTCGGGCGAACTCCGGCTCGGCCTGGTGGCCCTCGAGGGCCGCTGGCGGGTCGACACGGTGGACTGGCAACGGCGCTGAGCGGGCGCGGGGAGGTGGGGTGGGGATGACCGACCGTGGTCCGGCCCGACGGCCGGTACGCCGGGTCGCGCTGGCGACGGCGCTGACCGGGGTACTCGCGCTGCTCTGCTGTGTCGGGGGTACCGGTGCGTTCCTGGTGACCATGTTCGCCTCCGAGGAGGAAAACCTGGCGGCGGCCACCTTCGGCTGCGGCAACACCGAGCCGATCAAGATCGAAGGCGAGTTGCCGCTGGTCGGGCCGTACAAGACGAGCCAGATGCGGAACGCGGCGATCATCATCAAGGTCGGCCGGGAGATGGGCCTGCCGCCCCGGGCCTGGGTGATCGCGGTCGCCACCGCGATGCAGGAGTCCGGCCTGACCAACCTCGGTCACCTCGGCGACCGCAACGACCACGACTCGCTCGGGCTCTTCCAACAGCGACCCAGCACCGGCTGGGGCACCCCGGAGCAGATTCGCAACCCGGAGTACGCGGCCCGGAAGTTCTACGAGAAGTTGAAGACCGTCCGGAACTGGCAGAAGCGCTCCCTCACCCGGGCCGCCCAGGCGGTGCAGGTCAGCGCCTTCCCGGACGCGTACGCCAAGCACGAGCCGCTGGCGACCGAGATCGTGAACGCGTTGACCGGTGGGGCCGCCCGGGCCGCCGGTACCGATCTCGGGCTCGGCTGCGCGGACGGGGCGGAGATCGCCGCCTCGGGCTGGACCGCGCCGATCCCCGGTGCGGTCGGCTCCGGATTCCGTACCGCCAGCCGGCCGTCGCACAACGGCGTCGACATCGGCGCGGCGAAGTACACCACCCAGATCCGGGCGGCTGCCGCCGGCCGGGTACTCGTCTCCCGCTGCGACCCGGACCGGCGCGGCCGGTTGAGCTGCAACGTCGACGGCTTCCCGGGCAAGGGCGGCTGCGGCTGGTACGTCGACATCCTGCACGCGGGCAACGTGATCACCCGGTACTGCCATATGGTCAGTAGACCGATGGTTTCGAAGAACGACATGGTGGAGGCCGGGCAGGTGATCGGTCGGGTCGGATCCAGCGGCAACTCCTCGGGGCCGCATCTGCACTTCGAGGTGCACCTGCGCGGTGACCGGAGCAGGCACGGCGCCACCGACCCGGTGCCGTTCATGCGGGACCGGGGCGCACCGCTGACGGATGGCGGATGAGCCGGCGGAGCAACCCGTGAGTCATGATCCACTTCCCGATCCGTTCGCCGGCCAGCCCGACTGGGCTCCGGCGCCGCCCCGACCGATCGTGATCGCCGCCGCCGCGAACCGGGTGGACCTGCGCGGCCGCCGGGTCCTGGTCGGTCTGCCCGGGCTCGGCTGGCGGGGCGACCTGCGGGCGGACGAGCGGGTGGTGCAGGGCAGCCGCACCTACGTGCCGGTACTGGCCGAGCACGAGTGGTACCGGGCGGAGGCCGAGCAGATCGAGGTCTTCGCCCCGCTGGTGCCGGCGGAACGGGTCTGGGTGGAGACCCTCGGCGAGGTATCCGGGTGGGACGCCGGCACACCGCCGATCCCCCGACCGGCCCGGCCGGACGTGATCTCCCGGCTGGTGTCGCTGGACGCGCCGACGCACCGGGCCCCGATGCCGGTGGTCGAGGCGGACGCGGTCGCCGGCCGCCGGGTGGTCCAGGTCGCCGACGCGATCGAGCGGCGCGACCTACGCGCCGTCACCGAGGTCTACACCAGCAACGACGGGGACATCTGCGTACGGGTCACCGCCGAACTCGACTGGTATCGCTGGGCGTGGAGCGGCCGGCCGCCGACCACCCTGGAGGTCCCGGTGCACCTGCTCTGGATCGAGTGACCCCGCGAGCCCGGTCAGGTGACCGGGTTGGCCTCGCAGACCCGCCAGCCGTCGTCCTGCTCGGCGCCGAAGCGCCACCGCTGGTGCTCGGTCTGCGAGAGGTTGTCCACCAGGTACGAGATCACCAGCTCGACCGAGACCTCGGCGCGCTCCCCCTGGGTGCGTACGTCCAGCGGCCCCCACTTGACCACGAAGGTGATCTGGAACTGCTTCTCCCGGGCCGCCAGGTCGGCGCGCAGCGCCCGCAGCGGGGCGAGACCGGCGGAGTCGGCGCACTCGAACTGCTCGGCCAGTACGTCGTTCTCGTCGACCAGGAAGGCCCGCAGGTAGTTGTCCACCACCACGTCCGGGGCGCTCCGGTCGGGTGCGGTGAACCGGTCGTAGGCGACGTAGGCGAATGCGGCGCCGGCCAGGCAGAGAAGTGCCAGTGCACCACCGACCACCGCCAGCACCAGGCCCAGCCGCCGTCGAGGCGGCGCCGGTGGCGGTGCGACCGGCTCGGGAGCGGCCTGTCCGGGCGGGGTCCGTTGGGTGGGTACCCGGGACACCTGGGAATCGGCCGGGGGGTGCACTGATTCCACCCCCTGAGGCTAGCCGCTGGCGCCTCCGTACCCAATGGGCGTGAATTCCAGCTTGGTAACCAAAAGGGAGCAAGCGGTAACTACCCGCTATGTCCGCTATCTGTGCCACGACCATCCCCACAGGTCCGCGAAGTTGCCGCCGCGCTGGGATACCGTCTCAGACCAGGACGAGGGAGTTGGTGCGGTGGACACCTGGAGGGGATCGACCGGGCACGCCGCCACGCTGCGCTGGCGGGCCGCCGCCGGCACAGCGGCCGTACTGCACCGCCGGGCCGCCGCCACCACCGCCGCCGCGGCCACCGCCCTGGAGGCGATCCGGCCGATCCCCGCCGACCAGCGGGAGCAGCACGAACTCGCCGAACGGCTGCGCGCGGCGGCGAGCCAGCTCGCCCCGGGCTGGCTCGGCGCGCCGCTGGACGCCCAGTCCGAGGACGCCCCGCTCGGCGGCCCTGCCCAGCCGGCCTTCGTGCGGATCGGCACCGCCCAGCCGCTGGACGACGCCCGGTTTCCGGTGCTGGTGCCGCTGCTCGGCACCGGCCACCTCACCGTTGACGCGGACAGCCGGGATCCCCGGGTCGCCGGGCTGCTCCGGTCGGTACTCCTCCGGCTGCTCGCCGCCGCCCCGGCCGGCTCGCTGCTGGTGCGGGGCGTCGACGCCACCGCCGAGGGCCGGCTCTTCGCGCCGTTCGCGCCGCTTGCCGACGCCGGCCTGATGCCGCCGCCGGTCACCGACCGCACCGGCCTGCGGGCCGTGCTGGCCGAGGCCGAGCAGTGGGTACGCCCCACCCGGCCGGCCACCGCCCGCTACAACCGGCACGACCGAACCCTGCTGGTGGTGGTCGGCTCGCTGCCGGAGCTGACCGAGGCGAGCGACCTGGCCCGGATCGGCGCACTGGCCCGGGAGGGTCCCGAGGCGGGGCTGCACCTGATCGTGGCCGGCTGGCCACCACCGCCGCTGACCGTCCAAACGAGTCAGGCACCGCTCTCCCGATCCACCATGATCGCGATGCGCAACCCGTACGCGCTGGTCGGCGATCCGCCCGGAGCCTCGTTCAGCGCCCCGGTGCCGCACCTGCCGGGCACCGGTCTCAACGCACCGGTCTTCCTCGACGAGTGCCCGCCGGCCCCGCTGCTGGACCGGGTCTGCCGCGACCTGGCCGCGCGGTTCCATGCCGACTACCGGCGTACCCTCGACGACCTGCTGCCGGAGCCGGCGGACGGATTCTGGACCGAGTCCGCGGCCGACGGACTGAGCACCCCGGTCGGGCACGACGGCGACCGGACCGTGCCGCTCGGCTTCGACGAGCGCACCCCGCACTGGCTGGTCGGCGGCCGGGGCGGTGCCGGCAAGAGCGCCTTCCTGGTCAACGTCCTCTACGGGCTCTGCACCCGCTACCACCCCGACGAGTTGGCGCTCTATCTGCTCGACTTCGCCGACGGGACGGCGTTCACCGAGTTCGTGCCGGTGCCGGCGGACGGGTCCGGCGGCACCGGGCCGGGCGGGCCGTGGCTGCCGCACGTCCGGGCCGTCGGGGTGCAGGCCGACCGGGAGTACGGCCTCGCGGTGCTCCGCGAACTCGACGCCGAACTGGACCGCCGTGGCGCGGCGGATCCGTACCCGGCGGTGGTGGGGCCGGACCACCCGGCCGGCGCGGTGCCGGTGCCCGCCCAGCGGTCCGCGGCCGACCGCCGCCCCACCTCCCGGATCCTCTGCGTGCTGGACGAGTACGCGCTGCTGCTGGCCGAGGAGGACGCGATCGGTACCGAGGCGCTGGCCCGGCTGGAGTCGGTGGCCCGGCGGGGGCGGTCGGCGGGCGTACACCTGATCCTGACCGGCCGACCGGCGCCGGCGCTGGCCGCGTTGCGCGCCCGGCGGGACTCGTTCCTCGGGCAGTTTCCGGTCCGGGTGGCGCTGCCTGGCGGCGCTGACGTGCTGGAGCCGACGAACGACTCGGCGGCGGGGCTGCCGCTCGGCACGGCGGTGGTGAACACCGCCGGTGGGCTGGGCGGGCCGCGTGGCGCGACCCGGGGGCACGAACGGACGGTCCGGTTTCCCGATCCGCACGCCGACCAGGGGGCGCTCAGCGGGCTCCGGCACCGCCTCTGGGCGGACCGGCCGGCCGGAACGCCCGCACCGGCCGTCTTCACCGGCTACCTGACCCCGCCGCCACCCCGGATCCCGGCCGACGAGCCGGACCCGGCCGTAGCCGGCGGGCCAGCGGAAGCCGGCGGGCCAGCGGAAGCCGACGGGCCAGCGGGAATCGACGGGCCAGCGGAGGTCGACAGGCTCGCGGAGGTCGACAGGCCGGCGGAGGTCGCTGACCTCCCGGAGCCGGCGGGTGCGCCGGTCGGGCTGCTGGTCGACGTGTCACCGCGCCCGGCGGAGCTGCCCCTCGACCGGGCGCCGGGCCGGCACCTCGCGGTCCTCGGGCCGGATCCGGCCGGCGCCGGGGTCGTGGCCGGCGCGGCCCGAGGACTTGCCGCGCGGCATCCCGCCGGCAGCATCGAGTTCGTGATCGCCACGCCCGGCCCCGACCCGGCGGCCGACGCGCTGGCCGCCGAGCTGTCCCGGCGACATCCGGTCGGCCGGGTGGACGCCGCCGGGCTGGCCGCCGCGCTGGAGCTGGCCGGGCCCGGCTACCTGGTCGTGTTCGGGCTGGACGAGCTGGCGGCCGCCGACCTGCCGGCCGACCGGCTCCGGGCTCTGCTGCGCGACGGCCCGGCCCGCGGCGTACACCTGCTCGGCTGGTGGCGGGCGGTGGGTCCGTTCACCGACCTGGTCGCGGTACCGCCGGCGCCCGAACCGCCTGCGGATCCGGAGCCGGGCAGCGATGCCGGGACGGTCGACGCGGCTCCGGCCGGCATCGACGGGCTGCTCTTCCTCGACGTACCCGAGCCGGAGGTCACCCGGCTGCTCGGTCGACCGGTAGGGTGGCACCCCCGCGCCGGCCGGGCACTGCTCTACGACCGCCGCACCGACCTGGCCAACCTGGTCGTCCCGTACGGCACACCGGACGGGGAGGGTACGCGGTGAGCGGAGACGCCTGGCAGGACTACCTGGCCGCCGCACAGCGACTGGACGAGGTACGCCGGTCCGCGGCCACCGCCGCCGCCGACCAGGATCGGGGCGTGCACAGCGCCCGGGAGGAGCTGGCCGGGATACGGGCCCGGCTGGTGCCCCAGCAGTCCCGACTGCGCGCGTTGGGCGTCGCCGAGGCCGACCTGGTGCCGTCCGAGCCGGAGGTGGCGGCGGCCGGTCAGGCGATGGCCGGCGGCCCGCAGGCGGTGCTGGCGGCGCTGCGGGACGCCCGGGCGACCGCGGACGCGGCGGACGCCGCCACCCGGCTGCCCGGGGCCGGCCCGCTGCCCTGGACCCGGGTACTGCTCTACGGCGCACTCGTGACGGCGTTGCTGGGTCTGCTGGCCGTGCTCTGCCTCGGCGGCGTCTACCTGGCCGGGTGGCGCGGCTAGCGGGCTGTGCACCCGCCCGCGACGGGCGGACGGTCAGATGGCGCGGTTGGCGCTCAGGATCAGGGCCATCGCCTCGGCACGGGACTTGGCGTCCCGTTGCAGCAGGCCGCGTACGGCCGAGGTGATGGTCCGGGCGCCAGCCTTCTGGATGCCGCGCATCGCCATGCACATGTGCTCGCACTCCAGCACCACGATCACGCCGCGCGGCTCCAGCCTGGTCATCAGCAGGTCGGCGATCTGCGAGGTCAGCCGCTCCTGCACCTGCGGCCGGCGGGCGTAGACCTCGACCAGCCGGGCCAGCTTGGAGAGCCCGGTGATCCGGCCGTTCTCGCCCGGGATGTAGCCGATGTGCGCCGAGCCCCGGAACGGCAGCAGATGGTGCTCGCAGAGGCTCATCACGTCGATGTCCCGGACCAGTACGAGTTCCTCGTGGTTGGCCTCGAACGTGGTGCTGAGCACCTTGGCCGGGTCGACCCGCAGCCCGGCGAAGAGCTCGGCGTACGCCCGGGCCACCCGGGCCGGCGTCTGGCGCAGGCCGTCCCGGTCCGGGTCCTCGCCCACGGCGATCAGGATCTCCCGGACCGCCTTCTCGATCCGGGCCAGGTCGACGGCCTCCTCGACCGGCCCGCCGCCGAGCTTGCCGTTGACCAGCCGGGCGGCCAGGTAGTCCAGCTCGTCGTCGCCGTCCGGCTCGGTGGCGGACGCGGACAGGCCGCCGGCGTTCCCGCCGGCGGCCTGATGATGTGCTGCGCTCAGTGTGGGCCGTCCGAGTTCGGCGTGGTGTTGTTGGTGTTGCCCCCGACGGTCGCCTGCACACCGTCGGCCTCGGCCTGCGCCTTGAGCTTCTCCTTCTCGGCCGGGGTGAGCACCGGCGGCTCGGTCGACGGCTGCCGCTTGCCGAACCCGTTGTACGGGGCCATCGGCGGCCGCTTGACCACCCGGGCGCAGATCCGCGCCATGTCGGCCGTGGAGAGGGTCTCCTTCTCGATCAGCTCCAGCACGAGGTTGTCCAGGACGTCCCGGTATTCCACCAGGATCTCCCAGGCCTCGTCGTGGGCCAGTTCGATCAGCGACCGCACCTCGGCGTCGATCTCGGCGGCCACCGCGTCGGAGTAGTCCCGCTCGTGGCCCATGTTGCGGCCCAGAAACGGCTCGTCGCCGCTGGTGCCGTACTTGATGGCACCGAGCTTGCTGCTCATGCCGTACTGGGTGATCATCGCCCGGGCCAGCGCGCTGGCCTTCACGATGTCGTCCGCGGCACCGGTGGTCGGCTCGTGGAACACCAGTTCCTCGGAAGCCCGGCCACCCAGGGCGTACGCCAGGGTGTCGATCATCTCGGCCCGGGTCTGGGTGTACTTGTCCTCGGTCGGCAGCACCAGGGTGTGCCCGAGGGAGCGGCTGCGGGAGAGGATCGTGACCTTGTGCACCGGGGCGGAGTGCGGCAGCGCCCAGGCGACCAGGGCGTGCCCGCCCTCGTGGTAGGCCGTGATCTTCTTTTCCTTGTCGCTCATCACCCGGGTCCGGCGCTGCGGGCCGGCGACCACCCGGTCGATCGACTCCTCCAGGGAGTCGTTGGAGATCGCCCGCTTGTCGCTGCGGGCGGTCAGCAGCGCCGACTCGTTGATCACGTTGGCCAGGTCGGCACCGGTGAAGCCCGGGGTACGCCGCGCCACCGCGTCGAGGTCGACGTCGGGCGAGAACGGCTTGCCCTTGGCGTGCACCCGCAGGATCGCCTTGCGGCCCTCCATGTCCGGCGTGTCGACCGCGATCTGCCGGTCGAACCGGCCGGGGCGCAGCAGCGCGGGGTCGAGGATGTCCGGCCGGTTGGTCGCGGCGATCAGGATCACGCCGCCCTTGGTGTCGAAGCCGTCCATCTCGACCAGGAGCTGGTTGAGCGTCTGCTCCCGCTCGTCGTGGCCGCCGCCCATGCCGGCGCCACGGTGCCGGCCGACCGCGTCGATCTCGTCGACGAAGACGATCGCCGGAGCGTTCGCCTTGGCCTGCTCGAAGAGGTCGCGGACCCGGCTGGCGCCGACACCGACGAACATCTCGACGAAGTCGGAGCCGGAGATGGAGTAGAACGGCACCCCGGCCTCGCCGGCCACGGCCCGGGCCAGCAGCGTCTTACCGGTACCGGGCGGGCCGAAGAGGAGCACGCCCTTGGGGATCTTGGCGCCGAGGGCCTGGTATTTCGCCGGGTTCTGCAGGAAATCCTTGATCTCGTGCAGCTCCTCGACGGCCTCCTCCGAGCCCGCGACGTCCGCGAAGGTGGTCTTCGGAGTGTCCTTGGTGATCATCTTGGCCTTGGACTTGCCGAAGTTGAGCACCCGGGAGCCGCCGCCCTGCATCTGCGACATGAAGAGCAGCAGCAGGATCACCAGGATCACGATCGGCAGCAGGTTGACCAGCAACGAGACGAAGAGATTGTCGCCGGAGACCTCGGTGTCGATCGGACCGCTGATCCGGCCGGCCGCCTTGGCGCCGGCCACCGAGTTCCAGACCTCGTCGCCCACCTCGTACGGGAACTGGGCCTGGATCTTGTCCGTATCGGTGTCACCGAACTTGGCCGCACTCTTCAGGTCGAGCTGGAGCGTCTGCTCCTTGTCCTGGAAGATGGCCTTCTCGATGTCGCCCTTGTTGAGCTGGTCGAGCACCACGTTGGTCTCGACCTTGTGATAGCTCGGGCCACCACTGAAGAATGAGCTGAGCGCTATCGCACCGATGATCACCAGGATGATCCAGACCACCGGGCGGCGGAAGAAACGCGTACGTTCCATGCTGTTGTCGGGCGCCGTAACGCCCGGACCCTCCTGATCGACGTCCTGATCGTCCTGGTTGCCTACTGCCGCCACCGGAGCGGCGGGCCGAAGCCGCCCCCTGCGAGCCGGCCTCGACGCCGGGCGCTTGGTACCGCGCCGCGGTCATTCGACGGTACACCGTGAACGCGAGGAGCGAGCCTGCGAGCCCTGGGGTAACAGGTCCGCTTCCGCCCGGTGCCGGGTGATCACGGACCAGTGCCGGACGCCTGGCCCCGTACGGCCCCATCTTTCGGGTCAAACTGGGCAGGAGGCCCGGCGCGGGATGCTTCCGCGCCACCACCGCATACCGTAACCGCGTTTCCTGGGAGCGCGCTGTACGTCGACTCGATATTTCGGCGATGACATTCAGGATGGTCAGGGCGTACCGGACAACGATTCGGGTTGACGACCGGACGACCGGGCAGGGATCGGGCGGAACGGGGCCTCGATCAGGACCGGGCGTAGACCTCCGGCTTCAGTACGCCGACGTAGGGCACCTCGCGGTAGCGCTCGCCGAAGTCCAGCCCGTAGCCGACCACGAACTCGCTCGGGATGTCGAAGCCGACGTACTTCACCGGCACCGAGACCTTGATCGCGTCCGGCTTGCGGAACAGCGCCACCACCTCGACGCTGGCCGCCGCCCGGGACTCCAGATAGCGCAGCAGCCAGGAGAGGGTGAGGCCGGAGTCGACGATGTCCTCCACCACTACCACGTGCCGGCCGGCGATGTCCCGGTCCAGGTCCTTGCGGATCCGCACGGTACCGGAGGAGGTGGTGCCCTGCCCGTACGAGGAGAGGGCCATGAACTCCAGTTCGGCCGACGGCCCGTGCCGGCCGAGCGCCCGGGCGAAGTCGGCCATGAACATGATCGCGCCCTTGAGCACGCACACCAGAAGGATCCCGTCCTTGATGCCGGCGTAGTCCGCTGCCACCTGTTTGGCCAGTTCCGCGATCTTTTCCCGAATCTGCTCCTCCGAGATGATCACGTGGTCGATGTCGGCGTCGTACCAGGAGCCCTGAGCCATGCGCCTAGCCTGCCGTACGCCGGTTCGCGGCCGTCGCCGGGGCGGCACCTTCGCGCGGTGCCCACCCCGGCTGGCCAGGCGCGGACTGTACGACACGGTTCGTCAGCCACGGGGCGACGACCGCCAGCCACCGTTGCTGGGCCGCCAGTCGGCCGAGTCACGGCTGTCGGCGGTGAGTCCGAGCATCGAGGCGAGGAGCAGGACGAGGAAGAAGAGCGGGACGAAGAGTTCCATGGCGGCGCGACCTCCGTTGGCTGCGGCCGGCCCGGGATCTCGGGCCTGACCAGGTCTTTTGGTTCGCCGCCGGTGCGCACCGGCTGTTACGACTCAAGTCTGCGCCGCCGGGCGCCAACCGGACAGTGGCAGCTTTGCCATGCAGCATCGATTTTCTGCCACTTCCCCGCTAGCATCGATTCCATGCTTCGCAACGTGGCCGTGATCGCCCTGGACCCGGTGGCCCCCTTCGAGCTGGGCGTGCTCTGCGAGGTCTTCGGGACCGACCGGGTCGCCGACGGCTTCCCCGGTTACCGCTTCGACGTCTGCACCCACGACGGCAGGCCCGTCCGCACCCGGTCCGGCTTCGGGCTGACCCCGAGCGCCGACCTGACCCCGGTCGAGGACGCCGACCTGGTCGCCGTGCCGGCGGTGCACACCATCGGCGCCCCCATCCCGGAGACCGTACTGGCGGCGCTACGCCGGGCCGCCGACCGCGGGGCGTACGTGCTGAGTGTCTGCTCGGGCGCGTTCGTGCTGGCCGCCGCCGGCCTGCTGGACGGGCGCGAGTGCACCACCCACTGGAAGTACGCCGACCGGCTCGCCGAGATGTATCCGCTGGCCAAGGTGCGGTGCAACTCGCTCTACGTCCAGGACGGCAACCTGCTCACCGGCGCCGGTACGGCGGCCGGGATCGACGCCTGTCTGCACCTGGTCCGCCAGGAGCACGGCTCGGCGCTCGCCACCAAGCTGGCCCGGCGGATGGTGGTGCCACCGCACCGCGACGGCGGGCAGGCGCAGTACATCGAGGCACCGATCGCGCCCACCCCGGCGGCGCCCACCCTGGAGCCGGTGCTGGGCTGGCTGATCGAGCACCTCGACCGGCCGCTCACCGTCGACGACCTGGCCGGCCGGGCGCACATGGCGCCCCGGACGTTCGCCCGGCGGTTCCGGGCCGAGACCGGCACCACACCGCACGACTGGATCACCAACCAGCGGGTGCTGTTGGCCCGGCGGCTGCTGGAGGAGACCGAGCTGAGCATCGAGGCGGTCGCCGCCCGGGCCGGCTTCGGCGACGCGGCCACCCTGCGGCACCACTTCGGCCGCCGGCTCGGCGCCACCCCGCACGCCTACCGGTCGACCTTCCGGGGCCGGCTCCCCGTGGCGGGGCACGAGTCGGTCACCGCCTGAGTCCCGGCGGCACGGTCAGCGGGTCGGCGGTGCGTCCGGGGTGTGTGCGCAAACGAGGCAGCTCGACACTCTCGCGACCGCCATCTCCTCGTCGTCGGCGGCACGGTCGCCGTCACCGGCGGGCACGCCACCGTCGGCGGCGCACCCGCAGCTCAGTAGCCGATCGCGCAACCGTCGGCCCGGGGCTCCGAGCCGGCCACGTAGCCGCCGTCGGGCAGCCGCCAGATCGCCTGGCCGTACCCGAAGGAGGACGGCTCCGGCTCGACGGCGATCTCGTGCCCCCGGGCGCGCAACCGCTCGACCACGTCCCGGGCCACCCCGTCGGCCAAGCCGGGCTCGACCAGCACCGACCGGCCGGCGTGCCAGTACCAGCGCGGCCGGTCCAGTGCGGCCTGCGGGTCGAGCCCGTCGTCCAGGGTCGCGGAGACCACCTGCAGGTGCCCCTGCGGCTGCATGTGCCCGCCCATCACCCCGAACGGGCCCACCGGCTCGCCGTCCCGGGTGAGGAAGCCGGGGATGATGGTGTGGAACGGGCGCTTGCCCGGCGCCACCACGTTCGGGTGGGCCGGGTCGAGGCTGAACCCGGCACCCCGGTTCTGCAACCCGAAGCCGAGACCCGGCGGGACGACGTACGAGCCGAAGCCCAGGTAGTTGGACTGGATAAGGCTCACCATCATCCCGTCCCGGTCGGCGGCACAGAGATAGACGGTGCCGCCCCGGGCCGGGTCGCCGGGTGCCGGCGTGCCGGCCGTGTCGGTGACCAGCGCCCGGCGGGCGGCGGCGTACTCCGGGGTGAGCAGCTCGGCGGTCGGCACCCGCACCCGCTCCGGGTCGGCGACGTACGCGTGTGCGTCGGCGAAGCCGAGCTTGACCGCCTCGATCTGCCAGTGCAGGCGCTCGGTCGGGTCGAGGTCGGCCAGTTCCACCCCGTCCAGGATGTTCAGCGCGAGCAGCGCGGCCACGCCCTGCCCGTTCGGCGGCAGCTCCCACACCTCGTGCCCCCGGTAGCCGGCCCGGACCGGATCCACCCAGGTCGAGGCGTGCCCGGCCAGGTCGTCGCCGGTGAGTCGGCCGCCGGTCCGGGCCGCGTACCCGGCCAGCGTCTCGGCGATCCGGCCGGTGTAGAAGTCCGCCGCACCGCTCTCGGCGATCCGGCGCAGCGTCCCGGCGGCGTCCGGGTTGCGCCACCGCTGCCCGGTCCGGGGCGCCCGTCCACCGTCGACGGTGAAGACCCGGCCCCACTCGGCGTACTCCTCGCCGACCAGTTCGGCGTGCACCTCGACGGAGCGCGCCCAGCTCGCGGCGACCCGTGGCGAGACCGGGAAGCCGTGCTCGGCATAGCCGACCGCGTCGCCGAACAGCTCGGCGAAGGGCAGCCTGCCGAACCGCTCGTGCAGGTCCCGCCAGCCGGCCGGCGCCCCGGGTACGGTCACCGGCAGCCAGCCACGCGCCGGCATCGCCGGCCCGACCGCCTGCGCGCCGCCATGGCCCGGGGTCGGCTCGGCACCCCGCCCACCGGTCGCGGCGAGCACCAGCTCCCGGGTCAGCCCGGCCGGGGACCGGCCGGAGCCGTTCAGCCCGTGCAGCCGCTCCCCGTCCCAGACGATCGCGAACAGGTCACCGCCGATGTCGTTGGAGCCGGGCTGCACCACCGTGAGAGTGATCGCGGTGGCGAGCGCGGCGTCGACGGCGTTGCCGCCCCTGCGGAGTACGGCCAGTCCGGCGGCGGCGGCGAGCGGCTGGCTGGTGGCGACGGCACCGTGCGGCGCGAGGAGCGGCTGTCGGGGGGAAGACATCCCCCATGTCTACTCCGCGATCAGCATCCCGCCGCGCCGGGTCGCCCGGATGCCGCCGGGCAGATGTGTCGCGCCCTGGCCGTGCCATGCGGTGACCAGCGCGTTCAGCGCCGCGATGTGCCGGTACGACAGCGCGGCCGGCGCCGCACCGAGTTCACGGCACCAGAGGTGCAGCACCCGGGTACGCACCGCCGGCGGCATCCCGGCCAGCACCGGTACGGCCAGCCCGCCGGCCGCGGCACCCGCCACCACCGGCCCGCCCGCAGAGACCGGCCCGGCCGGAGTGACCAGCCCGCCCGGGGAGAGCGGCCCGCCCGCAGAGAGCGGCCCGGCCGGCGGAATCCGGGCCTCGGCGTAACCAGCCCGGGCCAGCTCGTCCAGCGCGGCGCCGTCCTCGGCGGCCAGCCGGGCGGTCCTGGCCAGGTTGTCCAGTACCCCGGGGCCGAGCGCCCGGACCAGCACCGGCAGCACGTCGGCCCGGACCCGGGCCCGGGCGTACCGGTCGTCGGTGTTGTGCGGGTCCTCCCACGGGGTCAGCCCGAGCAGCGCGCACGCCTTGCGGGTCTGCTCACGGGTGACCTCCAGCAGTGGACGGGCCAGCGTCACCCCGGCGTACTCCCGGGTGGCCGGCATTCCGGCGAGCCCGCGCGGGCCGGCGCCCCGGGCCAGTGCGAGCAGCACGGTCTCGGCCTGGTCGTCGCGGGTGTGCCCGAGCAGCACGGTGCTGGCGTCGTGCCGCCGGGCGGCCTCGACCAGGGCCCGGTAGCGCGCCTCCCGGGCCGCCGCCTCCGGCCCGCCCGGCCGGCCGGCGACCTGGACGGTCGCCACCTCGATCGGCGCGAACCCCTGCCCGCCGGCCCACTGCGCGACGTCGGCGGCCCGGCGTGCCGAGCCCTCCTGGAGGCCGTGGTCGACGGTGACCAGCCCAGCCGGCACGCCGAGCCGGGGGGCGACGAAAGCGGTGCCGGCGGCCAGCGCCAGCGAGTCGGCGCCGCCCGAGCAGGCGACCAGGACCGGCCGGTTCCGGGGTACGCCGTGCAGCGCCCGCCGGATGGCGACCCGGATCGCCGCGACCGGCGGCGGCAGGGCGGCCACGGCGGGTCAGCCGGTGGCGGCGACCGGGCCGACCGGGCCGTGCACCCGGGCCACCCAGGCGTCCGGGTCGGAGAGTTCCTCCAGCCGGGGCAGGGTCAACGGGGAGCTGAAGATCCGGTTGAAGCCCTCCATGCCGACCCGGTCCACCACGCCGTGCACGAACTTGCGGCCCTCGGCGTACTGGCGCATCTTGACGTCGACGCCGAGCAGCTTGCGGATCGCCTTCTCCAGCGGGTTGCCGGACTCGCGGCGCCGGTTGAACTTGGCCCGGATCGACTCGACGCTCGGGATGACCTCCGGCCCCACGCCGTCCATCACGAACTCCGCGTGCCCCTCCAGCAGGGTCATCAGCGCGGTCAGCCGGTCGAGTACGGCCCGCTGGCCGGGCGTCTGCACGATGTCCAGCACGCTGGCCCGGCTCTCCGGGTTGCGGATCGAGTCGGAGAGGGTGCCGACGCCCCGGCGGATCCGGTCGAGGAAGTTGTCGCCGCCGGCCTGGGAGGCGTCGACGAACGCCTGCACCTCGCCGAGGAAGTGCCCGCGCATCCACGGCACGGCGGTGAACTGGGTGCGGTGGGTCACCTCGTGCAGGCAGACCCAGAGCCGGAAGTCCCGGGGATCCGCCTGCAACTTCCGCTCGACCTCGACGATGTTCGGCGCGACCAGCAGCAGTTGGCCGGGATCGGCGGAGAAGACCTCGTACTGGCCGAGGACCCGGCCGGAGAGGTAGGCGAGCACCGTGCCGGCCTGCACCCCGGTCAGCCGGGAGCCGATCGTGTCGGTGATCACCCCCGGCGGCTTGTCCCCGGAGAGACGGGTGATCAGCGGGGTGATCACCTCACGCAGCCCGGCGATGTTGGTCGCCGCCCAGTCCCGCCGGTCCACCACCCGCACCGGCGGATGGGCCACCTGCGAGCGCAGCCCGGTGTACGCCAGGACGTGACCGGCCGCCTCGTCGGTCAGCCGGCGCAGCTCGGACACCACCTCGGTCGCCTCGTCGTACGAGACCCGCGGTCCCGACTTTCCCAACGCCCCAGCGGTGGCGGCGGCCAGATCCCAGTCCACGAACTGCGCCATACCACCACCGTACCCGGGTGCTCACACCCCCACCCCGGCGTCGCAGGGTCAGCGGCAGCCGCACCGGGCCAGGGTGGTGGCGATCCGGTCCAGCTCCGGCTGCGCCTCGTCCTGCCCCACCGGCACCTTGTTGGCGAGTACGGCGAAGGCCAGCAGGCGGCCGTCGGCGGTGGTCACCACCCCGGAGATCGCGTGTACCCCGCTCAGCGTGCCGGTCTTGGCCCGCACCACCCCCGCTCCGGCCGTGGTCGCCCTCGCGCCGGACCGGTCGAACCGGTCGCTGAGCGTGCCCGACCAGGCCGCCACCGGCAGCCCCGGGAAGAGGTCGGCGAGTTCCGGGCGGGTCCGCTTGGCGGCCATCGTCAGCACGTCGGTCAGCAGGCTCGGGGTGACCCGGTTGGCCCGGGACAGCCCGCTGCCGTCGGCGAGCGCACTCTCCGCCGCCGGCAGCCCGAGTTCGCCGACCATCTCGTCGACCGCCTCGGCCGCGCCGACGAACGAGGCCGGCTTGTCCCGGCTCAGCGCGACCTGCCGGGCGAGCGCCTCGGCCACCACGTTGTCGCTCTCCCGGAGCATGAACTCGACCAGCCGGATCATCGGCGGCGAGGAGACCCGGCCCAGTTCGGTGCCGGCGCTGGGGATGCCGGGGCTGGCGCTGGCCGCCGCGGCCGGTGCGGTCGCGGCCGCGGCGGGTGCCTGGCCGCTCACCACCGCCGAGTTCGGCAGCCCGAGCAGCTTGGCGAAGGCCCGCCCGGCGGCCTCGTCGGGCTTGGCGTACCGCTCCTGGCCCCGGCCCTTGTCCTGCGGGTCCTTCCGCGCGCCGTCGGTCATCAGCGCGGTGATCACCGCGCCGAACCCGCCGGTGGGGATGTCCGAGTCCCAGGCCGGTTCGACGACCGGGCCGGGGAAGAGGGTGCCGTCGACGATCACCTTCGTCGGCGCGGTGCCGCCGAGCGCCTTCCTCACCTGCGCGGCGAGCCGGTCGAGCCGCCCGGCGCCCGGGTACCAGCCGGTGGCGTTCACCGCCAGCGTCGGGTCACCCGCACCGATGATCACCACCTCGCCCGGGTTCGGCCCGGCCACCACCCGGGTGGCGATCCGGTACGCGGGGCCACGGGCCGCGAGTACGGCAGCCGCGGTGACCAGTTTGGTGGTCGACGCCGGGATGGTCGGGGTGTCCTGGCCGTTCTCGTACAGCGCCTGCCCGGTGACCGCGTCGACCACGGAGATGTTCACCTCGTTGCCGAGCGGGGACGAGGTGACCAACGGGCTCAGCGCGGCCCGTACGCCCGCCGGGGTGGGTGCCGGAGCGTTCGCCCCGGCGGCGGTCAGTACGGGGGGTGGTGGCGGTTCGGTCGGGTCGAGCGCGCCGGGGGTGGCCCGGTCGTCCCCGCCCAGCCAGCCGTCCACCGGACCGGGGCGGACCACGGCCACCCCGGCGACCGCGAGCGCGAGCACCAGGACGGTCGCGAGGACTCCGAGCAGCCTGCCCCGGCTCCGCGGTCCGGCCGGCGGTACCCCACCGGGCACCGCCCCGCCGACGGTCACCCCCGGCGGCGGGCTGCCCGGCGGCGTACCCGGTGGAAGCGTGCCGTTGCCGGAAGCCGGCGTGCCCGGCGCGTCGGCGCCCGACCGCCCGGGCCAGGCCGGTGGCGCGGGCCGGTCGGACCAGGCGGAGGGGTCCGTCGGAGGCTTCCCCGGCCCGCCGGGCGGCACAGGCACGGCCTGCCCCGACCACCCGGCCGCGCCGGCCGGTGGCACGGGCACGGCCTGCCCCGACGAGCCGGGCGCGACACCGGACGGCGGAATCGGCACGCTCTGCCCGGACCAGCCGGTGGCGCCGGGCGGCGGGGTGGCCCGGCCGGGCCGGGCCGACGGCCCGGGCGGAGGATTCGGGGTGTTTGACGGCGGGATGGGCAGATTGGTCGGCAGCGGCACGGCGGCCCGGCCACGGACCGGGCCAGACCCGGCGGGCGGCTGCGGCCCGCTGGCGCCCGGCACCGCCACGCGGCCCTGTGCCGGGTGCTCCGGCGGGTTCTCTCCGGTCAGGCCCGAGTGTGAATCTTCACTCCCCACCGGCCCCTCCTCCCCGTCGAATTCTGCCTAGGCGACACTACTTTGGTCCGAACACCGCACCGGGGCCGGCGCCGCAAGGTGAATCGCGAGATCACCCGCGCAGGTGCCGACCGTTGTGGTTCCGTTGGCCAGCGCCGGCAAACGAGGGAGCGTGTGAGATGGATTTCGACGTCACGGTTGAGATCCCCAAGGGTCACCGCAACAAGTACGAGGTGGACCACGCGACCGGCCGGATCCGGCTGGACCGGACCCTCTTCACGTCGACCCAGTACCCGGCGGACTACGGTTTCATCGAAGGCACCCTGGGTGAGGACGGCGACCCACTCGACGCTCTGGTGCTGGTACCCGAACCCACGTTTCCAGGTTGCCTCATCCGGTGTCGGACGATCGGCATGTTCCGGATGACGGACGAGAAGGGCGGCGACGACAAGGTCCTCTGCGTGCCGTACGAGGACCCGCGCCAGGAGCACCTGCGGGACATCCACCACCTCGGCGAGTTCGACCGGCTGGAGATCCAGCACTTCTTCGAGGTGTACAAGGACCTGGAGCCAGGCAAATCGGTCGAGGGCGCCACCTGGGTCGGTCGGACCGAGGCGGAGGCGGAGATCCGGACGTCCTTCCGCCGGCACCAGGAAGCGGTCGAACGGGGCGAGTCGCCGCACTGAACCCCGGCAGCGCAGCAACCGGCCGGTGGCACCCCTCAGGGGCCACCGGCCGATTTCGTCGGTCATGACGTCCGGCCACCGCCGGGACCGGGCGCGGGTCAGCCCACCGCCGGGACGGGACGCGGTCCGCCCATCGCCGTGCTGGGCACGCGGGTCAGCCGAGCAGGCCGCGGGCCTGGGCGTACAGGCCGAGCACCGCGCAGGCCACCGGGACCACCGCGATCACCATCAGGGTGTCGATGATGTCGGCGGTCCGGCCCAGGTAGGGCCCGGGCTCCCGCTTCGAGTACGTCGCGCCGGCCCCGATCACCACCAGGGCGAGCACCAGGCCGCCGGCGGTGAGCAGCAGCAGGCCGGTCTCCTGCATCCGGAACAGCAGGGCGATCCCGAGCACCACCGCGGAGCCGATCCCGGCCGCCATCAGCGGTACCCGTTGCCGGACCGTGACGAAGAGCCGGGACCGCAGCAGTAGGGCCGCCGCCGAGACCGCGACCATCAGCCGGCCGGAGAACCCGCCCGCGACCACCAGCACCAGCGCCGCCACCACGGCGAGTATGGCGTGCCCGACCAGCATCCCGGTGAGCATCTCCTCGGTGCGGGCGACCGCCGCGAAGACCCGCCCCCGGTCCGGTCGCTCCCGCACGCCGCTCGGCAGCGGGGTCGAGGCCGTGAAGCCCTCCGCCGCCTCGGCGCCGGTGGGCAGCGTGATCGGCGGCATCGGCAGCTTGCCGAACCGGATCGCCAGCAGCGGCAGCATGCCGATCGCGCAGACCAGCGCGGCCATCAGGATCGCGGCCGACCCGGCCGCCGAGAGCAGGAATCCGACCAGCGCGGTCAGCGCGCCGAGCAGCCCGACCGAGACACCGGCGGCGAAGACCCGCAGCCCGGCGGCGACCCCGACCATGCCGAGCACCGCGATCAGCAGCAGCGCGACCGACCCGGCCAGCGCCTCCGGCGCACCGAGCCAGCCGATCCACCCGACCACGCCCACCGGATCGCCGGAGGCGACCAGCAGGGCACCGCCGAAGAAGGCGAACGGCATCGCGTACCCGCCGAGGGCGGCACCGGCGGTGGCGTCCCCGTACGCCCGGGAGGCCACCACCGCGCTCAGCGCGAGCAGTACGGCCGCACCGAGCGCGACGAAGGCACCGAACTCCCACAGCGTGCCGCCGGCGATCACCGCGAGCAGGCAGACGGCGAGCAGGGCGCCCGCCGCGCCCAGCGTGCCGATCCGGGTGTTCCGCCCGGCCCACGCGCTGCCCCGGCGCCTCGCCCCGTCGGCGATCGCCTCCACCACGTCGTCGTACTCCAGCTCCGGCCACTGCGCCCGGGCCGGCACCAGATGCAGCACGTCGCCGTCGCGTACCCCTTGCGGCAGCAGGGCCTTGCCGGCCGCCAGCGGTTCGCCGTCGGTACGGCGCAGCAACCACCCGCCGTGCTTCTCGCCGTCGTCGGCCAGCCCTTCGCCGGCATGCCGGAGAACCTCGGGCAGGAGTTCGGCCAGCGGCAGGTGTTCGGGCAGCGCGACGTCCACCCGTCGTTGCGGCGCGCTGATCGTGACGCGGGCGAGCCCGGTACTCATCGACAGTCCTCCATCGAAGGGGCAACCCATGGCTGCGCGGACGACCGCACTTTACCTAGGATGGGTCACACTCGTCCGACCGAGCGCGATGACATTTGCGACGCGGGGGCGTCGGATGGCCCGCCGGACGGCCAACTGCTCCGCCGGTGCGGCCTTAGGGGAGGTCTCTCACATGGACACGGGTAGCCAGGCCCGGAGCGGCGGCCACCGCGCCGGACGCGCCCCGGAGCTCGTCGTACGGCCGGGTGGCGGCCGGTCCGGGCAGGTGGGCACCGATCGGCGGGACAGCGCGGACCGACCGGCGGGAGGCGACCGATGAGCACCGTCGTCATCAAGCGCCCGCCGCGCCGACCGGCGCCGGACATCCCGACCGGCGAACTCGCCGTCGAGGCACCGCCGGAGATTCCGCAGGCGACCGGCGGCAAGTGGCAGCAGATCATGATGGTGCTGCCGATGCTCGGCGGCTCCGTCGCGATGGCCATGATGTTCGGCCGGGGCGGCGGCGCCTACTCCTACGTCGTCGGCGCGATGTTCGGCGTCTCCTCGCTCGCCATGGTGGCGTCCTCCTGGGGCAGCGCCTCCGGTTCGCCGAAGAAGTCGGAGATGATGCAGGCCCGCCGGGAATACCTGCGGCACCTGGCCACGCTCCGGCGCCGGGTCCGGGAGACCGCGTCGAAGCAGCGGGCCGGCCTCTTCTACCGGCATCCCGACCCGGCCCAGCTCTGGTCCACCGTGGGCAGTTACCGGGTCTGGGAACGGCGCCCCAGCGACGGCGACTTCGGTGTCGTCCGGGTCGCGGTCGGCCCGCAGACCCTGGCCACCCCGCTGGTGCCGCCGGTGACCCGGCCGCTGGAGGACCTGGAGCCGATGACCGCCGGTGCACTGCGCCGGTTCCTCGACGCGTACTCGGTGGTGCCGGACCTGCCGGTGGCGCTCTCCATCCGGGGCTTCGCCCGGGTTTTCGTCCGCAACGCGCCCAGCCAGCGCGACCAGTCCCGCGAGCCGGCCGGCGGCGACCCGCAGGCGCTGGCCCGGGCGGTGCTCACCCAGCTCTCGGTCTTCCACGCCCCCGAGGAGCTGCTGATCGCGATCTGCGCCGGCCCGGAGCGCCGGGCCCGGTGGGAGTGGGCCAAGTGGCTGCCGCACGCGCACCACCCGACCGCCGTCGACGCGCTCGGCCCGGTACGCCTGGTGGCCAGCTCCGCGGTCGAGCTGGAGAAGCTGATCGACGACGTGGTCGGCAACCGCTCCCGGTTCAGCCTCTCCGGCCCGGCGACCGACGGCCCGCACGTGGTGATCGTGCTCGACGGCGGCGACCTCAACGGCGCCAGCTATCTCGCCGGGGACAGCGGCATCGACGCGGTGACCATCATCGACCTGGACAGTCCGCCGCCACGGCTGCTGGACCGGGCCATGCTGGTGCTGGAGACCGACGGCAGCCGGCTGAACACCTACTCGATGGACGGGCAGGCCGAGGTCGGCACCCCCGACCGGCTCAGCGTCGAGGAGGCCGAGGCGGTCGCCCGCCGGCTCGCCCCGCTGCGGCTCGCCGCCGCGCAGAAGGGCTCCTCGGACGACTCGCTGGTCAAGGAGATGACCCTGGGCGAGCTGCTCGGGGTCGGCGACCCGGAGAACTTCAGCACCGTGCAGGGCTGGGCGCCCCGGCCCAACCGGGACAAGCTGCGGGTGCCGATCGGCGTCGGCGGCGACGGCGGCGTGGTCGACCTCGACCTCAAGGAGTCCGCACAGGACGGTATGGGGCCGCACGGCCTGCTCATCGGCGCCACCGGTTCCGGAAAGTCCGAGCTGCTGCGTACCCTCGTGCTCGGGTTGGCGGCGACGCACTCGTCCGAGGCGCTCAACTTCGTACTTGTCGACTTCAAGGGTGGCGCGACCTTCGCCTCGCTGGACCGGCTGCCGCACACCGCCGCCGTGATCACCAACCTCGCCGACGAGCTGCCGCTGGTCGACCGGATGGTCGACGCCATCAACGGCGAAATGATCCGCCGGCAGGAGCTGCTGCGCAAGGCGGGCAACTACGCCAACCTGAAGGACTACGACAAGGCCCGCTCCGGCGGTGCCGCGCTGGCACCGCTGCCCTCGCTGCTGATCATCTGTGACGAGTTCTCCGAGCTGCTCAGCGCCAAGCCCGACTTCATCGACCTCTTCGTGCAGATCGGCCGGCTGGGCCGGTCGCTCGGGGTGCATCTGCTGCTCGCCTCGCAGCGGCTGGAGGAGGGCCGGCTGCGCGGGCTGGACACGCACCTGTCGTACCGGATCGGTCTGCGGACCTTCTCCGCGCTGGAGTCCCGGGCGGTGCTCGGGGTGCCGGACGCGTACGAGCTGCCCCGGGCCCCGGGGCACGGCTACCTGAAGTTCGGCACCGAGCCACTGGTCCGGTTCAAGGCGGCGTACGTTTCGGGGCCCTACCAGAAGGCCGCCGCGAGTGGGCCGGGCGCGCAGGGCTACACCGGTCCCCGGCTGCTGTCGTACTCGACGCACTTCGTGCCGGTGCCGAAACCGGTGGTGCAGGCCGCCCCCAAGCCGGCCCCGGAGGACCCGGCCGCGCAGAGCCTGCTCGACGTGATGGTCTCCCGGCTGGTCGGCCAGGGCCCGCCGGCCCACCAGGTGTGGCTGCCGCCGCTGTCCCAGGCCCCGGCGCTGGACGAGATCCTCGGCCCGGTGATCACCGACCCGGCGCGCGGGCTCACCTTCGGCAACCCCGAGCTGCACGGCGCGCTCCAGGTGCCGGTCGCGATGATCGACAAGCCGTTCGAGCAGCGGCGTGACCTGCTCTGGCTCTCCCTGGAAGGCGGCGCCGGGCACGTGGCGGTGGCCGGCGGTCCGCAGTCCGGCAAGTCGAGCCTGCTGCGCACCCTGATCTGCGGGCTGGCGCTCACCCACACCCCGGCCGAGGTGCAGGTCTACTGCCTCGACTTCGGTGGTGGCTCGCTCGCCGCACTGCGCGACCTGCCGCACGTCGGCGGGGTCGCCGGGCGCTCCGAGGCGGCGGCGGTGCGGCGTACCGTCGGCGAGATCTCCACCCTGCTCAACGAGCGCGAGCAGCGCTTCGCCGAGCTGGGCGTGGAGTCGATGCCGGCGTACCGGAAGCGGCGGGCCTCGGCCGGCGGCGTCGGGGTCGGCGCGGACCCGTTCGGTGACGTGTTCCTGGTCATCGACGGCTGGCCCACCCTGCGCGGCGAGTACGACGACCTGGAGCCCCTGGTCACCGACATCGCCACCCGCGGCCTCTCGTACGGCGTGCACGTGGTCGCGGCGGCGCCCCGCTGGATGGACTTCCGGCCGGCGATCCGCGACCTGTTCGGCTCCCGGCTGGAGCTGCGGCTCGGTGACCCCACCGACTCGATCGTCTCCCGCAAGGCGGCGGTGAACGTGCCGGAGAAGTCGCCGGGTCGCGGCATCACCGCCGAGAGCCTGCACTTCCTGACCGTGCTGCCGGAGCTGTCCAGCCTCGGCGGCGGGCAGACCCAGGCTCTGGTCAAGGCGGTCGCGGGCAACTGGAGCGGCGCACCGGCCCCCCGGGTCCGGCTGCTCCCGCCGGTGCTGCCCTACGCCGACCTGGACGTCGCCGGTGCGGCCGGCCTGCGGCTGCCGATCGGCATCTCCGAGGCCGACCTCCAGCAGGTGTCGATCGACTTCGCCTCCGAGCCGCACTTCCTGCTCTTCGGCGACGCCGAGTGCGGCAAGTCGTCCTTCCTGCGGGCGCTGGCCACCTCGATCACCAGCCGGTACACCCCGGAGCAGGCCCGGATCATCCTGGTCGACTTCCGGCGCAGCCTGCTGGGCGTGATCCAGTCCGACCACCTGATCGGGTACGGCACCGCCGCCCAGGCGACCAGTGAGCTGATCGAGTCGGTCGCCGGCTACATGCAACGCCGGCTGCCCGGGCCGGACGTCACCCCGCAGCAGTTGCGGGACCGCTCCTGGTGGACCGGGCCGGAGCTGTTCGTACTCGTCGACGACTACGACCTGGTCGCCACCGGCCCGAACAACCCGCTGCTGCCGCTGGTGGAATATCTCCCCCAGGCCCGGGACGTCGGTCTGCACCTGGTGCTGACCCGGCGTTCGGGTGGCGCCTCCCGGTCGCTCTACGAGCCGATCATCCAGCGCCTCCGGGAACTCTCCTCCCCCGGTCTGGTGATGTCCGGCAGCAAGGACGAGGGCGCCCTGATCGGCTCGGTACGCCCCGGCCCGATGCCGCCCGGCCGGGGCCGGCTGGTGACCCGGAAGGAAGGCATCCGGCTGGTGCAGCTCGCCTACCTCCCGTCGACCTGACCCTTTTCCGAGCCCGAGGGCCCGGCCGACCTGATCACCAGGGCGGCCGGGCCCTCGGTCTCGGGGCGGTGGACAGTGGATCTCAGATCGGTTGCAAAGTTTCGCCACGCGACGGGGGTGAAACGGGGTAACCTCCGTGCATCATGTGTCCCCCGGGGTGAAATGACCATGCTGTGACCAGGCTGCCGCATATACACCAGAGTGCTGTCGCCCGGGTCGCCGGAGCGGCGTTGCTCGCCACGGCCGGGGTCGCCGGAGCGCTGTTCGGTCCGCGTCCGGCGCCGGCGACGGCCGCCGTGCCGGCGCCGCCGGTCAGCCTGCCCGTGCTGGCCGACTCGGTGCGCAACGAGCAGTGGCAGTTGGACGAGTTCGACGCCAAGGCGGTCTGGAAGGTCGCCACCGGCAAGGGCGTCACGGTTGCCGTGGTCGACTCCGGGGTCGACGCCTCGCACGCGGACCTCGCCGGGCAGGTGCTGCCCGGCATCGACCTGGTCGCGGGGAGCGGCAACGGGCAGACCGACCCGGTCGGGCACGGCACCACCGTCGCCGCACTGATCGCCGGACGCAACGACGACACCCGGGGCGTGGCGGGACTCGCCCCCAAGGCCAAGATCCTGCCGGTCCGGGTGCTCGACGAGGAGAACCGCTACGACGACGCCCTGATCGTGGCGAAGGGCGTCCGGTGGGCGGTCGACAACGGCGCCCAGGTGGTGAACCTGTCGCTCGGCGGCACCGGGGAGAGTCCCGCGCTCGCCGCCGCCCTCGACTACGCCTTCGCCCGGGACGTGGTCGTCGTCGCCTGCACCGGCAATCTGGGATCGTCCGCCGGCAAACGGGTCTGGTATCCGGCCCGCGAGCCGGGTGTGGTCGCGGTGGCGGGCCTGGAACGCGAGAGCGACGCGCTCTGGTCCGGCTCGATCACCGGCCCCGAGACCGTGCTCTCCGCCCCGGCCACCGGGCTGACCGGCGCCCGGCCGGGTGGTTTCTGGCGGGTCCAGGGCACCAGCTTCGCCTCGCCACTGGTGGCCGCGGCGGCGGCCCTGGTCAGGTCACACTGGCCGAAGATGTCCGCCGGGGACGTGGTCAACCGGCTGATCAACACCGCCCGGGACGTCGGGCCGTCCGGCCGGGACGACCGGTTCGGCTTCGGCGTCGTCGACCCGGTCGCCGCGTTGAACGGCGAGGTGTCGAGCGTACGGGCCAATCCGCTGGACGACGGCGCGGCGCCGCCCGGCGTCGCCGGCTTCGGCTCGGCGCCCGGTCAGGAGTCGACGCCCGCACCGCCCAGCGACGGAGCGGAGACCGTGGGCACGGCGGCGTCCGGCCGCTCGGCCGACTGGACCGCCCAGGCGGCGGGCGACCAGGTCAGCCATCCACTGCCCAGGCTGTGGAGCGGCGGCGGCGTCCTCTTCCTGCTGGTCGTCGCCGGGGCGGTGCTGGTGGTCCGGCGCCGGTTCCACCGCGACCGCCCCTGACACCACCCGGTCGGCGCCATTCCGCCGCCGATCCCCGTCACTGTCAGGCTTCGCCGCCGGTCCCAGCACGGTTTCCCCGCCGCCGATCCCACCAGGTTCAGGTGCAGGCGCCGGTGTTGGTGACCCGGGTCCGTTCCAGCCCGGTGCTGGCGGTGGAGCGCGCCTCATCGGCCGTCACCGCGAAGCCGGTGTTCGGGTCGTCGGCCGCCGCCGCGAAGATCACCCCGAGCACCTGGCCGTCCGGGGCCACCAGCGGGCCGCCCGAGTTGCCGCTGCGGACCAGACCCCGGATCGTGTAGATCTCCCGGTTGACCCGGCCCGACTCGTAGATGTCCGGACCGGCGATCTCGCCGACGTCGCGAATCCGGGCCGGCTGGGCGTTGTAGGGCCCGTCCAGCGGGAAGCCGAGCACGATGGCGTCGTCCTCGATCGCCGCCTCACCGGTGGCGAACCGCATCACCGGGGCAGACATCTCCGGCACGTAGAGCACCGCCAGGTCGCGGTCCGGGTCGTAGACGACCACCCGGGCGCTGTGCCGCTCGCCGGCCACCTCGACCTGGACGCTCCGGGTACCGGCCACCACGTGCGCGTTGGTCATCACCCGGTTCTCCGCGTACACGAAACCGGAGCCCTCGATCCGGCGGGAGCAACTGGGGGCGTTGCCGAGCACCTTGACGACCGAGCGTCGCCCGTTCACCACCACCTGCGAGCCGGCCAGTGCCGGGTCGGGCGAGGCCACCTCGCGGGACCGGGTCGGGGTCAGCCCGCCGAACACGTCCGGGAAGCCGTTGGTGTCGACCGTGTCGCGCAGCGCCTCGGAGAGTGCCTGCGCCTCCGGCGGCAGGACCCGGTCCACCACGGTCAGCAGCGCACTGTTGCGGACCGCGCTGGCCAGCCAGGGCAGCGAGGAGGAGGCCAGCGGGACGGCCACCAGCCAGGCCACCAGGAGTACGGCGAACAGCGAGACCAGCGCCCCGCCGACGTCGTCGGCCGTCCGGCCTGCCTGGCTGGTGATGGCGTGCCGCAGGTGCGAACCGAGCCAGCCGGCGAGAGCCTGACCGAGCACCGCCAGGCCGAAGATCGAGACCAGCGCGACCACGACCCGGGTCGAGTTGCTGGTGAACTGCTCCGCGAGCAGCGGACCGACCTGCAACCCGATCAGGGCGCCGCCGAAGAAGCCGGTGAAGGAGAGCAGACCGATGACGAATCCCTGCCGGTAGCCGCTGATCGCGAACAGCAACATGAGCAGGATCAGAACGACATCCACCACCGACACCCGTTCAGGGTACGGGGGAGACCTGGAAATGGCCTGGGCCACCGGCGCTTACCGTCGAATCGGTTTCCGTACCTCCCGCCGCGAGCCTTCCGCGAGCCTTCCGCGAGCGCCGTCGTCCAGGGCCGGGCGCCCGGTCAGGAGGGTGTTGCCGGCCCGGTCAGCTCGTCCGCCGTGTCGGGTTCCCCGGCGCTGGGTGCGGGGCTCGGGGGCGGGCTCGTCGGAGGAAGGTCCAGTATCCGGTCCTGCGGCCAGGGCCTCGCCCAGCCGGCCATCTCCAGCAGTGTGGCGAGCACCCCGGCCGTGAAGCCCCAGACCAGCATGCCCCGGGACTGAAAGGCCGGGCCGATCCAGCCGCTGGGGTGGCGTACCCGGACCCGGTTGGCCGGGTCGACGAGCTCGGCGATCGGCAACCGGGCGACGTGTGCCACCTCGGCCGGCTCGCGGGAGTGCACCGGATGGGGCCGGTGCCACCAGGCGAGTACCGGGGTGACCACGAAGTCGCTGACCGGAATCCACAGCCGGGGCAGTTGGGCCAGCACGGTGACGCTGGTCGGGTCGAGGCCGACCTCCTCGTGCGCCTCCCGCAGCGCGGTCGCCGCCGCGTCCTCGTCGTCCGGGTCGCAGGCCCCGCCCGGAAAGGCCGGCTGCCCGGCGTGGGTACGCAGGGTCGCGGCCCGTTGCAGGATCAACACGTCGAGCCCGTGCTCCGGCTGCTCGCCGAGGAGCACGAGTACGGCGCTGGCCCGTCCGCCGTCGGCGGGGGTGCGTACCCGGGTGAAGTCCTCGGTACGCGCCGACCGGACCCGGGTGAGCAGCGGCTCGCACCACGTCGGAAGTTCGTACTCGGTCACGACGGCACCGCCACCCCCAGGTGCCGGCGGACCAGCGTGGCCAGCTCGGCATCGTCGAGGGCACCCGTCTCGTCCCGGTGCCGGATCCGCCCCTCGGCGTCCACCAGGAGCGTGACCGGCAGCACGGCCCGGCCGCCCAGCTCGGTCAGCAGCCTCTTGTCGCGGTCGTAGAGGTTGGGAAACTCCAGTCCGAAGTCCTCGCCGATCGACTGGGCGGCGGGCCGGGCATCCCCGCTGTTCACTCCGACCACCCGGAGCCGGTCGCCGGCCCGTTCGGCGAGCCGCTGGAAGGCGGGCAGCTCCTTCCGGCAGGGCGGGCACCACGAGGCCCACAGGTTGACCACGGCCGGCCCGCGCAGCTCGCCGACGGCGACCTCGCCGCCCCCGACGAAGCAGGGCAGGCTCAGCGCCGGCAACAACCGCCCCGACCCGGGTGTCGGGCCGGCCGGGCCGCTGGGCGCGGCGACCGGGGCGGTCAGGACGGCGCAGTCGGCGAAGGCGGCCGTGGTGGCGCTCTCCTCCGCGCCCGGCGCCGCGCCGGCCTCCGGCTCCGCGTCCGGTCCGGTGCAGGCGGCGGCGAGCAACACCAGTGCCAGCAGTGGCCCGCCCAGTCCCAGCCGCTTCACGGGGTGTCGCCGACGGCGGCGGTCGCCGGCACCAGGTCGGGATCGACCCCCGCCTGCACCGCCAGCTCGCGGGCCCGAGGGCCCTTGAGCAGTTTCGCGGCGGCGGCCGGGTCGGTCGGGCCGAGGCCGTAGGAGGGACAGAGCCGGGCCAGGGTGCAGGCGCCGCAGGCGGGCTTGCGGGCGTGGCAGACCCGCCGGCCGTGGAAGATCACCCGATGCGAGAGCATCGTCCAGTCGCGCCGCTCGAACAGTGCGCCGACGGCATGCTCGATCTTGACGGGGTCGGTCTCGGTGGTCAGCTCCCACCGGTGCACCAACCGGTCGAAGTGGGTGTCGACGGTTATCCCCGGCACCCCGAAGGCGTTGCCGAGGATGACGTTGGCGGTCTTGCGACCGATCCCGGGCAGGGTCACCAGGTCGGCCATCCGGCGGGGCACCTGGCCGTCGTACCGCTCGACGAGCTGGCGGCCGAGGTTGATCAAGGAGTTGGTCTTGTTCCGGAAGAAGCCGGTGGGCCGGATCATCTCCTCCAGCTCGGCCCGGTCCGCCCCGGCATAGTCGGCCGCGGTCGGATAGCGGGCGAACAGCTTCGGCGTCACCTCGTTGACCCGCTGGTCGGTGCACTGCGCCGAGAGGATGGTCGCCACGGCCAGTTGCAGCGGTCCCTGGTGGTTGAGCTCGCAGTGGGCGTCCGGGTGCGTCTCGGTCAGCACCCGGCCGATCCGCCGGGCCCGTCGCTTGCGGCCGAGATCGGATTCGACGGTACGCCGGGTCGGCCGGACCGCCCGGATCGCCCGGGTCGCCTCGCCGGGCGTGACTGCGACTCCGGTCTGCGCGGAGTCGTCTCTGGCACTCACGCCGGCCAGCCTACGTCGCGGCGCCGACATCGACGCCGGGGAGCCCGACCCGGCCGAACCCTGGGAAGCCCGCCCGCCCCGAAGGCAGCCGGCCCGCTGCCCCGCCTCGACTCGCGACGCCCGGCTCTCGGCTCGCGACGCCCCCGTCTCAGGTCGCGACGCCCCCGTCTCAGGTCGCGGCGCTCGGGTCTCAGCTCGCGGCGGCCGGCGGCGTGATCTTGCCGTCGGCGGCCACCCGGGCGCCGGTCTTCGGGAAGTCAGATTTGCACAGGTCCCGGACCAGCCCGGCGGCCCGACGCTGCGAGTCCATCGTCGGCTGGCCCGAGCCGTTCATGTACGTCGAGATGAGCTGCCCGCCCGCCCACTCGCCCTCGGCGGTCAGCGAGACCTTGAGCACGGCTCCCCAGCCGAGCCGGCCGTTGTTGCTGAGCGTCCCCCCGCCACCGGCGAAATTGCCGAGGCTGTACGCGATCAGCCGGCCCTTGTAGAACTCCAGCGCCCGCATCACGTGCGGCCCGTGCCCCACCACCAGGTCGGCGCCGGCGTCGATCATCGAGTGCGAGAACTTGATCGGGTCGCCCCGGTTCTCGCCCAGGAACATCTCGGTGCCCGGCCGGACCCGGGTCTTCTCCGAACCCTCGCCACCCATGTGCACCTGCACGACGACCAGGTCCGCCATGGTGGCGGCCTTCTGGATCACCTTCTTCGCCGAACTGATGTTGATCAGGCTGTTGGACCAGGCGTACGACGAGAAGCCGGCCACCGCCACCTTGACGCCCTCGACGTCGACCACGGTGATCTGGTTGGGCGCGCCGGTGTGCTGGAGGTCGTATTTCTCCAGGGCCTCCTGGGTGTTCTCGTAGCCGGCCTCGCCGTAGTCGTACCCGTGGTTGTTGGCCTGGTTGAGCAGCTCGAAGCCGGCCTCCTTGAGGTGCGCCGCGTACGACGGCGGGGCCCGGAACTGGTGACAGCGGGTGGAGTTGGCGCCGCACTTGGAGGTGCCGGTGTCGTCGGTCAGCGGCTCTTCGAGGTTGCCCATCACCAGGTCGGCGGCGAGCGCCTTCTTGACCGAGTTGAAGAACCCCTTGCCACCGTTGGCCGGCAGCCGTCCGGGGGCGTTGCCCATCACGATGTCGCCGGTGGCGGACATGGAGATGACCTTGGGCGCCGGCTCCCCGGTCGGGGACGGGTCGGCGGAGGCGGAGCCGGCGGCGCTCGGCGCGGCCTGCGGCCCGGCCGGGTCGTCGCCGCCGAGCATGTCGAAGGCGGCCACTCCGGCCACCCCCGTGCCGAGGAGCACGGCGAGGACCGCGGTCACGACGAGGGCGGTCCGGCCGGCGCTGCGAGGCGCCCGGCGGGACTTGGGGGTGGTCGGTTCGGTCTCGTACATCGCCCGGTGACAGTACCGGGATCGGGCGACCGGGGCGACCGTCGACCGGCCGATGTTGCCGCACCGCCGGCCGATGTTGCCGCACCGCCTGTCGGGACTTCCCCGAGGGTCACCTACGGCCGGTCCTCGACCCGCGTTCGGTCGGCTACACCGGCGCCGTCACTTCAGGGTGACGGTGCCGGTGTTGCGGGTGTCGCGACGCTCGAACGCCGCCTTCCGGCCGTCGTCCTCGGTGACGGTGGCCCGGGTCCGGTAGGTCACCGACAGCTTCCGGGTCTTCGCCGGTACCCGGAACGCCTCGGACCAGGTGACCGGAACCGTCAGCGTCGAACCCGGCGCCTGGAAGTTGGGCACCGTCAGCGTCGTACCGGCCGGGACCCGGAGCACCTGTCCAGCGGCGGTCCGGATGGTCAGGCTCCGGGACAGATCAATCTTGAACTTGACCCGGGTGGGGTTGGCATGGAGTTTCACGCTGACGTACGCCCAGAGGGCGCCGTCCGGGGCCGCGCCCCGCTTCTGGTCGTACCGGCGCAGTTCGACCTCGACGTCGACGTCGATCAGCGCGTCCCAACCCAGGCCCGGATCCCGGCGGGCGACGGTGACATAGTCGGCCAGTCGGACGGAACCCGAGACGACCGGCCGGTCCGCCCCGGGTGGGGCCGACGTCGGCGTCAGCGGCTTCGGCGACGGTCCGACGAGCTTGCCGGTACGGATGCTGATCGACTGGGTCTGCCCGCCCTCGGTGACGGCGAGGGTGGCGTCCGCCCCCGCCGGTACGGACACCACGACCACCCGGTTCGGCAGCAGTGCCGTCTCGCCGAGCTTCCGGGGCTCGCCGTCCACCAGCACCGCCGCCTCCGGGAACCGGTTGGACAGCCGACGCTTGGGCTGCTCGGGCTCGGTCAGGTGGAGCATCAGGAACTCCCGGCCGTTACCGGCCAGCCAGGGCGCAGCCTGCGCCTGACCCCGCAGGCGCAGCTCCCGGACCGCCTCCTCGGTCAGCTCGCTCGCCACGCCGTACCGGCTCAGTGCCACCTCGTACTCCGCGCCGACGAGTACGGCGTTCTCGGGAAGTTCCCGTGACTCGATCTCCAGATCGCCGAACGGATCCGAGAGTCGGGACGTGCCCTCGGCGACGAAGGTGTCGGGGACCGGAAGCAGGCGCGGTTCGTCGCCACCGCCACAGCCGGCCGATCCGCCGGTCAGCGCGAAAATCAGCAGAATGCCGCCGAGTCGTCGCATCGAAACGCTCCCCCGTACCACGACGCCGTGTCAGCCAGATCGACGTGAGTCATCATGGCCTACGCAAGCCACCGCGGCAGCCCCGCCGGACACCCGACCCTTGTGGTCAGGACCGGATCCTCGACACATCGACCTCCGACGTGCCAGCACCTCGACGCGCCAGCATCTCGCCGCGCCAGCCATCACCTCGACGAGCCAGCCATCGGCTCCACGGGCAGGCCATCGGCTCCACGCGCCAGCCATCGGCTCCACGGGCAGGCCATCACCTCGACGAGCCAGCCGTCGGCTCCACGGGCAGGCCATCGGCTCCACGGGCAGGCCCATCGGACGGGTCATCGCCTCGACGGGCAGGGCATCGGCCCGACCCGCGATTTCCGCCGCGTGACGCAGCAGCGCTCAGCGCTGCGACCAGGGGACGGTCGGTCGAGCGCCGCCCTCACGTACTGCCCGGCAGGCGGCGCGGGCCAGCGGGGCACCCCAGCGCGACCGCGGGCCGCCGTACGGGGCGGCGCGGCCGTCCGCCGGGCAGAGCACGGTCACCGCGTCGGTGGCGGTACCGGTGGCCGGCAGGCCCAGCTCGCGCAGCGCCTGCGCCTTCGCCTCGGTAATCGTCGCGACGGCGTTCACCAGTGCGGCGTCGCCGAGCCGTTCCGGCAACAGCGCGACGATGTTGACCGTGCCAACGTGGTCCATCGCGCCAACGGGACCCACCGCGCCGACAGCCTCGGTTGCCGCACCACGCTCCAGCACCGCACCAGGCTCCAGTTCAGCACCAGGCTCCAGTTCAGCACCAGGCTCCAGTTCAGCACCAGTCTCCAGTTCAGCACCATGCGACGGTGCCGGGCCGGGGGTGTCGGCCGCCCAGATCGGGGCACCAAGACCGACGGTGGCCCAGATCCGGACACCGCCGTCGTCGGCGGTCACCACCTCGGCCACGTCCACCCCGGTGAGCAGTCCGACCCCGGGTCCGTGCAGGCCGAGCCGGTCGGCCAGCTCGCCGAGGTGGACGTCCGGGTCGTCCCGGCGGTACGACATCAGCACGGTCGCGTTGACCACCCAGTGTCGTACCCCGATCCCGCCGCCGAGCGGCCCGGAGCTGATCGCCAGCGCCGGTCGGTCGAGCCGCCACACCAGCACCGGGACCTCCCGCCCCTCCTCGGCACGGTGGGTCAACTCAAGTTCACCAAGCACCGACCGACTCTACGGTCCACCCCAAACCCTTCGTCGCCCCAGACAACCCTTTGGTCGCGGCCGGGCCCGACAACCGCCTGGACGTCCACCTGGACACCAGAGGCGTTACGAATGGTGGGTAACGCCTCTGGTGTCCAGGTCGCCACCAGACGTCGGCGATCCGGACCCGGGCGTGGGCCCTGGACTCGCCCGGGCGGACACAGCGGCCACCAAACCGGGCGTACCCCCGGGTTATCTGGGGTTACCCGCCCCGGCGCCAGATCAAGATTCCAGGGGTGCTCCTCCGATTACTCTTCACATGCGCCTAGACTTGGCGGCGCGCGCCGATCACCGGCCGGAACCCGGCCGCGGGCGGCTCGCGTGGGCGGAGGTGCGCGATGGACGAGGTGTTGGCTCGGAGCGGGATCTTCCAGGGCGTGGACCCCGAGGCTGCCGAGGCACTCGCGAAGGACATGGAGACGATCGAGGTCCGCAAGGGCGAGATCGTCTTTAACGAGGGCGAACCGGGCGACAGCCTTTATATCGTCCTGAGTGGCAAGATCAAGGTTGGTCGCCGGGCCGCTGACGGCCGGCAGAACCTGATCGCCGTGATGGGCCCGTCCGACATGGTCGGCGAGCTTTCGCTGTTCGACCCCGGCCCGCGTACGGCGACCGCCACCGCCGTGATCGACACCCGGCTCGCCCGGCTCCGCAAGCAGGCGCTGCGGCCGTGGCTGAACAACCGGCCGGAGATCGCCGAGCAGTTGCTCCGGGTACTCGCCCGCAGGCTGCGCCGGACGAACGACAATTTGGCCGACCTGATCTTCACCGACGTGCCCGGCCGGGTGGCGAAGAACCTGCTCCAGATGGCGGGCCGGTTCGGCACCCGGGACGGCGGCGTACTCCGGGTCACCCACGACCTGACCCAGGAGGAGATCGCCCAGCTCGTCGGCGCCTCCCGAGAGACCGTCAACAAGGCGCTGGCCGACTTCGCCTCGCGGGGCTGGCTGCGGCTGGACGGCAAGAGCATCATCATCCTCGACCCGGAGCGTCTGGCCCGCCGCGCCCGGGTCTGACCGACCGCGTCCGCCCTCGGTCCCGTACCACCACCGGGATGGTGCGGGGCTGATCCGCGTCCGCGGCGCACCGCGACCTCGCCAAGATCCTTGGCGAACTACGGTTCGCCGCACGCCCTCTTCTGCCAAGGTCCGAGACCGCCGGCAGCAGCGGCCGAGCCTTCGGCGGCCCGGATGTCCGTCCAGCATGCCGACGTGGGGCAGTCGACCCGGTCGACCGCCCCGGACGGTTACTCCCCGTCGATCTCGACGTCGAGGCCGACGTCCTCCAACGCGTCCTCAAGCTCGTCGAGATCTTCCTGGATCTCCTCTACGAGGTCGTCGAACATCCTGCTGACCCACCTTTCCACCGAGCGGGAGAACGCCTCGCGGACCGCGAAGCACAGATACCGTACTTTTCGTACAAAACGCCGTCAACCAACTCCGGGTTACCACGACGCCTCGGTTGCGTACGCCGAGTGTACGAAGTGGAATCGACAGAGCGGCGACGAAAAACAAGCAGTCTTGACTGTTTGTTTCTCACCCGGCAGGCTGTCCTCGTGTCCAGTACACCGACCCGTACCCCCCAGCGGGAACGCAGCCGGGCCACCCAGGCCCGGGTGCTGGAGGCCACTGTGGAGTGCCTGGTCGAGCGGGGTTGGTCCGGCACCACCACCACGGTGGTGGCGGCCCGGGCCGGCGTCTCCCGGGGCGCCCAACTGCACCACTACCCCACCAAGAGCACCCTGGTGATGGCCGCCGTCGAGCACCTGGCCGAGCGCCGGGCAGCGGAGATCCGGGCCGAGGCGGCCGGCCTGCCGGCCGGACCCGAGCGGCTCGACCGGGTCATCGACATGCTGGCCAGTGCGTTCACCGGCCCGCTCTTCGTCGCCGCCCTGGAGCTGTGGGTGGCCGGGCGGACCGATCCGGAACTGCGGGACGCGCTGGTGCCGCTGGAGGCCCGGGTCGGCCGCGAGATGCACCGGCTCACCGTCGACCTGCTCGGCGCCGACGAGCGGCAACCCGGGGTACGCGAGGCGATCCAGGCGACCCTCGACCTGCTCCGAGGGCTCGGGGTGGCCAACCTCCTCTCCGACGATTCGGCCCGGCGCGGCGCTCTGCTCGGCATCTGGAAACACCAACTCGCCTCGATCGTCGCCACCGCACACCCCTGACCCGCACCGCTACCTCACCGAGCCGCACCGCCACCCACCCGCACCGCCACGCCACCCACCCGCACCGCCACGCCACCCACCCGCACCGCCACGCCACCCACCCGCACCGCCACGCCACCCACCCGCACCGCCACGCCACCCGCACCGCCACGCCACCCACCCACCCACCCGCACCGAACGCACACGATCCGCGACCGGCAAGGAGGCCGCGCATGGTCGACCTGGACAGTCTGCTGACAGACCTGGCCGCCGAGTCGGCGGCGCTGGAGGCGCTGGTCGCGGAACTGCCCGAGGCGGACTGGGCCCGTCCCACACCCGCACCGGGCTGGACCGTCGCCCACCAGATCGCCCACCTCGCCTGGACCGACCACGTCGCCACGCTGGCCGCCACCGACATCGACGCGTTCGCCGAGTCGATCCGGCACGCGGCAGGCGATCCGCACGGCTTCATCGACCGGGGCGCGGCGGAGTTCCTGGCACCCGTACCCGAACTGCTGGACCGGTGGCGGGCAAGCCGGTCGGCCCTGGACCGGGCGCTGCGCGGCGTGCCGGCCGGGGTGAAGATGCCCTGGTACGGCACCCGGATGTCGGCCACCTCGATGGCCACCGCCCGGATCATGGAGACCTGGGCGCACGGCGAGGACGTCGCCGACACGCTCGGCGTCACCCGTACGCCGACCGCCCGGCTCCGGCACGTCGCCTACCTCGGTGCCCGTACCGTCGGACACGCCTTCGCCACGCGCGGCCGCCCGATCCCCGACGCAGCCGTACGGGTCGAGCTGACCGGGCCCGACGGTGAGTCCTGGCGGTTCGGGCCGGCCGACGCGGCGGACCGGGTCTCCGGGCCGGCACTGGACTTCTGCCTGCTGGTCACCCAGCGCCGCCACCACGCCGACCTGGCCCTGGTCGCGGTCGGGCCGGTCGCCACCGAGTGGCTCGGCATCGCCCAGGTCTTCGCCGGCCCACCCGGCCCCGGCCGCGAGCCGGGCGGACACCCCGATCCTGCTGAACACCGCCGGCCGGGCGGGGTGTCGTGATCGGTGCCCGCCCGGACGTGCTGCGGATCGGCAACGCCTCCGGGTTCTACGGCGACCGGTCCAGCGCCTGGCGGGAGATGCTCGACGGCGGCGACCTCGACGTGCTGACCGGCGACTACCTGGCCGAGCTGACCATGCTGATCCTCGGCCGGGACCGGCACCGCGACCCGGAACTCGGCTACGCCCGCACCTTCCTCCGGCAGCTCGAACCCTGCCTCGGCACCGCGCTGGACCGGGGCGTGCGGATCGTGACGAACGCGGGCGGCCTCCACCCGGCCGGGCTGGCCGCCGCGCTGCGTACCCTCGCCGACCGGCTCGGGCTGCCGGCCCGGATCGGGTACGTCGAGGGCGACTCGCTGGACCGGCCGGGCACGCTGACCGCGAACGCGTACCTGGGGGCGTTCGGCATCGCCGCCTGTCTGGGTGCCGGGGCGGACGTGGTGGTCACCGGGCGGGTCACCGACGCCTCGCTGGCGGTCGGCCCGGGGATCGCGCACTTCGGCTGGACCCGGTCCGATCTCGACCCACTGGCCGGGGCGACCGTCGCCGGCCACCTGCTGGAGTGCGGCACCCAGGTCAGCGGCGGCAACTTCAGCTTCTTCACCGAGCTGCCGGACGGCGGGCACCGTCCCGGCTTCCCGATCGCCGAGCTGCACCCGGACGGCTCGGCGGTGCTCACCAAGCATCCGGGCACCGGCGGGGCGGTCACCCGGGAGACCGTTACCGCACAACTGTTGTACGAGATCGCCGGCCCCGACTATCTCGGCCCGGACGTGGTGACCCGGCTCGACACGGTCACCCTGGCCGACGCCGGGCCGGACCGGGTACGCGTCAGCGGGGCCCGTGGCACGCCCCCGCCGCCAACTCTGAAGGTCGGGGTCACCCGGCTGGGCGGCTTCCGCAACTCGATGACGTTCGTCCTCTGTGGACTGGACATCGAGGCGAAGGCGGCACTGGTCCGGGCCCAGCTCACCGAGGCGGTCGGCGGGGACGGGCTGGAGTTCAGGCTCGCCCGTACCGACCAGGTGGACGCGGTCGACACCGAGACGGCGAGCGCGCTGCTGCACGTACACCTGAGCGACAGTGACCCGAGGCGGGCCGGGCGGGCCTTCTCGGCCGCCGCCGTCGAACTGGCCCTGGCCTCCTACCCCGGCTGCACCCTGACCACCCCGCCCGGCGACGCCAGCCCGTACGGGGTCTTCGCCGCCGAGGAGGTGGCCCAGGAGCAGGTACGGCAGGTCGCCGTGCTCCCCTCCGGCGACCGGGTCGACATCGCACCTCCGGCGGTCACCGCGCCGCAGCACGCGGAGCCGCTCGCCGACCCGGACGGGGTGCCGCTCGCCGACCCGGACGGGGTGCCGCTCGCCGGTCCGGACGGGGTGCCGCTCGCCGGTCCGGACGCGGAGCCGCTTCCCGACCCGAACGGGGTGCCGCTCGCCGGTCCGGACGCGGAGCCGCTTCCCGGTCCGGACGGGGTGCCACCGGCCGAGACCGGCCTGACCCGGCGGGCACCGCTCGGGACGGTGGTCGGCGCCCGCTCGGGTGACAAGGGCGGCGACGCCAACCTCGGGGTGTGGGCCCGGTCGGACGCCGGACACCGCTGGCTGCGCGGCTGGCTGACCGTCGAACGGCTGCGCACGCTGCTGCCGGAGACCGCCACACTGCCGGTGCGGCGGTACGACCTGCCCCACCTGCGGGCGGTGAACTTCGTGCTCACCGGCCTGCTGGGCGCGGGCGCGGCCGGCTCCACCCGGTTCGACCCGCAGGCCAAGGCGCTCGGCGAACTGCTGCGCGCCCGCGTCGTCGACCTGCCGGCCGAACTGCTCCCCGCGCCACCGATGGAGGCGGCGGGGACCGGCAAGGCGACCCCGCAGGCCGGTGAGGCAGCGGGGACAGGGGAAGCGACACAGCCCGGCCAGGCGACACAGCCCGGAGAAGCAACACAGCCCGGCCAGGCGACACAAACCGGCCAGGCGACACAAACCGGCCAGGCGACACAAACCGGCCAGGCGGCGGGTCAATCGGCCGTGGCGGGGTCGGGATGAGCGAGCCGGAGAGCCTGGAACGGCGGCAGTTCCGGGAGCTGACCCGGCGGTTCGTCGCGCGCGACGTACTGTCCCAACTGGACGGGTGGGAGCGGGCCGGCGAGGTGCCCCGGGCACTGCACGGCGTCGCCGCCGAACTGGGACTGCTCGGGGTCGGCTTTCCCGAGGAGGTCGGCGGCAGCGGCGGCGACCTGCGGGACAGCCTGCTGGTCACCGAGGAACTCATCCGGGCCGGCGGCTCGTCCGGGCTGGTCGCCGCGCTCTTCACGCACGGCATCGCGCTGCCGCACATCGTCGCCGCCTGGCAGCGGGACGGTCGTCCGGAGTCGGGCGGTGCCGCCGAGCTGGTCGACCGGTACGTCCGGCCGACCCTCGCCGGTGCCCGGATCGGGGCACTCGCCGTCACCGAGCCGGACGGCGGCTCGGACGTGGCGGCGCTGCGCACGACCGCCCGGCGGGAAGGTGCCGACTACCTGGTCAACGGCACGAAGATCTTCGTCACCAGCGGGGTACGGGCCGACTTCGTCACCACCGCCGTCCGGACCGGTCCGCCGGGTGCGGCCGGCATCTCGCTGCTGGTGATCGACAAGGACGCACCGGGCTGCACCGTCGACCGCCGGCTGGACAAGCTCGGCTGGCACTGTTCCGACACCGCCGCACTCTCCTTCACCGACGTTCGGGTCCCGGCGCGAAACCTGGTCGGCGCCGAGAACGCCGGCTTCGCCGCCATCATGCGGGAGTTCGGCACCGAGCGGCTCTCCCTGGCCACCCAGGCGTACGCCACCGCGCAGCGCTGCCTCGACCTGACCCTGGCCTGGTGCCGGGACCGGCACACCTTCGGCGCTCCGCTGACCCGGCGGCAGGTCGTCCGGCACCGGCTCGCCGAGATGGCCACCCGGACGGCGGCGGCCCGCGGGTACGTCCGGCAGGTCGCCGACCGGGTGGCGGCCGGCGAGCCGGTGCCGGACGAGGTGGCGATGGCCAAGAACGCCGCCGTGGCGGCCTGTGACTGGGTGGTCGACCAGGCTGTCCAACTGCACGGCGGCCACGGCTACCTGCGCGACGCCGAGGTGGAGCGGCACTACCGGGACGCACGGATCCTGGGCATCGGCGGCGGTACCACGGAGATCATGAACGAGATCATCGCCAAGGGCCTGGGGATCTGACCGTGGGACATCGGGAGCTGGCCCGGCACGGGCCGGCGGTGGGCGTGAGGAGCCGAGGGTGAGCGTGTTGCGGACGGCCGTCGACCCGGCGGCTCGGGCATACCGGGAGAACCGGGCGGCGATGCTGGACCGGCTGGCGGAGCTGGAGAGCGCGCTGGACGCCGCCCGGGCCGGCGGCGGCGAGAAGTACGTGGCCCGGCACCACGACCGGGGCAAACTCCTGGCCCGGGAACGGATCGAGCTGCTGCTCGACCGGGACGCCCCGTTCCTGGAACTCTCGCCGGTCGCCGCCTGGGGTACCGACTTCCCGACCGGTGCCGGCGTGGTCACCGGGATCGGGGTGGTCGAGGGCGTCGAGTGCGTGGTCGTCGCCAACGACCCGACGGTACGCGGCGGCGCGGTCAACCCGTACACCCTGCGCAAGACCCAGCGGGCCGGCGAGATCGCCCTGGCGAACCGGCTGCCCATGATCAACCTGGTCGAGTCCGGCGGGGCCGACCTGCCCAGCCAGGCGGAGATCTTCATCCCCGGTGGGCGGGTCTTCCGGGACCTGACCCGGCTCTCGGCGGCTCGGATCCCGACCGTCTCGGTGGTGTTCGGCACCGCGACGGCCGGCGGGGCGTACGTGCCGGGGATGTCCGACCACACCATCATGGTGCGCGGTCGGGCGAAGGTCTTCCTGGCCGGGCCGCCGCTGGTCAAGATGGCCACCGGGGAGGACGCCGACGACGAGTCGCTGGGCGGCGCCACCATGCACGCCGGCACCTCCGGACTCGCCGACTTCGTCGCCGCCGACGAGCCGGACGGGCTGCGGCTGGCCCGGCAGTGCGTACGCCGGCTCGCCTGGCGCAAGCAGGGTCCGGCACCCCGGACCGCCCTGCCCGAGCCGCCGAAGTACGACCCCGAGGAGCTGCTCGGCATCCCCAGCGGCGACCTGCGGGTGCCGTTCGACCCGCGCGAGGTGCTGGCCCGGATCCTGGACGGCTCGGAGTTCGACGAGTTCAAGCCGGCCTACGGCCGCGCCCTGGCCACCGGGTGGGGCAACCTGCACGGCTATCCGGTCGGCGTCCTGGCCAACGTCCAGGGCGTGCTCTTCTCCGAGGAGGCGCAGAAGGCGGCCCAGTTCATCCAGCTCGCCAACGCCGCCGACACCCCGCTGCTGTTCCTGCAGAACACCACCGGGTACATGGTCGGCACCGAGTACGAGCAGCGCGGCATCATCAAGCACGGCGCGCTCATGATCAACGCGGTGTCGAACTCGACCGTGCCGCACCTGACGGTCAACCTCGGCGCCTCGTACGGGGCGGGAAACTACGGCATGTGCGGGCGGGCGTACGAGCCGCGTTTCCTCTTCACCTGGCCGAACGCCAAGTCTGCGGTGATGGGCCCGACCCAGCTCGCCGGAGTGCTCTCGATCGTGGCCCGGCAGGCGGCGCAGGCCAGGGGCCGGCCGTACGACGAGGACTCCGACACCGCCATGCGGGCCATGGTGGAACGGCAGATCGAGGCGGAGTCGACCGCGCTGCACCTCTCCGGCCGGCTCTACGACGACGGCGTCATCGACCCCCGGGACACCCGTACGGTGCTCGGGCTCTGCCTCTCCGCGGTCCACAACGGACCGGTCCGGGGCGCCGACACCTACGGCGTCTTCCGGTTCTGAACCGATGACCACCTCTGGTGCACACAACCCTGCGAGGAGGAGCGGCGGATGATCCGCAGACTGCTGGTGGCCAACCGGGGCGAGATCGCCCGACGGATCTTCGCCACCTGCCGGTCCCTCGGCATCGAGACGGTCGCCGTGCACTCCGACCCGGACGCCGACGCACCGTACGTCGCCGAGGCCGACGTCGCGGTCAGGCTGCCGGGCGCCGCGCCGGTCGAGACGTACCTCCGGGTCGACCTGCTGGTCGAGGCGGCCCGCCGGACCGGGGCCGACGCGGTGCATCCCGGCTACGGCTTCCTCGCCGAACACGCCGGCTTCGCCAGCGCGGTCGGGGACGCCGGGCTGACCTGGGTCGGCCCGCCCGCCAAGGCGATCGCGGCGATGGGTGACAAGACCGAGGCGAAGGCGCTGCTGGCCGACGCCGGGGTGCCGATGCTGCCGACGTACACCGCCGCCGGTCAGGTCGAGGCGTTTCCGGTACTGGTCAAGGCGGCGGCCGGTGGCGGCGGGCGCGGGATGCGGATCGTCCGCGACCCGGCCGACCTGACTCGGGCGATCGAGTCGGCCCGCCGGGAGGCCGCCGCCGCGTTCGGCGACGGCACGGTCTTCGTCGAGCCGTACGTCGAGCGGGCCCGGCACGTCGAGGTGCAGGTCGTCACCGACGCGCACGGCACCGTGCTCTCGCTCGGCGAGCGTGAGTGCTCCATCCAGCGTCGGCACCAGAAGATCGTCGAGGAGGCGCCCTCGGTCGCGGTCACCCCACACCTGCGGGCCGAGTTGGAGAGCGCGGCGGTGGCTGCCGCCCGCGCCGTCGGCTATCTCGGGGTGGGTACCGTCGAGTTCCTGCTCACCCCGGCCGGCGACTTCCACTTCCTGGAAATGAACACCCGGCTCCAGGTCGAGCACGCGGTGACCGAATGCGTCACCGGTACCGACCTGGTCCGGCTGCAACTGCTGGTCGCCGAGGGCGGAGCGCTGCCGACCACCGCCCCGCCGGTCACCGCACACGCGATCGAGGTACGCCTCTGCGCCGAGGACCCGGCCGCCGACTGGTTGCCGGCCACCGGCACGCTGCACCGGTTCGCCGTGCCGGGGGTCACCGCCGAGTTCGGCACCGACCCCCGGCGCGACTCCGGGCTGCGGCTCGACTCGGGAGTACGGGACGGCTCGGTGGTCGGGGTGCACTACGACTCGATGGTCGCCAAGCTGATCGCCTGGGCACCGACCCGGGACGAGGCGGCCCGGGCGCTGGCCGGCGCACTGCGTCGGGCGGAGCTGCACGGCGTGACGACCAACCGGGACCTGCTGGTCCGGGTGCTGCGCTCGGCGGAGTTCCGGGCCGGCGAGATCGACACCGGTTTCCTCGACCGGCATCCGGAGGTCTTCGCCCCGCTGCTCCCGCCGGACCGGGTCGGGCTGGCCGGGCTGGCCGCCGCGCTGGCCGGGGCCGCCGAACGCCGGGCCGCGGCCCCGGTGCTCGGCACGCTGCCGTCCGGCTGGCGCAACGTGCCCACCATGCCACAGACCATCGGGTACGCCGGCCCGACCGGCCCGACCGAGGTCGACTACCGGCTGGACCGCTCCGGCACCCTGGTCACCTGGGCGGCCCTGCCGATCGGCGCCAGGCGATCCGACCCGAGCGGGCAGCCCGAGCCGAGCGGGCGACCCGACGTGGTGCTGCTCGCCGCCGAACCGTCCCGCACCGTGCTGGCGGTCGACGGGGTCCGGCACGCGTTCGCCGTACGCCGGGTCGGGGCAGTCTCCTTCGTGGACGGTCCGGACGGTTCGGTGGAGCTGACCGAGCTGCCCCGGTACGCCGAGCCGGTACCGGAGCTGGCCGAGGGCTCGCTGCTGGCGCCGATGCCCGGCACGGTCAGCCGGACCCTGGTGACGGCCGGGCAGCGGGTCGCCGCCGGTGAGCCGCTGCTCGTGCTGGAGGCGATGAAGCTCGAACACCCGGTCGTCGCCCCGGTCGCCGGGGTGGTGACCGAGTTGCCGGTCGCCGCCGGCTCCCAGGTGGAGACCGGTGCGATGCTCGCCGTGGTCACCCCGGAGCAGCCCACGACACCAGGCCCGGAGTAGTCCGGCGCCCCTGGCCCGGAAGGGTCCGGCGCCCCTGGCCCGGAGTAGTCCGGCGCCCATCCCCAGCTCCCTCGCAGGAAGGCATCCCGCATGGACTTCGACCCCACTCCCGAGCAGCGGCAGCTCCGCGAGGCCGTCCGGGCCCTCGGCCAGCGCTACGGCCACGACTACTTCGTCGCCAAGGCGAAGGCCGGCGAGCACACCACCGAGCTGTGGGACGAGGCCGGCCGGCTGGGCTACCTCGGGGTCAACATCCCCGCCGCGTACGGCGGCGGTGGCGGCGGCATCACCGAACTGGCCATCGTCTGCGAGGAACTGGCGGCGACCGGCTGCCCGCTGCTGCTCCTGGTGGTCTCGCCGGCCATCGCGGGTACGGTGATCGGTCGGCACGGCACCGAGGCGCAGCGCCGGACCTTCCTGCCCGGGCTCGCCGACGGGTCGCTGAAGATCGCCTTCGCGATCACCGAACCGGAGGCGGGCTCGAACTTCCACCGGCTCGGCACGGTCGCCCGCCGGGACGGCGCGGACTGGCTGCTCTCCGGCCGGAAGTGCTTCATCTCCGGAGTGGACGAGGCGCCGTACGTGCTGGTCGTCGCCCGGGTACCCGACGACGGGCCCGCCGGGGCGGAGGGCGACGGCACGACCGACCCGGGCGGCGGTGGGCGCCCGACGGCCGACGAGCGGCTCCGCCCCGCGCTCTTCGTCGTCCCGACGGACGCCCCCGGGCTGACCATGTCGAAGCTGGAGATGGAGATCGTCTCCCCGGAGAACCAGTGGCTGCTCTACTTCGACGACGTACGGCTGCCCGGTGACGCCCTGGTCGGCGGGGCGGCCGAGCCGGGCGACCGGGGCGGGCTGGACGCCGGACTGCCGGCGCTCTTCGCCGGGCTCAACCCGGAGCGGATCACGGTCGCCGCAATGAGCGCCGGCACCGGCCGGTACGCGATCGAACGCGCCTCCACCTACACCGCCACCCGGCGGGTCTGGGGTCGGCCGATCGGCGCCCACCAGGGGGTCTCACACCCGCTCGCGCACGCCGCCGTCCAGGTGGAACTGGCCCGACTGATGATCGCCAAGGCGGCCACCCTGTACGACGCCGGGCGGGACGTCGAGGCCGGTGTCGCCGCGAACCTCGCCAAGTACGCCTCGGCGGAGGCGGCGGCGCTGGCCGTGGACACCGCGATCCAGGTGCACGGCGGCAACGGGATGACCACCGACTACGGGGTGGCCACCCTGCTCGGCGCGGTACGGGCCGGCCGGATCGCCCCGGTCAGTCGCGAGATGATCCTCAACTTCGTCGCCCAGCGCGTCCTCGGACAGCCGAGAAGCTACTGAGCACCCGGGGAGCCCATGCTGATGGCCGTCCGGCACTCCGCGTCGATCCGGTTCACCGGGCGTACCCGCCGGCCCATCCCCTCCAGCAGCGAGTCCTCGACGTGGAAGCCGTGGATCCGCAGCCGGTAGCGGGGTAGTTCCTCCTCGGTCGGGCAGAGCACCTGCGCCTCGACCCGGCCGGTCGGCACGTACCGGACGCCACCGCGCTCCTGGAGGATCACCATGCTGACGTCGTCCACCGTGATCACGTGCCCCCGGATCCGCTCGACGCCACCGGCCTCCGCGCCGGGCGCGACCGGCCCGCCGTCCGAGGCCGGCGGGGTGGTGCCGGTGCCGTCGTCGGCGGCCCGGATCGTGGTGACGGTCAGCGGCAGCACCGGAGTGGTGATCACCGGCAGCGCCGCCCAGCAGAGCATCGCCAGTACCGCCAACTGGGCCGTCATGGCGAGCGGCCGGGCCACCCCCACCGGTACGGGGCCGGTGACGAGCATCGCCAGCAGCGGCGGGGCCGCGATCACGAGTACCGCGAACGCCTCCCGCTGCTTCCACGCGTCGGCCAGGGTCGGCAGCATCAGCACGGTGTACCCGGCCAGCAGTGCGCCGAGGAGCAGCAGCCGGGGGATCCGCCGCTCGTCGAGCCGGGCCGGGCTGAGCTGAAACGCGGCCGCGAACGCCGGCAGCAGCAGTGGCAGGTAGAGGATCGGCCAGGTGGCGAGCGCGACGGCGAAGCTGGCGATCACCACCCACGGCGGGGTGATCGCCCGCCATCGGGCGAAGATCGGCGGATGCCGGCCGATCCGGTGCGACGGGTTGCGCTGGGCACTGGCCAGCAGCACGGCGCCGATCGCGAAGACCGCGACCAGCCCGGCCGAGACCAGCCGGGCGGCGGTGGTGACCAGCGCGGCGGCCAGGTTCACCGGATTCACGTTGGCGACCAGCAGCAGGGTGGTCTGCAACTCGCCGCCGGCCTCCACGCCCAGCCGGAGTACCGAGAAGATCGCCGGCACCCCGACGACCAGGGTCCAGAACGACTGGCTGGCCCGGGATCTCCGCTCCGCGGCGTCGGCGGTGGACGGCCACCCGACCGCCGCCCCTCCGTCCCGGTCACCGCCGCCGGTTGCGGAAGCGACCACCGGAACGTCAGATTTCGGCTCATCGGCCGCCGGCAGGTCGGACGCCGGCGGGCCGGACGCCAGGGCATCGGTCGCCGGCAGGTCGGACGTCGGTAAGTCGGACGCCGGCGGGCCGGACGCCAGGGCATCGGTCGCCGGAACGTCACCGGCCGCCGGCCGGCCGTCCACCGGCCGTCCACTCTCGACGCCGCCCCGGCCGGTCGGTGCGCCGGACCGGGGTGCCGTCGACTCCCGCCCGGAGAGGGTCACACCGGCGCCTTCTCGTCGAAGTCCACCAGGTCCGGGACGTTCAGCGGCGGCGGCTGCTGACGGTCCGGCCGAGGGAGCCACGGCCCCAGGTTCCGGTGGTACGCGCTGAGCCACGCACTCGTCCGGCCGGCGCGCCCCTCCTGGTAGCTCTTGTGCAGGAAGAAGGCGACCAGGTCGCGGAGCGCCGGATCGCTGATCGGCACCCCGATGCCGAGTTGCTCACTGGTGCCGAACGGCATGTCGACGATCTCGAACCTCGCCGGATAGCGGGAGCGGAACCCGGCGAGGATCGTCTCGTCGGAACTCACCGCGTCGTACCTGCCGTCGATGATCCCCTGCACGCAGTCCCGGACGTTCTTGACCACCAGCGTCTTGACGTCGTGTTTCTCGAGTTCGGCCTCGGTGGTCGACCCGCCTCCGACACAGATCCGCAAACTCGGGTCGCGCAGGTCCTCGATGGTGCGGATCCGGTTCTTCAGCGCGACCGGGATCATCACCTCCTGGGTGGTGACGAAGTACGGTCCGGCAAAGCTCACCAGCTTCTGCCGCTCCTCGGTGATGGAGAAGCTGGAGACCACCATGTCGACCTGCCCGCTCTGCAGCGCGGGAATCCGGTCCTCGGTGGCGAGCTGCACGAACTCGATCCGCTGGTCCCCGGCGTAGCCGAGCGACGCCGCGATGTACCGGGCGATGTCAATGTCGAACCCGACGTACTTGCCGTTGTCGTCCAGTACGCCCATCAGCGGCTCCAGGGTGGCGACCCCGATCCGCAGCTTGCTCTGGCCGTAGATGTGCGACTGCTTGAGCTTCTCCTGCACCGAGGGGGGCTCGGGACCGCGCTGGCTGTCGCAGCCCGCTCCGGCGGCGAGCAGCAGGGTGAGCACGACCGCCATGGTCGTGCCGAGCAGCCGTAGCCGGCCTCTGCGCGATGTCTCGGTCATCGACGGACCCCGGTCTGGGAGGGGGATGCTACCGCCGAGCGTAGCCGCCGATGCCCACTTCGGTAATCACCACCACGCGGAGGTCAGCTCGCCGTCAGGCTGGGCCCGGTGAGCCGGTCGACGCCCTTGCCGGCCAGGCAGCGGAAGGTCCGTTCGGTCCCGCCGGCCGGCGGCGGCAACACCTCGAAACGCCACGGGGCGACGTCGATCAGGGTGGTGGTGTGCCGGAAGACGGTCGCGTTGCAGACCTGGCGGACGGTGATGTCGTTCTTCACCGCCGCATGGTCGGCCGGGTCCAGCCCGGCTGGCAGGTCACCTTCGGCATAGGACTCCCAGGTGTGCCGGCCCGCGCAGGCAATCTCGCTGGCCTCCGCCGCCGTGCCCCGGAGCCGGACCGGCCCAAAACACTCCAGCTCGGCCGGGCAGCGGGCGGCCTCGGGCAGCGGCAACTGGCAGCCCGGCAGCGCACCGGTCCCGACGGACGGCCGGCTGGCGGTCGGACCGGCCGTCGTCGCCACCGCCCGCCCGCTCGGCGACGGCCCCGGCAGCCCTCGGGTGGCGAGGAACCAGGAACCGCTGGCGATGGTGGCCACCAGGACAAGCACGCCCAGACCACCGAAGATCCAGTAGCGCCGCTTGCGGCGGGGCCGGGAGATGGTGGGCTCGCCGCCCACCTCCGGCGGGCCGGAGCCGGGCCGGGGTGGCGGCGGCGTGTAGGACTTCGAGAGGTAGACGCTGGGCGGGGCACCACCCGAGGTCGGGGCCCCGGAGCCGGGGGCGCCCGAGACCGGCACGCCGGAGACGGGTGTGCGGGGCGAGGGCGTACCGGCGGGGGTCGAGGTCATCGCGGGGCCCGCCGGGCCGCCGCTCCCGGAGGCGGCGGCGCTGCCGGCCGGCGCGCCGAGGGCACCGGGTGGCCAGGACCCGCCGGAGACCGGAATCCCGGAGACCGGGATCCCCGACACCGGCACGCCGGCGACCACGTTCCGGTTCGGCGTGTTCGGCACAGCCGGCGGATCCAACGGTACGGCGACGAGCAGGTCCCGCAACTGCTCGGCGGTGGGCCGGTCGGCGGGGTCGTTGGCCATCCCGTAGCGGAGCAGGTCGAGCAGTGGGGCCGGTACGCCCGGCAGCTCCGGGATCGGCTCGGCGAAGAGCTCCAGCAGGGTGAGCAGTCCGGGGTTGCGGTCGGCCTGCCAGCGCGGCGGCTTGCCGTGCATCACCGCGTAGAGGGTGGCGCAGAGCGCGTACACGTCCACGGCCGGTGACGGTGGGCTGTGCCGGAACATCTCCGGTGGCGCGTACGCCGGGGTCAGCACCTCAAGGGTGATCGCCGTGTCCCGGGCCTCGGCGAGTACGGCCAGCCCGAAGTCGGCCAGCGCCGGCTCGTTGAACCGGGAGTAGAGAATGTTGGCCGGCTTGACGTCCCGGTGCAGTACCCCGAGCTGGTGGGCGTCGGCGAGCGCGTCGGCGATCTTCACGCCGACGTCGCGGGCCTCGACCGGGCTCAGCGGCGAGGTACGCATCCGCTCGGCGTACGACCCGTCGCAGAGTTCCATGATCAGATATGGGTGCTGGTCCTCGGTGACCCCGGCGTCGAAGAGGTCGACCACGTGCGGATGGGACGACATCCGGCCGGCCGCCCGCGCCTCGCGGAGGAATCGGCGCTGGTCCCGTTCGCTGTCCAGAGTCCGGTTCTCGACCTTCACCGCGACCTCACGCCCCACGGACTGCTGGGTCGCCCGGTACACGGTGGCATAACCACCCCGGGCAAATACCTGCAAATCCGTCAGGCCGGGCACGACGGGCAGCGGCAGCGCGCCTGGCGGGGTGTCGGTCACAGACTTGAAAATACCGGGAACATGAGCGGGTTCAGCCCCCCGCGCCCGTGGCTGTTACCGGCTGGTTGCCATTCCGGCGCCGGTCGTACCAGAGACCGGCGGCGGTGGCAACCGCACCGAGGCCCTCCCAGAGGGCCACTCCGAAGAACCGACCCGGCGCCACCCCGGTCAGCACCAGGACGGTGAAGACGGTGAAGGTCAGCAGCCGGAACGGCACGGTGAACCGGAAGAACGGCCGCCATTCGGTCCACGCGGCGAGCAGGTAGTAGACGCCCATGTTGAACGAGGCCATCGACGAGGCGGCGACGAAGGTCCGGGTGTGGTCGCCGGCGACCCGGTCGGCCGGGGCGAGCACCTCGAAGCCGAGCATGCCGAGCAGCCACTCCGGTCGGACCAGGCCGACGGCGCCGAGCAGCAGGGCGAGCCCTCCGAAGACGGCGATGGTCCAGCCTGCGGCCGAGCGGGGCAGCCTCACCTGCGATCCTCCGTGCCGGCGCCAGTCCGCTGTGGACGGCAGTGGATCTAGGCTAACGGCTGCCCGGGCTGGGCGGTATCCCGAAGATCGATGGAATCGAACCCGGCGGCCGGCGCCGTGATCTCCTCAGGGAGCCGCTGCCGGACCACCACCAGCCCCTCCCGGGCGGCCGGACCCGTCGACGGCCGGGCCAGCCGGGCCCGCAACTCCTCCGCCGCGGCCCGCTCACTGGTCTGCTGCGTCGAGTACGCCAACCGGACCGCCTCCTCGGCCGCCTCGACCGCCTCCGCCGGCTGCCCCGCCCCGGCCAGTGCCTCGGCCAGTATCCGAACGGCGATCACCCGACTGCGGATGTCCTCGCCCGGAGCCTCCACCGCCTGCCGGGCCCAGTCCAGCGCGACCGCCGTCCGCCCGTCGGCGAGCAGCGCGGACGCGTACCGGGCCAGGGCCTGGCGGCGGCTGAACAGCACCGACGGCACCGCGCCGGCCGCCGCGATCGGTTCGAGCAGGTTCACCGCGGTCGCCGCGTCGCCGTCGGCCAGCCGGCTCGCCGCGAGCAGCATCCGGGGACCGAGCTGAGTCGGCGCCAACGGGTTGTGCGGCTCCACCGCCGCCAGCACCGCCTCGGCGTCCCGTTCCGCCGCCGCGACGTCCCCCCGGTCGAGTGCCACGAACCCGCGCAGGGTGCTGGCGAGCCCGGTGAGCAGCGGGTGCGAGGTGCGCCGGCCGTACCCGAGCGCGTCGGTGAGCAGGTCGGTGGCGTGCTCCGGCTCGCCGACGCCGCGCGCCACCGCGCCGCGTACGACCAGGGCGAAGCCCCGGCCCCAGTCGTCGGCGGCGGCGGCGAAGTCCCGGTACGCCCGCCGCGCCTCGCGGTCGGCCTCGGCGAGTTCGCCCAGTTCGGCGGCGGCGAACGCCTCCACGGCGCGCAGCGTACCCACCGCCCACGCCTCGCTGACCCGCTCGCCGAACGGCAGGAAGACCTGGGCCAGCCGACGCGCCTCGCCGAGCCGGCCGGCGAGCAGCCGGGCGAACGCGGTGGTGCCGCGCAGCCAGGCCCGCCCCACCGGGTCGTCGATCTCGGCGAAGAGCCGCGCCGCCCGGCCGAGTACGGCGTCGGTGCCGGCGAAGTCGCCCCGGGTGGTGGTGACCCAGGCCAGGTTCTGGAGTGACCACGCCTGTCCCCGGGGATCGTCCGCATCCAGGTTGACCTGGTACGCCCCGGCGAACCGGCTGCTGGCCTGGCTCAGCCGGCCGCTGACGAAGTCGGCCATCCCGAGCCGCCGCATCGCCGACGCCCGGGGGCCCGGCAGGTTGTGCTCGGTGGCCACCTGCAACGCCTCCTGCCAGGAGCTCACCGCCCGCGCCTGGTCGCCCTGGGCCAGGTACGCCTGACCGACCACGAGCAGTGCCCCGGCCCGTACGGCGACGTCGTCCCCGGCGTTCGCCCCGATCTTCTCGGCGAAGGCGAGCGCCTCGGCGATCCGCCCCACCTGGAGCAGGGCGCGGGCGTGCACCAGCCGGTCGCCACCGGGTACCGACTCACCGGCGAGCCGGGCGGCCCGCTCGGCGTACTCGACGGCCTGTGCCGGCTCTCCGGCGGCGAGTGCCCGCCGGGCGGAGCGGCCCAGCGCCGCCATGCCGAGCGGCGCCACGTTCCGGGCGGTCGCGTCGGAGCGCAGGCTGACCACGTCGGCGAGCGCGCTGGCCCGCTCGGCGTGCTCGGCGATGAAGGCGTCGCGCTCGGCGGCCGGCAGCCCGCTCGCCCCGGTGCCGGCCCGGACCGCCTCGCCCGGACCGGTCCCCGGGTCCGGCGGCGCGGCCCACTCGGCGAGCGCGGCGTGCCGGTCGGCGAGATCGGCCTTGCCGATGCCGGCGTAGACGGCCTCCCGCATCAGCGGGGTGGCGAAGATGTAGCCGTCCCGGTTGCGGTGCAGCATCCGGCGCTGGAGCAGCTCCTCGACGGCCCGCTCCAGCTCGACCGCGACGACCGCGGTCGGCCGCCCCTCACGCCCGGCCCGCCGCTCGCGCAGCGCCTCCAGCGCACCGGCCGGCACCGTGTCGCCGACCACCGCGGCGTCCCGCAGCGCCGCCCGGGCGTCGGGCGGCAACGCGTCGATCCGGGCCGCCAGCACGGCGGCGAGGTCGCGGGAGAGCAGCCGGCTGCCCAGCGAACCGGGCGCCAGCCGCCAGACGCCGGCGGCTCCCGCAACGGTGCCGCCGACCGGACTCACCCCGCCGACCGGGGCGGATGTCGAGGCCGCTCCCGGCCCCGCTCGCTGCGCCTCGTCCCCGCCGACCGTTCCGCCGGTCCCTCCGCCGACCGTTCCGCCGGTCCGCCCGGCCGGGGCGTTGGGCCCGGCCGCGCCGGGTCGCACGGCGGAGCCGGCGACACCGGTACCCGGGGCGACGGCCTGGCCGGCGCCGGAGGGCCGGGCCGGTGCCCGGCCCAGCACGGTGGTCAGCGCGCCCCGCTCCATCAGCAGCGTGACCAGCTCGGCCAGGTAGAACGGGTTGCCCTGGGCGGTGGCGAGCAGCCGGTCCACGTCGGCCTGGGGCAGCCGCCCCCCGCCGAGGTAGGCGGTCAGCAGCCGGGCGGCGTCCGCACCGCGCAGCGGCGGCAGGGCGTGCACCTCGGCGTCGGCCACCCGGGTCAGCGCACCGGCGGTGCGGACCAGCTCGGGGCGGCCGAGCAGTAGCACCAGCACCGGCCCGGTCAGCCGGGACAGCGTCACGCCGAGCGCGTCGGTGGTCTCCGGGGTGGCGTCGTGCAGGTCGTCGACGATGACCGCGAGCGGGGTCTCGGCGGCGAGTGCGCTGAGCAGTTCGGCGACGGCGACCGGGATCGCGTCGGCGTCCGGGCCGGGTTCGCCGGCCGACCACTCGGCGGGGCCCGCCGGCACGGTGCCGTGCGCCGGAGGCAGCTCGGCGTAGCCCAGCAGGGCGAGCAGGAGGTCGACGGCGACCGGTGGCGGGTCGGGGCGATGCCGGGAGAGCCGCTGGCCCAGCCGGCGCAGCCGCTCCTCGACCACCGGTCGGGTGACGGCGGTGGCCGGGCCGTCCGGCAGGCCGACCGCCGCCCGGACCAGGTCGGCGAGCGGGGCGAGCCGGCGGCGCTCCCCGAACGCCGCGCACTTGACCGAGAGCACCCGGGCGCCAGTGTGCGTCGCGTACCGGCCGGCACCGACGTCGTAACCGGCGGCCAGCCGTTCCACCTCGGCGGCGAACCGGGACTTGCCGATCCCCGCCTCGGCGGTCATCAGCAGCACCCGGGGCTGCCCCTGGTCGATCACCTCGGCGAGTCGACCGGCCACCCGGCCGATCTCGGTCTCCCGACCGACGAAGGGCGCCTCGTCACCGAGCCCGGACCGGGTGCCGGGCGCGTCCAGCAGGCCCAGCAACTCGTACGCCTCGACCGGCTCCCGCTTGCCCTTCAGCCGCAGCGGCCGGAGCTGCCGCCAGGAGGCGACCCGCCGGCTGGCCGCCGCCGTCCGGGCACCGGCGTAGACGGCGCCGATCGCGGCGGCGTCGGCCAGCCGGGCGGCGGTGTTCACGGTGTCGCCGATGACGGTGTATTCGATCGACGCCTGGATGCCGGCGACCACGTCACCGGTGTTGAGCCCGACCCGCAGCCCGAGCGGGGCCCCGCCGCCCTGCTCGTCGTCGAGGACCCGGCGTACGGCGCGCTGCATGGAGAGCGCCGCCCGGACCGCCCGCTCGGCGTCGTCCTCGTGCGCGACGGGTGCGCCGAAGACGGCCATGATCCCGTCGCCGGTCAGCTTGTCGACGTGCCCGCCGAAGGTCTTGACCGCACCGGCGAGCGCGGCGAGGACCCGGTCGGTGACCGTACTGACCCGCTCCGGGTCAAGATCCTCCGACCAGGAGGTAAAATCGGACAGATCGCCGAAGAGTACCGTTACCACCCGGCGCTCCGCCTCTGGCAGGGTCGCGGCAGCCGGCAGCGCGACTCCGCAGTTGTGGCAGAACCGCGCACCGGGTACGGCAACGGTTCCACACACCGGGCAGGTCACGGATTTTCCAACCCACCGGCCCCCGGGCCGGATTCCCGGTTCTCTTGATCGAGATAGGCGAGTTGGGCCCGGACGGACCATTCGGCCGCCGACCAGAGCGACCGGTCCACGTCCGCGTAGACCACCGCCACCACCTCGGCGGCGGTGCGCGCCCCCCGGCTCACCGCCGTGCGGACCTGGTCGAGCCGGGCCTGCCGGTGGGCCAGGTAGAACCGGGCCGCGACGGCGCAGTCGGCCAACGGCGGGCCGTGCCCGGGCAGCACCGGCACCCCGGCGAACTCGGTCAGTGTCTCCAGGCTCTCCAGATAGTTCCCCAGGTCGCCGTCGGGGTGCGCGACGATCGTGGTGCCCCGGCCCAGGATGGTGTCGCCGGTGAAGACGGCCCGCTCGTCACCACCCTCGACCAGGAAGCAGAGCGAGTCGGCGGTGTGCCCGGGGGTGATCAACAGCCGGATCCGGAGACCGGCCAGCTCGATCGTCGACCACCCGCAGCGGAAGGTCAGCGGCTCGGCGCCGGTCAGCTCCAGGAAGCGGTCCAACCCCTCGGTGTGGTCGGGGTGGCCGTGCGTGACCAGCACCCCGGCCACCGGCCCGTGCGCGGCCACCGCGGCCAGGTGGCCCTCGTCGAGCGGGCCCGGGTCGACCACGACCACCTCACCCGTGCCCGGGACGCCCAGCACCCAGGTGTTGGTGCCGTCCAGGGTCATCGGCCCCGGGTTGGGGGCACGGACCAGCGTCGCCCAGCTCGGTAGCTGGTCGGCCAGCGCCGCCGCCGGCGCGGTCACGTGCCCGGTCATGGCTGAGATGGTACGACCCGCAGGCGACAGCACCGTGACCTGCCGGTGTCGCCCGTCGGACAAGCCACCCCGGCGTTCCGCCCAGCGGTCCTCGGCCCGGACCCGGTCAGCCGGCCGGGTGGCCTGGTCAGCCGGTCGTGCGGCGAGTTCTGTCACCGCGGCGCGCGGTGCCGGTCCCGCACCGCCGGCCCGGCTCCGGCAACCCCTCGACTCAGCCGGCCGCCCACTCCGGTCCGGGGTCACGGTGACGTTCTGGGCCGGGACGGCCGCACGGGTCCTCCGGGCGGCCCCGGCGCTACCTGATCGGGTGCCTCACCCGGATCAGGCCACCTCGACGATGACCTCGACCTCGACCGGCGCGCCCAGCGGCAGTTCGGCGACCCCGACCGCGCTGCGGGCGTGCCGGCCCGCTTCACCGAAGACGGTGCCGAAGAGTTCCGAGGCGCCGTTGACCACGCCGGGCTGCCCGGTGAACCCGTCGGCGGAGGCCACGAATCCGGTCACCTTGACGATCTTGACAACGCTCTCCAGGCCCACCAGCGTGTCGATCGCGGCCAGCGCGTTCAGCGCGCACTGCGCGGCCAGGTCCTTCGCCTGCTCGGCCGAGACACCCGCGCCGACCCTGCCGGTGGCCAGCAGCTTGCCGTCGCGAAACGGCAACTGGCCGGAGACGTACACCTGGCGACCGGACTGGACGGCCGGTACGTACGAGGCCAGCGGTGGCACCACCTCGGGCAGTACGAGGCCCAGTTCGGCGAGCTTGCCGTGTGGTCCAGCCGTCACGACTTGGCCCGCTTGAGGTACGCGACGAGCTGCTCAGGGTTCGGGCCGGGTATCACCGCCACCAGTTCCCAACCGTCCTCGCCCCAGTTGTCGAGAATCTGCTTGGTGGCGTGCGTGAGCAGCGGCACCGTGGCGTACTCCCACTTCTGCATCGCTAGAGGTCTCCTCGTCTCGGGCTTGTCGGCGACAGCCTACGGGCTGCGGCCACCGCGGTACGCGTACGCCTCCCGATCGGTGGGGCGGAGCTGTCCCGATCCCGCGCCGGACCGTGGCTGCCCCGGTTGGCCGGGGCGGGATACCCTCGCCGGGCCGGGTCGCCACAGTTCCGCCGCCGCACCTTCCGACCACGCCAGCCCTCCCGACCCGCCGGCCGGCGCCTTGACCACCGCACCGGGGGCCTGCGGGGATTGGGGAGACCATGAGGCAACCGTCCGACGGCGACGAACCCGCCCGCCCGCCGGCCGAATCCTCGCCACAGACCGGGCCCGCCGGACCAGTCCCGGACATCGAGCCGACCGGACCGGCACCGCAGGCCGAACCGACCGAACCGACACCACAGCCCGAACCGACCGAACCGACACCACAGCCCGAACCGACCGGACCGGCATCGATCGACGTGCCGGAACGACCGGAAGGACCGGCCGGCGGGTCGACCGAACCGACACGCCCGGCCGAGGTTCCGGCGTCGGCGGAATCCTCGTCGAAGGTCGCCTCGCCGGTCGACGCGTCCGCCAACACGCCGTCCGACCACGAGCCGACGGAGCCGGCCTCTCCGGCGGAGACCGCAGAGCCACCGACCGCTCCCGCCGAGACCGCAGAGCCACCGACCGCTCCCGCCAAGACCGGCGCCCTCGACACGCCGGAGTCCCCCACCCGAGGGCTCGCCCCCGAGACCTCAGCCGTCCCGGACCTCCCGGAGACCGCCACCCAACGGCTAGACCCGGAGACCCGGGTCCTCCCGGATCCCCCAGAGGTACCGACCCAGCGGATCGTCCCGGCATCGCCGGCACCCGCCGCCCCGACCGGAGCGCCCGTCCCGCCGGCCCTCACCGAAGCGGGGGCCTCGGTCCCCTCGACCGAAGCGGCAGCCCCACTGGCCCCGACCGGGCCGTGGGCCTCATCGGTCACGGCGGCCTCCGAACCTGTCCCACCGACGCCGGCCGGGCCGATGCCGTACGGGCCGCCGACCTCGGCACCGCCGATTCCCGGCGCACCGGTCTCGGCCCCGCCGATGTCCGGCCCGCCGATGTCCGGCCCGCCGATGTCCGGCCCGCCGATGTCGGCGCCGCCCGGATACGGCCCGCCGGGACCGGGGCAGCCGACTCCGGGACAACTCGGTCCGGGCGCCTACCACCCCGGCCAGCCCGGGCCAGGCCCCGCCGTACCCGGTCACCCGGCACCTCCCGGCTATCCGGCGACCGGACCCGCCACACCGCCGAGGAAGCGGCGCGGTCTCGTCATCGCGTCGATCGCGCTCGCCGCGACGCTGCTACTCTGCGTGGCCGGCGGAGTCTCCGCCTTCCTGGTGGTCCGCGGCGTCGAGCGGGGCGAGGGGGCCGCGGATCCCGTGGTCGCCGTGGACGAGTTCCTGACGGCGGTCTACAGCGAGCGGGACGCCGGCCGGGCGGCCAGCCTGGTCTGCTCGGCCGCCCGGGACGACGACGAGATCGCCGCGAAGATCCAGGAGGTGGCGGAGTCCGCCGGGCGGTACGACACCGCGCGGTTCCGTTGGGCCACGCCCAAGGTCGACGAGCAGACCGAGGAACGGGCCCTGGTGTCGACCAGACTCACCATGACCACCGGCGACGAGCGGTCGGTGGACCAGCAGTTGACCTTCGTGGTGGTACGGGAGACCGGGTGGTGGGTCTGCGACGTCATCTGACCGGCCGGCTGGTCGGGCTCGGGGCTGGTTAGGCTCGAAGGGTGCGAGCGGGCGAGGAGTCGGGGGACCGGGCGGGCGCCGACCGGGCGAGTGCCCGGTGGCCGGCCCGGCTGCACGTGATCACCGGAAAGGGCGGGACCGGCAAGACGACGGTTGCCGCCGCGCTGGCGCTGGCACTGGCGAGCGGTGGTCGCCGTACGCTGCTGGTCGAGGTGGAGAGCCGGCAGGGCATCGCCCAGCTCTTCGGCACCGACCCGCTGCCGTACGAGGAGCGGCCGATCGCCACCGCACGCGGCGGCGGCGAGGTACGCGCCCTGGCCGTCGACTCCGAGGAGGCGCTCCTCGAGTACCTCGACATGTTCTACAGGCTCGGGGCGGCCGGTCGCGCGCTGCGCAAGCTCGGCGCGATCGATTTCGCCACCACGATCGCACCGGGGCTGCGGGACGTACTGCTCACCGGCAAGGTCAAGGAGGCCACCACCCGGACGGCCGACAAGCGCCGGGTGTACGACGCGGTGGTGCTGGACGCCCCGCCGACCGGTCGGATCGGCCGGTTCCTGAACGTCACCGCCGAAACCGCCCGGCTGGCCAAGGTCGGCCCGATCAAGACCCAGAGCGAGGGGGTCGCGGCGCTGCTCCGCTCCCCGATGACCGCCGTACACGTGGTCACGCTGCTGGAGGAGATGCCGGTCCAGGAGACGATCGACGCGATCGCCGACCTGAACGGCCTGCGGATCCCGGTCGGCCGGCTGATCCTGAACGCGACCCGCCCGCCGCTGCTGGCCGGCAAGGTCACCCAGGCCGAGCTGCGCCGGGGGCTGGCCGCGGCCGGCCTGCCGACCGATCGGGCGACCGTCGCCGGCCTGCACGCCGAGGCCCGCGACCAGCTCATCCGGCGTGAGTTGGAGGAGTCGCTCCGGGCCGACCTGGTCGAGCTGGGGCTGCCCCTGGTGGAGCTGCCGCTGCTGACCGAAGGGGTGGACCGCACCGGTCTGGACGTGATCGCCGACACGCTGCTGGCCGCCGGCTGAACCCGGACCCGGCCGGACCCCATTCGGACTCCGGTCGGACCTCGCCGGACCGAGCCGGGGGCGCCGGCTCCATCCTCGGCGTGGTGATCGGGGTGCAGCGGGTCGAGGGGACACATCCTGCACCTACGCCGCTTCGGCAACGCCGGCCGGGCCGGGAAGGCGGCGAGCAGCCGGGCCGCCGAGCGAGAGGGCGAACACGGGCCCGGACAGCCGATTGACTCACACCTGAGTGGCACCACGCCGCCCGCGCGGCACTGTGCCGATACGCTCGGTTGGTGCGTCCCGATCACCCAGCACCGGAGCTGGACATCGACCAGATCCTCGCCGATCCCGGTGTCCGGATCGTGGTCTGCTGCGGCTCGGGCGGGGTGGGCAAGACCACCACGGCCGCCGCCCTCGCGCTCCGGGCCGCCGAGCGGCACGGCCGGCGTACGGTGGTGCTGACCATCGACCCGGCCCGGCGGCTGGCCCAGTCGCTCGGGTTGAGCGAGCTGGACAACACCCCCCGGCAGGTCAAGGGGATCGACGTCGAGACCAGCGGCGGCGAACTGCACGCCATGATGCTGGACATGAAACGGACCTTCGACGACGTGGTGCTCGCGCACACCGATCCGGCGAAGGCGGCGGAGATCTTCGCCAACCCGTTCTACCAGGCGATGAGTTCCACCTTCGCCGGCACCCAGGAATACATGGCGATGGAGAAGCTGGGCCAACTGCACGCCCGGGACGAGTGGGACCTGATCGTGGTCGACACCCCGCCGTCCCGGTCCGCCCTGGACTTCCTCGACGCACCGGCCCGGCTCTCCCGGTTCCTGGACGGGCGAATGCTGCGGTTGCTGCTGGCGCCGGCCCGCAGCGGTGGGCGAAGCATGTTCAGCCTGGTCACCGCCTCGTTCGGGATGTTCTCCCGGGTGGTGCAGAAGGTGCTCGGCGCCCAGTTGCTCACTGACCTGTCCGGTTTCGTGGCGGCGCTCGACTCGATGTTCGGGGGTTTCCGGCAGCGCGCCGAGCAGACGTACCAGGTGCTCCAGGCACGGGAGACGGCGTTCCTGCTGGTCGCGGTGCCCGAGCCGGACGCGGTCCGGGAGGCGGCGTACTTCGCGGGGCGGCTGAGCCAGGAGCGCATGCCGCTGGCCGGTCTGGTGCTGAACCGGGTGCACCGGCCCGCGGTGGAGCGGCCGACCGCCGCCGAGAGCCTGGCCGCGGCCGAACGGCTGGTGGAGCTGGGCGGGCACGAGGCGACCGTGGAAACCCTGTTGGCACATGCCGCGCTCAGCCAGCAGGCGGCGCGGGAGCGGCGGGTCGCCCGGGTCTTCACCGATGCCTTTCCGGCGGTACCGACGGTTGCGGTGACGGCTCAGCCCGCCGACGTGCACGACGTCGACGGGCTGCGCACGATCGGTGCCGCGATCAGCCGGCGTTGACCAGGACCTTGTCCTTGTTCTTCAAGGCCGCCTCGAACATCTTGCGCCAGCTCGCCACCTGCGGGTGACGACGGAGCAGCGCCCGGCGTTCCCGCTCGGTCATGCCGCCCCACACGCCGAACTCGATGCGGTTGTCGAGCGCGTCGGCCAGGCACTCGTACCGCACCGGGCAGCTGCGGCAGATCCGCTTCGCCACGTTCTGTTCGGCGCCCTGCACGAACAGCGCGTCAGGATCACCGTTCTGACACGCTGCCAACGTGGGCCAATCTGTGATCATGCCCATCTGTTCCTGTCCCCCCTTGCAGTCCCGCTACCGACCAGAGCCGGTCAGCCGGCGATAACCCCCCGGCCACCCGTGCCGCCCTCCCCCGGGCACCACGGACGACATGCGTTTCTCTCGCTCGACCATCATGCTCTGTAGTCAACTGATTACGCAACGTTGTTAGCCAAATCCGTCAACCCGGACATTCCTTGGCGCTTCATCCGGCAATCCGGCCCTGACTACCCGGCCGCGATCAGCGAAAACGCTGCGGAGACTTCCCGGAGGGAGGAGACTCTGCAGCAAGGAGCCCGCAACCGCGCACCAGGGGTCGTGCGTTTAACACAACGAGGCCAGCGCCCGCAGGAAATGGGGAAAGTACGCAGGGCGCGACCTCTGTGTCGATTCACGTACCCTGTCGAGGTGACCTGGATGCGGAAGCGTGACCACAATGTCTTCACCAACGCCGCGTCGCTGCTGATCTGTGGGCTGCTGGCCGGTGTGGTGGTTGCCGCGGCCGCGTTCCCCGCAGTGGCGATGTCCGGGCTGGCCGCCAAGGCCGGCGCGGAGACGTTCGACAAGCTGCCCACCGAGCTGACCGTCAAGAAGGCCCCGCAGATCAGCTACCTCTACGCCTCTGACGGCAAGACCCCGCTCGCCACCATGTACGACGAGAACCGCCGCGACGTGCCGCTCAAGGATGTCGCGCCGGTGGTCGCGCAGGCGCTGATCGCCGCCGAGGACAAGCGCTTCTACGAGCACAACGGCGTCGACGTCAACGGCGTCGCCCGGGCGTTCGTGGCCAACAACCAGGCCGGGGTCACCACCCAGGGTGCCTCCACGCTCACCATGCAGTACGTCCGGCTCACCATCGCCTACTCGGCGACGCATCCGCAGGACGTCGTGGCGGCCACTGAGGACACCAGCATCCGGAAGGTCCGCGAGATGCGGTACGCCCTGCAACTCGACGCCGACCTGACCAAGGACCAGATCCTGGAGGGCTACCTCAACATCGCCCCGTTCGGCAACGGTGCGTACGGCATCTTCGCGGCCAGCCAGGTGTACTTCGGCAAGCACCCGAAGAACCTGAAGCTCGAAGAGGCGGCGATGCTGGCCGGGATGGTGAAGGCCCCGTCGGAGAACGACCCGACCACCAAGAGCGGCTACCCGGAGGCGCTCAACCGGCGCAACTGGGTCCTCGACCAGATGGTCGAGACCAAGGCGATCACGCCGGAGGAGGCCGAGAAGGCCAAGGCGATCAAGCTGGTCGTCAAGGACAAGCGCACCCCGAACGGCTGCGTCGACGTCGGCAAGAACGACTGGGGCTTCTTCTGCGACTTCTTCTACCGCTGGTGGATGCAGCAGGAGACCTTCGGCCGCACCCAGTACGACCGGGAGCGGCGGCTCAAGAGCGGCGGCTACACCGTCGTCACCACCCTGGACGCCAAGACGCAGGACGCGGCCAAGAGGGCCGTCGAGCGCAACGTCAAGACCGGCAAGAAGGAAGCCATGATGGTGGCGGCAATCGAGCCCGGCACCGGACGGGTCCGCGCGCTGGCGGTGAACCGGAACTACAAGCTCGACGACCCGGACAAGCCGGCGAACAAGATCAGCACGAACCCGGCGAAAAAGAAGAAGAAGATCCGGGGTACCTACCCGAACACCACCAACCCGCTGCTGACCGGCGGCGGCGACATCACCGGCTACCAGGCCGGCTCGACCTTCAAGATCTTCACGGTGGTGGCGGCGCTGGAGAACGGCTACCCGCTGGAGTGGAGCATGAACGCCAAGCCGGTCGCCCAGACGAAGTACATCGTCGAATACAACTCCCCGGCCGCGTGTCCCGGCACCAACAAGTACTGCCCGCAGAACGCCAGCGCGAGCATGGCGGGGGTACACAACATGTGGAGCGCGTTCGGGTCGTCGGTGAACACCTACTTCGTGCCGCTCCAGGAGCGGGTCGGCGCGGCCAAGGTGGTCGACGCGGCGAAGCGGATGGGCATCACGTTCCGGGCCAGCAACGACGCCAACTTCGCCTCCACCAAGCAGATGGCGAACGGCTGGGGCGCCTTCACCCTCGGCGTCTCCCAGACGACCCCGCTGGAGCTGGCCAACGCGTACGCCACGCTGGCCGCCGACGGCAAGTACTGCGAGCCGATCCCGGTGCAGCTGATCCGGGACCAGGAGGGCAACAAGCTCGACATCGCCAACCCGCGCTGCTCCCAGAACATCAAGCCCGAGGTGGCCCGGGCGGCCGTGGACGCGGCCCGCTGCCCGGTCGGCGACAACTCGTCGACCTCACGCTGCAAGGGGCGTACGGCCGGAAACGTCCGGGGCATCGTCGGCAAGCCGGTCGCCGGCAAGAGCGGTACCACCGACAGTGAGAAGAGCGCCTCGCTGGTGGCGATGACCAAGCAGCTCGCGGTCGCCGGCATCCTCGCCGACCCGGACTGGGCCGAGACCACGCAGAACATGGGACACAACGAGCCGGGCGGCGTCAACCACGCCGTCTACCAGACGCTCCGGGACGCGATGAAGGGCAAACCCTCGATCCAGTTCACCCCGCCCGGCGGGAAGATCGTCAACGGCGACCAGCGGAACATCCCGAACGTCAAGTGCCAGCCGGTCCAGTCCGCCCTCTCCCGGATCAGGGGCGCAGGCTTCGAGGCCGAGGTCGGCGGCCAGGTCGACTCGACCTGTCCGGCCGGCACGGCGGCCGGCACCAGCCCCGACGGTCGGACGATCAAGGGTGGGACGGTGATCGTCGAGGTCAGCAACGGCAAGGCGCCGGCCGGGGGTCCCGGCGGCCCCGGGGGTCCCGGGGGTCCCCGGCCACCCGGCCGCCGCTGAGCCGGTCGGTTGTGGTGCAGCCCACCGGCTGACGCCGCGCCGAACAGGTCACGACGACAACGGGCGGGCATCCCAGACCAGGGATGCCCGCCCGTTGTCGTGCTGTCGACGTCGTCTTCGTGCGGTGTCGCCCATGACCCGCTGGGCTGACGCGCGGCCGTCAGCCGGCGCCGAGCTGCCGGCGTACCTCCGCGGCCACCCGACCGCCCTCGGCCCGGCCCGCCACCGCGGCCTGGGCCGCCTTCATCGCCGGGCCCATCTGGCCGCGCTCGGTGAACCCACCGGCGGTCAGCGCCCCCGCGACCAGCTCGGCCAGTTCCTCGTCGGCGAGCTGCTTCGGCAGATACCGGTCCAGCACCTCGCCCTCGGCCCGCTCCCGCTCCGCCTGCTCGGCCCGCCCGGCGTCGCCGAAGGCGGTGGCCGCCTCGCGGCGCTTCTTGGCCTCCTTGGTGAGCACCGCCAGCACCTCGGAGTCGGAGAGCTCCCGCTTCTCCTTGCCGGCGACCTCGGCGGTGCCGATCGCCGCCAGCGCCATCCGCAGCGTCGAGGTGGTCAGCTCGTCACGAGCCTTCAGCGCGGTACGCATGTCCGCGGTCAGGAGGTCCTTCAAGGTGCCCATGGACGGTCAAACTACCCTGAGCGGCATGCGAAAGCGCACAGTATTCCGGCTGGCCGCCGGTACGGCCGTCGCGGGCGGTGCCGCCCTGGCGTACGCCTCGCTCGTCGAGCGGAACATGTTCACCCTGCGCCGGTACGACGTACCCGTGCTCGCCACCGACGCCGAGCCGCTGCGCATCCTGCACCTCTCGGACCTGCACATGATGCCGGACCAGCGCCGCAAGCAGTCATGGGTGGCATCGCTGGCCGCCACCGACCCGGATCTGGTGGTGGTCACCGGAGACAACCTGGCGCACCCCGACGCGGTTCCCGGGGCGCTGCGGGCGCTGCAACCGATGCTCGACTACCCCGGTGCCTTCGTGTTCGGCTCGAACGACTACCGGGGACCGGTCTGGAAGAACCCGTTCAGCTACCTGCTTCCCGAGCGGGAGTACGTGCAGGGCGTCGAGTTGCCCGCCGAGGACCTGCGGGAGGTGCTGGTCGGTGCCGGCTGGGCGGACCTGAACAACGCCCGTACGTCGATCAAGGCCGGTGGCCGGCAGATCGAGCTGGTCGGCGTCGACGACCCGCACGTCGAACGGGACGACTACGCCTCGGTCGCCGGGCAGGTCCCGCCACAGGCCGACCTCGCCATCGGGGTCACCCACTCGCCGGAGCCCCGGGTGCTGGACGAGATGGCCGCCGACGGCTTCACCCTGCTGCTCGCCGGCCACACCCACGGCGGCCAGGTCCGGGTCCCGCTGGTCGGCGCGCTGACCACCAACTGCGGGCTGCCCCGCTCGATGGCCCGGGGCCTGCACCGCTGGCCCGAGACGGACGCCTGGCTGCACGTCTCCGCCGGCCTCGGCACCCACCCCACCGCCCCGGTACGGTTCGCCTGCCGCCCGGAGGCGTCGCTGCTGACCCTGATCCCACGCTGACCTGGCCGCGCTCAGCGGCGGGTGTGGGCCGGGACGCACCGGGCGGGATACCGAATTTGCCCGGCGGGGCGGGTGGGCTACTATTGCTCGGCACGCCTCGGGGTGTGGCGCAGCTTGGTAGCGCGCTTCGTTCGGGACGAAGAGGTCGTCGGTTCGAATCCGGCCACCCCGACCAGGTGAGAGGGCACATCCAATCGATGGATGTGCCCTCTTGTGCTACCTGGCCGCCCAACTGAGCGACCGCCGGTGGGGCGGTTCGTGCTCTCCTCCGGTGGCACTAGCATGCCGAGATGCGCATGCTGCACTTCGGGCCGCAGGTCACCGACCTGGCGGCCAAGGGCCTCACGGCCGAGCCGTCGGCGGAACTGGGCCGCCGCCCGTGACCGAGACACCGTTTCTGCACGCCACCCGCGAGTCCTACGACGCGCTAGCCGTCAATCATCTGGACGTTGTCGCCACCGATCTGAGCCGCCTGCCGCTGGAGCGGGGGCTGTTGGCCGTCTTCGCCGAGTGGGTCCAGGCGACCGGCAACACCGTGGTCGCGGATATCGGCTGCGGACCCGGCCGACTGACGAACGCCCTGCACGAGCACGGTCTCAGTGCCTTCGGTGTCGACCTGTCTCCCGAAATGATCGCCCTGGCCAGGCGGGCCTATCCCGATCTGCGGTTCGAGGTGGGGTCGATGCTGGCACTGGACATCCCCGACGCGTCCCTCGGCGGCGTCCTCGCCAACTATTCGATCATTCACGTTCCCTGGGAGTACCGCTCTCAGGTGTTCGCGGAATTCCATCGGATGCTGGCCCCGGGCGGGCAGTTGATGCTCGCCTTCCAGGTCGGTGACGACCGCAGGCACTACGACGGGGTCGACGACCTGACGTTCTCGCTCGACTTCTACCGGCAACAGCCCGAGGAGGTCGCCGAACTGCTCGAAAAGGCGGGCTTCGAGATCCGGGTGAAGACCATCCGTGCGCCGGACTCCGAGCGGGAGGTGACCCAGCAGGGCCACCTGCTCGCCCGCAAACCCGTCGACGCCGGATAGTCCCCAGCCGGCCCGGGGTGGAACAGATCCACCCTGGGCCGACAGCGGCAGTTAGCCGCGGGTGATCAGCGACTGGAAGGCCGCCCGGACGTTGGCGGTGGAGGCGGTGACGTACACCTCGGACGGCGGGCCGATATCGATGAGGCCGGTGTAGCGGGTGTATCTGAGCACCCTCGGGCAGCTTGCGCCGCTGATCTGCAGCTTGCCGTTCACCACGAGCTTCCCGGTCCGGAGTTCGTAGGCCTGCACCGGAATCGCGATCTTGCGGAACGCCACGTTGGTGGGGAACAGCCGGGAGATCTTGTTCTCGTAGGGGCAGGTCCGGACGGTGGTTCCGTACTCCTTCTGACCCACACAGACCACCAGCACGGCGGCAGTGACGTCGGAGGCCCGCCACGCGGCGGGGAGCCTCTTCGTGTACTCGTCGTCGCCGTAGAACAGGGCGCGGTTCGTCCTTCCCTTGGTGTACGGGGTGGCGGCGCTGTACGGCGCCGGCTTGGTGCAGTACTCGGGTCGGGTGGTGGTCGGCCCCTCAAGCAGGCTGCGGACGTTCGCCAGCTCGATGGCCAGGCCGGCCTGCTTGACTCCCTCGACGGCCCGGGCGTTGAATTCCTGGCCGGGGTACTGGTCGAGAAGCTGCTGATAACGCGTCCGGGCCGCCTCCCAGTTCTTGCCGGCCATCAGGCCGTCGGCGCACCCGACGAGCGCCGTCGGCGCGGTCCGCGCCACGACCTCGGCGGACCGGTCCAGCGTGTTGTTGGTCGGCTGCCGCTGTCGGAGCCAGTCGGTGACCGCGACGGTCTGGCACGGGTCCTTGGTCGGCAGCCTGCCGAGGAACCCGTCCAGGGCGGCGTCGACCATCTTCTCGTGGCCCGGCAGATCCGCGAGGACCGAGCCGAGACCGTCGAAGCCCGTCTTCAGCCCGTCGGTGTCCCCGGTCAGCCCGGTGGCGAGCTGCTCCTCGGCGGTCCGCAGCCGCTGGCAGGCTTCGACGCTCCGCTCGCCACGAACGGTCAGCGGAGCGTCGGCCACCCGGTGACCGAACGCCACCCGGTCCAGCGCGGTCAGGGCCCGGGCACAGTCGCCGCTCTGCCGGGCTTCGGTGACGGTCCGCTCGATCCTCGCCGCGTCGAACCGCAGAAATCCCACGGCCAGCAGCACCGGAACCGTGACGGCGAGCGCGACCAGTCGTTGATCACGCTGTACGCCACCCTGACGGCGCCCGCCCGCCAGGATCCACGCGTGCACGACGAGCGCCACCCACCAGAGGAGTACGACGACCTCGGCCCAGACCGATCGCGCGCCCCAGACGAGGGAACCGACGAGTACGGCGCTGACCAGGGTCGCGGCCACGGCCAGCTTGATGCGCCCGAGCATCAGGTAACCGACGCCGATCAGGGAGGCGTTGCCGAGAGCGGCGGCCAGCGGGTCATGGGATCGGTCCGCCGGCTCGCGTTCCAGGTCGGCCTGCGTCACGACGTCCATCGTGGTCCCTCCTCCGTCACGCCAGTTCGATCGGTCGGTCGTCCCGCCGGTGGGACGTGGCCAGGTCACCGCTGATCGCCGACCGGCAGGGTGGCTTCCGCAGGCTAACCCGACCGGCTCGGGACCCCTCCCCGACAACCAGATCGACTCTCATCAGGCCACCCCGTACATCCCATCGTTCCACGACGGGTGGGCGGAGTGCTTCGGCCGGTTGCTGCCAATCTTCACATCTGTCCATTATCGACAAACCGGCAGTCGGTCGGGCGGCCATCCACCGCGCCTCCGGCGGCATCCCCCGGGATCGCCATCCAGCCGGCACGCCAGCGCTCTGCTTCGAGGCCGCGTACACGGCGGCGCGCTCGGGGGAGGAGGGACATGCCTGGCACTACTGGGACCAGGCCGATCGCGTCGCGCAGCGGCTCCCATCGGACTACTACCAGCCGCAGACGTCTTTCTCCCGAGTCATCATGGGCGCGCACGCGCTCACCCTCGCCGTGGAGTTGCAGAAGTCGGCTGAGGCTGTACGGCAGGCGGGGCGTACCGATCCAGCCGCCATCCCGTCCCGGCCACGACGGGCCCGGCATCTGATCGAGACCGCTCGCGGCCACCACGGCGCGGGTGATGTCGAGGCGACCATCGGCAGCCTGCACCACGCGTACAACTCCGCACCCGAGACCATCCGGTTCAACGGCTACGCCCGGCAGATCACGATGGACCTGCTCAACGGCCCCGCATCGGTCCGGCGCCCGGCGCACGATCTGGCGGTCAAGGTCGGTCTCGCCGGCTGACGTGAGGGGTAGGAACCCTACCCCTCCGAGCTGACGACTCTGCGTATCTTCCCCATCACGGGATGCGGCGGGCGGTGCACGGATCGCCTGCTCGCCGTGTCCCTCTCAGCGCTGGGGCAGTAACCCAGCCCTTGAGCCGAGGGGGTTCTGGTGCGACGGGTCTCGTACGACGCGTACGTCTTCGCGGTCGCGACCACGCTCGCCCGCCGGCACCGCCCGGTCTGGTCCTGGCGGAGATGGCGGCGGATCTGCCGCTGCGGCGCCGACCTGCCCTGCCGGGTACGCCACCGGATCCCGATCAACCGGGGTCACTGGCCGGGAGAGGAGCAGCGGTGAACGAACGACCGGAGGCGAGCGAAGCTTCACCCGTACCCGTGAGCCCCGCCGGCGGGACGACAAGCCGGCGCCGCCGGACGGATCCGCGGGTGCCCGGCGACCCGGGCTTGCCCTCTGCCTGGCCGCGCACTTCGTCCGCGCCGCCCGGGATCTCGTCGGGCTTCCCGTCGGCCCGCTACACCGGCGGTTCCTCGGCTGGCTGTGCTGACGACCCGGCCCGCCCGGCCAGCGGGGCGAGGCCGGCGAGGATGAGGAGGGCGCCGAGCGGCAGCAGGTCGAGGTTGACGGCGATCGGTACGAAGCCGAGGAACACCAGAACCGGGCTCCACGGCGGGAGCCGACGTGGCCGGAGTACGGCGAGTTGCACCAGCAGCGTGAGTACGCCGAGCTGGAACAACAGCGGGCCTACGGCGTAGAGCGGGTCGGGCAGCGGAGCCTGCTCCCTGATCGGCTCGGACAGGTCGCCGAGGATCACCCAGAGGAAGGCGGCGACGCCGAACAGACCCGCCACCGTCGCGCTGCCGGCTGCGACCAGCCGGCCCCTGCTGGTCGCCGGCACCATGTGGCGCAGGCCGACGACCATGACACCGAAGAGCAGGAAGGCGACGAAGAACATCGTGTGCCCGATGTCCCAGGTCAGCCCGGGACCGTGCTCACCGTCGAGGCCGTCGACCAGCCGGAGAAGCCCGTAGAACAGCAGCAGGACCGGCGCGGCGACGGCGGAGATCCGCAGCCACGGCGTCGATTCCACCTGGTTCCGGGGCGCGTGGACCGAAGTCATACCAGCATCCTCGCGGCCGGACGGCCCGACGCCATCCGGGCATCTCCCAGAGCCGCCCCCGGCATATCCCCTACTGGTGAGGGTCGGAGCGGATCAGTCGAGCAGCACCAGGTGGGTCATGGTGGCCTCGCTGCCCTCCCGGATCGGCACGGTCCGGCCGTCCGGGCGGAAGCCGTGGCGCTCGTAGAGGCGGCGGGCGCCGGGATTGCCGTCGGCGACCCACAGGTCGACCAGCAGCCCCCGCTCACCGGCCCAGCCGATCACGTGGTCGAGGACCTGCCGTCCGATGCCCTGTCCGCGCCGGTCCGGCACCGTCCACATCGCGACCACCATCAGCCGGCCCGGCTCGTGGAGCCAGCCGGCGCCGATCCCGACGACCTCGTCCCCGGCGTACGCGAGCACGGACGGCCCGCTCGTGCCGTCGAGCCGGGACCGCCAGGTCTGCTCGGTGAACGCCGCCTCGCGCTCGTACGTCGAACCGAAGGCGTCCGGGTCCTGCCGCAGGGAACGCAGCCGGATCTCCCGCCACGACTTCCAGTCGTCGGGGCCGACCGCCACGGTCCGCACGTCACCCACCCGAGACTCCTCCTCGACACGTGGAGCAGGTCCACCAGGTCATCATCGCCAGCGGGTCAACCCGGATTCCGGTCACCGCTCCGTCGACCGATCGTGGCCGGGCTCAGTGCGCGGGCACCGGGTCGTTGTTGAGTTGGGCGGTCACGATCGCCACCAGCCGGTTCCGCGCCTCCAGGAGTTGCCGGGACAGCTCGTCGAGGGCGCGGGGGTCGACGAGCTGGCGTACGTAGCTCTTGTCGTCGAGCAGTTCCCAGCGCTGCACCGACTCGTCCGGCGCCTCGCTGACCCACATCGCGGAGACGACCGCGTGCCGCTTGGCAAGCAGCTTCGCGGCGATCTCGACCACCGGCAGGTACGCCTGTCGGTATTCCGGGGTGGCGAACTCGACCGAGCCCCGGGCGGCGCGTACCGGCTCGCCGGGTCTGGCCAGTACCTCGAACGCGTTGCCGCCTGCCTGGTCGGCGCCGATCCAGGCCAGGATCAGCTCCAGGTCGCCGGCCGCGATCGTGATCCGGCCGATCGCGGCCACCACCTCGTCGGGCAACCTCGCCATGTCGGGCTCTCCGTCCTCCGACGTCCGCTTTCCAGCATCCCGCTTCCGCTTCCGCTTCCGCTTCCGCTTCCGCTTCCGCTTCCGCTTCCGCTTCCGGGTGATCATGATGACAAATCCCGGGCCACCATGATCACAAAGACTGTGGCCGATCCTAACCAAGCACCGACCGCCCGCCGAGCGCCGCCCGCTGGCGTAATCTGCAATACCTGCGTCATTGACGCCACAACCCCGCCGCGAGCAGCATGAATGCATGCAGCGACGGGTGGTGGCGGTGATCTTCGAGGGCTTCCAGGGCCTCGACCTGACCGGCCCGGCCGACGTGTTCGCACTGGCGAGCCTGATCCTCGGCGGGAGCCGCGGCTACAGGCTGGAGGTCGCGGCGGTGCATCCCGGCCCGGTGACGGCGGGCAACGGGGTCGCGACGCTGGCACCACTGGCGCTGGACCAGGTCACCGGGCCGATCGACACGCTGCTGGTGGTCGGTGGGCTCGCCGCGCCGGCGCACGTCGCCGACCGGCAACTGGTCGCCGGTATCTCCCGGCTGGCCGGCATCGCCGACCGGGTCGCCTCGGTCTGCAACGGCGCGCTCCTGCTCGGTGAGGCCGGGCTGCTCGACGGCCGCCGCGCCACCACACACTGGCTGACCGCCCAGGATCTGGGCGACCGCTATCCGGCGGTCGAGGTGGACGCCGACCGGATCTACATCCGGGACGGGCACGTCTGGACCTCGGCCGGAGTGACCGCCGGCATCGACCTCGCGCTCGCCCTGGTGGCCACGGACCACGGCCACGAACTCGCCCGGCACGTCGCTCGGGGCCTGGTCGTCTATCTGCACCGGCCCGGGGGGCAGAGCCAGTTCAGTACGGCGATGCGGACCCCGGTGCCCCGCAGTGAGCCGCTGCGCGAACTCCAGACCTTCATCGACGCCAACCCGACCGAGGACCTGAGCGTGCCGGCGCTGGCCCGGCGGGCCGGGATGAGCGAGCGGCACTTCTCGCGGCTCTTCACCGAGCAGACCGGCGTTTCCCCCGGCCGGTATGTCGAACGCAGCCGGGCGGACGCCGCCCGCCGGCTGCTGGAACACACCGGCCATCCCCTGGACCGGGTGGCCCGGGAGTCCGGTCTCGGCGCCGCCGAAACCCTCTACCGCGTCTTCCGCCGACACTGGCGGGTCGCACCCGGCGACTACCGCCGCCGGTTCCGCGCGAAACAGAGCTGACCGCCCCACCCACCGAACCGACCTGACACCTCCGACCCCCGCCGGCACCCGCCGGCAGCGGAGTCGATCCCGCATGCCCCGACACCTGCCGGACGACACGTTCCGAGCAGCCGATCCGCCCTGCCCGACACCTGCCGGACAACACGGTTCCGAGCAGCCGATCCATCCCGTTCCGACAAGGAGGAACCGAGCATGCACGTCGCCATTCCGCTCTATCCCCGATACACCGCCCTCGACGTCGTGGGGCCGTACACGGTGCTGGCCTTCGCCCCCGGCGTCACAGTGACCATGGTCGCCGCCGAACCAGGCCCGGTCGTCGACGACCGGGGCACGATGGCGATCACCGCCACCGCGAGCTTCGCCGAGCTGTCCCGCCCGGACATGATCGTCGTACCGGGCGGGGCCGGCACCCGCGCCGCGCTCGCCGACGCGGCACTGGTCGGCTGGATCGCCCTTGCGCACCAGTACACCCGGTGGACCACCTCGGTCTGCGCCGGGTCGTTCCTGCTCGGCGCGGCCGGGTTGCTGGCCGGGCGGCGGGCGACCAGCCACTGGGGCTGGGTCGACGGGCTGCGGGCCTTCGACGCCGAGCCGGTCCGGGAGCGGGTGGTCCGGGACGACCGGATCATCACCTCGGCCGGCGTCTCGGCCGGCGTCGACATGGCGCTGACCCTGCTGGCCGAGGCGACCGACGTACCGACCGCGCACGCCGTCCAGCTCGCCATCGAGTACGAGCCGGACCCGCCGTTCGACGCCGGTTCCCCGGTGAACGCCCCGGCCCCGCTCCGCGAGGCGGCTCTGGCGTTGATCAACTAACCGCAGCGTCCGGGGAGGCGGGGATCACTCGCGTCCAGCAGATTCTCAGCACCCTGAGTAATCTTGGTCGGGCCCCTCGGAACCCCTCCTCCCCGGATCGGAAACGGTGTCCCTCCACCACTCCCGTGTAGTCCGTGACGTGACCGCCCGGCTGCCCACGGCGTCCACCGCCGTCGAGGCTGGCCAGGTGACGGTGGCCACGCTGGGCAAACACACCCCGGGACGGGTCGCGGTGCTGCTCTGGGTCCGCGACCGGCTCCGCTGTGTCGCCGCGACCGGATCATGGCAGGTCTTCGCCTCGGTACCGGCCGGGGCCGGGACGGTCGGTCGGGTGTACGCCTCCGGCAAGACCGAAACCGTGCCAGAGGTGACGGACGAGCCCGACTACGTAGCGCTGCGTCCCGACGTACGGGCCGAGATCTGTGCCCCGATCCTCGACCGGGCGGGGCAGCCGATCGGGGTGTTGGACCTGGAGTGGCCGACCGCCGACGTCGACCTGGACGCCTGGCGACAGACCGTCGAGCGGGTCGCTTCGCTGCTCGGCACCAGGATCGGGCAGCTCGGTGGCCCTCCGGCCGAGACCCGGAGCGAGAAGCTGCTCCGGCACGCCTCCGCGCTGACCTCCGCCGCCACCGAGGCCGACCTGATGACCGCCGCCGTCTCCGCGGCCCGGGACGTCTCCGGGCTCACCTCGGCGGTCTTCGTGCTGGACGGGCCGGCCGGACCACGGGTGGCGACGCCGAGCCTGGTACCCGACGCTCTCGAATCGCGGGTACACGCCGCGCTGGCCGGCGCCGGCCGACCGGTCCTGGAACGGCTCCGGGCGCACGCGCACGCCTACGGCGCCTCCTACACCCTGGGCGAGGGGCACCACCCGACCACGCCGGACCAGGACGTACTGATCGCCGCCGGGGTACGCACCCTGATCTCGGTGCCGCTCGGCCCGACCGAGTTCTGCGGGGTGCTGCTGGTCGGCGACACCCGTACGCTGCGCCCCGATCCGACCACCGTCAACCTGATCGAGCTGCTCGCCGCCCAGTCGTGGATCTGCCTCGAACGGCTGCGCGGGCTGGCGAGGTTGCGCGAGCGGGCCAGTTCCGACCCGCTGACCGGGCTGCGTCACCAGGGGTCGTTCGGCGAGCGGATCGCCGAGTCGCACCCGGGCCGGACGGCCCTGCTCGCGGTCGACGTCGACGACTTCAAGGCCGTCAACGACACCTACGGTCACCAGGCCGGCGACCAGGTACTGGTCGACCTCGCCCGGGCCCTCCAGGGTGCGCTGCGGCACGGCGACGAGCTGTACCGGATCGGCGGCGACGAGTTCGTGGCCGTGGTGGAGGTGCTCCGCCCGGAGGAGGCGGTCGGGATCGCCCAGCGGCTGGTGGAGGCGGCCCGGCGTACCGGCCGGACGGTCAGCATCGGCGTGGCGGTGCAGCAGGACGGCGAGTCACCCGACCTGACCCTGCGCCGCGCCGACGAGGCCCTGTACGGCGTCAAGCGCGAGGGCCGCGACGGCGTCCGCCTGGCGGCCGCCTGACCGGCCCCCGCCCAGCCGCCACGCCGGACCCGTCCGGCACCCGGCCGAGTCGCGTCCAAGATTCCTGTCGAGCCGTGGCGCATGGCGAACCAGAGGTCGACAAGAATCTCGGACCGGACCGGACCGGACCGGACCGGACCGGACCGGCGACGGCCGAGCGATGCCCGAGCCCAAACGACGGCCCAGCGGTCCGGCGGCCAGGCGCCAGGCGGCCAAGCGGCCAGGCGGTCCGGCGACCAGGCGGCCAGGCGGTCCGGCGGCCAGGCGGCCAGGCGGTCCGGCGGCCAGGCGGCCAGGCGGTCCGGCGACCAGGCGGCCAGGCGGTCCGGCGACCAGGCGATTCCCGGGCCGGGCTGTCAGCGGGCGGCGGAGAACTCGGCCGCCAGCAACTCGGCGATCTGGGCGGTGTTGAGGGCGGCGCCCTTGCGCAGGTTGTCGCCGGTGACGAAGAGGTCGAGCGCGCGGGGGTCGTCGATCGAGCGGCGGATCCGGCCCACCCAGGACGGGTCGGTGCCGACCGCGTCGATCGGCATCGGGAACTCGCCCGCCGCCGGGTCGTCGACCAGGATCACTCCGGGGGCGTTGCGCAGCGCCTCCCGGGCACCCTCCGCATCCACCTCCGTGCCGAAGACCGCGTGTACGGCCACCGAGTGCCCGGTGACCACCGGCACCCTTACGCAGGTGGCGGAGACCTTCAGGTCGGGCAGGCCGAGGATCTTGCGCGACTCGTTGCGCAGTTTCAGCTCCTCGGACGACCAGCCACCGTCCCGCAGCGACCCCGCCCAGGGGACCACGTTGAGCGCCATCGGGGCCGGGAACGGGCCGAGGTCGTCGCCGACCGCCTGGCGCACGTTGCCCGGTCGCGAGCCGAGCACCCGGTCACCGGCGATCTTGGAGAGCTGGTCGTGCAGGGTGTCCACCCCGACCTGCCCGGTCCCGGAAACCGCCTGGTAGGACGAGAGCACCAGCTCACGCAGCCCGTACTCGCGGTGCAGCGGCGCGACCGCGATGATCATCGTCAGGGTGGTGCAGTTGGCGTTCGCGATGATGCCCTTGGGGCGGTTGCGTACCTGCTCCGGGTTGATCTCCGGCACCACCAGCGGCACGTCCTTGTCGCCCCGGAACGCGGCGGAGTTGTCCACCGCCACCGCCCCCCGGGAGACCGCGACCGGCGCCCACTGCGCGGAGACCTCGTCCGGTACGTCGAACATCGCCACGTCCACGCCGTCGAACGCCTCGGCGGTCAGCGCCTGTACGGTCAGCGCCTCGCCCCGGCACATCCGCGTCTGCCCGGCCGAGCGCGCCGAGGCGATCAGCCGGATCTCACCCCAGACGTTCTTCCGGGAGGAGAGCAGGTCGCACATGACCGTGCCGACCGCGCCGGTCGCCCCGACCACCGCGAGTGTGGGGAGCGTCGTCATCGCGGCCTACCTCCCGGTCCCGGCGTAGACCACTGCTTCCTCGCTGCCGCCCAGGTCGAAGGCCTCGTGCACGGCCCGGACCGCGACGTCGAGGTCGGTGTCCCGGCAGACCACCGAAACCCGGATCTCGGACGTGGAGATCATTTCGATGTTCACCCCTGCCTCGCCCAGCGCGGCGAAGAAGCTGGCCGCCACACCCGGGTGCGAGCGCATGCCGGCGCCGATCAGCGACACCTTGCCGACGTGGTCGTCGTAGAGCAGGCCTTTGAACTTGACCTGCTCCTGCACCTTGCTCAGCGCCGCCATCGCGGTCGGACCGTCGGTCTTGGGCAGGGTGAAGGAGATGTCGGTCCGGCCGGTGCCCTCGGTCGAGACGTTCTGCACGATCATGTCGAGGTTGATCTCGGCCGCCGCGACGGTCTCGAAGATCCGGGCCGCCGCGCCCGGCTCGTCCGGTACGCCGACCGCCGTGATCTTCGCCTCGCTCCGGTCGTGGGCGACCCCGGTGATAAGTGCTTGCTCCACGGGTAGGTCCTCCGTCGATCCGGTCACCATCGTGCCGGTGTTGGTCGAGTATGACGAACGTACCCGGATCGGCAACCCGGCCCTCCGGGCGTACTCCACGCTCCGTAGATGCAGCACCTTCGCACCGCACGCGGCCAGTTCGAGCATCTCCTCGTAGGTGATGGTCCTGATGTGCCGGGCGTTGGGCACGATCCGCGGGTCGGCGGTGAAGACCCCGTCGACGTCGGTGTAGATCTCGCAGACGTCCGCGCCGAGCGCCGCCGCCAGGGCCACCGCGGTGGTGTCCGACCCGCCCCGGCCCAGCGTGGTGATGTCCTTGGTGTCCTGGGAGACGCCCTGGAAGCCGGCGACGATCACCACCGCGCCCTCGTTGAGTGCCGCCCGCAGCCGGCCGGGCGTGACGTCGATGATCCGGGCCCGGCCGTGCACCGAGGTGGTCAGCACACCCGCCTGGGACCCGGTGTAGGAGCGCGCCTCGTAGCCGAGGTTGTGGATCGCCATCGCCACCAGCGCCATCGAGATGCGCTCGCCTGCGGTGAGCAGCATGTCCAGCTCCCGGCCGGGTGGCAACGGGCTGACCTGGTTGGCGAGGTCGAGCAGCTCGTCGGTGGTGTCGCCCATCGCGCTGACCACGACCACCACGTCGTCGCCGGCCTTGCGGGCCGCGACGATCCGCTCGGCCACCCGCTTGATCCGCTCGGCGTCGGCGACGGACGATCCGCCGTACTTCTGCACGACCAGTGCCACGACGGTGCACTCCTTCCCCTGGGCCGGGCGAGGTGCACGGCCCTGAGCGTGCCGACGCCGCCGGGTCGAGACCGGCGGCGCCGTGTGAGACCAACTCAGGGTACCGGCCGGCGTCGTCGCCCCGACCAGGCGTTCCCACCATCCGACCGCCCGGCGACACGCGAGGGTAGCTGGACTGACCACCCGTTCCGGGGGTATACCCCGAGAATGGCGAGGTGCATCCCGGCGTAGCCCCCCTGCTCGGCGCACTCCTGATCACCGGGACGGCGCTGCTGGCCGGCTGCGGCAGCCAGGCACCGGCGCCGGCCGCGACCACCTCCGCCCCGGCGGCCAGCCAGCCCACCGAGGCCCGGGACCAGCTCGCGGCGCTCGCCGCCGCCGCTCAGGACCGCCAGCTCACGGCCGTCTACACGTTCACCGCCCCCGGTCAGCCGGACCGGTCGATCTCGGTGGTCCGGGCGGCGGACCGCTCCTGGCGGGTGGACATCCCGGGTGGCGCGCTCGGCGGCAGCGCCGACGTCTCGCTGGCCCAGAACGGCGCCGGACTGTTCCAGTGCGCGCTCCCCTCGGCCGGGCAGCCGGAGTCGGGCTGCGTACGGGTGGCCGGGCCCGGCCAGCCGCTCGATCCCGGCATCGACCCCTGGATGCGGCATCCGTTCACCGACTGGCCGGAGGTGCTCACCGACCGGCAGGCCCCGCTCTCGGTCTCCGCCGCCACCCTGCCGGGCGCCCAGGGCAGTTGTTTCGCGGTCGAGTCGACCTCGGCGTCGGTCAGCCCGCCGCTGGATCCGGGCATCTACTGCTACGCCCCCGACGGCACCCTGACGGCGGCCCGGCTGCCCGCCGGCACCCTGACGCTGGCCGGTACGCCGACCGCGGCCCCGGCCACCGTCGCGTTGCCCGGTCCGCTGGTCGACCGGGAGCCGCTGCGGATCGCCGGACCGCCACCCGGCGAGCCGACCGACGGCGGCACGCCCGGGAACGACGGCTCGACCAGTAGCGACGACTCGGCCGGGACCGGCGGATGATCTCTATTCACGTTATGGGTGCACCCGGTCACGTCAGGTGACCCCGGTGCCGGGACAGAGTGCCCGATACGGCACACTCGGCACCATGGCCCAGCTCTCCCCGATACTGGCGACCCGGTGGAGCCCGCACGCCTTCGACCCGGTCGCCGACCTCACCGACGCCGAGGTCGCGTCCCTGCTGGAGGCGGCCCGCTGGGCACCTTCGGCCGACAACACCCAGCCCTGGCGCTTCCTGGTGGGCCGCCGGGACGACGAGGCGTACAAGCGGATCCTGACCAACCTCTCCACGGGCAACCAGCGGTGGGCCGGGCGGGCCTCGGCGCTGCTGCTCGGTGCGCACACCACCACCGGGCCGACCGGCGGGCCGCTGCCGCACGCCGCCTACGACCTCGGCCAGGCGGTGGCGCATCTCACGGTCCAGGCCACCGCGCTACGCCTCTACGTACGGCAGATCTCCGGATTCGACGCCGCCGGGCTCCGTGCCGACCTGGAACTCTCCGCCGAGGTACGCCCGCACGTGGTGGTCGCGGTGGGCCGGCTCGGCGACCCGTACTCGCTCCCCGAGGACCTCCGGGCCCGGGAGATCGGCCTGCGCCAGCGCCGCCCGCTGGCCGAGTTGATGCTGCGCTGACCCGCCCGGCGCACCCGTCGCCACCTGGGCGGTTCTCAGATTGCGGACTACGCTTACCCGATCGCTCGTCGAGCACTTAAGGTGACTTTGTCATGTGGCAGGCCCTGCTCCTTCGCCGCCGCGACGAGGCTTCCCAGGCCGGCACCTCGTCGCGGGGTTGAAGCGCGCCGTCCTGCATCCGGCCGAACCTCGTTGCGGCCAGTCTCTCGGGGATCCGACACCCGGATCCGGCACGAAGATCTGACACCTCGATCTGACACTCGGCGCTCACGCCACATGACCACGGGAGCTTTCTGCCATGGCACAACCTGCCGGCACCACCACCGACGGTGATCCGATAGCCCGGCAGCGGCCCAGCCGCATGCCGTTCCAGCGTTACCAGCCCTACCACCAGCAGTTCGCGATCGACCTGCCCGACCGGCAGTGGCCGACCCGGCGCATCGAGACGGCGCCCCGGTGGTGCGCGGTCGACCTACGCGACGGCAACCAGGCGCTGATCGACCCGATGTCGCCGGAGCGCAAGCGGCGGATGTTCCAGCTCCTGGTGCAGATGGGCTACAAGGAGATCGAGGTCGGCTTTCCGTCGGCCAGCCAGACCGACTTCGACTTCGTCCGGCAGTTGATCGAGCAGGACCTGATCCCCGACGACGTCACCATCCAGGTGCTGACCCAGTGCCGGGAGCACCTGATCGACCGCACCTTCGAGGCGATCCGGGGTGCGAAGCGGGCGATCGTGCACTTCTACAACTCGACCTCGACGCTCCAGCGCCGGGTGGTCTTCGGCCTGGACAAGGCGGGGATCACCGACATCGCCACCTCCGGCGCCCGGCTCTGCCAGAAATATCACGAGATCCACGCCCCGAACACCGACGTCTTCTACGAGTACTCGCCGGAGTCCTACACCGGGACGGAACTCGACTACGCCCTGGAGGTCTGCGCCGCGGTGATCGAGGTGATCGACCCGACCCCGGACCGGCCGCTGATCATCAACCTGCCGGCGACCGTCGAGATGGCCACCCCGAACGTCTACGCCGACTCGATCGAGTGGATGCACCGGCACCTGCCCCGGCGGGACAGCGTGATCCTCTCCCTGCACCCGCACAACGACCGGGGCACCGGAGTCGCCGCCGCCGAGCTGGGCCTGCTGGCCGGGGCCGACCGGGTCGAGGGCTGCCTGTTCGGCAACGGCGAGCGCACCGGCAACGTCGACCTGGTCACGCTGGGGCTGAACCTCTTCTCCCAGGGCGTCGACCCGGAGATCGACTTCTCCAACATCGACGAGATCAAGCGGGCCGTCGAGTACTGCAACCAGTTGCCGGTGCACGAGCGGCACCCGTACGCGGGTGACCTGGTCTACACCGCCTTCTCCGGCTCGCACCAGGATGCGATCAACAAGGGCTTCGACGCGCTGGCCGCCGACGCGCAGACGGCCGGGGTGCCGATCGACCAGTTCGGCTGGGCGGTGCCCTACCTGCCGATCGACCCGAAGGACCTGGGCCGGACCTACGAGGCGGTGATCCGGGTCAACTCGCAGTCCGGCAAGGGCGGCGTGGCGTACGTCATGAAGACCGAGCACCACCTGGAGCTGCCCCGGCGGTTGCAGATCGAGTTCTCCGGCGTGGTGCAGCGGGTCACCGACGACGACGGCGGCGAGGTGGAGCCGGAGCGGATGTGGCGGCTCTTCGCCGAGGAGTACCTCGTCGACCGGCAGCGGGAGCCGGTCGTGCAGGTGGAGAGCTACACCATCGGCACCGTCGACGGCAAGGTCGAGATCGAGGTGGACGCCCGGTTCGGCGCCGGCCGCCGGGCACTCTCGGCGACCGGTAACGGCCCGATCGACGCGTACGTCAACGCGTTGCAGGCGCTCGACGTCCGGGTACGCGTCCTGGACTACCACGAGCACGCGATGTCCTCGGGCGGCGACGCCCAGGCGGCCGCGTACGTGGAGTGCGAGGTCGACGGCCGTACGGTCTGGGGTGTCGGTCTCGACGCCAACATCGTGACCGCCTCGGTCCAGGCGGTGACCAGTGCGGTCAACCGCGCCCTGCGCTGAGCCACCCGATCTGCTGAATCGCGCACCGCGCTGAGTCCTGTGCTGCGCGCGACAGCCGCATCGTGCGGGTCGGACCGGTGATCCCGGCCGACCCGCCTGATCCGGCTCGCCGCCGCCGACGTGCCCGTCCCATCCGTGGCGTGCACGCCTGCCGGCACCGCTACGAGCGGCGCCGTCCCGTCGCCGACCGGTCCGCATCCCGGCCCGGTTCGTGCTGGTGGGTCGGGGGCGGCGGCAGGGTCGGGCAGGGGCGGGACTTCTTCGGCTCCCGCTCCGGCCGGTGCACCAGCACGGCGGCGATCAGTGCGCCGAGCACCATCAGCCCGGCGGACCAGAGCACCGCCTGCCGGTACGCCGGAGTGAGCTGGCCGGAACGCTCGTATCCGCCGCCGGAGAGGCCGACCACCAGCGGCAGCGCGGAGACGGCGAGCAGCCCGCCGACCCGGGACGCCGCGTTGTTGAAGCCGCTCGCGGCGCCGGCCAGCCGGTCCGGTGCGGCGGCCAGCACGGAGGCGGTCAGCGGGGCCACCACCAGGGTCATGCCGAGCCCGAAGAGGGTGATCCCGGGCAGGATCGCCGTCCAGTACGAGTCGCCCCGGCTCACCCCGTGCAGCAGGAACAACCCGGCGGCGGCGACCAGCGGGCCGACGGTGAGCTGTGGGCGTGGCCCGATCCGCGAGGCGAGCGCACCGGAGCGGGCCGAGCCGACCAGCAGCAGGATGGTCATCGGCAGGGTGGCCAGTCCGGTCTCCAGGGCGGAGTAGCCGACGACGTTCTGGAGATAGACGGAAAAGAAGAAGGTGAGCCCGGTCAGCGCGGCGTAGACCAGCACGGTGTAGACGTTGAGCACCCCGAAGAGCCGGGTGGCGAAGAGCGTCGGCGGCAGCATCGCCCGCTCGCCCCGGCGCCGTTCGAGCAGCACGAACGCGACGGCGGCGGCGACTCCGAGCACGGCGGCGCCGATCACCGGTCCCGAGCCGGGTCCGAGCTGCTGGGCCTCGATCAGCGCGTACGTGACGCCGGCCAGGCCGAGCGCGCCGAGCAGCGAGCCGGCCACGTCGAACCGGGCCCCCGCCGCGCCGTCGGCCCGGCTCTCCGGGGTCCAGCGCAGCGCGGCGACGATCACGAGTGCCGCGAGCGGCACGTTGAGGAAGAAGATCGCCCGCCAGGAGAGCGCGTCGATCAGCCAGCCGCCGAGGAACGGGCCGAGCGCGGTCGACACGCCGGCCAGGCCGGACCAGGCGCCGATCACCCGGCCCCGCTCGTCCGGGTGGAAGCTGGACTGGAGCAGGGCGAGCGAGCCGGGGGTCAGCAGCGCACCACCGAGGCCCTGGAGGAAACGGGCGACGATCAGCCACTCGATGCTCAGCGCCGCGCCGCAGAGTATCGAGGCGGCGGTGAAGGCCAGCACTCCGGCGAGGAAGACTCTCCGCCGCCCGACCCGGTCGCCGAGCGCCCCGCCGAGCAGTACGAAGGCGGCCAGGGTCAGCAGATAGCCGTTGAGCGTCCACTGTAGGCCGGCGGTGTTGGCGTGCAGCTCGGCGCCGAGGTGTGGCAGGGCCACGTTGACCACGGTGGCGTCCAGGAAGACCATGCCGGAGGCGACGACGGCGGCGAGCAGGGTGCCCCGGCCGGCCGTACTGGACATCCGCAACGGTGCTGACGAATCACTCACGGTGTCAATCTGCCCTGCCTGTGTCGTAAGATGCCGCGAAACGCCGGAACCTGCACCGGTTGCCTGTGCACCGGTCTACACCTCGCAAGCTGGAAACGTGCCGTTCATCCGTACCAGATCACTAGCGCGGTCGGGAACAGCGGCCGTGCTCGCCGGCCTGCTCGCGGCCGGCGCCGCCGCCTGCGCCCCGGTCGAGAGCCCGGCACCGGAGCCCACCGGTTCGGCCGACACCCAGGCCCAGCTCGACCAGCTCACCGTGGCCGGGGCGGGCTCGATGCGGGGCTACAGTCGGGAGCGCTTCCCGCACTGGCGCAACGCCGGCAAGAACTGTGACGTCCGGGACACCGTGCTCCAGCGGGACGGCACCGGCATCAAGCTCTCCGGCTGCAACGTGGTCGGGGGCCGCTGGTCGAGCCGGTACGACAAACGGACCCTCACCGATCCCTCGGACGTCGACATCGACCACATGGTGCCGCTGGCCAACGCCTGGCGTTCGGGTGCCGACGAGTGGGACGACGACAAGCGGAGCGACTTCGCCAACGACCTGGACCGGCCGCAGTTGGTGGCCGTCTCGGCGAGTTCCAACCGGGCGAAGGGCGACCAGGACCCGTCCCAGTGGAAACCGTCGAACCGGGACGACTGGTGCCAGTACGCGGAGGACTGGATCGCGGTCAAGCACTACTGGCGGCTCTCGGTGACCTCCGGCGAGAAGGCCGCGCTCGACGACATGCTGGGGAGCTGCTGATGGGCGAGACGGGAACCGCCGCGCAGACCACCGACATCACCGCCGGCCCGGGTGGGGTGATGACCGACGAGGTCGGGGTGATCACCGGGGAGCTGACGCTCCGCACCGAGCTGGACGGCAAGGACGCCGTACTGCGGGTGCAGTACAAGGACGCCGCCGAGTGGTACGCGGTGACCGGTGGGCGGGCGGCGCTGGCCGACCCGGCCGACCTGGTCGCGGTGCACACCGTCGCGGTCGGCCTGCTCAACCGCCCCGAGGGCTGACCGCCGCCGCATCCACCGGGAGGCCTGATCCGCTTTCGCGTGCTCGATTGACAAAATCTAGTTTTACGTACAGGATTGTTTTTGCCATGAGAGACGTGATGTACCTGGAGCAGATCGAGCAGGCCGAGACCCTGCTCAAGCCGCAGCGCATCGAGGTGCTGCGGCAACTCGCCGAGCCGCACACCTGCACCGAGGTGGCGAACCAGCTCGGCCAGACCCCGCAACGGGTCTACTACCACGTCAAGCGCCTGGTCGACGCCGGCCTCGTCGACCAGGTCTCCGAGCGGAAGGTGCGGGGCATCTCCGAGGGCATCTACCAGGCGAGCGCCCGGTCGTACTGGCTCTCACCCCGGCTGGTCGGCCGGCTCGGGCTGCGCAAGGCGCAGGACGAGATGAGCCTCGGCTACCTGCTCAACCTGATGGAGGAGGTCCAGGCCGACATCGCCGCCCTCGACCGGGCCGCTCCGGAGCTGCCGTCGATCGGCGTCTCCGGCGAGATCCGGGTGCCGGCGGAGCTTCGCCAACAGTTCCTCACCGACCTACAGACCGCATTGCAGGAGCTGTTCACCCGCTACGGCGGAGCCGAAGGCGACGCCTTCAAGCTCGCCGTCGCCTGCTACCCACATGGAGGCACCACATGACCGCACCGGTTACCCTTCGCGCCCGCGCCGCCGCGCCGGTCAAGACCGTCTGGCACGCCCTGACCGACGCCGCCGAGCTGCGCGTCTGGCTCGCCGACCACGCCGAGGTCGAGCTGCCGCACCGGTACGAGTTCTGGGGCCGGCACGTGCCCGAGGGCGACGCGCCGCACCAGCGCCTACTGGACGTCGGCGAGCACAGCCTCCGGTTCGGCTGGCTGCTGGACGGCGAGGAGACCACCACCGAGATCACCCTCACCGAGGAGAGCGCCGACTCCACGATCATCGTGCTCTCCCAGACCCACTGGAGCTTCCAGGACGTGATCAGCGGCGCGATCCGGGGCGTGCTCGAGACGTACTGGTCGCTGGCGATCGCGAACCTCGTCGACCACGTCGAGGGGCGGCCGCTCACCCCGAAGACCGACTTCACCTCGGCGACGCTGCGCTACGAGGTCGTCATCGACGCCTCCCCCGAGGCGCTCTACGAGTCGCTGACCGACTCGGCCAAGGCCAGCGAGTGGTTCGGCTACCCGATCGGGATCGAGCCCGTCGTCGGCGGTCGCTACGCGATGGGCGGCTTCGACAACAACCCCAACCCGGCGAAGGTGCTGGACCTGACCCCCGGCAAGGCGATGACCGTCGACTGGGGTCCGGCCGGGGTGGTGAGCTGGGAACTGGAGGGCAGCGGAGGGAAGACGAAGCTCTCCTTCGTGCAGAGCGGCTTCGACCAGCCGCCGTACGCGGGCTGGACCGGGTGGCTCAGCGGCCTCGCCGAGCTGCGCCGCTACCACGAGCTGGCCGACTGGCGCCCGATCTGGCTCCACGAGCCGACCGAGGCCGTACCGGCCGACGCACACGCGGAGAGCTGACACCACGCCGTACGCCTCGGCCCGGGGTTTGCCCCCGGGCCGAGGTCGTGGCTCAGACGAACGAGCCCGGCTCGCTCGGCGCGGAGACGACGCCGGGCGCTTCGCCCTCGTCCTCCGGCCGGACGATCTGCGCGGTCACCTTGTGCGGCCGGATCTCGCCACCGGCGATCTGCTCCGCCCAGTGGCAGGCCACCCGGCTCTCGCCGATCTGCCGCAGCACCGGCCGCTCGTCGGCACACCGGGTCGGCTGCGCCCACGGGCAGCGGGTGTGGAACCGGCAGCCGGCCGGCGGGTTGGCCGGCGAGGGCAGGTCACCGGCGAGCAGGATCCGCTCCCGGCGGTCCTCCACCTCCGGGTCCGGCACCGGCACCGCCGACATCAGCGCCCGGGTGTACGGGTGCAGCGGCTCCCGGTAGAGCCGGTCGCTCGGCGCCTCCTCGACCAGCGCGCCGAGATACATCACGCCGACCACGTCGGAGATGTGTCGGACCACCGCCAGGTCGTGCGCGATCACCAGATAGGTCAGCCCCAGCTCGTCCTGGAGTTCGTCGAGCAGGTTCACCACCTGGGCCTGGATCGACACGTCCAGCGCCGAGACCGGCTCGTCGGCGACGATCAGCTCGGGACCGAGCACCAGGGCCCGGGCGATGCCGATGCGCTGCCGCTGCCCGCCGGAGAACTCGTGCGGATAGCGGGACAGCGCCCACTTCGGCAGCCCGACCGCGTCGAGCGTCCGGGTGATGATGTCCCGCCGGGCGGCCCGGTCGGCGCCGATCCCGTGTGCCTGCAAACCCTCGACCAGGATCGACTCGACGTTCTGCCGGGGGTCCAGACTGGACATGGGGTCCTGGAAGATCATCTGCATCCGGCGGCGCATCGCGCGGAGCCGGTTCGGCGGCAGCCCGGTCAGCTCGACGCCGTCGAAGTTCACCTGCCCGCCGGTCGGCCGGGTCAACTGGAGCAGCGCCCGGCCGAGCGTCGACTTGCCGCAGCCGGACTCGCCGACCAGCCCGTACGTCTTGCCGCGCGGGATGCTCAGGTCGACCCCGTCCACCGCCTTGACGTGCCCGACGACCCGGTCGAAGATCACACCCCGGGTGATCGGGAAGTGCACCTTGAGATCCCGGACCTCGACCAGGTTCGCGGACTGCCCGGTGGCCTTCACGTCGGTCATGCCGACTCCTCCTCGCGCGGGGCGGGCAGCTTGGCCTGCTCCGCCACCGGTACCGGTACGTCCTCGGTCGCCGTCGCCTGCGCCGGAACCACGCCCTCCGCCGCCGGCTCGGCCCGGGTCGGCGAAGCGGGCGGGGGCGGCGCCGAACCGGCCGGCGGCACCGGGTTGACACACCGGTACGTCCGGTCGGTGTGGGTCAGCGCGAGCTGCGGCGGCTGGCCGAGGCATGCCTCGATCTGCCGGTCGCAGCGGGGCGCGAAGGCGCAGCCGTCGGCCCAGGGCAGTACGTCCCGGACCGAGCCGCGGATCGGGGAGAGCCGTTCGCCCCGGCCCGCGTCGAGCCGGGGAATCGATGCGAGCAACCCCACCGTGTACGGGTGCCTCGGCTCGGCGAAGAGCGGCTTGCGGCGGGCGGTCTCCACCACCCGGCCGGCGTACAGCACGTTGACGGTGTCACACATCCCGGCGACCACACCCAGGTCGTGGGTGATCATCACCAGGGCGGTGCCGGAGTCGCGTACCAGATCCTTGAGCAGCTCCAGGATCTGCGCCTGGATGGTCACGTCGAGCGCCGTGGTGGGCTCGTCGGCGATCAGCAGCCGGGGCCGGCAGGCCACCGCGATCGCGATCAGCGCCCGCTGGCGCATCCCGCCGGAAAGCTGGTGCGGATATTCCTTGAGCCGCCGGTTCGGGTCCGGGATGCCGACCCGGTCCAGCAGTTCGGCTGCCTCCTTGCGGGCCGCGTCGCCGCCCAGCCCACGGTGCCGGGCCAACACCTCGGTCACCTGCCGGCCGATCGGGATGACCGGGTTGAGCGACGAGAGCGGGTCCTGGAAGATCATCGCGACGTCCCGGCCCCGGATGTCCCGCATCGCCCGCTGGTCGACCCGGAGCAGGTCGGTGCCGTCGAAGTCGGCCCGGCCCTCCACCGTGATCCCGGGCTGCTTGGGAAGCAGTCCCATCAGCGCCAGCGAGGTCACGCTCTTGCCGCAGCCGGACTCGCCGACCAGGCCGACGACCTCGCCCGCGTTCACCGAGAACGAGACCCCGTCGACCGCCCGCACCGTACGCTTCCCGCGCTGTCGGAACGTGACGGAGAGATCGTCCACATCAAGCAGTGCCATGACAGATCACTTCCGCAGCTTCGGGTCGAGGGCCTCGCGCATCGCCTCACCGAGCAGGGTGAAGCCCAGCGCGGTGATGATGATCGCCACCGCCGGATAGATCGCCAGCGCCGGCCGGATGCCCAGGTACGGCTGCGCGTCGGCGAGCATCACGCCCCACTCCGGTATCGCCGTGTCCGGGTTGCCGAGGCCGAGGAAGGAGAGCGCGGCCGCCTCGATGATCGCGGTGGCCAGGGTCAGCGTGGCCTGCACGATGACCGGGGCCAGCGAGTTCGGCAGCACATGGCCGAGCGCGATCTTCGAGCGGCGTACCCCGAGCGAGGTCGCGGCGAGCACGTAGTCACTGTTGGCCTGGGCGATCATCGCCCCGCGCAGCAGCCGGGCGAAGACCGGCACCGACACCACGCCGACCGCGATCATCACGGTGGTCAGGCTGGCGCCGAGCAGTGCCGCGATGCTGACCGCCAGCAGCAGGCTGGGCAGCGCCAGCATCATGTCGACGATCCGCATCAGCGTGGTGTCGACCCACCGCCCCCAGCGCCCGCCGAGCCCGGCGGCGGCACCGGCGACGCCGCCGACCAGTGCGCCGATCGCCAGACCGATCAGCGTGGAGACCACGCCGACCAGCAGGGTCTGCCGGGCTCCGACGATCAGCCGGCTGAACTCGTCCCGTCCCTGGTGGTCGAAGCCGAGCCAGTGGTCGCCGGAGGGGCCGGGGATGATGCCCTGGCCCGACTTGACCAGGCCCTCCCGGATCCCGACGGTGTCGGTCGGCCCGTACGGCACGAAGAACGGCCCGACGATCGCGACCAGCACGAAGATGCCGAGCACGACGGCGCCGACGATGGCCGCCGGGTTGCGCCGGAGCCGGCGGAACGCCTCCTGCCAGAGGCTGACGCCGCGCTCCTCGTCGCGGGCCGCGGAGAGTTCGCCGAGCCGGTCGAGCTTCTCGGCCTTCTTCCTGGCCCGTTCGGTGATCGTCACCTGCGCCACCCTTCGTTCGCGACTGCGGGGCTCGCAAGCTCACTCCTCGCGCTCACCGGAGCCACCCTTCGTTCGCGACTGCGGGGCTCGCAAGCTCACTCCTCGCGCTCACCGGACACGCACCCTCGGGTCGATCAGGCTGTACGAGAGGTCAACCAGCAGGTTCACCAGTACGAAGAGCACTGCAATGATCATGATGAAGCCCATCAGCACCGGATAGTCCCGCTGGCTGATCGAATCGGCGATGAACGCCCCGATGCCGCTGAACGCGAAGACGGTCTCGGTGAGCACCGCGCCGGAGAGCAGACCGCCGGTGAGCAGGCCGATCGTGGTGGCCACCGGCAGCATGGCGTTGCGCAGTACGTGCCGCCGGCGTACGACCCGCTCGGTCAGGCCCTTGGCCTCGGCGGTCCGGACGAAGTCCTCGCCGAGCACCTCCAGCACGCTCGCCCGGGTGATCCGGACGATGATCGCCAGCGGGATGCTGGCCAGGGCGAGGCCGGGCAGGACGAGGTGCCAGAGCGCGTCGATGGCCGCGTCCCACTCGCGGGTGAGCAGTCCGTCGAGGACGAAGAAGTTGGTGATCCGGGTCGCGTCGATGGTCGGATCCTGCCGGCCGCTGGCCGGGAAGAGATGCAGGTTCTCGGCGAAGATCGCCTTGAGCACGTACGCCAGGAAGAAGACCGGGATGCAGACCCCGATCAGCGATCCGGCCACCGAGGCGTGGTCGAGGAGCCGGCCGCGACGGCGGGCGGCGAGGTAGCCGAGCGGGATGCCGACCGCGATCGCAATGATCATCGCGGTCGCGGCCAGTTCGACGGTACCCGGGAAGCGTTGCAGGAACTCGGTGGTCACCTCGCGCTTGGTGGAGATCGAGGTGCCCAGGTCGAGCCGGAACATGCGCTGCATGAACCGGCCGTACTGCACCAGGATCGGCTCGTCCAGCCCGAGGTTGTCCCGGATCGCGGCGCGCATCTCCGGGGTGCCGCGCTCGCCGAGGATCGCGGTCTCCGGGCCGCCGGGCAGCCGGTGCAACCAGATGAACAACAGGATGGAGAGCCCGAAGAGCGCGGGTATCAGCTGCAACAGGCGTCTGACGATGAACCGGAACACGGGCGGCCTCTGGCGGGGTGCGGAGGGTCGCGCGGGCGGGCGCTAGACTGACCTCCGGCCGGGGTCTACCGGCCGGGATCAGGGCGCGCCCGCCCGCGGTCCCTTTTCTCTATGTCAGGACTTGAACTCGGCGGTGGCGAACCGCTCGTCGGTGAGCGGGCTCGCCTTGACGCCGGTCACGTCCTTACCGAACACGATCGCCGGCGGCGAGTGCGAGATCGGCACACCCGGCAGGAACTTCATGACCTCGGCGTTGAGCTCCTTGTAGAGCTCGTACCGGGCGGTGGAGTCCGCGGTGGTGTCGGCCTTCTTGAACAGTTCGAAGAGCGCCGGGTTGTTGAAGCCCCACTCCGGCTTCTGCCGGTCGAACATGGTGCCGATGAAGTTGTAGCCGTCGCCGTAGTCACCGGTCCAGCCCAGGAAGTGCAGGTCGTGCGCGGTGCCCGTGCTGGTCGCGTTGAGGTAGTCCGGGGTCCACTTCAGCGGGATCGGCTGGATCTTGATGCCGACCGCCTGGAGGTCCGCCGAGAGCAGCTCGAAGAGGTCCTTCGGGTTCGGCATGTACGGCCGGGTGACCTCGGTCGGGTAGTGGAACCGCAGCGTCAGGTTGCTGGCGCCGGCCTCGGCGAGGAGCTGCTTGGCCTTCTCCACGTTGTAGTCGTACGTGGTGACCTGCGGGTTCCAGCCCTCCACAGTGTCCGGCATGAACTGGGTGGCGACCTTGGCGCCCGGGGGCAGCTTCGAGTCGACCAGCGCCTGCCGGTTCAGGGCGTGCGCGATCGCCTGCCGGACCCGGATGTCCTTGAGCTTCGGGTTGCCGCCGTTCTGGTTCATCGCCAGGTAGAGGATGTTGAACGCCGGGCGGGTCAGCATGTTGAAGCCCTCGTTCTTCAACGGCTCGACGTCCGCCGGACCGACCAGGTCGTAGCCCTGGATGTCGCCGGAGCGCAGCGCCTGCTTCCGGGCGTTCTCGTCCGAGATGGTCTTGAAGATGAGGGTCTTCAGCTTGGCCTTCTGCTCGCCGCTGTATTCCTCGTTCCGCTCCAGGGTCAGCGTCTTGTTGGCGATGTCCCAGGACTTGAACTTGAACGGCCCGGTACCGGTCGGGTGCTCCATCGCGTACGACGGGTACTGGATGTTGTCGGCGCTACCGCCGATGGTGCTGGCCTGGTACTGCTCCAGCGCCTTCGGGCTGTGGATGGAGAACGAGGGCAGCATCAGCGCGGCCGGAACCTTGCTGGAGACGCGGGTGAAGGCGAGGTCGACGGTGGTCGCGTCCTTCGGCGTGCAGGACTTGAAGAGGCTCGCCGGCAGGTCGGTCCGCTCGTTGGCGGCGAAGCCACCCATCACGTCCTGCCAGTACGGCGTGACGTCCGGGCTCTGCATCAGACCCTTGGCGTTGTACCAGCGGTTGAAGTTGACGCAGACCGCCTCGGCGTTGAAGTCCGTGCCGTCGTGGAACTTCACGCCCGAGCGGAGCTTGAAGGTCCAGACGGTGCCGGTCGCGTCCGGAGTCCAGCTCTCGGCCAGGCCGGGTGTGATCTTGGTGCCGCCCTCCTCGGGGCGGACCAGCGTCTCGAAGACCTGACGGGCCACCCGCAGCGACTCGCCGTCACTGGCGAGGCTGGGGTCGAGCACCTTGGGGTCGCCGGCCACGCCGAAGACCAGGGTGTCGTTCTGGCTTGCGCCCGAATCGCCGCGGTCGCTCTCGGCACAGCCGGCTACCGCGAGGGCCGCGACCGCTACGGCCGCGATGGCGACCTTCGGTCTTGGTGCACGCATGGTGCTTCACCTCGTCCTGTGGATACGACAAACGCGGTGACGGGGGCCACCGATGGCGAGACATTAGCCGTCGGGCGGACCGGGCGGAAACGGGCCGCGAATGGGTTGGTACCGGATCGTGTCTTTACCGTCATGGCACCAGCGACAGAGCGTCGCGCATGGTCGCCAATCGGGGCGTTTGTCCGGATCTGACTATGCGAATTTGTTACATCGCCTGTCGGGTGGATCACGACCGATGTCAGACGGACAGCGGGGCCGGTGACGGGTCTGAACGGTGGTTGAACCGCGCTGTTCGGGAGGCTGAACAAGGGCGGCCGGGCCCGTATTCACCCGGCCCGTATCGACCGGTGGCGAGGGCCGACCCGAAGAGGCGCCGGACGCCAGGATGAGGCGCCGGACGCCAGGATCCAGACGGCAGGGTCAGACGGCGCGGCGGCCTTCGAAGGCGCGGCCCAGGGTGATCTCGTCGGCGTACTCCAGGTCGCCGCCAACCGGAAGACCGCTGGCGAGCCGGGTCACCGAGATGCCCATCGGCTTGACCATCAGCGCCAGATAGGTGGCGGTCGCCTCGCCCTCGGTATTCGGGTCGGTGGCCAGAATCAGCTCGCGGACCGAGCCCGTGCCGAGCCGGACCAGCAGCTCCCGGATCCGCAGGTTGTCCGGGCCGATGCCCTCCAGCGGGTTGATCGCGCCGCCGAGCACGTGATAGCGGCCCCGGAATTCGCCGGTCCGCTCGATCGCCACCACGTCCTTGGGCTCCTCGACCACGCAGAGCACCTCTTCGGTACGGCGTGGATCGCGGCAGACCCGGCACTGCTCGGACTCGGCGACGTTGTAGCAGACGGTGCAGAACCGCACCAGCTCCTTGACCCGGCGCAGCGCGGTGGCCAGCCGGGTGACGTCGGCCGGATCGGCCGAGAGCACGTGGAAGGCGATCCGCTGGGCGCTCTTCGGACCGACCCCCGGCAGGCGCCCCAACTCGTCGATCAGATCCTGGATGGCACCCTCGTACATCGCGGGGTTGCTCAGAAACCGGGCAGGCCGAGGCCGCCCATGCCGCCGGTGACCGGGCCCATCTTCTCCTCGGTCAGCTTGCGCACCTCGTCGTGGGCGTTGTGCACGGCCGCGAGTACGAGATCCTCCAGGGTCTCCACGTCCTCCGGGTCGACCGCCTTCGGGTCGATCTTGATGGCCTTGACCTCGCCGGCACCGGAGATGGTCACGGTGACCAGCCCGCCCCCGGCCGTACCGGTCAGCTCCGCCTCGGCCAGCTCCGCCTGCGCGGCGGCGAGCTGCTGCTGCATCTTCTGCGCCTGCTTCATCATCTGTTGCAGGTTGGGCTGTCCACCCGGGCGCACGGCGACTCCTCGGTTGCGGAAACTGGTCGCGTCCAGCCTAGTCCGGCCGATCCCGGGCGGCTCGACGGCCCGCGACCGGCCGGCGGGTCGACTCAGCCCACGACCACGGTCTTCATGATCTTGTCGGCGATGGTCTGCCTCTTGGCGTCCCAGAGCGGGAAGAGGTAGCCGATGTAGCAGATGATGCCGTCGACGAAGTGCGCCAGATCGCGGAGGAACGCCTTGCCTGCGCCGATCGGCTGCCCGGCCCGAGCCGCTCAGGTACCGAGAACTCGCGCACACCACACTCACAGGAAAATCACAGAAAACGGGGATGGGCGACCGATGCTAGAAGATCGTCGATCGTCCCGTTCTCCCGTTTTCCGGCGGACGCCGAGAGCGGACGGTCGAGTCCCGGTAGCCGATTGACCAGCCGGTCAGGCCGGGGTCGTCCGGCCGGTGAAGACGATCCGAGGACGACGCCGGCAAGCCGCCCGGGCGACTCGTCGCCGTCGGTGGCATCGTTCGGGCTGGAGTTACTTGAGGTCGACGCCTACTTGAGGTCGACCTCGCCGATCCGTTCCGCGCCGAGGGTCTGCTGCAACAACTGCACCGCCTGCTGCTCACTGGTCTGCCGGGCGGTCCGCTCGTCGATCACCTCGTCGAGGGGTTCGTCGCCGGGGTCGAAGCCCTCGTAGCCGATCCCCGCAGAGGGGCGCGGGCCGTCGTACTCGGGGTCGTAGGGCGGCTCGCCGGCCCAGTCCCGGTCCGCGGTCCGCTCCGGCGCCGGGGCGGGTTTCGGTGCACGGCCGGCCGCCGCCGCCCGGGCCGCCGCGAGCCCGGAACTGACCGCGCCACCGCCCGCACCAGCACTGGTACGCCCACCGTTCGGCTTGCCGACTCCGTCGCTGCCGGCGCCGTGACCGGCGGATACGCCGTTACCGCCGGCCGCAGCACCGGTGCCGCTCGGTGCGGCGGTGCCGTTGGTACGGCTGCCGGCGCCACCCGTCGGGCTGCCGGTGCTGGTCGGCGTGCCGGTGCCACCACCCGGGGAGGTAGAGACGCCGGTTGTCGTGCCGGTCGTGCGGGTGGGACCGGTACCGCCGGGCGGGGTCGGCTCCGGCCAGTCGTCTTCGGCCGCTCCGCTCGGGGCGACGCCGCCGGGTCGGGCCGGTTCCGGCCAGTCGTCGTCATCGGCGCTGGCCGGCGAGCCGCCCGCGCTACCCGAGCCGGACGTGCCGGCCGACCGCTCCCGTCCACCGGTCGCGCCCCGGCCGGACGGAGCCGAGCCGTTACCGCCGCCCCTGGCCGGAGCGCTGTTCGTGGCTGGGCCGCTGCCGGTCGACTGGCGGGGTGGTGCGGTCGGCGCCGGTCCGCGCTGCTCGCCGGCCACCTCGCAACGGATCTGCCAACGCCCGCCCAGCTCCTCGTAGAGGGCGTCGGTGAGCACGCCGGAGGCGTTGGCGAGCATCTGGGCGAGTACCGGGGACTTGACGGTCAGCACCAGGGTGTCGCCGTCGAGGTCGCGTACGACCGCGTCACGCATCAGGGCGGCGATCCGCTTGTTGGTGCGGTTGACCATGCCGACGACCTCGCCCCAGACCCGGCGTACGGCGGCGGCGTCCAGCTCGCCCGTCGGCTCGGTACCGGCCGGCACCGGATCCGGGGTGGCCGGGTCGGGCATCACCGCCTCCGGGGGCACCGGACGCCGGGCCGGTGGCTCCGGCGCGGTCGGGTGCTGCCCGGCCGGTCCGGCGGGCGCCTGACTCGGCCCGGGTGCGGTGCTTTCGGGTACCTCCCGAGGGGGCGCGACCGGTGCGGTGCTGGCGGCGGCCGGCGGTGCGGGAGTGGTTGCGGAGGGCGTGCCCGGGTCGACGGCGGCGGCGGGCGGGCGGATGGGGGCGGCCGGCGGAACCGCGTCGCCGGAGAGGGTGAGCCGGCGCTCCATGCGTTCGAGGCGTTGCAGCAGGCTGCCGGTGGAGTCCTCGGCGCCGGGGAGCAGCATCCGGGCGCAGATCAGTTCGAGCAGCAGCCGGGGGGCGGTGGTGCCGCGCATCTCGACCAGGCCGTTGTGCACGATGTCGGCGCAGCGGGACAGTGTGGCCGGGCCGAGCCGTTCGGCCTGGGCGGCCATCCGCTCGATCTGGTCGGCCGGACCGTCGATCAGGCCCTTGGCGACCGCGTCCGGCACCTGGCGCATGACAATGAGGTCACGGAGCCGTTCGAGCAGGTCGGAGGCGAATCGGCGGGGATCGTGCCCAGCCTCGGCGACCCGGTCGATGGTGGCGTACGCGGCGGCGCCGTCCCCGGCGGCCAGCGCGTCGCACATCTCGTCGATCAGGGCGGCGTCGGTCACCCCGAGCAGGGCAACCGCGCGGGAATAGCTGACCCCCTCCGGACCGGCACCCGCGATGAGCTGGTCGAGCACCGAGAGCGAGTCCCGGGCGCTGCCGCCACCGGCCCGGACCACGAGCGGGAAGACCGCCGGCTCGATCTTGACGCCCTCGGCCGAGGCGAGCTGCTCCAGGTAGGGGCGGAGCACGCCCGGCGGGATCAGCCGGAACGGATAATGGTGCGTCCGGGACTTGATCGTGCCGAGGACCTTCTCCGGCTCGGTGGTGGCGAAGATGAACTTGACGTACTCCGGCGGCTCCTCGACCAGCTTGAGCAGGGCGTTGAAGCCCTGGGTCGAGACCATGTGCGCCTCGTCGATCACATAGATCTTGAACCGGCTGCTGGCTGGCGCGAAAAAGGCGCGTTCGCGCAGTTCGCGGGCGTCGTCCACGCCACCGTGGCTGGCCGCGTCGATCTCGATCACGTCGATCGAGCCGGCCCCGTCGGTCGCCAGGCTCTTGCAGGAGTCGCAGACCCCGCAGGGCTCCGGCGTCGGCCCCTGCTCGCAGTTGAGCGAGCGGGCCAGGATCCGGGCACTGGAGGTCTTGCCGCAGCCACGCGGGCCGGAGAAGAGGTAGGCGTGGTTCAACCGACCGGTACGCAACGCCTGGGACAGCGGTTCTGTGACGTGGTCCTGGCCGATCACCTCGGCGAACGTGCGGGGCCGGTACTTGCGGTAGAGCGCCAGTGCCACTCGTCCCGCCTCCTCTCGACCGGGCCATTCTCCACCCGGCGCCGCGCTGCCGAGTGCCAGGTTGTCACGCGCGCCCGACGATTTCCACGTCGATCATGCGGGTCCGGTCGGCGGCCGGTGGGCCCGGGTCGATCATGGGGGCGGGTGGCGTGTCGACCGGGTACGGCCGGGCCGGTGGGGTCGGGTTGGCGTCCTCGGGCCTGGTCAGGGCCTGCTCGGGGACGCTCCGGGGGAAGACAAGGCCCCCCGTGCACCCGCCAGAGCTCGCTTATCCTTGCTGCCTTCCGGCCCTGGGGAGGTTCACGAGGTGACGCCACACGGGGGGTGCCGCCAAGTGTACCCGGCCGGACTCCGGGACTTCGGGGGGACCGGCGGGGTGGGCGTACGGCGAGGAGCCTGTATCCTGTCGGACGGAGGATTCGCCTAGAGGCCTAGGGCGCACGCTTGGAAAGCGTGTTGGGTTCACACCCTCACGAGTTCGAATCTCGTATCCTCCGCTCACCTGAGCAGCAGAAACGTCGAGGCCGATCCCTGTTTGGGATCGGCCTCAGGCGTCTGCCCGATCGATGGTAGGCCGAAGCTTTCAGCGCGACCGAGATGTACCTCCGCCGGGGCTAGACCGACGGCGTGGGACCTGCCGGCCGGTCGGCGATGGACTCGGAGAGCCAGCGCAGGTACGACGCTGCCCCCACCACGATCGAGGTAGCCGTCACCTGCGGATTGTCCCAGGGATGCCGCGCCAACAGCGTCGCCTCCAACTCCGGATAGCGGTCGGCGGTGGTGAGGAGCACGAGACGCCACTCCTCTCCCGTCCCCTGCTGGCCGAGGTGCCAGAAGACGCTGGTAACTGGGCCGGTGATCTGCGCGCTGCCGGCCAGCCTCGTCCCCACTAGGTGCTCGGCGAGAGCCACCGCCGCTTCGCGGGTCTCGGTCGCTGTGGCCACCTCGATGAAGTCGGTCACAAGCAGAGCGTAGCCCGCATACCCGCAGCCATCCGGGAAGTCGCCATCGACATTCACCGATTGACCTGCCTCCGATCCAGGTCATCGAGTTGGCGTCTCGGCCGCTGCGCTGACGTGCCGTCCGGCAAGACACGAGGGCGACCTGTCGGAGAAGATGTCATGGGAGACGCCTCCACACGCCGTGGCGACCGAGAGCTAACGGAAGACGGGGACCGTGAACGCCACTCTTGCCCCTCTGGATCATCGCAACGGTCGTGCGGCTCTGGTTGAAGCCTGCCTCTCGGTCGGCCTTGACCCTGCCGGCGCCGAACTGGTCCGCATCGGAGAGAACGCGGTCTTCCGCCTACGCCGGGATCCCATCGTCGCGCGCGTGGCACGCTCGGAAGCACGCTTACCCGACACCAAACGCGAGATTGCCATCTCCCGCTGGCTCGACACAGAAGGCATCCCGGTCATCCGCGCCCTCCAGGTACCACAGCCGATCCTGGCGCAGGGCCGGGTGGTCGTCCTCTGGGAATCAGCAGCCGACACCCAGACGTACGGGACGACTGCCCAGTTGGGTGAAATTCTTCGCCGACTGCACAGCCTCACGCTCCCCGCAGAACTGTCGATGCCCCCTCTAGATCCTGTCATCAGCGCGCGGCGGCGCATCGCCAGGCTCACCGGTCTTACCGAGGATGATCGATTCTTCCTCCGCGCTCGTTGCACAGAACTTGGTTCGGCCTACCAGGCCCTGACGTTCGAACTTCCGAGCGGAGTCGTCCATGGCGACGCCAACGTCGGGAACCTGCTCCGGGGTCGGGACAGACAAGCGGTCTTGGCGGATCTGGACGGGTTCGGCTACGGGCCACGCGAGTGGGATCTCGTGCTCACGGCGATGTACTACGAGCGGTACGGCTGGCACAGCCGGGAGGAATACCAGAAGTTCGCCGAGGCGTACGGTTACGACCTGCTCCAGGCAGACTGTTACCGGACGCTTGCGAACCTGCGCGAGCTGATCATGGTGGCGTGGCTCGCCCAGAACGCGTTCCACGATCCGAAGGCGATGAACGAACTGACCAAGCGGCTCGCCACCCTGCGGACGGGGACGGGGCGCCGGGACTGGCAGCCGTTCTAGCAGGCATCGGCTCCTGCTCAGTAACCCCACAGTCGATGTCCGACGGCGCCCTCCGCGAGATCACGGTAGGCGGCATTCCCCACGAACTCGGTCGCCCGGGAACGGAACTCCCGGACGTACTCTGCGCATCGCGCCGACCTGAGCTGCGAACCCAGGTCAAGGGCCTGCCGGACGGTACGGCAGGCCTCCTCGACCTCGCCGAGGTCGAGATGGCCACCGGCAAGCTTCATGATCACGAAGAAGGTTGTCCGGACCGATCCCCCGCCCGAGGCGAGGTATTGCCTGGCGCTGGCAATGACATCGTTACCGCACCGGAGGTCTCCGAAGGTGTGACTCAACTCGGACGCCAACTCGGAGTCGTCGAAGTATCGGATCCACTGCGGATCGTCCTCGGGCAACCTCTTCTCGAACAACCTAACGGCCTGGCCAAGTGCCTGTTGGGCGCCCCGCGCATCCCCACCGGCAGCGAAGAGATCACAGGTGGCGCGAACCGCTGCGACGTCGGATGCGCCGATACGTGATCCTCCCGACCGCTCCTCGATTACCTCCGCGCCCGGCCTAACGAGCCAACTAAGCGAGGAATCAGACCAGACACGATCGTCGGTGGGAGCGGTGACGAGAGTTCGCACCCCATCAAGATCGGCTTGCCACAACCGTTCAAGCACCCGCTGGCGCCGGTACCGGGAGTGGCGATGACCGAGCCGCGCCCGACCGTCACCCCCACGGCCGAGATCCCGGACCTGCCGGTCGGCACCCTGCTCCGGTTCGCCCCCGGCGAGTGGTCGCACTGCGCCACGGCACGGCTCGGGACGTACCTGGAGATGACCCTGTCCCGGATGCACCGCAACGCCGTCCGCGAGGACGAGGCGGGTCTCTGGGTCTGGCTGGTCGGACACGAGCATCCGGCCTGCACCTGGGCGCATGTCGACCCGCACCCACCGTGCCTACAGGTCATGGTGCGGGTCGATGCACTTACGGCGGCGGCGGGCGGGTGGCCGCCGGCCTGCTCCTTCCCACCCTGACCAGGACGCAGCGGCGGCGGGCCGAGCTGCCCTGACGATCTCTGAGCAGGCGGAGACCTGTCCACGTGCTGCGAGGAAAACTATGCGCGAAGTACTAGACATCCTCGCCGTCCTCGGCTAATCTTCCTCAAGTCAAGGGTGAAGAAAAGACGTTGACGTCACCGCCGCCCCAGCCGAGGGCGAAGGGGCAGGGCCGAGGATCGTTCCGGCTCCGCTCGCCAGGTAGTGAAGATCCACCGCAGTAAAGATCCACCGCAGTTGAGCAGGACGCACGAGAAGTTGGTAGGCAGTGCCCGGACGTGATGCACGATCGGGTGTGACAGCAGGTGGGGCCGATGTGGGATTCAGGGCTCCACCTGAGGCAGGAGACGTCCGTCGCACGTGTACGGGGCCAGGAAGTCGCGTGGGGCTCCGACACCGGCGGACAGCACGGAGTAAGACAGAGGAAGTCAGAGGAAAGGGAGGGCCCGTACACCGTTGGATCGCCCGCCGCCGGCCGCACGCCTGGGCTGGGCGCGGACACCGCAGTTTCCATCGAACGAGAGGTGGTCTCCGGTCACGCTTATGCGATCCTCGCACCCGTTCCCGTCTCGCACGGGTGGTGCGGATACGACAAGCCGGCAATTCTGCCGGTAGATGGTGTTTCTGACCCGTAAACCCTTGGGCCCCGGCGCTTCTAGCGCCGGGGCCCTCGTGATGGAGGTTTCATGGCCCAACCCGACGACATGCTCGACGACGAGGACTACCCGGCATACACGATGGGCCGCGCAGCGGAAATTGTGGGCTGCTCGCCGGATTTCCTGCGCCGGCTCGGCGACGCGAAACTGATCGACCCGTACCGCTCCGGCGGCGGGCACCGCCGCTACTCCCGCTACCAACTACGGCTGGCCGCACGGGCGCGGGAGATGTGCGACCAGGGCACCGACCTGGCGTCGGCCTGCCGCATCATCATCCTCGAAGACCAGCTCGCCGAGGCCCTGCGGCACAACGAGCGCTACCAGCAGGGCTGACCGCACCCGCCCGGGCGGTGTGCCCGGGGCGACACGAGGAACGTACGGTCCCTCCCGTCAGGCAGGGACCGTCTGTCGTTCCTGGGTCACTTCTTGACCCGGTACCGGATGTGGGTGACGCCCGTGCCCTCGACGAGCGTGATCGGGCCGTCGAACTGCGCGGGCGTGGCACCCAGGTCGGCGAAGAGCGGCGTGCCGCCGCCGAGCACCACCGGTACGAGTTCGATGCCGATCTCGTCGAGCAGGCCGGCTTCAAGGCACTGCCGAGCCATCTGCCCCCCGTTGACGACGACGGTCTTCTCGCCGGCGATCTCCTGTGCCTTCGCGACGGCGGCCTCGATGCCCTCGGTGACGAACACGAAGTTCTCGTCCGCGACCGGACGGTCCTGTGGCGGGCGGTGGGTGAGCACGACCGTCGTGACGTCCATGGGGTGTCGGCCGCCCCACGCGTTGGTCATGTCGTAGAGGTGCCGGCCGACGACCAGGGCGCCGGTGTTGCCCCACTCGTCCTTGAGCAGCTTCGCGCTCGCGGCCGACAGCCGCAACGGCGGCACGTTCGGGCTCGCGGTCGGGATTTCGACGTCGCCGTTGCCGTACCACTGAAATAGCAGGTCGAAGCCGCTCTCGTTGGGGCCGGCGATGTAGCCGTCGAGTGACATCGTGCCACCGGTGATGACCTTGCCCATCTCACTGTTCCCTTCGTTCGGGTCTCCTGTGAACACGTCGTCCGGCATGCCCGCCTCCAGGACATCCTCTCCAGAATCTTTTCCCCCGCCTCCGCGCCCCGGGATCACATCGGCGGTTGAAGCTGGAATGAAGCAGGACGCCGATACCGTCACCCGATCATCGGCAGACGAAGGTGGCGAAGACGGCGAAGCGCAGCCTTCGCCGCCAGAGATATCCAGGTAGTAGAGGTGGGAACGTGTACAGAGGCATCAGGGCAATGCTCGTTACCGCGATCGCCGGCCTGAGCATGGTGGGTGCGCTGGTCGTGGCCGCGCCCGCGCAGGCCGCCGTCGGGTTCGATCGGTGCCCGTCCGGCTACATGTGCCTGTTCACCGGCTCCAACGGTACGGGCACGATGGCCTACTTCCGGCTCGGCTCGACGAACCTCGGCCTCCAGGGCATGGACAACAACGTCTGGTCCGGCCGCAACCGCTCCGGCAAGACCGCGCTCGGCTACGAGGGCTACAGCTACACCGGTCAGGTCATGCTCAGCTCGCCCGGCCACATCACGACCGGCTTCAACGTCAGCGCCTTCGCGGCCACCCGGATGAGTTCGATCAGGGTGGGCTGACCAGCGGACCGGGCCGACCGGGGCTCGGAACGAATTGTCAGGACCTGCGGGTCGTTCTGTCACGCGGCTCGCCGGTCACCTCCGGTCCCGTCAGGTCGTACGGCGAGATCTGGTCCCGTCAGGTCGTACGGCGAGATCTGGTCGACGGCGTTGCGGTCGACGGCGAGCTGGTGGTGGCGGCGGTCGTGGGCGATGTCGTCGGCGTCGTTGCTTCGGTGAGTGCGGTCAGTACGGCGGTGACGGCGGGCGGGTCGGGTGGTTCGCCGTAGGTGGCGGCGTGGATCTGGCGGTGGAAGTTGGCGAGTTCGGTGGTGTGGACGTCGGGTCGGCGGTGGGCTTGGAGGGCGAGGCCGGGCAGGGTGGCGACGCCTGCGCCGGCGGCGACGAGGGCTTGCACGACGACCATGTCGTCGCTGTGTGCGGCGATGCGGGGGGTGAAGCCTTCTCGCCGGCACACGGTGATCAGCTCGTCCTGGCACCGGTCGCAGCCGCCGATCCAGGCGGAGTGGCGATGGTTCGCGAGGCTGTCGTCAGGCCGCTGGCTGACGAGGTAGATCGGATCGTCGCCGATGTGGAGGAGGCGGAATCCGTCGTCCTCGACCGGAGCGTCGGCCTGTCGGAAGACGAGGGCGACGTCGATCTCGCCGTGTCGCAGCATCTGTAGCGCTTCGACCGGGTGACGGTCGATCAGGCTCAGTTCGAGTCCCGGGTGCGCCTGGCGCAACGTGGCGGCCGCCCTGGGCACGATTGTGCTCAGCGCGGATGCGTTGGCGGCCAGCCGGACGCGTCCTGCCTGTAGGCCGACCTGTGCGGCGAGTTCGTTGCTCGCCGCGTCGACCCGTCCCACGATCTCGGCGGCCCGGTTGGCCAGCAGCCGCCCTTCCGGCGTCAGCCGGATCCCACGACCGACCCGCTGGACGAGCCTGACCCCGGTGGCAACTTCCAGACGGGACAGGTGGTGGCTCACCGACGGCTGGGAGTAGTGCAGCTCTCTTGCCGCTTCGGTCACCGACTCGTGCCGGGCCACCGCGGCCAGGACCTTGAGGTGGACGAGGTTGAGCATAGATCGAAGATATCAATGTATTGAGCACAGGATTGGCATTGGACGTCATGCATCGTCTGTTTCATGCTGATGCTCGACACGAAGCGGACCGCGGGGGCGACGGCAGCGCCACGAGGAGGACAGGGAAATGACCGCACATAACGGCAAGGTGATCTCCGGTATCACGGTCTCGGCCGACGGGTACTCGGCCGGGCTCAACCAGACCGAGGAACGCCCGTTCGGCGACGACGGCGGCGACGGCTGGGGCGACAAGCTGCACGCCTGGTTCACCGACACCCCCGACGAGAACCGGGCCGAGATCGACCGGATGCTCGCCGCCAAGGCATTCATCATGGGGCGCAACATGTTCGGCCCGGTACGTGGCGAGTGGGATCGGCAGTGGAACGGCTGGTGGGGTGACAACCCGCCGTACCACGCCCCGGTGTTCGTGCTCACCCACCACCCGCGCGAGCCGCAGCCGATGGACGGCGGCACCACGTTCCACTTCGTCACCGACGGAATCGAGTCGGCACTGACACAGGCGCGCGAAGCGGCCGGCGACGGCGATGTCGCGATCATGGGCGGCGCGACCACCATCAACCAGTACCTCGCCGCCGGCCTGATCGACGAGCTGCGGCTGCACATCGTGCCGCTCACGCTCGGCGCCGGCACGCGGCTGTTCGACGGCGTCCCGCCGCTGAAAATGGAGCAGGTGACGTCGCGGGCCGCGAGCCTGGTCACGCACGTCACCTACCGCGTGCTGTCCTGAGGGGCACGAACGACAGCCTGCCGACCGGCACCGAACACAACGGACGGATCCCCGTACACCCTTCCGGGCGGACGGGGATCCGTCGGTGTGTGTGACGGTCAGGCGCAGATCGCGTACGCCTTGACGGCCCACGAGTTGCCGTAGCCGCCCTCCTCTTCGGCGCCGGTCACCGTGACCGTGGTGGACGAGGAGGCCCACATCGCGGTCATCCGTACCCGGCCCTGGCCGTTGTCGATCTCACCGCCGACGCCGTGCACCCGCTTGCCGTCCGGGCACCGCACGGCCGCGGTCTTCGGGGTCTGCGAATCCAGCACCCCGAAGCCGGTCACCCGGACCAGGCCGGCCGGCGGGGTCGCGCAGATCGCCTTGCCGACCATCATCCACTCCTTGAGGTAGTCGGTGCCGCCGTCCTCCATGCCGGCCACCGTGACCTTGGTCAGGTCGGCGCTCGGCCGCAGGTCGTCGATGACCACCCGGCCCATCCCGCCGGACATCTCCGCACCGAGGCCGAGGACCTTCTTGCCGGGCGGACACTCGACGTCCATCGTCTTGCCCTCGTTGGAGTCGCTGTCCGAGAGTTGGGTGCGGGTCTCCAGGCCAGCCGGAGCCGGCGCGCAGAGCGCCGAGGTGGTGATCGACCAGTCGCCGCCGTACCCGTTGCCGTCCTCCCGACCGGTCACCGAGTACGCCTCCCCGCCGACGAGCGGCAGCATGGTGTCCATCGTCACCTGACTGTTGGCGGCACCGTTGTTGCTCACGATCCGCCCGCCACCACCGAGCACCGTCGTGCCGACCGGGCACTGCGCGTTCGTCGTCTTCCAGTCGCTGTTGCTCGGGCCGCCCGTTACCTTCAACACCAGGCCGGGGACCGCGCTGGCCGGCGGGACCAGCGCCAACTGGGTCACCAGCAACGCGGCGGATGCCAGGCCCGCCGTGGTGGCGATCCGTCGGGTACGCCCAGCACCATTCCGTCGTACGTACATCGGGCAGCTCTCCTCATTCCTCGTTCTCTATCGGCGCCCGGACTGTCATTTCCCCGACAGTTCCCCGAACTCGCTTTCTTTCGGGGCCGATCCGCCTCCGACCTGGGTTCTCCCGGTCGAGAACGACGTTAGAAGACAAGGGTCCACACCCGACTCACCAATTCGTGCCGCGCTCGCGAGTAGCCACCGGAGAGGCCGGCACCGGAAAGCGGCGGATCAGTTCCAGCAGCAGCCCGGCGGCGACCGCGAGCCCCGCCGCTATGCCCGGCGCGGTCGTGCCGACCAGGCTCAACTGGAAGAACTCCTGGAGGAACGGCACCACCAGGATGGTCGCGAACGCACACCCGAGGGCCAGCACCAGCAGGATCCGCCACCAGGTGTACGGCCGGGCGATGATCGCCACCGCCCAGAGCCCGACCAGGAACAGGGTCAGCGTCGCGGCCGAGGTCTCCGCGGCCAGGTCGCCGTCGTAGACACTCCGGGCGACCAGGTACGACGTGATCGTCGCCGCCATCGCTACCAGCCCGGACGGTACGGCGAACCGCAGCACCCGGCCCACGAAACCCGGTCGGGCCCGCTCGTGGTTGGGCGCCAGTGCCAGGAAGAACGCCGGAATGCCGATGGTCAGCGACGAGATGATGGTCAGGTGCCGGGGCAGGAACGGGTACGGCACCTGGCTCAGCACCACGATCACGGCCAGCAGCACCGAGTAGACCGTCTTGGTCAGGAAGAGGTTCGCGACCCGTTCGATGTTGCCGATCACCCGCCGCCCCTCGGCGACCACCGCCGGCAGCGCGCCGAAGTTGTTGTCCAGCAGCACGATCTGGGCCACCGCCCGGCTGGCCGGACTGCCCGAGCCCATCGCCACCCCGATGTCCGCGTCCTTGAGCGCGAGTACGTCGTTGACCCCGTCCCCGGTCATCGCCACCGTGTGCCCGGCACCCTGGAGCGCCGCCACCATGTCCCGCTTCTGCTGCGGCCCGACCCGGCCGAACACGGTGTGCCGCTGCACCACCTCGGCGAGTGCCGCCGGATCGGTGGGCAGTTCCCGGGCGTCGACCGGGTGCTCGGCGCCCGGCAGTCCGAGGCTGCGGGCCACCGCACCCACCGAGAGCGCGTTGTCGCCGGAGAGGACCTTCACCGCCACGCCCTGCTCGGCGAAGTAGCGCAGCGTGTCGGGCGCCTCCGGGCGGAGCCGCTGGGCGAGCACCACCAGCGCGACCGGGTGCACCGGGTCGGGCACCGGCCCGTCGGCGGTGACCCGGGCCAGCAGCAGCACCCGCAGGCCCCGGGCACCGTACGCGTCCGCCTCGGCCAGCGCCGGATGCCCGGCCGGCAGGAGTACGTCCGGGGCGCCGAGCCGCCACTGCGCGCTGATCCCGTCCGGGCTGGTGAGGGTGGCTCCGCTCCACTTGCGGGCGGACGAGAACGGGACCCGCTCCCCGATCCGCCAGCCCTGCGGCGCCGGGTATGCCTCGACGATCGCCCGCAGGCTGGCGTTCGGCCGCTCGTCGGCCGCGCCGAGCAGACCCAGCACCTCCGGCAGCGGGGCGGCCGGGTCGAGCTGGCGTACCTCCGCCACCGCCATCGCGGCGTCGGTGAGCGTGCCGGTCTTGTCCAGGCAGACCACGCTGACCCGGGCCAGCCCCTCGATCGCCGGCAACTCCTGCACCAGGCAGCGCCGCCGGCCGAGCCGGATCACCCCGACCGCGAACGCCACCGAGGTGAGCAGGACCAGCCCCTCCGGCACCATCGGGACCAGCCCGGCGACCATCCGCCGGACCGCCTCCGGCAGGTCGTCGGAGTTGACCAGGTACTGGCTGACGATCAGGGCCAGCCCGGTCGGGATGATGAGCCAGGTGACGAACCGGAGGATGGTGTTGAGGCCGCCGCGCAGCTCCGAGTTGACCAGGGTGAACCGGCTGGCCTCCTCGGCGAGCCGGGCCGCGTACGCCGCCCGGCCGACCTTGGTGGCCCGCATCGCGCCGGTACCCGCCGTGACGAAGCTGCCGGAGAGCAGCGGGTCGCCGGCCTGCTTCAGCACCGGGTCGGCCTCGCCGGTCAGCAGCGACTCGTCGACCTCCAGTTGCTCCGCCTCGACCACCACCCCGTCGACCGCGATCTGGTCGCCGGGTCCCAGCTCGATCAGGTCGTCGAGTACCAGGTCGGCGGAGGTCACCTCGACGGCCTGGCCGTCCCGGCGTACCACCGGCCGGGCCGCGCCGACGATCGCCAGCCGGTCCAGGGTGCGCTTGGCGCGCAGTTCCTGGACCACTCCGATCAGGGTGTTGGCGATGATCACGCCGCCGAAGAGGGCGTCCTGGATCGGGCCCACCGCGAGGATCACTCCGAACAGCACACCCATGATCGCGTTGATCCGGGTGCAGAGGTTCGCCTTGACGATCTCCCCGACGCTCCGCCCGGACCGCACCGGTACGTCGTTGACCTGCCCCGCCGCGATCCGCTCGGCGACCTGGGCAGTACTCAGCCCGGTCTCGGTTGTCAGCATGGCTCGAAGCTACGAACCCGGGCCGCCGCTCGGCTGCACCCGATGGTCAGCCGCCGACCCTGACCTTTCTCAGGGTCGGCGACGCCGGCTTTTCCGGGTCGGCGGGGCGGCGTCCCGGATCGTCGGGAGCCGCTTCGCTGCGTACCGTCGAAACGGTGCGACCCGTAGCGCAGGCAGACCGGTTCGGGGGCGGGCGGCGGCGCTACCTGGCTCCCCTCCTGGACCTGCTGCTCTGGGCATCGCTGGCCGCCGTGGTGGCCTGGTCCTGGAACGGGCACCGGTCGTACCCGTTCGGGCTGCTGCTCGGCGGCCTGGCGGTCTGGGCCGGCGCGGTGGCGGCGGGGCGCCGCCTGCCACTGGTCCCGCTCTTCGCCGTGGTGCTGCTCTGCGCGCTGGACGGAAACTACTCCCTCGGCCTGCCGCTGGTCAGCTATCTGCTCGGCCGGCGGATGGCCAGCACCTGGCCGGCGGTGGCGAGCTACTCCGCCCTCACGGCGCTGGGCACCCCGCTGGTGTTGAGCTGGTCCGGCTTCGTGGCCTGGGCGACGATGGCCGGCGCACTGGTCTACGCCGGACTCTTTCCCTGGCTGGTCGGCCGCTACCGGCGGCAGCAGCGCGCGCTGGTTGCCGCCGGCTGGGAGCAGGCCGAGCAACTCGAACGCGAACAACGGATGCTGGCCCGGGAGGTACGCCTCCGTGAGCGGGCCCGGATCGCCGAGGACATGCACGACTCGCTCGGCCACGAGCTGAGCCTGCTTGCGCTCCGGGCCGGCGCCCTGGAAGTCTCGGCCGACCTGGACGAGCGGACCCGGGCGGTGGCCGGTCAGCTCCGGGCCGGCGCGGCCGCCGCCACCGGGCAGTTGCGGGACATCATCGACGTCCTCCGTGACGACCCCGACCCGGCGGGTGATGCCGCACCAACGGCGGGTGACCCCGACCCGGCGGATGACGCCGCACCGGCAGCGGGACCGCATCCGGCGGCGGGACCGGTCCCGGCGGGGGGACGGGCTCTGGCGGGGGGACGGGCTCTGGCGGGGGGACGGGCTCCGGCGGGGGGACGGGCTCCGGCCGCCGGTTCGGCGCCGCAGGCCGACGCCGGGGATGTCGCCGACCTCGTGCGCCGGGCGCGGGCAGCCGGGATGCCGGTCGAGCTGCACGACGGGCGTCCGGCGGAACCGCTTCCGCCGCTGGTGGGGAGGGCTGTCTACCGGGTGGTGCAGGAGTCGCTGACCAACGCCAACAAGCACGCGACCGGCGCGGCGGTGAGCGTCCGGCTCGGTGTCGACGACACCGGGATGGTCCTGGTCAGCGTCACGAATGCCCGGCCAGCCGGTGCACCGCGGTCCGCGCCGGTCCCGGCCCGGGGCGGACGCGGCCTGGTGGGGCTCCGCGAGCGGGTACGGCTGGCCGGCGGCACCCTGCACACCGGCGCGCGGGACGGCGGCTTCGAGGTCGTCGCCCGACTGCCCGGCCGGGCCGGCCGCCCGGGTAGGGCAGCGCAGGGGGATCCGGTCTCGTCCGGTGCGGTCCCGCTGGCCGGGTCGGCCGCCGACCGGCGTCGGCGGGTGCACCGGGAGGCCCGACGGGGCCTGGTCGCGGCGACGATGGTGCTGGCCACGTTCGCCGGAACACTCGGTGGTGCCGCCCTCGGCTACTACCTCTACGCGACCGGCAACTCGGTGCTCAGCCCGGAACGGTACGCGGAACTGCGGGTCGGGCAGGACTGGGCCACCGCGCTCCCCCTGCTGCCCCGCCGGGAGATGCTGGAACCGCCGGATCCGGATCCACTGCCGGTGCCGGCCGGTGCCGACTGCCGGTACTACCGCTCGCACGGCGACGTGCTCCAGCCCCGGCTGGACGTCTACCGGCTCTGCGCCGCGCACGGCAAACTGGTGTCGAAGGACCTGCTCCCGGCCTCGTAAGCCCCTGATCCACCGCCGATCGACCGGGCCGGGCGGCGTGACCGACCGGGAGCGGCGGTGTGTCCAGGACGCGGCCTCCGGGTCAGCGGTGCTGGACCCAGATGTTGGGTTCGACGTAGCTTCCCCGGTCGGCGTCCAGGTCGACATGCAGCGTGCTCAGGCCGTCCGGGATGACGTACTCGCCGGAGTCGGGAAGCTCCAGTCCGGTCCAGCGCTGCCACTCGGCGGCGGTGCCCGTGATCACCTGAGACCGGGGCGCCGTCGCGATGATCCGCCCACCCAGCCTGACGTGGGTACGCAGCCACGGGTCGAAGGGCGTGCCGTCCGGCCGGGTCCAGTCGGCGTACCTGTCGATCGGGGTGAGCGGATAGCGCGCCTTGCGGGTCGGCCGGACCGGGCAGATCACCCGGTGTTGGGCAGCGGCGAGGTCGCGGAGTGCCCGCAGCAGTTTCCCGGCCAGTCCCCGCCCCTGCCGGTCGGGGCGGACCTGTGCGGCGAGGATCGCCAGCGTGTCCGGCGGGTCACCGGCGTCGTACGCGTCGAGCGCCCGGGCCAGCGAGTCGGTGTAGCCGCTCGGCAGGTCGTCGACGGCACCGGTCCAGCGCAACGGCACCGCCCAGCCGGCGGCCACGATCTCGGCACCATTCCCGGCACGCTCCTCGGCGCGCTTCCCGGCACGCTCCTCGGCGTGGTCGAGGAGCACGAGTTCCAGGCCGGCGAAGAGTTCGCGGATCCGGCCGAGGTGTCGGGCGGTCTCCCCGTCGTGGAAGACGAACTCCGGCCAGCCGTCGCCGAGCCAGGCCAGTTCCTCGGTAGGTCGAGGCCGCGCGTGCAGCGGCTCGGCGGTGATCGCCATGGCCGGATTGTGCCGGCGTGTTCCACCAGGGGTAACCGATTTTACTCGTACACATGTGCTATCCACAGGCTGTGGATCCGCATCCACCACCCCGGCGAACTGGACGAATCAGGGATAAACTACGCTCTGCCACCGGAGGGGTACATGGAGGCACGAAAAGTCGTACGTCTGGTGGCAGTACTCGTTGCGGGTGCGGTGGCGCTCTGCCATGCGTACCGGACGGTCTCGGACGAGCCGGCGACAACGCCCGCCTACGGGCCGGACGTCCTCCATCTCAAGGGCGTACGCGACATCGAGTTCGGCGACACCGAGCAGGAGTTGCTCCGGCGCGGTGAACTCCACACCGAACCCGCCCTCGCCTGCGGCCCGAGCCTGACCGGCCCGGCCGCGGTCAGCCCGGTCTTCGCCGACGACCGGCTGGTGCTGCTCTGGGCCAGCCCACCGGTGCGTACCCCGGAAGGTGTCACCGCCGGCACCCCGGTCGACCAGGTCGAGGAGGCTTATCCGGCCGCCACCCGGTTGACCGCGCCGCCGGGCAGCTACCGCTACGACGGCCTGCTGGCCATGCAGGGCGACCGGGCCTACCTCTTCCTGCACGACGGACGCACGGTCCGGAAGACCGTCGCCGGCTACACCGACTACGCGAAGCGCCTCTTCGACGAGGGTTTCGGCACCTGCTGACCCGCCCGCCGTCACGGGCGCCGGCAGGGTGTCGCCGGTCGGCGGTAGGGTCCGGTCCGTGCAGGGCAGGATCTGGTTTCCCGGCAACCCGTGGCCGGACGGGCACCGCATCACCGAGTTCGCCTGGACCGGCCGACTCGACGGCGACGGCCGGCTCTGGTTCGACCTCATGCTGAAGACCGCGGACTACGACGAAGCCGACGACGAGTCGGCCGAGGAGTCGGCCGAGGAGGACGTCAACGACGACGGGGACGACGTCGAGGACTTCCTCGCCCCGATCGTCTGGCAGAACTACCACTCCTGCACGCTCGGCTCGACCTGGGAGGACGCGACGGGACTGGTCGCGGCGACTCCCGGACGCCCGTTCCGGTTCGCCGGGCCGGAGCCGCAACGGCTGACCGCCGATCCGCTGCCGATCGCCGACCCGGAAGCCGCACCGGCGTTCCGGATCTATCTGCTCGGCCACGACTCGGTCGCCGCGCACCAGGTCGACTTCTTCCGCGAGCCGAGCGGCGCGGGCTACCGGATCGGCTGGCAGGGACGGATCGCGCTCACCTACATCGGCGAGCAGGAGTTCCGCTACACCTTCCGGGCCGACATCCGGAACGTCGAGTTGGGACACGTCGGCATCCCCGAGTCGATGTCGGTCGGCCAGGCGCGCCGGCACCTGGCGGAGCTGGTCGACGTACCCGAGTGGTTCGTCGCCGCCGAGGTCGCCGGGCGTACGGTGCTGAGGCTCGTCGCGCCCCCGGCGACTTCTCCGGCTGCGGCTCCGACAACCCCTGGCTGACCTGCCAGAACGCCACGTCCGATGGCCGCCAGCAACCGCCCGGCCGGCCGATGAGAGTTGCCGCATGCACATCGTTCCCGGGCTCAGGGTGCTGTACTTCGGCACCCCGGTGGTATTGATCAGTTCCCGTAACGAGGACGGCAGCGCCAATCTCGCGCCGATGTCCTCGGCCTGGTGGCTGGGCCAGTCCGGCATGCTCGGGCTGGGCAACAGCGGCCAGACGACGGCTAACCTGCGGCGGGAACGGGAGTGCGTACTCAACCTGCCGTCGTCGGCGATGGTCGGGGCGGTGGACCGGATCGCGCTCACCACCGGGAAGCGAGTGGTGCCGGAGCACAAGCTGGCGCAGGGCTACCGGTACGAGCCGGACAAGTTCACCCTCGCCAGGCTGACCGAGCAGCCGTCCGAACTGGTCCGGGCCCCCCGGGTCGCGCAGTGCCCGATCCAGTTGGAGTGCCGGGTCGTCTCGGTGCTGCCGATGGCCGAGCCGACGCCGGACTGCACCGCCTTCCAGGTCGAGGTACTCCGCGCCCACGTCGACGAGTCCCTGGTCATCCCCGGTACGCACCACGTCGACCCGCTGGGCTGGGATCCGCTGATCATGAAGTTCTGCGAGTTCTTCGGCGGTGGCCACAACGTGCACCCGTCGAGGCTCGCCGACGGCTGGCAGATGCCGGACCGGTTCCTCACTCGGTCTGTGCCTGACCGCCGATAATGATCGGGACAACGGCCGTCCGATATCGACTAGCGACATCAGCGTTTAGACGGACGCGACGCCATCGGCGGCCGGCGCCCGCTGGCGGAAATGGAACTTCCATGAACCTTTTTCAACCTCCCCATGCGGTCCGTCGGACCGCACCGTCGGACGCGGTGCGTGCGCGCCGCGCGGTTCAGGTTGAAAAAGGTTCATTCAGCGGCGAAACGCCAGATCGTGTCCGGCATCTTCGGCAAGCGGATCGTACGCGGGCTACTGGAGGCGTCCCCGGACGGGTGGCCGGACCACTCCGACGGCGCGGACCGGGCCACCCGGGCAGGGTGTCAGCCGATCCGCTCGATCACCGGCCGCCGGATCAGGAACTTGCCCGGCTCCCGAACCTGCTCGAACGCGGCGTTGTTGAGCAGTACGCAGCTGCCGGACGGGCTGGTCACCCTGACCGTGACGCTCTTGTTGTTGTCCAGGTTGGTGACCTTCAACGTGGTGCCGATCGGAAAGGTCCCGCTGGACGCGGCCGGCCCGGCGTCCTCGTTGAAGAGCGTGACGGTGGAACCCTTGCAGACCACCTCACCGCCACCGTTCGAGCCGTTGCCGTTCGAGCCGTTGCCGTTCGAGCCGTCGTCGCCGCCGGGGTTGGCCGGTGGCTGGGCGGGTGCCTTGGGCGGCTGGGCCGGAGGCTTCGCCGTCCCGGTCGGTTCGGCCGCCGGCGGGGCGGCGGGCGGGACCGGCGCGTCCGCGCGTACGTCCGCGGTGCAGCCGGCGGTGGCCCGGCGCTGCTGGATCAGGTCGACCACGGCCTGCCGGTTGGCGATCCGGGCCTCGGACTGGGCGTCCGGGTTGGCCTGCTGGCCGGCGATGAAGTTCAGGTTGTTGCGCAGTGCGGTGTCCAGGCCGGCGCAGCTCTCGCCCGCGTTGCCGAGTCCGGTGCCGACGGCCAGCGCCCCGCCGAGCAGGGCCGCCGCCGCCACGCCCAGGAACACCTTCCGCGCCCGGCTGGTCGTCCTGCGTCGCCTGTACATACACCGCTCCCTCGATCGTCCGCTGCCCGGTTGCAGCCACCGATGGGTACGACGGACGGTACGAAGTGGATCAGTTCAGATTCCTAAATGTTCTTTAACTACCCACCGCTACATCTTCAGTGCGATCCGGCACGGCACACTTGACCGCCGGACATCGACCGCCCTACCTTGCAGAACACCGGAAACTTTCCTAACTGTTCTGCCGACGCTCCATCCCCCGTTTCAGGAGTGCACATGCGCGGATCCGTTCTCCGTCGACTCAGTACCGTCGCCGCGGCCACCGCCGTCACCGCCCTGCTCGCCGGCATCGCCGTACCCCCGGCTGCGGCCGCGCCCGGCGCGGCGTCCCCGCACGACGGCGGCCGGGGCGGCGACTACGTCAAGGTCGGCTACTTCACCCAGTGGGGCATCTACGGCCGGGCCTTCACCGTCAAGAAGCTGCATGACTCGGGCGCCGCCGGCCGGTTGACCCACCTCAACTACGCCTTCGGCAACGTCAGCCCGGACGGCCGGTGCTACGTCGACGGCGGGCCGGGCGAGGGCGACGCCTGGGCCGACTACCAGCGGCCGGTGCCGGCCGAGGAGAGCGTGGACGGCGTCGCCGACACCTGGGGCGAGCCGTTGAACGGCAACTTCGGGCAGCTCCAGAAGCTCAAGGCGGCCCACCCGGGCCTGAAGGTGCTGATCTCGCTGGGCGGGTGGAGCTGGTCGACGCACTTCTCCGACGCGGCGCTGACCCCCGAGTCGCGGCGGAAGTTCGTCGCCTCCTGCATCGACCTCTACCTCAAGGGCAACCTGCCGAACCCGGACGGCAGCGCCGGCGGGCCCGGCTCGCTCGCCGGAGTCTTCGACGGTATCGACCTGGACTGGGAGTGGCCGGGCTCGGCCGGTGACGTCGACACGGTCTACCGGCCCGAGGACAAGCAGAATCTCACCGCGCTCGTCGCCGAGTTCCGCCGCCAGCTCGACGCGCTCGGCAAGCCCGCCCGGAAGCACTACGAGCTGACCGCGTTCGTACCGGCCAACCCGGCCGCGATCGACGCCGGCTTCGAGGTCCGGAAGGTCTTCAAGAACCTGGACTTCGCCACCGTGCAGGGCTACGACTTCCACGGTAGCTGGGAGCCGATCGCCAACCAGCAGTCCGCGTTGCGGGTACCGGCCGGAGCCACCGAGCCGGACTTCGCGGTGGACCGCACCATCGACGCCTGGCTCGACCGGGGCGCCGAGCGCCGCAAGCTGGTGCTGGGCATCCCCTACTACGGGCGCGGCTGGACCGGGGTGACCGGCGGGCGCAACGGCCTGCACGGCACCTCCACCGGAGGCGCCGCCCCGGCCACCTTCGAGGCGGGCTACGAGGACTACAAGGTGCTGAAGACCAAGGCCGGAAAGGACGGCTTCAGGGTCTACCGCGACCTCCGCGCCGGCACCGCCTGGCTCTACGACGGTACGACGTTCTGGACGTACGACGATCCGGCCGTCGTACTCCAGAAGACGCTGTACATCCGCGCGGAACGGCTGGGTGGCGCGATGATCTGGTCGCTGGACGGCGACGACGAGCAGGCGACGCTGACCCGGACCATCGACCTCGGCCTCTGGACGCCGTAACCCGACTGCCGTACGGCGGGGTGCCGCACGTCGCTCCAAGGAGTTGTGGCACCCCGCCGTCCGCTCTGGCCCGCCCGCGTTCAAGGACGTGCTGGCCGCCGGTTGCGGATCACACCGGCCTTCTTGTCCAGCCGACGCCGCTGGCGTGGCGTCGGCTCCTTGCGCCGGGTCTGCTTCCGGTAGTTCTCGGCACGCCGCTCGTTGCTGATCGGCCCGGTCATCGGGTGACTCCTTCCGGCTCGCCTCCGCATAGCGACACGGTGGTGTCCGCACCCAGGCGCGACCGAGGTGCGCCACCTCCTCATCCGACATCGTCCCCCCGGCTGAGGCGAGGCCGGTTCGCCCGCCAGGGATGAGAGGGCGCCGGATGGCGACGACGGAAACCGGTAGAACCTGGTACGCCGAACGCCCGATGCGCCGCTACGTACCCACCGGGCGTTTTGCCTGTTCGGTGGCGGGCTGCGCAAGCGGCAGGGCGGCTGCGACTGTCCGCACGGACGTCCGGCCTTGCTCACCTCCGTCGTCACCCGGTCGGTCACCCAGGAGGAGATGGCGACATCTCTGGGTGAGGAGTTCTCGCAGCGCCACCCGGTGTTAGGCCGGAGTTCTCGTCGAGCGGATCTTGTGTTCGTAGCCGTCGGCCTAGCATCGAAACTCGCTGTTTCCAGGTCGGATGTGCGGCCTGCGGGCGGGTCGCGTCGCGGTGAGGGAGCTTTTGATGGCCGAGGAGACTCAGTCTTCGCAGGGTCCGGTGTTTACTCGGCGCCGGTTGTTGGGGGCGGGTGCTGCCGCAGGGGGCGCAGCACTGGGACTGATGCCGCCCAATGTCCAAAAAGCGCTGGCTTCGCCCCCATCGGGCAGGCGGCCGTCGCTGAACGACATCGAGCACGTGGTCCTGCTCATGCAGGAGAACCGGAGCTTCGACCATTACTTCGGGACCATGTCGGGTGTGAGGGGTTTCTCGGATCCGGACGCGATCCGGTTGCCGACGGGTCGTAGCGTGTTCTACCAGCCTACGGACAAGAACCCTGATGGTTATGTGCTCCCGTTCCACCTCGACAGTCGCACGACGTCGGCGCAAGGGATGCCGACGGCTGGCGACTACGCGTGGGACCCGTCGCACATGGCGTGGAACGGGGGCAAGATGGACCAGTGGCTGCCGGCTAGTTATCGGTATATCCAGGGCGACAAGTCGAGGATTCCGCTTCTCATGGGGTACTTCGACGAGCAGGACATCCCGTTCCACCGCGCACTGGCCGACGCGTTCACGATCTGCGACAACTACTTCTGCTCGGTCCTCGGGTCCACGACTCCGAACCGGCTCATGTGGGAAACCGGCACGATTGATCCCAACGGAACGGCCGGCGGCCCTATTCTCATCAACCGTATGAACATCAACACGTGGAGGACCTACGCCGAGAACCTCACCGACGCCGGAGTGAGCTGGAAGTTCTACTGGGAAGAGGGGGGAATGAGAAGCCAGGCCTACCCGTATTTCCAGGCGTACCGGGACGCGCCCACAACCTCGCCTCTGTACGAGAACACTCGGGTGCCTTCCGCTCCTGGCCAGTTCGAGTACGACGCGCTCAACGACCGGCTTCCGACCGTGAGCTGGTTGTTCCCCCCTGCCGGGCAGAACGAGCACCCCAATCAATCCATGCCCGCCGCTGGAGCGCAGTACATCGCGTCGAAGATCGACGCGATCGCGGCGAACCCCGACGTGTGGGCCAAGACGGTGTTCATCCTGGTCTGGGACGAGAACGGCGGCATGTTCGACCACGTCCCGCCGCCCACCCCGCCGGCCGGCACTCCCGACGAGTTCGTGACCGCGACCTCCCCGGGTGGCGTCAACGGCGGCGGTCTTCCTGTCGGGGCAGGCTTCCGGGTCGGTTGCATCATCGTCTCACCGTGGACGGCGGGTGGCTGGGTGTGCAGTGAGCCGTTCGACCACACCTCGAACCTGCGGTTGCTGGAGCGGGTGACGGGCGTGGAGTGTCCGAACATCAGCGCCTGGCGGAGGACGACCTTCGGCGATCTCACCTCGGCCTTCCGCTTCCGCGGCAGACCGGCCCACCCTCCGACGATGCCCAGCACCGCCGGAAACCTGGCGTTGGCCCAGTACGAGGTGGCGAACCTGCCTGCACCGGTTCCCCCCAGCGAGCACCAAGTCCCCCCGGTCCAGGCCCCCGGACGCCGACCCGTCGTCCCACCCCGCCACGACCGATGACGGCATCAGCACCAACAGGGCTGCCTCGGGCCTGACGGCTTGCGTCACGAACAGGTTGATGCCGGTTCCCTGAGACCACAAGCCGAACGCCCGGTAGGTCGTCTCCGACCTGCCGGGCGTTTTGGCTGCTCAGTGGCGGTGGCGGCGGGATTTGAACCCGCGGAGGGCGTAAACCCTCACACGCTTTCGAGGCGTGCTCCTTAGGCCACTCGGACACACCACCGCCGAGAAGGGTACCCGACGCATCGGGGCGACGTCGCGGCGGTATCGGCCGGGGCGACCTGGCAGGATCACCTCACATGAGTACGCACATTGGCGCCAAGCCCGGTGAGATCGCCGAGCGGGTCCTGATGCCGGGCGACCCGCTGCGGGCCAAGTGGATCGCGGAGACCTACCTCGAGGACGCCAAGTGCTACTCGACGGTGCGCGGCATGCTCGGCTTCACCGGCCGCTGGTCCGGCACCGAGGTCTCGATCCAGGGCTCCGGCATGGGCATGCCGTCCGCCTCCATCTACGCGCACGAGCTGATCAACGAGTACGGCGTACGGTCGCTGATCCGGGTCGGCTCGTGCGGGGCCCTCAGCGAGGACCTCCAGCTCCGGGACGTGATCGCGGCAAGCGGCTCGTCGACCGACTCGAACATGAACCGGATGCGGTTCGACGGGTTGATCGACTACGCCCCGGTCGCCGACTTCGGGCTGCTGCGTACCTCGGTCGAGGTGGCCGAGCGGCGTGGCATCGCGATGCGGGTCGGCCCGATCCTGGCGACCGACGTCTTCTACACCGACCGTCCGGGCCTCTACGACACCCTTGCCGACTACGGCGTGCTGGCGGTGGAGATGGAGTCGGCGGCGCTCTACACGATCGCGGCCCGGTTCAAGGCGCGGGCGTTGACGCTGCTGACCGTCAGCGACCACATCAAGCGGGGCGAGCAGACCACCGCCCAGGAGCGCGAGCAGACCTTCAGCCAGATGGTCGAGATCGCCCTCGACACCGTCGTCGCCTGACGGAACCGACGCGACCGGGTCGGGAGTACAGCAAAAGCCCGTACCCCTGACCCGGTCGCCTCCTCACGGCGTGGCGAGCGCCTCGGTCGGGGCCAGCCGGGCGGCCCGGATCGCCGGGTAGAGCCCAGCGAAGGCGCCGATCAGCAGGGTCGCACCGACCCCGCCGACCATCGCCCAGCTCGGTACCACCGTCGGCCAGTCCCGGGACAGGGCGTAGCCCGAGGTCACCCCGATGCCGATCAGCACTCCGCCGACTCCGCCCAGGGCGGAGAGCAGCAGCGACTCGGCGAGGAACTGGGTGCGTACCTGACCCCGGGTCGCGCCGAGCGAGCGGCGCAACCCGATCTCGGCCCGCCGTTCGAGCACCGAGATCACCATGGTGTTGGCGACTCCCACCCCGCCGACCAGCAGCGCGACCGCGCCGAGCCCGAGCAGCAGCCCGGTGAACGCCTCGTCGGTGGCCTGCTGCGCCTCCAGCGCGTCGGACGGCCGGGACACCTTGACCTCGTTCGGCGCCTCCGGGTTGGCGGTGGCGCCGAGTACGGTCTGCACCGCCTCGACCGACTGCTCGGCCGAGCGGGTGTAGACGGTGGTCGGGTGCCCGTCGAAGCCGAGGTACGACGCGGCCGCCTCCCAGCCGACCAGCGCGGAGAGGTCCAGCTCCGGCGCCAGCGGCACCGGTGCCAGGATCCCTACCACGGTGAACCACCGACTGCCGAGATAGACCTGTACGTCCGGTCCGGCGCTGCCGAGCCCGAGCCGCTCCGCCGCGGTCGCCCCGAGTACCACGGCCGGATAGCGCGCCGTCGCCCCGTTCAGCCAGGTACCGCTGGCCATGCTCGCCCCGACCGTGTCGATCAGGTCCAGCCGGGCCGCGCGGGCGGCGATCCCGCCGCTCTCCACCTCGGGGATCTGGTCCGAGCGGTACACCCGGGCCTCGGAGAGCTGCCCGGTGGCGGAGACCTGTTCGACCGGGCCGATCCGGCCGATCATCGCCACCGACTCCTCCGGCAACTGGGCCGCGTCACCGAACATGGTGTTGCCGGGCGCGACGGTCAGCAGGTTGGTGCCGAGCGAGTCGAGCATCCGGTCCAGTTCCGCCCGGGACGAGGAGGAGATGCCGACCACCGCGACCATCGCGGCGATGCCGATCGCGATGCCGAGCGCGGAGAGGAACGCCCGCAGCGGCCGGGTACGCAGCCCGACGCCGCCGACCCGGAGGATGTCGCGGGGCCGCATCCGGGCCGGTACCAGCCGGGTGCGTGCCCCGCCGTTCGCCCCGGCCATCAGCCGACCCCGTTCGACGCGATCGGCGCGAGGCCACCGCTGGCGGCCGCACGGACGGCGGCGCTGTCCGACAGCACCAGGCCGTCGCGCATGTGCACCTGCCGGGGCAGGCTCGCCGCGATCTCCCGGTCGTGCGTGATCACCACCACCGTGGTCCCGGCGGCGTTCAGCTCACGCAGCAGCGCCAGCACCCCGGCCCCGGACGTCGAGTCGAGGTTGCCGGTCGGCTCGTCGGCCAGCAGCAGCGCCGGGTTTCCCACCACGGCCCGGGCGATCGCCACCCGCTGCCGTTCGCCGCCGGAGAGTTCGTGCGGCCGGTGGTCGAGCCGGTGCCCCAGCCCGACCCGGACCAACGCGGCCTCCGCGCGCCGCCGCCGCTCCCCGAGGGGTACGCCGGCGTAGAGCAGCCCGTCCGCCACGTTGTCCAGCACCGGTACGCCGGGCGCGAGGTGGAACTGCTGGAAGACGAACCCGATCCGGGACGACCGCAGCGCGGAGAGCTGCCGGTCCGACAGCTTCGCCACGTCGTACCCGTCGATGTGCACGGTGCCGGTCGACGGCCGGTCGAGGGTGCCGATCAGGTGCAGCATGGTGGACTTGCCGGAGCCGGAGGGCCCGACGATCGCCACCAGTTCGCCCGGCCGGACGGCCAGGGTGACGCCACCGAGTGCGGTAACGCCGCCCGGGTAGACCTTCGTGACCCGGTCGAGCACCACGACCCCGTCGGTGCCGGCCGGTGGATCGGCGAGCGCGGTACCGGACGCCGCCCGGTCCCGGCTCACTTCGGCATCCCCACGGTCGCCCCCTCGACCAGCCCGTCGCCGGTCACCTCCACCCGGCCGGAGGCGAACATCCCGGTCTGCACCGCCACGATCCGGGTCGCGTCGCCCTCGACGACCTCGACGCCGTAGCCGCCCTCGGCGAGGGCGAGCAACGCGGCGACCGGAACGGTGAGCACGTTCTCCCGCTGGGCTGCGGTGAAGGCCACGTCGACCGAGGCGCTGTCGAACCCGGCCAACGCCTTCGGGTCGGCGGCGGTGACGGTCACCTCGATCTTGGTCTCCGGCTCGCCCTGTGCGCCGTTGGCGCCCGTACCGGTCTCGATGATCGTCTCGGTGGCGGCGATGGTGCCGGCCGCCTCCTTGCCGTCCGGCAGCGTCACCGTGACCTTGGCGCCCCGCTTGGCCAGCCGCTGGTCGTCCACGTCCAGCGAGACGGTGACCACCCGGGAGGTACCGCTGTAGCTGAGCACCCCGCCGCCGGGCTGCACCGCGTCGCCGACCTCGGCCTCGGTGCTGTCCACCCGGACCTCGCCGGTGGCGTAGACGACCTGGCCCAGCTCGACCCGGCCGGTCTCGTCGAGGCCGAGGTCCTCCTGCCACTCCTGCACCGCCTCGGCCGTGGCCGAGGTGTACTCGTCGTCGACGGTGAACCCGTCGTAGCCGAGCGCGCTCAGGTTCTTCTCGAACTGCTCGACGTCGTCGCCGCTGTCACCGGAGCGCAGCGTCCGGTACGCCGGCAGCCCGCCGTAGAGCAGCACGACCTTCTGGTTGTCGACCGAGTAGAGCGGTTTGCCCCGGGTGACCCGGGTACCGGCGGCGACGATCGAGGTGATCGTGCCGCCCTTCCGGGCCGCCACGGTACGGGTCTCGCCGTACCCCAGTTCGCCGTCGGCGGTCTCCGAGTCGACCAGCGTCTGCCGGGTGACCTGGGCGTTCGCCGGTGGCAGATTGCTGGCGGTGGCCGTACCCGGGTCGTCACCGCCGAAGCCGACGGCGGCGGCGACTCCGGCGGCGACCGCCAGCGCGGCGGTGGTCACCACCGCCACCGCCCGGCCCCGACCGCCCCGGCGTCGCCGCCCCGACCGGCTCCCGGCCGCCGGAACCGCCCCCGTGGCGTCGCCCGGTCCGGCGGTGGTGGCCGGAGCCGGCCCGTCCGGGGACGGGCCGGTCTCGGTCACGGAGGTGCCCGCCGTCATTCGCCACCACCTCGGATCCGGACCGGGAACTCGCCCCGGCACTTCTCCATGGCGGCCTGGAACGTCGGATCGTCCCGTTTGATCCCACTGCCCTGGTTGAACTGGATGCTGCCGTCCGCCTGCGGGTCCGGGAAGTTCGGCACACCGTTCTCCCGCATGCACTTCGCCATCTTGCGCAACTGCTCGACCTGCTCCGGGTTGAGCTGGAGCTGACCGCCGTTGGGCAGCAGGTGACGGCACTTCTCCATCGCCGCCTGCGTCTTGGCCGGATCGTCACCGGGGTTCCGCTGTACCCGGATCCCGCCCTGACCCGGCTCCGGGTCCGGCATCTCCACCCCGTTCTCCCGCATGCACTTGGCAAACTCCAGGCGGCGGTCCTCGTCGCTCAGCGCGGCGGCACTGGCACTGGCGGTGGGTCCGGCTCCGGCGCCGCCCTGGGCGGTGGCCACCCCCGGCCCCTCGTCGGCCTTGGCGCAGCCGGCGAGCGCCAGGCCGAGGACGGGGAGGGCCAGCCAGATGCCCGACATTCGTCGGCGCATGGCACAACTCCTTCCGTGGGCCGGCGCGGTTCGCCGGCCGATACGGACAAAGTCAAGCCGGTGGCACGTATCCGGGGCGTAACCGTCGACGTTTACGGCGGGGTTATCCACGACCGAGTCACCATGGAACGGTGCGGGTACTGGTGGTCGAGGACGAGAAGCTGTTGGCGGACGCCGTCGCCGAGTGGTTGCGCCGGGAGGCGTTCGCGGTCGACGTCGCGTACGACGGCGACGCGGCCCTGGAGCGGCTCGGCGTCAACGACTACGACGTGGTGGTGCTGGACCGGGACCTGCCGGTGGTACACGGCGACGACGTGTGCCGGGCGATCGTGGAGGGCGGGGGCGGAACCCGGGTGCTGATGCTCACCGCCGCGGCCGCGGTCCGGGACCGGGTGGCCGGGCTGGCCCTGGGCGCCGACGACTACCTGATCAAGCCGTTCGCGCTGGTCGAACTCTCCGCCCGGGTACACGCGCTGACCCGGCGGGCCCGGCCGGCCGCGCCGCCGAAGCTGAGCCGGGCCGGCCTGGTGGTCGACCCGGCCCGGCACGAGGTCTACCGCGACGGCCGGTACGTCGCGCTCTCCCGCAAGGAGTTCGCGGTGCTGGCCGAGCTGATGCGGGCCGGCGGTGCGGTGGTCTCCGCCGAGGAGCTGCTGGAGCGGGCCTGGGACGAGCACATCGACCCGTTCACCAACGTGGTCCGGGTGACCGTGATGAAGCTGCGCCGCAAGCTCGGCGATCCGCAGATCGTCGAGACCGTGCCGGGAGTGGGGTATCAGATCCGGTGAAACGACTGACGATTCGGGCCCGCCTGACCCTGGTCTACGGCGGCCTCTTCCTGCTCGCCGGGCTGGTGCTGCTCGCCGTCACCTACGTACTGGTCGAACAGCGGATGCCGGCCACCTTCGGCGTGGCGCTGAACCGGGCACCGAGCACGAATCCCGGCCGGATGCTCAACCCGGAAAACGCCGAAGAACTCCGGATCTTCGCCCGGCAGGTCCAGGACGAGGCCCGGGAGAACGCGCTGGAGACCCTGCTCACCCAGGGCGGCATCGCGCTCGCCGTGGTCTCGGCGACCGCCCTCGCCTTCGGCTGGCTGATCGCCGGCCGGGCGCTGCAACCGCTGCACCAGATCACCGGTATCGCCCGGCGGATCGCCGGAGCCGGCACCGCCGGTCGCGGACTGCACGAGCGGATCGCGCTGGACGGCCCCCGGGACGAGGTCAAGGAACTCGCCGACACCTTCGACCTGATGCTGGAACGGCTGGACCAGTCCTTCGACGGGCAGCGGCGGTTCGTCGCCAACGCCTCGCACGAGCTGCGTACGCCGCTGGCGCTGAACCGGTCCCTGCTGGAACTCGCGGTCACCCGACCCGGCGCCCCGACCGAGTTGCAGCAGCTCGGTGAGACGCTGCTGGCGGTCAACGAGCGGCACGAACGGCTGATCGACGGGCTGCTCACCCTGGCCGACTCGGAACAGCAGGTGGTGGAACGTACCCCGATCGACCTGGCCGAGGTGGTCGGGCACGTCGCCGAGCAGATGCGTACGGAGCTGCCGGTGCACCGGCACCTGGCTCCGGCGCCTACCGCCGGGGATCCGGTACTGCTGGAGCGGCTGACCCAGAACCTGCTGGAGAACGCGCTGCGGCACAACGTCCCGACCGGCGGCCAGGTCTGGATCAACACCGCCACGGTCGACGGCTGGGCGACCCTGGTGGTGGCGAACACCGGGCCGGTGGTGCCGGGGTACGAGGTCGAGACGATGTTCCAGCCGTTCCGGCGGCTGCGCCAGGAGCGGGTCGGTGGCGGCCGCGGGTTCGGTCTCGGGCTGTCGATCGTCCGGGCGGTCGCCACCGCGCACGGCGGTTCGGTCCGGGCCGAGCCCCGGCACGGGGGTGGGCTGGTCGTCACGGTCCTGCTGCCGGCCGAGACCCCGGTCCAGGCTCTCCCGGAGTACGCCCCACCGGCGGTTGCGGCCGCGACCCTCGCGCCCTACCCCGGCCTGCCCGCCGGCGCCCCGGCCGCGGCGCCCGGCCACGCCCGGATCACGCCCGGCTGACCCGGTGGCGGTGTCGGCGACGTGAGAGTTTTCCACAGTCGTTCCGGGTTATCCACAGACTGTGCACAACCCGGGTCGGAGTTGTGGAGGACCGGCATCGTGCAGGAGAGGCGTCGCCAGGAGAAGCGTCGCAGAAGAGAAGCGTCGAGCGGGGTCAGCGGAAGAAGGCCCGGAGCGCGGCGGCGCACTCGGCCTCCAGGACGCCGCCGTACACCTCGGGGCGGTGGTTGAGCCGCCGGTCGCGTACGACGTCCCAGAGCGAACCCACCGCACCGGTCTTCGGCTCCCAGGCGCCGAAGACGAGCGTGGAGATCCGGGCGAGTACCAGCGCACCGGCGCACATCGTGCACGGTTCCAGGGTCACCACCAGGGTGCAGCCGGTCAGCCGCCAGGCGCCGACGGCCCGGGCGGCCCGGCGCAGCGCCAGGACCTCGGCGTGTGCGGTGGGGTCTCCGGTCAGCTCACGCTCGTTGCGGGCGCTCGACAGCTCCGTACCGTCGGGACCGTAGACCACCGCTCCGACCGGGACGTCCCCGGCCAGCGCCTCGACGGCCGCCGCTGCCGCCCGGCCGGTCGTCGCAGGGGCCGGGCCGGGCGGGGCGCCGGAGACCTCGAGCGCCCGTCGCATCCACGCCTCGTGCCGGTGTCGACGCCCGGTCAGCGGCAGGTCGGGCAGGTCTGATTCGTCCGGAGGTCGACCCGTTGACCCGGTCACGCCTCGCGGAGTTCCTCGACCTCGTTGCCACAGCCGATGACCTGGCAGACCTCCGCCGTCACGTCGGCCGGCAGCATCCCCTCGTGCGCGCAGAGTGCGAGCAGGCGATGGGCCGAGATGCCGAGGTCGGCGAGGAGGTCGGCGTCGCCCACCGGGTCGGCGTCCGGATCGACGGCCGGTTCGTTCTCGTCGTCGCCATCGGTCGACCCGGCCACGCGCTCCACCGGCTCGACCACGTCGTCGATGCCGAGGGCCGGGGCCTTGATGTCGCCGACCAGCAGGGCACCGAGCCGCGACTCCTCGGCGAACGCCGAGTCCGAACCGAAGACCCGCAGGTCCTCGCCCTCGTCGAGACGCATGATCGCCAGGTAGGCGTCGTCGGACTCGACGAAGAGCAGGGAGATCTCGGCGTCCTGGTCGACGTCGCGGAGCAGGTCGGCGACCTCGTCGATGTCGGCCGCACCATTCAGGTCAACTTCTGTCGCGGTCCAGCCGGACGGGCGGCGCACCACCGCCGCAGCGAAGTACGACACGGTCCCCCCAATTACCCAGCGGCCCCCAGCCGCATCACGCCGACTGCACGGTGCCCAGCCGGCTCTCTGTCACGCGTGACGGTATCCGGTCGTATCCGGCAGAGCCCACGCAACGCCCCGAAGGAGGGACGGGGAATCGAAGTGGACGAGGCTGCCGGTCAGTTCGCCAGGCGGCGACGGGTGGCAATCAGTTCGCGCAGACGGTCGACGCGGGCACGTCGGGGATGTTCGCGCTCCCGCACCGACTTCGCCCCGGCGAGCTCGGCAAGGAGCTGCAACCGACGACGGCTGCGGTCAGGGTCGAGCCGATGCTCTGTCCAGGCCATACCGCCGAGGGTGCCGAGTCGCGCCCGATTCGTCAAGGCCGATAGCGGTGTGCAGCGATCGCCTCACTCAGCGCGGCTGTCCCGAACGATTCTCGGAGACTCCGGTGACGCGCCCGTACCGGCCCCGAGCTGCGGCGCGAGCCGTATGGATCATCCGGAACGGGACAGCGGGGTGGCGGGCGGCTACCACAACGGCCAGTCGGCGCTGCTGTACCAGCGGGTCGCGACGGCCACCGCGGCGATGGCCCAGCCCACCCCGGTGGCCAGGGCGATGCCCGCGCCGGCTCCCCGGTTGCCCCGCTCGGTCAACAGCAGCGCGACGAGCCAGGCCAGCCCGCCGGCCAGCAGCGTCCAGAGCACGTATCCGCGCAGGCCGTGTCCGAGCAGGCCGAAGGCGACCAACCAGGCGGCGGCCGAGGCGGCGCCCGCGGCGACGGCTCCGGGGCGTACCGGATGAGGTTCCCGGTAGGTCGGCTGGGCGTGCCCGGGTGGCGGGCTGGCCGGAAACAGGCCGGACGGGCTGTGCCCGAAGGGTCGGGGCTGCCAGACCGGCCGGGGCTCGACGGCGGGCGGCGGGGCGGGGTGCGGCATGCCGGGCCGGGCCGGCGTGCCGAACTGGAGCACCCCCGGCTGGGCCGACGTACCGGGCTGGCCGGGCTGGTGCAGCCCGGGGTGCGGTACGCCGGGCCGGGGTTGCAGAGCCGGCTGTTCCGCCATGACCCCGCTCCTTTCCACCCACACGTGCGCGCACACACCCCCGGGTACGCCACCCGATCCGGACGGTCCACCCGGTTCGCAGCCTACCCGGCGGAGGCCGGCGACCGACCGGATCGGGACGGGCCCGACCGCCGGGCCGGCAAGGTTCGAGCCGGTCTGCCACTATGGCCGGATGCCATGGGGAGGATCAGCGGGACGGGGGCGGCCCGGCCGGCGTCCGGGGTACCCGGTCGCCGTCCTGCTGGTGACGCTTACGGCGCTCGCCGCCGGCTGTGCCGACACACGGCAGCCGACCGGCGCACCGGCCTTCGAGCCGATGGACGGCCCGGCCACGAGCGCGGCCGCCGACGGTACGCCAACCGCCGCGCCGACGCCGACCATCAGCGCGAAGCCGAGCAGCTCGCCGTCGAAGAAGCCCGGCACTCCGCCGCCGACGACCAGCGGCAGCCACACATACGCCTTCCCGGTGCGGACGAGCAACGTCGCCTACCACCCGACCCACTCGGTGTACCCGGCCACCGACATCTTCGCCAACTGCGGCTCGCCGGTGGTCGCCGTCACGGACGGCCGGATCCTTGAGGTGAGCCGGGTCGACCGGTACAGCAAGAGCGGGCCGCAGGGGCCCAACAACGGCGGCAAGGCGGTCTCGCTGCTCGGTGACGACGGGGTCCGCTACTACGGCTCGCACCTGACCAACGTCAGCGGCGGGATCGAGGCGGGCGTCCGGGTGCGTGCCGGCCAGCAGGTCGGCACGGTCGGCCGGACCGGCAACGCCAACAACGTCTGCCACCTGCACTTCGGCATCTCGCCGCCCTGTGAGAAGACCGCCGACTGGTGGATCCGGCGCGGCGTGGTCTGGCCGGCGTCGTTCCTGGACGCCTGGCGCAAGAAGCGGAACACCTCACCGGCCGCCAAGGTCAGGGATTGGCGCGCCGACAACGGCTGCCCGAAGGCGCCGTAGCCCCGGCCGGTGTGCGAGAGTTCCGGTCGTGGACGTCGCGGTGATCGGGCTCGGTCTCATCGGCGGCTCGGTGCTGCGGGCACTGGCCTCGACCGGTCATGCGGTGCTCGGCTACGACGCCGACCCCGCGACCCGGGCCACCGCCCGGACCGCCGCCGCACAGGCGCCGCCGGCGGCGCGTTGGCAGGTCGCCCGGACCGTACGCGACGCGGTGGCCGGCGCCGACCTGGTGGTGATCGCCGTACCGCTGCCGGCGGTGGCCGGAGTACTCGACGAACTCTCCGGAGCCGGCTACACCGGACTGGTCACCGACGTCACCTCGGTCAAGGAGCCGGTACGCGTACTGGTCGACCGGCACCTGCGCGGCGGCGCCGACCGACGGGCCGGATTCGTCGGCGGCCACCCGATGGCCGGCCGGGAAACCTCCGGATTCGGTGCCGCCGATCCGGGCCTCTTCACCGGCTGCGCCTGGGTGCTCTGCCTCGAACCGGGGGCGACCTCGGTGGCCGACTGGCTGGAGCTGGCGGCCCTGCTGACCGGCATCGGCGCCCGGGTGGTGCCGGCGGTCGCCGCCGAACACGACCGGGCGGTCGCCGCGGTCAGTCACGTACCGCATCTGCTGGCCACCGCGATCGCGGCGGTCGCCGCCGACGACCCGCTGGCCGGGACCCTGGCCGCCGGCTCGTTCCGGGACGGCACCCGGGTCGCGGCGACCCGGCCGGACCTGGTCGCCGCGATGTGCGGCGGCAACGCGGCAGCGGTCGGCCCGGCGCTGGACGCGGTACTGCGGGAGCTGGACGGCGCCCGCACGGCGGTTGGCTCGGCGGACCCGATCGGTGCGCTGCGGCGCTGGCTGACGCCCGGCTCGGCGGCCCGGCTGGCCTGGCCGCCCCGGCCGGGCGGCGCGGTGGAGCTGCCGGCCCGGCCCGACGCGCTGCTCCGGCTCGGCCGAGCGGGTGGCTGGGTGACCCGGGTCGCCGAGGACCGGCGTACGGTCACCGCGGTCAGACCCGCTCTCCCCGATCCAGCCTGATCACCCGCCGCTCGGTGACGATCGCCGTGACCAGCTCGTAGGGGGTCACGTCGAAGGCCGGGTTGACCGCGTCGACACCGTCCACTCTGGCCGGTCGGCCGTCGCCGGCCGGCGTCCGGCCGTACGACAGCACCTCGTCGGCACCCCGGTCCTCGATCTCGACCCGCGCACCGTCGGCCGTGTCGGGGTCGACCGTCGACTCCGGCGCGACGACCACGAACGGGATGCCGGCCCGGCGGGCACCGAGCGCGTGCGCGTACGTGCCGATCTTGTTGATCACGTCGCCGTTGGCGCAGATCCGGTCGGCGCCCAGCACCACCCCGTCGACCTCGCCCCGGGCCATCAGGAACGGGCCGGCCCCGTCCACCGCGACCCGGTACGGCACCCCGGCCCGACCCAGCTCCCAGGCGGTCAGCCGGGCCCCCTGCAACAGCGGTCGGGTCTCGCTGGCCAGTACCGCGCCGAGCGCGTCCCGCCGGTGCAGTTCCAGCACCGCCCCGAGGGCGGTACCGCCGACCACCGCCGCCAGCGCGCCGGTGTTGCAGTGCGTGAGCAGCCGGGGCCGGGCCCCGCAGAGTTCGGCCAGCAGGTCGGCGCCGAGGCGGGCCATCGCGGCCGACGCGGCGATCTCCTCGTCCCGCACCGCCAGCGCCTCGGCGAGGACCGCGTCGGCGCCCTCCGGCAGCCGGGCGGCGGCCCGGCGTACGCCCCGGGCCAGGTTCACCGCCGTCGGCCGGGCGGTCTCCAGCCGGCGTACGGCGGCCGGCACGTCACCCGGCTGCGCTACGGCGAGCGCGACTCCGAGCGCACCGGCCACCCCGAGCGCCGGGGCGCCGCGTACGGCGAGCCGCTGGATCGCCGCGACCAGGTCGTCGACGGTACTCACCCGGAGTACGGTCAGCCGACCCGGCAGGGCGGTCTGGTCGATCAGTTCGACGGCACCGTCAACCCAGTCGATCGTGCGCATGAGCGCCAGGGTACGGCGGCACTACCGGGGCCGGCGAGCCGGTGAGTGTGCCGGCCCACCGGCCGGGAGGGGTCAGCGCTCGTCGAACGACTTCAGCGCCTCCAGCAGGGTGTCCCGACTGTTCTTCTCCAGCAGTTCGCTGCTCCACGCCTCCTGCAACGCCAGCCGGCGGCCGTCGTGCAGCACGAGTTCGGCCTTCAGTGGCACCTGCTTGCGGATCGTGGCACCGGCGACCTCCTCGAACGGCAGGAACTGGTGCCGACCGGCCAGCTCGGCGACCGGGGCGGAGCTGACCAGTTCCCGCAGCCGCTGCGTACCCTTGTCGGCCTTGCCCGGGTTGCCGACGAAGACCAGCCCGCGGTTGAGCATCAGCACGTCGTGGTCGACGCCGTCGATTTTGATGTTGGCGAGCGCGGCGAGCAGCCGGGCACCGTTCGCGGTGGCCCGGCGCTGCACCACCCGGCCGTGCGCCGGATCGATGCCGAGCGCGGTCAGCCGGGCGACCGCCTCGGGCAGGGTCTGCGCCGAGATAGCCAGCTCGGCGATCCCGGCGAACGAGATCGGCCGGCCGTCCCGCCCGACCAGCTCGGCCGGCCCGGACCACGAATGCCGCCACCAGGCCGCCTGTGCGCTCACCGCCGCGCTCTGCAACAGCGTCTCCATCGGCTCGGCGAACTTGCGGGCCGCCTCCCGCCGGGTGGCGTCCGGGAAGAACTGCTCCGCGAACTCGCCGAGCCGGCCCGCCTGCACCACCTGGAACAGCACCGGCAGCCCCGGCTCGGGCGCCCCGGTGAACCGGCCGAGCGCCCGGAAGACGGCGTCGGTCTGCCGTTGCACGCCCGCCGCGACCATCGCGTGGGTGAACTGCGGCCAGGGCAGCACCTTGCGGTCGCCGACCTCGACCATCCGGTCCTGAAGCCGGCGGCCGAGCGCGACGATGTCCGGGAGCAGCACGTACCCGGGCCGGTTGTCGGCCGGCCGGGGTACGTCGGGGGCGGTGGCGATCACCGAGATCCGCTCCGGGATCGGCGGGTGGGTGTCCCAGCGCGACCCGGTGCCGTCCGGCTCGTTGCCGCGCAGCTCCGCCAGTTCGGCCTGGCGGGCGGCGACCAGGGCGTAGAAGCCGCCGAAGAGGTCGTCCGGGACGAACCCGGCCTCCCAGCCGGGGTGGACGTACCGCTGGAAGAAGAAGCCCCAGGCGGCGTCGAGCACCGGCAGCTCACGCAGCGCGGACGCGGCGGCGGCCCGGCCGGCGACCTGCACGGAGGCCTGGTCCGCCTCCAGTTCCTGGCGTCGCGAGGCAGCGTTGTCGACCAGCAGATAGAGCCGGGCGTAGCCCCTGAACACCCAGCCGACCGGGTTGCGGGGGCCGATCCGGCTGATGGTGCCGCCGAGGGCCAACCGGCCCCGGTACGCCACCGCGCCGAGCCGGGTGTGCCGGCCCGAGTAGTGCCCCAGCTCGTGGGCGAGTACCGAGCGGATCTGGTCGACGCTCATCGCCTGGAGCAGCGGGAGTCCGATGTAGAGGATGCGCCGGCCGCTGACCAGACCGAGCAGTTTGGCGTCCTCGGTCACCGCGGCGTTGACCTCGGGCAGCAGCCGGATCTCGTCCGGCACCCGGGTACCGACCACGCCCGCCAGTTCGTGCACCGTACGCCACAGTTCGGGAGCCTGGTCGGGGCCGACCGGTTGCCCTTCCGGCGGCTCCGGCCTGGCCCGGATGGCCTTCCAGAGCGCGACCGAGACCGCACCGACCGTGGCCACGAAGAGCGGAAACACGAGCTTCAGTGCGATCGCGCCACTGAGTACCGTACTGAGCCAGATGGCCAGGGCCACCGCGCCGCCCAACTGGACGAGCGCGACGACGTAGAACCCGGCGAGCATCACCACCGACGCCATCGCGCGGAAAGTGGCGACCACGATTTGTCCTCCCCCGTGACGTACGTCCGCCAACCGCTGGTGCGGAGCGGCGGACGGACATTACGACGAGGCACCGACACCGGCAACCCCGTTCGGGTGGCAACGACCGGCCAGGACCGGCCGCCGAGTTCCCACGCCGGTGCCGACCGCTGACTAACCTGGTCACGCACGACCGGGTGGACCTGGTCGACGATGACCGGGCAGCGTGGTCAGGGAGGACCGGGCAGCGTGGTCCGGGAGGGACCGGTCAAGCCTGCTCTGGGGTGAGCGGGCAGCCTGGTCTGGGACGAGCGGGTGGAGCGGGGAGGCGACGTGACCGAGCGGACCGAGGAGACGGCATGACCGGGCGGGACCCGCTGGCCGACCTGCGTCGGATCGCCTTCTTGCTGGAACGGGCGAACGAGGCCAGCTTCCGGGTCAAGGCGTTCCGGTCGGCCGCCAAGACCCTCGCCGAGCTGCCCGCCGAGGAGCTGGCGACCCGGGCCGAGGCCGGCACCCTGACCGAACTCTCCGGGGTCGGCGACGTGACCGCGCGGACCGTCACCGAGTCGCTGCGCGGCGAGGAACCGGTCTATCTGCGCCGGTTGCTGGCCACCGAGGGCCTCGACCTGGACGAGGAGGCCGCCGCGCTGCGGGCGGCGCTGCGCGGCGACTGCCACACCCACTCCGACTGGTCGGACGGGGGTTCGCCGATCGAGGAGATGGCGCTCGCCGCCGTCGAGCTGGGGCACGAATACCTGGTACTGACCGACCACTCGCCCCGGCTGACCGTGGCCCGCGGACTGACCGCCGCCCGGCTGCGCAGACAACTCGACTACGTCGCCGCGGTCAACGACGCGCTGCCGGAGGGCTTCCGGATCCTCACCGGCATCGAGGTCGACATCCTCGACGACGGCTCGCTGGACCAGGAGGAGGAGCTGCTGGCCCGGCTGGACGTGGTGGTCGGCTCGGTGCACAGCAACCTGCGGGACCCGAAGGCCCGGATGACCAGGCGGATGCTGGCGGCGATCGCCAACCCGCACCTGGACATCCTCGGGCACTGCACCGGGCGGATGGTCGCCGCCCGGCCGCCCGGGGTGACCGGTCCCGGCGACCGGGGACACCGGGCGCGTACCCGGCCGCCGAGCGACTTCGACGCCGACGCTGTCTTCGCCGCCTGCGCCGAGTACGACAAGGCCGTCGAGATCAACTCTCGCCCGGAGCGGCAGGACCCGCCGAAGCGGCTGATCCGGCTGGCCGTGGAGGCGGGCTGCCGGTTCGCCATCGACACCGACGCGCACGCACCGGGTCAGCTCGACTGGCAGCGGTTCGGCTGTGAGCGGGCCGCCCGGTGCGGCGTACCGGCGGACCGGGTCGTCAACACCTGGTCCGCCGACGCGCTGCTCGACTGGACCGGCTCACACCCGGGCTGACGGGGTCAGCTCCGGCGGCATGCCGGCTGGTACGGCGGGGCGGCGCCGCCGGCTGAACAGCCCCTGCGAGACCGCCACCCCGGCCAGCACGATCGCCGCGCCGACCGGCTGGTACCAGGCCAGGTGCTCGCCCAGCGCGAGCACCCCGATCAGCACCGCGAAGACCGGGATCACGTAGGTGACCGTCGACGCCGTGCTCGCGCCGGCCACCCGGATGTTGCGCAGGTTGATCACGAAGGCCAGGCCGGTGCCGAGCGCGCCCAGCGCCAGCACGCTGGCGATCACCTCGCCGGAGAGGCTGGTCGGTGCCGGCGGGGCACCGGCGATCAGCGGAGCGGCGATCGTGAGCTGCGCCGTCGCCATCAGCAACTGCGCCGCCGAGAGTGACAGGCCGGACTCGGTCCGACCCGCGACGAACCTCTTCTGGTACGGGATGGCCACGCCGTAACACGCCGCCGCAGCGAAACAGAGCAGTTGGCCGGTGAAGTGCGCACCGCCGAGGCCCTGCCAGACGCCCAGCACCACCAGCACCCCGACGAAGCCCAGCCCGAGCCCCACCCCCCGGCGTACGGTCATCCGCTCGGTCCGGAACACCAGCACCGCCAGCGGGAGCACCACCAGTGGGGTGGTCGCGTTCCAGATGCCGGCGAGCATCGAGGAGACCCGCTGCTCGCCGTAGCCGAAGAGGGTGAACGGCAGGGCGACGCCGATCGCCGAGTAGAGCGCGGTGTGCAGCCACAGCATCGGGTCCCGGGGCAGCCGGTCGCGGAGCACCGCCAGCACGATCAGCAGGGTGACCGCTCCCGCGCCGACCCGGCCGAGGGTGACGTAGACCGGGTGCATCTCCCGGATGCCGACCTTGATGAAGAGGAAGCTCGATCCCCAGATCGCGCCGAGGGCGAAAAAGCCCGGCAACCACGACTTGAGGGCGGACTTGTCAGGAGTGGTAGCGGCAGTCACCCCTGACACTCTGGGCCAGGAGTACGACATTGTCTCGCGATTTCCGGACCTCGTGGCGGGCGCCACACACCGCACGGTCGGGTTGGTACCGTCGACTACGTCGAGGAGGTGACCCATGGCCATGCCGGCACAGTTCGATCCGCTGGTGGACTTCGACGGCATGTGGACAACCCAGCTCGCCGACCGCTATCTTCCGCTGCCGGAACTGCCTACCGCACGTTACGAGTGCATCAACGGAAGGTTAGTGATGACCCCGGCAGAGACGATGTCCAACACGTTCGGGGAGATGACGCTGGCGCGTCTGCTCGCCCCCGCTGCCCAGGCTGCGGGGCTCTACGTCTGCGGCCCGGTCAACCTCACGTTCGAGTTGCGGCAGTGGATCCAGCCCGACGTCACGATCTTGCATGCGCTGCCGGAGACCGACGAAGAGGACAAGTGGGTGCCGGTCCGGCTCTGCACCATGGCGGTCGAGTTTGTGTCGCACGGCAGCCGGAAGCAGGACTTCGTCGACAAGCCGAAGCGGTGTGCCGAGGGTGGAGTGCCGTACTTCATGCGGGTGGAGATCGTACGCCGGCTCCGGCACGCCTCCGTCGAGTTCTTCACCCTCGCGGACGGCGGATACCAGCGCACCGCCGAGGCGGTGTGCGGGCAGCGGCTCCGGGCGAGTGAGCCCTTCGAGATCGACTTCGATCCACGCGAACTTCTGCCCTGACCGGGGCGACCCGCGCGGCCGCCGACCGCCGTACGCCCCGACGCGGATGAGTCGCGTCGGGCCGATCACGTAGGGTCGTGGCGTGGGACGAATCAACGAGTTGGCCGACCGCTACGTCGACGAGTGGGCCCGGCTCAATCCGATCGGCGCGACGTTCGTCGGCATCGGGGGGTACGACGACCAGCTCGGTGACCTCTCGCCGGATGGCTTCGCGGCGCAGGCCGAGCTGACCCGGCGTACGCTCACCGCCCTCGGCTCGACCGAGCCGGACTCCGAGGCGGAGCGGACCGCCAAGGAGGCGATGCAGGAGCGGCTGGGCCTGGAACTCGCCCGGTACGAGGCGGGCGAGACGGCCAGCGAACTGAACGTCATCGCCAGCGGACTGCACGAACTCCGGCAGGTCTTCGACCTGATGCCGACCGAGGGTGCCGAGGCGGTCGGCAACATCGCCGCCCGGCTGGGCCAGTTCGCCGGAGCGCTCGACGCATACAAGACGACGCTGCGTACCGCCGCCGGTGCCGGGCACGTCAGCTCCCGGGCGCAGATCGTCGAGGTCGCCAAGCAGTGCGACATCTGGACCGACCCGGACGGCGACAACTTCTTCCACTCCCTGGTCGAGCGGCTCCCCGCCGATCCGGCGCTCGCCGCCGAGCTGCGCCGGGGCGCGGCCGCGGCCACCGCCGCCACCGCCGAGTTCGGGCACTTCCTGCGGGACGAACTCGCCCCGCTGGGCCGGGCCAAGCAGGCCGCCGGCCGGGACCGGTACGAACTCGCCTCGCAGTACTTCCTCGGCGCCCGCGTCGACCTGGCGGAGACGTACGCCTGGGGGTTCGAGGAGCTGGCCCGGCTGGAGGCCGAGATGCGCGCGGTGGCCGCGCAGATCGCCGGCCCGGGCGCCAGCGTCGACGCGGCGGTGACCGCGCTGGACGCCGACCCGGCCCGGCGGATCCAGGGCAAGGAGGCGTTCCGGGACTGGATGCAGGCGCTGGCCGACAAGGCGATCGCCGAGCTGCACGGCACCCACTTCGACATCCCCGAGCAGGTCCGCCGGATCGAGTGCTGCCTCGCGCCGACCAGCGACGGCGGGATCTACTACACCGGCCCGAGCGAGGACTTCTCCCGGCCGGGCCGGATGTGGTGGGCGGTGCCGCAGGGCATCACCGAGTTCTCCACCTGGCGCGAGGTGACCACGGTCTTCCACGAGGGCGTACCCGGGCACCACCTCCAGGTGGCGCAGACCCAGGTCCGCGCCGACCTGCTCAACCGGTGGCAGCGGCTGCTCTGCTGGACCTCCGGGCACGGCGAGGGCTGGGCGCTCTACTCCGAGCGGCTGATGGACGAGCTGGGCTACCTCGCCGACCCCGGTGACAAGCTGGGCATGCTCGACGGGCAGGCGTTCCGGGCCGCCCGGGTGGTGGTGGACATCGGCATGCACCTGGAGCTGGAGATCCCCCGGGACAACCCGTTCGGCTTCCACCCCGGCGAGCGGTGGACCCCCGAGCTGGGCTGGGAGTTCATGCGGGCGCACTGCCGGGTGCCGGACGAGAACCTGCGGTTCGAGCTGAACCGCTATCTGGGCTGGCCGGGGCAGGCACCGTCGTACAAGGTCGGCGAGCGGATCTGGTTGCAGGCCCGGGAGGACGCGAAAGCGCGCAAGGGTGCCGACTTCGACCTGAAGGAGTTCCACCGGGCCGCGCTCGACCTGGGCTCCATCGGTCTGGACCCGCTCCGCGCCGCGCTGGCCCGCATCTAGATCATCGGGTACGACTACCAGATGAATTCGAGTTATTGATCAACAAGTGATCCACGACTGAATGATCCTTGGGTCCGGTTCTCGGGTTGTTGAATCTGATTGGTAGCGTGCCGCTGTCGAGTCGGCATCTACATCGACGGCTATAACCTCTATTACGGCGCTCGCGGTCTCTGTGGCCGTGGCACTCCAGGCTGGCGCTGGCTCGACATACGCGCGCTGGCGCATAAGATCTTGGCCGGCCGAAAGGACTGGCCAGGCGCCACCTTGGAACGGATCGTCTACTGCACTGCGGTGATCGATGCCGCCAGCAACCCGTCAGGCTTCAACGACCAGGACGTCTACCTGAAGGCACTGATCGCCGCGCACAGCGTCGACCACATCGAGTACGGGACCTATGTGGCGAGGGTTAAGCAGGCGCCGCTTGCGGTCAAGACGCCAAGCCGGAGCCGTCAGCCACAGATCCTGCATCCACAGTGGCCGATTATGGTTCAGGACTCCGAAGGTAATGCGATGCCAGATGCGGTCTTCATGGTGTCGTACGCCCATCGGGAGGAGAAGGGCTCGGACGTCAACGTTGCCTCCCACCTCCTGGTCGATGTCCTAACCAGGCAGGTCGATGCGGCAATCGTGATCTCGAATGACAGCGATCTCAGTTTTCCGTCTGGCCCCGCAACGCGACCCGCCCCGGACCAGGGGGAAGGCGGGGTGGTCCGGGGCGGGCCTGATCGGGTGGTGAGGCGGGTCAGTAACGCCGGGGCACCCAGTGCAGGAGTTGGCCGGCGATCAGTGCGGGGTGCGTGTCCGGGAGTTCTTCCAGGGCGCGGGCGAGGTGTGCGGCGAGGTACACCATCAGGCCCACCCGGTCGCCCTGGAAGCCGATCAGCAGGCAGAGCCGTGCCTGCGGGCAGGGCCAGGCGTCATCGCAGTCACGGCAGCGGTACGACGGGTGTGCCGGGACGTGGGCGCCGGTCCTGCGACGCCGCCGTGCGGCGAACCGGTACCACCGCTCCTGCGGCCCGATCACCGGTCACACCCGCTGGCACCGCTCGGCGCGATGCCGCTGCGTGAGGGTGTGGTTGTGGGCCCTGACGCCGGAGTGCCGATCCCATCCGGACCACTGGTTCGTCGGCCGGACCGTCGGTGGACGGGCATCCGGGCAGCGCCAGCGGAGCCCGCATCGGCAGTACCGCCACAGTCGTCGCCAGTCACGTCGGTGAATTCGCAGTGTTCGGTGAATACGCATCAGCCACCTCCTGAAGGTGAGCGGGGCGGGGCCGTATTGCTCCGCCGCGGCCCCCGCCCCTTATCCCCATGACGGAGGTGGACTGGAACCGGCCCAACCGGGCGCCATTCCCCGGCCATGTCGATGGGCCGCTCGGCAACTCCGTCGATTCCACCCTGGACCGTGAACGCACGGTGACGGAAGATAATTGGCGAGCAGTAACGCTGGATACTCCGGATCGCACTCAGCCACAGGAGAGCATTGAACGTGAGTAATCTTCCGGTGAAACTTCGAGAGCTACGGGCCGAGCGGGGCGTCACCCAGGACCAGGTTGCCGATGCCGTGCAGGTCAGCAAGTCGTTGATCGCGGCGTTCGAGACGAACCGGCTGGCCCCGCAGCAGGATACGGCGACAGCCCTGGATGCCTTCTTCGGCACCGGAGACGAGATCCAGAAACTGTCGACGGAGGCCAGAAAGAACCGCAAGCCCGGTCCGAGCTGGTTCCGGCCCTGGCGCGACGTGGAGGAGACGGCCGTGATCCTCCGCTATTTCCAGGCAACCCTGATTCCCGGCCTACTACAGACGGAGGCGTACGCGCGGGCGATCTTCGCCAGCACCGGCATGCTCTCGGACGACGAGGTCGCGGAACGGGTCGCCAACCGACTTGAGCGACAGAGCGCCATCCTCGACCGGGCCGACCGCCCCACCTTCGCCTTCATCATCGACGCCGCCGCGCTCCGGTGCGGCCCACCCGAAATTGCCAAGGACCAACTGCTGCACCTGGCAGACACCAGCGCCCGCTCGAACATCCTCGTCCACGTCGTACCGGACTCCGCCGGGTTGCATCCTGGCCGCAACGGGTCGTTCGCCTTGGCGAACATGGACACCGGCAGCGCGGTCGGCCTGCTCGACGACTTCTACGAAGGCCGGGTGATAGCAGAGCCGATGCGCGTGACCGGCCTGGAAAGAACGTGGCAGACTATAGCTGGCTTCGCCCTGCCATGTGACCAGTCAAGAGATCTGATCTCGAAGTTGGTGAATGACTATGACGACCCAGCCACCAAACTGGCGCAAGTCCAGCCGTAGCGGTCAGAACGGCGGCGACTGCGTGGAGGTCGCCGACAACCTTCCGGGCCGGGTCCTCGTTCGGGACAGCAAGGACCAGCAGGGACCGGTCCTGACCTTCACGCCTGAGAAGTGGCAGGCGTTCGTCAGCCTGGCGAGCCAGCAGCGCTGACGTTCACACGCTCAACCGAGGTCGTGCTCGGTCGGGCTGGTGTTGAGGACCCAGGCCAGCGGCATGCTCGCCCGTACCACGTAGTGTTCGCCGTCCAGGCGGTGCATGCTGACGGTCTGGGCCGGGTCCTGGTCGATCACCCAGTACTGCGGGATGCCGGCGGCCGCGTACTCGTTGCGCTTGGTCACCGTGTCCACACCCTCGGAGCCCGGCGAGACGATCTCCACCACGAGAAGGACGTCGTCCACCGGCAGCCAGACACCGTCGGCCTGCGCCTTGCTCCACACAACCAGATCGGGGATGCGCCCGCCGACGCCGTTCCGACCGGGGATGCGCAACCCGACCGCCTGCGCGATCCGGTCGGCCGGGATTCCGGCGTCGGCAAGCCACACAGTCAACCGAGTCGCGATGATCGCATGGGCATACCCCGGCGAAGGTGTGACCGACAGAAATCCCTCCGGGCCGACTTCGTACCGGTGGTGCTCGTCGGCGGCCATCATCGCCGTGAGGTCGTCGAGCGTCACGACCGCGGGCATGTGCCTGCCGACAGCCTTTGAGCTCATGCCCGCATCCTACCGGCGCAGGCCGGGCCGAGGCCCAGCCTGCGCTTCGGCTCGTTCGCCCGTCACCCCCGCTGCCGGGGTGCCCCGGCCGGTACGCCGCCCGGCTCCGCCACCATCGCCGGCTCCACGTCGGCGACCGGCTGGGAGAACTGCGCGTGGTAGAGCCGGTGGTACGCGCCCTGCGCGGCCAGCAGTTCGGCGTGGGTGCCCTGCTCGACGATCCGGCCGCTCTCCATCACCAGGATCAGGTCGGCGTCCCGGATGGTCGACAGCCGGTGCGCGATCACGAAACTGGTCCGGTCCGCCCGCAACGCCGCCATCGCCCGCTGGAGCAGCACCTCGGTACGGGTGTCCACCGAACTCGTCGCCTCGTCCAGGATCAGCAGCGACGGATTGGCCAGGAACGCCCGGGCGATGGTGATGAGCTGCTTCTCGCCCGCGCTGACGTTGTTGCCCTCCTCGTCGATGACCGTGTCGTAGCCGTCTGGCAGGCTGCGGACGAACCGGTCGACGAAGGTCGCCCGAGCCGCCGCGAGGATCTCCTCCTCGGTCGCCTCCGGGTTGCCGTACGCGATGTTGTCCCGGATCGTTCCGCCGAACAGCCAGGTGTCCTGGAGCACCATGCCGATCTCGCCGCGCAGGGTGTCCCGGCGCAGTTCGGTGAGGTCGACCCCGTCCAGGGTGATCCGTCCGGCGTCCAGCTCGTAGAAGCGCATCACCAGGTTGACCAGGGTGGTCTTGCCGGCCCCGGTCGGCCCGACGATCGCCACCGTGTGCCCCGGCTCGGCGACCAGCGACAGGTCGTCGATCAGCGGCTTGCCCGGCTCGTACCGGAACGAGACGTGCGCGAACTCGACCCGGCCGTGCCGCTCGGTCAGTCGGGCCGGCTCGGCCGGGTCGGGGCTCTGCTCGTCGGCGTCCAGGACGTCGAAGACCCGCTCCGCCGAGGCGACCCCGGACTGGAGCAGGTTCGCCATCGCCGCGACCTGGGTCAGCGGCTGGGTGAACTGCCGGGAGTACTGGATGAACGCCTGTACGTCGCCGAGGGTCATCGCCCCGGACGCGACCCGCAGCCCGCCGATCACCGCGATCAGCACGTAGCTCAGGTTTCCGATGAACATCATCGACGGCATGATGATGCCGGAGACGAACTGGGCGGCAAAGCTGGCCTTGAACAGTTCCTCGTTCTTCGCGCCGAAGGCCGCCTCGACCTCGCGCTGCCGGCCGAAGACCTTCACCAGCTCGTGCCCGGTGAACGCCTCCTCGATCTGGCCGTTCAGCGCGCCGGTGTGCGTCCACTGCGCGATGAACTGCTTCTGCGACCGCTTGGCGATCTGCTTGGTGACCAGTACCGACGCCGGTACCGCGATCAGCGCGACCACGGCCAGCAGCGGCGAGATCCAGAACATCACCCCCAGTACGCCGATCACGGTGAGCAGCGAGGTGAGCAACTGGCTGAGGGTCTGTTGCAGGGTCTGCGAGATGTTGTCGATGTCGTTGGTGACCCGGCTGAGCAGCTCACCCCGGGGCTGGCCGTCGAAGTAGGGCAGCGGCAGCCGGTTGAGCTTCGCCTCCACGTCCGACCGCAACTGCCGGATGGTGCTCTGCACCGCGCCGTTGAGGATGTAGCCCTGGAGCCAGCCGAGCAGGCTGGCGGCGAGGAAGAGCAGTACCGCCAGCAGCAGGATCCGGCCGAGCTGCTCGAAGTCGATGCCGACGCCGGGGATGACGTCCATCTTCAGCAGCAGCTCGGCGAAGCCGTCGTTGCCGGACGCCCGGGCACCCTCGGCAGCCTGCTCGGCGGTGGTGCCGGCCGGTAGCTGCTTGCCGATCAGTCCGGAGAAGATGACGTCGGTGGCGTACCCGAGGATCTTCGGCCCGGCCACCGACAGCCCGACGCTGACGATCGCCAGCAGGATCACCGCGATCAGCGACAGCCGGTGCGGCCCGAGCAGACCCAGCAGCCGCCGGGCCGACGGGCCGAAGTTCATCGACTTCTCGGCCGGCATGCCGGCGGTGGCCCATCCCGGACCGCCCCGGGCGGCACCGCCGCCCGGCAGCCGGGCCGGTGTGGCCCGGGCCGTCTTCTGGTTCATCGCCCCACCCTGGGTGTCGTGGTCCGCCGGACGGCCGTCGGCGCCGGCGCCCCGCCCGTGCTGCCCGGCGTTCCCGTTCCGCTCGGCGTTCCCGTCTCGCTCGGCGTTCGCGTTGTGCTCGGCGTTGCCGTTCCGCTCGGCGTTCGCGTTGTGCTCGGCGTTGCCGTTCCGCTCGGCGTTCCCGTTCCGCTCGCCGTTGCCGGGCTGCTCGGCGTTGCCGGGCTGCTCGCTCCGCTCGGTCATGCCGTCACCTCGACGGTGAGCTGGGACTCGACGATCTCGGCGTAGGTCGGACAGCTCTCCAGGAGTTCGGTGTGCCGGCCGGCGCCGACCACCGCGCCGTCCTCCAGCACGATGATCTGGTCGGCGTCCAGGATCGTGGAGACCCGCTGCGCCACGATCACCACCGCGGCGTCCGCGGTGACCGGCCGCAGCGCGGCCCGCAGCCGGGCGTCGGTGCCGAGGTCGAGCGCCGAGAACGAGTCGTCGAAGAGGTAGATCTCCGGACGGCGGACCAGAGCCCGGGCGATCGCCAACCGTTGCCGCTGCCCACCGGAGAGGTTCGTCCCGCCCTGGGCCACCGGAGCGTTCAGCCCTTCCGGCAGCGCCTCGACGAAGTCGCGGGCCTGGGCGATCTCCAGGCTGGCCCAGAGTTCCTCGTCGGTCGCGTCCGGTTTCCCGTACCGGAGGTTGCTGGCGACGGTGCCGGAGAAGAGGTACGGCCGCTGCGGCACCAGGCCGATCCGGTCCCAGAGCAGATCGGGATCCAGCTCCCGGACGTCGACCCCGTCGACCAGTACCGCGCCGCCGGTGACGTCGAAGAGCCGGGGTACCAGCCCGAGCAGTGTCGTCTTGCCCGCACCCGTGCTACCGATGATGGCCGTCGTCTGGCCGGCCCGGGCCCGGAACGAGATGTCCCGGAGTACCGGTGCCGCCGCGCCCGGGTACTGGAACCGGACGTTCCGCAGCTCCAGCTCGCCCTGGCTCTGGACCTCCCGGACCGGTTCCGCCGGCAGGACGACCGACGACCCGGTCCGCAGCACCTCCATGATCCGCTCGGCGCAGACCGCCGCCCGGGGCACCATGATCAACATGAAGGTCGCCATCATGACGGACATCAGGATGAACATCAGATAGGTCAGGAAGGCGGTCAGCGCCCCGATCTGGATCTGCCCCGCCTCGATCCGGTGCGCGCCGAACCACAGCACCGCAACGCTCGACAGGTTGAGCACCAGCATCACGATCGGGAAGATCAGCGCGGTCAGCCGACCGACCCGCAGTGCGGTGGCGGTCAGGTCCTCGTTCGCCGCCTCGAACCGCCGGGTCTCGTACGGCTCCCGGACGAACGCCCGGACCACCCGGATGCCGGTGATCTGCTCCCGGAGTACCCGGTTGACGGTGTCGATCCGGGTCTGCATCAGCCGGAACTCCGGGACCATCCGGCGGATCACCAGACCGATCGCCAGCACCAGCACCGGTACGCAGACCAGCATCAGCCAGGAGAGACCGACGTCCTCGCGCAGCGCCATGATCACGCCGCCGAACAGGGTGATCGGCGCCGCGACCAGCATCGTGCAGGTCACCACGACCAGCATCTGCACCTGCTGCACGTCGTTGGTGGTGCGGGTGATCAGCGAGGGTGCCCCGAACTGGCCAACCTCCCGGCCGGAGAAGCCCATCACCCGATGGAAGATCGCCCCGCGTACGTCCCGACCGAAGCTCATCGCCGTCCGCGCTCCGAAGTAGACCGCGGCGATCGAGCAGGCGATCTGCGCCAGGGTGACCAGCAGCATCCAGCCCCCGGTGCTGACGATGTAGCCGGTGTCACCCTGGGCGATGCCCTTGTCGATGATGTCGGCGTTGAGGCTGGGCAGGTAGAGCGAGGCCATGGTGCCGACGAGTTGCAGCAGCACCACGGCGGTGAGCGGTCGGCCGTACGGCCGTAGATAGGTACGCAGTAGTCGGGTCAGCATCGACGACCCCCCGAATCGAGGACGCGGTGACCGGTCATGGCCGGTCCGGTCGGTTGTGGTCAGCGTGGCGTCCCGAGCCGGACGCCGCCCGATCGGGCTCGGCCGCTCCGTCAGGCTCGGCCGCTCCGTCAGGCTCGGCCGTCTGGTCGGGACGGGCCGGTCGGTCGGGCTCGGGCTGCCGTACGCCGTCGAGCAGCACGGCGGCGATCATCTCGGGACTGAGTGGTTCGTTGTCGGTGATCCGGGGGTGCGAGCCGGCGAAGGTCAGCAGTCGCAGCAGCCGGGCCACCTCGGGCAGCGGATAGCGGAAGCGGTCGGCGTCCGGCTCCAGCACCCGGACGACGGCCTGGTGGATCTCCTCGTTCGGCGGGTGGAGCTTGCCCGTCCCGGTCGGCCGGCCCGTCGAGCTCTCCGGCGGGCCGTGCATGCCGACGGAGTGCAGCAGGTTGAAGATGCTGGTGAGCCGGCGTTGGAGGATCGCGGCCAGCGCGGTGAGCCGCTCCGGCAACGGGGTCTCCAGGTCGAGCGCGGCCAGCTCGTCCAGCAGCGGAGCCGGGTCGAGTGCGGTCTCGACGGCTACCCGGACCAGCCCGTCCTTGTGCGGAAAGACCCGGAAGATGGTGCCCTCGGCCACCCCGGCCGCCTCGGCGATCTGCCGGGTGGTGACCTTGACGCCATGCTCGGTGATCAGGGCCAGGGTCGCCGTGATCAGCGCGGCCCGCCGCTCCTCCGGCGGGAGCGGCCGGGCCCGGCCCGAGGGAGTCTGCGAGTTCACGGCGGCAACAATAATGAGTGAGTGACTCACTCACAACCGATTTACCCTTCTCCGCCGGGGCGGTGCGCAAGCTCACACGTCCCGGTGACCGGCGCACCCCGGCCGGCGGCCCGCAGTCGACGTCCCCACCCGGGACACCGGGAGCCGGGACTAGAGTTTGGGCGCGTACCGGAGGGAGTTGTCAGGTGCAACTGGCGGATTTGCGCGGCCGTCGGGTCGCGGTCTGGGGCACCGGCCGGGAGGGCGTCGCGGCGATCAACGCGGTCGCCCCGGTCGGGCCGGCCGAACTGGTCGCGGTGATGGACCGGGAGACGTACGCCGCCAAGCCCTGGACGGGTCCGGTCGCCGACCTGGCTCCACTGCACACCGGTCCCGCCGCACTGGACGTCCTGCTCCGCTCGGACGTGGTCGTCCGGTCCCCGGTGATCGGCGAGACCCACCCGTGGGTGGTACGCCTGCGCGAGCACGGCATCCCGATCACCAGCGGCACGGCGCTGTGGATGGCCGAGCACGCCGCCAGCACGATCGGGGTCACCGGCAGCAAGGGCAAGAGCACCACCACCAACCTGATCAGCCACCTGCTCACCGCCGTCGACCGCCCCAACGTGATGGGCGGCAACATCGGCGTACCGGTGCTCGACCTGCCGCCCGCGCAGCGGTACGTCCTGGAACTCTCGATGTACCAGTGCGCCGACCTGACCGACTCGCCCGACGTGGCGGTACTCACCTCGCTCGCCCCGGAGCACCTGGACTGGGCCGGCGGGGAGGCCGAGTACTACCGGCACAAGCTGAACCTCGTCGACCACGGGCCCCGGTGCGTGGCGTTCAACGCGCACGACGACCGGCTCCGCACCGAACTCGCGGCCCGGCCCGGGCTGCCGCTGCTCCCCGCCGGCACCCTCGGCACCCCCGCTGCCGCCGGTGAGCCCACCTTCCACGTGGCCGCCGAGCCCGACGGCACCCGCTGGGTACGCCTCGGCGACCAGCCACTCTTTCCACGTACCGCGCTACCGCTGGTCGGGCGGCACAACGAGGGGAACCTCTGCGTCGCGCTGACCGCGCTGCGGGCGGTCGGCGTCGACTGTGTCGCCGAACGGGACCGGCTCGCCGCCGCGCTGACCACTCTGCCGCCCCTGGAGCACCGGCTGACCCCGATCGAGGACCCGTCCGGGATCACCTTCGTCGACGACTCGCTCTCGACGATCCCGCAGTCGGCGATCCACGCCATCGAGGCGTACGCGGGCCGTCCGTTGACCGTGATCGTCGGCGGCGAGGACCGGGGCGTGGACTACGGCCCGCTGCGCGACTTCCTCGCCGAACAGGAGATCGTGGCCACACTGATCGGCATCCCGGACAGCGGCCCCCGGATCCTGGACGTGGTCAAGGACCTGGGCACCATCACCACGCTGACCGCCGAGGACCTGCCTGCGGCGGTCCGGCTCGGCCGGGCACGTACCCCGGCCGGCGGGGTGGTGCTGCTCTCCCCGGCCGCCCCCAGCTACGGCCGGTTCGACAACTACGCGCACCGCTCCCGGGTCTTCCGACAGGCGATCGAGGAAACCGGCCGCTGATCCCCGGCGTGCTGCCTCAGGAAAGGGCGTGGAAAAGGTTCCGCATCGAGCGGATCGTCGAGCGCAGTTCCTGGAGGTACTGGTCGGCACCGAGCTGCCGGAGCGACCCCGACTCGGCGATCCGGCTCGGGTCGAGGCCGATCGTCCGCACCTCGCAGCCGTATCCGAGCCCCAGCGTCCGGACCGCGTCGCAGTGCTGGAACGGCACGTACGGCTGGGAGGTCAGTACCAGGACCCGGTCTCCGGCCGCCGGCCCCAGCTCTGCCGCCCAGAAGTGGTACGTGTCGGAGGTGTGCGCCCGCCGGCTCGCCGGCTCGGTCGACGGCGCGGCCAGTACGTGCACCGCCGTCCCCGCCGCACAGCGGTAGCTCCGGACCGACCAGGAATGGTGGCTGATCTCGCCCTCCGACGACCGCTCCTCGGCCGGCGCGGCGCACTCGAAGGCACGCCGCATCCCGTACTCCAGTACGTCCACCTCGTACTCGCAGCCGGGCAGGTCCAGCTCGGCGGTCTCGGTGGGCCGCAGCGGCCGGAAGCTGCCCAGGGCCGCCATCTCGCCGGCCTCGACCGCCCCGCTCCGCAGCAGGTGGGCCGCGTAGGCGGTCCGGTTCAGGCAGGACCGGGCCAGACCTCCCAGCACCAGCAGATGGTCGTACCGCCGGCCCGACGACGGGGTGGCGGCAGGCTCCGGCCCGGGGCCGATCAGTCCCAGCGCGGTGGCGGCCGCCCGGACCAGCTCCGTGAGGGCCGCCGGCAGCCGGGTCTCGGCCACCTCGTCACGCTCGACCGCCGCCGTCCGCCCGTTGGGCGACGGCTGCGCCGCCGCGCCGCGCCGGCCCCGGAAGTCCCAGTGCCGGGCCGCGAAGTCGTCGAGCCAGGCCAGCAGCTCGGCCGTGTCGAGCCGGTCCGGCAGCTCGGCGCCGAACGCGGCCACCAGGTCGCGCAGCGGCGGCGAGCAGATCCACCCGGTCACTCCGGCGACCAGGTCGGCCCGGGACGCCCCGGCCGCACCCGTCGGCAGTGGTACCGGCCGATAACCGCTCACCATCGTCCTCCCGCCCCGCCACCCGGGGATTCCTTCCGCACGACCAACCGACAGACTGCGGGCCCGGAACCGGTGACCGGCCCGGGCCCGCAGTCGCGATGCGTCAACTCAACTGTCGGTCCTAACTGACACCGTCGTTCACAGCCTGGCACACTGCCCGGTCGCCGGGCCCCGGACCGTGTTGGTCCGGCCGTCGTTGCCCGGCGCCGGCGAGTTCGCCACGCAGCTCAACGGCCCGCTGATGGTGTTGCCGGCGACCAGCACCGGCTGGCTGCCGGAGTTGCCGACCAGCGAGACCGGGCCGGAGACGGTGACGGTGTCGACCCGCACCCCGCCACGGCTGAGCGCGACCGAGACCGGACCGCTCACCCTGCCCTTCTCGACCAGCACCTGGCCGGTCGCGGCGACCACCGTGACCGGGCCGGAGACCCTGGTACCGCTCAGGGTGAGCAGCGCCGAGCCGGTGGCGGTGACCGGGCCGGAGATGCTGCCGCCGGTCGCCAGCAGCGACGCGCCGGGCAGCACGGTCACCGGACCGGTGACGGTCGCGTTCTCCAGACAGGTGAGCCCGGAGAAGACGGTCAGCGGCCGGTTGTGCCGACCGGTGATCGTCGTGGTGCACTCCGGGCCGGGCCGACCGACCGCCGAGCGGGGCGCCGGGTCGGCGGTGACCGGCGAGTTCTCGGCGAGGTAGTCGGTCAGCATGGTCAGGTCGTTGTCACCGGTGGTGACCTTGTCGACGTTGGTGGCCAGGGTCGCGAAGTTGTCCCCGCCGGCCGCCAGGAACGAGTTCACCGTCACCCGGTAGGTGCCGGTCGGGTTGATCGGCGTGCCGTTCAGGGATATCGACGTGATCCGGGAGCCCTGCGCGGCCTCGGGGTCGTAGGTGTAGCTGAAGCCCTTGGAGACACCCAGCCAGAGCACCGGCCGGGAGGCGCCCGCCGGCTGCCACTGCTCCTCCAGCACCTGCTTGATCTGGGCCCCGGTGTACGTCTTCGTCACCACGTCGTTGGCGAACGGCTGCACCGAGAACGCCTCCGCGTACGTGACCACCCCGTCCGGGGCGTACAGCAGGTCGGCCCGGAGACCGCCCGGGTTCATGAACGCGATCTGCGCCCCGCCCCGGCCGGCCGCACTGGTGCCGGCGAGCTGCACGTCGGCGACGAAGTTGCCGAGCACCGACTCCTTGCCCCGGTCCTCGTTCCCGGCCTCGTTGTACGCCCGCCTGACGTCCGCGGTGATCGATCCGAGCGGCCGCTGGCCCAGCTCCTGGGCCCGGGTCTTGGCTGCCGCCACGATCTCGGCGACCCCCGGGTGCTGCGGTGCGCCGACCACGTCGACGAGCGCGGCGTCGGCCGCGGTGACCGTACCGGTGGCCGGGTCGAAGGTCAGGTCGACCTTGCCCAGCCGCTTGCCGTAGTCCTCGGCCTGCACGATCGGCCGCAGCTTGTCGGTGCCGGGCACCGGCACCTCGAAGGCGTACGGCTGGTGGGTGTGCCCGCTGAAGATGACGTCGATGGTGGCGTCCGCCCGGGTGAACTTCCCGAAGACGGGGTCGTTCGCCAGCGCCTCGGCCGAGCTGATGTTCTCGGTCGCCGCGCCCTCGTGGGCGAGCAGCACCACCACGTCGGCCTCGCCGTTGGCCGGGTTGCCGTCCTTGAGCTGAGCGGCCACGGCGTTCGCCTCGGCCACCGGCTCCCGGAAGGTGATCCCGGCGATGCCGTCCGGGCTGACCAGCGAGCCGGTCTGCTCGGTCACCACCCCGACGAAGCCGACCCGCACCCCGCCGACGCTGTTGACCGAGTACGCCGGCAGGGCCCGCTCGTCGCCCCGGTAGACGTTCGCACCGAGCAGCGGGAAGTCGGCCCGGTCGGTCACCCGGCCGGTCAGGTCCGCGATTCCCTTGTCGAACTCGTGGTTGCCGACCGCCGAGACGGCCAGCCCCATCTCGTTCAGCGCGTCGATCGTCGGGTTGTCGTCGTCGATCGCCGAGATGAACGTGGAGGCGCCGATGTTGTCGCCGGCGGAGACGAACGCGGTGTTCGGGTTCTCCGCGCGGAGCTGGTCGACCAGGCCGGCGACCTGGGCGGCACCGCCGACCGGGCGACCGTCCGGCGCGTTGCCGGGCGACTCCAGCCGGCCGTGGAAGTCGTTGACGCTGAGCAGTCGCAGGTCGACCGGGCCGGTCGCACCGGTCTCCAGGCCGACGACGATCGGGTTGTGGTCGCTGGCCCGGTACGGGTCCGCGGCGAAGAACGCCGGGTGCCCGTCGTACTGGAAGGCGTACGACTCGTGCGAGTTGATCTGCCAGACGTCGACCCCGGTGACCCGTTCGGCCAGCGACGCCGAGGCGACCGCGTGGTCCAGCGAGCCGGATTCGCCGCCGAAGACATAACTCGCCTTGCCGGTGTCGTTCAGGTCGCGGTACCCGGCGTCGTAGAGGACCTGCATCGGGTCCTCCCGGGTGTACGCGTTGAAGTCGCCGAGCAGCAGCACCTGGTCGCTGCCGCTGTCGGCCTTGAGCTGCTCGACGAAGGCGGTCAGCGCGCGGGCCTGGCGGACCCGGTCGCCGTTGAACGCGCCCTGTCCGTCACCGCTGTCGGCGTTGTCGCCGGTCGCCGCGTCGGAGCTGCTCTTCGACTTGAGGTGGTTGGCCACCACGGTGAAGGTGGTCGCGCCGGCCGTGAAGGTCTGCGCGATCGGCTCCCGGGCGTTGGACCACACGGTTTCGTCGTTGACCGACCGGGACGCCCCCTTGGGCTGCGCCTTGGCCGGCTTGAAGATGATCGCGGTGGTGATGAAGTCCTGCTGGGCCGCGGCCGGCAGGTCCGCCGGGGTACGCACGTAGTCCCAGGTGCCGGCGCCGGCCGCCGTGTTCAGTGCGGCGACGAGCCGCTTCAGCGCCTGCTGCGGGTCGGCGGCGTTGAACCGGACCGAGTTCTCGATCTCCTGGAGTGCCACCACGTCGGCGCCGAGTGCGTTGATCGCCGCGACGATCTTCGCCTCCTGCTTGGCGAGCGCCGCCTCGTTCTCGGCGCCCCGGGCGTCGCCGCCGAAGTGCACGAAGTAGTTCAGCACGTTGAACGCGCCGACCGACAGGTCGCCGCCGACGTTGCCAGGTGCCGGCGTACGCGGGTTGGTCACCTTGAAGGTGGTCCGGCCGGCCGGCGGGGTGTCCGCGCTGACCGGGGTGGTCGGCTGGAGCCGCCACTCGTTGAACCCGTACGACAGCACGGTCGGGCCGAACGCCTCGACCGAGTCGCCGACCCGCAGCGGGCTGCCCGGCGCCAGGTACGGCGGCAGCAGGCCCGCGTCGGCCAGGTTGGTGGTCCGGCCGTCGTCGACCAGCAGCCGGGCCAGCTTGTTCGCCGCCGCTGCCGCGCGGGCGGCGTCGGTACCGGGCCGGGCGATGTCGGTGGGTATCACCGCGGCGCGGTCGCCGGCGGCGAGCACCACCTCGCCGTACCGGTTGGTGTTGTAGACCTCGGAGACGGTGAACTGGCCGACCGGGGCGACCAGCATCGACTCGACCGACTCCCGCGCCGGCACGTCCAGCGGCAGCGAGAGCGCGACCGGCGACGGCAGCGCGACCTGATGCGCGCAGACCTGCACGTCGGCCTTGACGGCGATGCTGACCTGGGTGAGCCCGTTGAACTCGCTCGCGGTGCCGCTGACCCGGACCCGGTCGCCGAGCGCGACGCTCGGGTGGTTGGCGGCGTTGCTGGTCAGGTAGACGAAGATGCCGTCCGAGGCGGTCCCGGCGGCCGGCGCCCGCCCGCCGGTGCCGGCGGTCTGCAGGTAGATGCCGTTGTACCCGCCGGTGCGGTGGTCGCCGGTGACGACACCCTCGACGGTCACCCGGGTACCGGCCAGCGGTGTCGCGTCGCCGGTGCCCTGGACCTGGGCGATGGTGTGGCTGACCGGGGTGTCGCAGCCGACCGGGTCCGGATCCGGGTCCGGGTCGCCGCCGGTGTTGCGGGTGCCGAAGCTGTTCAGTGCCGGGGCCCGCCACGTCCCCTCGATCCGCTGGAGGGACTCTCCGATCGGGGTGCTGCTCCCCTCGGCCACTCCGATGTCGGTGGCGGCCCGCCCGTCGGCCGGCCCGCCGACTCCGGTCAGCCCGCCCTCGTAGCTGAGGAACTCGGCGACGGCGCCGTCGGGGGCAACCAGCGCGACCGCGTCCGGCGAGCCGTTCTGGATCCCGTCCGTCGGGTACGTCGCGACGACCACCCCGGCCGCCGGCACCGTCCCGCTGAGCGTCCGGGTGTGGTACGGGGCGCCGTTGTTGCCGTTGTAGAGGACGAGCTGCCATCCGGTCAGGTCCGTACCGGCCGGGGCCTCGACCTCGATCGCCTCACCGGTGTCCGTACCGACGTTGTCGTAATGGATCTCACTGAGAAAGGGCGTCGCCGCGGGTTCGGCGGCGAGGGCCGCTACTCCGCTGGTCATACCGAGCGCACCACTGGTGAGCAGTACGCCCAGCGCCTTGAGCGAGCCTCCGCGTCTGTTCCGGCGCATCAAGTTGCCTCCGATAGGGGGTAGACGGTCGGAGCATATGCGGGCTCGGTGGCGTACCGAGAGCTGCCAGGTGTACGGAACACCATGGATGTTCGGTCGTAGCGCGCCGAAGATCGGACTATTCGCTGTTTTCGCCCGAGCACTGAAACCGTTTCCTCCGGCACCGTCCACTCGGGTTCGATCAATCGCGAGGTCCCGCGCCACGCCGGAAGTCAGAGGTGCGGCCGCCACCGGCCGGACCCGTCGCCCGTTCTGGTCGAGTTTTGGTTACCGTAGTCGGTCAAGGTCCTGCCGGGCGGGCTATCGTGCCCGCCCGGCGCATCGCGCTGAGGTGTCCGTGAGGCTGAGGTGTCAGTGAGTCAGTACGGCGACAACTCCGTGAGTCAGTACGGCGACAACGCGGTCCCGGCCGACGAGCGGCCGACCATGCAGATGGCCGCCGTCAAAGTGCCCGCCGAGGATCGCCCCACCATCCCGATCACCGCCGTCACCCTGCCGGTCGGACATCAGGACGGCGGCGTTCCGGCCGCCGGTACCCCGGTGACCGTCACCGCGACGTCGGCCGGCTGGGACACACCGACCCCGGGATCCGGCCCCGGTGGCCCGGCGGGAGCCCCCGAGCAGCCGGCGGCCCGGCGTCGCCTGCGTCGGGTACTGCTCGCCGGTGGCGTGGCCGTCGCCGTGCTGGTCGCCACAGGCGGCGCCACGGCCGGCTACGCGTACGCCGGTGAGGTGCCCCGGGGCACCAGCGTGCTCGGCGTCGACCTGGGCGGCAAGAGCCGGGCCGAGGCTGTCCAGGCGCTCCGCGCCGACCTGGCCTCCCGGGCCAGCACCTTCACCACCCCGGTCCAGGTACGCATCGGTGACCAGACCGGTGAGGTCTTGCCGGCCACGGTCGGCCTGGCGGTGGACGTCGAGGCGACCGTAACCGCCGCCGCCGCGCACCGGCCCGGCCCGTTCAGCCTGCTCTTCGGCTCCCGCAGCGCCGAGCCGGTGGTCACCGTCGACGCCGGGAAGCTCGACGCCGAGCTGCGGAAAATCGTCGGCCGGACCGAGCAGCAGATGAGGCTGCCGGCAATCACCTTCAGCGGCACGACGCCCCGGCCGGTCTATCCGAAACCGAGCAAGGGCCTGCGGGCCGAGGAGTCGGCGAAGGCGGTGCGGGAGGGCTGGCTGCGCGGGCAGCCGGTGCAGGTACCGCTGGTCGAGACGCATCCGGCGACCACCACCGAGGAGGTCGACAAGCTGGTCACCGAGCTGGCCAGACCGGCGGTCGCCGGCCCGGTCACGGTGACCACCGACCGGGGGAACTTCACCATCCCGCCAGCGGCGATCGCGAAGAGCCTGGTGCTGACCGCCGACAAGACGGGCAAGATCGCGCCCCGGGTGGACGAGAAGAAGCTACGCACCGCGCTTCCCGGCCAGTTCGACAAGGTCGAGGTGAAGCCGAAGGACGCCACCATGTCGATCCAGGGCAACAAGCCGAAGATCGTGGCCGGCTCAGGTGGCTCGCAGGTGGACACCGCCGCGCTGGCCCGGGATCTGTTGGCGGTACTGCCGAAGCCCGACGGCCGTACGGTCCGGGCGCAGCTCAAGCCGGTCGAGCCGAAGGTCAGCGCCGCGGACCTGACCAAAATGGGGATCAAGGAGCGGGTCTCCACCTTCACCACCAACTTCACCGGCGGTCTCGGCTCGCCGCGCAGCCAGAACATCGTCACGATCGCCCGAGACGTGGACGGCACCGTGGTGAAGCCCGGGGAGACCTTCTCGCTCAACGGGCACACCGGGGAGCGGGGCTACGCCCAGGGCTACCGCGACGCGCCGGTCATCCTGGACGGCAAGCTCGTACCGGGGGTCGGCGGCGGCACCTCGCAGTTCACCACCACGCTGTTCAACGCGACGTACTACGCCGGGCTGGAGGACGTGGAGCACAAGCCGCACTCGTACTGGTTCAGCCGCTATCCGCCGGTCATCGAGTCGACCATCTTCTGGCCCGACCTCGACTTCAAGTTCAAGAACGACACCCCGCACGGCGTGCTGATCGACACCTCGCACACCTCCAGCTCGATCACGGTGTCGATCTGGAGCACCAAGGTCTACGACAAGGTGACCACGGAGTGGAGCCCGCGGCGCAACATCACCAAGCCAAAGGTGATCAAGCTCCAGCCGGGCCCGTCCTGCATCCCCACCAACGGGATCGACGGGTTCACCCAGGACGCCTTCCGGCTCTTCTACAAGGGTGGAAAGGTCGTCAAGCGGGAGAAGTTCACCTGGAAGTACCTCGCCGAGCCCCGGTACAGCTGCGGCTGATCGTCCCTCCGCCCGGTGGTATGACACAACCGGGATGACATCGGCGCATTGCGATACAGCGATGGGGATCCATACGCTGCCGGCATCGTGATCTCAGGCGCGCTCACAAGGCGCGCCATCGATGCTCGGAGAGGACCCCCATGGCTCGTTGGCGCTTCCTCACTCGCCTGGCCGCCGCCGCGTTCGCCGCGGTAGCCGTCGGCGGCGTCACCCTGGCCGCACCGGCTAACGCCGGCCCACGCAACACCGACGTCACACCCTTCGTCGTCGGCGGCACCCGCGCCGCACAGGGCGAGTTCCCGTTCATGGTACGACTCTCGATGGGCTGCGGCGGTTCCCTCTACAGCCCCCGACTTGTCCTCACCGCCGCACACTGCGTCGGGCGTACGGGAAGCAACTCCAGCATCACCGCCACGCTGGGGGTGGTGGACCTCCAGTCGTCGAGCCGGATCCAGGTCCGCTCCAACTACGTCTACCGGGCGCCCGGCTACAACGGCAACGGCGACGACTGGGCGTTGATCCGGCTGGCCAGCCCGGTCACCGGGCTCAGCACCCTACCGATCGCCACCTCGACCACGTACGACAGCGGGACGTTCACCATCGCCGGCTGGGGTGCCACCCGGGAGGGTGGAGCGCAGCAGCGGTACCTGATGAAGGCCAGCGTGCCGTTCGTCAGCGACTCGGTCTGCAACGGCCCCTCGGCGTACGACGGCGACGTCATCGCGGCCGAGGAGATCTGCGCGGGGCCGCTCTCCGGCGGTACCGACACCTGCCAGGGTGACTCGGGCGGCCCGATGTTCCGGCAGGGTGGCAGCGGCCTGGTCCAGGTCGGCATCGTCAGCTGGGGCAACGGCTGTGCACGCCCGAACTATCCTGGCGTCTACACCCAGGTCAGCTACTTCTCCTCGGCGATCGCCTCGGCGGCGGCCAGCCTGGGCGGCTGACCGGTCGGGGTGTGGTCGGGGCCGTGGGAACCGGCCAATCCCCACCCCTGTAGACCGGCCGGGTAAAACACGAGTGGCGCCACCCCTTTGAGGGTGGCGCCACTTCGTAGAAGATGTCCGGCGGCGTCTTACTCTCCCACACCCTCCCGAGTGCAGTACCATCAGCGCTGGAAGGCTTAGCTTCCGGGTTCGGAATGTAACCGGGCGTTTCCCCTCCGCCATAACCGCCGTAACCCTATCAACAACACAAACAACAACTCCCTCACCCACACGCAAGGGAACCACTCATTGTTCGTTTGCTGTGAATCACACAGTGGACGCGTAGCAGCTTTGTAGTCAAGTCCTCGGCTTATTAGTACCGGTCAACTGAACCAGTTACCTGGCTTACATCTCCGGCCTATCAACCCAGTCGTCTCACTGGGAGCCTTACCCCCATCACTGGGGTGGGATACCTCATCTTGAAGCAGGCTTCCCGCTTAGATGCTTTCAGCGGTTATCCCTCCCGAACGTAGCCAACCAGCCGTGCCCCTGGCGGGACAACTGGCACACCAGAGGTTCGTCCGTCCCGGTCCTCTCGTACTAGGGACAGCCCTTCTCAAGTATCCTACGCGCACGGCGGATAGGGACCGAACTGTCTCACGACGTTCTAAACCCAGCTCGCGTACCGCTTTAATGGGCGAACAGCCCAACCCTTGGGACCTGCTACAGCCCCAGGATGCGACGAGCCGACATCGAGGTGCCAAACCATCCCGTCGATATGGACTCTTGGGGAAGATCAGCCTGTTATCCCCGGGGTACCTTTTATCCGTTGAGCGACACCGCTTCCACACGCAAGTGCCGGATCACTAGTCCCGACTTTCGTCCCTGCTCGACCCGTCAGTCTCACAGTCAAGCTCCCTTATACACTTACACTCAACACCTGATTGCCAACCAGGCTGAGGGAACCTTTGGGCGCCTCCGTTACATTTTAGGAGGCAACCGCCCCAGTTAAACTACCCACCAGACACTGTCCCTGAACCCGATAAGGGCCCGAAGTTAGATACCCAAACCAACCAGAGTGGTATTTCAAGATTGCCTCCACCCATACTGGCGTATGGACTTCACCGGCTCCCACCTATCCTACACAAGCTAATTCAGATACCAATGTCAAGCTATAGTAAAGGTCCCGGGGTCTTTCCGTCCTGCCGCGCGTAACGAGCATCTTTACTCGTACTGCAATTTCGCCGGGCCTGTGGTTGAGACAGTGGGGAAGTCGTTACGCCATTCGTGCAGGTCGGAACTTACCCGACAAGGAATTTCGCTACCTTAGGATGGTTATAGTTACCACCGCCGTTTACTGGCGCTTAAGTTCTCAGCTTCGCCCCGAAAGACTAACCGGTCCCCTTAACGTTCCAGCACCGGGCAGGCGTCAGTCCATATACATCGAATTACTTCTTCGCATGGACCTGTGTTTTTAGTAAACAGTCGCTTCCCCCTGCTCTCTGCGGCCATACAACGCTCCAGGAGCAAGTCCCTTCACGTCTCCGGCCCCCCTTCTCCCTAAGTTACGGGGGCAATTTGCCGAGTTCCTTAACCACAGTTCACCCGATCGCCTCGGTATTCTCTACCTGACCACCTGTGTCGGTTTAGGGTACGGGCCGCTCGGAACTCGCTAGAGGCTTTTCTCGGCAGCATAGGATCACTGACTTCACCTGAATCGGCTCGGCATCACGTCTCAGCCACATGCACCACGGATTTGCCTATGGTGCGGCCTACACGCTTACCCCGGCACAACCACCGGCCGGGCTCAGCTACCTTCCTGCGTCACCCCATCGCTTGACTACTACCCGCCAGGTTCCCACGCTCCCCCACATCAGTCCGAAGACATCAGCAGGTTCGGGTGGTTAGCACAACGAGGTTCATCACGGGCGCTCCTACACGGGTACGGGAATATCAACCCGTTATCCATCGACTACGCCTCTCGGCCTCGCCTTAGGCCCCGACTCACCCAGGGCGGATTAACCTGGCCCTGGAACCCTTGGTCATCCGGCGGAAGGGTTTCTCACCCTTCTTTCGCTACTCATGCCTGCATTCTCACTCGTGCCGCGTCCACAACTAGGTCACCCTGCTGCTTCACCCCCGGCACGACGCTCCCCTACCCATCCACACACCTGCACACCACCCCGAAGAGCGATGCGAAGTCAAAATGTGAATGCCACAGCTTCGGCGGTGTACTTGAGCCCCGCTACATTGTCGGCGCGGAACCACTTGACCAGTGAGCTATTACGCACTCTTTAAAGGATGGCTGCTTCTAAGCCAACCTCCTGGTTGTCTATGCGACCCCACATCCTTTTCCACTTAGCACACGCTTAGGGGCCTTAGCTGGCGATCTGGGCTGTTTCCCTCTCGACTACGAAGCTTATCCCCCGCAGTCTCACTGCCGCGCTCTCACTTACCGGCATTCGGAGTTTGGCTGATTTCAGTAACCTTGTAGGGCCCCTAGACCATCCAGTGCTCTACCTCCGGCAAGAAACACGCGACGCTGCACCTAAATGCATTTCGGGGAGAACCAGCTATCACGGAGTTTGATTGGCCTTTCACCCCTAACCACAGGTCATCCCCCAACTTTTCAACGTTGGTGGGTTCGGCCCTCCACGCGGTCTTACCCACGCTTCAGCCTGCCCATGGCTAGATCACCCCGCTTCGGGTCTAGAACACGCGACTACACGCCCTATTAAGACTCGCTTTCGCTACGGCTACCCCACACGGGTTAACCTCGC